>CAMFIE010000048.1 GCA_945952315.1 uncultured Rhizobium sp. | reverse complement strand
CAAGACGGATCCGGAGACGATCGACAATCTGAAAAAAGCCCTCGATGGCTATCGGGCACGCGATGCCAGCAACCAGGTTCCGGCCGATATTGCCGAGTATGCCAAGTTCACGGGCGATATCCCCGAGGTGATCAAGCCGCACCTCGACAGCCTTGCTGCGGATCCGCTCTTTGAACGCGCGTCCAAGGTTGCGCTCGAGCATGGGATTTCAAGCACGGCCTACCAAACCATGGTCACTGAGCTGTTTGCCGGTGCGGCCGAGGCTGGGCTCCTCGAGCCGCCGGTTGATTTCGCCGCGGAAAAGGCAGCTCTTATCCCCGACAACGCCCGCCATTTGCCTGAAGCCGAGCAGACGGCCGCGCGTGAGGCGCGCATGAACCAGAATTTCGCGTTCGTCGATAGCCTCACCAGTGCCGGGCTTTCGAAGGATGCAGCCGAGCATGCCAAGGCCATGCTCGGCGATACAGCAGCAGGGCACCAGTTCATGGAAACGGTGCAGAAACTGATTTCCGGAACTGGCCGGGGACCGAGCCTTAACCAGCCTGGCGATCGTGGAACGGACCCGAAATCGGATCTCGAGCGCCGCGCCGCACTTCCTGAAAACACCGTTGGGCACCCGAAATATAATCCGCGCAGTGCAGCCCAGCTGCAGGAAGACTACAAGAAGGTCTACGGAAACTGACACTGAACGCGTTTCCGCCAGTGCGAATATCGCTTTACACTGGCGGGAGCGACCTGCAATAGCCCGGCTATCCTTAACCGGACCCGGAAAGATTGCGGCTAATCGGCCCTCTGAGTGGTGAAACCCCATCTTTCAGAGGAAAAATACCATGGGTGTAGAAGCCTGGTTCAAAGAAAAAATCCGCGACGACGTTACGCGCCGTCTGACCTCCAATGGTGGCCTTCTCGATGGCACCATGAAAACCGGCGAAAACGTCGCTGGGACAGTGAAGTTCCCGGTATCCGGTGGCCGTATCCAGATGTATGCGCTTTCCGGCGGCCTCGAGGCTGTCCGCCCGCAGAACATCAACGTTGACGTGATCTCGCTGCAGGCAACCGACTATACCGCTGAAGCAATTGTCCGCAGCCAGGACACGCTTCGCCAATCTCCGTCGTATCAGGCCGAAATCGGCGATGCCTTGGCCAAGGCGGTTCGCCGCAAGCGTGACCAGATCAAGCTCGATGCTTTGAACACGTTTGCCACGGCTACCTCGTCGCTGACGGACACGCCCTCGACGGTTACGACAATCGGCGATGGTTCTGCTCGCATCGATCTTCTGCACGTCAGTCAGGCCATTGCCCAGATTGCCGGCGCAGGAACCGATGAAGAGATTTTCTGGCCGATCCCCTACATGTGGTGGGAACAGCTGATGTGGTACAAGGAATTCGCGTCTTCCGACTATCAGGGTTCCAAGGATCTTCCGATGGCCATGAACGCGCGGGTGAACAAGACGACGTTCCGTGGCGTCAACATCATGGCGATCCCTGACGAACACTTCGTCTACGGTAACGGCGCCTATACCGCTGGCCAGTCCGGCTGGGATGATACCAAGTATCTCGATACCTTCATGTGGGTGAAATCGGCCGTCGGCTGCGAAACCTTCTGGTCGAGGGAACAGATGGATATCAATGAATATATCGGCATGGCCGGTAAGCCGTTGCTTTGCGATGCTGCTCTCTCTGGTGCTGCGGTTGGCCTTCTCCCGGAAGGTGTGAAGCGCGTCCGTATGCAGGCAATCAAGAACGTTATTCGCCCGACCTGATCACTAAGGATGCGGCCCAAGCCATCGCCTGGGCCGCACTTTGTTCTCCTGCGTTATCGTAAATCGCCTTTCTCCCGGAGGAAATCATGGCGCATAACCCGAAAGACCTTCGTCGTCGCTCGACGATCTCCCTCACTGGTGGCAAGCAGATCATGTTCTTTGACTATGCCACCACCCACACGCTCGCTGAAGTCACCACGGTTGGCTTCATGAACACCAGCAAGGATCAGCTGTCTGTTGGCTCGATCATTGATGCTGTTGTCGATGTGAACACAACACCCAATTACGTGACGCTCAAATGCACGGCCGTCACGGCCGGTGCGGTTGCGGTGGCTCTCGAAACCCCGGTTTCCTGATCCAGGGCGCAGCAAACTAGCCGGGGTTTACGCCCCGGCATTTTTTCATTTTGGGGATCGTCATGACTATCGACAAGGCAACCATTGTAAACTGGGCGCTGACAGAACTCGGCGCTGGCCCCATATTCTCGATCGACGATGGCAGCGATCTTTCCGAGCAGGTCGAGGCTTGCTGGCAACGCACCGTCGATTACACGTTTTCCCTTTCCGATTGGTCGTTTTCGACGCTCACCAAACGCAATGAGCAGCTTTCCGCAACGCCCGAAAACGGCTGGCGCTATGGGTTCTCACTTCCGGCAAATCGTATCGGCAATCCGCTCAAGATCCTTCGCTCTGCTGGATCACGGCCGTACCCGCTCGCGCATCGTGATTTCATGATCGAGGGTGGTGCTCTTTATGCCAACGTCGATGCCACCTGGTCTGTATGCAAATTCGAGACTGATCCTGAAAGCTGGGAGCCCGGCTTCCGCGCGGCATTCGTGATCGCCCTGGCCGGTAATCTTGCCGTTCCAGTCTGGCACGACGACAATCTGAAAGGCGATCTTCTACAGCAGGCGTTCGGATCTCCATCACAGCAGGGGACCGGTGGCATGTTCGGGCGGCTCATTGCTCAAGATAAGGCCTCGCAGCCTATGGCAGATAGCCCAGCTGTCGAGGATCCTCTCTCGAATGCCCGCAATCAATCCAATGTTTCCGACAACTGGTATGGCAGGTACTGATGAAAAAGAGTGTCGGCCCTCTCCAAAGCTCCATGAATGCAGGTCAGCTTTCGGCTGATCTCGGCGGAAAGGTCGGGATCAAGCAGTATTATTCAGCGGCGAAAGTGATGCGCGGTGTCGAGCCGATTATCCAGTCGGGTTGCCGTCTTCTTCCTGGAACTGCATATATCGACAAGCTGACAGCTGCAGCCGTCAAACATGCAGTTCTGCGGGTGTCGGCCGCTCTTTCCTACACTCTGATTTTTGAAGCTGGAAAAGTTTCCATCTATCGGAATGACAGGGTGCGTGTCGCCGTCCTGGCTATGCCTGAAATCACCGCTGCCATGCTGCCCTCGCTGCAATTCTACGGGCAGTCGAACACTGTCGGCATTTTCCATCCGGATCTTGCTCTCGGCCGCAGGCTGCTGCGCAATGCGGCCAATGACACGATCTGGACGGCTTCAGACTGGCCATATGAGAATATCCCGCGTGTCATCCTTGATGGCAGTTATACCAAAACCGATGATGTCTGGTACGTGAATATTCATTGGGTGAGCACGGCTCCGGCGCTCTCCCTTGCCTTCAAGGTTGAAGGCCAGCAGCTTGATG
>CAMFIE010000047.1 GCA_945952315.1 uncultured Rhizobium sp. | reverse complement strand
CGTTTCCAGGTCACGGCCATCGATGCGGCTCTTGGTGTCGAGGATGTTCCAGCGGACGATCTTCGCCTGCAGGTGCTTGAAGACGGCGCCGATCACTTCCGCAGAATACTTGGCCTCGCCTTCTTCCGGCAGGAAATGCGCCTTCACCTTGGCCTTCACCGCATCAACAGCGGCATAACGTTCGGCCTTCTGGGTGATCTTGTAGGCGGCCCGCAGCTCGGTCTCGGCAATCGACAGCATTTCGGCTTCGAGCGCGGAATGATCTTCGGGAGTGAAGTCGCGCGGCTCCTTGGCAGCCACTTCAGCGAGCTTGATGATTGCATCGATCACCGGCTGGAAGCCACGGTGGCCGAACATCACGGCGCCGAGCATCACGTCTTCTGCCAGTTCCTTGGCTTCCGATTCCACCATCAGCACGGCATCGCTGGTGCCGGCAACGACGAGGTCTAGGCTCGATTCATCCATCTCGTCGAGATGCGGGTTGAGCACGTATTCGCCATTGATGTAACCAACGCGGGCGCCGCCAACCGGACCCATGAACGGAATGCCCGAAATGGTCAGCGCGGCAGAGGTGGCGACCATCGACAGGACGTCCGGATCATTTTCCAGATCATGCTGCAAAACGGTGACGACAACCTGCGTGTCGTTCTTGTAGCCTTCCGGGAACAGCGGCCGGATCGGACGGTCGATCAGACGCGAAACCAGCGTTTCGTTTTCGCTCGGACGGCCTTCGCGTTTGAAATAGCCGCCCGGGATCTTGCCGGCGGCATAGGTCTTTTCCTGGTAGTTGACGGTCAGCGGGAAGAAGTCCTGACCCGGCTTTGGCGACTTGGCGGAAACAACGGTCGCGAGAACCACGGTTTCACCATAGGTTGCCATAACGGCGCCGTCTGCCTGACGGGCGACTTTGCCGGTTTCGAGCTTCAGCGAGCGACCGGCCCACTCGATTTCCACTGTATGGATATCAAACATGTCTTGTCCTTCGAATGGCAGATCTTTCGCGCCCGGGGACCATCCCCGCGCGGACAGAAGAACTGCCGGTCATGTGACGCCATCACGGGCAAGACAACAGGAGGCTTCGATTTCATCGGACCCGGCCCGGTCCGAAAAAGCATCCGGCAATCCTGCCCCATGACAGGCCAGCGTTTCATTCCTGGCAGATCCGGCCCATCCGGCCTGCCATCTTCCGTGTTTCCACTTGCCGCCATCCCGACTGGGAGGCGCGGGCGGACATCCGGAAGGCGTTTTCACCCGCCGTGGTTTCGCGAGGCTTGTCGCCATAGCGCGGGAGCGGCGGCTCCCGGAATGAGAACCGGCGGGCGCACCCTTCAGGCTGCGTCCCGCCGGCGAAGTCCTTAGCGGCGAATGCCCAGCGAAGAGATGAGCTTCGTGTAACGGGCCTCGTCCTTCTTCTTGAGATAGTCAAGCAGCGAACGGCGGCTCGAAACCAGCTTCAGCAGGCCACGACGGGAATGGTTATCCTTCTTGTGGTCCTTGAAGTGGCCGGTCAGGTTGTTGATGCGCTCGGTCAGGATTGCGACCTGCACTTCCGGCGAACCCGTGTCGCCTTCAGCGGTTGCGTATTCCTTGATCAGTGCGGCCTTGCGCTCAGCGGTGATCGACATCGGTCAATCCTTTCAATAGGAGGAAAAGGTCGCCAGAAGCCGGGATGTCGTCCAGCCTTGGCCGTGAAGGCAGGTGGCCCTTCGGCCACATGCTGCGGTGCCTATACTCCATTCCTTTCCGGAAGGAAAGGGGTCAGCCAAACACCCGGCGCGGGCGGAATTCACCCTCGGCGATCTCGCCGATGGCAATCAGCCTGCCGCGGGTCGTCGCATAGGCTTCCGGAGCCGGAAGCGGTGCGTCGCGACCGCGAAGGATGATCGGGTTGCCCATCTTCAGCCGGTGTGCCTGATCCTCCGAAACGGCCAGGTGCGGCAGTGCCGACAGTGCTTCGCTCGTGTCGATCAGGAAGGCATCGAGCGCCTCGAGCCGTTCTGCCTGATCCTCGATTGCCTCAAGCTCCACAAGCCGCGCCAGAGGGACCATGCACTCTTCGGCAAAGGGCGCAACGAAGGTGCGGCGAAGGTCGGAAATATAGCCGTAGCAGCCGAGATCGCGGCCCATGTCGCGCGCCAGCGAGCGCACATAGGTGCCCTTGCCGCATTCCACCTCGAAGCGGGCCGAATGCGTGTCAGGACAACCGACCAGCGTCAGGCGATGAATTTCCACCTCGCGCGCCGGAATATCGATCACCTCGCCGTCGCGGGCAAGATCATAGGCGCGGTTGCCATCGATCTTGATGGCCGAAAACTGCGGCGGCACCTGCCGGATCACACCGGTATAGTCAGGCAGCAGCGCGCGAATTGCCTCCTCGTCCGGGCGCTTGTCGCTTGTGTTGAGTGCCTCGCCTTCCAGATCATCCGTCGATCGTTCTTCTCCCCAGGTGACGGTGAATTCGTAAATCTTTCGGCCATCCATCACATAGGGCACGGTCTTGGTGGCATCACCCAGCGCGATCGGCAGCATGCCGGAGGCCAGCGGATCGAGCGTGCCGGCATGGCCCGCCTTTTCAGCCTTGAACAGCCACTTGATCTTGGACACGGCTTCGGTCGAGCCAAAATCGTAGGGCTTGTCGAGGATCAGCCAGCCGGAAATCGGGCGGCCCTTGGGTTTACGCGGTTTGGACATGGTTCATTTCCGGGATATGGGGGTCGACTGCCTTTGCCGCCGACAATCAGAAGAAGGAGGGAGCGAGGCGCGATCAGACCTCGTCGTCTTCCTGCGGATCGAGATCGCGGGCCACTTCGGGCGAGCGCAGAAGCGCGTCGATCTTCGAATAGTTGTCAAAGCTCGTGTCATCGCGGAACCGGAGCTCCGGCATGTATTTCATCTGCCTGAGTTCCGGGCCGATCCGACCGCGCAGGAATTTCGCATTCTTCGCCAGTGCCTTGATGACGACCTGGTGATCAGTGACACCGAGCGGGGAAATATAGGCGGTGGCGATCTTGAGATCGGGTGACATACGGACCTCGGAAATCGCGATCACCGTCTTTTCGATGACGGGGTCCTGCACGTCTCCGCGCTGCAATACCTTGGTGAGCGCTGCGCGCACCTGCTCGCCGACGCGCAGCATGCGCTGGGAGGGAGCGGAAGAGGTAGCTTTGGTCATTTTGATGTCCTTGGGGTTTGGACCCAACAGAGTGGCTTTTCGAGGCCGAAGGCTTCAGGTCGAAACCCGCCGGCTGAATGACACACAGCCGCCGGGCGGGCCCGACGGCTGTGTCTGGATCGGGTTTTGGTCGTATCAGAGCGTACGGGTGATGTGCTCCACGCGGAAGCACTCGATCGTATCGCCAGCGCGGATGTCTTCGTAGTTCTCGAAGGCCATGCCGCATTCCTGACCGACCGGCACTTCGGAGACTTCGTCCTTGAAGCGCTTGAGTGTCTTGAGCTTGCCTTCGTGGATAACGACGTTGTCGCGCACCAGACGAACGCCTGCACCGCGTTCCACCTTGCCTTCGACCACACGGCAACCGGCAACCTTGCCGACCTTGGTGATGTTGAAGACTTCGAGGATCTCCGCATTGCCGAGGAAGGTTTCGCGGCGTTCCGGCGACAGCAGACCGGACATGGCAGCCTTCACGTCATCCACCAGATCGTAGATGATGTTGTAGTAGCGGATCTCGATGC
>CAMFIE010000046.1 GCA_945952315.1 uncultured Rhizobium sp. | reverse complement strand
ATGCCGGACCAGCGCCCCACCAGATAATGTCCCATTTCATGCACGAAGACGAGCAAGGAGAGAATCAGGATGAAAGGCACGATCTCCCCGGTCAAAAGGCCAAAGATACCTGCAAATGCCGTCATGCCGAGAATTCCCTAAATTAGACCTGCCCGATTCCCAGAAGGAAATTGGCAATTGAACATTGCGCGCAACTGGAGAGTGCGGACGCGGCAAGCGTAAACAGAAACGCCGCAAAGCAGGCAAAAACAAGCCCGTCGACCCGATCCATCACCCCGCCATGGCCAGGAATGAGCTTGCTCGAATCCTTGACCCCGAACCGGCGCTTGATGAAGCTTTCGAAAAGATCGCCGATCTGGCTGAAAACCGAGAGGAAAAACAGCAGCACAAGCAGGCCCGCGGACAGCATTCCGCCCGAGATATAAATCACCAGCGCGCCGAAAAACACGCCCGCCACCGTGCCGCCAATCGCACCGGACCAGGTCTTGCCGGGCGAAATGCGCGGTGCGAGCTTCGGCCCGCCAATCGCGCGGCCGACGAAATAGGCCAGAATATCCGTGCCCCAGACCAGCGCGAAGACCACCAGCATGGCTTTCAGCCCGAGAGAATCACCACCGCGGATCGCCGCGAGTGAAATGCCCGAAAGACCCGCATAAAGCAGGCCGCCGGGCAGCCAGTAGGAGAGCTGCCGCTTTGCCACCCAGGCAACCGCGAGAAGCACGAAGCCGAGAAGTGCGGCGCTGGCAAATTGCAGCAAACCGAGCACAACGCAGAGCGCAAGCAGGATCTGGATCGCCCAGCCAAAGGCAAAACCCACCCGGTTTTCCTCGCGCAGCCGCGTCATGGTCGACCATTCGTAGAAAACGAGAAGCTGGATCGCGGCGGCCAGCAGCCGGAACGCGATGCCGCCCGCCCAGGTGGTCGCCAAAACGACAATGGCCATGACGATGGCGGACTGGATCCGAAGCTTCAGCTCTTCACTCATTGCTATTGCCCTGCTGCGGCGGTTATCGGAGCCAGGCCGCCGAAGCGGCGCTCCCGCGTGGCAAAGCGCTCCAGAGTCGAGATGAACAGCTCACGCGAAAAATCCGGCCAGAATTCCGGCACGAAAACCAGCTCCGAATAGGCCCCCTGCCAGAGCAGGAAGTTCGAAAGCCGCTCCTCGCCGCTGGTGCGGATGATGAGATCGGGATCCGGCATGCCGGCCGTATCGAGATGGGCATCGATCAGCTCGGGGGTGATCGCCTGCGGCTGAAGCCGGCCAGCCTCCACCTCACGGGCGATCTTCCGCATCGCGCGGGTAATTTCGTCACGCGACCCGTAATTGAAGGCGATGACAAGCGTCAGCGCCGTGTTGTTGCGCGTGGTTTCTTCCGCCTCGAGCAACAGCGGCAGGATATCGCTGCGCAGATGCTCGCGCTCGCCGATAATGCGGATGCGGACATTTTCGCGGTGGAGATCGGCCAGGTCCCGACGGATGAAGGCCTTGAGCAGGCCCATGAGATCCGTCACCTCCGCCTCGGGCCTGCGCCAGTTTTCGGACGAGAACGCAAAGAGCGTCAGATAGGATATGCCGAGATCGCCCGCCGTGCGCACCGCTTCGCGCACGGCCTCGACACCTTTCTTGTGCCCCATGGTGCGCGGAAGGCCGCGCGCACGCGCCCAGCGACCGTTGCCATCCATGATGATGGCAACATGCGCGGGCACCTTCTGGGGGCAGTCTTCAGCCATGAATTGTCCGCCTGGAAATGAACAGGATAGCGATTCCCTTCTGCGGAAATCAGACCTGCATGATTTCCTTTTCCTTGTCGGCAAGCAAGCGGTCGACTTCGGTAATCGTCTCGTCGGTCATCTTTTGTACCTTGTCAGAAAGGCTGCGGCTCTCGTCCTGACCGATAACGCCGTCCTTTTCCGACTTTTTCAAGGTATCCATGCCATCGCGGCGCACATGACGGATCGCGACCTTGGCCTTTTCGCTGTATTCATGCGCAACCTTGACCAGCGACTTGCGGCGCTCTTCGTTAAGCTCGGGCAGCGGAATGCGCAGGTTCTGGCCATCGATGATCGGGTTCAGGCCGAGATGCGATTCACGGATCGCACGCTCGACAGCCGACACCATCGACTTGTCCCACACGGAAACGCCGATCATGCGCGGCTCCGGCACGGTGATGTTGGCCACCTGGTTCAGTGGCACGCGCGAGCCATAGGCTTCCACCGTGATCGGATCGAGAATGTTGGCCGAGGCGCGGCCCGTGCGCAGCGAAGCGATATCGCTCTTGAATGCGTTCACGGCACCTTCCATGCGGCGCTTCAGTTCCTTGAGGTCAACACCTGCGCTCATAGGTCAACTCCATCTTCTGGGCAGGGCGACAGAAAGCCCCGCGATTGGTTTTGAAATATCAGTTGTCGGTCACGATCGTCTTGCGACCACCGCCGGTGAGGATGTCGCCAAAGCCACCCTCCTCGTGGATCGAGAAGACAATGATCGGAATGGAATTCTCGCGGGCAAGCGCAACGGCGGCCACGTCCATCACGGCGAGCCCCTTTTCCAGAACCTCGGAATGGGTAAGCCGGTCAAAGCGGGTTGCGTCCGGCACCTTCTTCGGGTCGGCGGAATAGATGCCGTCCACCTGCGTGCCCTTGAAGATTGCCTCCGCACCCATTTCCGCAGCACGCAGTGCGGCGGCAGAATCGGTGGTGAAGAACGGATTGCCCGTGCCGCCAGCAAAGATCACCACACGGCCGAGCGAGAGGTGATAGAGCGTCGCGCGCTGCGAGAAGCTTTCGCAGATCTCGGGCATGGCAATCGCCGACAGCACCACGGTATCGATATCGAGCTTGCGCAAGGAGGTGGCCAGCGCCAGCGCATTGATGACGGTTGCCAGCATGCCCATGTGGTCGCCGGTCACCCGGTCGCCGCCCTTGGAGGCCACGGCCACGCCGCGGAAGATATTGCCGCCGCCGACCACGACGCCGACCTCAACCCCCATCCGCCGCGCCTTTGCGATGTCGGAAGCGATCCGGTCCGCCACCGCCACATCGATCCCGAAACCCTGGCTGCCCATCAGGGCCTCGCCGGATGCCTTCAAGAGAACGCGCTTGTAAACAGGTTGAGCCGTCATGGATACTCCTCGGAAGATGATCGCTTGCCCGATACACGAAGGGCACCGCGTTGTCACGCGATGCCCTTCTGTTTTTCAACGGTCCGGTTAAACCCTTCGCGGATTTTTCCGAAAAATCAGCCGATCAGCCCTTGGCGGCGGCAGCAACCTCGGCTGCGAAATCGGATTCTTCCTTTTCCACGCCATCGCCGAGCAGCAGGCGCGCCATGCCGGTGATCTCGATCGGCGCACCGACGGTCTTTTCCGCTTCCTTGACGGCAGCAGCGACGGTCAGGTCCGGGTTGATCACGAAGGACTGCGACAGCAGGGCCACTTCCTCGAAGAACTTGCGCATGCGGCCTTCAACCATCTTTTCGATGATGGCGTCCGGCTTGCCGGAGGCGCGGGACTGTTCGATGAACACGTTGCGCTCACGCTCGGCAACAGCGGCATCCACATCTTCCGGACGCAGAGCCAGCGGGCTGGTGGCGGCAATGTGCATGGCAACCTGACGGCCAATCGCGTTCAGCGCATCCTTGTTGCCGGAAGACTTCACCGCGACCAGAACGCCGAGCTTGCCGAGGCCATCGGCAGCCGCATTGTGAACGTAGGTCGCGACAACGCCTTCCTCAACGGAAAGAGCGGCAGCGCGGCGCAGGTTCATGTTTTCGCCGATATGGGCAATCGCGTCCTTGATGGTGTCGGTCACGGACTTGCCGGTTGCCGGGTAGTTGGCAGCAGCAATCGCCTCGACGGAACCGTCGGTGCCGAGCGCAACCGAAGCCACGCCACGGACGAGGTCCTGGAAGGCATCGTTACGGGCAACGAAGTCGGTTTCGGAGTTCACTTCAACGACAACAGCCTTGTTGCCGGAGGATGCGATGCCGATCAGGCCTTCAGCGGCGGTGCGGCCGGACTTCTTGTCAGCCTTGGCAATGCCCTTGGCGCGCAGCCAGTCGATTGCGGCTTCCATGTCGCCGTTGGTTTCAGCCAGGGCCTTCTTGCAGTCCATCATGCCCGCGCCGGTCTTTTCGCGCAGGTCCTTTACCATTGCCGCAGTTACGTTGCTCATTGTCTGCCTCTTGTCGGTTTGAAGGATGCCCGGCCTTCCAGACCAGCGCCTGGATGCGGCATCCGGATTTGGGAAACGCTTGTTTCCCGAGAATGTGACAGCGTGATGAAGCCTCATCACGGGGAGATCAGGTCAGCCGCAAGGGGCGGGCCTGAAAATGCCGAGGGCCGCTGAACTCACTTCGTCACAACGGCCCTGCACAGCACTTGCATCCTTGAGAACCGGGCGGGAGTACCCTGCCCGGCTCAGCACGCCCGATATCAGGCGTTTGCTTCTTCGAGAGCCGGTTCGACCGGAGCTTCGGCGGAGGCGCCGATATCACGGCCGGCTGCACCCTGCTGACGGGCAATGCCGTCGATGGCAGCGCGGGCAATCAGGTCGCAATAGAGCGAGATGGCGCGCGAGGCATCGTCGTTACCCGGGATCGGGTAGTTGATCGCATCCGGATCGCAGTTCGAGTCGATGATGGCAACGACCGGGATGCCGAGGCGCTTGGCTTCGTCGATCGCGATCTTTTCCTTGTTGG
>CAMFIE010000045.1 GCA_945952315.1 uncultured Rhizobium sp. | reverse complement strand
GCCGGCCTGTCACGCCGGAGGTCGCGGGTTCGAGCCCCGTCACTCGCGCCATTTCATTCCCCCGAAATATCATCATTAAGAATGCAAGATATGGCCCTTGTGGCGGACGTCACGATTCTTACATTTCGACTAAATTCCGTTTTGTTTTGAAAGTCTTGTGCGTTGCACAAGTGTTAATGCGGCTGTCGCCGGTGCCGGGATGGGACGCTTTAAACGCTGCCTTCACCGTGCGACGTAAGGTCTTAGAATGCCGCAACATTTTCTTTCGGAACGGATTCCCTAAGTCACGATAATCCGGTAGTGGTTGAAAAGCGCGCGCAAGCCTTGCGCTCCCGCGCGTGCTGCGCTAACGACAACCGCATTGTTATATTCTAATCGGCTTGCCGGCTCGCCCGAGTCGCTGCTGCCTAAGGCACGCAAAGCAAGCAGGGATGGACATCATGACTGAACTTCTCAGTTCCTACGTTCCGATCGCGATCTTCATCGGTATTTCACTCGTCATCGGGCTGGCTCTCCTGATCGCGCCCTTCGCTGTTGCGTTCAAGGCGCCCGATTCGGAAAAGCTTTCGGCTTACGAGTGCGGCTTCAACGCCTTTGATGATGCGCGCATGAAGTTCGACATCCGCTTCTATCTGGTGTCGATCCTCTTCATCATCTTCGACCTGGAAGTGGCCTTCCTGTTTCCCTGGGCGGTCTCCTTCAGTGCGATCGGCTGGTTCGGCTTCTGGTCCATGATGGTCTTCCTGGGCGTGCTGACCATTGGCTTTATCTACGAGTGGAAGAAGGGAGCTCTCGAATGGGAGTGATGGATGGAACCCTGGTTGCCCCGCAGCCCAAGGGCATTCTCGATCCGCGCACGGGCAAGCCTATCGGCAGCGACGATGCCTATTTCGGCGAGATCAACAATGAGCTCGCCGACAAGGGCTTTCTGGTCACCTCGACGGATGAACTCATCAACTGGGCCCGCACCGGCTCGCTCATGTGGATGACCTTCGGTCTCGCCTGCTGCGCCGTGGAAATGATGCAGATGTCCATGCCGCGTTACGATGCCGAGCGCTTCGGCTTCGCTCCGCGCGCTTCGCCGCGCCAGTCGGACGTGATGATCGTGGCCGGCACGCTGACCAACAAGATGGCGCCCGCACTCCGCAAGGTCTATGACCAGATGCCGGAGCCGCGTTACGTGATCTCCATGGGCTCCTGTGCCAATGGCGGCGGCTATTACCACTATTCCTATTCGGTCGTGCGCGGTTGCGACCGCGTCGTGCCGGTGGATATCTATGTTCCGGGCTGTCCGCCCACGGCAGAAGCGCTGCTTTACGGCGTGCTCCTGCTGCAGAAGAAGATCCGCCGTACCGGCACGATCGAGCGCTAAGGGCAGGGACGATCCATGAGCATTGAAGTGCTGAACACGCTCGCATCCACGCTGCAGGAGGCAAAGGGCAATATCGTTGCCGCCTCGGCCGTGAAGTACGGCGAGCTGACCGTGGTGTCCACGCCGGACAACCTGATTGCGCTCCTGACCTTCCTTCGGGACGATGTCCGTTTCGGCTTCGTCAACCTGATCGACGTTTGCGGCGTTGACTGGCCGGAGCGGCCGGAGCGTTTCGAGGTGGTCTATCACCTCCTGTCGCCAAAGCTGAACCAGCGCATCCGCGTGAAGGTGTCCGCCGCCGAAGACCAGCCGGTCCCCTCGGCAACGGCCGTCTTTCCGGGCGCCGACTGGTTCGAGCGCGAGACCTGGGACATGTACGGCATTCCCTTCACCGGCCATCCGGACCTGCGCCGCATCCTGACGGATTACGGTTTCGAGGGCCATCCGCTGCGCAAGGACTTCCCGCTGACCGGCTATGTCGAGGTTCGCTACGACGATGCGGCAAAGCGCGTGGTTTACGAACCGGTGGAACTGAAGCAGGAATTCCGCAACTTCGATTTCCTCAGCCCCTGGGAAGGCACGGATTACGTGCTGCCGGGAGACGAGAAAGCGGCGAAGTGAGGTAAGTGGGTAGTGAGTAGTGAGTAGTGAGTAGTTTGCAGAGGGCTTGATGCAGCCTGAGGGTCGGATTTCCTCTTACCGGGATTTGAAAGTCTGGCAGTTTGCGGTCGAATTGGCGGCAAGATGTTATGAACTAACAAAGTCATACCCAAGAGAGGAAATTTTTGGCCTTGTCGCCCAGGTGAGGCGATGCTCGGTCTCGGTAGCGGCAAATATCGCAGAAGGATACGGGCGGGAGCAGCGAGGAGCCTTCGTGCAGTTTCTGCGCATTGCTCAGGGTTCACTGAAGGAATTGGAAACGCATGTGGTGATTTCGCAGCGTGTGGGCTTTCTCAAGGCAGAAGCTGCGGCGGAGTTGCTGGATGCAAGCGAAGAATGCGGAAAAATGCTCCGATCACTGATAAGGGTCGCGCAACGCAAACAGGCGGATGAATAGGCTGGTACCGGATGACCACTACTCACTACTCACTATTCACTACTCACTCCGTATCGGGAGCGCGTTGACATGAACGAACATAATGTCCGCAACTTCAACATCAATTTCGGGCCGCAGCATCCGGCTGCGCACGGCGTTCTGCGTCTTGTGCTGGAGCTTGACGGCGAAATTGTGGAGCGTGTGGATCCCCATATCGGCCTCCTGCATCGCGGCACCGAGAAGCTGATCGAGGCAAAGACCTATCTGCAGGCGCTGCCCTATTTCGACCGCCTCGACTATGTGGCGCCGATGAACCAGGAGCATGCCTATTCGCTTGCCGTGGAAAAGCTTCTGGGCATCGAGATCCCGATCCGTGGCCAGCTGATCCGCGTCATGTATTCGGAAATCGGCCGTATTCTGTCGCATCTCCTCAACGTGACCACGCAGGCCATGGACGTCGGCGCGCTGACGCCGCCGCTGTGGGGCTTCGAGGAGCGCGAGAAGCTGATGGTGTTCTATGAGCGTGCCTCGGGTGCGCGCATGCACGCCGCCTATTTCCGTCCCGGCGGCGTCCACCAGGACCTGCCGCACGAACTCGTCGAGGATATCGGCAAGTGGTGCGATCCCTTCCTTCAGACGCTGCAGGACATCGATGACCTGCTGACGCCGAACCGCATCTTCAAGCAGCGCAACGTCGATATCGGCGTGGTTGATCTGAAGGATGCCTGGGCCTGGGGCTTCTCGGGCGTGATGGTGCGCGGTTCCGGCGCTGCTTGGGATCTGCGCAAGTCGCAGCCCTATGAATGCTATGCGGATCTCGATTTCGACATCCCGATCGGCAAGAACGGCGACTGCTACGACCGCTACCTGATCCGCATGATCGAGATGCGTGAATCGGTGAAGATCATCAAGCAGTGCGTCAATCGGCTTCTCGGCGATGCCAAGGTCGGCCCGGTTTCGTCTCTGGACGGCAAGGTCGTGCCGCCGAAGCGGGGCGAGATGAAGCGTTCGATGGAATCGCTGATCCATCACTTCAAGCTCTACACCGAAGGCTATCACGTGCCGGAAGGCGAGGTTTATGCTGCCGTGGAAGCGCCCAAGGGCGAATTCGGCGTCTATCTCGTGTCCGATGGTACCAATAAGCCGTATCGCTGCAAGATTCGCGCCCCGGGCTATGCCCATCTTCAGGCGATGGATTTCCTGTGCCGCGGCCACCAGCTGGCCGACGTTTCGGCGGTTCTCGGTTCGCTCGACATCGTGTTCGGCGAGGTGGACCGCTGATGCGACGCCTCGGCTTTGCCCTGATCGCTCTCTGTCTCGGGATGGCGCCGGCTCTGGCGCAGTCCGGCAGCGATGCGAGCGACAGCGCGTCGACCTCCTCGTCCGACATGGCGGGCACGCCCGACACGTCGAACGTGCCCGGCAAGGTCGCGACCATGGCAGAGCTGCTGGAGGATGGTTACGAGATCAAGGCGTCGTCTCCCTCGGGAACCGACAAGCTGATCATCTTTATGCAGAATGAAAAGTCGGCCTATGCCTGCGAATTCACCAATGTGGCGAAGACGCGGTGTGGATCCATAAATTGACAAGGCGTGAGGAAGAATGTCCGTTCGTCGACTAGCCGAAGACCAGTTCCAGCCCGCGAGCTTCGCGTTCAACGCGGAGAACGCCGCCTGGGCCGAGGCAACCATCAAGAAATATCCGGAAGGCCGGCAACAATCGGCGGTCATTCCGCTGCTGATGCGGGCCCAGGAACAGGATGGCTGGGTCACCCGTGCCGCAATCGAAAAGATCGCGGACATGCTCGGCATGCCCTATATCCGCGTGCTGGAGGTTGCGACCTTCTACACCCAGTTCCAGCTGAAGCCGGTCGGCACCCGCGCGCATGTGCAGGTCTGCGGCACGACGCCCTGCATGCTGCGTGGCGCGGAAGATCTTATTCGCGTCTGCAAGAGCAAGATCCATGCAGAGCCCTTCCACACCAATGCCGATGGCACCTTGTCGTGGGAAGAGGTGGAATGCGCAGGCGCCTGCGTGAACGCGCCGATGGTGACGATCTTCAAGGATACCTATGAAGACCTGACGCCGACCCAGCTCGAGCACATCATCGACCGCTTCGAGGCGGGGCGTGGTGCTGACATCCGTCCCGGCCCGCAGAATGACCGCATCTATTCCGCACCGCAGGGCGGGCTGACCTCGTTGACCGAGGATATCAAGCCGGTCAACAATTTTGCGAACGCGCAAGCCGCTGCACCGGCCGCTGCCGCGGAAGCCGCCGTTTCGGTTCCGCCGGCCAATGCCGCAAAGCCTGATACCTCCGCCGTGGAAACCGCACCGGCACTGAAAACGCCGGCTGAAGGCAAGACCGCACAGGCTGGACAGGCGCCGATCAAGAATGCGGCCAAGCCGTCGCTCGACGATCCGAACCGTCCGAAGGGCATCGAACGACCCGCAACGGTCGACAATCTGGAGCTCATCTCGGGCGTAGGCCCGAAGATCTCTGGCATCCTGCATGAGCTCGGCATCTTTACCTTCGCGCAGATCGCCGGCTGGACCGAGACGGAACGGGCCTGGGTTGATGGCTACCTGAATTTCAAGGGCCGGATCGACCGGGACGACTGGGTCAAGCAGGCCGATGCGCTCTCCAAGGGCGAAGAAGAATATATCAGGGTTTTCGGCAAGAAGCCGCGGTAAGAGGTTAGCATGCTCAAAGATCAGGATCGCATCTTTACCAACATCTACGGCCTCAAGGACAAGTCGCTGAAGGGCGCCATGGCCCGTGGTCACTGGGATGGAACCAAGCAGCTGCTCGAGATGGGCCGTGACTGGATCATCAACGAGGTCAAGAATTCCGGCCTGCGCGGCCGTGGCGGTGCGGGCTTCCCCACGGGTCTGAACTCCTCCCCCACCCCGAAGGCAACCCACCGCCCCCCCCCCTAC
>CAMFIE010000044.1 GCA_945952315.1 uncultured Rhizobium sp. | reverse complement strand
TGGTCTTCGGCATGTTCATGGCGATCCTCGACATCCAGATCGTCTCGGCCTCGCTGTCGGAAATCCAGGCCGGGCTTTCGGCCGGTTCCGATGAAATCGCCTGGGTGCAGACCGCCTATCTGATCGCCGAGGTGATCATGATCCCGCTTTCGGGCACGCTGGCGCGCATCATCTCCACCCGCGTACTGTTTTCCATGGCGGCAGCCGGGTTCACCATGGCTTCGGCGCTTGCCGCAACCGCCACCAATATCGACCAGATGATCGTCTACCGCGCCATTCAGGGCTTTATCGGCGGTGGCATGATTCCGTCGGTCTTTGCGGCGGCCTTCACGATCTTCCCGCCGTCGAAACGTCCGATCGTCTCGCCGCTGATCGGTCTTGTCGCGACGCTCGCGCCCACCATCGGGCCGACGGTCGGCGGCTATCTCAGCCACGCCTTTTCCTGGCACTGGCTGTTTCTGATCAACGTGATCCCCGGCATTCTGGTGACAGCGGTCACCTGGTCGCTGATCGATTTCGACGAGCCGGATTATTCCCTGTTCAGGAAGTTTGACTGGTGGGGCCTTGCCTCGATGGCGGTGTTCCTCGGCTCGATGGAATATGTGCTGGAAGAGGGCAACAACAAGGACTGGTTCTCCGACGACAAGATCGTCATCGGCACGGTGGCACTGACTATTGGCGGCGTGATCTTCTTCTACCGGGCGCTGACCCGCGCCTTTCCGGTGGTGGACCTGCGCTCCTTTCTGGATCGCAACTTCGCGGTCGGCTCGATCTTTTCCTTCATCATGGGCATCGGCCTTTACGGGCTCACCTATCTCTATCCGCTGTTTCTCGGGCGCATCCGCGGCTATGACGCGCTGATGATCGGCGAGACCATGTTCGTCTCCGGCCTTGCGATGTTCTTCACCGCGCCGGTTGCAGGCTTTCTCTCGGCGAAAGTCGATCCGCGCTATATGATGGGCGCGGGCTTTGCAGGCTTTGCGCTCGGCACCTGGCTGATGAGCCACCTGACCGCCGACTGGGATTTCTACGAACTTCTCCTGCCGCAGATCCTGCGTGGCTGCTCGCTGATGATCTGCATGGTGCCGATCAACAATCTGGCGCTCGGAACCCTGCCGCCGGACCGTATCCGTGCGGCCTCGGGCCTGTTCAACCTCACCCGAAATCTCGGCGGAGCGGTGGGCCTTGCGGTGATCAACGCGCTGCTCACCGAGCGCCGGCACGATCACTATGCCCGTCTTTCCGAGCACGTGACCTACACCAACCACGAAGCCGTCAGCTGGATGAAGAATGTGGCGGGCAATTTCCAGTCCTACGGGCTGGATGGCCAGACAATTGCGCTGCAGAAGATGGCCGGGCTGGTGAAACAGCAAGCCTGGATGCTCTCCTTCGTCGATATCTTCACGGTGCTGACCGTGCTGTTTGCGGCGCTCGTCTTCCTCGTCGGCTTCATGGACAAGCCGCGCGCGGCAGGCGGTGGCGGTGGCGGCCACTGATTGATCCCCGACTTCCCGAAAGCGCCCGAAAGGGCGCTTTTTTCTTGTCTGTCAAAGACTTGACCGAAATCTCCGGAAAATCTGACATACGTACGTCAAAAATCTGATTTACGTACGTCAAAAATCCCGCTATGCCTTCCTTCGAAAAGCGGGAGGGGCGATGAAGCCGACGGTACACGATATCGCAAACCTTGCGGGCGTCAGCCTGTCGACGGTCGACCGGGTGCTGAATGGTCGCGCAGGCGTGCGCGCGCCGACCCGCAAGCGCGTTCAGGATATCATCGACCAGCTTGGCTTCGTGCGTGACCCGGCGGCCGTCAATCTGGCGAAGGGCCGCGTTTACACGCTCACCTTCATCGTGCCTTCCAATGACAATTCCTTCATGCAGGCCCTGCGGGCGGAAATTGCCGAGGCGCGGGAACGCGGGGCTTCCGAGCGGGTGCAGATCGTGCTGGTCACGGTGCCCGCATTCGATGCGGAAGCGCTGGGTCTTGCGATCCGTTCGGCCGTTGAAACCGGGCCGGACGGCATTGCGCTCGTGGCAATCGATGACGGCCATGTTCGCGCGGCGGTATCGATTGCGCAAGAGGCGGGCATTCCGGTCGTCACGCTGGTATCCGACCTGCCGGGATCGGGCCGCTGCCATTTCGCCGGGATCGACAACGAGGCGGCGGGCCGCACGGCTGCGGCGCTGATCGGCCGTTTTCTCGATGGTCGTGAAGGATCGGTCGGCATCATCGCCGGTTCGCTCGGCGTGCGTGACCACCGCGAGCGGTATGACGGCTTCCGGCAGGGGCTTGGCCGCGATTTTCCGACGCTCACGACCTTGCCGGTGATCGAGGGGCTGGACGAACCGGAGCGGGTGCATGCGCTGACCGCGCGTCTCCTCGCCGATCATCCGGACCTCATCGGCATCTACAGTCTGGGGGCTGGCAATCGCGGGCTGATCCGGGCGCTTGCCGCCCGGGAAGCGGGCAATCCGCTGCGGGTGATTGCGCATGAGCTGACACCGCATACGCGCCAGGCGCTGGCAGACGGACTGATCGACGTCATTCTGAACCAGGATGCCGGGCATGAGGTGCGCAGCGCCATTCGTGTGCTCAAGTCTCGCGCCGATGGCCAGCCGGTCATTGCCGCGCAGGAGCGTATCCGCATCGACATTTTCTTGAAGGACAACCTGCCGTGACCGCGCGGCAGAACAGGAGCTTTTGCCATGTATCTCGGTCTTGATCTCGGCACGTCGGGCGTCAAAGCCCTTTTGATCGATGAAAGCCAGCGCATCATCGGTTCGGCCAATGCCAGCCTTCCGGTGTCGCGGCCGCATCCCGGCTGGTCGGAACAGGACCCGGCAGACTGGGTGCGCGCGACCGAAGCCGCGCTCGATGCGCTGAAGGCCTCCCATCCGGCTGCCCTTGCCGGTGTGCGCGGCATCGGCCTTTCCGGCCATATGCATGGCGCAACGCTGATCGGCGCTGACGATCAGGTGCTGCGCCCCTGCATTCTGTGGAACGACACGCGCTCCTGGAAGGAGGCGGCGGACCTTGATGCCAACCCGGCCTTCCGTGCGCTTTCCGGCAATATCGTCTTTCCGGGCTTCACCGCGCCGAAGCTTGTCTGGGTAGCCCGCAACGAGCCCGAGATTTTCGCCAAGGTCGCGAAAGTGCTTTTGCCGAAGGATTATCTGCGCCTCTGGCTTTCGGGCGAGCATCTTTCCGAAATGTCGGACAGTGCGGGCACATCCTGGCTGGATGTGGCGGGTCGCTGCTGGTCGAAAACCTTGCTGGATGCCAGCGGCATGCGCGAAGACCAGATGCCGGGCCTTGTGGAAGGAACAGCGGTTGCCGGCAGGCTGCGCCACGCGCTTGCTGCCCGCTGGGGCATGGGCGAAGGCGTGGTGATCGCGGGCGGCGCCGGTGACAATGCGGCCTCTGCCTGCGGCATGGGCACGGTTGCGGAAGGCCGCGCCTTCGTCTCGCTCGGCACATCCGGCGTGCTCTTTGCCGCCAATGCCAGCTATCTGCCGAAGCCGGAAAGCGCGGTTCACACCTTCTGCCACGCGCTGCCGGAGACCTGGCACCAGATGGGCGTGGTCCTTTCGGCAACCGATGCGCTGAACTGGTTTTCCGGCGTCACCGGCATGGATGCCGCGGCCCTATCCGCCGAGCTTAGAGACACACTGAAGGCGCCGACATCCGTCACCTTCCTGCCCTATCTCTCCGGTGAGCGCACGCCGCACAATGATGCCGCGATCCGCGGTTCCTTCACCGGGCTGGGGCACGAATCCGCCCGCGTGGTGATGACGCAGGCCGTGTTCGAAGGCGTGGCCTTTGCGCTGAAGGATAATCTCGAAGCCCTGAAATCGGCCGGAACCGCGCTGTCGCGCGTCACCGCCATCGGTGGCGGCTCGCGCTCGCGCTACTGGCTCTCGGCGATGGCAACCGCGCTCGGCCTGCCCATCGACCTGCCGCAGGATGGCGATTTCGGGGCTGCCTTCGGCGCGGCCCGGCTGGGGCTGGTGGCTGCGACCGGAGCCGATCCGCTTGCCGTCTTCACCCCGCCGGAAACGGCCGAAACCATCGAACCCGTAGCCGCCCTTCTGCCTGCCTATGAGGCGGCCTATCAGCGCTACCGCGCCCTTTACCCGGCCCTCAAGGGCCTTTCCACCCTTTGACCCCGTCTTCCGAGGAGAACATGATGAGCACCGGTTTCTTTGGCGATATTGCCAAAATCAAGTATGAAGGCCCCGAAAGCACCAATCCGCTGGCCTTCCGTCACTACAATCCCGACGAGATGGTGATGGGCAAGCGCATGGAAGATCACCTGCGCTTCGCCGTGGCCTACTGGCACACCTTCACCTGGCCGGGTGGCGATCCCTTCGGTGGCCAGACCTTCCAGCGCCCCTGGTTCAGGGACACGATGGATGCCGCCAAGCTGAAGGCGGACGTGGCCTTCGAATTCTTCAACCTGCTCGGCGTGCCCTTCTATTGCTTCCATGATGCGGATGTGCGCCCGGAGGGCAAGGATTTCCGCGAAAACACCCGCAATCTGGAAGAGATCGTCGATTACTTTGCCGCCAAGCAGGCCGCGACCGGCACGAAGCTTCTGTGGGGCACGGCCAATCTGTTCTCGCACCGCCGCTACATGTCCGGTGCCGCGACCAATCCCGATCCGGATGTCTTTGCCTTTGCGGCGGCGACCGTGAAGACCTGCATGGACGCGACCCACAGGCTGGGTGGCGCCAATTACGTGCTCTGGGGTGGCCGCGAGGGCTATGAAACCCTGCATAATACCGATCTGAAGCGCGAGCTCAACCAGCTCGGCCGCTTCCTCAACATGGTGGTGGAATACAAGCACAAGATCGGCT
Organism: uncultured Rhizobium sp.; assembly: GCA_945952315.1. GTDB lineage: Bacteria > Pseudomonadota > Alphaproteobacteria > Rhizobiales > Rhizobiaceae > Gellertiella. The sequence goes on along the minus strand of CAMFIE010000044.1, from coordinate 787 downwards.
TCAAGGGCACGATCCTGGTCGAGCCGAAGCCGCAGGAGCCTTCCAAGCACCAGTATGACTATGATGTCGCGACCGTCTATGGCTTCCTGAAAGCCCACGGTCTCGAAAACGAGGTGAAGGTGAATATCGAGCAGGGCCACGCGATCCTTGCCGGTCATTCCTTCGAGCACGAGCTGGCGCTTGCCAATGCGCTCGGCATCTTCGGCTCCATCGACATGAACCGCAACGATTACCAGTCCGGCTGGGATACCGACCAGTTCCCGAACAATGTGCCGGAAATGGCGCTTGCCTATTATCACGTGCTGGATGGCGGCGGATTCACCACCGGCGGCACCAATTTCGATGCCAAGCTGCGCCGCCAGTCGCTGGATCCGGCTGACCTGCTGATCGGCCATATCGGCGGCATGGATTGCTGCGCCCGCGGCCTGAAGGCGGCGGCGAAGATGATCGAGGACAAGGCGCTTTCGAAGCCGCTCGCAGACCGCTATGCCGGCTGGAACGGTGCCGATGCGCAGGCCATTCTCCGCGGCGAAGTCTCGCTCGAACAGCTGGCGGCAAAGGTGGAGAAGGACAATATCAATCCCGAACCGCGCTCCGGCCGTCAGGAATATCTGGAAAACGTCGTCAACCGCTACGTTTGACAGACTGCACCACCGTCATGCTCGGGCTTGTCCCGAGCATCTGCCAAGGGTGGCGGCATGCGGGACGGTCGCGATTTTGGAAACGACAGCAGATCTTCGGCACAGGGCCGAGGATGACGGATGTGTCTGATGCGGCGTAGCCGCAA
>CAMFIE010000043.1 GCA_945952315.1 uncultured Rhizobium sp. | reverse complement strand
ACGTCATCCCATTCCGTCAAGCATAAACCGACGTGGCTTTGTAACGGCGCTTACGACGTATCTCGATCTTCAGGTCGATATCGCTGCGTGCGCGGATCAACAGGCGATACACGTTCAGCCGTTTGGCGAGGTTCTCGTAGTATGTTGACGGGGCGCGGCAGCAGTCTGCAGATCGGCTCGACCCCGAATACATCACGGTGTTCGTCGATGAACGAGATCATCGCTTGAAGGGGCGGTAGAGCTTCCTCCTACCCGGCAGGTGAATGCTTGCATTCACCGTTAGGGGCCATCGCGACTAAGCAGACGCCTTGCGCAAAATCTCATTGGCTGGCGAAGTTCGCGGTTCTCACGCTCCAGCGCCTTCATCTTCTCGGCCACATCGCTCGGTGGCCTGCTCGCTTGCCGCTGTCGACCTCCGTCTTCTTCACCCACTGGTGCAGGGTGGCTGGCGAGCAGCCAATCTTGCCAGCGATAGATGAAACGGCAGCCCAGCGTGGTGAATGCTGGGCTTCGTGGTCCAGCACCATACGGATGGCACGTTTGCGGAGTTCAGGTGAAAACTTGTTTGTTGTCTTGCTCATGATCGCTCCACTTTCTCAGAAGTTGAAGCCTCCCGCGAACCCGGTGCGGTTCATTTCGAAGCTCGCAGCGGTTCTGAGCCAACCGCAATCCGCAACTACTAAGCACACTCCGGACGGCTTACAAACTTCAACAGAGTCTCCTTTTTTACATAAAACAGCCTCACGCGTTGAACATCTCCTGCGGTTCCTCTGACGGCTGCATAAGCTTCGCTAAATCGGAGCCAAGAAGCCTCCCGTTAGCCTTAATCGCCAGGGCAACTGCAAGGAGAAGAGGTCTGGAGGAGGATAGAATTTGGTTTGCTCTCTGGTGCTCCCTGCTCAGAACCGCGTTCACTTGATTGCGGGAGATCGTATCCCGCCAGAGATGTCCTTTGTCGAACTCGGATACCGCTCCTGGATTAAAGGCAAGGGAGTCGCCAAAGCCGTACATCGATATCATTTCGGTTGCCATCCGGGTCGCGGAATGGAGATCGCTTTCGTTCGATCCTCCTGCCGATGTCGTGCGGTCGCCGAAAACGATCTCTTCAGCGATCATGCCTCCCAGCAACATGGCAATATTATCTGACATCGAGCCACGGCTGCGAAAGCCGCCCGACGCTTGAACTCTGGTCACAGTTCGTCCCCAGTTGGCCCCCTCTGGCGGGAAGGAGTTCTCGAAATCATAGATTTCAACCGCTACTACCGTACCCACTTCTAAATGGGCGGCGAGCATTGCGTGACCGGCCTCATGCACAGCGACCCGGAAAAGATCATCTTCGTCAGGAATAGACATAGAAGGCAGTAGCGCGATCACGTCATCCATCGACACGCCACGTTTGCTCGCTCTTGCAGCTCTGCGAGCTTCACGTGACAGCCGCTCAATATCCGCACCTGTGCATCCAGCGAGTCGGCCCGCCACGCTCGGCAACATCTCGTCGCCCGAGAGGGATGGGAAATAGTGCTTGAGAATGTCTAGTCTCGTTTCGGCGTCAGGCAGCGGAAAATGGATTTTCCGCTCCAAGCGACCGCTTCTTGTTAGCGCCGGATCAACCCGGTTGGGGTCATTGCACGCTCCCAGCACAATCACGCCCTCGCGACCATCAATTCCGTCGATGGCCTGAAGTAGACCGTTCACAACCTGAATTTGGTAATCTCTATACTCTGTGAAGTCGTTCCGGCAGCCGAGACTATCCAGTTCGTCGATAAATAACAGCGATGGCGCGTTGTTCTTGGCCTGTGCGAATGATCTGCGCATGGCTGCAAGTAGGCTGCCGAGATGGCCGTCCTTGCTTCCCTGCCATTCTGCATGAGACGTGGCGACAAGGTGAAGGTCGCACTCGCGGGCAAGGGCGAGAGCGAAGCTGGTTTTGCCGGTTCCGGGGGGACCGTAAAGGAGCGCACCCTTGTCGACATCGGCCCAAGGGATTTTCCCGAGCCTGTATTCCTGCAAATCCCTGTGAAGTTCTCGCGACCAAGCGCTAGCCGGTCCGAAACCCTTGTTCGTGTGGAGAGGTAGTATCCGGGAAGGAGCCGACACAGGCCGGACAGCACGGAGTCTTGAGATCGCGGCGGTCGCGCTGGCGTTTCGCCTGAATACCCCATCCAAATAATCAGATGGTGCCGAAGCTATCTCCTCTATGAGGTCATCGGACAAGTTTCCGCAATTTGTTAGTCGAGACAGCGAACGAAACTGCTCGGAAGACCCAACTTCAATACGAAGGCGTTGTGTTACAGCGATCTGGAGCCGGGGGTCCGGCTCCCAGCTCTCGCTGCAGAACACCAACACTCGGGATCGTTTCAGTAAGGCGATAGCCTCGTCGTCGCTATCTCGTCGGCGTCCAGAGTCCGGGTAGGACGTCACCATGACATTCGTCGGCGTCAGAGCATGCTTAGCCGCCGCCTGAAGTATGTCGGGTTGCCAATTTGGGGGAACTGTCGCGAGAACGATAAAGCTACGCTGTGACAACACGCGCAGATGCTGCCGCAGAAATCTCACCACGGAGCAATACGCTATAAAGTGGCTGGGGCCGCCAACGTCAAGCATTCTGAGAGCTTGGCTGCTGTCCAGACTTTGTGTGGAATGCGACCACACCGTCCCAGAGGAATTGCTGGTCGCAATTTCCAGTTTTCGCTGCTGTGCTGGCGCTGGAGGCGAGAAATCATAAGTGTCAGCAGCCGCATCAGTCATTTCTTGAACTCCTTCGCGCCGCCGAGCTGATACCAGCGGCTCAGCGTTCTGGCGACACGCCGCTCAGGATCGAGATAGAAAAGCTCGCTGGTAAAGCCTGGGCTGCCGTTGTCGATTTCAGGATGACCAAACATGTGCCCCGCCAAACAGGGTACAGCCCTTTGACAAAGGAAAAAATCTTCAAGCAGTACAGCGCTGCCTGACATGCGATGGTTCTTTCGCGAAATTTCTTCAAGGTCCCGCGTCAGTCGCTCAAGGCGGGGAATGAGGATTTCAGGTTCAGTACCAAGCCAAGGATTAGGCATGAGAGACCCTCCGATTCGTGTTGGTAACAGGAATTACCAACGACCGAGTCGCATCAAAATGTCAATTTACGAAATCAGAAACCGCAATTAATAGATCATAATTGCCCAATGTTGACATTGCTAAGCCTACCGCTCAACTCGGTGCATGGATTTAATGGCTGACAGTCTGAGGGCAGCCCGCTCCGTCTTGAACAAAAGCCAAGAGCAGGTTGCGGGAGAATCCGGCATAAGTTTCCGCACTCTCAGGCGACTTGAAGAGGGCAGCTACATTCGTTTGCCCTACGATATCGTGGTGCTAAGGAAATACTACGAGCGGGAGGGAGTTGAGTTCCTTGCGGCCGATGGTAGCCAGGGGGCAGGAATAAGCTGGCCGTCGCCAAAGGAATTCGACCCTTCGCACCGCGACAAGATCAGGGTCGGCAGGAGCCTGGCAAAGCTTTCGCAACGCGAATTCGCCGCGCTTTCAGGGATCGGGCAGAGCGTCATTTCGCGCATAGAAAGCGGACAGAATATCCTCGTACCTGTTAAGTCAGTATCTGCCATGCTGGCAACTCTGGAAAAGCTTGGGGTTATCCTCTCCGACGCTCCTGATGGTACGCGGTCAATTGCAAGACTTTCCACAAGAAGTCGTCACGGCTTTGGTTAGGGAAATACTCTCGCGTCTCCCCTAGCCCGAGCGGCTAATAGAGTTGGCGGTGCAGGCAAAAATCTGCTTGCTTGCTGCGATGTTTGACCAGACAGTAATCCCAGTCTTTTTGCAGCCGTTCAGCTAAAGTCTCGAAAATTTGAGAGGGGGCGGACGACCTTCGTTTTTTCCGACCTCGACAAAGGAGTGAGCGTCCATTGAGTATCTACCTGATATCGCTGTGGCTTCGTCCGTTTTCGCGATTCTTAAAGTCGCGCTTTTTGTTGCTAAGTCGAATTTGGCTTGGTTTGAAATCGATAGTTTTTTGTTTTGACAGTCTCGGAGACAAGTTTCAGCCCTGCAGCCTACCCGCGATAGACAACATTTTTTGATATCAAAGATCAGAAACATTCGTTTGATTGATGTAAATTTCAGGCGCATCGTCTCATTGTCGATCCGATCCTCCCGTCGGACTTTATGAAAAGGAATGAGACATGACCCACATCGTAACCCAGGCATCGCCCGGCTGGCGGCGCTCCGCCTCACTGCCGCGCGCTGCCCTCAGCTATGTCCACGGCCTCGTCCGGCGGTGGCGCTACTGGAACAGCCTTCGCACGATTGAATCCCTTCCGCATGATATCCAGAAGGATATCGGCTGGCCGGCCGCGGATGCGAAGCGATAGGAGCCGTTTATTTGCGACACGCTCCTCATTGACGGACCTGACAAGCGCTGTCGGGTCCGTTTTCCGTTCAGGGCTGGTTCCGAGACAGGAATTTTGCACGAAATACCCGAAAAAGGTGATTGATCCTCGAATTTTAACGATGAGTGCAAAGAATTTGACGGCTAATGTCGCAAATATTTTGCAGACGTCGCTTTTGATCCACCCTTCCCCTTTGGCCTCATTCAGTGTAGATGTCGTTTTTAAGCGATATTCACGCGAAGGCTGCACAAAAGCGCCGCGAGACCATCCCTTGAGACAACCCGGTCAACCGGAACCGGCGGCCGCGCAAGCGCCATCCGCCGATCATGCATGTTCACCCCTTTCCGCGGGAGTTATGGTTGATGAACAAGACGCAGACCAAGAAGCGCTCCATCGTTTTCTTCCTCGTGCCGCATTTTTCGATGTTGCCCTTCTCGGCAGCGATTGAGACGCTGCGCATCGCAAATCGCATGCTGGGCTATCCGGCCTACGTCTGGCGTCTTGCTTCGGTGGACGGGCAGAAGGTTTCCTCCTCCTCCGGTATCTCGATCGAGGTGAATACGTCTCTTGCGGATGAACGGCGCCATCTTTCCGGCGAAGGCCGCCCGAATATGGCAATCGTCTGTTCCGGCATCTATGTGGAAGAGTTCCACAACAAGTCCGTTTCCGCCTGGCTGCGTGAGGTTTACAATCGCGGCGTATCGGTCGGCAGCCTCTGCACCGGCGCGCATGTGCTGGCACAGGCCGGCCTGCTGAATGGCAAGCGCTGCGCGATCCACTGGGAGAACCTGCCGGGCTTTTCCGAAAGCTTCCCGCAGGCGGAGGTCTATGCGGATCTCTACGAAATCGACAGCAACATCTATACCTGCGCCGGCGGCACCGCCTCGCTCGACATGATGCTGAACCTGATCGGCCAGGATTTCGGCGAAAACCTCGTCAACCGCGTCTGCGAACAGGCTCTGACCGACCGCGTCCGCAGCGCGCATGATCGCCAGCGCCTGCCGCTGCGTGCCCGCCTCGGCGTGCAGAATTCCAAGGTTCTCTCGATTATCGAGCTTATGGAGAGCAATCTCGCAGAGCCGCTTTCCCTGCTGGAAATCGCGGAAAATGCGGGCCTTTCCCGCCGCCAGATCGAACGCCTTTTCCGCCAGGAAATGGGCCGTTCGCCTGCCCGCTACTATCTCGAGATCCGTCTTGACCGCGCCCGTCATCTGCTGGTGCAGTCGTCGATGCCGGTGGTGGAGGTGGCTGTTGCCTGCGGCTTCGTTTCCGCTTCGCATTTCTCGAAATGCTACCGCGAGCTCTACAACCGCTCGCCCCAGCAGGAGCGCGCCGAGCGCAAAATCAACATGAACACGTCGCGCACCGGCGTTGTCGTCTGATCAGCAGACATTTTCCAAACAAAAAGGCGGCACCCGGGCCGCCTTTTTTGTTGCATCAATCGATCGGATCAGCCCGCCGCCCGGCGCGACTGGCTCGCTTCCTCGCCCATCAGGTAATCGGAATAGACCTGATTGCGGCCGCGATGCTTGGCCATGTAGAGGAACTGGTCGGCGGCGTTGATATAGTTGTCGAAGGTTTCGAAACCGCGGGCCTCGGCCACACCGATGGAAACCGAGACGGACAGCTCTTCCTCGTCCGCCACCACCTTGACCGTACCGACACTCTTGCGAATGCTGTCGAAATAGGCTGTCGCCGAAGCCGCATCGAGACCGGTGACAAGCAGGCCGAACTCTTCCCCTCCGAGACGGCAGAGCAGATGGCCGGTACCTTCCACTTCGCTTTTCAGCTTGCTTGCGACTGCAATCAGTACAAGGTCGCCGATTTCATGGCCGTAGGTATCGTTCAGCCGCTTGAAGTGGTCGATATCGAGCACACCGATGCAGACCGGATTGTCCGTCTTCAGGCAGCGGGTGATCAGCTTCGGCCCTTCAGCGAAGACCACGCGCCGGCTCTCGACACCCGTCCGCCAACCCCCTCCCCCCCTCGCCCGCCGCCCCCCCCTCCCCCCCCGCCCC
>CAMFIE010000042.1 GCA_945952315.1 uncultured Rhizobium sp. | reverse complement strand
TACACGCGTAAGATCGTCGGCAGCGTCAGATGTGTATAAGAGACAGGTTCGGCCCTCTTCACCCGCGGTGAAACCCAGGCCGTGGTCGTTGCCACGCTTGGTACCGGCGAAGACGAGCAGTATGTCGACAGCCTGACTGGCATGTACAAGGAAAACTTCATGCTGCATTACAACTTCCCGCCCTATTCGGTCGGGGAGACGGGCCGCATGGGTTCGCCGGGTCGCCGCGAAATCGGCCATGGCAAGCTTGCCTGGCGCGCCATCCACCCGATGCTTCCGGCTGCCGAACAGTTCCCCTATACGCTCCGCGTCGTTTCGGAAATCACCGAATCCAACGGTTCGTCCTCCATGGCAACCGTCTGCGGCACCTCGCTCGCGCTGATGGATGCGGGCGTTCCGCTCGCAAAGCCGGTGGCCGGTATCGCCATGGGCCTCATCCTGGAAGGCGACCGTTTTGCGGTTCTCTCCGACATCCTGGGGGATGAAGATCACCTCGGAGACATGGACTTCAAGGTTGCCGGTACGGCGGACGGTATTACCTCGCTGCAGATGGACATCAAGATCGCCGGGATCACCGAAGAGATCATGAAGGTGGCACTTGGCCAGGCACAGGGCGGCCGCAATCACATTCTCGGTGAAATGGCAAAAGCCATTACCGAAGGCCGTGCCCAGCTCGGTGAGTTCGCTCCGCGCATCGAAGTGATGAACATTCCCGTCGACAAGATCCGTGAAGTTATCGGTTCGGGCGGCAAGGTCATCCGCGAAATCGTGGAAAAGACCGGCGCCAAGATCAATATCGAGGACGACGGCACCGTGAAGATCGCTTCTTCCTCCGGCAAGGAGATCGAGGCGGCCCGCAAGTGGATCCATTCGATCGTTGCCGAGCCGGAAGTGGGCGCAATCTACGAGGGCACCGTGGTGAAGACCGCCGATTTCGGTGCCTTTGTCAACTTCTTCGGTGCCCGTGACGGTCTCGTTCACATCTCCCAGCTTGCGTCCGAGCGCGTTGCCAAGACCACCGATGTGGTCAAGGAAGGCGACAAGGTCTGGGTCAAGCTGATGGGCTTTGACGAGCGCGGCAAGGTGCGCCTGTCGATGAAGGTTGTGGATCAGGCAACCGGCAAGGAAGTGGTTGCGGAAAAGAAGGCCAAGGAAGACGGCGAAGCCGCCGAGTAAGCCTTGCTTTCTTCCAGAATCCGGGGCGCGGGAGCATCTCTCGCGCCCTTTTCATATCAAGACCCCCTTTTTTCGAAAGAGGCAGCAATGGCCCGCGAAACGCTGAAAACCCTGTTTCACCCCTATGTCACCGGAACGGTGGATCTGCCTCAGCCCGGCAGCCGCATCGCCTTTCTGGGGGCAGAGGCCGGTTTTGTCCTGCCGGAGGGCTTCGTGGGGGAAATCCTGGCCGTTCAGGGGCTGAGACCGCTGTTTCTGAAGCTCGAAGCCGCCCGTATTGCCGTGACGCCGACCTTGCCTGAAGGGCCTTTTGACGGCGGTCTTGTCCTCTTCTCGAAGCATCGGGGCGAGAATGAGAACCATGTTGCCACACTCCTCAGGACGGTAAGGGCGGGTGGTCTCGTCATCCTTGCAGGCGGCAAGGAAGATGGCATCCAGGCAACCCGCAAGCGGCTTCTCGAGCTTGGCCTTCACCCGGAGCATATGCCGAAATATCACGGTGTCGCGGTCTGGTTCACGGTCCCGGAAAAGGCGGATACACTGGCCGCAAGGCTGGAGCGTCCGGCCGTGCTGGTGGAAAACCGCTTTCATGCTGCTCCGGGCATGTTCAGCCATGACCGGGTGGATGAGGGCTCCGAGCTTCTCGCCTCGCGCCTTCCGACCGATTTTGACGGTAACGCAGCCGATCTCGGGGCTGGCTGGGGCTATCTCTCGGCGATGCTGGCGGAGAAATCGCCGGCGACCAACCGTATCGATCTGTTCGAGGCGGATTTCGCCGCACTCGAGGCAGCAAAAGCCAATCTGGCCGCCAATTGCCCGGATCTCCAGGCCCGCTTTTTCTGGCAGGATCTGACCCGCGAGGAGGTGAAGGAGCGTTACGATCTTGTGATCATGAACCCGCCCTTCCACGAAGGGCACGCCGCCGAGCCCGGCCTGGGTCAGGCGATGATCCGTGCCGCAGCCCAAGCCGCGCGCCTTGGCGGACGCCTGCTGCTTGTCGCCAACCGTGGACTGCCGTATGAGCCATTATTGGGTGAACTTTTCCGCGAAAGCGGCGAGCTTTGCCGCAATGCCCGTTTCAAGGTTCTCTGGGCACGCAAATAGGTTCATATCCTTTGGTTGAGATCGAGGGACGGCTGAAGGAGATCGGGGCGCATCATGGAGACTAGCCTGCTCTATAGCCTGTCTGGCCTTGTTGTCGGTTTTCTGGTTGGACTGACCGGCGTCGGTGGCGGCTCGCTGATGACACCGATCCTGGTGCTCCTTTTCGGCGTTCACCCGGTTTCGGCGGTGGCGACGGACCTCATCTATGCGGCGATTACCAAGGCGGCGGGCACGGCTGCACACCATTACAGCCGAGCCATCAACTGGCGCATCACCGCACTGCTTGCTGCAGGCAGCGTGCCTGCAAGCCTGATCACACTGATCCTTGTTGCCACAAGTTCCCGCAGCGACCCGGCTTTTGCCTCCGCAATCAAGCTTGCGCTTGGCTATGCGCTGCTGATCACCGCGGTCCTTATCCTTTTGCGCAAGCAATTGATGGGGCATTTTCATCGGCTGGCACCGGAAGAAGGATTTGCCGCACCTGAGGAGGATAATCCGCATCGCCTGCAGGTGCCGCTTACCATCGTGACCGGTGCAGTGCTGGGCACTCTCGTGTCGCTCACCTCCGTCGGTGCCGGGGCGCTTGGTGTGACCGCACTGCTTGCACTTTATCCGCGGCTTTCAACCCACCGGATTGTCGCCACCGATATCGCCCATGCCGTGCCGCTGACGCTCGTGTCCGGGATCGGTTACTGGTTCATGGGGGAAGTGAATTTCCCGATGCTCGGCGCGCTCCTGACCGGTTCCATTCCGGGCATTCTTCTCGGCAGCTGGCTTCAGCCAAAGACGCCGGATGGCCTTTTGCGCACGCTTCTCGCCATCATCCTGATCATCGTCGGCCTCAGGCTCGTCTGGCCGTAGCGGCAAAGGAAAACCCGCCAGAAGGCGGGTTTTTCATGCGGTCGGCTTTTGCCCTTACTCGGAATCGGCCCTTGCGAGCGTCTCCAGTGTCGGCATTGACGTGATGTTGTAGCCGGAATCCACATAGTGGATTTCGCCGGTTACCCCGCGCGACAGCGGCGAAAGCAGATAAAGGGCGGACGCACCCACATCCTCGATGGTCACGGTGCGGCGGAGCGGCGAATTCTTCTGCTGCCAGGACAGCATGGCGCGGGCATCGGAAATACCGGCGCCTGCAAGGGTGCGGATCGGTCCGGCCGAGATGGCGTTGACGCGCAGACCACGCGGGCCATAATCGCCTGCGAGATAGCGAACAGAGGCCTCCAGGGCAGCCTTTGCCACGCCCATCACATTGTAATTCGGCATGACGCGCATCGAGCCGCCATAGGTCAGCGTCAGCATTGTTCCGCCTTCGCTCATCAGGTCTGCGGCGCGCTTTGCCACTTCCGTGAACGAGAAGCAGGAAATCACCATGGTGCGGGTGAAATTATCCCGGCTGGTGTCAGCATAGAGGCCCTTGAGCTCGTTCTTGTCCGAAAAGCCGATGGCATGCACCACGAAATCCAGTTGGCCCCAGCGCTCCCTGATCGCGTCAAAGGTGGCATCGACCGAAGCAATATCCTCGACATCACAGGGCAGGAGAAAATCAGAGCCCAGCTCTGCGGCCAGCGGCTTTACCCGCTTGCCGAGCGCCTCGCCCTGAAAGGTGAAGGCGAGCTCTGCCCCCTCTGCCGCCAGCGCCTTGGCAATCCCCCAGGCGATGGAATGGTTGTTGGCAACGCCCATGATCAGGCCGCGCTTGCCCTTCATCAGGTCGGTCATGCGTCTCACCCGTTATAGCGCTGGAACACGAGCGTGGCGTTGGTGCCGCCGAACCCGAAGGAATTGGAAAGAGCCGTATCGATACGGGCATTGTCGATGCGCTTGCGCACGATCGGCACGCCGTCGAATTCCGGATCAAGCTCGGTGATATGGGCGCTTTCGCCGATGAAGCCTTCCTGCATCATCAGCAGCGAATAGATCGCTTCCTGCGCACCGGCTGCACCAAGCGAATGGCCGGTCAGGGACTTGGTGGACTGGATATGCGGCAGGGCATTGCCAAAGACTTCGCGGATTGCGCCGATTTCCTTGCTGTCACCCACCGGCGTCGAAGTGCCATGGGTGTTGATGTAATCGACCTTGCCCTTCACGGTCGACAGTGCCTGCCGCATGCAGCGGATTGCGCCTTCGCCGGAGGGGGCGACCATGTCATAGCCGTCTGACGTTGCACCATAGCCAACGAGTTCGGCATAGATTTTCGCGCCGCGCGCCTTGGCACGCTCCAGTTCCTCGAGAACGAGAACGGCGGCACCGCCGGCAATCACGAAACCGTCACGCGAAACGTCATAGGCGCGCGAGGCGGTGGAGGGGGTGTCATTGTACTTGGACGACATCGCGCCCATGGCATCAAAGAGGTTCGACATCGACCAGTCGAGATCTTCGTGGCCACCGGCAAACATGATATCCTGCTTGCCCCACTGGATCATCTCGGCTGCATTGCCGATGCAATGAGCCGAGGTGGAGCAGGCCGACGAGATCGAATAGTTGACGCCATGCAGCTGGAACCAGGTCGCAAGCGTAGCCGAGGCGGTGGACGACATCGCCTTCGGCACGGCGAAGGGGCCGATGCGCTTCGGGCTGTTGTTCTTCTGAGTGATTTCGGCAGCTTCGATGATGGTGCGTGTGGACGGACCACCGGAGCCCATGATGATGCCTGCGCGCTCGTTGCGGGCATAATCGGCCTCTTCAAGACCGCTGTCGGCAATTGCCTGCTTCATGGCGACATGGTTCCAGGCACCGCCCTGCGAGAGGAAGCGCATGGCGCGGCGGTCCACCAGATCGGTCGGATCAAGCGAGGGCTTGCCCCAGACCTGGCACTTGAAGCCGTGCTCGGCAAAATCGGGAGAGAACGAAATGCCGGACTTGGCATTGCGCAGAGAGGCGGTGACTTCCGTTGCATCGCTTCCGATGGAAGACACAATGCCCAGACCCGTTACGACTACCCGTCTCATCATGGAAACCTTTTCTTTCGTTTCGTCAGGAGAAGGCCGGGACGTGTTACTGCTCCGCCCGGCGTTCGCTTGGTTTTCAGGCCTTGGAAAGCCCGACGCGCAGGTCGGTCGCCTGATAGATTGTTTCGCCATCCGCCTTCAGCACGCCATCGGCCGTGCCCAGCACAAGGCGACCGCGCATCACGCGCTTGAAGTCGATTTCATATTGCAGAAGCTTGGTTTCCGGCCGCACCATGCCCTTGAACTTCACCTCGCCGGTGGACAATGCCATGCCCCGACCGGGCTCGCCCAGCCAACCGAGGAAGAAACCGGTGATCTGCCACATGCCATCGAGGCCAAGGCAGCCGGGCATGATCGGATTGCCTTGGAAATGGCAGGGGAAGTACCAGTCATCCGGCTTCACGTCATATTCCGCGCGGACGAAACCCTTGTCGAATAGACCGCCGGTTTCGGAAATCTCGGTGATCCGGTGGACCATGAGCATCGGCGGCAAAGGCAACTGTGCATTGCCCTGACCGAAGAGTTCGCCGCGTCCGCAGGAGAGAATTTCCTCGTAATTGTAGCTCGACTGTCTGCTTCCCATGGATACAGGTCTTCCCTTGCCGTCATTCAACACCATTCAAGCCCTGCTCTAAAGCAAGATGAAGGCGAATTGAAGCACAACAATGGTCGCGCCGGGAAAAGAGAGGCTCCGGATGACCGCTTTTCAACGGTTTTCTCGCGCCAAAGCTCCCGCAAACCCTCACAAACCGGCCCTGGTGCGGGACCTTTTGTCTCGCGCCAATCTATTGAAAGCCGGTGCTCCAGACGGTATATGCTGAAGGCAAGACTGTTGCGTGACGGCCTTGCCCGATCATCAGACCTTAGCTGCGGAGCCTTCCGACGATGACCACCTCTGGCCAAGCATCCGCCGAAAACCGGCTGCGCCGCGCGGGCCTTCGCCCGACGCGCCAGCGGATCGCGCTTGCCGATCTGATCTTTGCCAAAGGTGACCGGCATCTGACAGTAGAGGAGCTGCATGAGGAGGCCGTCGGCGCAGGCGTGCCCGTTTCGCTCGCAACGGTCTACAACACGCTCCATCAGTTCACCGAGGCAGGCCTGATCCGGGTGCTTTCGGTCGAAAGTGCGCGGACCTATTTTGATACGAACGTCTCCGACCACCATCATTTCTTCGTCGAGGGCCGCAATGAGGTTCTCGATATTCCGCTGTCCAATCTGGTGATTGACAATCTTCCCGTTCCGCCGGAAGGCATGGAGATTGCCCATGTGGATGTGGTAATCAGGCTTCGTCCAAAAAGCGCCTGATAAAAGACGCTTACATCACATCATCCGGATGACGGCCTGGCCGCGGTCGATAGGGCGGAAAGGTCCACCCGAAGGCGAGCGCTCCGCCCCTGATGGCAAGCGCCATCACAAAACCGAAAAGGGATGCGGCCCAGACCGGTGCGCCGAAAGCGTGTGCCCCGGTGAAAAGGGCGGCGCCGACAAGGGCTGCGGTCACATAGATCTCCGGACGCAGCAGCACGGAAGGTTCGTTGGCAAGCACATCGCGGAGAATGCCGCCGAAAGCCGCCGTCAGCGTGCCGGTGACGATCGCAACCGTTGGCGATCCGGTCGCGGCCAGGCCTTTTGCGGCCCCCATCACGCCATAGGCCGCAAGACCGACCGCATCCAGCCATACCAGCAGGCGGTAACGGGACTCAAACAGATGGGCGGTGAAATAGACAAGCGCCCCCATGGCGACACAGACCAGAATATAGGTCGGGTTCATGACCCAGAAGACCGGTAGCCGACCGAGGATAACATCGCGCAGCGTTCCGCCGCCGATACCGGTCACGGCAGCAAGAAACAGGAAGCCGATCAGATCCAGCTGCTTGCGCGAGGCGGAAAGGGCACCCGTTGCCGCAAACACCGCAACACCCGCATAGTCGAGAATTTCAAGCGGCGTCAGGTCATAGAAAGTCATGGATGGCGCGGGCCTCGTGAAGGAACAGGGCGACATTGGCTCTGATTGTACCGATCCCGTCAAGGGCGGCGCAAGCTCGCGGGTCTATTCTGTTGAGAACCGACTTTTGCCAGCACCCGAGCTTTTCATGACTTTTGGCCGCATCCTGCTCGTTTTCCTTCAGGTGATCCTCGCCGTTTCGCTGCCCACGCTGTCCTTTGCGCAGCAATCGCTGGTAATGGATCCGGAACGCTTCGAGCGTGAGCATTTCACCGAGATCTGCAAGCAGGTGAGCTTTGACACCGGCTTTGCCACGCCCCTCGACATCAACAATGATGGACTGACGGACATGGTGGTGAACGAAGGCAAGATCACCTGCGATGGCGAGCCGAAATATCTCTGCAATGACGAGGGTTGCCCGTCGAACTTCTATGTGCAGGTGAAGGAGGGTGGCTATGTGCTGATCGCCACCGCCCGCATCTATGGATACGACTTCATCATGCGCTTCGGTAACATGGTCTTCGTTTTCGACATGGCCGCGAAATATTGCGACCGGGCCGACAGTGACCCGTGCAAGATGACCGTGCGGGTGCGCGGCACCCGCTTCGTCACCATCAGCAAGAAATAGGTAAGCGCCTCAGGGGGCCGGAAACAGACTGTCCGTACGCCCGGCGAGATAGTTGCCGGCGAGGCCGAGCCATTCCCGCAGGGCTGTCGATGTCCGTTCGGCAAGACGCATAGGCTCGGTGAAATCGAGATGAAAACCCGTGTTTCCGTCCGTGCGGTAGTCGACTGGCCAGGGGGTAATCGAAACGCCGGCCTTGCGCATCATGCCCACAGCGCGTGGCATGTGAAAAGCCGATGTGATCATGAGGCAGGTGCCGAGCCCGTTCTGACGGATCAGCAGGGCGCTGTTTTTCGCATTTTCAAACGTGTTGCGCGACTGCGGATCGAGAAGCAGCCGGTCCGCCGCAATGCCGAAGCTGTCAAACATCCGGCGCGCAATCGTGCCATCGTCCTCATAGCCACCCGTCAGTGAGCCATCACCGCCCGATATCAGGATTTTGGCCTGAGGATGGAGAAGCGCCAGCCGCAGCGCCTCGACATAGCGCTCTGCGCCCTGGTTGAGCGCCACACCGCCGCGAAGGCGGGTAACGTCGCCATCAAAGCCACCGCCAAGCACCAGAATGCAGCCGGGAGACCCTTCGGTTTCGGGTTGCGGAAAGCGGGCTTCCAGTGCCTGCAATGCCATTGTTCCGGCCGTGGTGAACAGCGTCACGAACAGCACGACAATGCCCGCGGTTGAGAGGATGATACGCAAGCGGTTCCTGCGCAAAAGCCCCGCCAGAAGCCCGCACAAGGCGAGCAGGAAGGCGAGGCTCAAGGGCTGCAAAACCAGCCAGGCAAATTTTGAAAGATGAAACACGTCCGCCTTTCAGGCTTCAGGACTGGGCGCGGCCGAGTTGCTCCGCACTGGCAGCAGGCGCAGCAGCCCGGCCCTTGCGCAGATACCAGACCACACCGCCAACCAGCAGACCACCGGCGATGATGCCGATCGAAAGAAGCGGACGATACGCAAACCAGCCGATCGCGATAATGATGGGGCCGATGACAATCGCCAGTATGAAGGCGAGGAACGTGGTGCCAAAGCCGACAATCGACCCGACGAAGGGAATCACGTCGCCGATAATCGAGAGAAGCGAGAAGGCCATCGAGAAACCGATGAACATCAGGAGAATGCCGCCTGCCCGCACCAGCCATGTGATGATTGCGTTTTCCGATTGCGCTTCCTTGAACATGTCGGCTGCCGTCACCTTGCCAGCGGCGCTGAGGAATATCTCACGGCCGTTGGTCGTGGTGTAATTTCCGATCCGGTCACCCTGCTGGGCGCCAACGAAACTGGCTTCCTTGAGATCCGAGCGACTGTAGGTGATACGCAGGTCCCCCACCTGCGGGCTTGCCGGATTGTTGCCGACATAGATGCCGCCATTTTTGGCAGTGACCTTGTAGTCGGTTCCAAGATAGTCCGCGAAAGGTGTGATGTTTTCATTGGAGAGGCGGATATCACTTTCGGTGCCGAGCGACGCGACCTGCTCACCGGTCAGGGTAAAGTCACCGACCTTTGCTTCCGGCACCAAAATCTGTGCGCCGGAAATCGCCATTTCCGGGTTTTCATGGCCATCCTGCTTCTTGAAGTCTTCGGAAGCCACGCGTTCGGACTTCCATTCCTTCTTGTAATTGTAGGTCGTGGTCGTGGTTTCCGAACCACCGAGGTTCTTCTCGGTCTTTGTCTCTTCTTCCTGAACCCACTGGTACATCTCAACATTGCGGGTAAGCCCGACGGAGCCGTCTGCCGCGATGCCGAAGTCCTCGTCTGCCACCGTTCCCTGCGGCGCAACCGGACCCGTGATATGCACGAGCTTGCCATCATTGGCGGCATCGGGCGCTGCCGAATCGACGGAGATCACCAGACCCGCGCCCTCGACCAGCGCCCGGTAGGTGGTGATTGCCCGCCCTTCGTTCCAGAACAGAAGGATCGCCGATCCGATCACCAGCAGAATGCCGATGAAGATCGCAATCACGCCGTTTTTCAGACGGGTGAACCAGCTTGTGGTGGTGGTTTCGGTATAGCTCATGGCTTCCTCGCAGACTCAATAGGCGCATGCCGCGCCTCGTCGTCAACCCCCACGGTTAACGACCCGTTGCGCGGGAAAATAAACGCTATGCCTGTCAAGGAAAAGGACCAAGAAAGGGCCAAAGGTTCAGAAATGTATAAATGACACGCGTTTTGCACGCTTCAAAATTGCGTTAGATCTGGGAGAGAGTTTGGTGGAGCTAAGCGGGGTCCTACCAATCAATAAAAAGTCCCAATGAGATTCAATTTCTTATTGATTTTCAAGGTGGTGTGGGGTCTAACTTTGGGACTTTCTTGGGACTTTTCGGGAACCAAAATGCCGCCACCCTCAAAAGCCGACAAGCGATACCTCGAGCTGCACGGGAACCTATACCGTGTCGTAGTGAACGTCCCGCTCGCTCTTCACTCGAAGCTGGGCAGGAAGCTGCGACAACCCCTTAATACCGACAGCCTGCGGGAAGCCAACGCACTCAAGTGGAACATTGTTGCCGACTTTAAGGCTATGATTTCCAGTGCCTTAGACCCCAATTTCAATCTCAACCAATCGTATGCTGCGGTCAGAAAGCGTGTTACAGAGACAGCCCTCGAGCTGGCCAAAGAGAGGGCAATGGCGAGGGACCACGAGCACTACAACAGCGCGGTGGCAGCAATTGGGATTGGAGTGGAAAGCCTTCTAGGTAAGCCTGTGGGCGAGGACATTGATGGCAGGCCCGTCTATGAACCCAAGCGCGAATCACTCGCTATGGAATTTGCGGCTCTAGCTTCAGGCTCCCGGACGCCAATCGAACACCATCACCAAAAGTACCTTGATGCTTCATTCGTGAAGGCCCGAACGATGGCGGACGACAAGCGGGCCTTGGAGTTACTACTTGAGTGGTGTGGTGCGGAAGGCGTGCCCCCGCATCTCCAAGCAATTTCCAAAAAGGAAGCCGTACGCTTCTGTGATGCACTCCCACAGTTGCGGCCCGGACTGACCGCTGTAACGTTGAACAAATACATTAGCCGCCTCTCGGTCTACTGGTCGTGGCTGGAAGGTAGGCACGAGGTTGAGGACAATGTCTGGAAGGGTAGGCGGCTACGGGAGCCTCAGCAAACAACGGATCAGAGGGAACGGCCTTTCAGTGATGACGAGGTGAAGCGTCTGCTTCAGGGAGATGCCTCGCAAGCCATGCATGACCTTATGCGGATCGCCGCGCTAACAGGTGCTCGCCTAGACGCAATAGTGTGTCTACGTGTGGAAGACTGCCAAGACGGATTGTTCCGGTTTAAACCGCAAAAGAAGGAGCCCGGCCCACGAACAGTGCCCATCCACTCGGCACTGACAGAAATCATCGCAAGGCGGACTGTGGGCAAGGAACGAGACGCAGACATATTTCCAGAGTGGCCGGGTGTTACCAAGTCCAATTCACTGCGTGAGCGGAGCTTCAAGACCTCCAACGAGTTTACAGCCTACCGCAGAAGCGTTGGAGTTGAAGACACTCGGGAGGGCAAGCGGCGCGGCCTCGTAAATTTCCATTCATTCCGGCGGTGGTTCATAACGAAGGCGGAGCAGGCAGGCCAGCCGGAAAATGTCATCGCCACTGTGGTGGGGCATAAGCGGCCCGGAATGACATTTGGGGTCTACTCGGGTGGGCCGTTGCTGGAGCAGGCGAGGCGGTGTGTGGAGGCCGTGAAGCTCCCGGAGCCACCAATACAGGGAAGGTGAGCAGATGGGTGTGCTTGAGGGCGCTGTAGGTGAGCAGCTCGACCAAGAGATAGCGCGGTTGACAGGGGTTCTCGATGTTTACATGCAAGGCTGTGGGCGCTTGCCGAACTACTTGCAGCTTCTGAGGCAGAAGAACAAGCAGCCCGGCCCGCTGCATGGTTTCTGGGAGATGGTTGATGAGCTCCCGGACTGGCAGCTTGTCTGTGCCAAACGACGAAAAGCGCTGCTGGACGCAGGGATGGAGCCGGTGCTGGAGAACACCACGATTACACTAAAGCTCCAGCCGGAGGACTTAGGGGGTCTCATCATATTTAAATTTTATGACGCGTTGGCCTATGCCGGTGGCGATTTGTATGACGCGTGGTTTGCGGCAGAGCCGGACCGATACCCTTTGGTAAGGGCCATCTTAGAACCGCAAAAGACCCTCAAGGAATGGACGCGGGATAGGGCGATAGCTGGGCATTCACAAACTGAGCCCCGCCGATGGACCACAGAGGAAGGTGGCATCAGGTAACTGCCAGTGGTCCACCTCTGTAAGCCGCCAGCATGCTCACGCGAAAGGGACCTTTGCGCTCAGCGATGGGGTGCTGTTCCTGTCGATCAAACCCGACAACGGCAGGGAACTGAAAGCCACTCTGAGGCCGTACATACCGCCAACTCCTATATGAGAAACGTCTTATCCGGGCAAAGGATAACCTCCCTTATCAAGGCATGAACCGCACCGGATTTGCCGGAGACCCCAACTCGTGAGAAGTAGGGTCCATG
>CAMFIE010000041.1 GCA_945952315.1 uncultured Rhizobium sp. | reverse complement strand
AAATCCTCTCTTCTCAATTAAGCCAATTCTGTCTCGGGGGCGCTGATGTCGGACACCTCGCTTACGAACTGGACTGCGCCGCATTTTCCGTAGGCTCTAAATTCTGAAATTGCGAAGCCATCGTGAGCTAACATAAACAAGGTTTGGCTGCCGGTTCGAAGCAAGCTCTCCTTTCCGAAAACATCAGGTATTACGTTTGTCTTCGCAAGGGTAAGGGGCCGACTTCATGGAAAAGTGATTACGGCAAGCTCAGCTTTGTCATTCGGCCACCGTCAATTGTCCAGACCTGACCGGTGACGAAACCGGCTTCGGAAGATGCAAGCCATGCGACCAGCGCCGCCACCTCTTCCGGCTTGCCCGTGCGGCCAACGGGGTGGATACGGCCGATCTCGCGCCGAAAGGCTGCCGGATCCGGCATGCTCTCGATAAAGTCGAGATTGAGATCGGTATCGATCCAGCCGGGTGCCACGGCGTTGCAGCGTATGCCTTCTGCGCCGTGATCCACCGCAATTGCCCGGGTCAAGCCATGCAGCCCGGCCTTGGAGGCACTGTAGGCCGCATGCTTCGGATTGACCCCGAGGCCTTCGATCGAACCGATATTGACAATCGAGCCTTTGACCTTGCGCAGATGCGGCAGCGCGGCCTTGATCAGCATGAAAGGCGTTGTGAGATTGACGGCGATGTTGCGCTCCCAATCGGCAAGCGGCATGTCTTCCGCAAGCGCCTCCTGCATGATGCCTGCATTGTTGACAAGCACATCAAGTCGCCCTGCCCGCTCGATCACCGTATCGACTGCCGCGCCCGCCTGTGCGGGATTGGCGAAATCAACGGTGATGCTTTCAAACGCCGCATCCGAACCACGTTGGGCCGTGAAGACGCGCGCCCCTTCATCGCCAAGCCTTCGGGCAATCGCCTGACCGATACCGGACCGTCCGCCGGTAACAAGCGCGACCTTGTCCCTGAACCGCATCACGAAACCGCCTTTCCACCATTGACCTCGACAATCGAGCCACAGAGGTAGCGGGCGGCATCAGAGGCGAGAAACAGCACGACGTCGGCAATATCTTCCGGTTCGGCAATGCGGCCAAGGGGAACCGTCCTGCCGAGTTCGGCCACCGCCGTATCCGGATCGAAGCCGCGCTTGATAAAGCCGGTCCGCAGCATCGGCGTATTCACCTCGTTTGGGGCAACCGCATTGATGCGGATGTTCTGGTGTGCATGATCCATGCCCATGCACTGGGTAAGCGAGGCGATGGCGGCTTTCGTCATGCAATAGACGGCGTGGTTCGGACCGGGCCGCAGGCCCCAGCAGGAGGCTGTGTTGACAATTGCGCCGCCTCCGCGCCCGGCAAGGATAGGGATCGCCGCGCGGCTGACGCGGAAGGGAGCCTGCACGTTGACGCCAACGGAAAGGTCCCAGTCCGCATCGGAGGTTTCCGTCACCTTCCCACGGGTGATCACGCCCGCATTGTTGACGACGATATCAAGGCCGCCGAGCGCATCGACCACGGCTTGCGGCAAGCCATCCGCGTAGTCGGCCTCCAGAAGGTTGCCGGGCAGATGCGTATCCGCTTCAACCGCCGACACATCCCGGTCAGCCACGGCAACCTTTGCCCCTTCGGCAAGCAACTGCCGGACAATCGCTGCGCCAATGCCACCGGCGGCGCCGGTTACCAGTGCGATTTTGCCTGCAAAACGCATCTTTACCCCCATCTGTTGAAATTCCTGCATCCTGTTCCTGCGGTAAAGGTAGAAGGTTGGAACGACAAGATGTGAACAAAAACGACCTCGGCAAGACAGAAAACCGACCTGTTCGAAAGGTCGCTGCAAGGCTCACATTCCGCAGACATGACAAATTCGTTCAGTGCGTCGCAAATATCTGTTGTTACGGCAGAATTTCCGATATGCACGACCGTGCCGGCCGCTTGCAGGCCCATCGGAGAAAAGCCATGCGTGACCCTGATCTTCAAAATTTTCTTGAAGCGGTGAAAAAGGCTTATGGGCGCTACGCGGGAGAGGGGCGCACCAGAGCGTCTCTTGATACCATCTTTCAGCGGCTGGAGACGCCTGTTCCGGCACGGGCCGGACCGGGAAGCCGATTGCCTGTCTGCGGCTGCCTCGACGATGTCCTTTCCGCGGATTTCGAAGCGCCGGATCTTTCCGCGCTGGTCGCGGCCTTTAGGACAATCGAGCCAAGGCTCCGCTGGTATCGCCGCGCAACCTGGAACGAAACGGCGAGCGCCAATTTTCCCGATGGTCATGCCAACACCATGATCTTCGGCCCTCAAGGTCTGGAAGAGCATTCCGACCTGATGCTGGGCGTATCGCTGCTGGGTCCGCAGGTGCGCTATCCCGACCATGATCACGCCCCGGAGGAGACCTACCTCGTGATGACCGAGGGCGAATTCCGGCATGGCGACAGTGACTGGTTTACGCCCGGCGTGGGCGGCAGTTTCTACAACAGCCCGGGAATTGGCCACGCGATGCGGTCAGGCAAAAGGCCGCTCTTTGCCTTCTGGGCCCTTCTGTCGGTTTGAGGACAGAAGGGTAAGCCTCAAGCGCCGAGCGGGACGTCAAGGCCTTCGGGCGTGGCATACATAGCCATGTTCCGCCGGGACAGTTCCCAGTGGGCGCGGATCAGGTCTTCGGCCGCAGCCACATCCCGCTTTTCTATGGCGGCGACGATGGCGTCATGCTGTTCGACGGCTGTTTCGAGATTGGCCTGCTGACGCGGCTCGTTATGCTCCTGATAGAAGGTTCTGCCGATGCGGGCGTGATCGATCAGCAACCGGCGCAGGCTCGGGATCAGATAGACGTTGTGCGCCATCTCGCCGATGAACAGGTGAAACTTGTTGTTGAGGAAGACGCGGGCCTCCACATTTCCTTCGTGCACGGCGGCACGGAAGCGGTCCTGGATCTGCTTCAGGTCTTCGATTTCCCGCGCCGTCCGGTTGAGAGCCGCAAGGCGGGTTGTTGCCGTGTAGATCATCGGTGCGGCCAGAAAGAAATCGCGCAGCGTCTGGTAGCTCATCGAAGTTACGCGCGCCGCCCGGTTCTGCTCCAGTTCGATGAAGCCTTCACCGGCGAGCTGCCGCATGGTTTCGCGAACCGGCGGGCGGGAGAGACCAAATTCCTCGCTGAGCGCAATCTCGTCCAGAACCGCCCCCGGAGCAAGCTCCATGGTCAGGATGCGGCGGCGCAAGGTATGATCCAGAAGCGCCTTGCGATCAGAGCCATCGGGCGCGTCAAAAACGTCGGAGCGGGGCATGGGTTACCTCTATCATTGTGTAGACAATATGTAGACACAAAGCAGAATGTCAAGACGCTCTGGAGGCGATAAAGAGGTTCTCCGGCACCATAATGGCTCGCTTTGCCCCGTCAAGGCTTGACCAAGCGCGTGGACCGGTTGATGCACAGACCCAAAGCATGGGCCGTGTATGTGCGGTTCAAGGATTGTCAGGCATCCGCAGCGCTTGCAGACGATAGTGCCGCCGTGATCTGGCGCAAGGTAATCAGTCCCACCGGATCACCCATTTCATTCACAACCACCGCCTGATCGGCGGCGGATGTGGTGAGCGCCTTCGCTGCCGCTTCCAGCATCATATCGGCAGAAAGGCGCGGCAGTGTGCCGGACGCTTCGCCTTCCAGTCCGCTCATCACGGAACCGATCCGGATGAAACGACCACGGTTCACGTCCTTGACGAAACGCTCGATATAATCGTCCGCAGGGCGAAGCAGGATATCCTGGCTGTCACCCTGCTGGATGATCGAGCCGTCGCGAAGGATCACGATACGATCGCCGAGGCGCAGGGCCTCGTCCAGATCATGGGTGATGAAGACGATTGTCTTGTTAAGTTCGGTCTGCAATTCCAGAAGCATGGTCTGCATATCGGTACGGATCAGCGGGTCGAGCGCTGAATAGGCCTCGTCCATCAGCAGGATGGAGGCATCGTTGGAGAGTGCGCGGGCAAGGCCGACGCGCTGCTGCATGCCGCCGGACAGTTCGTCGGGATAGCGGTTTTCAAAGCCTTGCAGTCCCACGCGCTCGATCCACCGCATGGCAATGTCCCGGCTCCTGGCCGCATCCATGCCACGGACTTCAAGGCCGAAGGTGACATTGTCGATCACGCTGCGGTGCGGCAACAACCCGAACCGCTGGAACACCATGGCAGTATGCTCGCGCCGGAAATCCCTCAGCTGAAGCTCGTTCATCTCCAGCACATTCTGGCCGTTGATGATGATCGACCCTGCAGTCGGCTCGATCAGCCGGTTGATATGGCGGATCAGCGTGGATTTGCCGGAGCCGGACAGCCCCATGACCACCTGGATCTTTCCGGCCGGGATTGAAATGTTGATGTCGTTGAGACCAAGAATGTGCTTGTGCTTCTGGCCAAGCTCGGTCTTCGACATGCCGTTCTTCACCGCATCCACGTAGTCCTTCGGCGACTGGCCGAAGATCTTGTAGAGGTTGCGGATTTCGATAGATGTGTCGACCTTACTCATGCGTGCCGCCCCGGTGTTTCTGCAGTCTTTGCCCATAGGCCTGGCTGATGCGGTCGAAAATGATCGCGATGCCCACGATGGCGAAACCGTTCAGGATGCCTTGTGTAAAGTACTGGTTGGCAATCGCCTGAAGCACGGAGAGCCCGAGCCCCTGCACGCCGATCATCGAGGCAATCACCACCATGCCGAGCGCCATCATGATCGTCTGGTTGACGCCGGCCATGATCGTCGGCATGGCAAGCGGCATCTGCACTTTCCAGAGCTTTTGCGAACGCGAGCAACCATAGGCATCGGCCGCTTCCAGCACTTCCTTGTCCACCATGCGAATGCCGAGGTCCGTCAGACGAATGATCGGCGGAATGGCGTAGATGACGACGGCAATGAAACCCGGAACGCGCCCGATGCCAAGCAACATGACGACCGGAATGAGATAGACGAAGGGCGGCATGGTCTGCATGATATCGAGAAGCGTCTGCAGTGCGGCTCCGAAACGCTGGAAGCGATTGAGCAGAATGCCGAGCGGAATGCCGATGGCAACCGAGAAGAGGGTTGCGGAAAAGACCAGCGAAATCGTGCGCATGGAATCGACCCACAGGCCGATCAGGCCGATGGCGAAGAGCGTGCCGACAACCGCGGCGACCACCGACCAGCGGCGCGACGCAAACCAGGCAATGCCGGCAAACACCAGGATCACAATCGGCCATGGGGTGGCGAGCATGATATCTTCGAAGAAGATCAGCACTTTCAGCAGCGGATAGAAGAAACCTTCTATCGCGTCGCCATAACTGCGTGTCAGCGCTTTCAGCGAGCCGTCAATCGCACGCTTCACAGCCAGCAGGCTGTCGGAATCGAGCTGGGGAAATTTGAAGAGCCAATCCATGTCCAGATATCCGGGATGAGGAGCCGCCGACCAGTTTGATTGCCACCCATTCGGGCAGCGATCATGCGGGCAAACTTTGGCATTGCCGTCATGGCATTCGGAAACCTGGACGCGCAATCGCAGACCAGCCGTTTCCCGTGAAGTCATGCGGAGGCCCCTTAAGCAGGGCCTCCGCACCCGTTCCGTCAGGATTTATTGGGCAGCAGCCTTGATCTTTTCGGCCACATCCGCCGGAACCCACTTGGTCCAGATATCAGCCTTGTTCTTCAGGAACCACTTGGCGCCATCCGCACCGTTGGCCTGATTGTCGGTCATCCATGCCATGACTTCGGACACTTCAGCCTGCGTCCACGAACGCTTGGCGATATAGTCCTTCACGGCCGGTTCCATGCGATCAACGAAACCCTTGGAAGCGAGCGTCACCATTTCGGCCTGCGCCCAATAGTTCGGCTTCGGATCCGGGCAATCCTGCTTGGAAGTGCAACGGGCCCATTCCGCATCGTCATGGGCCATTTCGAGGCGAACCATCGGATACTTCACCAGCAGCGAGGTCGGTGCCCAGTATTGGGCGATAAAGCCCTTCTTGCCTTCATAGGCCTTGGCAATCGCACCATCGAGAGCGGCAGCAGAGCCCGACGGAACCAGCGTGAAGCCCTTGTTGTCGAGGTCGAGCGCCTTGTAGAGCTGTGCCGTCACGACCGTGTCACCCCAGCCCTGCGGACCCTGGATCACGCCGCCCTTGCTCTCGTCTTCGGGAGCCGGGAAGAGTTCCGGATGCTTGATCGCGTCATCAACTGTCTTGATCTCCGGATGGGCATCCGCCAGGTACTTCGGGATATACCAGCCGGAAACCTGACCATCGCTGATGGCGGTACCGATCTGGCTGATGCGACCTTCGGCAGCACCCTTGGTGTAGACGTCGCCCAGAAGGCTCGGCGTGTTTTCCGACGAAAGATCAGGCTGGCCCTTTTCGATCATGGCAGTGATGGTCGGAACGGTGTCACCGGCGACAATCGTTGCGTTGCAGCCAAAGCCGTTCTGCAGGATGAACTGGTCGACATTGGTCATGGCCTGCGCAGACTGCCAGCTGAATTCAGTCAGCGTGACATCGCCGCAAGCGGCATTGGCAACGGCCGTACCGGCCATGAGCGCGCCAGCGGTGGCGAGCATAAGCGACATTTTCTTCATGTGTTTCCTCCTTGGAAGCGTGAAATCTGGCTGTTCCCGTTGGTCTGTCCGTTCCCGCACTGCAGTGGCAGGCCTCGCCCGAGTTGACCCGAGTGACATACGACAGTTTGTAGAGAATGTCTACTACAGTCTGAATACATTTTGTCTTCTTTTGATGTGAGTTGCTGTCGTCAATCTGAATTTTTGAGAGAATATTTCGCTATTTCAATGCGTTGGATCAGTTCAGTGTCGAGCGCTGGCTGGCTGGCGAATGACCGAAGTGGTGACGATAGGCCTTGGAAAAATGCGAACTCGAATTGAAGCCGCAGGCGAGCGCGATGTCCGTGATCGGCCGATCCGTCTGCACGATCAGGTGACGGGCGCGGTGAAGGCGCAACTCCAGCAAGTATCGCTTCGGTGTGGAATTGAGATAGCGCCCGAACAGTCGCTCGAGCTGGCGCGTTGAAATGCCGAGCGTATCGGCCATCTGGCGGGAGGAAACCGGAGCCTCCAGATTTTCCTCCATCATCTTGACTGCCTGCGCCAGCCGCGGGCTCCTCATGCCGTGGCGGGAGCGGAAGGAAACACGCTG
Organism: uncultured Rhizobium sp.; assembly: GCA_945952315.1. Taxonomy (GTDB): domain Bacteria; phylum Pseudomonadota; class Alphaproteobacteria; order Rhizobiales; family Rhizobiaceae; genus Gellertiella. The sequence continues at coordinate 7,074 of CAMFIE010000041.1, read as the reverse complement.
GATAGCGCTTCCCTCGCGCACCGCGTTATAGACCATCTGGTCTGCGACAGCCGCTGCCAGCTCCCGTCCGTGATCACGTGCGATGATGTGCAGCATTAGGTCCGCCGCTGCCGCACCACCGGACGCGGTCACGAACTTTTCGTCCGAGACGAAAACCGATTTCACAAGCTGCACATCGGGAAATTTCTCGGTGAACAGATCGTGGAATTCCCAATGGATCGCCGCCCGACGTTCGTCCAGGAATCCCGCCTCCGCCAGCACATAGGCACCGGAACAAATCGCACCGATGGGCGTTCCACGCGCCCGCTCGGCCCGCAGGTAGGAAAGCAGCTTCTGCGAAACATGGTTGTGCACATTGATGCCCGAGACGAGAAACAGCTGTTCGCCACGCGCGAGCGGCTGAAGACCGGCATTCACCAAAGTCACCGCCCGGTTCGAGCAGGTTGCCGAAACGCCATCCACCGAGGCCAGCCGCCAGCGGTAAAGCTCCCTCTCGGATACAAGATTGGCGATGCGCAGCGGCTCCAGCGCGCATGAAAATGCCAGATGCGAAAACTCTTCCAACAGAAGAAAGACGATGTCTGTGCTTTTGTGCATCCCGTGATCCCGCCTTGAACCAGACCTGCCTGAATGGAGAACGGTCAAGGCCGGAAGGGGCGCTACCGTGTCTCCAGTGAATTCCACCCTACATCAAAAAGTTTCTGGTAGACAATATGTATTTTGATGGTCTACAACCCTCTCATGCATCATCTGCCAGTCAGCAGACCGGTCTTCGGAACCGTCGCCTGTATGCACCGATGAGAGACATCCACCCATGCGCCAGCTTGAAGAGGCGCGGTAGCGAAAGAGGAACGATATGAGGTTCGAGGGTATCTACACGCCCGTGATCACGCCGCACCGGGAGGACGGCTCCATTGACCGCGACGCCTTCGCCCGGATGATCGAGCATCTGATCGCATCAGGCGTCCATGGCATCATCAACGGCGGCTCCACCGGCGAGTACTATGCGCAGTCGATGGAAGAGCGGATCGAAATGGCGACGCTTGCCAAGGAGATCATCGGCAACCGAACGGCACTGATCATTGGAACGGTGGCAATCCGCCTGCCCGATTCGATCACCATGGCCGAGACGGCTGCCAGGATCGGTGCGGATGCCATTCTGGTCGGCTCGCCGCCCTACTCGGTGCCGACGGAGCGGGAAAACGCACTGAATGCGCTGGCCATCGACCGCGCGGCCGACCTGCCGATCATGCTCTACAATTATCCCGGCCGCATGGGCATCAACATGGGTGAGGAGTTCCTCGACCGCGTAGGCCGCAGCCGGAACTTCCAGTCGATCAAGGAAAGTTCGGGGGACATCAACCGCGTCCACCTTCTCGCCCGTGACTATCCGCACATCCAGATGTCCTGCGGCATGGACGACCAGGCGCTCGAATTCTTTGCATGGGGCGCAAGAAGCTGGGTCTGCGGTGGCTCGAACTTCCTGCCGAAGGAGCATATCGCGCTGTGGAAGGCCTGCGCCGTTGACGGCAATTTTGACAAGGGCCGCCGCATCATGTCGGCGATGATGCCGCTGATGCGGGTGCTCGAACAGGGCGGCAAGTTCATCCAGTGCATCAAGCATGGCTGCGAAATGGAAGGCTTTTATGCCGGGCCGCCGCGCCCGCCGCTGAAGGCGCTCAACAAGGATGACAAGCGGCAGCTGGAACAGGTCGTTCGCGTTCTGAAGCGCACGATCGCAGAAATTGAATCGGAGGCATGACTATGAGCGATCTTCTCACGACCGAGGAATACAAGGCGATTGCCGCTGGCCTCGAACTGCCGACACAGGCCTTCATCGACGGCTCCTTCCGGCCGGCGCTTTCGGGCAAGACCTTCGACACGACCAATCCTGCGACCGGCAAGCTTCTTGCAAAGGTGGCCGCCTGCGGTCCGGAGGATGTGGAGTTCGCCGTCTCCAAGGCCCGCGATGCCTTCGAGGATGGCCGCTGGTCGCGCCTGCATCCGGGCGAGCGCAAGGCCGTTCTGATCAAGCTTGCCAAGCTCATCAAACGCAATGCCCGCGAGCTTGCCGTGATGGAAAGCCTCGACAGCGGCAAGACCATCTATGACTGCGAGACGGTGGACGTTCCGGAAACCATCCACTGCATCAAGTGGCATGCCGAGCTGATCGACAAGATCTATGATCAGGTCTCGCCCGCGTCAGACAACCACATTGCGATGATCGTGCGCGAGCCGGTGGGTGTGGTCGGCCTCGTTCTGCCCTGGAACTTCCCGCTGCTGATGCTTGCCTGGAAGATCGGCCCGGCGCTTGCCGCCGGAAATTCGATCATCGTGAAGCCCGCGCTTGAAACCTCGCTGACAGCAATCCGGATTGCCGAACTGGCCATGGAGGCGGGTGTTCCGGCGGGCGTTTTCAACGTCGTGACGGGCGGCGGTGCGGAGGTCGGCGAAGCCATCGGCCGTCATATGGATATCGATGCCGTCTCCTTCACCGGCTCGACCGCGACCGGTCGTCGCTTCCTGAAATATGCCTCCGAATCCAATCTCAAGGAAGTCACCCTCGAAATGGGCGGCAAGAACCCGGCCGTGGTTCTCAACGATGCCGAAAACCTGGATCGCGTGGCAGCCCACATCGTCAATGGCGCCTTCTGGAACATGGGCGAGAACTGCTCGGCCTCTTCCCGTCTCATCGTGCAAAGCGGCGTGAAGGAAGAACTCCTGAAGCGCGTTATCGCCCATGCCCGCGAATGGCCGATGGGTGATCCGCTCAACCCGGAAAACCGGGTCGGCGCGCTGGTTTCGAAGAGCCATTTCGACAAAGTTTGCTCGTTCCTCGAAAAGGGCCAGAAGGTTCTCCTCGGGGGATCGGCAAAGGACGGCTTCGTTGAGCCGACGATCATCGACATCACCGACCGCAATGCCAAGGCAGTGCGCGAGGAAATCTTCGGCCCGGTTCTGACCGTCCTGACTGTGGAGAGTTTCGATGAGGCGATCACGCTGGCCAACGATACGGAATATGGTCTGGCAGCCTCGATCTTTACCGCCAATGCCAAGAAGGCGATCCGGGGCGCCCGCGCCATCCGCGCCGGAACCGTGACCGTCAATTCCTTTGGCGAAGGAGACATAACCACCCCGTTCGGTGGCTTCAAGGCCTCCGGTTTTGGCGGACGGGACAATGGCATTCACGCCCACGATCAATATACTCGGGTGAAGACCATCTGGGTCGATCTTACCGATGATCAGGACGAGGCTGTCAATTGACCATCCATCAGGCTAGACGTCTGCCGGTCCAGCGCGGACCGGCCGCCTGGAGTGCGATCCTGCCGGGGCAGGATGCCCCGGTGCCCCTCGACGGCGACAAGGCCGTCGATGTCGTGATCGTCGGTGGCGGTTTTGCGGGTCTTGCCGCCGCCCGCCGCCTGCATCTTTCCGATCCGGATCTGACAATTGCGGTTCTGGAAGCGGGTCGGCTGGCGGAAGGGGCCTCGGGACGCAATTCCGGTTTCATGATCGACCTGCCGCATGATCTTTCCTCGGAAGATTATGCCGGCAAGGGCGAGAAGGAAGACAGGGCGATGATCGCGCTCAATCGGGAGGCCATCGGCTTTTCCCGCGATGCGGTTGCCGATTACGGCATTGATCCGGCCTATTTTGATCCCGCCGGAAAAATCAATGGCGCAGCAAGCGATACGGGCCATCATCTCAACGAAAGCTATTCGGAACACCTTACTTTTCTCGGTGAGAAAAACGAGATGCTGGATGCCAAATCCATGCATGAAGTGACCGGCAGCCGCCATTACCAGTCCGGCCTTTATACGCCCGGAACGGTGATGATCCAGCCTGCCGGTTTCGTGCGTGCCTATGGCGCGGGGCTTCGCAGACAGGGCGTCTCAGTCTATGAGAATTCCCCGGTAACCCACGTGGAGCGCAGCGGCAACAGCTGGACGGTGACCGCGAACAAAGGCAAGGTCACGGCGGGTGCCGTCGTTCTCGCAAACAACGGCCATCTTGAAAGCTTCGGCTTTGCGACCGGGCGGCTGATGCACGTGTTTCTCTATGCCTCGATGACCGTGGATCTCGACAGGGACAGCCTTGCAAAGCTCGGCGGAAAGTCGCGCTGGGGTGTGACCCCTTCCGACCCGATGGGCACGACCATGCGCCGCATCGATACCGCACAGGGCGGCAATCGTATCATCACCCGGACCTGCGCCGAATTCCTGCCGGAGATGGACCCGAGCGCGGGGAGCATCGAGCGCACCGCAAAGGTTCACCGCCAGAAATTCGCGGACCGTTTCCCGGAACTCGCGGGCGTGAAGCAGGAATATACCTGGGCCGGCCATCTCTGTCTCACCTGGAACGGCGTCGAAGTGATGCGCGAGCTGGAACCCGGGCTATATGCCGCCTGCGGCTGCAATGGTCTGGGCACGGTTCGATCCACCCTGCTCGGCATGGCCGCCGCGGACATGGTGCTTGGCCGGACCTCGACAATCGCTGAGCACTTCCTCGCCGAAGACGAACCGAAGAAACTCGCCCCCCGGCCCTTCTCGACCATCGGCGCCAACCTGTTCCTGCGCTACAAGGAATGGCGCGCCCGCGCGGAATAGAGGACTTCACGTCCTATTTTCCCATCAGTGCAAACGAAAAGAGGCGGACATGGCTTTCAGGCACATGTCCGCCGAATTGCAGCGGGATGATGGGGGATCAAATCCCGCTGTTCAGATCCGGGAGGATCAATCAATATTCGGTGTTGAGCTCGTCCACGGCTGGAATTTCCCGCTCGCGCCGGGCGATATAGTCGCGCAGCGCCTCGTCAACACCTTCATCCAGCTTCGGCTCTTCATATTCATCGAGCAGCTTGCGGGCATGTTTCAGCGCCCGCTCGGTCAGTTCCTGGCTGCCTTCCGCCTGCCATTGCTCGATGGAATTGTTGTCGAACAGCTTCGGCATGAAGAAGGCGCGCTCGAAATTCGCCTGCGTATGCGGATGGCCGAGATAATGGCCGCCGGGTCCGACGTCGCGCACCGCGGCAATAGCTTCCTCGAAGTCATCCCAGCGCACGCCTTCCGCCATGCGATAGCCCATGGCGCACATTTCCGCATCGACCACGAACTTGGCGACCGAGCAATGCATGCCCGCCTCGTTCCAGCCGGCGGAATGCCAGATGTAATTGGCCCCCGCATGCAGCACGGCATTCATGGTCATGGCGCTTTCGTAGCCGGCCTGCGCATCAAAGGTCTTGGCACCGCCCAGAAGGTTCGATGTGCGCCAGGGGACATTGTAGAAACGCGCCATCTGGCCGATCATGAAATTCATCAGGCTGATTTCCGGCGTACCGGCCATCGGCGCGCCGGATTTCATCGACACCGTCGAGAGATAATGGCCGTAGATCGCGGGCGCGCCCTTTCGGATCACCTGGGTGTAGGCAAGCGCTGACAATGCTTCCGCATTGAGCTGCGCGACGGCAGGAGCAACGGAGGCGGGCGTGTTTGCGCCCCCGAGCACGAAGGGCGAGCAGAGCACCGGCTGGTTGCGCTTCACGAAGGCGCGCATTGCCGACAGCATGGTCTCGTCCCAGACGAGCGGCGAATTGCCGTTGCAATTGCCGGTGACGACGGGGGTTTCCTCCATGACCTCGCGGCCGAACAGGATCTCGCACATATCCATCACATCCTCGGCATTCTTGCCGGACGTGGTCATGCCCATGAAGGTCTTGTCGGAATGCTTCATGGAGGAATAGGTGATCGCGAGGTGCCGGTGCGACACTTTCATGTCCATCGGCTCGACAATGTGATGCGCCGTCGAATGCAGCGCCGGAGACATATGCGCCAGCTTGTGGAACATGTTGAGATCGGCAATCGTCGGCCAACGGCGCTTGTCTTCCAGATCGCGGATGAAGGGGGCGCCGGTCATCGGCACGAAGATCGAGTGCTTGCCGCCAAAAGGCAGGCTCTTTTCCGGATTGCGGGCACGGTAGCTCCAGCCGGAGGGAATGGTGGAGATCAGTTCACGCACGAGATTGCGATCGAGATAGACCCTCTCGCTATCCACCTTTGCCCCTGCCCGCTTCCAATCTTCCAGCGCGATGGCATCGCGAAAAACGACGCCGACCTCTTCCAGAATGGCCATCGACGCATCGTCGATCTTTGCCACATGTTCTGCATCCATCAGCTCGCAGACAGGCAGGCCCCGATGGAGGGAGGGCAACATCTGCATGTCAGGTGCGCTTCGAAGCGCTCGCCGCGCGCCCCGTCCGCCGCTTCGTGCCTGTTTTGCCTGTTCTGCTGCCATGTTCTGTCCTCCGATATTCCGAAAGATTTTATGATCTTTGGTCGAAGTCGTGAAACGAGGCTTCCGAACAGTCGAAGGCGAAAAGCGACATGGAGGAGGTCGTATCAGGCCTATTGCGTTTTCGAAGAGAGCTGTTTTGAAATTTAAAAATTCCGAATGTGTTGCGTTGTCCCCCTGACCCGCATTTTTTTGAAAACAGTGTTTTAAACGTTCGGAAAAAAGTGTAGTGAGGATATTATAATTGTAGACATAAAATAGGTTTTTCGTCGCATGATTGCCAGCGTTCAACGGAAATTGTCTGCCCAGCCGGGCATTTCGGCGACCCTGATTATGCTGACCGGGATGCTGCTCTTCACATCGAATGACGCAGTCGGCAAATGGCTGACAGGATCATTTGCTGTAGGGCAGATGGTGTTCATACGGTCTGCAGTCGCACTTGTCGTACTCTTGCCGTTCCTGTGGAAAGCGGGGCACCGCGGATTGCGGCCTCCCGAGAGGCCACTGACATTTTACATTCGGGTGGTGCTTACGGTCATCGACAGCTTCTCCTTCTACTTCGCGGTCTCCTATCTCCCGCTCGCTGATGTGATGACCTACTGGATGGCCGCGCCAATCTATGTGGCGGCCTTCTCCCCGCTTTTGCTCGGAGAACGTGTCGGATGGCGGCGCTGGACCGCGATCGGCATCGGTTTTTTTGGAGTGATTATCGCCCTTGAACCGTCAGCGCATGTCCGTCGTCGAATGATTTGAGACTTTTTGGGCTTTAGAAGAATGGAGTTTCCG
>CAMFIE010000040.1 GCA_945952315.1 uncultured Rhizobium sp. | reverse complement strand
GCCTTCACGTCATCCACCAGATCGTAGATGATGTTGTAGTAGCGGATCTCGATGCCTTCGCGCTCGGCCAGCGAACGGGCCTGTGCATTGGCACGGACGTTGAAACCGATGATGGCAGCGCTTGAGGCTTCCGCCAGCGAAATATCCGATTCCGTCACGCCGCCCACGGCGGAGTGGACGATGCGGGCGCGCACTTCCTCGGTGCCGAGCTTGTCGAGCGCACCGGCAATCGCTTCGATCGAGCCCTGCACGTCGCCCTTGATCACCAGCGGGAATTCCTTCACGCCGGAGGTCTGGAGCTGGTTCATCATCTGCTCGAGCGAGCCGCGCGAACCGGACTGGCGGGCTGCCGCCTTGTCGCGGGCCAGACGCTGGCGATACTCGGAGATTTCACGCGCGCGGCTTTCATTCTCGACCACGGCGAACTTGTCACCGGCAGCAGGCGTACCGGAAAGACCGAGTACCTCCACAGGCATTGCGGGACCCGCTTCCTTCACATGCTGGCCCTTGTCGTTGACAAGCGCGCGCACGCGGCCCCACTGATCACCGGCAACGATGATCTGGCCGGGCTTCAGTGTGCCCTTCTGAACGAGAACCGTCGCAACAGAACCACGGCCACGATCGAGCTCGGCTTCGATGACGGTGCCTTCGGCGGTGCGGTTCGGGTTGGCCTTGAGATCAAGGATTTCCGCCTGAAGCAGGATCGCTTCCAAAAGCTTGTCCAGATTGATCTTGGCCTTGGCGGACACTTCCACGTCAAGCACTTCACCGCCCATGCTTTCCACGAAGACTTCGTGCTGCAGGAGCTGGGTGCGGACCTTCTGCGGATCAGCGGTCGGCTTGTCGATCTTGTTGATTGCCACGATGATCGGAACACCGGCGGCCTTGGCGTGATTGATCGATTCAATCGTCTGCGGCATCACGCTGTCATCGGCGGCGACCACAAGAATTGCGATATCGGTTGCCTGTGCACCACGGGCACGCATCGCGGTGAAGGCGGCGTGACCGGGCGTATCGATGAAGGTGATCTTCTGGCCATTCTGCTCGACCTGATAGGCGCCGATATGCTGGGTGATGCCGCCGGCTTCGCCAGCCACCACATTGGCATGACGGATGGCATCGAGCAGAGAGGTCTTGCCGTGGTCGACGTGACCCATGATGGTCACGACCGGCGGACGCGACACGAGCACATCGTCTTCATCAGAGACGTTGAAGATGCCCAGCTCGATATCCGATTCGGAGACGCGCTTGACCGTATGGCCGAATTCACCGGCAATCAGCTCGGCGAGATCGGCATCGATCACGTCGCCGGGCTTCATCATCTGCCCTTCCTTCATCAGGTACTTGATGACGTCGACAGCACGCTCGGACATGCGCTGCGACAGTTCCTGAATGGTGATGGTTTCCGGCAGGACGACTTCGCGGGAGATCTTCTCGCGGGTTTCCTGCATCTGGCTGCGGCGGAACTTTTCCTGACGGCGGCGCATCGAGGCGAGCGAGCGGCCGCGCGTCGCGCCGCCTTCGTCATCCAGAGCTGCTGCGGTCACGGTCAGCTTGCCGCGGCGACGCTCTTCCTCGGTCTTGACCCGCGGCGGTTTTGCCGGTTCCGGACGCGCAACCTTGCGCACCGCGCCAGCGCCTGCACCGGGACCGCGGCGACGATCATCATCTTCCTCTTCCACATCAACCTTGCGGACACGGGGGGCTACGACCGGCTGCGCCGGATCTGCGGCCGGTGCCGGGCGCGGCGTCTGCGGGCGCGGATCATTCAGACGGCGAACCGGGCCATCCATACGGATCGGGGGTGTGGTGATCTGCGGGCGGGCGGCCGGCTCTGCGGCCGGAGCAGCCGCAGCGGGCTGCGCCTTGTCCTCTGCCGAACGAACGGTATCTTCGGCTGCACGGCGTGCGGCTTCCTCGCGCTCTGCGGCCATGCGGGCCGCATCTTCCGCGCGGCGGCGCGCTTCTTCCTCGGCACGGCGCTTGGCATCCTCGGCGTCGCGCGCCTGCGCTTCCATCAGCGCACGGCGGCGGGCTTCCATTTCGCTGGACGAGAGATGGTTCAGCACCTGCCCACCCGGACGCGGGGCCCGATCACGATCACGATCGCGATCATTGCGCTGCTCATAGGGGCGCTGCGGCTGTCCACCACGGGCAGGCTGCGGTGCCTGCGGGCGCGGAGCCTGCGGCTGGGGGGCCTGTTCGCTGCGCTGCGGCTGCGAAGCCGGTGCGGCGGGCGTGATCGGCTGGATCGGGCGCTGTTCGTCTTCCGGACGGTGCGGACGGCGCTTGCGCGTCTCGACCACGACAGCCTTGGTGCGACCGCGACCCATATCCTGGCGTACGGTTCCCTGGCTCATCCCCGTAGGCTTGAGGGTGAGGGTCTTCTTGCCCGTTACGCTGAGTGTCTTGTCGTCTTTGTTGTCGGTCATTCCGTTCCCGTTCCTTCGGACAGGGGCCGGATGAGAACATCAGACCCCGTCGTTCAATACCTGCATAATCCACGCGGCCGGCTTCGCCGGTGACCGCGTCATTGATCGTTCCGGTGAGCGCCTGCCACTGAACCCGAAAGACCGCCCTTGCGGTACATTTCGAGCAGGTTTGCGCGCTTCACTACACCCTCACCCGCCTGCCCTGCAAGCGCCGCGGCATGGATAAAAGCATTCTGGCCCATCAGTTCCTCCATTTCGGCCCCGCCAAAGGGCCGGAAGGAAGGTATTTCAGCCTCGGTCTCCATCCCGAGATGCCAGGCCTTGCGGGCCTGATCGATCTTGCGGACACCATCCTTCGCCGCATCGAGCGAATGAAAGACGGCAAGGGCGGCTCCGGACCGCACGGCAGCATCCACCTTCATCGTCCCGGAAATGAACTGTCCGGCCTTTCGGCCGAGATTCATCATTCCGGCCAGCTGGCCCACCAGAAGCCTGTCGATCTGGTCGGCGAGATCCGCCGGCACCGTTACTTTCCGCTTCAGGGCGCGGGCAAAGAGGTTCTTGGCCATCGCCTGTTCGATCCGGCTGCGTTCCGCCCCGATCCAGCAGCCCCTTCCGGGCAACTGCCGTTTCAGATCCGGAACCACAACGCCATCCGGCCCGGCGACAAAACGGATCAGCGTATCCGGTGTTCCGGCCTGACGGGTCACGATACAGGTGCGCCCGTTCATGCCTTCATCCGGAAAGTCGAAGCCGTCGTCATCGCCTGCCTCTGTCATTTCCCTGCCGCCTTATGCTCAGGCTTCGTCTTCGCCTGCCGCTTCGGCTTCTTCCTCTACCGCCTGCGCCTGGGCTTCGAGTTCCTCCTGGGTGATCCAGCCTGCGGCCAGACGTGCCTGAAGAACCATGTGTTCCGCCTCGACGCGCGACACGTCGAGCTTCGAGAACAGGCCCTCGAACTTCTTGGTCTCGCCATCCTTGCGTTCGGTCCAGCCCACCAGATCATCTGCGGCACAGCCGGCGAAGTCTTCCATGGTCTTGATCCCGTCTTCGCCGAGCGCAACCATCATCCGCGCGGTCATGCCGTCGATCTGGCGAAGCTCGTCGGAAACGCCAAGCGCCTTGCGCTTGTCGTCCATTTCGGCCTCGATCCGGTCGAGATATTCGCGGGCACGCGTCTGGATCTCGTCGGCGGTCTCGTCGTCGAAACCGTCAATCGAGGCGATTTCGGAGAGATCCACATAGGCAAGCTCTTCCACTGCGGCAAAGCCTTCCGAGGCGAGAACCTGACCGACCATCTCGTCGACATCGAGCGCATCCATGAACAGGTTGGTGCGCTCGTTGAATTCCTTCTGACGGCGCTCGGATTCTTCCTGCTCGGTCATGATGTCGATATCCCAGCCGGTGAGCTGGGAGGCAAGGCGCACATTCTGGCCGCGACGACCGATGGCGAGCGACAGCTGCTCGTCCGGCACCACCACTTCGATGCGTTCGGCATCTTCATCCAGCACGACCTTGGCGACTTCAGCGGGTTGAAGCGCATTGACCACAAAGGTCGCCGGATCCTGGCTCCACGGAATGATATCGATCTTCTCGCCCTGCAATTCGCCAACAACGGCCTGAACACGCGAACCGCGCATACCGACGCAGGCGCCGACCGGATCGATCGACGAGTCGTTCGAGATCACCGCGATCTTTGCGCGCGAACCCGGATCACGGGCAACCGACTTGATCTGGATGATGCCGTCGTAGATTTCCGGCACTTCCATGGTGAACAGCTTCACCATGAACTGCGGATGGGTGCGCGACAGGAAAATCTGCGGACCGCGCTGTTCGCGGCGCACGTCGTAGACATAGGCCCGAACGCGATCACCGTAGCGCATGGTTTCCCGCGGGATCATTTCGTCGCGGCGGATGATGCCCTCGCCACGGCCGAGATCGACAATCACGTTGCCATATTCCACACGCTTGACCGTGCCGTTGACGATTTCGCCGACGCGGTCCTTGAATTCGTCATACTGGCGGTCGCGCTCGGCTTCGCGGACCTTCTGCACGATCACCTGCTTGGCGGACTGGGCGGCAATGCGGCCAAAGTCCATCGGCGGCAGCTGGTCGGCGATGAAATCGCCGATCTTGGCATCGGGATTACGGTCGCGGGCAAGCGCAAGCGGGATCTGGGTCGTATAGTCTTCGGCGTGATCTACCACTTCCAGCAGGCGCTGCAGGCGGATTTCCCCGGTCTTGGAGTTGATGTCGGCACGGATATTGGATTCGCTGCCATAACGGGAGCGGGCCGCCTTCTGGATTGCATCAGCCATCGCGGCCAGCACGATCTCGCGGTCGATGACCTTTTCGCGCGCCACTGCATCTGCGATCTGCAGAAGTTCAAGCCGGTTCGCACTGACTGCCATGTCTCAAGTCTCCGTCTGTTGTTCGTGACGATCAGGCATCCGGCAAGGATGCCCTAGCATTCATTCGGGGTTTTCGTCGTCGCCGACATTCTGATTTGCCGCAGCGCGCAGCGCCTTGTCGGCGCGCAGGGCCTCGCGGATCAGATCATCGGTCAGGATCAGCTTCGCATCGGAAAGCGTCGAGAACGGGATCAACACCACCGGCGCCTCGCCATAGGCAGCCTGATCACGCTCCAGCGAAAAACCGTCCGCTGTCACGCCGACAATCTTGCCGCGAAACCGCTTGCGATTGTCCACGAGGATCGAGGTTTCCACCTTGACCAGATGGCCCTGCCAGCGCTCGAAATCGGATATACGCACCATCGGGCGATCGATACCGGGCGAGGACACTTCCAGATGATACGCCTTGTCGAGCGGATCTTCCACATCAAGAACCGGCGAAATTGCCGTCGAAACCTTTTCGCAGTCGTCAACAGTCATCGTGCCATCATTGCGTTCGCACATGATCTGCAGCGTCATGCCATTCTGGTTGAGTACCCGAACGCGCACCAACCGGTAATCCATGCCGACAAGCACCGGCTCGATGATCTCCGCGAGACGCTGGTCTATACCGGTCTCGGTGATCAGGCGTGGCTCTGGTACTTTTGCTTCGGTCATGGGTATCTAGGGCCTTCCGGCTAACAAAAAAGAGCGGGTCCTTGCGGGCCCACTCTTCATCTGACGATCAAGAATTTGGGACGGATATAGTCCCATTCGTGGTGAAATGCAAGGCGGGGCGGTTGCGCTCTCAGCGCAGCGCCTTTTTCATCACCGGTTCGGGATAACAGGTAGGCGTCTCACCCGCCTTTGCCTGCCATTCGCCGATCGAACGGCGGGTCTTGTATCCGGCAAGCCCGTCGGCCTTGCCCACGTCATAGCCTCGTTTCACCAGCGCATCCTGCATCGCCTTTACATCGGAACGCAGCATGCCACCGACATTGCCGAAGGGGGCGGAAAATGCACCACTGCCAAAGGCAATACGGTCGGCCAGATTGCCGATGAACAGCGCGTAGAGATCGGAATTGTTGTATTCCTTGATCGTGTAGAAATTGGGCGTGACGATGAAGGCGGGCCCATGACGTCCGGCGGGCACCAGCATCATGCCATCCTTGCCAACCTCCGTATCGGGAAATGGCTTGCCCGAGATCCGCGCTATGCCTTCGTTCGCCCAATCCGCGATCGTTCGCGCGCGGTCAGGGCCCTCCTGCGCACAGGTGACAGCAGCCGGAATTGCCACTTCGTAGCCCCAGGGCCTGCCCTTCTGCCAGCCTTTGCGGACCATGAAATTGGCCATCGACGCCAGACTGTCCGGCACCGATGTCCAGATATTGCGATGGCCGTCACCATCGAAATCGACCGCATATTTCAAAAAGCTGGTCGGCATGAATTGCGGCTGGCCGAGCGCGCCCGCCGAGGAACCGCGCATCGCATCCGCGCTCACGTCACCGCTTTCGATGATCGCCAGCGCAGCAATCAGTTCCTGCCGGAAGAGGTCCTTGCGGGTAGACATATAGGCACGCGTGGCCAGCACATCCAGCGCCGGATAGGGCAGCTTTGCCGCGCCATAGCCGGTCTCCCGCCCCCAGATTGCCAGGAGCACCGGACCGGGCACGCCGTAAGCCTTTTCGATCTTCCGAAGCGTTGCCGCATGCACGGACGCGAGCGCGCGTCCATTGCCGGCAAGAGGGACCAATCGTTTTTCGCTGAAATAGGGTCCGGGCGAGGAAAATTCGGCCTGCGTCTGCGCCTGCTCTTTCGGCGGCTTCGTGCCGGGGGGCACAAGCTCGTTGAGGGACCAGTCCAGATCGACATCGGCCATCACCTTGGTCACGGTGTTTGCCGAAAGCCCTGCCTTTTCGGCCTCGGGAAGCAGGATAGTTGTGATCCACTGTCGAAATCCCGCCTCGACGGACGCCTTGTCGAGCGCTCTTGCCTGCGGAGAAAGCAGCAACAGGACTGCAACCATCAAGGCTTGGTAGCGGAACATCATGGTGCGTTTCCCCTTTCAGAGAAGGATCAATCAGAAGGCGGTGCGTGCCCTGAGTGCTGCCGAAAGCGTGCCTTCGTCCAGATAATCGAGCTCGCCGCCGACCGGAACGCCATGGGCAAGCCGGGTAATCTTCACATCGAGACCGGACAGCTGATCGGTGATATAGTGGGCCGTCGTCTGGCCCTCGACCGTGGCATTGACGGCGATGATCACCTCACGGACGCCACCACCCGTGACGCGCGCGACCAGACCCTTGACATTGAGGTCATCAGGGCCGACGCCATCCAGCGGCGAAAGCGTACCCCCAAGCACATGATAGGCCGCATTCAATGCGCCCGCCCGCTCCAGCGCCCACAGATCCGACACATCTTCAACGACAATGATCACGCCATGGTCGCGGCGATCGTCGGTGCAGACCGCGCAGGGGTCGGATGTGTCGATATTGCCGCACTGGCTGCAGATACGCACCCGGTCATGCGCTTCGCCCATTGCCTTGGCGAGCGGCCCGAGTAGCTGGTCCTTCTTCTTGACGAGATGAAGGGCTGCACGGCGGGCGGAGCGAGGCCCAAGCCCCGGCACCTTTGCCAGCAACTGGATGAGTTTTTCGATTTCGGGACCGGTAACGCGCTTTGCCATGTCCGGTTCTTAACCCATCCGGCGATTCTGCGGAATCGCCCGCCGTTGCTTTTGCCGGAAAATTATCGATACCTCAGAAGGGCAGCTTGAAACCGGGGGGCAGCGGCAGACCGGCCGTAACGGCCTTGGTTTTTTCAGCCGTTGCCGCTTCCAGCTTGTCGCGGGCATCCTTGTGGGCGGCAATGATGAGGTCCTCGAGGATTTCGACCTCGTCTTCCTTGAACAGCGACGGATCAATCTTCAGGCCGACGAGTTCGGATTTGCCGTTCATGCGCAGTGATACGAGCCCGCCGCCGGAGCGGCCCTCGATTTCGAGAGCGGCGACTTCCGCCTGCATCTTCTCCATCTTGGCCTGCATTTCCTTGACCTTGCCCATCATACCCATGATGTCTTTCACGGCTGAACTTCCTTTTTTATCGTGTAACAATCAGAACTGGATATCATCGCCGGGCAGGATGTCGCCCTCGTCCGATTCCGCGACGGCAGGCGGCTTGACCTCTTCGGTCTCCTCCTCGTCCACGTCCGCGGTCCGGATGCGCACGTCGGTAACCCTTGCACCGGGAAAACGGGAAAGGATCGCCGCGACATCCGGATCAGAGCGCGCATCCACCAGGCGCGCGCCTTTCTGGGCCGCTTCCTGCTCGACCAGTGTCGGTTGCGCCTCATCCCTGCTCAGCGACACGATCCAGTGAATGCCGGTCCATTCGCGCAGTTTCACGGAAAGGTCATTGAGAAGCGTTGCCGGCGCGCCTTCCGCGAGGCCAACATCGAGTCGGCCGTTTTCAATCCGTACCAGACGGATGAAATTGCGGATCTTGGCTTTCAGCACCGTATCCCTGGTGGTGCAGAGATTGACGATATCGGCGAGAGAGCGAACTGAAACCTTGGGCTCCGGCTTTGTCTCGATTTGCCCGAGTTGCTGTGTTTCGGGCTTCGAACCCTCGACAGCATGCAGGCGGGCAACCGGCTGACCTTGCACACGCGGCGTGCCTGTCGGCGAAAACCGTTCACCACCAACAGCCATCTGACCCTGTTGCGCCATTTGCGGATGGCTATTGCCATGACCACCGGAAGGCGCACGCGGGCCATCGGTGCCAGCGGCTCCGTTGCGCGAAAGATCGAGGGCGCGGCGTGCGGCTTCTTCCGGCGACGGAAGATGAGCGGCATGGGCAAGCCGGATCAGAACCATTTCGGCCGCACCGGCCGGCCTTGAGGCTGCCTCCGTCTCCGAAATCCCCTTGAGCAGCATCTGCCAGAGGCGAGACAGCGTGGTGACCGCAACCGCACCGGCAAATTCGCCACCCTTTACGCGCTCTACTTCCGAAAGCGAGGGATCACTTGCGGCTTCGGGCACATATTTGAGCCGGGTGACAAGGTGGGTGAAATCGGCAAGGTCGGTCAAAACCGCAACCGGGTTGGCGCCTGCCTCATATTGACGGTTGAATTCCTTCAGCGCCTCGGCGGCATCGCCACGCACGACATGCTGGAAGAGATCGACCACGCGGCTGCGATCCGCAAGACCGAGCATGGCACGCACCGCCTGCGCTTCCACCCGGCCAGCCCCATGGGCGATGGCCTGATCCATCAACGACAGACCGTCGCGGGCAGAGCCTTCCGCCGCCCGCGCAATCATCGCAAGCGCTTCCGGCTCCGCCTCGATTCCCTCCTTCGAGGCAATCACGGTAAAGAGGCCCACCAGATCGGACGCGCTGATGCGGCGCAGGTCAAAGCGCTGGCAGCGCGAAAGCACCGTGATCGGCACCTTGCGGATCTCGGTGGTGGCGAAGATGAATTTCACATGTTCCGGCGGCTCTTCCAGCGTCTTCAGAAGTCCGTTGAAGGCCTGCGTGGAGAGCATGTGCACTTCGTCGATGATATAGACCTTGTAGCGGGCCGAAACCGGACGGTAGCGCACCTGCTCAATAATCTCACGGATATCATCGATGCCCGTATGGGAGGCGGCATCCATTTCGATCACGTCGACATGGCGGCCTTCCATGATCGCCTGGCAGTGATCACCGGGAATGCGAAGATCGATGGTCGGGCGATCGATATCGGCAGTCTTGTAATTCAGCGCACGGGCAAGAATGCGGGCGGTGGTTGTCTTGCCGACACCGCGCACGCCGGTCAGCATATAGGCCTGCGCGATCCGTCCCGTCTCGAACGCATTGGTAAGCGTGCGGACCATCGGCTCCTGGCCGACCATAAGATCGGTAAAATCCTTCGGGCGGTACTTGCGGGCCAGAACCCGATAGCCGGCAGCCTGTTGAACCGTTCCGCCGGTCAGCTCCAGCTCGCTCATCGCCTCTCCCAGCCGTGTCGCGCCCATCTGCCCGTGGCGGTTCTGCTGTCGATAATGCCTTGCGGCCTTTCAAGCAAAACCCGTGAAATGAAGGGTGGGAGGCTGGAACGATGACCCGTGCCGGGCTCGTTAGGGCTGCTTCCTTCCGGACCTGACCCGGTTGGCGAGTGGTACGTCCACCACCAACCTCCCGACCCTCATATCGGCAATCTTTGCAGCAAATGCAAGCCAAGGCCGGAAAAAACTGCTAAGGAGCGAAAGCCGAACCCACAGGAGGAACCGTCTTGAGCGCCTTTCAACTGGACGAACGACTTGGCCGGGATAGCGATCTTCTGGTGCGCCTCGGCCTTTGCCAGTTGCGTCTGATGAATGACGGGCGCTGGCCCTGGCTCATTCTGGTGCCTGAACGGGCCGATATGTCCGAACTCTATGACCTTCCGATGCTTGACCAGCAGGCACTCACCATCGAGGTCAACATGGTGGCAGCAGCCCTCAGGACGATCACCGGCGCGGAAAAGATCAATGTGGGCGCGCTTGGCAATATCGTGCGGCAGCTGCATATTCATGTGGTGGCCCGCAAGACGGGCGACGCCAACTGGCCGGGACCTGTCTGGGGTTTCGGTACGGCGGAGCCCTATGATGATCAGAGCCGCGCCGCCTTGACGTCCAAACTTCTGGAAGCGCTTTCCGCATGACCCGATCCATCTTTGACCGCCTGCCACTCCATCCCGAACCCTCCCGGCTGACGGCTTTTGCTGCCAATGCACTGAACCGCCAGTCCGAACACAGGGCAGATGATTGCGTCGAACAGGCGCTTATGATCGATGGCGCCCATCTCTTTGCCTTTTCCGGCGGCAAACTGGTGGTCAAGCATGATGGTCAAGTGGTTGATCCGTTGTTTGCGCTTTACGAGATGAAGGAGCTTGAACCGGATTTCGATGAGGCAATCCTGCTAGGCCATAGGCGCAGCGGTGAGCCGCGCCTTGCCGTGCCCGTCAAAGCCGATCCGGAACAATTTGCACGCCATTTCAAGGTGGTGGATGGCCGCACCGTCTATCGCGATCAATACCTCACCGGTGAACTGCTCGGTGAATTTGCCCAGGCGTCCAGCCTGATGAGCTGGAATGCCACAACCCGCTTCTGCGGTCGCTGTGGCGGGGTGATGCAGCCGAAAGCGGGTGGCTATCGCCGGGAATGCGCCGCCTGCGGAACGCAAGCCTTTCCCCGCACCGACCCCGTTGTGATCATGCTGACAGTGGATATCGAGCAGGATCTGTGCCTGCTCGGGCGCGGCGCACATTTTCCACCGGGTATGTATTCCTGCCTCGCTGGCTTTGTGGAGCCCGGCGAGACCATCGAGGATTCTGTTCGTCGCGAGACCTTCGAGGAAGCGGGCATTCATATCGGGCAGGTGCGCTATCATGCCTCCCAACCCTGGCCGATGCCGCATTCATTGATGATCGGCTGCTTTGCCGAGGCCCACTCCCGCACCATCAAACGGGACGAGACAGAGCTCGAGGACTGCCGCTGGTTCAGCCGCGAGGAGGTTCGCGCGCTTCTGGATGCCGAAGAAGACCAAACGCTTTCTTCGCCGCCGGAAGGAGCCATTGCCCACCGCCTGATGAAGGATTGGCTCGACTGGCCCGAAATAGCATGACGTTTGCCAGAAACAGACCCTAAAAAGCGGCAAATTGTATTCAAATACAATTTTGTTGATTACAGGGTTTGTCTTATATTCCCGCAATCGTGCGGAGGCGCGATTCTTCGTCAGGGCAGTACAGGGAATCCGATCCGTGCAGACCGCCAAAAACTCCACTTCGGCAGTCTGTGCCGCTCTGGTTGAGCAAGAGCTTTCCACTGGCGCCAGGTGGTTGCGTTTCTCTTCCGAGATCGAAGCCATGTTCGAGGCCGATACCCGCGAGGCGCGCATAAGACGGATGACGTCGACGGCACTGGTCGCGATGGTTCTGTACAATTTTTTCCTGCTCGCCGATGGTCTGCTGCTGCGCGATGTGCTGTGGCTGGCAGTAATCGTGCGGCTGGGAGTGATCACGCCGATTTCCATCGGCATCTACATGGTGATGCGGCGGCCCGACATGGCCGCCTATCGTGATCTCCTTGCGGTGCTCACCGTGGTTCTGGTCACGTCGTCTTGCGGCTTTCTCATCACGCTCAGCGAAAGCCCGCTGCATCCCTATTACAATGCCGGGATCATACCGGTGATCATTTATGCGCTCCTGATCCAGCGCTACTATTTCCGATACGCCGTTCTATGCGCGGTGCTGGTGAACGTGATCTTCGCCGTCAGCCTGTGGCGCCAGCAGCTGACGCCGTTCGAGCTGCCACTCGCCCTTCTGTCCTATTCAATCACTGGCACCGTCTGCACATTGTTCGCCGCCTATACAATGGAGCGGGAACACCGGCTCTATTACCTGTTGTCACTGAAAGAGCGTCTGCATGCAGCCGTTATGGAGAGCATCAGCAATTGCGATGCGCTAACCGGGCTTTATAACCGGCGCGCGCTGGATACCCGCTTTGCCGAACTCGAGCTGCCTTCCGGCAGGGATAACCGAGAGCTTGCCATCGTCATCCTCGATATCGACCATTTCAAGGTCTACAACGACCGCCTTGGTCATCAGGCGGGTGATGAATGTCTGCGACAGGTTGCCGAGCTTATTACAGGGCAGGTCGCCGATGCCCGAGGCGAGGCCTATCGCTACGGCGGCGAAGAGTTTCTACTCCTGCTTCGCGATATCAGCCTGGAACGGGCAGCATCCCTTGCCGAGCGCATTCGTCTGACACTCGTGGAACGGGCCATTCCCCATCCGGACAGCCCGACAGGACCCGTCGTGACTGCCAGCTTCGGTGTCGCTCATAGGCGCGGTAGCGATCTTTCGGCTGCCGAGCTCGTCGCACGTGCGGATTCTGCACTCTATGCTGCTAAAAATGGTGGGCGAAACCGCATCTTTCCGCCACTCGGCAATCCGGTACAGCTGGTGCGCGACATACGCCGCGCCTGACCGTGCCGGACTGTTTGCGGACCTTTACAGCGTGCCGCGCATCCCGTGACCCTTGTAAACGCCCAGAATGCGAACCTTTTCCGAAAAGAAGCGCAGTTCCTCGAGCGCCTGGCGCACATTCGTATCGGACGGATGCCCTTCGATATCCGCATAGAACTGTGTCGCGACAAACTTTCCACCAAGCTGGTAGCTTTCGAGCTTTGTCATGTTGATGCCATTGGTCGCAAAGCCACCCATCGCCTTGTAAAGGGCAGCCGGAATGTTTCGCACATTGAAGACGAAGGTGGTGACAATCAGCTCGTCGCCGCGGCTGCGTTCAGCCCAGGCCTCCTTGCGGGACAGCACAACGAAACGGGTAACATTGTTATCCGTATCCTCGACATTCTCGGCCATGATATCGAGGCCATAGAGCCCGGCGGCCAGGCGCGGTGCAAGTGCTGCCATGCTGCGGTCACCCTTTTCCGCCACAAGCTTGGCGGCGCCGGCCGTATCACCGGCCACCACAGCCTTCCAGCCGTTCGACCGAATGACCTTGCGACACTGACCGAGCGCATGAATATGACTGTGCACGGTGCGGATTTCGTCTTTTGTGACACCTGGCAGCACCATCAGCTGAAAATGGATCGGCATGAAATATTCGCCGATGATATGGAGCCGCGACTCGGGCAACAGGTGATGAATATCCGCTACCCGCCCCGCAATCGTGTTTTCGATCGGGATCATAGCCAGATCGGCCTCTCCATTTTCCACCGCCACGAACGCATCCTCGAAGGTCTGGCAAGGCAGCGGCTCCATGGTTGGAAACATGTCCCGGCAGGCCATGTCGGAATTGGCGCCAAAATCACCCTGAAAGGCGATGCGGTTGGTGGTGGGTGTCATCGGGCTGTCCATCAGCGAGGGGAAGGGGAGGAAAGGGCGAGGCGGGCCTTTTCGAGATCGGCGGGAGTATCGACACCGAGTGGAACCGTGTCAACGATTTCCACATCGATGCGCATGTCTGCTTCAAGGGCCCGAAGTTGCTCGAGCGATTCCCGCTTCTCAAGCGTCGATGGCGGCAGGGAAACGAAGCGCTCAAGGGCTGTGCGGCGATAGGCATAAAGGCCGATATGATGATAGAATGGACCTTGGCCGTGGGGTGCGGTGGCCCGGGTGAAATAAAGTGCCTTCAGCCGACTCCCCGAGAGGGGTGAACCCACGACCTTCACCACGTTCGGGTTGGTCTTTTCAGCCTCCTCACCGATGACGGCCGCAAGGGTTGCGATATCGACGGCGGGGTCCTCCAACGGGCGCAGGGCGGCCCGGATGCTTTCCGGATCGATCGTCGGGAGATCGCCCTGAACATTGACGATGACCGATGCCTTTCCGTCCGGATCCGCTTTTGTCATCGCCTCGAAAATGCGGTCCGATCCGGATTGATGATCGGGCGATGTCATTACGGCTTCGAAGCCAGCACCGGTCACCGCCGAAAAGATATCGGCGTGATCGACGGCTACGATGATTCGCGACGCGCCCGCTTCACGCGCTCTTTTCGCCACCTGCACGATCATCGGCAGGCCGCAAATATCGGCCAGCGGCTTGCCTGGCAGGCGTGTGGAGGCCATTCTTGCAGGTATCAGCACAAGAGCTTGACCAAAATGGTGATAATTCATGGACCTGCCCTTCTCTAACCTCATAAAAAGTGTCAAAAAGTCTCAGCACTGAGGCCATAAACACTGTTGCAACCCGCGTCCAAAAGACATAGGTTCCGCGCGATTTCAAGATGGCCTTGTTATGCAAGGCGCTGGCTGCAAGGGGAGCATTTGCAGATGAGTTCGACTGTCAATAAGGCTGCTGCGGGCCTTCTCGGTACCGTTTTCGTGTTGATGTCCATATCGATCGCATCTGAAGGCATCTTCCATTCGGAAACCCCGGAAAAACCTGGCTATGCAATCGCTGCGGAAGAAGCCGGCGGCGAAGCGGCAGGTGCAGGTGAAGCCGCAGCGGCTGCGGTGCCGATCGCTGATCTTCTGGCCAAGGCAGATGTGAAGAAGGGCGAAGCGGTTTTCAAGAAGTGTCAGGCCTGCCACGACGGCTCCAAGGGCGGCCCGAACAAGGTTGGTCCGAACCTTTACGGTCTCGTGAACCGCCCGATCGCAGGCCACGAGGGCTTCTCCTATTCTGCCGGTATGAAGGATTTTTCGAAGGGCAGCTCCGAAACCTGGACTTTCGATCATCTGAACGGCTTCCTGTCCGCTCCGAAGAAATATGTTGCCGGAACAGCCATGGGCTTTGCCGGTATCAAGAAGGACGAAGAGCGCGCCGATCTGATCGCCTATCTCGCGACCCTCGCAGACACACCGGTTCCTCTGCCTGCACCGGGTCAATGAGTGTTTGAAGACAGACACATCCGGCCTACAATCAAGATTTGACCAACCCCCGGTTTGACCGGGGGTTTTCTTTTGCCCGCACTTTCGCGTTTTGTTTTTGGCGTTTTGCTACTCGAACTTTTGGCATTGCGTGAACGGTCTGGACTACGCCAATACGCTCATTTTCAGTTTCTTGGCACAGGCGCGAATCTGGCTGCCGGGTGGTGATTTTTGACAGGTTGGGCCATACACTGGATGCTATCCGCAGGTTTTAGCTCTCGGCTAGCGAGATCGTTAAGCTTTGAAAATGGCGGGGAACGCCTGCAGCTTTCGGCATACGGATCTCTTGGCCCCCACGCTCTTTGCGGCGCCATCTGACGTTCAAGAGCCGGTTTGAATATCGTAACCGGTGTTCTGCTCCCACATTGGCAGCCGCTGCCTTATCTGTGATCG
>CAMFIE010000039.1 GCA_945952315.1 uncultured Rhizobium sp. | reverse complement strand
GCAAAGCCCATTTCGTGGGTCACGCACAGCATGGTCATGCCTTCTTCGGCAAGGCCCACCATCGTATCCAGCACTTCCTTGATCATTTCCGGATCGAGCGCGGAGGTCGGCTCGTCGAACAGCATGATCTTCGGGTTCATGCAGAGCGACCGGGCAATCGCCACGCGCTGCTGCTGGCCGCCGGAAAGCTGGCCGGGATATTTGTTCGCCTGTTCCGGGATCTTCACCCGCTTCAGGAAATGCATGACCACTTCCTCGGCCTGCTTCTTCGGCATCTTGCGAACCCAGATGGGCGCGAGCGTGCAGTTTTCCAGAATGGTGAGATGCGGGAAGAGGTTGAAGTGCTGGAACACCATGCCCACTTCACGGCGCACCTCGTCGATCTTCTTCAGATCGCTTGTGAGCTCCGTTCCATCGACAACGATCTTGCCTTCCTGATGCTCCTCCAGCCGGTTGATGCAGCGGATCATCGTGGATTTGCCGGAGCCCGACGGACCGGCGATAACGATGCGCTCGCCCTTCATCACCTTGAGATTGATGTCGCGCAGCACGTGGAAATCGCCGTACCACTTGTTCATGTTGGTGATTTCGACGGCGACTTCGGTTTCGGAGACCGTCAGTTTCTTTTGTTCGGCTTGCACCATTTCCGGTGGTTCCCTTCGTTATCGTTTGTGGCCCGTGTCGAGGCGGCGTTCAATGAAGCCCGAGTAGCGGGACATGCTAAAGCAAAAGAGCCAAAACACAAATCCCGCGAATACCAGACCGGTGAGGGGGGTGACTGATGAAACCCAGTTCGCATCGGCAAAGCTGGCACGCACGATGCCCAGAAGGTCATACATACTGATGATCGACACCAGCGACGTATCCTTGAACATGCCGATGAAGGTGTTGACGATGCCCGGGATGACCAGCTTGATCGCCTGCGGCATCACGATCAGCGCCATCTTCTGCCAGTAGGAAAGACCAAGCGAATCGGCCCCTTCGAACTGCCCCTTGGGGATCGCCTGCAGGCCGCCGCGGATCACTTCCGCCATGTAGGCTGAGGCGAACATGGATACACCGATCACCGCGCGCAGGAACTTGTCGATATTCGTGCCCGGCGGCAGGAACAGCGGCAGCATGTAGCTGGCGAGGAACAGAACGGTAATCAGCGGCACACCGCGGATCAGCTCGATGAAGGCGATGCAGAGCGTGCGGATCACCGCCATCTGCGAGCGCCGGCCCAGCGCCAGCAGGATACCGACTGGCAGTGAAACGACGATCCCGACATAGGAGATGATCAGCGTCACGAGCAGCCCGCCCCAGAGCGAGGTTTCCACCGGCATGAGCCCGAATACGCCGCCATGCAGCAGGAAGAACGAGATGACCGGCATGATGACGAAGGCCAGCAACGCATTGGCCGCCTTGTGCGGCACGCGCGGCATCAAAAGCGGTGCAAGCGTTGCGGCAAACAGCGCGAATACCAGATAGGGCCGCCAGCGCTCATGAACCGGATAGGCCCCGACCATGAAATAGCTGAACTTTTCACCCACAAAGGCCCAGCAGGCACCGCTCCAGCCATTCGGCTGAATGCCGCCCTGTTCCACGGTCGCGCAGAAGGTACGGTCTGTGCCGAACCACACGGCATTGACGAGAAGCCAGTTGACGAGATGGGCCCCCGTCCAGACGATCAGCGTCAGCGAGACGAGGGTCAGAATTGTATCGAACAGGCCGGAAAACAGGTTCCGGCTCAGCCAGGCGGCAAGCCCGATTTCCTGCCGCGGGGGCTTCTCTGCTGCCAGCATGTGGCTGCGGACAAAAGCGATGTCATTGTTTTTTGACGTCATCTCAGCGCTCCACCAGGGCCATCTTGCGATTGAACCAGTTCATGAACAGCGAGGTCGTGAGACTGATCGAGACATAGATGGCAAGCCAGATCGCAACCACCTCGATGGCGCGGCCGGTCTGGTTGAGGATCGTGCCGCCAACCGCGACCAGATCCGCATAACCGATGGCAACCGCCAGCGACGAGTTTTTCGTGAGGTTCAGATACTGGCTCGTCATCGGCGGAATGATGATGCGCAATGCCTGCGGCAGTACCACCAGCCGCATCGTGCGACCCGGCTGCAGGCCGAGCGCATAGGCGGCTTCCGTCTGGCCCTTCGCCACGCCGACGATGCCTGCCCGCACGATTTCGGCGATGTAGGACGCGGTGTAGAAGGAGAGCGCCAGATAGAGCGACATGAATTCCGGGCCAATCATGCTGCCGCCATTGATATTGAACTTGCCGGCAACCGGCAGATCAAAGGTAAGCGGCGCACCGAACGCGAAAAACACCAGAAGCGGCGGCAAGAGAACGAGAGCGATATTCACCCAGAAAACCGGCGGGCGCACGCCCGTTTCCATCTGCTTCGCCTTTGCCCAGCGCGCATAGAAGACGGCACCGGCAATGCCCGCAACAAGCGCGATCAGGATCGCGCCCGAGCCTTCGCCGAAGACCGGGGCAGGGAAGTAGAACCCGCGATTGTTCAGCACCATGCTGAACGGCAGCACGATGGAATCGCGCACATTCGGCAGGGCGTTCAGCACGCCCTTGTACCAGAAGAAGATGATCACCAGCAGCGGGATGTTGCGGAAGCCTTCGACATAGACGGTCGCGAGCTTGCGGATCAGCCAGTTGCGCGACAGCCGCGCGATACCGATCAGCAGGCCGAGGATCGTCGTGGTAATGATACCGGCAGCCGCGACAGAAAGCGTGTTCAGCAGACCCACCATCAGCGCGCGCAGATAGCTTGCATCGGCGGAATATTCGATCAGCGACTGGGCGATATCAAATCCTGCACGGCTGGTCAGGAAGCCGAAGCCGGAGGTGAGATTCGCGCGCTTGAGATTTTCCAGCGTGTTCTGCCACATCCAGACTGCAGCAATGACGAGAACCACTGCCGTGATAGCCTGAAAGGCGATGCCGCGCTTGTAGGGATCGTTGTACCAGACCGAACGTGCGGGCTGGCGTGCGGACAAGGCCGCATCATCCTGTGCCATATTGTTTTCCCCATATGCCTTTTTGTCGGCCCCCGCTCGCCCTTGGTCGGGCGTTTTTGTCAGGGTGTGCCTTCCCCAGCGTCATGCTGTTTCATGCACGAATGGTTGGAGCGCGCCCGAAGGCGCGCCCCGATCGATCAGAGGGTCAACGGATCGGCGGTGCGTACTGCAGGCCGCCCTTGCTCCACAGGTTGTTCAGGCCTCGGGAAATCTTCAGCTGGCTGCCTTCGCCGACATTGCGCTCGAAGCTTTCGCCGTAGTTACCGACAGCCTTGATGATGTTGTAGGCCCACTTGTTGTCTACGCCGAGATCCGGACCGATGGTCGAATCCTTTTCTTCGCCGAGGAAGCGCTTGATGTCCGGGTTTTCGGACGTCAGCATTTCATCGACATTCGCCTGGGTGATGCCGAATTCTTCAGCGGTAACCATGGCGTAATGGGCGTAGGACACGATGTCGAACCACTTGTCGTCACCCTGGCGAACGGCCGGGCCGAGCGGTTCCTTGGAGATGATTTCCGGCAGGATCACATGCTCGTCGGGCTGCTTCAGCGTGAGGCGGATGGCATAGAGACCGGACTGGTCGGTGGTGTAGACGTCGCAACGGCCCGCATCATAGGCTGCATCGACTTCTTCCTGCTTTTCGAACACGACGGGCTTGTAGTCCATCTTGTTGGCCTTGAAGTAGTCGGCGAGGTTGAGTTCGGTGGTGGTGCCGGTCTGCACGCAGACGGCCGCGCCGGACAGCTCGAGAGCCGACTTCACGCCGAGGCTCTTCTTGGCCATGAAGCCCTGACCGTCATAGTAGTTCACGGCGCGGAAGTTGAAGCCGAGCTGCGTGTCGCGGCTGATGGTCCAGGTCGTGTTGCGGGCGAGCAGGTCGATTTCACCCGACTGCAGCGCCGGGAAACGGTCCTTGGCGGAAAGGGGGGTGTACTTCACCTTGGTCGCATCGCCGAAGACGGAAGCAGCAACCGCCTTGCAGAGGTCGATGTCGAGACCCGACCAGTTGCCAGCCGTATCCTGCGAGGCAAAGCCGAGAAGGCCTGCGCCATTCACGCCGCACTGCACGAAGCCCTTCTTCTTCACGTTTTCGAGCGTGTCAGCGGAAGCGGCCGACACGCCGAAGCCGAAGGCTGCGGCTGCAATGGCGGCGGTAAGAAGCGTCTTTTTCATTGTTCCAACCCTCTTGATCTTGTTGTTTGGTCTTTGATTGTCTTCGGAACCGGGCAGGCAATACGCCAGGCCCGTTGCGTCCTATCACATTCAGAAATGAGCGCATGGTCAAGGGTGATGAATGCGTTTGCGACGTCAATTTTGCCGTTTTTCAAGTTTTTTGAGCCGCATTGACGTGCCCAAGCCCCTGAAAATGCGCGAAGAGCGGCCAAAATGACGGCCTTTGGCTATCTTTTCAAAAATATCACAGGCGCCGTTTCTTTCATAAGAATTATTGGGGATAGGGAGGCTGTCGCGGGGGTTGACCCCGGTGTGGCCCGCTTGTCAAAAATGCGCAACACTTCGAAAGGGCATTCGGCATGGCGGACAACCATAATTCTGGCGGCAAGATCGGCATCAACACGCACCTGGCCCATATCGGCCCGGATCCGCATGGAAACCAGGGGTTTGTGAACCCGTCAATCCAGCGCGGCTCGACGGTTCTGTTCCCGGATCATCACACGATGAAAACCGAGAGCCAGAAATACACCTATGGCACCCATGGCACGCCGACGACGGATGCGCTTTGCGATGCGATCAACCAGCTCGAAGGCTCGCATGGCACCCTGATTTTCTCCTCGGGCCTTGCCGCCGTCACCGTGCCGCTGCTGGCCTTTCTGTCTGCCGGCGATCACATGCTGATGGTTGATTCGGTCTATGCCCCGGCCCGCCGCTTCTGCGAGACGGAGCTGAAGCGCTTTGGCGTAGAGACCGAGTATTTCGATCCTGCCATCGGTGAGGGCATAGAGGCCCTGATACGCCCGAATACGAAGCTCGTGCATCTGGAAGCGCCTGCCTCCAACACGTTCGAGATGATCGATGTCGGCGCGATTTCGCGCGTCGCAAAACGTCACGGCTGCGTGGTCACCATGGACAATACCTGGGCGACACCGCTCTATTTCCGTCCGCTCGATCATGGTGTCGACATTTCCATGCATGCGGCAACGAAATATCCGTCCGGCCATTCCGACATTTTGATGGGACTGGTTTCGGCCAACAAGGAAACCTGGGATCAGCTGGATGCCTGCAACCGCAATCTCGGGCTCTGCGGTTCGCCGGATGATGCCTATATGATCCTGCGCGGCCTGCGCACCATGGGCATCCGCCTTGCCCATCACGAAAAGAGCGCGCTCGATGTGGCGCATTGGCTGGAAGCGCGCTCCGATGTGCTCTCCGTGCTGCATCCGGCACTGCCGAGCTTCCCGGGCCACGATCTCTGGAAGCGGGATTTCAAGGGCGCAAGCGGCGTCTTCTCCTTCGTATTGAAGGGCGAGGAAGGCAACACGGATCTTAACCGCCGCAAGGCTGCCGCCTTCATCGACGCGCTGACCTTCTTCGGCCTCGGCTATTCCTGGGGTGGCTATGAGAGCCTCGCGGTCCACGTCTATCTGGGCGACCGCCGCATCCGGAAGGGGCCGACCGATGGTCCGCTCATCCGCCTGCAGATCGGCCTGGAAGACGTGGCCGACCTGAAGGCGGATCTCGAGAAGGGATTTGCCGCGGCAGCGGCCGTAACCGCCTGATCTTCAGGCGGAATGGCCGTAGATCCAGTCGAGATCGGCCATGTAGGAGGCCTGCGGGCGGATTGCCATGGCGATATCCCGCCCGAGGCGAAGAAGGCCGCGTGCATGATAGACCCGGCAGTTGAATTCGGCCCGCGCCTTGAGCTTTGAGGCGCGCGGCTTGCGCAACGCCTCGAAGGCAGGGAGTGCCGCTTCCAGCGGCTTCTGCGAGACGATCCGTGCCAGCGCATGCGCATCTTCGATGGCGCTTGCCGCGCCTTGCGCCATGAAGGGCATCATCGCATGGGCGGCATCGCCGATCAGCACGACATTGCGGCCATTGTGCCAGTTGCCGTCCGTGGCCTGGCAGAGCGGCCAGTAGAGCAGATCGTCATGGCGAGACAAAAGCGCCTGCAGTGACGGATGCCATTTCGAAAACTTGGAGCGTAGCGCGCTCACCCGTTTCGGCTCGCCATTGGTGCCCCAGGTCTCGCCCGGATCGACGCCGCCGGTAATCGCCACCATGTTGAACCCGCCGCCATCCTTCAACGGATAGCAGATGAGATGCGCCCCGGGTGCCATATAGGCCGTCACCCGGTTTCGCGGCAGAACCGGCGGCACATCGGCAAAGGGCACCACCAGCCGCCAGGCGACATTGCCCGTAAACACAGACTGCGGCGCGCCCGGAACCAGATTGCGGGCCCGTGACCACACACCGTCCGCCCCGACGATCAGGTCCGGCTTGCGGTCGCAATAGGGGAGGATATCGCCCGGCTGCTTCATGTCCAGCCGCAGGCCGAGATGCAGGCGGCACAGGCTGTTTGCCCGCACGGCTTCGAGAAGCACGCGTTGCAGGGTTGCCCGGTGCACCACGCCATAGGGTGCGCTCCACCGGTCTTCCGCCACCTTCCCGACAGGCAGGCTGACATAGGTTTTCAATGTTTCGCCGGAGCGAAGATCGATGCTTTCAGGCTCGGTCCAGAGCGAGCGCAGTCGGTTCAGCAGGCCAAGCTCGCGCAGCACGCGGGTGGCGTTCGGCGAAAGCTGCAGGCCCGCGCCCACCTCGCGCAACTCATCAGCCTGCTCGAAAATTTCAGATGCGATGCCCTTCTGGGCAAGCGAAAGCGCCAGCGTCAGGCCTGCAACGCCTGCACCGATGATCGCTGTGGATTTAACTGGCATGACACCCTCAACAGGGCCGACGCGAAGAGTGGCGTCAGGCTGCCTTCACGTGGAATACGCAACCGGCGGGGTTGGTCTGCGCGGGCTTCAGGCCGCCGTCAAAGCGGTAGAGGGTCGAGCAGTAGGGGCAGACCTTCTCGTTGTCCTCGCCCATGTCGATATAGATATGCGGATGATCGTAAGGGGCAGAAGCGCCCGTGCACATGAATTCCTTCACACCCACTTCGATCTGGCGATGTCCGCCGTCGTTCTGGAAATGGGGGATGTGATGGCCAGCCATGATGATCTCCGGAATCTCTTTTCTCTCGGTGAGCCATCTTTAATGCCCTTTTGAAACAAAGTGTAGAGCCAACTCGCCGCAGGGGAACGGTTTTTCCTTGCCTTTTTGCAGGGAGTGACGGAATGCAGGCCTGTTCAGTGCCGGGCCGGTTGCCCTATGAAATGTCCAGACGATCAGAAGCGGGATTCGCACCCATGCATCTCAACGCCCCCCATTTTGCCCATTTCCATCACGACGGCCTGAAACTCACCTTTTTTGATGAGGGCGATCCGGCAGGCGAGCCGGTTCTTCTGATCCACGGCTTTGCTTCCAGCGCCTTCGTGAACTGGGTGCATCCCGGCTGGCTGAAGACGCTGGGCGATGCCGGTTACCGCGTCATTGCCATCGACAACCGCGGCCATGGCCGCAGCGACAAGCCGCATGATCCGGAGCTCTATCATCCGCCACTGATGGCCGAGGATGCGATGGCGCTGCTCGACCATCTCGGCATTCCGGATGCGCATGTGATGGGCTATTCCATGGGCGCGCGCATCTCCGCTTTTGTCGGCTTGCTGCATCCGCACCGTGTCCGCTCGCTCACCTTTGGCGGGCTGGGGATCGGCATGGTGGACGGGGTAGGCGACTGGGACCCGATTGCCGATGCGTTGCGCGCGCCCTCGCTGGATGACGTCACCCATGAACGGGGCCGGATGTTCCGCGCCTTCGCCGAGCAGACGAAGAGCGACCGAATGGCGCTTGCCGCCTGCATCGAAACCTCCCGCACGCTGCTGAGCGCCGAGCAGATGGCGCGGCTCGACATGCCCACCCTGATTGCCGTCGGCACGAAGGACGATATTGCCGGATCGCCGCAGGCACTCGCCGCACTCATGCCGCATGCAATCGCGGTCGATATTCCGAACCGCGATCACATGCTGGCGGTGGGCGACAAGGTGTTCAAGCAGGCCGTACTGGAATTTTACGCCGGACTTCAGGTGGAATAAGCCCTGTCACCGACCGGTGAATTGCGGCTTTCGCTTCTCCGCAAAGGCCTTGCGGCCCTCCGCATAATCCGCGCTTTCGAAGGTAGAGGCGCCGATGGCTATGGCTTCGGCCCCCGCCTCGGCATTGCCTTCCACCACGGCGCGGATCGCAAGAC
This sequence comes from uncultured Rhizobium sp., assembly GCA_945952315.1. Lineage (GTDB taxonomy): Bacteria > Pseudomonadota > Alphaproteobacteria > Rhizobiales > Rhizobiaceae > Gellertiella. The sequence continues at coordinate 11,806 of CAMFIE010000039.1, read as the reverse complement.
GGGATGCCTTGACGGAGAGCGGCGCATTGGACGCAATCGTTGCCGCGAGCCTGTCCACATGCGTCTCCAGCGCTTCGGATTGCAGGCAATCCAGCAGGAAACCCCATTTCACGAGCTGATCCGGCTCCATCACCGCACCGGTATAAAGCGCATAGCGGGCAGCCTGTCCGCCGAGCCCTTCCACGATATCCGCAACCGCATCGGCGGGATAGGCAAGGCCGAGCTTTGCGGGCGGAATGCAGAAGCGCGCGGTCTCGTCGGCAATCCGGATATCGCAGGCGGCGGCAAGACCGAAGCCGCCGCCATAGCAGATGCCGCGAATGGCGGCGATCGAGGGCACGGGCGCGGTGCGAAGCGCTGCAAAGGCTTTCGAATTCTCCGCTTCATAGATTCGCGCCGTTTCGGCATCCTTGCGGACACTGGCGAATTCGGAAATGTCGGCACCGGCAGAAAAATCCGTGTTGCCTGCACCCTTGACGATGATCAACCGGGCGCGAGCCTCTTCGCAGAGCCATTGAACGGCATCCGGCAAGGCCTGCCACATGCGGGCGGTCACGGCATTCTTGCGGGCGGGATTGTCGATCAGCACTGTGCCGACATGATCCAGCACGCTTGCCTTCAGCAACCCTTCTGCGAAGTCCTCACCCCTCATTTTGCCACCCCCATTTAAGTTGCCGCGAAACTGTCCTATATTGCCGGAACGTATCTACTCCGGTTTGCCGGTGAAAGAGGAGACAGACCATGGGCGTATTGGGCGATATCCGCCAGAAGGAGCAGGTGAAGATGGTGGATCCCATCTGGGACACCATGCTGCACGAAGCGCGCGCCGCAGCCGAGCAGGACCCGATCCTCGCCGCCTTCCTCTATTCCACGATCCTCAACCATCGTTCGCTGGAAGACAGCGTCATCTACCGGATCTGCGAACGTCTCGATCACCCGGACATGCAGGCTGTGCTTCTGCGCCAGACCTTCCTCGAAATGCTGGATGACTGGCCGGAATGGGGCGCGATACTGCGCGTCGATATCCAGGCCGTCTACGACCGTGACCCGGCCTGCACCCGGTTCATCGAGCCGGTGCTCTATTTCAAGGGCTTCCACGCGATCCAGACCCATCGGCTGGCGCACTGGCTGTGGAAAAAGGGGCGACAGGATTTCGCGCTCTACCTCCAGAGCCGCTCGTCGAGCGTGTTCCAGACCGATATCAACCCGGCAGCGCGCATCGGCCGCGGCCTGTTCCTTGACCATGCGACCGGCCTTGTGGTCGGCTCCACGGCCGTGATCGGCGACAATGTGTCGATCCTGCAAGGGGTTACCCTTGGCGGCACGGGCAAGGAAAGCGGCGACCGTCATCCGAAGATCCGCGATGGCGTGCTGATCGGCGCGGGCGCGAAAATCCTCGGCAATATCGAGATCGGCAATTGCTCGCGCATCGCTTCCGGCTCGGTTGTGCTGAAGCCGGTTCCGCCGAAAACCACTGTTGCTGGCGTGCCGGCGAAAGTGGTCGGGGAGGCTGGATGTTCGGAGCCCTCGCGCGCCATGGATCAGGTAATCCCCGCTGCTGACTGAGCGCGGCCTCATCCGTACGAAAGCCGTGTCCTGCGGCTTTCGGCAACGGTGGATGTGGGCGCTTGAGGCTTTACAGCGGCGGACGGACCGTGCCACAAGCAGCCCGATTCATGCAACCTACCGACGGAGATCCAGGTGAAACCGGACGAAATCAAGAAGCTCGATGCCTATCTGAAGCGCACGCTGAACCCGAACATCACCGTCAAGGCGCGCCCGCGCAAGAACGATTCCGGTGAGGTCTATCTCGGCGAAGAGTTTCTCGGTGTGATCTATCGCGACGACGAGGACGGCGATCTCTCCTACAATTTCTCCATGGCGATCCTCGACGTGGATCTCTGATCCAGCCTTTGTGGATGGATTATTGTGCGACGCACAAATTTCTTGACGGATTTGCTGCGTCGCATTACAGTCGGACCATCTCATCATGGTCAGGAGGTCCCGACATGTTCAATTTCGAAGAAGCAAGCCAGAAGGGCAAGGAAGTCATGGAAGGCGTGCTGAAGAGCTATGCCGACGTGACCAAGGGTTTCCAGGTGATTGCCGAGGAAGCCGCCGAGTTCTCCAAGAAGTCGTTTGAAGAGGGCGTTGCCCATATCGAGGCGATCACCAGCGTGAAGTCGCCGGAAGCAGCCTTCGAACTGCAGACCAGCTTCCTGCGCGCCTCCTACGAGCGCACGGTTTCCGAAATGAGCCGCATCGGCGAGCTCTACGTGGACCTCGCGAAGACCGCTTACAAGCCGTTTGAAGCACCGGTTGCCAAGGCTGCTGCTCCGGCTGCAAAGCCTGCTAAGGCTGCGGCACCTGCAGCCGCTCCGGCTGATGCTGCTTCGGCTGCCTGATAGCCCGCCGGAAAAGACGTCTGAATACCTACCGGCTGCACGCCCTGCGTGCGGCCGGTTTTGTTTTTCTCCATCTTTGTCACAAGGACGCCACTTTCACACAGGTTTGATCGGTCAAATCTTTAGCTTGCCGCGCATTAGTCGTTGCACCGCGTGGCGGGGGGCTTAAAATCGGTTTGCGCGACACTAGATAAAGGGGGTTCGGATGTTGAACCGCCGATGGCGTTGGACGAGAAGGAAATGATGGAAAGACCGGTTTTCATGCAGGGGCAGGGGGATGGCGAGGGCGACGTGCCCGGCCGTGGCACCTCGGTGATGACCCGCACCAAGCCCAAGACAAAGAAGCCGAATCTGTACCGCGTGCTGCTTTTGAATGACGATTACACCCCGATGGAATTCGTCATCCACATTCTGGAGCGCTTCTTCCAGAAGGACCGCGAAGCGGCCACGCGCATCATGCTTCTGGTCCATAATCATGGCGTTGGCGAATGCGGAGTCTATACCTACGAAGTGGCCGAGACCAAGGTCACGCAGGTCATGGATTTTGCCCGCCAGCATCAGCATCCCTTGCAGTGTGTCATGGAAAAGAAGTGAGGATCTGAACGTGCCAACATTTTCGCCTAGTCTTGAAAAGGCGCTGCACCAGGCCCTGACCTATGCCAACGAGCGTCATCACGAATATGCCACGCTCGAGCATCTGTTGTTGGCTTTGCTGGATGATCCCGATGCGGCGGCTGTCATGGGCGCCTGCAATGTCGATTTCGATTCGCTGCGCAAGACGCTGACCACCTATGTGGACAACGAGCTCTCCAATCTGGTGACCGGATATGACGAGGATTCCAAGCCCACCTCCGGCTTCCAGCGGGTAATCCAGCGCGCAGTCATTCATGTGCAATCGTCCGGCCGCGAAGAGGTGACCGGGGCCAATGTGCTGGTCGCCATTTTCGCCGAGCGGGAAAGCCATGCCGCCTATTTCCTGCAGGAGCAGGAAATGACCCGCTATGATGCGGTGAATTTCATTTCGCATGGCATCGGCAAGCGCCCGGGCGCGTCCCAGGTTCGCCCGCCACGCGGTGTCGAGGAAAGCGAGAGCGAGGCCAAGACCAGCCGCGAGACGGACGAGGGCGCTTCCAAGAAGCAGCCGGAAGCGCTCAAGGCCTATTGCGTGAACCTCAACGAGAAGGCCAAGACCGGCAAGATCGATCCGCTGATCGGCCGTCATGACGAGGTGAACCGCACAATCCAGGTGCTCTGCCGCCGCTCGAAGAACAACCCGCTTTATGTGGGCGATCCCGGCGTGGGCAAGACGGCGATTGCCGAAGGCCTTGCCAAGCGCATCGTGGAAAAGAAGGTGCCGGAAGCGCTGGAAGATGCGACCATCTTCTCGCTCGACATGGGCACGCTGCTTGCGGGCACCCGCTATCGCGGCGATTTCGAAGAGCGCCTGAAGCAGGTGGTGAAGGAGCTGGAAGAATATCCCGGCGCCGTGCTGTTCATCGACGAAATCCATACGGTGATTGGCGCAGGCGCCACGTCCGGCGGCGCGATGGATGCCTCCAACCTCCTGAAGCCGGCGCTCTCTTCCGGCGCGATCCGCTGCATCGGCTCGACCACCTACAAGGAATATCGCCAGTTCTTCGAAAAGGACCGGGCGCTGGTGCGCCGTTTCCAGAAGATCGACGTCAACGAGCCGTCGATCGAGGATGCGATCGAGATCATGAAGGGGCTGAAGCCCTATTTCGAGGAATATCACAAGCTCCGCTATTCGAACGAGGCGATCAAGTCCGCGGTCGAACTTTCGGCGCGCTATATCTCCGACCGCAAGCTGCCGGACAAGGCCATCGACGTGATCGATGAAACCGGGGCAGCGCAGATGCTGCTGCCCGCTTCGAAGCGGCGCAAGCTGATCACCGAGAAGGAGATCGAGGCGACCATTGCCACCATGGCCCGCATTCCGCCGAAGACCGTTTCCAAGGATGACGAGATGGTTCTCGCCAATCTGGAAGAGGAACTGCGTTCGGTCGTCTACGGGCAGGACGCGGCCATCGAGGCGCTGGCAACCTCCATCAAGCTTGCCCGCGCGGGCCTGCGCGAGCCGAACAAGCCGATTGGCTGCTATGTCTTCTCCGGTCCCACGGGCGTGGGCAAGACGGAAGTGGCCAAGCAGCTTGCAAGCTCGCTCGGCGTGGAGCTGCTGCGCTTCGACATGTCGGAATACATGGAGCGCCACACGGTATCGCGCCTGCTCGGTGCACCTCCCGGCTATGTCGGCTTCGATCAGGGCGGCCTGCTCACCGATGGCGTCGACCAGCATCCGCATTGCGTGGTGCTGCTCGATGAAATCGAAAAGGCGCATCCGGATATCTTCAACATCCTGCTGCAGGTGATGGACCACGGCTCTCTCACCGATCACAACGGCAAGAAGATCGATTTCCGCAATGTGATCCTGATCATGACCACCAATGCGGGCGCGGCCGAAATGGCCAAGGCCGCCATCGGTTTCGGCTCGTCGAAGCGGACGGATGAGGATACCGAAGCGCTGAACCGCCTGTTCACGCCGGAATTCCGCAACCGTCTGGATGCGACCATTGCCTTTGCGCCGCTGCCGACGGAAGTGATCCACAAGGTGGTGCAGAAGTTCGTGATGCAGCTTGAAACCCAGCTTTCCGAACGCAGCGTCACCTTCGACGTGCAGCCGGATGCGGTCGACTGGCTCGCCAAGCGCGGCTACGACGACAAGATGGGCGCGCGTCCGCTCGCCCGCGTCATTCAGGAGCACATCAAGAAGCCGCTCGCGGAGGAAATCCTGTTCGGCAAGCTCAAGAAGGGCGGCGTCGTCAAGGTCACCGTCGGCGAGAAGGACGGCAAGGATGGACTGGTGCTCGAGGCTCTGGCCGACGAGCAGCCGGTCAGGCCGAAGCCCGAAAAGGAAACGGCAAAGTCGCGCACAAAGCCTGCCAAGGCGAAGAAGCCGGAGATGGTAAGTGCGGATGCCGGACCTTCAGCGGACGACGCGGAGGATGCGCCCAAGGCGCGCCGCGTCAGCTCGGTTCCGAAGGTGCCGAAGAAGAAATGATGACAGAGGGCGGCTCGAAGCCGCCCTTTTCATGTCCGGGTACAAACCGAAAAATCCTCTTTCCATAATATGCGGAATGTCTTACGTTCTGGCCTGCGCGGAAGATTTCTGCGCCGGGGCGTAAGAACCTCGTTCCTAGTCGGTGCGCGCTCTCTTTTCAGGGAGGGCTTACCCGTGCTTTAAAGCACTCGCCTGCCTCATGAGGCCGGGGAGGTTGCTGCGCATGTCCAGGGCGAAAGCCTAAAGGCAGCGACGACCGGACTAGGACGGTTTCTTAACTCCCCTGGCCGCCAGAGATTGCCTCTGGCGGTTTCCGCTCAAGGGAGGTTTTCATGCTCGAATTTTACAGCCAGTCCCCCGACTGGGTCAAAGCCGCCATCGTCATCGGCTGGCCGGGCCTCGCGCTCGCTCTGCTCTGGCTGCTGCTCTGGTACCGCGTCGCCACCGCACGGCTTGGCGGGGAGGGGTGAGGGGCATTATTCAGACCCAAACGGATTTATGTTCAGACCCAAACGGGGTTTTGAAGGATTACCCCCACCCCTAACCCCTCCCACAAGGGGGAGGGGAATCCTGTCTGCATTTGCAGCTTTTGGGTCTCACGGAGGGTTCAGCAAACTCGACCTTCTCCCTCCCCCTTGTGGGGAGGGCTGGGGTGGGGGTCAGAAACCAAGACCTGCGAAGCGCCGAATCTGCTGCATTTGCCCCTCATCCGGCTGCCGCCACCTTCTCCCCGCCAGCGGGGAGAAGGGACCGAGTGGCCAGCTTTTTGCGTCCTTCTCCCCGTCAAAACGGGGAGAAGGTGGCGGCAGCCGGATGAGGGGCTATCTGAAAAGGACAAGCGTCATTTGCACATCATTTCCTCTCGACCGTCGAGGTCACAGAGGCTAAGAGATGCAACAGCTTAAACGATTTTCCGGCCCGCTCCCCATGCCTCAATCTCCGCAGATACCGTCCGATGGCTGGCGCTGGTTCGGGCGGGGGCTTGCCCGCATCGGCTCGATCCCGTCGATCATCCTGATGTTTGCCTTCATCGGCTTTGCCGGGCTGGCGCGGGATTCCGGGTTTACCCTGCCGGAGACCATGGTGATGGTGCTGACGATCTGGGCGCTGCCTGCCAATGTGGTGCTGATCGGCGCGATCCTGTCGAAGGCATCGATTGTCACGGCGGCGATTTCCGTCGCGCTTTCCTCCATCCGCCTGATGCCGATGGTGGTGGCGATCATGCCGGAAATGCGCACCGAGAAGACCCGGAAGATCACGCTCTATCTCGCCGCCCATTTCGTGGCGATCACCGCCTGGGTGATGGCGCTCGAACAGTTCCGGACCATTCCGAAGGAAAAGCGGATCATCTTCTTCCTCGGCATGGGATCGGGATTTCTGGTGGCCAATGTGCTGCTGGTGGCGCTTGCCTTCGCTATTGCCGATGACCTGCCGCCGCTGATGGCGGCTGGGCTGATCTTCGTGACGCCGCTCTATTTCCTGTTTTCGCTCTGGGGCTCGGCGCGGGAAAAGCAGAGCCATTATGCGATGGGCTACGGGCTGGCGCTCACCCCGTTCTTCCACTGGCTGGCGCCGCAATCCGATATCCTGCTCACGGGCGTTGCGGGCGGTTTGCTCGCCTATGGCACCGGCGAGCTGGTGCGGTGGAGGCGCGGATGACCTTCGACAGCTATTCCGCCTGGTACTGGCCCTATCTCTTCATCCTGCTGGCCGGATGGTTGCCGACCGATATCTGGCGATTCCTCGGCGTCTATCTCGCCGGGCATGTGAAGGAGGAAAGCAACCTTCTGGTCTTTGCGCGCACGCTTGCCACATCGCTGGTTGCGGCTGTGATTGCGAAGCTGGTGCTTTATCCGGAAGGGGCACTCGCGGGCTCACCGCTGGCACTGAGGCTGGGCGCCATCGCGCTCGGCTTTGCCGTCTACATCACCATGGGCCGCAAGGTTTATCGCGGCGTGATTGCGGGCGAGGCGCTTCTGATCGGCGGGCTGTGGTGGACCCACAGCCTGCCCGTGTCCTGAAGTCTGCTCTAGCCCTTGAGCGCCGTGCGGATCTTTTCCGCATGGGCGGCGAGCACGGCACCCTCTTCCATCTTGCCGCTGTGTGGCTTCAATCCCTGTCCCTCATGGCGCGGGATCACGTGGAAATGCAAGTGAAACACCGTCTGTCCCGCCGCCGGTTCGTTGAACTGGGCGATGAAGATGCCATCGGCGTCAAAGGCTTCCTTCACGGCATTTGCCACTTTCTGCACCACGGGAATGGTGTTTGCCAGCACCTGCGGATCAGCATCCAGCAGATTGCGCGAGCCCTTTTTCGGGATCACCAGCACATGGCCCGGCGCCTGCGGCATGACATCCATGAAGGCGAGCGTATGCTCGTCCTCGTAGACGCGGTGCGAGGGGATTTCGCCTTTCAGGATTTTCGCGAAAATATTGCCGGGATCATAGGTCATCTCAAAACTCCGTATCAATCGTGTTGCTGGCGCTCGCCCTTGCGGAACGGGCTATGTTCGCTGAGGATTTCTGCCATTTCCGCCACCTGCTCGCGCTCGTGGGCAAGATATTGATCCACCGCGCGGCGAAGGCCGGGATGGGTGAGATCATGAACGGAATGGGTGGTGACCGGCAGATAGCCGCGCGCCAGCTTGTGCTCGCCCTGCGCGCCCGCTTCCACCCGTTTCAGCCCCTTCGAGAGGGCAAAATCGATGGCCTGATGATAGCAGACCTCGAAATGCAGGAAGGGATGATCCTCGATGCAGCCCCAATGGCGGCCATAGAGCGCATCCGCGCCGATGAAATTGATCGCGCCCGCGATATAGCGCCCGCCGCGCTTTGCCATCACCAGCAGGATGTCATCCGCCATCTTCTCGCCGATCAGCGAATAGAAGGAACGGGTGAGGTAAGGCCTGCCCCATTTGCGGCTGCCGGTATCCATGTAAAAGGCGAAGAACTGGTCCCAGATCTCCTCGGTCAGGTCCTTGCCCGTCAGCCAGTCAATGGAAATGCCGCCTTCCAGCGCGGCGCGACGCTCCTTTTTCAGGGCCTTGCGCTTGCGCGAGGCGAGCGTTTCCAGAAACGCATCGTGATCGGCATAGCCTTCATTGATGAAGTGGAACTGCTGGTCGGTGCGGTGAAGATAGCCTTCCTCCAGAAAGACAGGCAGGTCCTCACCATTGACGAAGGTCACATGGGCGGAAGAAACGCCCATCTTCCGGGCCACCTGCTTCAGCCCGCCCGCAAGCGCGTGCCGGACAGGCGCAGCCTCTTCCCCCGTGCGCACCAGCAGACGCGGACCTGTTGCGGGCGTGAAAGGCACCGAACATTGCAGCTTCGGATAATAGTGCCCGCCCGCCCGCTCGAAGGCATCGGCCCAGCCATGATCGAACACATATTCGCCCTGGCTGTGGCTTTTCAGATAACAGGGCAGGGCGCCGAGCAGTTGCCCGGCCCCGTCTTCAAGCAGCAGATGGTGGCCGAGCCAGCCGGTCTTGGCCGTTGCCGAGCCGCTTTCCTCGAGTGCTGACAGGAAGGCATGCGAGAGAAACGGGTTATAGGCGCCATCCGCGCCGGGGCAGGTGCCCTGAAGCGCGTTCCATTGCTCCGGCTTTATGTCGCCGAAGCTGCGGACGGTGCGGATGGTCCAGTCTTCACTCATGCCAGAGCCAGCGCCCTCGGATCAAAGCCCTCGAAGGTCATCTGGTCGGCATGGGCAAAGGTGTGCCGTGCGGCCTCCTCGTCCCGGACCGTCCAGGTGATGACCGGAATGCCCCTTTGTCTCTGGGCGGTGACAAAGCTGTTCGGCAGATGCGCATTGCAATAGGAGATGAAGTCCAGCCCCAGATGCATGGCTTCGTCATGGGCGAAGAAATCCTCCGGCCGCGTGCCTTCCGCCGTCAGGCCGACGGGGTAGGGCGCGCCCAGCGCCTTCAGGTCCTTCAGCAGCCAGACATCGAAGCTCATCAGCGCGACATGGCCCTTGTAGCCTTCGAGAACCTCGAGCACCGCCTCGGGAAAGCCGTCATCGTCGCCTTCCCGGCCTTTCAGCTCCAGCACCAGCGGCACTTTGCCTGCCGTAAGGTCAAGCAACTGCCGCAGGGTCGGCACCCGATCCGCCGTGCCGCCGATGGAGAGCAGGCCAAGTTCGGCCGAGGTCTTGTCACGGACATTGCCCTTGATCTTGCAGAGCCGTTCCAGATCGTCGTCGTGGAACACCACAGGCACGCCGTCATTGGCGTAATGCAGGTCGCATTCTATGGCAAAGCCCGCCTCGATGGCGCGGGAAAAGGCAGAAAGCGTGTTCTCCCAGACCGCGTGGTTGAGATCATGCAGGCCGCGATGGGCAACGGGTTGGGCGGTGAGCCAGGGGATCATCGGCATCAGGCGATCTCGATCACGGCGTCGATTTCAACAGCGGCATTGAGCGGCAGGCAGGCCATGCCGACGGCGGCGCGCGCATGCTTGCCCGCTTCACCCAGCACATTGGCAATCAGGTTCGAGGCGCCGTTGATCACCAGATGCTGCTCGACAAACTCGGGTGCCGAGGCCACGAAGCCGTTGAGCTTCACAACCCTGCGGATGCGCGACAGATCGCCACCTAGAGCCGCGTTTGCCTGCGCCAGAATGTTGATCGCGCACAGTTCCGCCGCCCGCTGGCCGCCAGGCACATCCACATTCCTGCCGAGATGACCGGTCACCGCCACTTTGCCATCCTCGATCGGCAGCTGGCCGGAGAGATAGAGCATGTTGCCGCTGATCACGTAAGGAACATAGTTTGCAGCCGGGGCGGCAGCCGCGGGCAGGGTAATTCCCAACTCTTTCAGGCGGCTGTGGATGGCGTCGGACATTTTTGTCTCCTGTTTCATTGTCAAAAACCTGAAAATCCGTCATGCAGGATGGCAAGCATCGCGCCGGATTGAATTGGTCTTATATCATCCATGCGTGAGTCCAACAGGAGAATGTGCATGGTCCGGTCGCGCCTTTGTGCCGCTGCGGTTCTGGTCTTGACCGGTTCGCCGGTGCTGGCGGCTGCATCCGGTTTCGACAGCCTGCAGCCGCACCGTGCCGTCTATGACCTGACGCTGGCGCAGGCCGAAGAGCGATCCGGTATTGCCGGTATTTATGGGCGCATGGTCTATGAATTCAAGGGGTCGGCCTGCGCCGGATACACCACGAATTTCCGTTTCGTGACCCGGATCGATACCGGCGAGGAAAACCGGCTCTCCGACCAGCAGACCACCACCTATGAGGATGTGAATGCGCGCAAGTTCCGCTTCACCACCAAGACTTTCACCGACCGCCAGCTCGACCGCGAGGTGACCGGCAAGGCAGAGGATGCGGGCAACCGCATCGCGGTTTCGCTCGAAAACCCGTCGAAGCGCGAGGTGGAGCTGGAAGAGGGCCGTTTCCCGACCGAACATATGCTGGATCTTCTGGAACATGCCCGCGCCGGCGATCACGTCTTCGAGGCCCGCATTTTCGACGGCAGCGACAATGCCGACCAGACGATGATGGCGACCACCGTGATCGGCAAGAAAGTCACGCCCAAGGAAGGGGAAGCGGATGGCAAGGTGATCGGCGCGCTTGCCAGGAGCGATGTCTGGCCCGTCACCATCGCCTATTTCAATGATGGCGATACGTCCGATGCGCTTCCCACCTATCGCATGGCCTTCAAGCTTTATGACAATGGCATCATCCGCGATATCCTGATGGACTACAGCGACTATGCGCTGAAGGGCAAGCTCACCCGCCTCGAACTGCTCGATCCCGAGCCTTGCCCTGCCGCCAACTGATGGCTTCAGCACGGCAAAGACCGGATTTTCGGCATTTTCCCCGAATGAAGGCCTTGCAATTTCTGCGCTGCGGCTATATGGCCCCCACATTCCACACGTGGGGATGGGGTGATCCGGGAGAAATCCGGATTGTTCCGCCGGTGGTTTCTGGCCCGGCCAGAGACTGACACCCCCACGGAGGTTAAACCGGAAACAGGAGTTAGAGGCATGGCATTGCCCGATTTTTCCATGCGCCAGCTGCTTGAAGCAGGCGTGCACTTCGGCCACCAGACGCACCGCTGGAACCCGAAGATGAAGCCGTATATCTTCGGCGATCGTAACAATATCCACATCATCGACCTGGCCCAGACCGTTCCGATGCTGTCGCGCGCCCTGCAGGTCGTGTCCGACACCGTTGCCCGTGGCGGCCGCGTGCTGTTCGTCGGCACCAAGCGTCAGGCTTCCGACATCATTGCTGACGCTGCCAAGCGTTCGGCCCAGTACTACGTCAACTCCCGCTGGCTCGGCGGCATGATGACCAACTGGAAGACCATTTCG
>CAMFIE010000038.1 GCA_945952315.1 uncultured Rhizobium sp. | reverse complement strand
TGGGGCTGATCATGATGGTTGGCGTTCTGATGTTCGGACCGATTTATCTCGCCTTGCGCCGGAAGCACCGGACCTGACCCTTCTGCATTTAATAGTCTGACGTGGCGGTTTCGCCACCGGAAACACTGCCGCCTCTGCGGCAATGCGCTGCCTTCCGGGCGAAGGCCAGCCCCTCAACTTCCTCAAAACCCGAAACCTTGGAGTTGCACGATGACTGCACCGACCTTTGGCATGCAATTTTCCCGGCCCGATACCGAGCCGGTTCCCGTCCTTGGAGCGGACTTCTCCAAGGTGCTCGTGATCGAGACATCCGCTGATGCCTCGAACAGTGAATTTCCGGTCGGTCAACCGAAGCGGATTTCGTCCGGTAATCCGGATGCAATCGCAGCTCTCGGTTCCGGCCTTCTCGCCGACCAGGTGAAGGGCATCAACGCCCAGCTCGCCGGTCTCAATGCCGGTGCTGATGTGACCGTATTCCGTGTTGCGGAAGGCGCGAATGCGGCTGCGACAGCGGCGGCGATCGCCGATGTGCTCGCAAACATTTCCAGCATCCCGTCTGCGGTCAATGCTACACCGCGCATTGTGGTGGCAGGCCGCACGGCATGGCGTCCGGACCTGAATACGGTCAGCCCTGTCATCGCAGCACTGGAAACGGCCTTGCCGAAGATCCTCGCCGTTGCGCCGGTCGATGTCGACGACACCAGCAAGGTGAATGCGATTTCGGCACGCAACACCATGTCTTCGGAACGCCTGATCCCGATCGGCGTAGCCGCTCGTGTCTATGAAGGCGCAAACGTGGTCACTCGCCCGATGGCATCTCGTGTCGCCGGTCTGATGATCCGGGTGGATAACGAGAACAGCGGCAAGCCTTTCGAGCCGATCGCCAACCGTCCGCTTTACGGTCTTGCCGGTATCTCCCGGAAAATTCCGTTCTCGCTGCTCGATGGTTCCACCGAGGGTCAGCAGATGCTGGAGGCAAATGTCTCCATCGTTGCTGAAGGCGAAGTCGGCGTGGATGGTTCTGTTTCCGATGGCGGCTTCGTCTTTATCGGCACGGACAATGCCGCGACCGGCGATCTCTGGCGGCAGTTCCATCAGGTGCGCGGCGCGGACTATCTGGTGGTCAAGATCATGCGTATCACCCGGCAATTCCTTGGCAACAAGAAGATCACTGCCGACACGGCGGAAGCGTGGATCAATTCAATCGCCTTCATGCTGCGCGACCATCAGGCTGTCAGCGATATCCTCGGCTATACGCCGCGCAGCCAGATGTTCAAGGCATCGAAGAACAGCCCGGAGGATATCCGCCTCGGCACACTGAAAATCGATATCGGCATTGAACCGGCTCCCGTATTCAAGCGCGCCGATCACGAAATCCAGCGTTACCGCCCGGCGCTCGAAGGCCTGGTGCGCGAAATCGAAGCGCGTCTCAGCGCCGTCGCCTAAGCCCCATCATCGAAAGGGACAATCCCAATGAAGCCTCTGTTCATTCTGACCGCTGTTGACGTTCGTCGCGCCGAAGTGGCCGGCTCCTCGCGTGCGAACGTGATCTCCAAGCTGACTATCCCGCCGATCCGGTTTGTCACCGCCCCCCACAATCCGGGTGGCGGCGTGATGGCTGTCGACTATGCACTGCCGCGTGTACAGGCGATTGAGCCTGCTTTCAGCGCCAAGGGCATCGATCCGGACATCTTTTCCGGCTTTGGCGAGCGTGACCGCTGGGTCTTTGCCGGTGCCTACCGGGACAGGAAGACAAACCGACCTATTCCGGGCCGCGCCATCATCGAAGGTGCGATCGTCGAATGGACGCCGGATGAAAGCGATCCCGGTGAGTTCCAGGGTTGCAGCCATCAGTTCAAGGAAGTCACCCACTTCGAACTGACGCTGGATGGCGTTGAACTCTGGTACATCGATGCTGACGAGCGGGTACTTCGTCGCAATGGTGTCGATCTCTTCGCTGGCCATCGACAGGCGCTCGGCGCGTAAGGGGCGGCTCCATGTACGAAACCGAGTTTGAACTTCCCATCGTGCCGGATGACGGCACGATGGAAGCCGTCGAAGAGACAGTCAGCCAAGTCGTCGTGCCGCTCAATCCTGCGGCGCGGGTCATCACCTATCCGCTGGCGTTCCCGCTCAAGGTGGATGGCAAGCCGCTTCGTGTCGTTCGCCTGCGCCGTCCCACGCAAGGTGATATGGACGATCTGTCTACCGGGGTAATTCCCACGAACCGAGACCTTCTCTGCAAAATGACCGGGCTTAGCCTTACCGTCATTCGCAATCTGGATGTGGTCGACAGCGAGCGGCTGCACAGCCTTCTTTTCGATCTGATCCCCGACTTTCTCAAGGATGAATGAGAATGGCAAAGCTGACTGCCGAGATGGTGATCGACATGCGCGACAATACCGGTCGCGCAACACAGACAGTGATCGGTAATCTGGGTCGCCTCAGAAAGGCAGAGCGTGATCTTGATCTGGCCAACAAAGGTCTCCGCCTTAACCGGCAACAGCGGGCGCAAGAGGCCTTGTTCATGGCCCAGGCTGCGGAACGAGAAGAGAAGCGTTCCCGGTATCTGAGCGCTGTATCGGCTGGCTTTGGCGGCATTGCCACTCTCGCGACCGCCGCTGCCGTCAGCGCGGGTGTCGCCTATACCAAGTTTGCCGGTGTCGAGCGTCAGCTCAACCGTGTTGCGGTCAATGCAGGAAAAGGGGCAGAAGCAATTCGCCCGGCAATGAGCCAAATCCAGCAGGTTGCCGGTGCAACGCATCAATCGTTTGAGACGGTGACCAGTGGTCTGGAAACGCTGATTGCATCGGGCCGCACGCTTGAAGAATCCATGGCGTTTCTGCCGTCCGTTGCGGTTACGGCGCAGGCAAGTGGCTCCGAGATTGCCGACATCGCGCTTTCGGCAGATGCCCTGTCTTCCTCCATGGGCATCGCCTCCACGGAAATGCAAAAGGCCTTCGATATCCTCGTCGGTGGCGGCAAGCTCGGCAAGTTCGAACTGAAGGACATGGCGCAATATCTGCCGTCGCTCGCGCCCGCTTTTGCTTCGCTTGGATACAAGGGAACGGATGGACTGAAGCGCCTGGTTGCCGCCCTTCAGGTGGTTCGTAACCAGACCGGCTCCAGCTCTGAGGCGGCAACGCTGATGTCGAACGTCTTGAACAAGATGTACACGGCAGACATGGCCAAAAAGTTCAAGGATATGGGCATCAATCTGCCGAAGGCTCTCGATCGAGCGCGCGCCGAAGGCAAGGATATGCTGACTGTGTTCCTGCAATTGTCGAATGAGGCCGTTCGCGGCGACCTTTCGAAGCTGCCGCTGCTCTTTACCGATGCGCAGATGCTTCAGGGCGTCCGTGCGCTGATCACCGGCAGTCAGCAGCTCCAAAAAAACCTGTCAGACCTTGATAATGTCGATGGATCGACGCTCAAGGACTTCAACCAGATTGCGGCAGATTCAGCGTCGAAGATCCAAGACCTCTCTAATGCGTGGGATCGGTTTGCCCTCAGTGCCGGAGCCAAGCTCTCGGATTACGTGACGCCTGTTCTTGATAAAATTGCCCGTACGCTCGATGAGATGGACGCTAAAAGCAGGGCTGTTGACGGAAAAACACCTCAGGCAGTCAACGAAGATAAGGCGGATTTCATCGCGCGATGGAAGGAGTTGCGCGCCAAAGATAAGGGTGCGCCCGGAGGGCGTATGGGAGGTTACGGCTCAAACATGCTTGCGCAAAGAGCCTATGAAGATGCTTTGGCAAGTGTAGGGCGCGGGGAAGTTTCTTCAATCTTTACCATCCTTGAGAAAGAGGCGAAGCGCCAAAAAATGCTCGATCTATATATCGATCGAGGTCGGAAGGCTGCAGAAGCTGGCGCTGTGGTGCCGCCGACAAATGGCCGCCCTTCTGTCGCAGCTCGTCGTGGAATGACGCCAGTCCCAACTCCGCGGCCCGATCCTAATGCGCTTTTTGATGATCCACAGAATGCGCAGGGTCGGTTCCCGAACCGAAGCAACCGCGCGGATGATATGACGCCATATCGCCGCTCTTGGAAGTATGAAGGTCGTATTTTTGGGACGCCACGTTTCGCTCCCCTGACATCGATACCGATGCCTACTCCTCCTGGTTCTATGGGTGGTCCGCAGTCCGTCACACTTTCCGGCCCTGTCGTCACGCAACCATCAGGCGTCCAGAAGGTCGAAATGATCAATCCGACCCGTCCGAATGTGACCATCCACGTCACGGTTCCAGTTCAACAGACAAATGGTGATCCGCACGCGATCGGGCAGGGCGTCGGCTCCGCCATCGCCGATCAGATTAGCGGTTCATATTCCGATATCGGCAATTGAGGTGATCCATGCTTTATCAGCTCGGCGCGGTCACGATCGACACCGCGCCATTTTCGATTGACAGCTTCGAGCGGGATAGCGGCGCATCGATCGTCTCGAAGCCGGTTATCGGTGGTCGTGAGCGGAAAGAGTTCACGGGCGAGGGGGATGACACAATTACACTCTCTGGCCAGATCCTGCCGTTCAATGTCGGTGGTCTGACGGAACTCGAAGTTCTCCAGGACATGCGCAGGCGTGGCCAGCGTTTCCCGCTGATGCGCGGGGATGGGTATCGGTTCGGCTGGTACGCGCTGACCGAAATCACCGAATCCCACACAGAGCTGGACCGCAACGGTATCGGCCATGTGGTCAACCACAAGCTGACAATGCAGCAATGCGATTTCGATACCGGCGACGGTCAGCAGGTTGTCTCGGCACTGCTTGGTCTCTTCGGCGTGCTGGGGAGGCTTTGACCATGGCGGAATGGATCGAGATCAAGGGGGAGGGCAAGACCGTGGAATTGCTCCTCCATACAAAATACGGGGTTCGGGGCCGTGAACTGGTCGAAAAGACATTCGCTCTCAATCCCGGCCTTGCAGCGGTCGGTGTGTTCCTTCCGCTTGGCACCCGTGTGCTCATCCCGGACCTGCCGCCGCAGGTCCGAACCGAAAAACGTGTCGTAACCTTGTTCGGGTGATCATCATGCCCTGGATTGTTTCATGGCAGGTCTATGTCGATGGCACGGACCGCTCCGATAGTTTTCGCCCATATCTGATGCAGATCGATGTCAGCGATACCGAAGGCCAGACAGGCGATACGTGCCAGCTGATGTTTGATGACACGGCTGGGCAACTGAAGCTTCCGCAGAAGGATGCGAAACTGCGCGTCATTTTGCAGGGCATTCCAGTGTTTGAAGGAACGATCGACAAAGTGCGCTCGCAGGGTGCTCGCGGTTCCGGCCGCACACTGTCAGTCTCGGCCAAAGGCTTCGACACCAAGGGCAAGGCAAAAGAGTTACAGGCCTTCCACAAGGATGATGCGACACTTGGTGACTTTCTCAAGGAGGCTGGCGAAAACGCCGGTTTCGAAGTGAAGGTCGACAAAAAGTTTGCCGATATTCACCGAGACTACTGGTCTGCCGAGGATGAGAGTTTCATGGCGCTCGGTCAGCGCCTCGCAAACGAAATGCATGGCACCTTCAAAATCCGGGGCAATCAGGCGGTGCTTGCCGCGCGCGATCGCGATGATCTGCCCGTCGTCAACGGCATTGTGGATGCACCTGGTGCAAATGTCATCCGCTGGGACATCGAGCCTTTTGCCGGTCGATCAAGGGCCGCCAAGGCAAAGGCCACATGGTTCGATCGAGACACGGCGAGTTTTAAATCTCAGGAAGTCGAGATCGAGGATATGGGCAGCGATGCCACGATCTATTCTCGTTCCCTAGCCGCTGATGAAGCGCAGGCCAGCGAAAGCGCCGACGCCCGCAAGGGTGAGGCGGAACGGGATTCCGGCTCCGGATCGGTGGAGCTTGATCTTGAACCATCTGCGCAAGCGGAAGGCCGGTTCAAGCTGACCGGCGCTCGCGCTGGGGTCGATGGCACCTACCGGATCGTGACCGTCTCACACAAGGCCACCCGGTCGGGTGGCGCTACGACTTCGCTGTCACTGAAGCAGCCAAGTGATGGCGCTGGCACAGACCAGCGCGAATAATCGAAAGGACATGACCATGGATTTCGTGGGAACCGGGCAGACGCTGTCCGGAGAGGATTTCGCGCGTGCTGCGCAGCTGATCGGGTGCGATTCTTCCGCTATCCGTGCCGTCGCCTTTGTCGAGGCACGTGGCAACGGCTTTGACACAAAGCTCCGTCCGGTGATCTTGCCGGAGCGGCATGTCTTCTATCGCAACCTGCCGCGTAACAAGCGGGCAAGGGCCGTTGCGCGCGGGCTTGCCTATCCAGACTGGAAGCCCGGCATGTATCCGGCAACACAGGATGGCCGGTATGACCTGCTTGGCCAGATGATGGCGATCGATGAAGACGCGGCCCTCAAGGCCTGCTCCTGGGGCCTTGGGCAGGTTCTCGGCGAGAACCATGCCGTATGCGGCTTCGCAACCGTTTCCGACCTGGTGCGCAAGTGCCTTGAAGGCGAGGGCGGTCAGCTCCTTGTCATGGTCCGATTCATCTCCGGTACCGGCCTTTCGAAAGCGCTGATCCAGTATGATTGGGCAGCCTTCGCCCGTGGCTACAACGGCCCGAAATACGCGCTCAATCGCTATGATGAAAAGCTTCAGCGGGCATGGCTGCGCTTCAATGCCGGTGTCACCGTTGCTTATGATCCGCTCGCCGACGGTCTGCTCTCGATCGGGGACAAGGGCGATATCGTCAAGGCGCTGCAATCCTCCCTCGGTATCCATGCGGATGGCGACTTCGGGAAGATCACCGAGCAGGCCGTGCGCGATTACCAGAAGGTGCATGGCCTTTCCGTCGACGGAAAGGTCGGGGCTGAAACCGGCGCTGCCCTTGGCCTGAAATACTGGTCAAAGGTGGAACCAGCTCCGGCTCAACCCGCCGCACCAGTCCCGACACCAGCACCTCGCCCGGTGCCTACCCCCAATCCCGCTCCTCCGCCTCCCGCCGCCAAGCCGGAAGAGCGTGCCTCCAGCATCACGGATCTTCTGATCCGACTCTGGAACCTTCTCACCAAGTCCTGAAAGGAAACCGCAATGAACCCCATTGTGATTGCAATCCTGAAATCCGCTTCCGAACTGGCTGTGCCGCGCGTTAAGGAAATCCTCGAGAACAAGCTTGGCGACAAAGGTGTGCTTGTCGGCCAGGTAGTCGAGAAGATTGCCCAGAAGGCCGGTGTGGTTCCGGATGAACTGCCGAAGCTCGGGACCGATGCGCTTCAGCGCGCCATCATCGATACCGAGCCAGAAACGCCGGAACTGCTTGCCCAGCTCAATGCTGGCCAGTCCATCATGGTTGAATCGATCGCGCTCGATTACCAGAAAGAACAGTGGTGGGCCTGGGGCTGGCGTCCTGCTTGGATGTGGCTGCTCGGTTTCCTCTGGACCTATCAGCTCCTGCTTCAGCCGATCGTGAAGGCAGCGTTTCTCCCGGATCTGCCGCAGCTCGCATCATCCGACCTTCTCGCCGTCTCCGGTATCTACATGACCCTCTATCTCGGCGGTCACACGGCAAAGAAGGTGATCGCACCTGGTCGGTGAGATGACCTGCGATCACACATCCCAAGGGCACAATTCAAGGCGGCAGGAAATGAGTGAAGGCATCGATCAGACAGCGATGTTGCTGGGTGAAATGAAAGCGACGATCGAGAGCCTCAAGGCTACAGTGGTCGAGCTGGCAAGGAAGTCCGATGAGCGGGGCGCACGGACATACAAGGAGCTGGAGGGCATCAGGCTCGACCAGGCGGAAATCCGGCAAGACGTGAAAGAGGTCAAGAAAAGCCTGGATGACAAGGCCGCAGAGCTGGAAGGCCGTCTCGATTCTGCAGAGCCGACGCTCAAGGAAATCAACCGATGGCGTGAGCGCTTTATCGGGATTCAGATGTTCCTCGGTGCCCTCACGGCGGCGATAGGCGGCATGACCGTCTATTTCTGGAAATGGATTGCAGTGAAGGTCGGCATCAACTGAATAGCGAGTGAAATGAACATACCAACAATGATAAGCATGGCCAATGCGGCTCATTGGCCATGCCAGAATTCAAATTCCGGTATGCATTACTTGCATCCCTTAGCCTTGATCGAGTTCTCGATAGCCAAGACCTTGCCCTTCGCCACCGCAACTTGGCCTTCCTTGTCACCCCCAGCTGTCGAAGACATTGGGACGCCGATAAGGAAAACCCCTACGGCATCGCCAGTTGCCGCCTGATTCTGGGCTTTGGAAATGGCCGCGAGATTTTCCTGTTCCTTGATCAAGTCGCGAGAAAGCTGGCTGCAGCTTTCGCCTGAATATGCAGCCATCGGAATGTCAACAGGAACGATGGCGTCCGGACGCTTGGCGCATGATGAAAGCGCGACAAGGGCGATTGCTGCAATGGCGAGTTTCTTCATAGTGTCCCTCATTTCTTTTTCGAGAGGAAGGCTATCGCCATTGCATCGATGGCGGAAGACCATAGCCACCAGAAAACTGTGTGACGGTAGTTTCCACAATCGTCGCATTCTTCTGAATTCAAACAAATCATTCAATCCGGTATCGGGCACATCCGCAATTCTCGTAAAATATAATCCCAAGATTGCCATCCATCATGGATTGCGTGAAATCTGGTTGTATGATCACAACCAGAAAGTAGTGCTGGTATGAACGGAAAAAGCGAAGGGAAATTGTATGAGACGAATTCTTGCGGGCGCGGTGGCATTTGGTTCACTGGTATTCGCGCATGGTAATGCCCAAGCTGCGTGGGGCTGCGGTGCTTCCGCCGGTGATAGTGGCAGCATACTAGGGGCATATGGAACTAGTTCGGGGTATGCCGACCAGTCGGAAGCGGCAGATGAAGCGCTTCAACAGTGCGCCAACCGAAACAACGGTGATAGCTGCACAATCCTTTATTGCAATGATGACGGAGCGCCGACGAATACTGACGAGTATAATTCAGAAGATGGATCGTCTGACGATAGCTACAACTCCGGAGACAGCTACAACGATGATAGCGGTTCTGGTGGGGAAAGTGACAGTGAATCCGGCGACGACTCTGAATAGTCGCCCATCAAGTGTTTCTGCGGTTTGCGATAACGCCAGCGAGCCAGCACTAAACCATCCATGACGGGGATAAAAGGTCGGCGACGTGATCATTGTGGATGGCAAGGAACCTTGGTCAGCGAATTTGCCGCACAAGTAGAGTGTAACTGCGCGACGAGGTTTCTATAGCAGGAATGCTGACTCTTTTTGAGCCATGCTAGGCACCTTTTGGCAAAGGGCCTAGTCCCCCTTGCTATGATGACCATGGTCTCCAGAGCCGCCACCGCCACCACCGGAGCCGCCACCACCACCGCCGTGGCTTCCGCCACCGCCACCTGAGCTTCCGCCACCACCACCGCCGTGGCTTCCGCCACCGCCACCGGAGCTTCCGCCACCGCCGCCGGAGCTTCCGCCACCGCCGCCGGAGCTGCCGCCACCACCACCGGAGCCGCCACCGCCGCCCCCGCCGCCGCCGTGGCTACCGCTACCGCCACCGCCACCGCCACCGGAGCCGCCGCCACCGCCGTGGCTTCCGCCACCGCCACCACCGGAGCCGCCGCCGCTATGGTTTCCGTTACCACCAGAGTTTCCACCACCCCCGTGACTTCCGCTGCCGCTACCACCGCTATTTCCATGGATGCTATTTCCGGAGGAACCACTCTTATCCGTTTTCTCAGACTTGGAGTTTCCGTTGCCGGAACCGCCCCATCCCGATTTCGTTTCCTTCTCCCTGCTTTTGCCAGGTGAGCCTACGGCTCCTTGTCGGTCAGTCTTTCTATCGTGCTTCCCATCTGACTGGGTGTTGCCAAATCCTTGCGGCTGCGCTCCAAACATCGTCGAGTTTGCCTGAACCCTCGGCGATGCCGCCAACCCGAAAAGACCCTGCGGTGCGACTTCATCGGCATTTTCAGATGGAGTTACGGTTTGTTCGGCTTGCGGGGCCTGCTGTGTATTGGTTGGTTGGTCCGCGTTAGCCTGCGGATCAGCAAATACATTCACATATCCAGATACGTCCGTTTTTTTTACAGGCTCGAAGTCCGTGTTGCTGCCAGAAAGTGAAACCTCGGTCTGTGGGTTGTTATCTACTTTGATTTCTTGGCCAGGTCTGACACCAACTCGTTCACCCGACTGAGTGTCCGTAACCTCGACGCGTCCCCTGGATACACCAACCTTGGCCGTTTCCTTCCCAACTGTGACGCTGAAAACAGTACCCTTCACCACGGCGGCAAGGAAAGGAGTCCGGACTGTGAGATGTGGTTTTTCGGCAGGGTCGATCGAGAGTTCGAGCGTGCCCATTTGCTGATATATATCTGTGGTCTTCGACTGTTTGGCGATCTCGTAGACGCCTGCCATAGTACCAGGCTTAAAGATAACCTGGTTCTTTTCTCGCTGTAGGATGACGCGCGCTCTCGGGCCGGTTGATACCCAGCTTTGGTTCGGTATCGACATGCCGGATCTTAGCGGAAGCCAGTTTTTGCTGTCCGTTGTGTAGCGTGCTGGTTGGCTCACCTTTATTGCGATCCAGTCTTCTGCGCTTGCAACTGACATCGGCGCAATCAAGCCAATAGCTGCAACCCAATATCGCATACCCACTGCCAACACTCCTCAAAGTATTCTTCTGGAGTATTCACACATCAAGATGAACCGCTGGTAAACGCTTCCACCGTTTCGAGGAGGGCAGTAGACAAAACTGCTCTCCTAAATCAAATAAACCAGATACTTGCAGGTATGGCTCGGCTCTCCGGCAAATCAAGCATGTTTCTTTCCGTTACCGGATCGCTAGCGGATGAAGCCGCCAAACATCATCGGACCATGCCTGATTGCGCTATCCGAAAGCGAGACCGTCGCTGCTTGCGCATTATCCTTGGTTGTGCGATCTATGCACAAAAATCGGACGGAATTCACCGAGTTTTTCGAAGCATGGTGAGCTTTCAAAACGGAGATCTGGATTAATGAAGTTGCTGCCACGCCTTGTAATCGTCCTGGGTTTTCTTTTTCCGTTTGGGGTCTTTGCGGAAGACGTTCAAGGCAGCTCTGACTATCCGTTGATCGGTCGCTATGACGGATCGCAGATCTACAGCTACAAAGATTCGGATTTTGATGAAGTCCGTCTTCTGAATGCACCCTGGAAGGGCCGGGATGCCAGTTCCAGCGAAGAGTACCTGAAGGTAGAAGGGCGCTCCATTCGGATCGTGTATGAGTTGCCCAAGGAACGGTCATCTCTCGAAGTGTTTCGAAACCTGGAAGCGCAGATGAGCTCTAAGGGTTTCAAGACGATCTTCACCTGTTCCGATGCGGAGTGCCTTCCGAAAAATACTGCTTTCTATCAGTTTGCCGATATGCTGAGCGAAGGCCAGTCCGCCGTTTATAACGCTTCTCAGGACCATATCCGCTATCTGCTGGCGAAGGCATCTGGTGACGGTAAGGATGTTTATGCCGCCCTGCTCGTAGGTGAGGCATCTGACAAGGTTGCCCTGCTTCGGGTTGTCGAAGTCAAGTCGATGGAAACCGACAAGATCGTTTTCCTGAAGTCGTCGGAGATGTTAGAGCAGCTGAACATTGCTGGGCGTGTTGCTCTCTACGGCATCTATTTCGATACCGACAAGGCCGAGCCGAAAGCCGAGAGTAAGCCAACTCTTGCCGAAATCGCAAAGCTCTTGAATGAAAAGCCGAGTCTGAACCTGATTGTCGCAGGGCATACTGATAATCAAGGTGCGTTTGACTACAACGTAGATCTGTCCAACCAGAGGGCCAAGTCTGTGGTCAAGGCCTTGGTGTCTGATTTTGGGATCGATGCAAAACGCCTCACACCATTCGGCGACGGGATGACAGCACCGGTGGCGAGCAATGCAGATGACGAAGGCAGGGCGAAGAACCGCCGAGTGGAGCTTGTCGTTCGTTAAACGCGAATGACACAATCACCGCTGGAGCGGCTCGCCAAGCTCGATGTACAGCTGCTTCAGCTTATCGAAATTCCGCTCAATTTCGTGAGCCGCCTCACGCGGCGTATCGCTCAGTCCGGCAGTATTCACGCGCTCGCGGTAGTTCCCGCCCCATTGCATGTACCATGCCCAGCGCTCACCGTCCGGTGTCCGCAGTTTGTAGAACCGCCCGATGGCGCTGGGTGCTCCGACATGGTCGGGCGTGCTCGGGTCGAAGCCAGCGAAGTCGTCAACCGCGTCGGGGCGGGATTTCCGCCAGCGGTATTTCAGTTCAATTTCCATGGCACCAAAAAACAAAATCCGGCCAAATTGGCCGGACCGTACTTTAACATTTTGGGCTCAACGGTACGGCCCAAAAAATGCAATTATCTCAACAGTTGGGCGTCAATCTCTATGCAAGATGGGTCCCGAGAAAGGCATCAAGAGCGCGCGAGCGAACGCTCCATATCTCGGTCGCTGGCTCGATTGACGGTATCCACAAAGTTTCGGTACTTCTTTTTGCTTTCCTCAATAAGCTGAAAATCAGAGCTTCGTACGCTTTTTACGTCAGGACGAGCAACTGTTTCAACAGCTTGGCGGAGCGTTCTGGGGCTCTTTTGTAAGTCTTTATTCATGGCTTCCTCGTTATCTGATTCGCTTGGCGGATTGCGTACCTAGAATTGAGTTCGGAGCTGAAGAAGTGTTTCCTTTTGATCCAGACTAAACCCTCATGCTTTGTGATGACTGCAACGTCGATCGGACCACCAACGGTTTCTGATGGCTTTGTAACCTTCTCCTTCAACGATTGAAGAGTGATTAAGGTTTCAGCTAATTCGGCCATCTCATCCACTGGCAAAAATCTGAGGACGTTCCTTAGAGGGAAGGCGTGTTCGCGTCTAGCCTCATCCAGCACCCTGTTGCTGATTTCCGATTGTGTATCAGCGACGAGTTTATCAAAGTTTGCTACTTTGGTCAGGTCACCACCAGAGTTGGCCACAACATTTTGACCGAAGTCTGTCAGGGAGTCTTTCACTGCCGCCATGAGAGACCAGTACACATCGAAGCTTAACCCAAGCGTGAATGTGTCTGTCATCGAAGTTTGAGCGAATCCAGAAAGCCAAGCTGGGTTGTTGTGATCTATCGCCGCAGCGCTTTTTTGGGTGTAGATCGATTTTCCGCCGATCAAGCCATAGGAAACATATTCGACTGTGGCAGGGTAGATTTCATGGTCGCCAAAGCCTGCGAACACAAGGCCCGTAGTCGATAGGTATGTGTCAGGCATACACATCACTCTGACCAGGGCACATTTTGTAACGTCGGCTATGTTCGGCGGCGTAGCAACCTTGATTTCCTTCAGCAGCGTCTCAAGCTGTGATGCTGCTTTGGTTTCGAGGTCCGATATGATCTTATTGGCGTCGGCGTCTGATATGCTCTGCGGGAGAAGCTTCGCATCAAGATTTGGCTTGCAGTTGTGGAACATAGTGGCAATTGCCGATGCGTGATCTTCCTTGGCCTTGCCGTCTGTACAATCGTCGATCCACTCCAACACAATTTGGAATACGGCCTCAATCGCGGCAGATTCCTGGACGCCGATCGGGAAAAAGTCGTGCGCGTTCTCCAGAAATGAAAAAAGCTCCCTGGCATATTCATCAACGGTGTTGAACGACTTGTCCGCCAGATTCGCGCGGAACGTCTTTATGGCCAACTCCCAAGGCACGCTCAAAATGTCGGCAGAATCAAAAATCATAAGGCCGACAGGGTGGTTATTGGAAAGCTGGAAAACCTTGTTCGCACCTTTGAAATATCGGTCCTCGCGACGTCCGTCGGTCCACTTGGATACAGTTGTGGCCGAGTCCGCGGCGAGCACAACGGCAAGACGGTTCATCATACAAACTTCTGATGTCATCTCTATTCCTCACAAAGGAATATCAATAAATCATGATTCTATTTTCGATTGCAGCGATAATTCGCAGAATCCCACATCTGGCGCTTGAGCATGACGTTCCGTTACGAATCTCGGCACCCGGAAGCTCGCTTCATGTCCGGGATTATTCCGGGACTTTCTGCGCCGCAGCTCGCGCTTTGTAGCTTCTTTGTTCCCAATTTCCCGGTAGATACGGATTTTGAAATCCGGAAATTGACTAGGGTTATCAAGGTCTTATTTGGTCGGGGTGGCCGGATTTGAACCGACGACCCCTTGACCCCCAGTCAAGTGCGCTACCGGGCTGCGCTACACCCCGACCCGCCTAAAAGGCTCGCATGCTTTAGGATTTTGCCGTCTTGAGCGCAAGTCAAAAATGCCCTGTGCTCTCAAAAAGAGGGGGAGTGCTGGGCGAGTTGCCGCCGATGCTGGCGCTGCCAGCGGTTTTCAAGCGCAATTCCACCCCAGACGATCCCGAACAGCAGATAGACATGGCGCCAGTGATCGATATCGATGACGTTGCCGATGATCACGTGGCCGAGAATGACGGTCCAGGCGATCATCACATAGGGTTGCCATGGTCGTTCACGCAGCAGCAGGCGATAGCCCATCACTAGCGTGGAAAGCATCATCGTGATGAAGGTGGCAAAGCCCATCCAGCCATAGGTGGTGAGCGTCTTCAGCCAGATATTGTGTTCGTCTTCCGTGAACATCTTGCCGAAGACGAGGGGCCCAAGACCGAGCGGGCGCTCCATCGACATGTCGAAGCCGATGCGGTGGCGCTCGAAGCGCCCGAGGTGGCCACCGTCATAATCCTGCACCAGCTTCGTGCGGTTGAGGAAGAGTTCGGAGACCTGCTTGATCTGCAGCGCAACGCCAAGGCCACCGGCCATCAGCATGGCCGCAATCAGGGCCAGCGTCATGATCTTCAGACGGAAACTCGTGCTGCGCTGCTTGACCAGCATGATGCAGACGAGCGCAACCGCGCAGAACAGAAACAGGATCCAGGCCGCACGCGAAAAGGACAGGAACACGCCGAGGGCGATGATCAGCAGCGCGCCGATACGCATCGGCATCGCCTTGATGCTGCCCGTCAGCAGACCGTAGATGAGGTAGAGGGCAGGTGACACGAGGAAAGGACCGAACACGTTCGGGTCCTGAAACGCGCCTTTGGCACGATCATAGAGCGTGAAGACTTCCGAGCCCGGAAAGGCATGGAAATAGCCGAGAATGCCAAGCATGGAGGTGATCACGGCGGAAATCACCCAGCCCTGAAACATCACCTTCAGCCGGCTGTGCCTGTCTTCGATGACGGCTGCATAGAAGACCGAGGATAGTGCGAGAAAGGTCGAGACCGCCATATAGATCGGACCGTCGGTCAGGTCCTTCATCTGCGTAAGCGACAGATAGCCGTTCACGTTGAAGAACAGCATGAAGCTCAACAGGATCGCGACGCTGCGCGAAATCTTCAGGCCCCCGAGAAAGAAAGTGGCGATCAAAGCCACCATCATCAGCTCATAGGGAGCTGGCTCGGAAATCACGAAACCGGACAGAAATACGCCGAAGGCCACGGCAAAGCTCGAGACCTTGTTGAGGGCCGCCCGCTGCGCATTGAAGCCCGGCGGAAACTGGTTGGCGACCGCGCTCAATAGGCGTTTTCCGTGTTGAGAAGCCGGATCGGTGTCAGGAACAGGATCTTCAGATCGAACAGCAGCGACCAGTTTTCGATATAATAGAGGTCAAACGCGGTACGCAGCTTGATCTTCTCGTCGTTGTCGATTTCGCCGCGCCAGCCATTGATCTGCGCCCAGCCGGTCACGCCCGGCTTCACGCGGTGACGGGCGAAATAGCCTTCGACCACATCGCCGAAACGGCGGTCGCGGGTCTGGGCTTCCACGGCATGCGGGCGGGGACCAACCAGCGAGAGCTGGCCGCGCAGCACGTTGAAGAATTGCGGCAATTCGTCGATCGAGGTCTTGCGGATGAACCGCCCGACCTTGGTGACGCGGGGATCGCCCTTCGTCACGGCATTCTTGGCCGTCGGGTCGCTCATATTGGTATACATCGAACGGAACTTCAGAACGTTGATCGTCTCGTTGTTGAAGCCGTGGCGCTTCTGCACGAAGAAGACCGGACCGGGCGAATCGAGCTTGATCGCGATCGCCGTCGCCACCATCACCGGCCAGAGCAAGGTGAGCGCGATCACGCTGAACACCACATCGAACACGCGCTTTGCGACCGAATCCCAGTCGCGGATCGGTTTGTCAAAGATATCGAGCATCGGCACGCTGCCGACATGCGAATAGGCGCGGGGACGGAAATGCAGCTTGTTGGCATGGGCGGCCAGCCGGATATCGAGCGGCAGCACCCAGAGCTTCTTCAGGAGGTGCATGATGCGCGCTTCCGCTGCCATCGGCAGGGAAATGATCAGCATGTCGAGCCGCGCAAGACGGGCAAATTCCACCAGCTCATCCACCGTGCCGAGCTTGGGATAGCCTGCAATCATCACCGGCGAGCGACTTTCATTCCGGTCGTCGAAGATGCCGCAGATGCGGATATCGTTTTCCGGCTGATGTTCGAGTGCACGGATGAGCTGCTTTGCCGGCTCGCCGCCACCGACGACGACTGCACGCCGCTCCATCGTGCCATTCCGCGCCCAGTGGCGTATGGCGAATGAAATGAAGATGCGCTCGAGCGTCATCCAGACGATGCCGACAAACAGCCAGGTCATGATCCAGGAGCGGTCGAAGGCTGCCTCGATACGGGCGAAATAGAAGACGGCGAAGAGAATACCGAAGGAAATCAGCCACGAAGACAGATATTTTGGCGATGTCTTCAGCGCGCCGCGCAGCGCCTGCACCTGATAGGCATCGGCGATCTGCATGAAGAGGATTGTGGCGAAGGGGACCAGCACCAGCGACAGAAGCACATGCAGCGAAAAGAGCGTCGAGCCACCCGTGTAGAAATAATGGGAGGCAAAGCCTAACGCAACCAGAGATACGCCTTCGAACAGCCGAAGCTCCCCGAGAAGCATGTTGGGCGAATAGTTCGTATCCTGGAATTGCTCGGCAATCTGACGGGCAAAATCATTCAGCACCGTCTTTGTCGCCGGTTTTTCCTGCTCCGGTTGCGGCGCATCTGCGAGGTTGCGGCGCATTTCTTCCGGGTCGATGGGGGTAATCGGGTTTGGAAAGGTCATCTTTGCTCACCATCTGCGTGCAGGTGAGGCTAAAGGAAAGGCCCTAAGAAACGCTTACGGTTGCTCTTCAAATCAGTCGTTATGTGTATCGAATTGTGACGACGCTGTTACAGCTTTAGCGCGTGGCTGCCCGATAGGCTTCCATGATCCGCTTCGCCATGTTGGCGGCGGAGAACCGATCCTTGAAGGACAGCGGATCCGGCATATGCGCCTGATGCCAGCCGGGGAGTGTCAGGGCGTCGTGCATCACCCGCGCGACGTCATTCACGTCACCGGGAATGGTGAGCGCCCGCGATCCGGTGCCGAGCACTTCCGGAATGCCGCCGACATTCGACGCGATCAGCGTCTTTCCGGCGGCCAGCGCTTCGAGGACGATATAGGGCATGGATTCGGCACGCGACGGCACGACGAAAATCTGGGCCTTGCGAAAGGCCTCTCGCGCTTTCATTGCGGGCAGCATGCCAAGGCGATCCGAAAGGCCGAGCCTTTTGATCTGGTCGCGATACTTGTCGCGGTCCGGCCCGTCGCCGATGACAAGACCAAGCAGTTTTCGCCCCGCGAGCCGTTCGGTTTCGGCAAAAGCATCGATGAAGATATCGGGTCCCTTGAGGTCCCGCAGCATGCCGATATAGACGAAGTCGACGCTGTCGGACTGGGTTGGAACGGGCACGAATTCCGGCTCGCTGATGCCGTTGTGGACGGTTCTGGCCGGAACAAGCGGGCGGCCGACGCGCTCTTCATAAGTGCGTCGTTCGTAGTCACAGACGAAAAGCAGGCCGTCCGTCAGCCGTTCGAGCAGGCGGTCGAGCGTCAGCACGATCTGCCCGGCAAAACTGTCGCGGCTGTAGTGGAGGCTGCCACCGTGGGGGGTATAAAGGCGGGATACGCGATACCTGTTCACCCGCAACACTGAGCCGATGAGACGGGCGATGGCACCACCTTTGGCACCATGCCCGTGCAGGACATCCGGCTTCAATTTCTTCAGTTCTCCATAGCTGCGCCACAGGGCCATGACATCGCGTGGAGAGATGGCCCGTTGCATTGGCATGCGAACGAGCCCGAGGGATAAATGGGGCAGCAGCTCGCGGAACATGCGCTCCTCGTGCTCTCCGCCCGTTGTGCTGTCACAGAGAATGCCGACCTCGTGCCCGGCCTTGGAATGCTCCAGAACCAGATCCCGCACATGCCGGAAAATGCCTCCGACCGGCGATCTGAAACAGTGGATGATCCGCAAAGGCCTGTTCGTGTCCATCATGCCCCGTCAGAAAAGCCGCTCTCGCACATAGATCGTGTCGCCCGCCATCACCGGATCGGTGATCGGCACGCGGCCGGTCAGAATCTGACCGTTGATCTTGCGCGTCACGTCAACATTCTGTTGAGAGGCGCGCGGCGAGAAACCACCGGCAATGGCAATAGCATTTTGCACTGTCATGCCCGGCACATAGGTATATTGCCCGGAAGCGCCCACTTCACCCATCACGAAGATCGAGCGATAACGGTCGATTTCGATGGAGACATCGGGGTCGCGCAGGTAGCCCTGCTGCAGTTTCTGGGCAATCAGTTGCTCAAGCTTTGGCAGGGTCGTGCCACGCACCGGCACCTGTCCAATGAGCGGGAAGGCGATATAGCCGGCCTGATCCACCGTATAGGTGTTCGAAAGGCCGGGCTGTTCGAATACGGTGATGCGCAGGCGGTCGCCGCTGTCGAGCGTGTAGGGCTGGATGGTCGCCTCGTGAAAGGCCCGGCCCGGCGGATGGTAGGTGGTGCAGCCCGGCAGGATCGCTGCCGCGGCAACAAGCGCCATAGCTACGATGTTCCTGTACTTTGCCAATGCCAAACCCCCAGCCAGCTGACCGCTTCTGTCTTGAGCCTGTTATCAATCCGTTAGGGTTAATAGCCGGTAAACGGTGCGAAAATCTTTTTCGCATAATGATGATGAATGGCATTAACGACGGTTTTACCATGTCCGTTTACGATCCGTCCAAGTTGTATAGGCGGAGTAAGTTATGCCTGAGTATATTGGCAGCCAGCCGGACGTTGATATTGATCTGAAGCAGCTCTTTGCGGCTATCTGGCAACGGCGCTATCGCATTCTGGCATTGACGGTCGCGGTCTCCGCGATGGCCTATGTGGGTGCCAATGTCGCGACCCCCAGCTATCAGGGGGAGGCGAGGCTGTTGATCGAGCCGCGTGCCGCTGCCTTTTCCAAGACGGAGCAGGCCGGTTCGGATACCCAGCCGCTGCTCGACGAGCTCAATATCGCCAGCCAGGTGCAGGTGCTCAATTCCGCAGACCTTATCAAGCAGGTCGCCAAGGATCTGAACCTCATCGGCCTGCCGGAATTCGACAAGTCCAATTCCACCAGCCAGAAAATCCTGAGTGCCCTTCATCTGAAGAAGCCGGACAACCAGCTTTCGCCTGAAGACCGCGTGGTCGACAAGTTCATCGAGAAGCTGCAGGTCTATCAGGTCGAGAAATCCCGCGTCATCGGCATCCAGTTCACCTCGGAAGACCCGAAACTTTCCGCGGCCATTCCGAACAAGATGATGGAAGTCTATTCGCTGATGCAGAGCGATGCGAAGATCGATTCCAATTTCGAGGCGACGCAGTGGCTCGAGCCGGAAATCGCCACCCTGCGCAAGAAGGTTGAGGAGGCCGAGAAAAAGGTCGCCGACTATCGCACCATGAAGGATATTCCGCAGGCAGCCGAGACCACGTCGCTTGCCGCCCAGCAGCTCAAGGATATCTCGCAGGAGCTCGCCAAGGTGCGCTCCGATGGCTCGAATGCCAAGGCGCGGGCCGAGGCCGTGCGTGCGGCCCTTTCGAGCGGCGGCGCGGTGGATACGCTCGCCGAGGTGAGCAATTCCGCGATGATGCAGAAGCTCAAGGAATCCGAATCCAACATCAAGTCGCAGATTGCCGATCTGTCGATCACCCTGCTGAACAACCATCCGAAGCTGAAGGGCCTGCGCTCGCAGCTCGGCGGCATCCAGGCCCAGATCCGGCAGGAAACGACCCGTATCCTTTCCAGCATCGAGAATGAAGCCAAGGTTGCAAAGCTGCGCGAAGCCGAGCTGGTTCGCCAGTTTGATGCCGCCAAGGTGGATGCCGCGCGGGCAGGGGAGGAAGAAGTCGGCCTCAAGGCGCTCGAACGCGAGGCGACCGCACAACGCCAGCTTCTGGAAACCTATCTCGCCCGCTATCGGGAAGCCGCATCCCGCTCCGGCAAGAATTCGAGCCCGGCGGATGCGCGCGTCATTTCCAAGGCCATTGAGCCGCGCGAGCCGACGTTCCCCAAGATCCTGCCCATCACGCTGATTGCAGCACTTGGCACGATCATCATGAGCTCGGTTGTGGTGCTTCTGATCGAGCTATTCTCGGGCCGGGCGCTGAAGCCTGCGGTGCCGATTGTTCCGGCAGCCGGCGAGCTGAAGGCATCGAACCAGTCCACACCGCCTGCCTCTTCCCGCAGGGTCGCAAAGGAAACCGCGCCGCTGGTGGCTTCGCTGCCTCAAGATGAGGGCGAGGATCTCGAGCCGCCGGTCGAAACGTCGGCAGAGCCTTCCAACGATGAGTTTTCCATCGAGCAGGTGGCTGAACACCTGCGTGCGGGCCGCATCGGCGTCGCCTATGGCCTGTCACCGACTGGTGATGATGGGTCTGCCGGCATGGTCATGCTTGCACGCGAAGTTGCCGCGCGGGGTCGAAGCACGATTGTTGTCGATCTGACAGCCACCCTTCTGCCCACCCGCATGATGGCGGTGGATCGTTACCTTCCGGGCGTGACGGATCTTCTCTGTGGCGATGCCGCCTTTGGCGATGCCATCCACAGCGATACGGCATCGTCCGCGCATATCCTGCCGCATGGCCGCGCCAGCATGGAGCAGGCGATGGGTGTGATCGACCGTCTCACCATGATCATCAATGCCCTTGCGGATGTTTACGATGTCGTGCTGATCGAATGCGGTTCTGCCAATGCAGAGGCTTTGTCGCGCTTCACCCGGCACACGTCGGAGCACATCATCCTCTCGATGCCGAACATGGACGAAGAGCAGTTGCAGGCCGTGGTGGAGGAATGCGCCGACGCGGGCTATTCCGACTTCATGCTTCTGTCCGACCCGCGCGCCGAGAGCCCGAAAAGCTGGTTTTCCCGCAAGGGCAAATCGGCGGCCTGAGGCCTATTCTTCGTCCGCGGTCTGATCCGGACGGGTGGACCCGGCCCGCATACGCTGGATCATTCCGTAAAGCATCGGATTGGCCTTGATCGCCGCCTTCAGCCAAACCTTGCCGCGATGGCCAAGGGCGGCGAGGCGGCCTTTCGCCGTCAACGGCAGCAGCAGGTCATACTGGATGGTTTCCACCGTGCACCAGGAGCGCTTGTAGATCTGGTCGCCGATGCCGAAATCGAAGAGCGCCAGCCCATCCGCACAGGCCTGTTCGATAATATGCCAGAACAGGAATTCGCCGGGGCTTGCATCCGGCACCAGTTCCTCCCGGATCGAGCCGAACTGGCAGATCATATGATCGCCCTTGCGCGATACACCGGCAATCGCGATCACTATAGGCCCCTCCGGCTGCATGAGTTGCAGCGCGTGAATGCGGAGCGGATAGGCATCGGCTCCGGCCGGTACATCCAGCAGGGCGTGGAAAAAGGCCTGAACGGATTTCTCCCGAAACACGTCGGGCAGTCCCATCTTGTCGAAGCGGATTGCCTTCTGTCGGAAGAATTCGTCGAGAAGCGCGTGGGTTTCTGCCGCGTCCTGCGGCTGATGAAGCCGATAGCCGCCCGCTTCCTCCAGCCGTCTTTGCTGGAGGCGAAATTTCTTGCGCCGCCGCTTTGCATTCACCTGCTTCAGCGTGTCCTCGAACGAGGGCAAAAGCGGCATCTGGAAAGCACGGTTGTGATTTTCCACATGCGGGACGCGGGAAAGCGGATGCAGGCGTCCACGCCAGTTCAGCGCCATGTTCTCGAGGCTGACGAGGTCCGCCCGGTCGGAAAGCGCCTCTATCAGCTGCAATTCCAGCTCATCCGCATCAATCGGCGGGCAATCGGGTAAAAAAAGGCCGCTGTTCAGGTTGGCATAGGCACCGGCGATAAAACGGGCCGTGCGCAGGCCGCGCTTTCGGCTTATCTTCAGCGGCAGCAGAAATTGCGAGCGA
>CAMFIE010000037.1 GCA_945952315.1 uncultured Rhizobium sp. | reverse complement strand
ACGAGATTCATGAGCGTCTCGTGGGCTCGGAGATGTGTATAAGAGACAGGTGCGCAGGCCGCGCTTTCGGCTTATCTTCAGCGGCAGCAGAAATTGCGAGCGACCGTCGATCCGGCCTTCGATCAGCGCCAGCGGCAGCGGGTTGGTGGCATGCCAGGCCTCGCACCATGTACGATCGTTGTGCAGACTGTTCTGGTTGTCTGCCTGCAGGCTCGGCCAAAGGGAGGCCACGCTTTCAAACCGGTCATGAACATGAAGCGACAGGCGACCCGCCATCGGTTCTGCTTCCGGCAAAAGGCTATCGGGCAGGGATTGAAGGCTGGTGCGGCCGGCAGTTGAGCTCATGAATTCGCTTTCGGCCCGGCCATCCATTTGATGATGAGCATTGCCGGCAGGATCCAGAGCAGCCCTGACAGCGCGAAATAGGTCAGATGGACCCAGCCGGAGGATGCGCCAAGATAGGCCGATGCTATGCTTGTCGCAAGCACCGCATAAATCAGCACGAGGCTGACCAGAAGAATCATCCCGATGAGTTTCTTGAGCCGCAGGGGCATGTCATTTTTCCCGAACTTCGAAGCAGTGCCGCGCAATATAGAGCCCGCGACCGCGTGCCGCAAACGCGCAGGTCTTGTTTTATGGGGGCATGTGGGGCAAATCTTCGCGCAAGCGAAGGAGAATGATCCAACATGACTACCGCGGCTTTCGAAAGTGTCGTCCTCAAGGGCATGGAAAAGCAGGAACGGGACCGCCGCGCCCTGCGCATCTGGCTCTCCCTGGTTCTGCTGTCGCTGTTTGCGCTTGTGATTGTGGGCGGGGCTACGCGGCTCACCAATTCCGGCCTGTCGATCACGGAATGGAAGCCGATCCATGGTGTGATCCCGCCGCTTTCCGCCGAGGAATGGCAGCAGGAATTCGATCTTTACAAACGCATTCCGGAATATCAGCAGATCAATTCCGGCATGACGGTTGAGGAATTCAAGGGCATATTCTGGTGGGAATGGGCGCATCGGCTGATTGCCCGCTCGATTGGCCTGATCTTCGCCGCTCCGCTCGCCTTCTTCTGGCTGACCGGCCGGGTGGAAAAGCGGCTGAAGGCGCCGCTGCTCGGCATTCTGGCGCTTGGCGGCTTTCAGGGGTTTATCGGCTGGTGGATGGTTTCCTCCGGTCTGGCCGAGCGCACGGATGTGAGCCAGTACCGGCTCGCGACCCATCTCACCATCGCCTGCATCATCTTTGCCAGCACCATGTGGATCATGCGGGCGATTTCCCCGCATGAGGAAGCGCCCGCCCGCCGTTCGTCATCCATCACGCTCGCCATGGTGATTGCGTTGATGGCCCTGTTCCAGATCTATCTCGGGGCTTTGGTGGCCGGGCTCGATGCCGGGCTTTCCTACAATACCTGGCCGCTGATGGATGGTGCGCTCGTTCCGGGCGATCTCTTCATCCAGAAGCCCTGGTGGATCAACCTGTTCGAAAACCCGAAGACCGTGCAATTCGTGCATCGTTGCGGGGCCTATGTCCTGTTTGCGCTGACCTTCATCCATATGCTGCTGACGGCACAGGAACTTCCGGGCTCAGCCCATGCGCGCCGGGCGATGATCCTCTTTGCGCTTGTCAGTGCGCAGGCCGCGCTGGGCATTACCGCGCTGCTCACGCAGGTACAGATCCATGCGGCGCTGATGCATCAGGCAGGTGCGATCATCGTGCTCGGCTTCGCCGTTGCCCACTGGCGCGGCTTCAAGGGTGCCTATCCGCTGAATGCGGGCATCATCGAGCGGCGATAACAAAAAAGGCGGCCCTTGAGCCGCCTTTCCTTTTTCACTTCTATCCGAAGCGGTAGGCCGAATAGGGCTTGCCGAGGAAGTGCGTCTCGAAAATCTTCCGGCCGCGATCCTGTCCTGCCGCACCGGCCGCGACAAACAGCGGCACCAGGTGATCATGATCCGGCACATGGCAGGCGCGTGCATCCGGATTGTCTTCCCAGCGGGCGAGCATGCCATTGCGGGCGCCAATATCGCTGTTCTCCACCGCATCGGTCAGCCAGTGATCGAAGCGGATCGCTTCCTGAACATGGCCTGCCTCATCGCTGCGGAACTTGCGCATGTTGTGGTAGCTCATGCCCGAGGCGATGATGAGGATATCCTCCTCGCGCAGCTTTTCCAGCGCCGCACCCAGCTTCAGATGGGTCTCCGCCGAAAGATCATTGTCGAGGGACATCATCACGATCGGCACATCCGCCTTCGGATAGATCAGCATGAAGGGAATGAACACGCCGTGATCAAAGCCGCGCTCGGCATCGCCGCGGCTTTCGATCCCCGCTTCCTTCAGCACCGCCTGCACGTGCCGCGCCACATCCGGTGCGCCGGGGGCAGGGTAGGAGAGCTGATAGGTATGCGGCGGGAAATTGTAATAGTCGTAGAGCATGCCCGGCGAAGCCGCCGTGCTCACGGTTACCACCGGCTCCTTCTCCCAATGGCCGGATACCACCAGCACCGCCTTCGGCTTGCGACCGAAATCTGCCGAGAGACCGGTCAGAAAAGCCCCCAGCTCATCCCACGGCCCCTTGCCGCTGGCATCCTTCGGAAAGTCCATGAACGGCCATGGCCCGCCACCATGGGGAATGAAATAAACGGGCAGTTTTTCAGCGGACATGATCGATCATCCTCGCAACACTTGAGTTGGCAAGGATATAGCATCGCGCGATTGTTCAATCGAGACGGCGTTTTGACGACGGATTGTTCAATGTATGAGTCAGGAGTGAGTAGGGGAATGCGGGGCTTCGCGCTTTTTGTCAGACCCCCACCCCTAATCCCTCCCCACAAGGGGGAGGGGAATTCTGTTCGTTTATGCCGCTTCTGGATGCCTGTGACGGTGCGGTAATCGCAACCCACTCCCTCCCCCTTGTGGGGAGGGTTGGGGTGGGGGTCTCAATCAGGATGGGCGAAGCGCCGCTTCAGGCCGAAAGCATCAGGTCCATGTTCTGAACGGCAGCACCGGATGCCCCCTTGCCGAGGTTGTCCAGCAGGGCGACGAGATTGACGTGATCTCCGCCTGGCGTGCCGAAGACGAAAAGCTGCATCGTATCCTTGCCGGCAAGTTCCACGGCATTGACCCGCGCGAGTTTCGCGCTGTCGGCAAGCGGCATGACGCTGACAATGTCCTGACCGGCATAATGGGCGGTGAGGGCGGCATGCAGGCTTTCGATCGTCGTGCCCTTGGGCAGATCGGCGAGGAAGAGTGGCACCTGCACGATCATGCCCTGCGGGAACTTGCCGACCGAGGGCGAAAACAGCGGTGCCCGGGCAAGCTTTCCATGCATCTGCATTTCCGGCACATGCTTGTGCTTCAGGGTCAGGCCATAGAGAAAATGCGGCGCATCGATGTGTTCCGGGTGATCGGCCTGTTCCATCTGCGCGATCATCTGCTTGCCGCCGCCGGTATAGCCGGAAACGGCATTGACGCTGACCGGATAGGTCTCGGGCAGCAGCCCGGCCATCACCAGCGGCCGGACAAGGCCAATTGCGCCGGTCGGATAGCAGCCGGGATTGGCCACATGGCGGGCGGAGCGGATGCGGTCTGCCTGCGCCTTGTCCATTTCCGCAAAGCCATAGGCCCAGTCCGGATGGACGCGATAGGCGGTCGAGGTATCGATGATGCGCACCCGGCTATTGCCGGACAGCATGGCGACCGCTTCCTTCGAAGCCTCGTCGGGAAGGCAGAGAATGGCGATATCGGCGCTGTTCAGCAGGTCTTCCCGCATGGCCGCATTGCGGCGTTCCGCTTCCGGGATCGAGAGCAGCGTCACATCGCGGCGGCCAGCCATGCGGGTGCGGATCTGCAGTCCCGTGGTGCCGTGTTCGCCATCGATGAAGATTTTCGCGCTCATCTTTTTATCCGTCATTGCAAGGGGTTGAGAAGAAGACCGGATTCAGTTTGTCCGCCCGTTGGATCAGTGTCTCAAAGCGCGTGGGCAAGCTCCGCGCGCAATGACCGTGCATATACATGGCACCGGCTGCTATCGCAATGCTTTGGCGGCATGGCTGGAATGCGAGGCTCAAGCCTCGCTGAGATCGAAGGAATAGGCACGCTCGATGCGGCCCACCCGCACCTCGTAATGGGAATACCAGCGCTCGCGGCCCAGCCGCTGTGCCGCCAGATGCGAGACAACATTCTTCCAGCCCAGAATGCTCGCCTCATCTTCCCAGAAAGAGTTGGTGATCCCGAAGCCATCCGCATTGCGGGTGCTCTCGATGCCCAGAAAGCCCGGCTGTTCGGCTGCCAGACGCACCATTTCCTCGGCCATGTTCCCATAGCCATTGTCGCCCTCGCGCCGCTGGTTCGAGAATGTCACGACATAATAGGGCGGTGGCGGCAGGGTGGCGAAGGGGGAGGACTGATGGCTGGACATGGGCGCTCCTTTCTCGAGAGAGGCATGCAAGCAGATTCCCCGCCTGCCCGGAAGGCAAAAAAGAAAACGGCCACCCGAAGGCGGCCGTTTCCATAAGTTCGGTCTGTCCGTTCCCGGCGATTAACGCTTGGAGAACTGGAACGAACGGCGGGCCTTGGCCTTGCCGTACTTCTTGCGCTCGACCACGCGGCTGTCGCGGGTGAGGAAGCCGCCCTTCTTCAGCACCGAGCGCAGGCCCGGTTCGAAGTAGGTCAGAGCCTTGGAGATGCCGTGACGAACAGCACCGGCCTGGCCGGAGAGGCCGCCGCCGGCAACGGTTGCCACGATGTCGATCTGGCCATCACGGGCAGCAGCGACGATCGGCTGGCGCAGGATCATCTGCAGAACCGGGCGAGCGAAATAGGCGTTGAATTCCTTGCCGTTGATGATGATCTTGCCGGAACCCGGCTTGACCCAGACGCGGGCAACAGCGTTCTTGCGCTTGCCGGTCGCATAGGAGCGGCCGAGAGCATCAACCTTGCGAACATGCACAGGAGCGGATTCCTGAGCCGGGGCAAGGTCCTTCAGGGAAGAAAGATCGGCCATGATCAGGCGCTCCTTGTATTCTTGCTGGACAGCTTGGCAACGTCGAGAACGACGGGCTGCTGTGCTTCATGCGGATGGTTGGAGCCAGCGTAGACGCGCAGGTTCTTCATCTGGCGACGGCCGAGCGGGCCGCGCGGGATCATGCGCTCAACTGCCTTCTCGATGACGCGTTCCGGGAAACGGCCTTCGATGATCTGGCGAGCAGTGCGCTCCTTGATGCCGCCCGGATAACCGGTGTGCCAGTAGTAGACCTTGTCGGAATACTTCTTGCCGGTGAATGCAACCTTTTCAGCGTTGATCACGATGACGTTGTCGCCATCATCAACGTTCGGGGTATAGGTGGCCTTGTGCTTGCCGCGCAGGCGGGTAGCGACGATCGTGGCGAGGCGACCAACAACGAGCCCTTCGGCATCGATGATGATCCACTTCTTCTCCACCTCGGCGGGCTTCTGAACGAAGGTAGACATAGTCTTCACTTTCTGGTTCGGGACCCCGATTTGCCCTTGTCGACAAAGACAGGAGCCGGGGCGTTTCTTGTTGCTTTGATGGTGCTTTCACACCGCGCCCGCTTATACGGTCAGCCGGTGACGGGGTCAATTGATATGATTTTGGCGCGTGCAAAAATAATCCATTGAAATCAATGGCTTGAATGTGTGGTAAAATATTACCACAAAAATCAGCGCGGCGGAATGGAGTAGGTGGCCACCGCATGGGCTACGGGCTCTTCCTCATCAGCCTGAAAGATCGTCGCCTCCACCACCGCCAGCCGCTTGCCGAGCTTGAGGATCTTTGCCCGGCAGAAGAGCTTTTCGGGTTCCGGTTTCTTCAGGAAATTGATGGTGAGATTGGTGGTGACGGCAAGGGCGACGGGGCCGATATGGGCCAGCACCGCCACATAGGCCGCCACATCCGCAAGCGTGAACATGGTGGGGCCGGATACGGTGCCGCCGGGTCGCAAATGCCGTTCGTTCGGGGCAAGGCTCATCACGATGGCGCCGGATGTCACCTCCACCATCTCGAAGACTCGCCCGTCGGTGTGGATCTGCGGAAAATCGCTTTCGAGAAAGGCCTCGATATCCGAAACGCTCATTACCGGCTGCATCGTGTTGATCCTGTTCGATTTCAGACGAAAGTGCGGGTGCGCCTACTGGATGCGCCGGGCCAATCTGTGGCAAGAACAGGGAAAGAAACAAGTGCGACAAGAGGAGTAGGTGATGGCGGAGGTGGTTTCCCTGCACAAGGATGGCGAGATGCTGGAAGCGCCGCTGGCGCGCCATTTTGCCGATGGCATCCTGCGCCTGACGCTCAACAACCCGCCTGCCAACGTGCTTTCCATTGCGCTGCTTCAGCGACTGCATGCGGTGCTGGACGAGGCGGCGGAAGACAAGGCCGTGCGCGTAGTCATTCTCGCTGCAACGGGGAAGCTGTTTTCCGCAGGCCATGATCTCAAGGAAATGACCGGGCATCGCAGCGATGACGATCGGGGCCGCGCCTTTTTCGAGAAGACCATGCGGCTGTGCTCCGATCTGATGCTGAAGATCCAGCGTCTGCCCAAGCCGGTGATCGCCGAGGTGGACGGGCTTGCGACCGCTGCCGGTTGCCAGCTCGTCGCAAGCTGCGATCTCGCAATCTGCACCGATACATCGACCTTCTGCACGCCGGGGGTGAATATCGGCCTGTTCTGCTCGACGCCGATGGTGGCAATCAGCCGCGCCGCGCACCGCAAGCAGGCGATGGAAATGCTGCTTACCGGTGAAACCGTGGATGCCTCGACCGCAAAGGACTTCGGCATCATCAACCGCATCGTGCCGAAGCAGTATCTTACCCAGGTGGTCAACAAATATGCGGCGGTGATTGCCTCCAAGTCTCCCCGGACGCTGAAGATCGGCAAGGAGGCTTTTTATGCGCAGGCGGAAATGCCGGTCGCGGACGCCTATGACTACACAATCGGTGTGATGGTCGAAAACATGCTGGCGCGCGATGCCGAAGAGGGAATCGGCGCCTTTCTCGACAAGCGCATGCCGGAATGGAAGGATGATTAAATGGCAAGAATTACGAAATTTGAGCTTGGTGAAATGGACAGAATTACACTTCATGACGAAGTGGATGCAAAATACTACTTCCAAGAAAAAGATGGGAGAAAGTTGCTTCAAATATCTACATTCGGCCGTACGACACGGCAGGATGTAGGAAAGCTAAGTCAAACGATTCAACTTGATAAAGATGGAGCGTTTGAGTTGTTCAATATTCTCAAGCAACGCTTTGGATTCCACTAGCTAGCTCAGCTTCATGATCAGGCCACCGAGCGCAATGATGGCACCGGCCAGATAGCGCCAGGGGCTCGCCTTTTCCTTGAGGATCATCACGGAAATCACCAGCGCGAACAGGATCGATGTTTCCCGCAATGCTGCGACCGAGGCGACCGGAGCCTTGGTCATGGCCCAAAGCGCCAGGCCGTAGGAAGCGAGCGACCCTGCACCGCCGAACAGTCCGCGTGGCCATTCCTTCCGCACATAGGCGACCACAGCCTGTTGTCCGCGGCTGAAAAAGGCCCAGCCGAACAAAAGCACGGGCGGCAAAAGCGCCATCCACAAGGAATAGGAAATCGCGTTCCCGGCCTTGCGCGCGCCCATGCCATCCAGAAAAGTATAGGAGGCGATCACCACGGCATTGGTCAGCGCCAGCAAAATCGCCCGCTTGCCGCCCTTTCGGGATTCAAAGGCCATGGTGAGAATGCCGGCACAGATGGTGCCAACGCCGAGCATGGCTCCCGGCGAAAGATGCTCTCCGATGACCACGCTGGACGTGATCGCCACCAGAAGCGGGGCCACACCCCGCATCAGCGGATAGACAAGTCCAATATCGCCAGCCCGATACCCGGCCGCAACCAGCTGGAAATAGGTGAACTGGAAAAAGGCCGATGCAACAACAAAG
Organism: uncultured Rhizobium sp.; assembly: GCA_945952315.1. Taxonomy (GTDB): domain Bacteria; phylum Pseudomonadota; class Alphaproteobacteria; order Rhizobiales; family Rhizobiaceae; genus Gellertiella. The sequence goes on along the minus strand of CAMFIE010000037.1, from coordinate 17,972 downwards.
GGCCAGGCTTCCGGGGCGGGCAGGGGCACGAAAAACAGGAAGGGCAGGGCCGTCACCCCGCAGCCCAGCGAAATCAGCGCCGCGCCCAGCTGCTTGTCGCTGCCAGCCTTGACGATGGCGTTCCAGCTCGCATGCAGAAGCGCGCCCAGAAGCACCAACAGAATGACATCAGCCGGCATGATGCGAACCCTCCCGCGCAACGTCTTGCCGGTTACAGAATCGCCCCGGAACACGCCCCTCCGCCATGGATATACTGCCGCCGTTAACCGAACCATAACCTTTCTGCAAAGAAGGCTGGTAATTGTCCGTGAAAGAAACTAAACGGCGCGAACATCACGTTAATGAGAAAAATTTTCTTTTATTCAAATGACGTGAAATGATTCCGAAATTCAGATGTGACAAATAAGTATCAGAAATACTTATAAAAAATACACACGCGTGTGCCAATCGCGGATTGTCGTTTTGATCCCAATTCGGAACGATGTTCTCAGATTAGGAATCATTGAATTAGATTAGACTCAAAATTTGCATACAAAAAATGACTATCAAACGAACGTAGTGCGATCAAAAAGAGAACGTTTTTCCGGAGTGATTATGTCCATCGATCCTCGCATATCCATTATAACTTTGGGTGTGGCTCATATCGAGACCAGCACCGCTTTTTACGAGCGGCTGGGCTTCGTGCGTTCTTCTGTCTCGCGGGCAGACGTTACCCTCTTCCAGTTGCGGGGTTTGGTGCTGGCCCTGTATCCGCGCACAGCTTTGGCGGAGGAAATGGGCGTGGAGATGGGAGAAAAATCTTTCCCCTGCATCACGATCACGCATCTCGTTTCCAGTCCGGCAGGAGTGGATGCGGTGCTGCGCTTTGCGGTTTCCTGTGGCGCGAGCCTGCTTCGCGCTCCGGTTCGGGCGGCCTGGGGTGGCTATTCCGGCTATTTTTCAGATCCGGATGGCCATATCTGGGAAATTGCCCACAACCCTATGGCCGTGCTTTCTGCCCAGGGCCAGCTCGTTCTGCCGCGCTAGCGCGCTGCCGGGCGGAACGGATCGGTCTCAGAAGCGGAAAAACGGAGGGAATTCGCCATCTTCGCGGATGTCGCGATAGTCGCAAATCTTGACGGGGCAGGCGCGGCGATCCCGTGTCGGAACCGAAGTCGGCACCGCTGCCTTCTTGAACTCGCAGTAGCGGCTTTTGCTGACATAGCGGTTATAGAGTGGCAAGTTTCTGACCCGCTGCGAGCTGTAGCGCAGCGTCACTGCTCCATAATCCTCGATCGCGGCCTGAACCTGGGCGCAGGTCATCTTCGTCGGGTTCAAGCGCGGTTCAGCAACGGCCGGGCCTGCGAACACGCTCGCCGCGAGCAGGCCAACGAGCATGGCACGGTTTGCAATCAAAGCCTTCATCCCTTGTCTTCCTCTGCGCTGATGCCAATCTAGAATGATAATCATAAATTCCAATTGTGGGTTGATCAGGGCAGGGGCCTGGGTCAACCTTTCCACCGAAGCGAGGAGCGACGCCCGTGAACCATGACAGCTACAGCCCGGATTACATTCGCGGCATCCTTCAGTCTGTGAAGGTGATCGCCCTTGTTGGCGCATCGCCCAATGCCGACCGGCCGAGCAATCATGTCATGGCCTTCCTGCTGTCCAGGGGATACCGGGTCATTCCCGTCAATCCGGGGCAGGCTGGCAAGACCATTCACGCCCAGACGGTCTATGCCCGGCTCGCGGATATTCCCGAAACCGTGGATATGGTCGATGTGTTCCGCGCTGCCGATGCGCTGCCGGGCGTGGTGGACGAGGCGCTGGCACTGTCCCACCGGCCAAAGGTGATCTGGGGACAGCTCGATGTGCGCCATGATGGGGCTGCCGCTACCGCTGAGGCCGCAGGTCTTCAGGTGGTTATGAACCGCTGCCCGGCCATCGAGATCCCACGCCTCGGCCTCTAGCGATGCGCAAGCCCTATTCGTGCTTGAGTTCCGGCCTGTTGGCGAGCAGGCCGAGCGTTGCGGCATTGCCGCAGTAATCGGCATAGGTGGCGGTGACGGTTCCGGTTCCAAGATCGTGGTCGCAACGTTCCTTTTCCGGGCAGGCAGCGCAGACGCTGCCCATGCTGGAATAAAGGGCCGGGTGATCTTCCCGCACCAGCGCGGGCTCGATGCCGAGCGAAAGCATCATCTGCGGCATTTCCCGAGCGGCTTCCGCTGTCGGGGCTGACGCGGGCAGGGCAGAACAATCCAGCATGACAGGATCCCTTGTGAATGTGCGGGAAGGGTGCCGTGGTTTGCGCACATCGTCCTTGATCGGGATCAATCCCAGCGGACCGCTGGAAAATGCACTCCGGATAAAGTTCGGCATTCCCAATCCTTCGCGATGCACTATGATCGCCCCAACATCAAAACACTTGGGAGATGACGATGACCAACAACCCGGGCTTCAACACGCTTGCCGTTCATGCCGGTGCCCAGCCAGACCCGACCACCGGTGCGCGGGCGACGCCGATCTATCAGACCACCGCTTTCGTCTTCAATGATGCCGATCATGCCGCAGCCCTTTTCGGCCTGCAGCAGTTCGGCAACATCTACACCCGCATCATGAACCCGACTCAGGCCGTGCTTGAAGAGCGTGTGGCAGCCCTGGAAGGTGGCACGGCAGCGCTTGCGGTTTCGTCGGGCCATGCAGCCCAGCTCATCGTCTTCCACACGCTGATGCAGTCAGGCGACAACTTCGTTGCCGCAAAGCGCCTCTATGGCGGCTCGATCAACCAGTTCGGCAATGCTTTCAAGTCGTTCGACTGGCAGGTGCGCTGGGCAGATCCGGCTGATCCCGCCTCGTTCGAAGCGCAGATCGATGCGCGCACCAAGGCGATTTTCATCGAGAGCCTCGCCAATCCGGGTGGCACCTTCGTGGATATCGCGGCCATTTCTGCGGTTGCGAAAAAGCACGGCCTGCCGCTGATCGTCGACAATACCATGGCCTCGCCTTACCTCATCCGTCCGCTCGAACATGGCGCGGATATCGTGGTGCATTCGCTTACCAAGTTCATGGGCGGTCATGGCAATTCCATGGGCGGCGTGATCGTGGATGGCGGCACTTTCGACTGGTCGAAGTCCGGCAAATATCCGATGCTTTCGGCCCCGCGTCCGGAATATGCGGGCATGGTGCTGCATGCGACCTTCGGTAATTTCGCCTTCGCGATTGCCTGCCGCGTGCTGGGCCTGCGCGATTTCGGTCCGGCGATTTCGCCCTTCAATGCCTTCCTGATCCTGACCGGTATCGAAACCCTGCCGTTGCGCATGCAGCGCCATTGCGACAATGCGCTGGCGGTGGCCAAGTGGCTGAAAAACCATGACAAGGTCGCCTGGGTTTCCTATGGCGGGCTCGAAAGTGATCCGAACCATGCGCTTCAGCAGCGCTATTCGCCGAAGGGTGCAGGCGCGGTCTTCACCTTCGGGGTGAAGGGCGGCTACGAGTCGGGCAAGGCGCTCGTTCAGAACCTCAAGCTCTTCTCGCATCTCGCCAATATCGGCGACACCCGCTCGCTGGTCATCCATCCGGCATCGACCACCCACCGTCAGCTCACCGAGGAGCAGCAGATCGCGGCCGGTGCCGGTCCGGATGTTGTGCGCCTGTCGATCGGCATCGAGGATGCGGCGGATATCATCGCTGATCTCGAACAGGCTCTTGCCAGCGCCTGATGCCTGCAAGGGGAGATGCTGCAAGGGGAGGAGCGGCTGCCGTTGCTCCCCTCAATCCGCGAGGACCAATGACCCATTATCTGACTTTCGACAGGGATGGCGTGGAGCCCGAAAAGGGCGCGCCCGGCCCAGACCGGCTGATTTCCGGCAATCCCGAATTCACCACCTGGAACCTCGAAGAGGCCGACGGCGGCCTCTATGCCGGCCTCTGGCAATCCACGCCCGGCAAGTGGCGTATCAGCTATGACGAATGGGAGTATTTCCACATCCTCTCCGGCCTCTCGGTCATCACCGAAGACGGAGGAAAGCCGATCACGCTGAAAGCCGGAGACAGTTTCATCCTCAGACCCGGCTTCAAGGGAACCTGGGAAGTGGTTGAAACGACTCTCAAGGATTATGTCATCCGCACGTGAGCCTGGGCTTGCAATTGCGTGAGATGATGCTAAAGTGGAGTGCATCCGGAGCTGCTAACTCCGGATGATTTCGCTAAACTTTTTTACGGAATGTGACCCGCACGGTCATTGACCAGCCCGTGCGGGTTTTCCGTATTGTCAGCGTGATGATCCGGGATTTTTCGCCCATCGCATCATCCTCCAGTTGAAGACAGGGCTCTGTCCTGCCACAGCCCGGGACACCCATTCGCCCGGATGTGCCTGCTGGTCTCAGGCACGGCTGCTTTTGTCTTCAACGAGGCGATGCTAGCGAATTTCAGCGCGTTATAAAATGAAACGACTTCCGCCACTCAATCCCATGCGAGATTGAGGCTTTCGAGGCCGTGGAAGTGATAGACATCCTTCACCACGGGCTTGTCCGCCATTCGAAGGCCGGGCAGGCGACGGAAGAGAAGGGGCAGCACCACATTCAGCTCCAGCCGTGCCAGCGGCGCGCCGATGCAGAAATGGATGCCAGCGCCGAAAGAAAGGTTCGGCGCTTCGCTGCGATCCGGCCGGAAGGTGAGGGGATCGGTGAATTTCTTCGGGTCGAGATTGGCGGCGGCCAGAATAAGGCTGATCACATCGCCCCGCTTCAGCGGAACGCCATCCACGTCCGTGTCTTCAAGGGCATAGCGCTGGAAGATATGCACCGGCGCGCAGATGCGCAGGCATTCCTCCACCGTCGCCTCGGTGGTTTTTTCGTCGGTGAACATTGCAGCCGGGTCAAGTCCGCTTTCGAGAATGACGCGCAGCGAATTGCCGATCTGGTGGACGGTCGCCTCGTGGCCGGCATTGAGAAGCACGATGGTGGTGGAGATCAGCTCCTCCTCCGTCATATGCTTTCCCTTGTGCTCGGTGGTGATCATGTGGGTGAGCAGGTCATCCTTCGGATTGGCCCGGCGCTCTGCAATCACGGTGCGCACATAATCGGCGAATTCCTTGGCCGCCTGATCGGCTGCCAGCTCGTCTTCACGGGTACGGCCGAACATGTACATGCCCACATAGGCATGCGACCATTTCAGAAGCTGCGGCCCCATTTCCTCCGGAATCCCGATCATGCGGGCAATGATCGTCACCGGAATGATATCGGCAAAGGCCGAAAGCATTTCGGCAGACCCGTTCGCCTGGAAGCCATCGATCAATCGATTGGCAAGTGCCTCGATTTCCGGCTTCAGCCGCTCGACATGGCGGGACACGAAGGCGCGGTTGACCATGGTGCGCAGCCGCGTGTGCTCCGGGGGCTCCAGTTCCAGCAGCGATTTTTCCTCTGCTGCATCGAAATGGCGGGTGTGCGCGAGCGGTTCCGGCATGCCGAGTTCCTCGCGCGTCGCGATATGCAGGATCTGGCGACCGAAGCGGCGGTCGCGAAGCAAGCCGTTCACCGCATCGTAACCGGTGAAGTACCAGCGCTTCTGCTGCTCCCAGTAAAAGGTCGGGCATGCAGCATGAAGCGCGGCATAGGCGGCATTCGGATTGCCATAGAAGGCTGGGTCGCTGGCATCGAGTGATACGCGGCGGGTGGCGGGATCGATTTTCAGATAGGAAAGGGTGCTCATGCCAAACAGCTAGCGATTTTTTACCATTTGGAAAAGGGGTGCGTACGGTCGGACCACAACCAGTTTTCGCAAACGGTGCGTTTGCGTTTCACCTTGCCTTTACCTATTTGACGAAATCCCGGCAGGACAGGCATGGGGTAACGCGCCATTAATCGGGAATCGTGCAAGAACAGGGCGAGGACCGCGCGCTTCGTCCGGGCTGATCGCAATTTGCGGTAAGCTTGAGCGGAGATTGCAATCCTGCAGTAGAGCTGACGCTGCTTCTCTTGAAGACAGGGGTGGTGACGCTCTATGTAAGGGTGAGGACTTCTTTTTGATTCTCTTCGGGTGCCAGCGGTGCACGAGGGAAAGCGTGACAAAGGACGGATATGAGAAATCCAGTAGATAACGCCATGGCGCTCATTCCCATGGTCGTGGAGCAGACCAACCGCGGTGAACGGTCCTACGACATTTACTCGCGCCTGCTCAAGGAACGAATCATCTTCATGACCGGTCCGGTTGAAGATCACATGGCGACGCTGGTGTGCGCGCAGCTGCTTTTCCTTGAAGCGGAAAATCCGAAGAAGGAAATCGCGATCTACATCAATTCGCCGGGTGGTGTCGTCACCGCCGGCATGGCGATCTATGACACGATGCAGTTCATCAAGCCGGCAGTCTCCACGCTCTGCATCGGCCAGGCTGCCTCCATGGGCTCGCTGCTGCTGGCCGCAGGCCACAAGGACATGCGCTTTGCAACGCCGAATGCCCGCATCATGGTTCACCAGCCGTCGGGCGGTTTCCAGGGGCAGGCGTCGGATATCGAGCGCCACGCCCGCGACATCATCAAGATGAAGCGCCGCCTGAACGAAGTCTATGTGAAGCATTGCGGCCGCACCTATGAAGAGGTGGAGCAGACACTCGACCGCGACCATTTCATGGATGCCGACGAAGCGCTGAACTGGGGCCTGATCGACCGGGTGCTGACCTCGCGCGAAGAGATCGAAGGTCAGTCCGGACAATAAACGTCATGGCGAGGCTTGGATCCCAAGTCCCGCCTGCTTGCCGCAAGAAGAAAGAAATACGCTTCCTTGTTGCGATAGAATGATTGATTAATGCTATGTTGAGTGATGTGACATAGCATGTTCCCGTTGAAGGCCGTGCCGGGCCGGTTGTCTTTTTTCCAGAGAAAAGACTTTCCAGCCAGACCGCGAATACCTTTACCGGGTTTCGGTTCCGGGTGTTTGGCATCAGCCATCTGTCCGGGGCGGACCTTGAAAACCGTGATCCGGTTTCTGCGGATCTACGGCGTGCTGGAAGGGATTTGAACATGAGCAAAGTCAGCGGTAGCAACGGCGGGGATAGCAAGAACACCCTCTATTGTTCTTTCTGCGGCAAGAGCCAGCACGAAGTCCGGAAACTGATTGCCGGACCGACCGTTTTCATCTGCGATGAATGCGTCGAATTGTGCATGGATATCATTCGCGAGGAAAACAAATCCTCGATGGTGAAGTCCCGCGAGGGCGTGCCCACGCCGCAGGACATCATCAAGGTGCTGGACGAATATGTCATTGGCCAGAAGCAGGCCAAGCGCATTCTGTCGGTCGCCGTGCACAACCATTACAAGCGTCTCGCCCATGCCTCCAAGGGCGGTGAAGTCGAACTTGCGAAATCGAACATCATGCTGGTCGGTCCGACCGGTTGCGGCAAGACCTATCTTGCCCAGACGCTCGCCCGCATCATCGACGTGCCCTTCACGATGGCCGACGCCACCACGCTGACCGAAGCCGGTTACGTGGGTGAAGACGTGGAAAACATCATCCTGAAGCTTCTTCAGGCTGCCGATTACAACGTGGAACGCGCCCAGCGCGGCATCGTCTACATCGACGAAGTGGACAAGATTTCCCGCAAGTCGGACAATCCGTCGATCACCCGCGACGTTTCGGGTGAAGGCGTGCAGCAGGCGCTTCTGAAGATCATGGAAGGCACGGTCGCTTCCGTTCCGCCGCAGGGTGGACGCAAGCATCCGCAGCAGGAATTCCTGCAGGTGGACACGACCAACATCCTGTTCATCTGCGGCGGTGCCTTCGCCGGTCTGGACAAGATCATCTCCGCCCGAGGCGAGAAGACCTCGATCGGCTTCGGCGCTACGGTGAAGTCGCCGGAAGACCGCCGCGTTGGCGAAGTGCTGCGTGATCTGGAGCCGGAAGATCTGGTGAAGTTCGGTCTTATTCCGGAATTCATCGGCCGTCTGCCGATCCTGGCGACGCTGGAAGACCTGGACGAGGATGCGCTCATCCAGATCCTCAAGGAGCCGAAGAACGCGCTGGTGAAGCAGTATCAGCGCCTGTTCGAGATGGAAGATGTGGAGCTGACCTTCCACGACGACGCGCTGCGTGAAATCGCCCGCCGCGCCATCGTGCGCAAGACCGGTGCACGTGGCCTGCGCTCGATCATGGAAAAGATCCTGCTCGACACGATGTTCGATCTGCCGGAGCTCGATGGTGTTCGCGAAGTGGTGATTTCGGAAGAAGTCGTCCGCGCCGAGGCCCGTCCGCTCTACATCTATGCCGACCGCGTCGAGGAAAAGGCGAATGTTTCGGCCTGAGCCGAAGCGATCAATAAAAAGTGATTGGCCCGCCTCTGGCGGGCCTTTTGCGTTCAGGCTGGATTTTTGGCCTAGCCGCGCCATTTTTGATCCATGGCGTTGTTTGCATTGCGTCCTTTGCCACAACGGTTAAAACAGTGAATCGGAGTGATCCGCAAATTCGGCCGCTGATTCATGGACCGGCGCGTTTCCGTGGCAAGCCACGGGCTAGTTCTGAACTATAGTTTTGCCCGGCGGGGTTCATGATGCGCCAGGCGAGATTTGTGCCTAGTTGCGGCTCGGGACGAGGCAACCCATGCCTGTCTTGAAATCGCAAGTTTTGATCTCCACTTGTGGAGCACCAGAAGATAAAGCCGAGGCTTTTCCGCTTCGGCAGGAAGTCCCCTCGGGGGCTTTGGAAAGGAACAATGATGACGAATAAGACGTCTGCAGCAGCTGAGCGCTCCGCCTATCCGGTTCTGCCGCTCCGCGACATCGTGGTTTTCCCGCACATGATCGTGCCGCTGTTCGTTGGCCGTGAGAAGTCCATCCGCGCACTGGAAGAAGTGATGGGCTCCGACAAGCAGATCATGCTTGCAACCCAGATGAACGCCGGTGACGATGATCCGGCTCCCGATGGCATCTACAAGGTCGGCACGGTTGCCAATGTGCTGCAATTGCTGAAGCTGCCGGACGGCACCGTGAAGGTGCTGGTGGAAGGCCGCGCGCGTGCGCGTATTTCCTCCTATTCCGACCGCGAGGAATTCTACGAGGCCTATGCCGAGGTTCTCGAAGAGCCGAAGGATGATCAGGTCGAGGTCGAGGCGCTGAGCCGGTCGGTCGTGTCCGAATTCGAGAGCTATGTGAAGCTCAACAAGAAGATTTCGCCGGAAGTGGTCGGTGCTGCCAGCCAGATCGAAGACTATTCGAAGCTCGCCGATACGGTCGCTTCGCATCTTTCGATCAAGATCACCGAAAAGCAGGAAATGCTCGAAACCACCAGTGTGAAGGCCCGCCTTGAAAAGGCACTCGGCTTCATGGAGGGCGAGATTTCCGTTCTTCAGGTGGAAAAGCGCATCCGCTCGCGCGTCAAGCGCCAGATGGAAAAGACCCAGCGCGAATATTACCTCAACGAACAGATGAAGGCGATCCAGAAGGAACTCGGCGACGGCGAGGATGGCCGCGACGAGATGGCCGAAATCGAGGAGCGCATCAACAAGACCAAGCTTTCGAAGGAGGCCCGTGAAAAGGCCGAAGCCGAAATGCGCAAGCTGCGCCAGATGAGCCCGATGTCGGCGGAAGCCACCGTCGTGCGCAACTATCTGGACTGGCTGCTCGGCCTGCCCTGGGGCAAGCGTTCGAAGATCAAGGCCAACCTTGCCAATGCCGAGAAGATCCTGGAGCAGGATCACTTCGGCCTGGACAAGGTCAAGGAGCGGATCATCGAGTATCTGGCCGTGCAGGCGCGCGCGACCAAGATGAAGGGCCCGATTCTCTGCCTCGTCGGCCCGCCCGGTGTCGGCAAGACCTCGCTTGCCCGTTCGATTGCCAAGGCAACCGGCCGTGAATATGTGCGCATGGCGCTCGGCGGCGTGCGCGACGAGGCCGAAATCCGCGGTCACCGCCGCACCTATATCGGCTCCATGCCGGGCAAGGTGCTGCAGTCGATGAAGAAGGCCAAGAAGTCCAACCCGCTCTTCCTGCTCGACGAGATCGACAAGATGGGCATGGATTTCCGTGGCGATCCGTCGTCCGCGCTCTTGGAAGTGCTTGATCCGGAACAGAACAGCACCTTCATGGACCACTATCTCGAAGTGGAATATGACCTCTCCGACGTGATGTTCATCACCACGGCGAACACGCTGAACATTCCCGCGCCGCTGATGGACCGCATGGAAATCATCCGCATCGCCGGTTACACCGAGGAAGAAAAGCTGGAGATCAGCAAGCGTCACCTTCTGCCGAAGGCGATCCGCGAGCATGCGCTGCAGCCCAAGGAATTCTCGATCACCGACGAAGCGCTGATGGAAGTGATCCGGGCCTATACGCGGGAGGCCGGTGTGCGCAGCCTTGAGCGCGAGCTGATGAAGATCGGCCGCAAGGCAGTGACCGAAATCGTCAAGGGCAAGACCAAGTCGGTGGAAGTCACGGCCGAAAACGTCAAGGATTACCTCGGCGTGCCGCGCTATCGCCACGGCGAGGCGGATGGCGAGGACCAGATCGGTATCGTCACCGGTCTTGCCTGGACCGAGGTGGGCGGCGAGCTTCTGACCATCGAAGGCGTGATGATGCCGGGCAAGGGCCGCATGACGGTGACCGGCAATCTGAAGGACGTGATGAAGGAATCGATCTCGGCAGCGGCGTCTTACGTCCGCTCGCGTGCAGTCGATTTCGGCATCGAGCCGCCGCGCTTCGACAAGTCGGATATCCACGTGCACGTTCCGGAAGGCGCAACGCCGAAGGATGGTCCGTCTGCCGGTGTGGCCATGGCAACGGCAATCGTCTCGGTGATGACCGGCATTGCCGTTCGTCATGATGTGGCGATGACCGGTGAAATCACGCTTCGCGGCCGCGTGCTGCCCATCGGTGGTCTCAAGGAAAAGCTGCTTGCAGCGCTCCGTGGCGGTATCAAGAAGGTTCTGATCCCGGAAGAAAACGCCAAGGATCTGGCAGATATTCCGGACAATGTGAAGAACAATCTCGAGATCGTTCCTGTCTCGCGCATGGGCGAAGTCATCCGTCACGCACTGGTCAAGGTGCCTGAACCGATCGAATGGGATGGCACGGTGGAAACGCCTGTGATCGCAACGGTTGAAGGCACCGACGAAGCGGGCGCGACGATCGCGCATTGATGGAAGGGCAAATTTGCCCCCGTGCGACAAAAACGTGAAAAAGGCTGGCGCGAAGCTGGCCTTTTTTGTGAAAATAGCCGGGAACGCCTTGCTTTTCCCTGATTTGCAAGGCTTTTCAGTTGCGGCGGGCCGCTGCTTTCGTATTCTGCGCCCGACCCATAATTGAGTCGTTTCAAACCATTGAAAGGGGTGGAAACATGAACAAGAATGAACTCGTCTCCGCAGTCGCCGAAAAGGCCGGACTGACCAAGGCCGATGCAGCATCTGCCGTCGATGCCGTATTCGAGACCGTTCAGGCCACGCTGAAGGCTGGTGGTGACGTCCGCCTCGCTGGCTTCGGCAGCTTCAGCGTCTCCCGTCGTGAAGCCTCCAAGGGCCGCAACCCGTCCACCGGTGCAGAAGTTGATATCCCGGCCCGCAACGTGCCGAAGTTCTCCGCAGGCAAGGGCCTGAAGGATGCCGTCAACGGCTGATCCTGCCTGCATCCTTTTGGATGCGTGACGTGACATGGAAAAGGCCCGGTGTTTTCGCCGGGCCTTTTCGCATTGAGGGCCCTTTGCATCGCAATTGACACTGTGTCTGCCGCAGCAGGCCTTGCGTGGCGCCGTTCTTTATCTTACGAAAATACTGTTCTCAGGGCGGGGTGAAACTCCCCACCGGCGGTAAGGAGATTTCTCCAAGCCCGCGAGCGCCTTCTGCTTCTGGCGGAAGGGTCAGCAGATCCGGTGCGATTCCGGAGCCGACGGTTACAGTCCGGATGAAAGAGAACGGGAAGGGTGCCTTGCGCCCGGGGCCGCTTTTTCGCGGAGCCGGTCGTATCGTGCCTCGCCCCGTGCGTCCTGATTTGTGTCAACCGGTTCCAAAGGAACGAACATGAATCAGAGCCTGAAGCCGATTACCCGGTCCTCTGCCTTTCTCGGTGCTGCCTATATGATCCTCGCGGGGATTGCATTTGCGGCGCTGAACACGATTACCCAGCATGTCACCATGAATCTGGGCCTTTCCTCCACGTCGGACGCGTTCTGGCAGTATTTCGTTGCCTTTCTGTTTTCGATCCCCATGCTGTTGCGCTCCGGCCTGCAGCCGCTGAAGACGCGGCGTCCGGTCGCCCATCTCGTCCGCGTGGCGCTGTCCGTGCTCGGCGTTCAGGCATGGGTTCTCGGCCTTGCCCATGGCGTGCAGATCTGGCAGGCAATCGCGCTTGTCATGACCTCGCCCTTCTTCATCACGGCGGGTGCCGTGCTGTTCCTGAAGGAAAAGGTCGGGCCGCAGCGGATCGGTGCAACGCTGGTGGGTTTCACAGGCGCGATGATCATTCTTCAGCCCTGGTCCGACGGCTTCACGATCTATTCGCTGGCTCCGGTGGCCGCAGCCCTTCTCTGGGGCGGGGCATCACTGATGACCAAGAGCGTGCTGGCGGAAGACAGTTCTGCGACTGCGACCATCTGGCTGCTGATGCTGATTTCACCTGTCAATGCCGCCTTTGCCTATGCGGGCGGTTTCCAGTGGCCGGTTGGCATGGCGGGCGTGTGGGTGCTGGTCTCGGGGTTGCTGATGGTGGGTGCCCAGTATTTTCTCGCCCGCGCCTATGAGGTGGCAGACGCCGCCTATGTGCAGCCTTTCGATGATCTGAAGCTGCCGTTGAACCTGATTGCCGGCTATATCGTCTTCGGCTATGCGCCGGCTGGTCCGCTCTGGCTGGGGGCAGGAATGATCCTTGCTGCCTCGCTGGCCATCATGCTCTACGAGCGCCGTCGCGAGGCGCTCGCTGCTGCCAACTGACGGTTGTCAGCCAAGCCAGCGCTGGTCTTACCAGCGCTGGTGCACGTGCGGGGCAATCAGCCGGTCATAGATTTCCCGCGCGGCGGAAAGTACGTCTTCCGTCAGTGGCTGAAGATCGGCGGCAAGCGCATTGGCCTTCGCCTGTTCGGCATTGCGCGCACCGGGAATGACCACCGTCACCGCGTCATTCATCAGGATCCATTTCAGCGAAAAGGCCGCCATGGCCGCGCCTTCGGGCACCAGTTTGCGCACTTCCTCCACCGCTTCCAGACCCGTTTCAAACGGAACGCCTGCAAAGGTTTCCCTGACATCGAAATGTTCGCCATGGCGATTGAACAGGCGATGATCGTCGGCGGCGAATGTGGTGTCGCGCGTGATCTTGCCGGAGAGCAGGCCGCTTGCCAGCGGCACACGCACGATCACCGCCACGTCATTCATCTTCGCGCCTTCGAAGAAGAGCTGCGCCGGGCGCTGGCGGAAAAGATTGTAGATGATCTGCACCGACGCGCAGTTCGGATATTCGATTGCCTTCAGCGCCTCTTCCACGCGCTCCACGCTGACGCCCCAGGCCTTGATCTTGCCTGAAGCCACCAACTCATCCATGCCGTCGAAGAGTTCGGGGCGATAGTAGACATCGGTCGGCGGGCAGTGGAGCTGCACGAGATCGAGGCAGTCCATCTGGAGATTCTGGCGGCTGCGATCCACGAAGGCTTCGATATTGGCCTTGGTGTAACCGCCGGCCACATGCGGGTTCAACCGGCGTCCCGCCTTGGTTGCCACCATCGGGCGCGTGCCGGAACGGCTCTTCAGCACCTCCGCGATGATTTTTTCGGAACGGCCATCGCCATAGACATCTGCCGTATCGATGAAGGTCATGCCCGCATCCAGCGCCGCATTCAACGCTGCGCGGCCATCCGCCTCGCTGACTTCACCCCAGGCCCCGCCGATTTGCCATGCACCGAAGCCGATTTCCGATACGGTGAAGGGGAGGCGACCAAAAGCGTGGTTGCGCATTCAAAGCTCCTGTCTGCTTCAAAAAAATGATGCCGGTCGCGACTGCCTGCCGGTCTTGAACGCCTTCTTATCAGCCCCTTCCGCGCTTGAGTAGAGGGTTTTCCGGCTTGCAAATTGTGCAGCAAATTCTGCATTCGCACTGCCATATTTACCATACGTAAAGAGCTATCACATTAAATTCGCAAACAAGGATAAACAAAAAAAGATATTCAGAAATACCTGTGTAAGGAATAACATCTTGGGCAAGGCGCAACACAGCAAAGACAAGACGGCGGCAGGATCTGCCCCGGCCCCGGCTGCTGTTTCGGGTAGTTCAGAAACCGCTGCCATGCAAGCAATGCGCAAGGCGGAACTGCTGCAGCGCATGCTGGGGGCTCTCAACCGCGTTGCCTCGAGCAATCCCGACCGCGCGCTTGAAGGCTGGATACAGGCATTGCTGCCTGTCGTTCTCATGAAGGTGGCCGAATACGCCCAGCCGCCGGCCCTGCAGGATGTCGACGCGCTAGTTTCGTCGCTGGAAACTGTTGGCAAGGATCTGGCTACCCGCCATGATCTGCCCGAAAACGGTGAGATCACGGTTGAGCGTGGTCATGGTCCAACGGCCCGCAAATTGCCTGACGGCGAGGTCAGCAAGGAGATGCAAACCGGCTCGGTGCATCTGGCCGCCGTACCGAAAGCGTTGATTGAACTTGCGGCAAAGCAGTTCCTGGCTCTGCAATCGATGCTGAAGCACCACCCGGCACCTGCAAAGGCGCTGGAGACGGTCGAGACCAGCCATGGTCTGTCAGAACCGCATGTGATCCAGCCGATCATGGACAAGATCAGCTTCCACATGGCGGATGTTCCGGTTCTGGAGGCGTTGCAGGCCATGGTTTCTGCCTTGCCTGCCGGTATCACCATCGAGGCCCTGGAAGAGCCGTCGTCATCGCCGGCACCATCGCCTGTCCAGCCGCAACCGGTTGTCAATGTCAACGATCAGACCTTTGTGGTAGGCCTTGTCGGCGATGAAACGCTCGATGGTCAGGATGGCGAAGACACGGTCTCGTTCCGGATGCAGGGCAATGGTGTGGAGATCGATCTCGATCTCCCAACGCCACAGCATATCACCCAGACGCGCACGGTCACCCTCTCGAACATGGAGGATCTGGAGGGTTCACAGTTCGATGATCTGCTTTCCGGAAATGACGGAGACAACAAGATCTTCGGCCTGAACGGCAATGATGTGCTTGATGGCCGCAAGGGCAACAACCTTCTCGATGGTGGCGCAGGCGAAGATACGGCCTCCTACAGCAGTTCCCAGAGCGGCGTGCAGGTGGATCTTGCCATCACGGGCCTGCAGCGGGTTTCCTCCGACCGCTCGGACCGATTGGTCAGCATCGAAAACCTCGAGGGGTCGGCGCTCAACGATACGTTGAAAGGAGATCGCTTCAACAATTCGCTCTTTGGCGAATCCGGTGATGACCATCTTTTTGGCGGTGCGGGTGATGACAGGCTCGAGGGTGGCCGGGGCAATGATACGCTGAATGGGGATTCCGGCAACGATACGCTCGATGGCGGGCTCGGCGACGACATGCTGGATGGCGGCCTTGGCAATGATACGCTGAATGGCGGCGCCGGGGACGATGTCCTGGACGGCGGTGCGGGAACCGATACGGCGACTTATGACGACGCGGCATCAGCTGTCACCGTCGATCTGTCGCTCACGACGCAGCAAAACACGCTTGGCGCTGGCCTTGATACCTTGCGCAATCTGGAGAACCTGATCGGCTCGAGCTTCAACGACACACTCACCGGTGATAGCGGCAACAACCGCATCGAGGGTGGGGATGGCAATGATACGGTCAATGGCGGCGATGGCGATGATGTGCTTTTCGGCCAGGCTGGCGATGACACGATCCGAGGCGGCATCGGTGCAGACACGATTGATGGCGGCGACAACAATGACACGCTGTTCGGCGAGGATGGGATCGACACGCTCACGGGCGGCAATGGCGACGACACGCTGAATGGCGGGATCGGCGACGACGTGCTCGACGGTGGAGCAGGCACGGATACCGCAGACTATTCCGATGCCACATCCCGCGTCACCGTCAGCCTGGCGCTCACGTCGCAGCAGAACACGCTTGGCGCAGGCCTTGATACGCTTCGCAATATCGAGAACCTCACCGGCTCCGGCTTTGACGATACGCTGACGGGGAGTGCCGGCAACAACCGCATCGATGCGGGCGCGGGGGACGATACAGTCAATGGCGGTGACGGGGACGACACTTTGTCCGGTCAGGACGGCAATGACACTTTGAACGGCGGTCGTGGCAATGACACGCTGGATGGCGGCGATGGTGTCGACACGCTGCTTGGCGGCGAGGGCAATGATACGCTGACCGGCGGGATCGGCGACGATACGCTGAATGGCGGGATCGGCGATGACAGCGTCGATGGCGGTGCGGGAACCGATACGGTGACCTATGCGGATGCGACGGCGGCGGTGACCGTCGATCTGTCTCTCACGACACAGCAGAACACGCTTGGGGCAGGCCTTGATACCTTGCGCAATCTGGAAAACCTGATCGGCTCGCGCTTCAACGATACGCTTTCCGGCGATGCAGGCAACAACCGCATCGAGGGCGGGGATGGCAATGATACGATCAATGGCGGCGGTGGCGATGATGTGCTTTTCGGCCAGGCTGGCGATGACACGATCCGCGGCGGCATCGGTGCAGACACGATTGATGGTGGCGACAACAATGACACGCTGTTCGGCGAAGATGGAAACGACACGCTCACGGGCGGCAATGGCGACGACACGCTGAATGGCGGGATCGGCGATGACAGCCTTGATGGCGGTGCGGGAACCGATACGGTGACCTATGCGGATGCGACGGCGGCTGTCACCGTCGATCTGTCTCTCACGACGCAGCAGAACACGCTTGGCGCAGGGCTTGATACGCTGCGCAATCTGGAAAACCTGATCGGCTCGCGCTTCAACGACACACTCACCGGTGATAGCGGCAACAACCGCATCGAGGGCGGGGATGGCAATGATACGGTCAATGGCGGCGGTGGCGATGATGTGCTTCTCGGCCAGGCTGGCGATGACACGATCCGCGGCGGCATCGGTGCAGATACGATTGATGGCGGCGACAACAATGACACGCTGTTCGGCGAAGATGGAAACGACACGCTCACGGGCGGCAATGGCGACGACACGCTGAATGGCGGGATCAGCGATGATGTGCTCGACGGTGGAGCAGGCACCGATACCGCGGACTATTCCGATGCTACCTCCCGCGTCGCCGTCAGCCTGGCGCTCACCACGCAGCAGAACACGCTTGGCGCTGGCCTTGATACCTTGCGTAATATCGAGAACCTGATCGGCTCCGGCTTTGACGATACGCTCACAGGTGATGCCGGGAACAACCGCATCGATGCCGGTGCCGGTGATGATACGGTCAATGGTGGTGACGGGGACGACACTTTGTCCGGTCAGGACGGTAATGACACTTTGAACGGCGGTCGTGGCAATGACACGCTGGACGGCGGCGATGGTCTCGACACGCTGCTTGGCGGCGAGGGCAATGACACGCTGACCGGCGGTCTTGGCGACGACACGCTGAATGGCGGGATCGGCGACGACGTGCTCGACGGCGGTGTTGGCACCGATACGGTCACCTATGCAGATGCCACGTCCCGCGTTGCGGTGGACCTTTCGCTTGCAACGCAGCAGAACACGCTTGGCGCAGGCCTTGATACGCTGCGCAATATCGAGAGCCTGATCGGCTCCGGCTTCAACGACACGCTTTCTGGTGATGCCGGGAACAACCGCATCGATGCGGGCGCAGGGGACGATACGGTCAATGGCGGTGATGGTGATGATGCGCTGAATGGTGAGGCGGGCAATGACACGCTGAACGGCGGTCGTGGCAATGATACGCTCGATGGTGGCGATGGTCTCGACACGCTATTTGGCGGCGAGGGGAATGACACGCTGACCGGCGGGATCGGCGACGATACGCTGAACGGCGGGATCGGCGATGACAGCCTCGATGGCGGTGCGGGAACCGATACGGTCACCT
>CAMFIE010000036.1 GCA_945952315.1 uncultured Rhizobium sp. | reverse complement strand
ACCGCACCCCCCTCTGTCGGCTACCGCCGACATCTCCCCCTCAAGGGGGGAGATCAAGCGGGCGTTTTTATTCCGTCAAACAATCAGCGTCGCATCCGCAGAAACGGTGGCGTGGACTTCCAAGATAAGCGGCATCCCGATCTCCCCCCTTGTGGGGGAGATGCCCGGCAGGGCAGAGGGGGGTAGGTGTCGGCATACTCGACCCGTGATCTCCCCCTCACGGGTAGTGAAGCTGCTCCGTATGCGGGGGATATGTCGGCATACGCCGACATATGGGGGTACCCATCCGCATACCCGGTGCCCGCTCTCCTTACCGCATGGCCGCCGCTATATTCCCGCCGTCGACGGTGGTCACATCCGCGGTGGTCCGTTCGGCCAGCGCCTGGTGGACGAAGGCGCGGGCCACGTCTTCGGCGGTGACTTCGAGGCCGAGGAGGTTGCCGGACATGTAGTCCTTGACGGTGACGCCGCGGGCGGCGGAGCGGTTCTCGATCATGTCGTCATTGAGCAGCCCCGAGCGGATGCGGTCCGGGTTGACGGCGTTGACGCGGATGTTGTCGGCGCCGTGTTCCAGCGCATATTGCCGCGAGAGGAACAGCGTCGCGGCCTTGGGCAGGCCGTAGGCGCCGAATTTCGCGCCGGGATTGACCGCCTGCTTGGAGACGTTGAAGAGCAGCACGCCGCCGGTCTTCTGCGCCTTCATGATCCGCACCGCATTCTGCGCCACCGACTGGTGGGCGAAGAAATTGAGCTCGAAGCTCCTGCGCAGCAGTCCGTCGTTGAGCGTGGCGATCGCCCCTTCCCAGGCAGCGCCGGCATTGGACACCACGATATCGACACCGCCGAAGCGGTCGACAGCGGCGTCGAAGGCAGCGCGGACGGAAGCGGGATCGGTGACGTCGCAGCCGATGCCGATCGACTGGTTGCCGATGGCCTTTGCTACCTCAGCGGCCTTTGTCCCGTCGAGATCGAGGACAACAGCATGCGCGCCTTCCGCAACGAAAGCCCTGGCGGTGGCGGCGCCGATGGCGCCCGCACCACCGGTCACCAGCACCACCTGGCCGGTGAAGGGCCGGGGCTTGGCGCCGGCGAGCTTTGCCTGCTCCAGCGACCAGTATTCGAGATCGAAGAGATCCGGCTTGCTGACAGGCTGGAAGCGGCCGACGGATTCCGCATCGCGCGCGGCCTCGATCCACATCTCGCCGACATCGGCGGCAATCGTCGCATCCTTCAGCGTCCGCCCATGGCCGAACATGCCGAGCCCCGGCACGAGCGTGAGGCGCGGCATGGGATCGAGCATGATGCGCTTCACGTCGTCGCGTGCGTCGTTCGAGCGGAAATACTCCGTATAGGCGTCGGCAAAGGCCTTCACCCGCTCCTCGATCACGGCACGGTAGCTCCCGAGCGCGGCCGCATCGGGTGCGGGCAGCACCATCGGGCCGGTCTTGATGCGGATGGAGAGGTCGGGCGTCGAGACCCCGCGCGACGCCATGTCCTCCACCTCGGCCGCATTGACGAAGTCGAGAATGGCGGGCGAGGTGCGGAAGCTGGAGACCATCCGGTCGAAGCGGCCTTCGCCCTTCGGCACGGCGACCGCACCGCGCAGCAGGGGCGCGATCTCGCGGGCCGAGGCAAGATTTGCGGGCAGGGCGGCCGGGGTGAAGGGGTTTCGCCCGTTCGTCTTCACATAGTCTTCGGCCATGGAGACGTAATGGATCATCCGGTCATAGGCTTCCTTCGCCGTCTCGCCGAAGGTGAAGATGCCGTGCTTGTCGAGGAAGAGGCCCTCGACGGAGGGATCGGCCTCGTAGACTTCGGCCGCGAGCTTGGCGAGCGCGAAGCCCGGCATGATATAGGGCACATAGCCGAGCTTGCCGGCAAAGAGCCGCTTGCCCATCGCCTCGCTTTCGGCCTGGTCGGCAATCGCAAGAATCGCGGTCGAATGGGTGTGATCGACGAACTTGTGCGGCAGGAAGGCATGCAGCAGCGCCTCGACGGAGGGATTGGGCGCGGCGGGATCGACCAGATTGGCGCGCAGCAACGTCACCATGTCCTCATCCGAAAGGCGGTCGAGCTTGCGGGCTTTCAGAAGCGCGGCCATCTTCACGGCCGGCAGGCCCTGCGGCTCGATGGTGCCCATGTCCCAGCCGCTGCCCTTGACGCAGAGCACATCCCAGCTGTCGCCGACGAGATCGGTGACGGTGGTCTTCACGGACGTGTTGCCGCCGCCATGCAGCACCAGGCGCGGCTCGCCGCCCAGAAGCCGGGTCGTGTAGGTCCTCAGGGCCCAGTCGCGATTGATGCCCTTGCCGGCATAGGCCGCCACCATGGCTTCGGCCTCGTCGTCGCGCCACAGGTTTTCCATACTCACTTCCTCCATCGGCAGACCGTCAGGCGTTTGCGCCTGGCGTCAGCCCTTGTTCCACACGTTCAAAAGTCTGCGCGCCATGGAGGTGGTGACGATCAGGTGCGAGGCGAAGCCGCCCCGGATCGCCGCCACCAGGGGCGCGAATTTCTCGTCTTCCTGCACCACCATCAGGCGCTTCTCGATGGTGCGGATGGACTGCAGATCCGCCGAGATGCAGCGCCGGTTGTGCGCGCAATCCATCCACTGGCCTTCCCTATCGATGAGCTGCCCGGCAATGACGCCGGCAGCCCCCGCTCGGCCCATGGCCTCCATATCTTCGGGCGACAGCGCGCCGCATTTCACCAGATGGCTATCCGCCTCGATGCCGCCGACGGAATAGAGCGCCAGCTGACAGTCGGCGATGGTCGCAAGCTGCTCGCGAATGACGGGCTCGCCGCGCAGTTCCTCCGCAAGACGCTCCGAACTGAGCACCAGCGGCGCATAGAGATTGATGCCCTGCGCATTGAGCCGCCGGGCGATTTCCGTGGTGCACTGGTCCGGGCGGTAGGAATAGGGCGCGCCGAGATTGCCGCAGAGCTGCACGACCGTCACATCCTGCAGGTCGGCAAAGGGCATGACATCGGCAATGTGATAGACAGTGCGCCCCCAGGCGACACCCACCCGGTCACCCCGGTGAATGAGGCTCTGGAAAACCGCTGCCGCAACAACCGGCATTTCCGTGGCCGGATCGAGCGCGGAACGATCCTCCGGCACGATCCAGACCGCGTCGATCCCCGCCGCATCCTCGAGCTCACGGGCGAGCACATCATCGGTGAAAAGCTGGGACGAGGTGGAAATCGTGACAATCCCCATCTCCCGCGCCCGCCGCAGATAGGTGGCCACCGAAGCGCGTGATATATTGAGCTTCTGCGCCACCTCATCCTGCCGAAGCCCGTGGCTGTAATAGAGCCAGGCAGCCTTGTGAATGATCTGATCCGCGGTCCTGATCGGCATGGGCATCCTTTGTCTCAAGGGGTCCGTGACATTATTCAGGTGCGATGACAAAAGTCAAAGGGATTCACCATCCCCATCCACATGGGCGGGGATGTTGTCTATATCAGCATGAAGCTATTCGTAGCCGCCAATGGACTACCGTCATAAAGGCGCAGTCCTTTGGCCTTAGTTTCGTCTAACGGGGTTCCACCGAATGTTGGTTTCCACGCATAACGGGGCCGGTAGGGGTTTGGATAGAAAGTTAGACTTTTCAAGGTTTCACGCCGAAGCTTCCTAGATATTCGAACGGGCTAAGTGATCCCAGCGATATCTTGATCCTCTTCTCATCCTCCTAGCTGATGTGGGCGCCTATCTCCGCGACTAATTGCTTTATTGTGATGGTTTCCCCGTGCCTTGGACAGAGGATTTCGGCTTGACCTTGCCCCCAAGTTTTATCCAGTTTTGAGTTCGCTCCAGCGGTTTGTGACGTGCCTCCGCCGAATTGGGCCATTTGGAACTGGAATTTTCCATTTATGATCCCTGCGGGGAGAGAGGAGAATTCCGATGAAGGCATCGAAGTTTAGCGAGGCGCAGATTGCGTTCGTTCTGAAGCAGGCGGAGGACGGCACACCGATCGGCGAGGTCTGCCGGAAGGCAGGCATTTCAGATGCGACGTTCTACAATTGGTGACGTGCACCCCGATTTTGGGCCAGCGGGAGCTGGAATTTTCCGGGGTTATGGCTCAGGTCGGCGGTGGTGCCGGTGAGCCGTTCATGAGCGAAATCGGCACCTTGTTGCCGATGGCGCTGTGTGGCCGGAACTCGTTATAGTCTCTGCGCCAATCCTCCATTTTTACCCGCGCGTCGTCATCCGCAGTTGCTTCGCAACCGCGTGAGCTCATGAACCAGTGCGCGTTCAGGCACTCCGCTCTGAACTTGCCGTTGAAGCTTTCGATGAAGCTGTTGTCTGTCGGCTTGCCAGGCCGGGAGAAGTCGAGCACCACGCCCTTGTGATAGGCCCACAGATCGAGATCACGAGAGATGAACTCGCTGCCGTTGTCGACACGAATGACGGCCGGGTAGCCAACCTGGCGGCATGTGCGTTCCAGGGTCTGGACGACGTCTTCCCCCTTGTAGCTGAACCGTGCATCGACTACCGGCGAGAAGCGGGAGAATGTATCGACTACCGTCAGGACCCTGATCTTGCGGCCGGTAGCCAACTGGTCATGCACAAAGTCCATGGCCCAGACATGGTTGGAACGGGTGGCGGCTATCCGATCCGATCGCAGCTTTGCCTTCACCCGCCGCTTTGGCACCTTGTTGCGCCGTTGAAGGTCCATCTCCTGTAAAGGCGATAGATTCGTTTCGGATTGACTGCCCATCCGTCCCGCTTGAGCAGGACATGCACGCGCCGATATCCATACCGGACACGTGTCTGGCAAAGGTCCCTGATCCTCAGCTTCAGTTCAGCCTGCTCGCCGCGTTTCGACTTATAGACATAGAGCGACCGGTCGATCTTCAGAACCGCACAGGCCCGGCGGATGGATATCTTCCAGTCGGACCGGACCTTGTCGACAAGTGAACGCTTGCGTGCAGGCTTCAGAGCTTTTTTGACAGAACATCCTGAAGCATGGCCTTGTCCAGGGACAGATCGGCGACGATCCGCTTCAGCTTGGCATTCTCCTCCTCGAGCTGGCGCAACCGCTTCATCTCGGAGGGCATCAGGCCCGCATACTTCTTGCGCCAATTGTAGAACGTCGCATCTGAAATGCCTGCCTTCCGGCAGACCTCGCCGATCGGTGTGCCGTCCTCCGCCTGCTTCAGAACGAACGCAATCTGCGCCTCGCTAAACTTCGATGCCTTCATCGGAATTCTCCTCTCTCCCCGCAGGGATCATAAATGGAAAATTCCAGTTCCAAATGGCCCAATTCGGCGGGGGCACGTCACAATGGGCCAGAGCTTACTTCAAAATGAATTAGTTCAACGGGGCAAGGTCACCGCATTCGCCGAAATTCCGAACAAGCATCACTGAATTGAAGGTACAGAGCCTACGCCTCTCACTGGAGGCTTACACAGTAGGGAAGGAGGACTACAATAAAAATAGAAACCAATCGTCGCTTTGCACCATCATACCCAGCGAGTTCGCAATAAAAATGCCTATCGAAAAAGCGGTCGCACTAGGCCCAATTACCAACTAATGCTTTCCTCGAAACTGACGGAGGTCGGGTCTCAGGTCAATCCCTATGGGCTTTCTATAGTTGGTGTTTCATAAACCAACTCGCGGCAGTTTTGACAATTTCCGAGATATCAGTGAATTGTGGGGACCACCCCAGCACGTTATGGGCAAGTTCTGCGTTAGCGAACAAGATAGGGGGGTCTCCCGGGCGACGCGCCGCGAAGTTTGTTGGTACAGTCTTTCCCACCGCCATTTCCACAGCCTTAATAAGCTCGTTGACAGAAGTGCCTTTGCCCGTCGCAAGGTTGAAGGCAGAACTTTCTCCACCAGAAGCAAGATAGCCTACAGCACGAACATGAGCATCGGCGAGATCGCTGACATGAATGTAATCTCGCACTGCTGTACCGTCAGGTGTGCTGTAGTCGGTTCCGAATACGTTGAAAATCTGCTGTCGGATGGCAGCGCTTATCGCTAGGGGGATGGCATGGGTTTCTGGGTCATGGCGTTCACCTAGTTCGCCTTCGGGGTCAAGCCCAGCAGCGTTAAAATATCTGAAAGAAACCCATTTTAATTGATATGCGTTCCCATAGTCACGAAGTGCTTGTTCAATCACGTATTTCGAAAAACCGTAGGGATTTACCGGAGCCTGGGGATGCCGTTCTGTGATGGGTAGTTCCTTAGCCTCTCCGTAGGTGGCACAAGAAGACGAGAAAATTATCTGATCGACACCGTTACGAATAAGCGCATCGAGCAAGCTAATCGAACCGCAAACATTGTTGTTGTAATACTTTAACGGTTCGGAAACAGACTCGCCAACATATGCAAACGCTGCAAAATGCATCACACATTCCGGTCGATACTTGTCCAGAACTTCATCCAGTCGAATTGAATCGCGGATATCCCCAACTTCCAGCGGCCCCCACTTTACAGCGTCACGATGCCCCGTTACGAGGCTGTCATATACAATGGGGTTGTAGCCCTCACGCCTCAATCTTTTGCACGTATGGCTCCCGATATAGCCAGCTCCCCCAATGACCAAAATATTTCTCATCGCCAGTCCTTTAACGAGCATTTGGCACTTCGCATGCCTGCCGTTCAGCCGCAATACCATTTGGTGCGGGCATAATCAACAAAGTCGCGGGACCCAAATTATTGCCAATGTTGAAATCTCCGGAGGAGTTAGCGAAAGGTGCGCCTAAAGCAACACAAGAGGAAATACAATTCCATCGATAAAGTAACTAAGTTCCCAACCAAGCTGCCCATCATAACATACCTCGGATCGTAGCGGTAAGCGACTATGACACAACCCGCTATGCATACAACGGCTCCCCAAAATGCTGCTTTTGCCTGATCGCCATAACGTTCCAAAGCTCCGAGATATGGATTGATCACAAATCGTACCATTTGGAATGCTAGACTATGCAGACTCAGCAAAATGAGAGACAGCATAGGTTCAGAAGCGTAGTTATTTTTATAAAGGAACGCATTCAACCATGGCCAGAGTAATATGATGCTAATTTCGGCAAGGGCCGCTGCACTAATCATAATGGTTACTGCCAAGATCATCATTTTTAAGCCAGAATGTACTCCATTCTTGCTGATTGTACGAGAATATTCCGCCCGCATCATGGGAAGAACAGGTGTGAGAACGATGCGAAGCGGGCCCAAGAGAACTTGACTAGCGGCAATAACGGCTACAATGTTAGAACCCCACGCGCTTGCAACAATAAAACTTGGCGCCGCAGTTACCAACGAGCCCGAAAGTGCGCTGAATACACTCTGACTTGCACCACGTCTGAACTCCTTTAGTCGGCGTAAGTGCGGCCAGATACGAATTGGCGTTCGTGTAACAGACAAGGCTTGGCTCAATCTGAAGCTCGAAACGCACTGACTCAGAGTCATAATCAGAAGACCAGAAATAGCCCAGTATTTATGGGGTATTAACCATAGGAGAGCCAATAAAAAGCAGCCGAACACGGCGTACAAGATATCCGCCAACAGTGAGGCCCGATTTCCATTTCGTGAGTACGCAATTGTCCGGAAGTGTTGACGGGTACTAAAGCCTACAGACAGGGCAGCAGCAGATAATGCAAGTGACAGGCTGGCTCCGACATTGATAAAAACAACGGACAACAGCACGAAGCCAAGTCCATTCAGGAACAAGATGAGCGCGCCAAAATTAGCCAGAAGCCTGCGCTGTCCGAAACCGAATGCGCCGCTGATTTTCGGTACAATCAAGGCGGAGGCAGCGGCATTCACGCCGCTCGCCCAAAAGGACATTGTTGTCAAAGCAAGGCTAAAGAATCCATAATCTGCTTTTTCGGCATTTCGAATAAGCAGAATGGCGATTAAGATCTGGAAAAGACTTTGAACCCCCTGCCCAAAGATTCCAAGAAAGATGCGTTTGAAACCACCTAAAGATGTGCGAGGTCCCATGTGTTCCCTCTTAACCATCGGCGCTTGTTAGGAGCTGCTGTAGCCTTTCGACATTTCGGTCTCCAAGAATGATCCGAATAGAATTAGTGAGGAGGCGCTTTGTCGTGATAACGCCGTACCTGCGGGCAAGCATTAGCTTCCCCAGCATAAGAAACGGCCTTATTCTGTAATATTTCCGAGAGTATAGTGTATTAACAAATATGCCTGCACGCTCTGCTGCCGAGAGCGTCGGTGTTAGCTCCGATATCCAGGCCAGAGATGCCTCGGTCTTCTTCTGCTTGGAGACTCGGGCGAAGAGTGAGTGATCCAGATAGTCCACCAAGATTTCGTGCAGGTAGTGAATGCGATATCCGGAACGCTGCAAATTAATTAGGAAATCCCAATCATCGTGCGGCGCAGTCTCCTGGCGGAAAGGATGTGCAACGCAGGCGCGTCGGGGAACAACAAAAGATGAGCATTGAAGTCGGTTTCCCTCCGAGCCAAAAAGATAGTGAGTTACCGTTTCGCCTTCCTCCATCGGGCGGCGGTTGGTTCGCCTTCCCCGGTCAAGGGTACCAATAATCTGATAATTTGTGACACACACGCTATCAGCGTTCGCGTCATCACCAAGAAGTTTCATTTGCTTTTCAAGTTTAGTCGTCGCCCAACGATCATCCGCGTCGAGAAATGCAATCCAATCACCCCTTGCGTTCAACACACCTAAGTTACGTGCTGCTGAACCGCCGCCATTAGTTTCACAACGTACGTATTTAACAAGCGGGTGTTTTAAGATATCTAATGTGGCGGTGGCGTCTGTCGACGCGTCGTCCACGACGACAATTTCGATAGGAGCAAATGTCTGATTAAGTGCGGAAGCAATTGTCTCCGGCAGAGTTTTGAACGCGTTATAGGCCGGAATTACAACAGATACCGTTGATTTAAACTCGTTCATATGAGACCTTTCGCCTTGAAAACGCGCTGCTTTTTTCTCTCAGCTGCATTATTGAAAAAAGAAAAAGTGCTGTTATTCCATATTCTTGTTCCAGAAGGAGACTGCTCTCCATCATTCCCTGCAACAACGAAAATAGCCAGATTTGTATGAATATTCCGCTGTCTTTTAAATCATCTCGACTAATTCTCGCCAGATAAAGGATTGGACTGAAGATAACGACGACATAGAAAAGTGAGATTATTACTCCGCCTGAAAGAAGGATGTCTAGAAAGCTATTGTGCGCGTGGGGGACTTGCCATCCAAGTTCAAACGACGTTTTAGCCTGGACAATGGGATCCCGCCAAAATCCGAGATAACCGTAACCGAAAAACGGGTTCTGACTTATTGAGTCATAGGCGAAAGTCCAGACTTGGGTCCGTCCCGTTAGGGTTGTGTCTAGAGGCTCGCTGTTGGTCGAAAATACGTAAAACACTAATATAGAAAATATTGTCGGGACTATAGCAGCGATGAAGATGTAGGAAAGCCGATTAGCTCTTTCGCCGGTTCGCGCTTGCAGGACGTATATTAGCAAATCTGATGCTATCTTTACGATCGCTAGAAGACCAATTGCAGTTTTTGAGCCGGAATTAAAAAGGAATATGATAGCTAAGGCTAACACTGAAAATGACGAAAAGCGACGGATCCGGCGACGAAAGCACTCGGCGCTTACCAAAGCCACGATCGCATACACCGCGCCCGCAAAGTTCTTCTGGATATGGACGCCTCTCCAAGAACCGGCAAGCGTGAAGGCTGAATTGTCGATGCCGATATCGGGAAATAACTCGACAGCTATATAATCTATTGCAAGAAGCGCGATTGAGGCCGTCAAGGCCGCCCTCAAGAAGACGTGCGTCTTAATTTGCGATGCGGCGAGGCTGGATGCCGCAAGGGTAACGGTAAGTAAGTAGACGGAAGCAACCGCGCTATAGAATATGTTTGGCGACCATAGGCTGCTAACGTAAAAATATACGATTAGGATCCAAAGCGAATATCCGATCGCCCTAAACCTAGACTGCTCGTTTTCTATGGGCGGTTTGAATGCGAAGCACGCGATTAGAAGTAAAAGGCCATCTGTTATGCACCAGGCAATTTTCCATGCTACATTTCCGCCAAGAATGAGCGCTATCGGTGCATTGCCTAACAATGCAATCATAATATACAGGAAAACTGCACGTTTTGCTGACCTATCGCGTTTGTTCTGCTCTAGGTCGACTATGAAAGTAGACGGAAAATCTCTAGCCGTGATGCTCATGAGCGGTCTTTGGTTTTTCTAAATTCGTAATATAACCAAATCTTGAGTAATAGAAGTGGTTCCACGATGTAACGGAATGCCAAGCGCCTTGGGTCCCTTAAGAAGCGATAAACTCCCTCCAACCCCAATTTTCCAAGCACCCGGGGAGGGGTTGCAGTCCGTCCAGCAAAATAGTCTATAAACCCGCCCACAGGCATAACGACTGTGCAGGTGAGTAGGTGACGGTTTTGTAATATCCACTCCTCCTGTAGGGGCATTCCCATGCCTACAAACACTATTTTGCAACCCGCCTGATTCATTCTCTTGATTATTCTCTCGGTTTCTTCGAAGCGGTTGACGTCCGAAGAGAGGTGCCCGTGTTCGACGCAATATGACCCTCCGGTATCAATGGACTTTAATGCTTCCACGTTGTCATCCCGAAATTCTGGGGCAGAGCCAATGAAGCCAATGGGCCACCCTCGCGCTGCAAAATGCTTGATGATAACTGGAACCAGATCTATATGCGTATTGCGTGTTTTGGACGAAAGCAATCGACCTTTAAGGCGACCGAGCCATACAATCGGCATTCCGTCTATATGAACAAGGCTGTCGTCCCTTTTCAGAAGTTTAGCCATATGGTCTGATTTTTGCGCACAGTACAAACCATGTAGGTTGATATTACAAAGGGTGATTTGCGCATCATGTGCGACAGCGTAGTTTAAGGCCCGGATGATTTCTTCTGTTTCAAGTGGATCGGCAGGTATCCCGAGAAGATCGAAACGATTGTATTTGAATTCTGGAAAGTTGTTATCAGACATGATCTGTCAGTCCGCGAAACTAGACGCGTGCTCGATAATCAGATTTTCATACGCCTGAGCGACTGCATCGATCTCATATTTACTAGCTGACTCTCTCAAAATATCTTTTGAAGGCGGTGTATTCAGCATAGCGCGCATACCATCCGCAAGATTGAGAGCAGAATAGTCAGTTACCAGTTGACCGTATTTGCCATAACCGGTCAGTTCTATGGTTCCAAACGACGCTTTCGTACTGACGATCGGTAATCCAGCAAACGCGGCTTCAATAAGAACTGTGGGCAACCCTTCCCAGCGTGAACTTAGGACAAAAACATCTGACTTGGATAGCCACGCAAAGGGGTTTGCAGCGAAGCCGGGGAAACTGACGCAGTCCGAAATCCCTAGCGATTCGGCTTGCTCCTCCAAGCGCGCTCGCAGTTCGCCTTCCCCTAATATGATCAATCTGCAGGGAGTTGATTGCCTGACTATCGCAAATGCATCAAGAAGCAACGCCTGGTTTTTTTGATATGTCAATCTACCTACATTTATGAAAACCGGCATGTCTTTGTCGTCAAGCCAAGGATGACCTGTCAGTTCCGTCAGCTTGGCAGTTGCTGCTACGTCAATAACTGGATTAGGCATGACTTTGACCGGCAGGTCGGGCCGCCTTGTGAAAGCTGAGGCCGCAAGCGCTGCGCTCTCATCAACACATACAAGCAGGTTGAGCTTACTGTAGGTCCATGTTGCGGCAAGATAAGCGAGCCGCTGGAAAAAATGTTCTCGGTCGCGGCGATACCCGTTATGCATGCTACCTTGTTCAACGCCCACGAGCACAAAGTCTGGATGGACAAACTTCGCTATTGCCGCGATCGTATTCGCAAGCACCATGTACGACAGCACAATTTGCGGGCGTTCTTCCCTGAGGAACTTTAGAAACTTGAACGTGCTTTTATATGCTCGGCCAGCGCGAAGATCGCGAACTGTTACGTTATCCTGAACAAGCGAACGGTGCGGGCCGCTGTCGGAGGCAACAGCTATCGTGACGCGATGTCCACGGTTCGCAAGACCGTTGGCCAGCATTACTGCGGCTCGCTCGGCGCCGCCACCGGCAAAATTAATTAAAAATATAGAAATTTTCATGTTTTGCACCTCCATGCCTGTTTTATTGAGCGGCACGCATGATGTCGATGTAGCTACGTGTCATCTGCTCTACACCAAATTCGATAGCCAGGTTACGGGCTCCCTGGCACAGTTTCTCGCGATACGCTACGTCATCCTTGATGCGCCTCAATTCCTGAGCCCAAGTTTCGATATTCAGGGGCAGAGCACGCCCAGCGACGGAATTCGCACCCGCGATCACATCCGCGACAGTTGGGGTGTCATTTACAATCACAGGGACCGAAAAGGCGAGGGCTTCCAAAAGAGCATTGCTTCGTCCCTCATGAAATGAGGGAAGTGCGAACACATCTAGAGCACTGTAAAAATTCGGCATCTCTGAATTATCGACCGCTCCTAGAAAATGAATGCGTTTATCTACTCCCATTTCGATGGCCTTTCTTATGAGAGTATCATGTAAATCGCCTTCTCCCGCGATTACTATGTTAATATCTGGAATTTTCGCAGCCAACTCGATGAGAAAACGGTGGTTTTTTTGCTCCGCCAACCTGCCGGCGCTCCCGATCCAAAAGCCTCCAGGCTCTAGACCGAGCTTTGTCCGCGCGACAGCCTGATCAATTTTAGTTACGGGAATTTTTACTCCATTTGGAATTACGCAGATGCGGCTCCGATAGTTCGCCGGATAAGCGCTGAATGTGTCAGCGGTTGATTGGGAAACCATCACAATTTTTCTACTGATTCCCAGAGTGCCGCCGATCCAATCGATAATGCGGGCAATGAGAGGGCCGTAGTTGGA
This sequence comes from uncultured Rhizobium sp., assembly GCA_945952315.1. Classification (GTDB taxonomy): domain Bacteria; phylum Pseudomonadota; class Alphaproteobacteria; order Rhizobiales; family Rhizobiaceae; genus Gellertiella. The sequence goes on along the minus strand of CAMFIE010000036.1, from coordinate 13,791 downwards.
AACGTTGGCTTGGACGGCAACTCCCGCTCCTGGGAGACGCATAAGTTTCCCAAGGATCATGAATGCAACGGAGTAGTGGGTGCGGGCGAGAATGACGTCTGGCTTGTAGGATTTCCAAAACCTATACATATTAACGAAAATACGCATGTAGTCACTTACGGAGCGCGGTTTCCGCTTAAAAAGTGTGACATAGTCGCGATCGGAATAGGCTGAGCTGTTTTTCTCATACAGAAACGCGAGTTCAGCTGTTAGACCGGCGTTGATCAACTCTTGCTTCAACGTCCGGGATGCAGTCTGCGCCCCCCCGACCTCTAGCTGTGTGACGATAAGCAGCACCTTCATCGCGATAGAAGCCCGTTTGTTTTGTTATGTATGTCTTCGACTTTGGGGGTGAGTATTTGGTGTCTCGGGGAGTATTTGGGACAAATACCACTCGACAAATCGTGAAACACCCACCCTCAAGTCCGTACGCGGCTGATACCCGGTGAGGCGCTGCAGCAGACTCGGATCCGCATACGTGATTTCGACATCCCCCTTTTGCATCGGCAGGAATATCTTCTGAGCGGTCTTGCCTAAACATCTTTCCACTGTTTCAATGAAATCCAACAAACCGACAGGTTGGCCACCGCCGATATTCACAACGCGCCAAGGAGCAACGGGCGACAGCGCATCTTCGGGTTGAACCCGGTTTCTCTCCGAGGGCGGAATGTCCATGAGTCTTACTATCGATTCAACGAGGTCATCGATGTAGGTGAAGTCGCGCTTCATTTTTCCTTCGCCGTAGATCTCAATGGGCACATTTCTTTCGATAGCGGATACAAATTTGAAGAGTGCCATATCAGGTCGCCCCCATGGGCCGTACACGGTAAAAAAGCGAAAGCACGTTATTGGAATATTCCATAAGGATGCATAAGAATGCGAAATTTCTTCAACAGCCTTCTTTGTTGCTGCGTATAGGGAAATTGGCCAATCGGACTTGTGACCTTCGGCAAACGGCATTGTCCTATTGGCACCATAGATAGAACTGGACGATGCTATAAGAAGGTGTCTCAAAGGCGTACGTTTCGCAGCTTCAAGAATGTTGTACGATCCGACGATGTTTGAAGTGATGTAAGTCTCGGGATGATCCAGACTATAGCGAACCCCGGCTTGAGCGGCCAGATGGATCAGGACATCAGGAAGAGTTTCATCTATCGAAGCATTTAGCTTTTCCGCATCCTCTAGCATTGCTTCCACGTGGTCATACGTGCTGTATCGATTCAGTATGTCCAACCTTTTTCTCTTAAGAGAGACATCGTAATAGTCAGTCATCCCGTCATATCCGACTACGATGTGACCGAGATCCAGCAATTTTTTAGATATGTGGAACCCGACAAAGCCAGCGGCGCCGGTTACAAATACTTTCACCAATATTCTCCACACGGTATGAGTCGAGTACTCATTAATTTTTTCGCCTCTGGTGTGCCACAGCGTACCACTTACTCTGCGGCTAAAGCTTGACTTAGTGCGGGAGCGCCCGAGTTTTTGCTTCCTATACCCCAGTAATCAAAGCCTGCCTTAGCCGCATCCTTCTCGGTAAAGATGTTTCGCAGATCAACGAGCAGCGGCGCCTGTACGATAGAACGAAGCTTGGCAAGGTCGAGGCTCTTGAATTGTTTCCATTCGGTGAGAATCACGACCGCATCGGCTCCTTCCGCGGCCTCATAAGAATCGCGACAGAAGTGTACCTGGGTGAAGATCGACTTCGCGTTTTCCATCGCTTCCGGATCATAGGCGCGGATATGGGCGCCGAAATCCTGCAGGGCCTGGATAACGGGAATGGCCGGACTGTCGCGCATGTCATCCGTATCCGCCTTGAAGGCAAGGCCCAGCACGGCGATGGTCTTGTCGCGCACATTGCCGTTGCAGGCATCGACGACGCGCAGCGCCATGGCGCGCTTGCGGTTGTCGTTCACCTGGATCACGGTTTCCACCGTGCGCAGTTCGACGCGATAGTCGCGCGCGGTCTTCGAAATCGCCAGCGTATCCTTCGGGAAGCAGGAACCGCCATAGCCGGGGCCTGCATTCAGGAACTTTTCGCCGATGCGGCTGTCGAGACCGATGCCATGGGCCACGTCCCGCACATCGCCGCCCACCGCCTCGCAAAGATCGGCGATCTCGTTGATGAAGGTGATCTTCATCGCCAGGAAGGCATTGGCCGCATATTTCAGGAGCTCAGCCGAGCGGCGCGACGTGTGGAGGATGGGCGCATCTTTGAGCTGCTCCACGCCATAGATGCGCGACACGACGTTCCGGGACCAGGCGTCCTCGCTGCCGATCACCACCCGGTCCGGGCGCATGAAATCGTCGATCGCCACGCCTTCGCGCAGGAATTCGGGGTTGGAAACGACGGAGAAGCGGAAGGGCCGGCCGGCTGCGCGCAGAATGCGCTCCACCTCGTCGCCGGTGCCCACGGGCACAGTGGACTTGTCGACCACGACAAGATCGTCGCTGGCCTTTTCGGCAATCGCACGGGCAACGGCATAGACATATTTCATGTCCGCATGGCCATCCGTGGGGCGCGGCGGCGTGCCGACGGCGATGAAGGCGGCATCGGCACCCTTGAGCGCCTCGCCGAGATCCTCCGTGAAGCTCAGGCGGCCGGCCGCCATGTTCCCCGTCACCAGCGCATCGAGGCCCGGTTCATAGATGGGCATGATGCCCTTCCTCAGGCTTTCGATCTTGGCCGGATTGTTATCCACACAGGTTATGATGTGCCCCATTTCCGCAAAGCAGGCGCCTGCGACGAGGCCGACATATCCCGAACCGATGATTACGATCTTCATGGACTAAACTCCCTTCAGGCTTTGCGGGCGCTTGGGATCGCCGGCGACTCGATACAATGACGGAAATACGGGATGGCCTTCTCAAGGCCCTCGCGCAGCGGCGTGGTGGGCTCCCAGCCCAGATGCTCGCGGGCCCGGGTGATATCGGGGCAGCGCTGGGTCGGGTCGTCCTGGGGCAGCGGCAGATTGACGAGCTTCGAGGGCGAGTCGATCATCTCAAGCACGAGTTCGGCGAGTTCACGAATCGTGAACTCGACGGGATTGCCGATATTGACGGGGAAGCTCACATGATCGGGCGCATTCATCAGGCGGATGATGCCCTCGATCAGGTCGTCACGGTAGCAGAAGGAGCGCGTCTGCTGACCGTCGCCATAGATCGTCAGATCTTCGCCGCGCAGCGCCTGGATGATGAAGTTCGAAACGACGCGGCCGTCTTCCGGGTTCATGCCGGGCCCGTAGGTGTTGAAGATCCTCACCACACGAACATTTACTCCATGCATCCGCTGGTAATCATAGATCAGCGTCTCGGCGCCGCGCTTGCCCTCGTCATAGCAGGAGCGAATGCCGATCGTGTTCACATTGCCCCAGTAATCTTCGCGCTGGGGATGCACATGGGGGTCGCCATAGATTTCGGACGTGGAGGCCTGGAGAATTTTCGCACCCGTGCGGCGCGCCAGTTCCAGGAGATTGAGCGTACCGATGACGCTCGTCTTGAAGGTGAAGATCGGATCGGCCTGATAATGCGGCGGAGAAGCCGGCGACGCGAGATTGTAGATTTCGTCATATTGGCCGTCGACCGGATCCAGCACGGATTGCTCGATCAGCGAGAAACCGTTGCGGCCGATGAAGCGGCTGATATTGGCCTTTGATCCCGTATAGTAATTGTCAAGACAGGTAACATTGTGTCCCTGATCCAGCAGCCGTTCGCAAAGATGACTGCCGAGAAATCCTGCTCCACCCGTGACAAGAATATGTTTCATGAGATCCTTCTTTACTCATACAGAATGGAGTAGTACTTACCGATCAGTAGCCTGTACCACCGATCAATTCATTACGCAGCGTCCCGTACAGGATTTTCATGTCAAGCCAGAGACTGAAATTCTCGACATAGTAAATATCCGCAGCAATGCGCTGGCGTGCCTTGGCCACGGATACTGTCGGGCCGCGCAGGCCGCGCATCTGTGCCAAACCGGTAATGCCCGGCGTCATCACGTGACGGCGGTGATAGCCGGGAACGAGGACTTCATAAGGAACGCCGCCGGCCAGCATGCCGATCGGATGGCAGCGCGGGCCCACCAGCGACATGTCGCCCTTCAGCACGTTGATCAGCTGGGGAAGCTCGTCGATATTCGTGCGGCGCAGGAGATTGCCAAGCCGCGTGACGCGCGGATCGTTCTCGACCGTCTGGGCCACGCCCGTCTTGTCGCCGAGATCGGTGCGCATGGAGCGGAACTTGTAGACCTTGATCTGCCGGCCGCCGCGACCCCAGCGCTTCTGGGTGAAGAAGACCGGCCCGCGCGAATCGATCTTGATCAGGAGGGCGATCATCAGGAAAAGCGGGGCCAGCACCAGGAGCGCCGTCCCGGACACCAGGATGTCAAAAACACGCTTGAATGCCAGCTGTCTCAATCGAATGCGTTCCAACTCCGCTGCCGAGTGCTTACGGGCAGCTCGCTTACTGAACGTTGCAACTTCGCTATTGTTGCTGCCGAGCAGGGCCATTAGGCTCCCCTAAAACGCTTGAGGACATTTACTGACTGTTTACTATTCTACTGTTCTTCACCTGTCACTCGCAACTGAAATTTAAGGTAAACGTTCATTTCACAAATGCCATATTTGGATGAATTTCCACCAACAGTTTCAGAGCATCCTAATTTCGTTCAATCATATAATAGTAAAGGATAGGCGTGAAGCGGGCAGATTAGGGTCGACAATACACGGTTGACGCGCAATTGCAGCTTTGGTTATTGGTTTCCATCGAAGATTGAAAGTATAAGCCCGTTTTTTCAGCAGCCTGCCTGTCATTTAAGCGATTCTCCGGTTGAAATACGAATGAAGCATGATCGAATGGCTTGTTAACGATACTATCGTTAAGATGAACGGCCGTTGAACCGGGAAATACACCCAAAATTTGCCGCCACAGGAGCTCCGCCGTTACATATCTGGGGTAGAGCCAGTCATGATGGACGATGCTGGATCGAACCTTGCCACCCTTCGCTTCGCTCTCTCCGATTGTCCTCGTCTCCCCGTGGGTGTAAACACCAGCGAACCGAGAACGCCCTCGGATGGTTCCGGATCCCGCTTCGTAAAAAAAGATCAAGAGCGGCGCCGCACAGCAGAATGCCCCGGACGCGGTGCGTCCGGGGCTGCGAGGCATAATTTGCGGGCGAAGGTGCGGTTTTGGCCGTCAGTCGCTATAATAGCCGGAATAGGCGTAGCTGTAGGAGGTGAGCTTGCTGCGGTCCTGCTGGTTCAGGATCGTCACGATCTCACTTTCATTGCTCTTGTTTTCCTTGAGCGCCGTGATTGCTCGCTTGGCACTCGATTGGGGCGTCGAGGCCCATCGAACCACGAAGACGACGAGATCGGCCTGCCGTGCGAGGTAGAGCCCATCCACCACCGGTTCCACCGGCGGCGTATCGAGAATGATATAGTCGAAATGGCGCCGGGCATTGGTGAGAAGCCGTGCCATGTTCTCGCCCATCACCACCTCGTCCGTGGCCACGCTCGACCGGCCGCCGCCCACCAGAACCGTCAGATTGGTTATCGGGTCGCGGGTGGTGAGGGACGGGATGCCGGATGTGCCCACGCCCTCGCGCAGGAAATTCAGGAAATCCTGGTTGGGCTCGAGGTTGAGATGCTTGTGGATGCTGGGCTTGCGCAGGTCGCAATCGATCAGCAGCGTTCTCTGGCCGCTCAGCGCATAGGCGCGGGCAAGCGAAAGCGCGATCGTCGATTTGCCCTCGTTCGGGAGCGCTGAACTCACCATCACCAGCCGTCCGCGGGGCACGCCGTTTTGCGGTGGCGCAAGCTTGCGCCGCTCGCTCTGGTCCAGCGCCAGGCGAAGGCGGCGGATGGATTCGCTGAAATGGGAGAGCGGCGAACTCACCATCAGGTCGGAAACGCTGTGATAGGCTCCCGCCTTGTTGAACTCCTCGCCGCCCGCCTGCCGGGGTGTCACGGTGGACAGCGGAGTGCGCAGCACGGCCTCCACCTGGGATTCGCTGACGAAGCCGCCGATGAAATATTCCCGCAGAACCGCCAGGCCGAGACCGAGCCCCATGGCCATGACGAAGGCGACGGCAAGCACCAGCTGCTTCTTCGGATAGGAAGGATCGATCGGCGCCAGCGCGGCGGAGACGACACGGCTGTCCGGCAATTGCAGATCGGTCTGGGCGTCGAGGTCCTGTAGGCGCGAAAGCAGGTTCTGATACTGGTTTCTCGCCACTTCGGCGGATTTCTGCAGGCTGTAGATCTGGGTCAGCACATCGGGCGGCAGGTTGCTCTTAAGCACGGCGGAGCGGATTTCCTGGCGCAGCGCGTCACCCCGCTCCTGATAGGTGCTGACCGTCTTCTGCAGGTCGTCAAGGCTTGCCTGGGCCTGGGCCTCGAAGGTCTTGTTGACCTTTTCGAGCTCGGCGCGCAGATCGACCGCGCGGGTAGAGCCCTCGCCGGCATCGGCAATCCTCTTGGTCAGCGCCTCGCGCTGCTGCTGCAGCGCCTTCAGCGCATCCGAGCCGAGCGAACTTGCCATCTGCTCGAAATCCTGGCTCTGGAGAGCCTGGCGCGCGGCCTCGATCCGGTTAAGTTCCTGCATGCGGGCGGAAGCGATCTGGTTCAGTTGAGTGCGCAGCGCGCCGACAGCGCTCGAGCCGCCGCTCTGTTCCTCGATCTTGGCGAGATTCTGGTCGATGAAGGCGTCGAAGCTCTTCTCGTTTTCGGCAATGGTGGCATTGGCGGCGGTCACCCGCTTCTGCAGCGTGTCGCGGGCAATGAGGGTGCTCGAGACCTTGGAGCCGATCTGTTCGCGAATATAGGCATCGGTCAGCGCATTGGCGAGGGTCGCTGCCTTGGACGGATCCTCCGATTCCACGCCGACGGAGATGAGATAGGTGAGGCCGTTCCGCTTCACGGTCACGGCATCCTGCAACTTCCGCATCACGCGGGAGAGAAGCTCATCGCCTTCCGGCGGTGGCGATACGGGCAGGCGAAGCACGGCGAAGAGGCGGTCCTTCAGACCCACCTTCACCCCGAATTCCGCATCGCTGACCAGATTCTGGTCCTTGATGACATTCAGCAGCACGCGGTCGGACTTGAGGATTTCCACTTCGCTTTCGACGCGGGCATTGTCCGTGCTGGCATTGGTTGCCGCCGTCTCCGCGTCGAGAAGGTTCTTGTCCTTGGTATCGACGAGAACCAGCGCCGTTGCCGTATAGCGTGGGGTGACCGCATAGACCGCTATGGAAGCAATAACGACAACGGCAAGAATAGTGGACAGAACAAGCCAGAGTTGACGGCGCAGGATCCCCAGTATCGCCTTCAGATCGATTTCAGCATCCATGTATCAGTGCCTGTCAGTTAAAGCGGGTCGCGTCCCGGGGACAGTGGGGGGACGCACGCAAAAGGTGGTTAGAGTGCTTGTACCAGAATTTGCACGCTCGACAATCCGCTAGCGGAAACATCATTAATTGCAGGAGAGAACAGAGATTTCACCGGTCTTGCGAACTTTCACCCCAGAGAGCAGACCGGTCGCATAGGCGCCCGTATCCACATTCACCCGGGTACCGACGATCTCCACCTTTTCCACCGGCGTATGGCCATGCACCAGAAGGAATGGATAGTTTTCCACGTCCCCCGAGGGCCTTTTCCAGAGCAGAACGTCGTCTTTCTGAGCATCGAGGTCCCGCTTGGCGTCAACACCGCCATGGACAAGACAGAGATCGGGGAAATGCACGAGCGAGGGCAGTTTGCCGAGGAAGTCGATATGCTCGTCCGGTACATGCGCCCGCAACACCGTTTCCAGGTCGCGCGCATGGCCGGGGATCTTGTAGATGCCGTAGGAATTCAGCGTTTCGAGCCCGCCGAAGCGCAGCCACTGGTGCTGCGGGTGCGGTTTCAGGAGGAAGTCCAGCATGACCTCCTCATGATTCCCGGCAAGGTTGAGTGTGTCGAATGGCAGTTTCGACCGGGCGGAGAGGCGGTCCAGCACCGCTGCCGATTCCGGCCCGCGATCCACATAGTCGCCGAGCCGCACCAGCACCTTCTTCCCCTCTTCCCCTTCGGCATCTCTCTCGATGATCTCCTCCAGCCGCTGGAGCAGGGAGAGGCAGCCATGCACGTCGCCGATCGCATAAACCACATCGGGCATCGTGTCGAAATGCAGCTTGGCGCGCTGCTGCGGTCCCGCGGCGGTTGCGGAGGGACGCTTGAGGATCGATCCGAGGAATTTCAGGATAGCCATTATTCTCCGGCCCTTTGCTGTCGCGCCGTGGCCCGCGCGAAGCCGGCGCCGATCAGCACGCTGAAGAGGAAGGTGACGGCTTCGATCTCGAGGCTGAAATCCACGAGCGAATGCACCGCGCCCACCATGATGGCGCCGAGCGCCGTCAGGCAGAGGATATCCGCCCCCGGCGTCTGGATGAAATCCTTGAGGAGCCTGAAGACGACGATGCCGAGAATGACCAGCGGCAGGCTGCCGAACAAAACGCCATATTCCACCCAGTTGGCCAGATAGGTGTTGTGGGTCTTGTCCCAGATGAAGTTCACGTTGACGGGGTAATCGTGGAAGAGCGGATAGACATATTCAAAACTGTTGCCGCCAAATCCCGTCCAGGGCCGGATCTTGATCATCGAGATGACCTGGGCATAGATGTCGAGGCGGATATCGGAATCCTGCGAGGCATCTCCTAGGCGTTCGATGAAGGTCTGCCCGTGCAGGAAAAGCACGAGGCCAAGCGTCACGATCATGCCGGCAACGGTGAGCCAGACCGGCTTGCCCAGCGATGCGGGTGGTGATTTCGCGAAAGCTAGCCCGACGACCAGGATCATGCCGCAGAGCGCTGCCGCGACGCCCATGCGGGAATTGCTGGCAAAAAGCGCCGCCAGAATGACGAGCCAGCCCACAAGGATCTGCACCACGCCGCCCTTGCCCGTATAGGCATCGATGCGCGATGCCTTGGGATCCTGTGCCCTGGCGGGAAACACGGTGCGTTCCAGCACCAGCGCCAGGCCCACCACCGTGCCAAACGCCAGGAAGGTCGCATAGCTATTGCGGTTCACGAAGCCCGCGGTGGCCGAACCGAGATAGGAGATTTTGGGGATGCCGAGCAGCGTATCGCCGAACTGGTAGCGGAAGGCGAGGCCGATGACGGCGTGGACGACCACGATCCAGTATATGCCACGCAGCATCCGGTCGGCGCGGCTGCGATTGGCGGCCATTTGTGCGGCAAAGAAGAACAGCAGCCCGTAGCTGACCCAGCGCAGAAAGGCGAGCAGCGTATCGCCGGGCGTCAGGCTGATCGTCGAAGCGGTCATCTGCAGGTCAGGCGCGGTCGGGGTCGAAAAAGGCGGCAGGAAGCTGCCCAGCGGCAGGATCTGCACGAGCATGTAAAGCCCCATGGCGCCGAAACAGCCGGCCAGCCCCCATTCGCCATGCACGGTAATCCGGAAGCGCTCATCCGTGCTGGACATGCGGCCGAACCACCACATGCCCGTAAGCCCGAGAAGGGTGGCCCACATGGCCCAGAAAATTGGCCGGTTGCTGCCGAACAGCAGGGGTGAAATGGCGAGAATCGGCAGGATCACCCAAAAGAGGCGATCATTGAGTTCCGAGCGAACCGAGGAGCGGCGTTGGAAAGAGGCCATGGAAAAACCGTAAAGGGAGAAAATTCAACAATCAATGGGGACGGGCAAGCCGGCGGACATTCCAGAGAAAACGCTTCTGGTCCTCCTGGGGCAGTTTTTCCACCACCGCAACCACCCGTTCGCGAAAAAGCGGATCCGTATTGTAGCGGGTCGCCAGAAACTCGCTGCCGACATAGCTTTTCGCAAGAAGCTGGAGGTCCGCCTTGTGTCGCTTCAGATTGTCGGCGGAAAGCCAGCCGAAATTGTTTTCCGCGAGTTCCGCCCGCTTTTCGGCCAGCCACTGCTCGTGGGAAGCGGTCTTGTAGGCCATGGCGAGATGGTCGTTGAAGGCCGCCGCATCAAGCCGGCCGATCGCACCATAGGCTGCGGTCAGCCAGCCCAGGCTGAAGGGCGGCACGGAGGTGACGGCTTCCCCGGATATGCGACGGCACGTGTCGATGAAGGCATATTTCTCTGGCGTCACTGCGCCGCTTGCGCGGATGCGGTCGAGCCCGGTGTAGCATTCCCGCATCGCCAGATGGCGGGAATAGGTGGAGACACCGAAAAAGCCGTTCGCCGCGGCAAACTCTTCAAAGAAGCGCGCTTCGTGGGATCGAGGCAGGAAAAACGGCCGCGATTCCCAGAAGAGGATCGTGGCGGAAGCCAAAAAGAATAAACCAAGAGCAAAGACGGCAACGATTCTGCGCTGCGCGGAAAGGGCATTATCAAACACGCGAGACACCTCAACCATATAAAAAGGGCCCTCTGCGGGCCCTTTGAAAGCTGGCGGTCGTCAACAAGTCAGTTGTTGCTGCCGCGCGGTCCGTCGAAACCACCGGTCGCGCCGGGATCATCGATTGCGGCGGTCTGGATGTCCTGGTTGCCGAGCGAGGACGCGATCTGCTGAACGCGCTGCTGGTCTTCCACGGAATTATAGAGCTGGGCAGCCTGGCTGATCGCAGCGGCAGCGCAGGAGCTGGCAGCCGGCGAAGAATACTTGGTGTTTGCCAGGTCGAGCACGAAAGCATCGAGAGCGGAACGGCGGGCATCGCCCGAGAGCTTCGCGATCGAAGACAGCTGTGCAGAGATGGCTGCACCAGCGGCTCCGGGGGCGGAAGCGCAAGCGGCGCTGGCGCCGGCAGCATGGGCCATGCCTGCGCCCAGAAGGGTGCCGGCGACGACGAAGGTAAACAGGGTCTTCTTGCTCACCGTGTGACTCCTCACTTTTGATCCTATATTACGTGGAACGTGTATCTCACGATTTTAAGTCGCATGCAAGCTGTTTACTGCCGGTTAAGCAAGAATTTCTCCCATCCCCTTGAAGCTACAGGGGCGGCGCGGCGCCGTCGCAGAGTCGAACGGGATCGCCTGTGAGTCATGCTGCATTAAATCCGCGCAAGTATAGCGCTTTAACTTGGATTGATAACAACAAGTTCCGGTGGCTTTCGGGAAAACTTGCCTCCTTTTCCCGCAGAGGCGGCGGAAATGATGAAAAGGAAGGCATTTTACTCTTTACGAAAAGACCGCCGGGCTTGCCGGCGGTCCCTGAAAACTGGGGTAGTCGGATCCATTTCAGGAATTGCGCCAGCGCATCGGGTTGGCGGTGGAGACGCTGACCAGGCGGTAGGGCATGGCCTGGCGCTTGACGATGACGCTGCGCAGGTTGTCGAGCACGAACTCGCCGGCGGAGGTCTTGACGAAGAGCACCGCATGGCCTTCGCCGGCGCGGGTCTTCACCACGGCGAGGCGGAGCGCGCCAGCCGGAATGCCGGCCCGGATCAGGCGGCTGCGCTTGGTCAGCGCATAGTCCTCGCAATCGCCGGCGGTCGGGTTCAGGCTCCAGACATCGCCGGAGTCATGGCGCGGGCGGATGCTGGAATTGACCGAACGGTTCACCGAGGCGAGGATCGAGCGGACCTTCGAATTGTAGGCCACCGAGCCATGGCGGCTGCCGTTCTTGCATTCGCTGCGATATTTCAGGCAGAAAAGCTGGAAGGCGAGCGGCGCCGGGCGGCCGAGATTGAATTCCTGGCGCGCAGGGCCCTGGCGGCTAAAGGAGCCGAGACCGAAGGCGTTCGCCGGAGAAATGGCAGCTGTCATGAGGGTTGCGACAGCAGCAACTGCAATGAAAAGCTTCTTCAGCATGGTCTTGTCCCTGTCTGAGTACCGAATGGATCGGCTTCTTTTTCTTGTTCTTTCGAATTCATTCCGGGTCAGCAGATGCATCATGCCGGGGTCTTGTTCAGGCGCCCGTTCTGCTTCTTGAGGTCAAATTAGCGGACAAGAATTTCGAACCGGCTAAGTCGATAGATACAATTTTATCGGATCGCGTTTTTTCGGGATTCCGCACAATCATCCTGCATCGAAAGGGCACGAAATCCGCCCGGGCCCCGGGCTTCCGTGCCGGATCGGGACGGATCGGCCGCTCTGGCGAGGGCGGCCGGTGCCTGCTAGAGAAATCGGTGAAACTGGAAAAGGGGAGGGCCCAAATGGCGGAGAGCGGAGACCGTGCGGCGATCAAGGCGCTGATTGCCGATTATTTCGAGGCGCTCTATCGGGGGGATACGGCCCTCTTTGCGGCGATCTTCCATCCTGATGCCCGGCTCTACACGGTCGCGAAGGATCAGCCGGCGGATGCGGAGACGGTGACCGTCATCGACCTGCCGGCCTATCTCGAGATCATTGCGAACCGCGAGGCGCCGGCATCCGTTTCTGCCCCACGCCTCGAACGCATCCTGTCGATCGACGTGCCGACGGCGGTCACGGCGCATGTGCGGGTAGAGGAGCGCTTCTTCGCCAAATTCTTCACCGACGAGCTGACCCTCGTGAAGGCGAACGGCCGCTGGATGATCGTCTCCAAGGTCTGGGATTTCGAGCTTCTGGCGGATTGAGGCTCAGAGCGGCGCGCCGCCGCCGAAGGACAGGCTCAGGAACTCCGTGAAGGTGCGGGTTGCCGGCGATTGCGGCTTGCCGCGGTTCCAGGCCACGCCCACATCCATGGTGGGGATTTCGGCCACCACGTTGCGCAGCTCGATCCGCTGCCCCTCCAGCGACCAGGGACGATAGACCATGTCCGAGAGGATGGTGATGCCGATGCCATCGGCCACGAAGCTGCGCACCGCCTCTACCGAGGATGTGGTGAAGATCACCTTGGGCTCCAGCCCGGCCTGCTGCCAGTAGCGGCCCGCCGTCTCGCTCGCCTCGTCCACCGTCAGCATCACATAGGGTTCGCGCGCCACGTCCTCGAGGGTGATCGTCTCGACGGAGAGCAGCGGGTGCTCGGCCGGCAGCCAGAGCCGGCGGCGCGAGCGGAGCAGCGTCTCGAAGGCCAGATGGGTCTTGTCGCGCAGGTTGGAAACCAGCATCACCGCCATGTCCAGGCTTCCCTGGTTGAGACGCTCCTCCAGAAGATCGCGCGGCAGCTCCTGCAGCTCCACCCGTATCTTCGGATAGGTGCGCTGGAAGCGGGCATAGAGGCGGGGCAGGAAATAGCCGAGAACCGTATAGGTCGCACCCACCCGCACCACGCCTGACAGCGCCGTTTCCTCGGTGAGCGGCGCACGCTCGGCGGCATTCACCGCTGCCATCACGTTGCGCGCATGGGTGAGAAAACGCGAGCCCTCCGCCGTCAGCACGACGCCCGATGCGAGCCTCCGGAAGAGACTCACGCCGAGATTGTCCTCCAGCTGCTTGATGGCTGTCGTTACCGCCGATTGCGAAACGTTGAGCAGGATCGCGGCTTGCGAAACCTGCCCGGAATCAGCGGTTGCAATGAAGTAGCGGACCTGTTTGATCGACAGAGGCATTATCTGTTTTTTTGATACGAGGGATCACTTCTTCGTATTTTACAATGTTTCCCGCCTGCGGCAAGGTCCATCAAAAGCCGGGAAAAACCGGCCGGGAACCGAAAAATCTGCGGAGGATGACTGTGGCAACACTCAATTGCGACATGGGCGAAGCTTTCGGCCTTTACCGGATGGGCGATGACGAAGGCCTGATGCCGCTGATCGATATTGCCAATGTCGCCTGCGGCTTCCACGCCTCCGATTTCAACCACATGCGCTCTACTGTGAAGCTGTCTCTTATACACATCTGACGCTGCCGACGATCTTACGCGTGTAGA
>CAMFIE010000035.1 GCA_945952315.1 uncultured Rhizobium sp. | reverse complement strand
CTCTTTTCCAGTTCAGACCCCCACCCCAGCCCTCCCCACAAGGGGGAGGGAGTGGGTTGAATACGGCGCTTATGTCCCTCTCCCCCTTGTGGGGAGGGGTCAGGGGTGGGGGTCTACAATGCAAGGGATCGTATTGTATCCCATCCCTCACCCGAGATTGGGCTCTTCTTCCAGAAGCCCTCGGACGAAGTCGAACAGGCCGGGGCGGCGGTCGCGGCGGAGACGTTCGGCGGCGACGATGGCCTGCATGGATTGATAGGCCGTCTGCAGATCGTCATTGACGATGATATAGTCATATTCCCGCCAGTGCTCGATTTCGGAACGGGAATTCAGAAGGCGGGTGCGGATCACCTCTTCGGTATCCTCGGCGCGGCGATGCAGGCGCGATTGCAGCTCGGTCATCGAGGGCGGCAGGATGAAGATCGCAACCACATCGGCCCGCATCTTTTCCTGAAGCTGAAGCGCACCCTGCCAGTCGATGTCGAACAGCATGTCGCGTCCCTCGGCCATGGCCGTTTCCACCGCCTCGCGCGGCGTGCCATAGAAATTGCCATGCACTTCCGCCCATTCCAGCAGCGCGTCGCTGTCTCGCATCCGCTCGAATTCCTTCACCGAAATGAAGTGGTAATGCACACCATCGATTTCGCTCGGACGGCGCTTGCGGGTGGTGACGCTGACCGAAAGGCTGAGGCCGGAATCGTCCTTCAGCAGATTGCGCGCGATGGTGGATTTGCCCGCACCCGAAGGCGAGGAGATGACGAGCATCAGCCCGCGGCGCTGGATGGTGTTGTTCTTCGATGAGCCCCCGCTCATGGCCTTACTCCAAATTCTGGATCTGCTCGCGAAACTGGTCGATCACCACTTTGAGCTCGATGCCCGCCGCCGAGACCGCCGCGCTGTTGGATTTCGAACAGATCGTATTCGATTCCCGGTTAAATTCCTGTGCCATGAAGTCGAGCTTGCGGCCAACCGGCCCGCCCTTGGCGATCAGCTCGCGCGCCGCCTTCACATGCGCCTTCAGCCGGTCGATTTCCTCGCGGATATCGGCGCGGGTGGCAAGCAGTGCAGCCTCCGCATGCAGCCGGTCACGGTCGAGCGAGGACGAGGCCTCCATCAGGGCCGCAACCTGCGCGGACAGCTTGCGGATGATCTCGTCGGGCTGGCGGGCGGGATCATGCTCGACAATCGCGGCGAGCCGCTCGATCTCGTCGATCTGGCCGGAAAGCACGGCGGCAAGCGCGCGCCCCTCCGATTCGCGCATGGCGACGAGCGCGTTCATGGTATCGTTGAAGGCATCGAGAAGAGCCGCATCGCGGGCCTCGCGTGCGGCACCATCCTCCTCCGCCTCACGGAAATCGACAAGACCACGGATCGCGAACAGCTGGTCGAGCGTCAGCGGCTTGGGATCGACAATGTCTTTCAGCTCCTCGCGCAGCGCCATCACGGCGGCGAGCGCTTCGCGGTTCAGCACCGCCTCCAGCCGGTTTTCCGCAACCGTCACCGAAAGCCCCGCCTGGATGTTTCCGCGCGATACATGGGTGCCCGCAGCCGCCTTTATCGGCGCTTCCAGATGCTCCAAGCCCTGCGGCAGGCGCAGACGGATATCCAGCCCCTTGCCATTGACGGAGCGCAGCTCCCACACGAAGCGGTAGCGGCCGATCGTGCCCTCCCGCCGTGCAAAGCCTGTCATGGATTGCAACGCCATCATATGCTCCCTGCCCGTTCCGGTGACCATACAATCACCCCGAACGCCCCTTCGATAGCCCGCCTTTCGGCGGGGCACCGGAAAATCACTTCTTTTTCGGCTTTTTCGCCGGTTGCGCGGGCTCTTCCTCGGCAGGCTGGCCATCCACGGCCACATCCTCGCTGGTGCCCTTGGCCGCTTCCAGCTTGCGCCAGCGTTTCACATTGGCGTTGTGCTCTTCGAGCGTCGCCGCAAAGACGTGGCCGCCGGTGCCATCCGCCACGAAATAGAGGTCCTGCGTGCGCCAGGGATTGGCCACAGCCTCAAGCGCCGCCTTGCCCGGTGCGGCGATCGGTCCCGGCGGCAGGCCCTTGATGATATAGGTGTTGTAAGGCGTGTCCTTCGCCAGATCCGACTGGTAGATCGGCCGGTCGGCAGGCTTGCCCGCACCGCCGAACAGGCCGTAGACGATGGTCGGGTCCGATTGCAGGCGCATGCCCTTGTTCAGACGGTTGATGAAGACCGAGGCCACATGCGGGCGCTCGTCGGCCTTGCCGGTTTCCTTCTCCACCAGCGAGGCAAGCGTCACGAATTCCGTCTTGTCCTTGATCGGCAGCGAGGCGTCGCGCCGCTGCCAGATCTCATCCACCAGCTTTTCCTGCGCCGCCCGCGCCTGCTTGACGATTTCGATGCGCTGCGTGCCACGCGAGAACTTGTAGGTATCCGGTCGCAGGCTGCCCTCCGGCGGCAATTCGGCAGGCAGTTCGCCTTCCAGAACCGGATCGGAAAGAAGCCGGTCAAACATCTGCCGCGTCGTCAGCCCTTCCGGGAAAGAGACGGAATAGAGGATGGATTTGCCCGATTGCAAAAGCTCCATCACATCCTTCATCGAGGCCTTGGCCTTGATCTCGTATTCACCGCTCTTCAGCGTCTTGTCATGCAGATAGGTACGGGCAACGTAACGGAAGATGCGGGCATCGTTCACGATATTGTTGCGCTCCAGCATGCTGGAGATTTCCGCAAGGCCCGCCCCTTCCCGCACCTGAAAATTGGTGTTGGTTTCAAGCGGCCCCGGCGCGTTGAAGGCGCTCAGCGCGTAATAGGCAAGGCCAACGGCAATCACCGTCGCCATGACGGCGAGCGACATCAGGAAATTGAAGAAAATGACGATCTGGCTGCGGGCGCTTTTCGAGCGCACAGGCGGCATCGGCACGCGCTCGGGCTTCAGTGCTTCCTTCGCGGATTTCGGCATGATCGGCGCAGTCGAAGCCGCCGGAGCCGGATCACGGGAAGGGAGTTCCTTGTTCTGGTCGCTGTCGCTCACGTCATCCTCATGATTTGTTTGCCGGACTTTGTACCAAGCAATGCGGCAAAAAGCAGGTGCCCGATGCAATTCGGCCATTCCTGCATCTCACATGACTGCTCCGGACCGGGAGCAAGGCGAAAGAGCGCGCATCAATGCGCGCTCCCGATTGTTCAGGCCTGATAGCGCTTCAGCACCAGCGAGGCATTGGTGCCGCCAAAGCCGAAGGAATTCGACAGCGCCACGTTGATTTCCCGCTGACGGGCCTTGTGCGGCACGAGATCGATCTTCGTTTCCCGTTCGGGATTGTCGAGATTGAGCGTCGGCGGCGCCACATTGTCGCGGATGGCAAGCGTCGCAAAGATCGCCTCGACCGCACCCGCTGCACCCAGAAGATGGCCGATGGCCGACTTGGTGGAGGACATCGAGATTTTCGAAGCGGCATCGCCAACCAGACGCTCGACGGCGCCAAGCTCGATCGTGTCGGCCATGGTCGAGGTGCCGTGCGCATTGACGTAATCGAGATCGGCCGGTGTCAGGCCTGCCCGCTTTAGCGCCATGGCCATGCAGCGGTAAGCGCCGTCACCATCTTCCGACGGCGCGGTGATGTGATAGGCATCGCCGGAAAGACCGTAGCCGACGACTTCGGCATAGATCTTCGCGCCGCGCGCCTTGGCATGCTCCAGCTCTTCCAGAACGACGATACCGGCCCCCTCGCCCATCACGAAACCGTCGCGGTCGCGGTCATAGGGACGCGAGGCGGCCTGCGGATTGTCGTTGTTCTGGGTGGAAAGCGCCTTGCAGGCGGCAAAACCGGCAAGCGCGATGCGGCAGATCGGGCTTTCCGTACCACCGGCCAGCATCACATCGGCATCGCCGAGCGCCACCAGACGGGCCGCATCGCCGATGGCATGCGCGCCGGTCGAGCAAGCGGTCACGACCGAATGGTTCGGCCCGCGCAGCTTGTGGCGGATCGAGACATGGCCGGAAACCAGATTGATCAGACGGCCTGGAATGAAGAAGGGCGAGACCCGGCGCGGACCCTTGTCGCGCATCGTGTAGCCGCCTTCGACGATCCCTTCGAGACCACCCACGCCGGAACCGATCAGCACGCCGGTTGCGATCTGGTCCTCGTCGGTCTGCGGATGCCAGTTGGCATCGTTCAGCGCCATTTCGGCGGCAGCCATGCCGTATACGATGAAGGGATCGACCTTGCGCTGCTCCTTCGGCTCCATCCACATGTCGTGGTTATAGGTGCCCTCGGTGCCATCACCGAACGGGATGCGGCAGGCGATCTTGGCGGGGAGATCCTCGACCTCGAACTCGGTCACGAGCCGGGCTGCATTGTGACCGGCGATCAGACGGCTCCAGGAGACTTCCGTTCCGCAGCCCAAAGGAGATACCATGCCGGTACCGGTGATAACGACGCGTCTCATCGTCCGTAATCCACCCCAATTTTCAGTATGAGCACTGATCAAGAAACAAAAGCCCGGTTACCCGGGCAAATGGGCGGGATTTCCGCGATGGAAATACCCGCCAGATCGCAAAAGGAAACCGAGGCTTATGCCTGGGCCTTTTCGATGAACTTCACGGCATCGCCGACCGTCAGGATCGAGTCAGCGGCATCATCCGGAATTTCAACGCCGAATTCTTCTTCGAAGGCCATGACCAGCTCAACCGTGTCCAGCGAGTCTGCGCCGAGATCGTCGATGAAGCTTGCGCCTTCAACAACCTTGTCGGCGTCCACGCCAAGATGATCAACAACAATTTTCTTTACGCGTTCTGCGATATCGCTCATGTCGGTTTCCTCGACCTTAGACTTCACCTGGATGCCCTCAAGGCATCCGTACCTGAACTGCCGCCTTGCCACCCCTCCCCCAGCGGCGGGAGAAATGCATCTTGGCAAATCCGCTCATCTTCATGTCCGGCCTTTGCGGCAGCCTGAAACAGGCATCCGCTCCGCGTGCGGGCACAAATCTTCACAGTCATGGCCCGCTTAACATGCTTTCCTTTCGCCGGAAAGCCTGAAAATGCCGGGAAAAGCTACGTTCAACATGCATTTTGATTCAAACCTGCCCGGTCTGAACCCTGCACGCAAAACGATTTAGATCATTGCCATGCCGCCGTTGACGTGGATCGTCTGGCCGGTGACATAGGCCGCCTCGTCGGAAGCGAGGTAGACGACGGAGGCTGCGATTTCCGCGCCCGTGCCCATCCGCTTCATCGGAATGGCGCCCATGATGGCTTCCTTCTGCTTGTCGTTCAGCTTGCCGGTCATCGCGCTTTCGATGAAACCGGGGGCGACGCAGTTCACCGTCACGTTACGGGTGGCGATTTCCTGTGCCAGCGACTTCGAGAAACCGATCATGCCCGCCTTCGAGGCGCAATAGTTTGCCTGGCCCGGATTGCCGGTCACGCCGACGATCGAGGTGATGTTGATGATGCGGCCAAAGCGGCGGCGCATCATCGGATGGGTCAGTTCGCGGGTCAGACGGAACACGGAGGTGAGGTTCACTTCCAGCACGGCATCCCAGTCCGCATCGCTCATGCGCACGAACAGACCATCCTTGGTGATGCCGGCATTGTTGACCAGAATGTCGACGCCGCCCATTTCGGCTTCCGCCTTTTCGCCGAGCGCCTTCACGGCATCGCGGTCCGAAAGGTTTGCCGGGAAAACGAAAACGCGCTCGCCGAGTTCCTTCGCCAGTTCCTCGAGCTTTTCCGCGCGGGTGCCATGCAGGCCAACGATTGCGCCCTGACGGTGCAGTGCCCGGGCGATTTCCTCGCCGATGCCGCCCGTCGCGCCCGTTACCAGTGCCTTGCGGCCAGTGAGATCAAACATGGAATTCATCCTTCTTCGAGGCGCCCTTGGCAAGGCGCAGGAACATCAGCCGATCAGCGCGGCAAGCGCTGCATCGATATCCGCAGCCGTATTGACGGCAATGCCGTTCACGGTCTTGTCAATCCGGCGGGCAAGGCCGGTCAGCACCTTGCCGGAGCCCACTTCGTAAAGGGTGGTCACGCCATTGGCGCCGAACCATTCCACCGTCTCGCGCCAGCGCACCTGACCGGTCACCTGCTCCACCAGCAGAGCGGCAATCTCGTTTGCATCGCTTACGGGAGCTGCGCGCACATTGGCGATCACCGGTACGACCGGGCTCTTCTTTTCCACCTTGGCCAGCGCCTCGCGCATGGCATCGGCGGCAGGCGCCATCAGTGTGGAATGGAACGGGGCGGACACCGGCAGCATCAGCGCGCGCTTTGCACCCTTTTCGGAGGCAAGCGCTGCGGCCTTCTCGACGGCGGTCTTTTCCCCGGAAATCACCAGCTGGCCACCGCCATTGTCATTGGCAATCTGGACGGACCCTTCGGCGCGGGCCGCGGCGCATACGGCTTCGACATCGCCATGCTCAAGCCCGATGATTGCTGCCATCGCACCCTTGCCGACCGGAACGGCGGCCTGCATCGCGTTGCCGCGAATGCGCAGAAGGCGGGCGGTATCGGCAATCGAGAACGTGCCCGCGGCGCAAAGCGCGGAATATTCGCCAAGCGAATGACCGGCGACATAGGAGACCTTGTCCTTCAGCGAGAGGCCGCGCGCCTCCATCACCCGGATGATCGCCATGGAGACGGCCATGAGAGCGGGCTGGGCATTGGCGGTTAGCGTCAGCGTTTCTTCCGGACCGTCGAACATGGTGGCGGACAGCTTTTCACCCAGCGCCTCATCCACCTCTTCAAAGACCGCGCGTGCCTCTGCAAAGCTGGCGCTGAGCTCCTTGCCCATGCCCACTGCCTGGCTGCCCTGCCCCGGAAACGTGAATGCGATTGCCATGATGACGGCTCCTTCCCGATTTTTCTCCTGTTCCATTCACATTCTGGCCAGACGAGTCAAGAGAAAGGCGTTCCCGGAAATCTGACGTACGCACCTCATTTTGAAAACATTTAGCGCGTCTGCGGTCTTGCACGCTTCGCTAAAAAACCTACATTGCCGCGGCCTGCCCATTCCTCCGACGGAGCCAATCATGCAATTCAAGAAACTTGGCCGCACGAATATCGACGTGTCCACCATCTGCCTCGGCACCATGACCTGGGGCACCCAGAACACCGAAGCCGAAGCCCACGAGCAGATGGATTATGCCGTCGCGCAGGGCGTGAATTTCTTCGATACCGCCGAGCTTTACCCGGTTACGCCGCTTTCTGCCGAAACGCAGGGCTTTACCGAAAACTACATCGGCACCTGGTTTGCAAAGACCGGCAAGCGCAAGGATATCGTGCTCGCCACCAAGGTTGCAGGCCCCGGCCGTCCCTATATTCGCGGCGCGCGTCCCATTGATGCGGCCGGAATGAAGGAAGCGCTCGACGGCAGCCTGAAGCGCCTGCGCACCGACTATATCGATCTCTACCAGATCCACTGGCCGAACCGCGGCCACTTCCACTGGCGCATGTACTGGAACTTCAACGCCTATCGTCAGGATACGGCAAAGGCCGTGGATGACACGCTGATGATTCTCGAAACGCTCGACGGCTTCGTGAAGGCGGGCAAGGTGCGGGCGGTCGGTCTTTCCAACGAAAGCGCCTGGGGCACGATGAAATATCTGGAGTTTGCCGAAAAGCACGGCCTGCCGCGCATGGCGACAATCCAGAACGAGTATAACCTGCTCTATCGCCACCATGATCTCGATCTGGCGGAAGTGGCGCGGCATGAGGATGTGGGCCTGCTTGCCTATTCGCCGCTCGCGGGTGGTCTGCTGACCGGCAAGTATCTGGACGGCGCACGGCCGGCCGGTTCGCGTGCCGATTTCGGTGATATCGGCGCCCGCCTCGTTCCCTCGCAGGAAGAGGCGACCCGCGCCTATGTGACGCTTGCCCGTGAAAACGGTCTCGACCCGGCAGCCATGGCGCTTGCCTTCTGCCTCACGCGCCCGTTCATGACCTCCGTCATCATCGGTGCGACCAAAATGGAACAGTTGAAAGTCGCCATCGGTTCAAAGGATGTGAACCTGACGCCGGAGCTTCTGAAGGCCATCGAACGCATCCATCGCAAATACCCCCTGCCGATGTAATCGCCGTTCGCCTTCAATCACAAAATGCGGCATCCCCCCGATGCCGCATTTTTCTTTTGCGCAAATCGTCTATGCTGACGTGACGAGTAATGGAGGGCAGACAATGGAAAATGCCGAAGAATGGAATGAACTGCCCGAAGTGGCGCTTCGCATGGACGAAGCGCTGGAGGCCATAGGCCAGGAGTTTGATCCGATGATGCTGAGCGAGCTCAACGGCTTTCTCTGCGGCATCATCACCAGCCCGGAGGAAATTTCCCCGGAGGAATGGATTCGCGAAATCTGGGCGAGCGAGGACAGCGATGGTGCGGGTCCGTTCAAGAACGCGGAGGAAACCCGCCGCTTCACCGAATGCGTGATGGCCTATTATGCGAGCATTGCCGAGGAGCTCGACACCAGCGAGTTCCAGCCGATCTTCGATATCGACCCGGAAGAAGGCGATGTGGTCTGGGAGCTCTGGGCTATGGGCTTCGGCCGCGCCATCGCGCTGCGTCCGGATGCCTGGGACAAGTATCTGCAGGAAGACGACGACACGATCGACGCAACCATGCATTTGCTCGGCCTCGTCGCGATTGCCGGGCCGGAAGAGGACAGTGATGTCGAACTCACCGAAGACGATATCGCCGAAATCCAGGAAGCGGCCCCGGACATCATCCCGCATGCGGTGATGACCCTCTTCGACTTCAAGGCCAGCCGCGACGCAGGCCCAACGGCGCATTGATGCTTTAATCCTGCCAATTGCCTGGGCGGTTCGGGAATAAATCCCCTGCCGCCCTTGCCATTTGGCGGAAAATGCGTATAAGCGCGCCTGTTCGCAACATCCGGTCTTCTGGCTGGTGGCTGTACGGAGGGCAGGTCGGGCTTTGGCTCAACCGCTCGGAACCAAGGGTTCCAGCCTCCCGTGTCTCCGCTCTCGACCGTCTCGGAAACGCTTTTCTTGCCTTCAGAATCTTCTGAATCAGGAGCAGTCGTTGAGGCTTAGCCGCCGAAACCGGATGACGATCAAAACGCAAGAAAGGCAAGCCAATGGCTCTTTATGAACACATTTTCCTTGCTCGTCAGGACGTGTCCGGACAGCAGGTCGATGCCCTGATCGAACAGTACAAGGGCGTTATCGAATCTTTCGGCGGCAAGGTTGGCCGTGTCGAAAACTGGGGCCTCAAGTCCCTCACCTACCGCATCAAGAAGAACCGCAAGGCACACTACGCCCTGATGGACATCACCGCTCCGGCGGCTGCCATCCAGGAAGTCGAGCGCCAGATGCGCATCAACGAAGACATCCTTCGCTACATGACCATCGCTGTTGAAGCGCATGAGGAAGGCCCGTCTGCCATGATGCAGAAGCGCGACCGCGACGACCGTCCGCGCCGCGAAGGCGACCGCCCGGAACGCGGCTTCGACCGTGACCGTTCTGACCGTCCGCGCCGCCCGCGCGAAGACCGTGCATAAGGAGATCTGACCGATGGCTGAAGTATCCTCTTCCCCGGCACGCCGCCCCTTCCACCGCCGCCGCAAGACCTGCCCCTTCTCCGGTGCAAACGCGCCGAAGATCGATTACAAGGACGTGCGCCTGCTGCAGCGTTACATCTCCGAGCGTGGCAAGATCGTTCCGTCGCGCATCACGGCTGTTTCCCAGAAGAAGCAGCGCGAACTGGCCCAGGCCATCAAGCGCGCCCGCTTCCTCGGCCTGCTGCCCTACGTCGTCGCCTGATCCGGCGGCACGCCGCTCACTCTGGCGGCATTGCATGACTCTGCGCGAGGCGGTTTCCGCCTTGCGCCTCCCTTCCGCGGTGGGCGCGGATCGGAACCTATAAATCCCATTGCTGGGGCTGCCTTTTGACACTTGGCCCCTAACTGCGAAAGCCGCAGGACAGCGAGACACGATGAACCTTGATCGAAAAACAGCCGCGATTGGCGTACTGGCCGGTATCACCGCCGCACTTCTGGTGCTTGGCGCGCTGAACCAGACCAGCCTTGCCTTCACGCTTTATTCGATCTCCACGCTGCCGATCCTGATTGCCGGTCTGGGCTGGGGCAACCTTGCCGCCGTGATTGCGGTTCTTTCGGGCGGCGCCGTTATTGGTCTTGCGATTGCGCCGAAGGCAGCCCTTTTCGTTGCCGCCGTCTCCTTCGTTCCCACCGGCTGGATCAGCCATCTTGCAAACCTTGCCCGCCCGGCAAGCGAGCTTGGCGGTCCGAAGGACATGCTTGCCTGGTATCCGCTGCCGAATGTTCTCTTGCAGCTCTGCGCACTGGTAACGATTGCCGCAGCGGTGACCGGCTATGTGATCGGCTATTCGCCGGAGCTCGTTTCCGAACTGGTGGACATGACGCTTGAAATCTCGATGCGGGACCCGGCCGCGCCGACGCTCGATCCGAATGCGGTTTCGGCGATGAAGCGTCTGATGCTCTATCTCCTGCCGCTGCTGCAGGGCATGAGCTGGGTCTTCACGCAGTTCTTCTCCTATTATGTCGCGACCCGCATCGTGGCGCTTTCGGGCCGCTCGGTTCGCCCGCGCGAGGACATGACGTCGTCGCTGCGCATGAACCGCAACGCGATCTTCATTCTCCTTGGCAGCATGCTCCTCAGCTTCGCGGGCGGTCCGCTCGGGCTGATCGGCGCTGCCGCATGCGGTGCCTTCGGCGCGGGCTTCCTGATGGCGGGCTTTGCCTCCATCCACTTCCGCAGCCGTGACAAGGCTGGCCGCGTGCCGCTTCTGATCCTCACTTATCTGTCCTGCATTCTACTCGCCTTCCCCGCAATCATCGTGCTGGTGATGGGGCTTGCGGATACACGGCAGGCCATCCCGCTTACATCGGTGCCCGGCAACGGCTCCGATGGTTCAAAGACAGTCTGAAACACATACCACCCTGAAAGGAATACCAAGATGGACGTCATTCTTCTCGAACGCATCGCCAAGCTCGGCCAGATGGGCGAAACCGTAAAGGTTCGCGATGGCTTTGCCCGTAACTACCTCCTGCCGCTCGGCAAGGCGCTGCGCGCCAACGAAGCCAACAAGGCCCGTTTCGAAAAGGAACGCGCAACGCTCGAAGCCCGTAACCTCGAGCGCAAGTCGGAAGCCCAGAAGGTTGCCGACGTTCTGAACGGCAAGTCCTTCGTCGTGGTTCGCGCCGCTGGCGAAACCGGCCAGCTCTACGGCTCGGTCGCTGCCCGCGATATCGCTGACATCCTGTCTGCTGACGGCACCAATGTCGGCCGCAACCAGATCGTGCTGCACATCCCGATCAAGACCATCGGCCTGCACAAGGTTGAACTCGCGCTGCATGCCGAAGTTTCCGCTTCCATCGAGCTGAACATTGCCCGTTCGGCTGAAGAAGCCGCCCGTCAGGCCAAGGGCGAAACGCTCACCTCCGCCGACGCCATCTACGGCGTTGACGAAGACGCGCTGCGTCCGGAAGACTTCTTCGATCCGGAAGCCGACAACGACGGCGACGACGCATAATTCTCGCACATCGTGCAAGACGAAACGCCCGGCTTCGGCCGGGCGTTTTTGTTTCGTTCTATAACGTGCTCTGATATAAACCCGTTGTGACGGGTGAGTCGCCGCATGTCACAGTCAACCTCTTTCGGCAAATTTCTTCGAATTGCCGAGTTTGGCTGTGGATAGCTGTGGGCAGCCGCTTTAGCGGTTTCGCCGCGCAGTGGCTGGGATAAGGGTATCCCTTCTTACAGGACATTTGACACAGGTTCCGTTTCTCATGAACGATCCCGCACGCAAGATCGCAGCGCCCAATCCGGCAGAGCCGCATTACCGCGAGGCCCCGAACAATATCGAGGCGGAGCAGGCACTGCTGGGCGCCATTCTGGTGAACAACGATGCCTATTATCGTGTCTCGGATTTCCTGAAGCCGGTTCACCTGTTCGAGCCACTGCATCGCAAGATCTTCGAAGTCGCGGGCGATATCATCCGCATGGGCCGCACCGCCAATCCCGTGACGATCAAGACCCACCTGCCCGCCGATGCGAAGGTGGGCGATCTGACGGTTGCGCAGTACCTCGCCCGTCTTGCCGCCGATGCCGTCTCGATCATCAATGCGGAAGACTATGGCCGCGCGATCTATGATCTGGCACTGCGCCGGGCGCTGATCACCATTGGCGAGGACATGGTCAACATCGCCTATGACGCGCCGCTCGACATGCCGCCGCAGGCGCAGATCGAGGATACCGAGCGTCGTCTCTTCGATCTGGCGGAAAACGGCCGCTATGACGGCGGATTCCAGACCTTTACCGATGCGGTGGCGCAAGCGATCGACATGGCTGCGGCTGCCAAGGAGCGTGATGGTGGCCTGTCGGGCATTTCCACCGGCATTCATTCCCTCGATTCGAAGATGGGCGGCCTGCAGCGCTCGGACCTGATCATCCTTGCCGGACGTCCGGGCATGGGCAAAACCTCGCTTGCCACCAACATCGCCTACAATATCGCGG
Organism: uncultured Rhizobium sp.; assembly: GCA_945952315.1. Classification (GTDB taxonomy): domain Bacteria; phylum Pseudomonadota; class Alphaproteobacteria; order Rhizobiales; family Rhizobiaceae; genus Gellertiella. Next base: position 18,277 of record CAMFIE010000035.1, on the reverse strand, counting down.
CCTCCTATGAGGGCGACGTACAGGCGGATGGTTCGATAAAGGCGAAGAATGGCGGCGTCGTCGGCTTCTACTCGCTCGAAATGTCGGCCGAACAGCTCGCAACCCGTATCATTTCCGAGCAGACGGAAGTCTCCTCCTCGAAAATCCGCCGCGGTGATCTCACCGATGCCGATTTCGAAAAGCTCGTCGCCTGCTCGATGATGATGCAGAAGGTGCCGCTCTATATCGACCAGACCGGTGGCATCTCGATTGCGCAGCTGGCCGCCCGCGCCCGCCGCCTGAAGCGCCAGCGCGGCCTCGATGTGCTGGTGGTCGACTACGTGCAGCTGATGACCGGCTCCAAGAAGGCGGGAGAAAACCGCGTTCAGGAAATTACCGAAATCACCACGGGCCTGAAGGCGCTCGGCAAGGAACTGAACGTGCCGATCATCGCGCTTTCCCAGCTCTCCCGTCAGGTGGAAAGCCGTGACGACAAGCGTCCGCAGCTGTCTGACCTGCGTGAATCCGGTTCGATCGAACAGGATGCCGACGTGGTGCTCTTCGTGTTCCGCGAGGAATATTATGTGAAGAATCAGGAGCCGCGCGATCCTGATGATCCGAAATATCCGGAATGGGAAGCGCTGTTCGAAAAGGTGCGCGGCACGGCTGACGTGATCATCGCCAAGCAGCGTCACGGCCCGACCGGCACCGTCAAGCTCGCCTTCCAGGCCGAATTCACCCGCTTCGCGGATCTCGCCGATCCGAGCTTCACGCAATATGAGGAGCCGTGAGCGGGGGACAGTTGAAATTGCCCCTCATCCGGCTGCCGCCACCTTCTCCCCGCTTGCGGGGCGAAGGACGCAAGACATCAACCGTTCTGCCCCCTTCTCCCCGTCAAAACGGGGAGAAGGTCCCGGCAGGGGGATGAGGGGCAGCAAGCCCCCACCAACCGAAAGCACCGCATGACCGATTTCCCCTTTCCCGAAACCGCTATGGTGGATTTTGATGCCGCCCCTTTGCGACTGACGGTTGATCTCAATGCCCTGGTGGAGAACTGGCGCTCGATCCGCCGTATTTCCGGCAAGGCCCGCACGGGCGCGGTGGTGAAGGCGGATGCCTATGGGCTGGGCGTCGAGGATTGCGGCGAAGCGCTGTTTTCGGCAGGCGCCCGTGATTTTTTCGTGATGACAGCGGAAGAAGGGGCAAGCCTGCGCGCGGTTGCGCCGGACGCCCGCATCTTTGTTCTCGCCGGCATCTGGCCGGGGCTGGAGCATCTGTTTTTCGAGCATGATCTGGTGCCGGTCATCTCCTCCTGGCAGCAGCTCACCCACTGGATGGGCGTGCTTTCCGAGGTCGGCCCCTACCCTTGCGTGGTACAGGTGGATACCGGTTTCAACCGGCTGGGGCTGAGTGTCGAGGAAGCGCTCGAGCTTGCCGATGACAATGCCCTGCCGCAGGCCTTCTCACCGGTGATGGTGATGAGCCACCTGATGTGTGGCGATGAGGCGACTTCGCCGGAAAATCCCCGCCAGCTTGCCGCTTTCCGCAAGGTGGCAGAAGCTTTCGAGGGCGTGGAGGCAAGCCTTGCCGCGACCGGCGGCATTGCGCTGGGCTCTGCCTATCATTTCGATCTCGTGCGGCCGGGCATTGCACTTTTCGGCGGCACCGGAGGGGCGAGCCTCGGCTTCACGCCAAAAGTGACCGCAACGGCAGAAGCGCGCATCCTGCAAGTCCGGGACGCAAAGGCAGGCGAAGCGGTTTCCTATGGTGCAAGCCACCGGCTGACGCGGGACAGCCGCATTGCGGTTGCCTGTGTCGGTTATGGCGACGGCTATCCGCGGGGGCTTTCGAGCACTGGCGTTCCCGAGCGGCTGGATGGCTCCGGCCCGGGCGAAGCCTGGTTCGAGGGGAAATTCATTCCCGTGCTCGGCCGCATCACCATGGATATGACCATGTTCGACGTCACCGATCTGCCGGAAGGCGCGATCCGGGCGGGCGATTATATCGAGCTTTTCGGGGAAAACCGGCCCCTGGCCTCGCTCGCCACCTCGGCGGGCACCATCGAATATGACATGCTGGCGGGCCTCGGCCTGCGCTATCAGCGTTCCTATATTCCGTTTGCGGACTGAGCGCCGCCTTCAACCGTATCAGACAGGAGTTCCATGGCCAAGGTCCGCACCCAATTCATCTGCCAGAACTGCGGCACGGTGCATAGCCGCTGGGCAGGCAAATGCGACGGCTGCGGCGAGTGGAACACCATCGTCGAGGAAGACCCGACCGGCGGCATCGGCTCCGGTCCCGGCAAGGTGCCGAAAAAGGGACGCGCCGTGACACTGACTTCGCTCTCCGGCGAGATCGAGGAAGCACCGCGCATCCATACCGGCATTTCCGAACTCGACCGGGCGACAGGCGGCGGCTTCGTGCGCGGCTCGGCCGTGCTGATCGGAGGTGATCCGGGCATCGGCAAATCGACGCTGCTGATGCAGGCCGCAGCCGCCCTTTCCAGAAAGGGTCACCGCATCATCTATGTGTCGGGCGAAGAGGCGGTCGCGCAGGTGCGGCTTCGCGCCCAGCGCCTCGATGCCGCCAATACCGATGTGATGCTTGCCGCAGAAACCAATGTGGAAGACATCCTTGCCACCATCGGCGAAGGCAAGCGGCCGGATCTGGTGATCATCGATTCGATCCAGACGCTGTGGAGCGATCTCGCCGACAGCGCGCCGGGCACGGTCACGCAGGTTCGCACCGGCGTTCAGGCAATGATCCGCTTTGCCAAGCAGACGGGGGCCGCCATGGTGCTCGTCGGCCATGTGACCAAGGAAGGCCAGATTGCAGGCCCGCGCGTGGTGGAACACATGGTGGATGCAGTGCTTTATTTCGAAGGCGACCGCGGCCATCATTACCGTATTCTCCGCACCGTGAAGAACCGTTTCGGCCCGACCGACGAGATCGGCGTGTTCGAAATGTCGGACCGGGGCCTGCGCGAAGTCTCCAATCCGTCCGAGCTTTTTTTGGGCGAACGCAATGAAAAGGCGCCGGGGGCAGCGGTTTTCGCAGGCATCGAGGGCACGCGCCCGGTGCTGGTGGAGGTGCAGGCGCTGGTCGCCCCCACATCGCTCGGCACGCCGCGCCGCGCCGTCGTTGGCTGGGATTCGTCGCGGCTGGCCATGATCCTTGCGGTTCTGGAGGCCCATTGCGGGGTTCGTCTCGGCCAGCACGATGTCTATCTCAATGTGGCGGGCGGCTACCGGATCAGCGAACCGGCGGCGGATATGGCTGTGGCTTCCGCACTGGTTTCGTCGCTTGCCGGTCTTGCCCTTCCCGCCGATTGCGTCTATTTCGGCGAGGTCAGCCTGTCCGGAGCCATCCGGCCGGTTGCGCACACGGCCCAGCGCCTTAAAGAGGCCGAAAAACTGGGATTTTCTGCAGCTCTTCTGCCTGCTGCCTCTGCCGACATGCCGAAAGGCGCTGGCGGCCGCTGGACGGAGATAGACAGTCTGCCGGATCTCGTGGCGCGCATTGCCGGTTCGAAATCCGCGCTTCGCCCGGCAGACGACGAGTGAAATGATTTCGCGGCCCTGGAGAGAATTCGGATGCCCATTACCATCTTCGACGGTATTGTTATCGGCGTAACGCTGTTTTCCGCCGTGCTGGCCATGGTTCGCGGCTTCTCGCGCGAAATCCTGTCCATCGCCAGCTGGGGCGGTGCCGCCGCCTCCGCCTATTATTTCTATCCGGTGCTGCAGCCCTATGCCGGGAAATATACCGATGATGCGCGCATCGCCGCTGTCGGGTCGGCTGCGGTCATCTTCCTGATCGCGCTGATCGTGATCTCCTTCATCACCATGCGCATTGCCGATTTCATCATCGACAGCCGCATCGGCGCGCTGGATCGCACGCTGGGCTTCCTGTTCGGCGCGGCCCGCGGCATTCTTCTGCTGGTGGTTGCCGTTGCCTTCTGGAACTGGCTGGTGGATGCAAAGCAGCGTCCGGACTGGGTGAACAATTCCAAGTCCAAGCCGTTTCTCGATGGGCTTGTCGTGAAGCTGCAGGCAGCGCTTCCCGCCAATATCGACGAGCAGGTGAGGAAGAAGATCGGCGGTGGAAGCGATGCGCCTGCCGCGCCTGAAAACGGTGCCGCCCCGCAGGAAGAAGCACCTGCGACAACCCCTGCCACCACCCCTGGCACCACGACGAACTGACCCGGAACCATTTTCAGAAAGCCGGGCCGTGAACCGCGAGGATCAAAGCCCGGAGCCTGACGGATCCGGGCGACCGGGACGTCGACAAATCCCATTCTCTACGCTTTCAAGGGCCAATGAAGCGATGATCGACAGCCTCCATACCTCCTTCCGCGACGAATTCGACGGCGATACGCTGCATGAAGAATGCGGCGTCTTCGGCATTCTGGGCCATCCGGAAGCCGCAACGCTGACGGCGCTCGGCCTGCATGCACTCCAGCATCGCGGCCAGGAAGCGGCGGGGATCGTCTCCTTCGACGGACGCCAGTTCCATACGGAAAAGCATATGGGCCTCGTCGGTGACCAGTTCACCAAGCCCGCGACACTTGCCCGCCTGCCGGGTGCGGCCTCGATCGGCCACACCCGCTATTCCACGACCGGCGAAGTGGCGCTGCGCAACGTGCAGCCGCTCTTTGCCGAGCTTGAGGAGGGCGGCATTGCCATTGCCCATAACGGCAATTTCACCAATGGCCTGACGCTGCGCCGCCAGATCATCGCGACCGGCGCGATCTGCCAGTCCACCTCGGATACCGAAGTGGTGCTGCATCTGATTGCGCGCTCGCGCCACTCCTCCACCACCGACCGCTTCATCGACGCGATCCGGCAGATGGAAGGCGGCTATGCCATGGTGGCGCTGACCCGCACCAAGCTGATTGCCGCCCGTGACCCGATCGGCATCCGGCCGCTGGTGATGGGTGAACTCGACGGCAAGCCGATCTTCTGTTCGGAAACCTGCGCACTCGATATCATCGGCGCGAAATTCGTGCGCGATATCAAGAATGGCGAAGTGGTGATCTGCGAGATCCAGCCGGATGGCTCGATCTCGATTGAATCCCGCCCGCCTGCCCGCCCGCAGCCGGAACGGCTCTGCCTGTTCGAATATGTCTATTTCGCCCGCCCGGATTCGGTCGTCGGTGGCCGCAGCGTCTATCAGACCCGCAAGAACATGGGCATGAACCTCGCCATCGAAGCCCCCGTGGACGCCGATGTGGTGGTGCCGGTGCCGGATGGCGGCACGCCTGCGGCCCTTGGCTATGCCCAGCAGAGCGGCATTCCCTTCGAATATGGCATCATCCGCAACCATTATGTCGGCCGCACCTTCATCGAGCCGACGCAGCAGATCCGCGCCTTCGGCGTGAAGCTCAAGCATTCCGCCAACCGGGCGATGATCGAAGGCAAGCGCGTGGTGCTGGTGGATGACTCGGTGGTGCGTGGCACGACCTCGGTGAAGATCGTGCAGATGATCCGCGATGCGGGCGCCCGGGAAGTGCATCTGCGCGTGGCAAGCCCGATGATCTATTACCCGGATTTCTACGGCATCGACACGCCCGACCGCGACAAGCTGCTTGCCAACCAGCACGAGAACCTCGCCTCCATGTGCCGCTTTATCGGCGCGGATTCGCTGGAATTCCTCTCGATTGACGGGCTTTACACCGCCGTTGGCGGCAAGCCGCGCGATGCAGACAATCCGCAGTTCACCGATCATTACTTTACCGGCGACTATCCGACCCGCCTTCAGGACAAGGAAGGCGAGAAGATGGGGCGCAAGGTCTCGCTGCTGAATACCAATGGCTGATCGCCTGAGGCTTTAAGGAAAAGGTATCCCATGACCCCCGATTTGAAAGGCCGGATAGCGGTTGTCACCGGCGCTTCCCGCGGCATCGGCTATTTCACGGCACTCGCGCTCGCCAAGGCCGGAGCGCATGTGGTGGCCTGCGCCCGTACCGTGGGCGGGCTGGAAGAGCTCGATGACGCGATCAAGGCCGCAGGCGGTTCTGCCACCCTCGTTCCCTTCGATCTCACCGACATGAAGGCCATCGATGCGCTCGGCGGCGCGATCTACGAACGCTGGGGCAAGCTCGATATCATGGTGGCCAATGCCGGCGTGCTCGGCGTGATTTCGCCCATCGGCCATGTGGAAGCGAAAGTGTTCGACAAGGTAATGGCGGTGAATGTCACCGCGACCTGGCGGCTGATCCGTTCGCTCGATCCGTTGCTCACCAAGTCCGATCAGGGCCGCGCGGTGCTGATCTCTTCTGCCGCCGCCCACAAGTGCCTGCCCTTCTGGGGCCCCTATTCCGCCTCGAAGGCGGCTGTGGAAGCCATGGCCCGCACCTGGGCCGGGGAAAGCCAGCGCACGCCGCTGCGCGTCGTCTCGGTTGATCCGGGTGCGACCCGCACCGCCATGCGCGCCCAGGCTTTCCCGGGCGAAGACCCGGCAACGCTGCCCCACCCTTCCGAAGTTGCTGCCAGCATCCTGCCGCTCTGCGGCCCGTCTCTCACCGAGACCGGCAAGCTCTTCGTGGTGCGCGACGGCAAACTCAAGGATTACCGCCTGCCGGAGTGAGGGGTAAGCGCGTTAGCGCTTACCCCACCCCTTGACGCTTCATCCGCTTTCGCGCAATAACAGCGGTCATGAACACGGCCCTTTGCATCTGCTGCATTATTATTCGCTAGCACGTCGCTGGCCTGGCCGTTTTCGTCTTCATTCCATCGCAGATGACAAACGACCCGGCCCGGCCGGAATGATGATTTGTGATCTGGAGAAACGGTGAAGATGGGCACGACCCTGAAGCTCTACAATACGCTGACACGCACCAAGACGGACTTTGTGCCGATCGATGAAACCAATGTGCGCATGTATGTCTGCGGCCCCACCGTTTATGATTTCGCCCATATCGGCAATGCGCGTCCGGCCATCGTGTTTGACGTGCTGTTCCGGCTGCTGCGCCATGTCTATGGCGACACGCACGTGACCTATGCGCGCAACATCACCGATGTGGATGACAAGATCAATGCACGCGCGCTGAGGGACCATCCCGGCCTGCCGCTGAACGATGCCATCCGTCTGGTCACCGAAAAGACCGAGCAGCAGTATCAGGCCGATACGAAGGCGCTGGGCTGCCTTGAACCGACCGTTCAGCCGCGCGCGACGGAAAACATTGCCGAGATGATCACCATCATCGAAACGCTGATTGCCAAGGGCTTTGCCTATGCGGCGGGCGGCGAGGTGCTGTTCGATACCCGCTCGATGCCGGATTACGGCCAGCTTTCGAAGCGCAATCTCGACGAGCAGCAGGCGGGTGCCCGCATTGCCGTGGAGGCGCACAAGAAAAACCCCGGCGATTTCGTCCTCTGGAAACTGTCTTCCGAGAGCGAACCCGGCTGGGAAAGCCCCTGGGGTCGTGGCCGTCCGGGCTGGCATATCGAATGCTCGGCCATGAGCGAGCGCTATCTCGGCAAGGTGTTCGATATTCATGGCGGTGGGCTGGACCTGATCTTCCCGCATCATGAAAACGAGATCGCCCAGTCGCGTTGCGCCCATGGCACGCCGGTGATGGCAAATGTGTGGATGCACAACGGCTTCCTGCAGATCGAGGGGCGGAAGATGTCCAAGTCCGAGGGCAACTTCTTCACCATCCACGAGCTTCTGGAGACGGAAAAATTCGCTGGCCGCAAATGGCCGGGCGAAGTGCTGCGGCTTGCCATGCTGATGACCCATTACCGCGAGCCGATCGATTTTTCCGCCAAGCGGCTGGAAGAGGCCGAGCGGCTGATTGCCAAATGGCCGGTTACCGAGGCAAACGGTGCTGCCCCCGATCCGCGCGTGATCGAGGCGCTGGCCGATGACCTGAACACCGTTGCCGCCATTCAGGCGCTGCATGCGCTTGCCTCTGAAGCGTCCTCCTCGCCGGAGGCGGCCGCCCGCTTTGCGGCGAGCGCTGCGCTCCTCGGCGTCCAGCCGAAGAAGGTGGACGTGTCCGACGATCTTTCCGCGGCCGTCGAGGCGCTGGTCGCGATGCGGCTTGAAATGCTGAAGGCGAAGAATTTCGCCGAGGCAGACAAGATCCGCGACGATCTTTCCGCCAAGGGCGTGGCGCTGAAGGACGGCAAGGATCCGGCCACCGGCGAACGGGTGACCACCTGGGAGCTGAAGCGCTAGGATGGAACGGTTGCGTTTGCCGATTGGCCCCTTATCCCCCTGCCGGGACCTTTTCCCCGTTCTGACGGGGAGAAGGACGCAGGAGGCTAACCTCTCGGTCCCTTCTCCCCGCCTGCGGGGAGAAGGTGGCGGCAGCCGGATGAGGGGCAACACCCGCAGAAAGGCCGATCCATGACCCATTCCGGTGGCTGCCAGTGCGGGGCGATCCGCTATCGTGCCGAAAAGCTTGGTGATTTCGTCATCTGTCATTGCCGCATGTGCCAGAAGGCCTTCGGCAATTTCGGCGCGGCCCTTGCCGATGCGCAGGGGCTGACCTTCACCCGTGGCAAGCCGTCGGAATTCCGCTCCTCCTCCATCGTGTCGCGCGGCTTCTGCAGCCAGTGCGGCACGCCGCTTTACATGCGCGAGGATGGCTATCCGCATGAAATCGCCGTCGGTACGCTCGATCATCCGGACGAGGCAGGCCACCCCAAGCGGCAGTCGGGCGTGGAAAGCCGCCTGCGCTGGTTTGCGACCATGGTCATCCTTCCCGAAGAGACGACAAACGAATATCGCTCGCCCGACGACCTGAAAAAGCTGAAGAGCCGCCAGCATCCGGACCATGACACGGATGAATGGCCAGCCGGAGGTGCATCATGAGCGAGCCGGAGAACAAGCCGGAACTGGGCATGCCGAAGTGGCTGCTCTACGGGCTGATCGGCAAGGGGGTGGTGATCGTTCTGATCGTCGCTGCCGTGCTGCTTTACGTCAACATGAAATGAGGACTTGCCGATGACCAGACTGTTGCGCGGCCTTTATCCGATCACCGAACCCTATGCCTCCGGGCATCTGGATGTGGGCGATGGCCATGTGATCTATTGGGAGCGGGTGGGAAAGCCGGGCGGCAAGCCTGCCGTTTTCCTGCATGGCGGGCCGGGCGGCGGCATCAACACCTTCCACCGCGGCTTCTTCAATCCTGAAAAATACGACGTGCTGCTGTTCGACCAGCGCGGCTGCGGGCGCTCGAAGCCCTATGCGCATCTGGAAGCCAACACGACCTGGCACCTCGTCGCCGATATCGAACGGCTGCGGGAAATGGTGGGCGTGGAAAAGTGGCAGGTCTTCGGCGGGTCCTGGGGCTCGACGCTGGCGCTTGCCTATGCCGAAACCCATCCGGACCGCGTGACGGAACTGCTGCTGCGCGGCGTCTATACGCTGACAAAGGCTGAACTTGACTGGTATTACCAGTTTGGCGTCTCGGAAATGTTCCCGGAAAAGTGGGAGCGTTTTATCGCCCCCATTCCGCCGGAAGAGCGGCACGAAATGATGCTGGCCTATAACCGCCGCCTCACCGGTACGGACAAGGCGGTGCAGATCGCCTGCGCGAAAGCCTGGAGCCTGTGGGAGGGTGAAACCATCACCCTTCTGCCCAATCAGGCCAATTCCGACAGTTTTGGCGCGGATGAATTCGCGCTCGCCTTTGCCCGGATCGAGAACCATTTCTTCGTGAATGCCGGCTGGCTTGAGGAAGGCCAGTTGATCCGCGATGCGGTGAAGCTCAAGGATATTCCCGGCGTGATCATCCACGGCCGCTATGACATGCCCTGCCCGCTGCGCTATGCGCATGCGCTCTCGAAAGTCTGGACGAAGGCCGATTTCGAAATCATCGAGGGGGCGGGCCATGCCGCCAACGAACCCGGCATTGCCGATGCGCTGGTGCGTGCCACCGACCGCTTCGCCAATGCCTGACCGACAATGCCCACGGATAGCCTGACCATGAACCGCGAAAAAATCACCCTCTTCGACACGACGCTCCGGGACGGACAGCAGACCCCCGGCATCGACTTTTCCGTGGAGGACAAGATTGCGATTTCGCGGCTGCTCGATGAGTTCGGGCTGGATTACATCGAGGGTGGTTATCCGGGGGCGAATCCTACTGACAGCGCCTTCTTTGCAGAAAAACGCACGCAGAATGCCGGTTTCGTCGCCTTCGGCATGACCAAGCGCGCGGGCATTTCCGCCTCCAATGATCCGGGTCTTGCCGCTCTTCTGCAGGCAAAGGCGGATGCGATCTGCTTTGTCGCGAAAAGCTGGGACTACCATGTGCATGTGGCGCTCGGCTGCACACTGGAGGAAAATATCGGCACGATCCGCGATAGTGTCGAGGCGGCGCGCGGCGCGGGCAAGGAAGCGATGGTCGATTGCGAGCATTTCTTCGATGGCTTCAAGGCGAACCGCGACTATGCGCTGCTCTGCGCCAAGACCGCCTATGAGGCGGGCGCGCGCTGGATCGTGCTTTGCGATACAAATGGCGGCACGCAGCCGCAGGAGGTGCGCGAGATCGTCACCGCCGTGATTGCCGCAGGCGTGCCGGGCAGCCATCTCGGCATCCATGCCCATAATGATACCGGACAGGCGGTCGCCAATTCGCTCGCTGCCGTGGAAGCGGGTGCCCGGCAGATCCAGGGCACGCTGAACGGCATCGGCGAGCGCTGCGGCAACGCCAATCTGGTGACGATCATCCCGACGCTGGCGCTGAAGGAAACCTATGCATCGCGCTTCGAGATCGGCATCGATGCGGAGCGGCTCTCGGGCCTCACCCACCTTTCCCATTCCTTCGACGAGCTGCTCAACCGCTCGCCGGATCACCAGTTGCCCTATGTCGGCGCTTCTGCCTTTGCGACGAAGGCCGGCATTCACGCCTCCGCCCTGCTGAAGGACCCGCGCACCTATGAGCATGTGGCGCCCGATCTCGTGGGCAATGACCGCAAGGTGATGGTCTCCGATCAGGGCGGGAAGTCGAATTTCCTCAACGCGCTGAAGCGCCGGGGCATTCTGGTCTCCAAGGACGACCCGAAACTCGACCGGCTGATCTCGATGGTGAAGGAACGCGAGGCGACCGGCTATGCCTATGAAGGGGCGGATGCGAGCTTCGAGCTGCTCGCGCGCCGGGTACTGGGCCCAGTCCCGGAATTCTTCACGGTCGAAAGCTTCCGGGTGATGGTGGAGCGGCGCTTCGATGCCAATGGCAACCTGAAGACCGTGTCCGAAGCAGTGGTGAAGATGGAGATCGACGGCACGACCGTGATGTCCGTCGCCGAAGGCCACGGGCCCGTCAACGCGCTGGACCTCGCCTTGCGCAAGGATATCGGCTCCTATCAGGCCGAAATCGCCGATCTGGAACTGGTGGATTACAAGGTGCGCATCCTGAACGGCGGCACCGAGGCCATCACCCGCGTGCTGATCGAATCCACCGATGCGACCGGCGCGCGCTGGTGGACCGTCGGCGTCTCCGACAACATCATCGACGCCTCCTTCCAGGCGCTGATGGATTCCATCGTCTACAAACTGATGAAAAACCGCGCCCTCGCGGGACGTGTTGCGGCAGAGTGAGGGGGGAGCGGGCGCTCAGAGTATGGCGGCCCGCTTTTTCCGAACGGTTGCGGGTATTGCTCCCCACAAGCCGCTTTCGTCAGGCGCATTGTTGGCCGGGCGAAGCCTCTCTTCAATCGTCTGAACGATCCACTTGTTCAGACTCACGCCCTCTTCTGCGGCGCGCATGGCCACCTGCCTGTGAAGTTCCGGCGTGAGGCGCACATTGAAACTGCCCTTGAATGGCTGGCCGGGTGCCCTTCCCTCCTCGGCGCAATCCTTGAAGTAGGCTTCAATCAGGTCTTCAAAGGCGGCTTCCGTTTCCGAGGCCTTGTCGATCTGTGCGACGAGGAGATCATCAATGTGCAAGACCTTGACGAAGAGAGCATTGTCTTCAAATTCGACCGACGCCTGATAGCCCTTGTAGTGCAACGTTTTCATAGCAGGCCCTGATCCTCAAGCTGTTCACGAATTTGCCGAACGAGATAATGCGGAATTTCCTTGCCGGGATGCGGCTCATGAAACCGGATGATGTTCAGTGTGCCCATATGCACAAACTTGCGGGCTGAACCACCACCGGTTGACTTCTCGGCATAACCCAGGCTCGCAAGCAGCCGCACAAGATCCTTGTAGGGGAACACGCCCCGGCAAGCCTTGAATTCAGTCAGAAGCCGCTCAGCGCGCGTCATAGGCACCTGCCCGCCTTTATAATCCCCAACAAGCCATTTTGCAACTATTCTTCAGTTGCAGAATGACTTCAAATTTATTTATTCCTTATGTTATGCCTTTCTGACTTTCCTGCAAGTGCACCTCACCCTCCCCCGCCAGTTCATCCACCTTGCTGCCGCCAAAGTGTCCTTCTGCCTGAAGGACCTTGATGCGGGTATAGGCCCAGATGCCCATCAGGGTGATGGCTGTGAGGCTGGGGCTGACGATCCAGATGAGTTTCAGCCAGTCGGGTGACGCCGTGTACATATCGGTGAGGTTCATGCTTGCGCTCCCTTCGTGTGCGTGAAGAGCCACCGGGGACTTTTGGCAAAGTCTCCGGCAGCCGGGAGTTCGAAAAGCCGAGCAACACGGCCGCCCCGGTTTTTAAACCGAAGTTCTGGACATGACCGAGGCCTCCCGGCCGCAAGGCTGGAAGCTATAGGGTTCGGGACGAGCCTAGCAAGGCTCAACCGCGTCGTGTGTGGGGTTTTGAAGCCCCGGGATGCCGGATTTTGCCGACATCCTGAAGCGGAAGTTAGCATGCGGAATGCGGAAGGAAAAGCTTTATTAGACAGATCAATCTGGGCTACGTACATCAAACAACACCCCAATTCACACATGCTTCAGCGAAATGAATTGGTGAAGGCGCCGGTTCTCCTGTATTCGGCAGCATATATCTTTGAATGAAGGCCTGATTTGATGTCCGAGCAAGCCCCCGCCGCCCCGAAGAATGAAGACAGTCTTCAAGGCTTTCTTTATGCGGTTTCTGCCTATCTGATGTGGGGTTTCCTGCCATTCTTCATGAAGGCGGTTGCCCATATTCCCCCGGCGGAGGTGATTGCCCACCGCATCGTCTGGTCGGTGCCGATTGCGGGCGCGGTGCTGATCTATCTGAAGCGCACGGCGGATCTGAAGGCGGCGCTGCGTTCGCCGCGCACGCTTGCTCTGGCCTGCATGACCGCCGCGCTGATCACCGTAAACTGGGGCATCTATGTCTGGGCGATCGGCGCTGGCCGCGCGCTCGATACGGCGCTTGGCTATTTCATCAATCCGCTGTTTTCGATCTTTCTCGGCGCGCTGCTTCTGAAGGAGCGGCTCTCGAAGGCGCAGATGTTTGCGATTGCGCTCGCCGCAACCGCGGTCGCGGTTCTCACCTATGAAGCGGGCGGCCTGCCCTGGGTCTCGCTGGGCCTTACCATTTCCTGGGGTTTCTACGCGCTTTTCCGCAAGACTCTGCCGGTTGGCCCCAATCAGGGCTTCTTTCTGGAGGTGATGATCCTCGCGCTCCCGGCGCTGGGCTATATCGTCTACCTGCAATATAACGGCCAGAGCCATTTCATGGCCGGATCGGCGACCGATACGCTGCTGCTTGCCTGCTGCGGGCTCGTCACCGCAGTGCCCCTGATGCTTTATGCGAATGGCGCAAAGCTGCTGCGCCTCTCCACAATCGGCATCATGCAGTATATTCCGCCGACGATGATTTTCATCATCGCCGTCTTCATCTTCGGCGAGCCCTTCGGCCATGCCAAGATGATTGCCTTCCCGCTGATCTGGCTGGCGCTGGTGGTCTATTCCAGCTCCATGGTGCAGCAGGCGCGGGCGCGCAAATCCTGATCGAAAGGGCCCGGATCACATCCGGGCGATCACGGCCTCGTCGCCATCTGAAAGGCTCTTCACCGAAACGGCGTTGAGAATGGCGGGCACGATGTCTTCCGCCTGATCGATCAGCATCGGCTGCACCAGATGGGCGGTGTGGATGAACCCCTCGCCGCGCATATGGCCGATCAGGTCCATCAGCGGGTTCCAGAAGCCGTTGATATTGGCAAGCACCATCGGCTTGCGATGCCGGCCGAGCTGGCCCCAGGTCATGATTTCCACGATCTCTTCCAGCGTGCCGATCCCGCCCGGAAGCGTGACGAACGCATCGGCGCGCTCGAACATCTTGTGCTTGCGCTCATGCATGTCTGCCGTGACGATGAGGTCATCGATGAAGGTGCTGTCGCGGGCGACGTTTTCGCGGCCGAAGAGGAAGTCCGGGATGATGCCGGTCACGCCGCCGCCATGGGCTTTCACCGCGCGTCCGACCGTTCCCATGATGCCCTGCGTGCCACCGCCATAGACGAGGCGCAGGCCATGCTCCGCCATGGATTTTCCGAGCACTTCGGCGGCTTTCACATAGGCCGGATCATGGCCCGGCTGGGAACCGCAGTAAACGCAGATGGAACGAATCGAACGATCAGAATGGGTCATGGCCGGAGCGGAACCGCTAAATCCCGCCCCCGTCAAGCATATTTCGTGAAATATGTGCGCATCCGGCCCGTTCCGGGCCAACTGCCGCTTGTAGTCAACGGCGGGAATCGCTAGCACTTTTTCTAACGCCGGGGGGGAATCCCGGCCGGGGGCTGAGATCTGTGAATTCGCGATGTATCCCGGGCGCAAGGGTTGCGAAGGGGATGCCGGAGGGACCTGCATGAACAATACGCAAAAGGGCGTGCTGATCGCCATCGTTGCCGCTCTTCTGGGCGGCGTTGCCTGGATGACGCTGAAGCCGAACACGGCTGCGCTCAAGGATGCCGCCACGCAGGTGGCCGACAAGGCCGCCGAAACCGCCAAGCAGGCAGGCGGCCTTGTTGATCTCGGCAGCACGCTGGACAAGACCAGCCGCCTGATCGCCGATGCGGGCTCTGCCACGACCGAAATGAAAGCCCTGTTTGCGGATGGCAAGGTGCCGGATGCGACGGCGCTCGCCACTGCCCGCACCAAGGTCGAAACCGCGCTGAAGGGCGTGACCTCCATCGAAATTCCGGCCGGTGCCGAAGGCGCGGCTGCGGATATGCTGAAGAAGGCGCGCGACAATGCGCAAGCCGCGCTGGATGCGCTCGGCAAGCTTCCCGCCGATTCCGCCGGTGCCCTTGCAGCCCTTGGCAATATCGAGGCGATGCTGACCGGCAAGCCTGCGACCCCTGCCGCACCGGCTGCACCCGCCGCCTCGACCACGGATACCAATGCGGCTGCCGCCCCGGCCGCCTCGACCGAAACCGCTGCCGCACCGGCTGCCAAGGCCACCGCGGATACCGCCAATGCCGATCCGTTCAAGCCCGGCGTTCCGGTTTTTGATCTTCTCCGCGTCGAGCCGGATGGTTCCACCGTGATTGCGGGCCGCGCCAGCGAAGGCGACAAGATCGAGGTTCTCGACGGCAGCGCGGTCGTGTCTAGCACGATGGCGGCGACCGGCGGCGATTTCGCGGCCATTCTGGAAAATCCGCTTTCCGCAGGCGATCACCAGCTGACGCTGCGTGCCACCACCAAGGATGGCAAGCAGACGATTTCCGAGGAAGTCGCCACCGTTTCCGTGCCGAAGGATGGCAAGGGCGACCTGCTCGCCATGGTTTCGAAGCCCGGTGAGGCAAGCCGCGTGATCACCGCTCCGGGTGCTGCAAAGGATGCAACCGCCGGTTCTGAAACGGCTGCTGCACCCGCTGCGGACACCTCGGCATCTGCCTCTGCAACCGCCTCAGCCACGGCTTCGGCCTCCAGCGAACCGGCTGCCGCCCCGGCGGCTGCGGGCGTGAAGGCTGCACTGCAGATTTCCGCTGTCGAGCTGGAAGGTGACCGCATGTTCATCGCCGGCACCGCCGATCCGAAGGCGAAGGTCATGGCCTATGCCGACGACAAGCTGGTGGGTGAGGATGTGGCAGGCGATGACGGCCATTTCGTTGTCGATGGCACGCTGCCGCTCACCGTGGGCCAGCACAAGATCCGTGTGGATCAGGCCGATGCCGCGGGCAAGGTCGCCTTCCGCGCTGAAGTGCCCTTCGACCGTCCGGAAGGCGAACAGGTTGCGGCTGTTGCCACGCAGGATGCCGCAAAGGCAACCATGCAGCCGCTCGGCGACGGTGCATTCGACCAGCGCCGCGCCGAAGCCGCAAAGGCCTTCGCGCTGCTGAAGGGCCTGTTTGCCAATGGCAAGGTGCCGAGTGCCGAAGAGCTTGCCGCTGCCCGCTCCGCAACCGAGATCGCGCTCCAGTCGCTGATTGGCTTTGCCCTGCCCGACAATGCGGATCAGGCCGCAAAGGACATGGTCGCAAAGACCCGTGACAGTGCAAGCGCTGCCCTTGCCAAGCTGAAGGCCCTGCCCGCAAACGCGGCTGACGCTTCGGCCGCACTCACAGAGATCGGCAACCTGATCGATGCGACGCTTGCCCCTGCCGGTGCTGCGACGGCGGCTGAAGCTGCCGCTCCGGTCAAGGCTGCAAAGCCTGCGGCTACGGCTACGGCTGCGGCCTCCGGCGATGCTTCCGCCGACGCCAATGCATCCGCTTCCGGTTCCGCAAACACCGCGTCTTCTGCCTCCGCTTCCAGCGAACCGGCAAAGGTCGAGCAGGCACCGCTCACCGGCTCCAACAGCACGGTCATCATCCGCAAGGGCGACACGCTCTGGCAGATTTCCCGCCGGGTCTATGGCCGTGGCGTGCGCTACACCACGATCTATCTGGCCAACAAGGACCAGATCAAGAATCCGGACCGCATTCTGCCGGGTCAGGTCTTCGGCGTGCCGGACAAGGCCCTGCCGAATTCGGAAGAGCTGCATCGCCAGCGCATGCATGGCGAGAACATCCAGTAAGCAAAGCCGCTGGCCTGCCCGGTTGAAAAGCCGGAGCCTGCCATTGTAAAGCGGAAGCTGAAAGCATATCTGAAGGGGCGATCTGCCATCAAGCGGGTCGCCCCTTTTCGTTTTCAGCGCGAATGGTGAAAGTCGCTCCCGCCGGTCTGAGGATCAGTGTGCTGCCGGTGGCTTTCATCTTTCGGGCCTGCGGAGTTTACAATGTCCGGCAATACTTCCACGGCCAAGGCCAAGACTGTTTCGGCTGATGCAACCAATCCCTTCAGCACGCTGAAAAACCTGTGGCCCTACATGTGGCCGTCCGAGCGGCTGGATCTGAAGATGCGCGTGGTCTGGGCGACGGTTTACCTCGTCCTGTCCAAATTCGTGCTGATGGCCGTGCCCTATTTCTTCAAATGGTCTATGGATGCGCTGAATGGCAAGATGGACGCAACCGGCATTCTGCCGGTGTTCATGCTCGGTGCGCTGGCGCTGATCATCGCGTATAATTTCACCCGCATCCTGCAACTGGGCCTGAACCAGTTGCGAGACGCGCTGTTTGCAAGCGTTGGCCAGTATGCGGTGCGCCAGCTTGCCTACAAGACCTTCGTGCACATGCACCAGTTGTCGCTGCGCTTCCATCTGGAGCGCAAGACGGGCGGGCTTTCCCGCATCATCGAGCGCGGCACCAAGGGCATCGAAACCATCGTGCGCTTCACGATCCTGAATTCCGTGCCGACCGTGCTGGAATTCGTGCTGACGGCGGGCATTTTCTGGTGGGGCTACGGCTTCTCCTATCTCGGCGTGACGGCCTTTACCGTCTGGGCCTATATCTGGTTCACCGTGAAGGCGTCCGACTGGCGCATCTCCATTCGCCGCGCGATGAATGACAGCGATACCGAAGCCAATACCAAGGCGATCGACTCGCTCCTGAACTTCGAGACCGTGAAATATTTCGGCAATGAGGACATGGAAGCCCGCCGCTTCGATGCCTCGATGGCGCGTTATGAGAAGAGCGCGACCGATGTCTGGACCTCGCTTGGCTGGCTGAACTTTGGCCAGGGCGTGATCTTCGGCCTTGGCACGACGGTGATGCTGATCATGTCCGGCCTTGCCGTGCAGCGCGGCGAACAGACCATCGGCGATTTCGTCTTCGTCAATGCCATGCTGCTGCAGCTTGCCCAGCCTCTGAACTTCATCGGTTTCGTCTATCGCGAAATCCGTCAGGGCCTCACCGATATCGAGCAGATGTTCGATCTGCTCGAGGTGGAAGCCGAGGTGAAGGATGCGGAAGGGGCGACCCCGCTGGCCATTGCGCATGGAGCGATTGCCTTCCGCGACGTGCATTTCTCCTATGATCCCGAGCGCCCGATCCTGAAGGGCATTTCCTTCGATGTGCCGGCCGGAAAGACCGTTGCAGTTGTCGGTCCGTCGGGTGCGGGCAAATCCACC
>CAMFIE010000034.1 GCA_945952315.1 uncultured Rhizobium sp. | reverse complement strand
TCATGGGCACCGATGTCGACCAGCCCAGAAATCTCGCAAAATCCGTCACCGTCGAATGAGGGTGAAACCGGAGGTATCCGTGGAAAAGGACCTGATTATCGAGCCGCCGAAGCCGGAAAGCTTCACCACCAAGTTCCGGAACGCGTTCCTGACCGGCCTGATCATCTGTGCGCCGATTGCCATCACCATCTGGCTGACATGGACTTTCATCCACTGGGCGGACAGCTGGGTGAAGCCCTACATTCCCGTACGCTACAACCCGGAAAGCTATCTGAAATTCGCAATCCCCGGCTTCGGTCTGCTGATTGCGGTGCTGCTGATTTCGCTGGTCGGCGTGCTCGGCCGCAACCTCATCGGCCGTTCCATCGTGGAATATGCCGAGCGACTGCTGCATCGCATGCCGCTCGTCAGCTCGATCTACAAGGGCGTGAAGCAGATTTTCGAATCGGTGCTGAAAGAGCAGTCCAACTCCTTCAAGCGGGTCGGTCTGATCGAGTATCCAAGCCCCGGTCTCTGGTCGCTTGTGTTCATTTCCGCTGAACCGAAGGGGGAGATTGCATTGAAGCTCAATGCGGACGGCGAGGAGATGATCGCCGTTTTCCTGCCACCGACCCCGATCCCGACCGCCGGTTTTCTGCTTTTCATCCCGAAAAGCAAAATCGTCATGCTCGACATGAGCCCGGAAGACGCCGCAAAGGTTCTGCTGTCTGCCGGGCTGATCACGCCGGATTATGTGCCGAAGCCAGCGCTTCCTGCCACGGACGCCGCAGAGTCATCCGGCCCTTAGGAACCGGATCGCCTCATCCCTGCGATAGAGGTAGAGCAGCGTGCGCAGGGCGTCACCGCGTGGTGACAGGAGATCGCCGTCCATTTCGATCACATAGGCTGCATCCTTGCGGGCAATTTCCAGCAGGTCGGCATGGGCTTCGAGGCTTGCGAGGCGGAAGCCGGGGGTGCCGGACTGGCGCGTGCCAAGCAATTCGCCTTCGCCGCGCAGCTTGAGGTCCTGCTCGGCAATCAGGAAGCCGTCCTCCGTTTCCCGGAGGATGGAAAGCCGGGCCTTGCCGGTTTCGCCGAGCGGACCCTTGTAAAGCAGGATGCAATGCGATGCCTCGTCGCCGCGCCCGACGCGGCCGCGCAACTGGTGGAGCTGGGCAAGGCCGAAGCGCTCTGCATGTTCGATCACCATGATGGTCGCATCGGGCACGTCCACGCCGACTTCCACAACGGTTGTCGCCACCAGAAGCCGGGTTTCGCCCGCCTTGAACGCCTGCATGACCGCATCCTTTTCCGGACCGGTCATGCGCCCGTGCACTAGGCCGATCGGAGCGCGCAAGGCCTTTTCCAGAACGGCAAAGCGTTCTTCCGCCGACATCAGTTCCACCACATCCGATTCTTCTACCAGCGGGCAGATCCAGTAGGCTTTCTTGCCTTCGGCAAGGGCAACCCGCAGCCGCTCGATGATATCGCCCGTGCGTTCCATCGGAACGGTGATGGTCTGGATCGGCTTGCGACCGGCCGGTTTTTCCGTGAGCTTGGACACGTCCATATCGCCGAAAGCCGCCAGCACGAGCGTGCGCGGGATGGGCGTTGCGGTCATCACCAGCATATGCGGGGAGATACCTTTCGAGGTCAGCCGCAGGCGCTGGTGCACGCCGAAACGATGCTGCTCGTCCACCACCGCCATCAACAGGTTGCGATAGCTCACCGCATCCTGAAACAACGCATGCGTGCCGATGATGATCTGCGCCTCGCCGGATGCGATGCGCTCCAGAATAGCCTCTCGCTCCTTGCCTTTGGTGCGTCCGGTCAGCACATCAACGGTGAGGCCAGCCGCTGCCGCCATCTTCGAAATGGTGGCGTGATGCTGGCGGGCGAGGATTTCGGTTGGCGCCATCAGCACGGCCTGTCCACCGGCCTCCACGGCAGCCGCCATCGAGAGCAAGGCAACAAGCGTCTTGCCGGATCCCACATCGCCTTGCAGCAGACGCAGCATGCGCTGGTCGCTTGCCATATCCTTGAGAATTTCCTGAACGGCGAGCGTCTGGCTGTTCGTGGGCCTGAAGGGCAGGGCCTTCAGGATCGCGCTGGTGATCTCTCCCGTCGGCTTTACCGGCGTGCCCGGCACCTTGCGCAGTCTCTGGCGCACCAGCGACAGCGAAAGCTGCCCGGCCAGGAACTCGTCATAGGCAAGCCTGCGCCGGTGCGGGGCCTGCAAATCCATATCCACCGCATCCCGCGGGTTGTGCAGGGCGTTGAATGCGGTTCGAAGTGTGGGAAAACCCTGCCGCCGCACCATTTCCGCATCGATCCATTCGGGCAGATCGGGAACCCGCGCCACGGCTTCCGTCACGGCGCGGCGCAGCGTTTTCAGGGAAAGACCGGCGGTGAGCGGATAGATCGGCTCCACCAGCGGCATGCTTTCGGCGGCTTCCTGTTTCACGATGTAATCGGGATGCACCATCGACGGGCGACCGTTGAACCAGTCGACCTTGCCGGACACCATCACGGTTTCATCAATCGGCAGCGCCTTTTCCAGCCATTGGGCGTTTCCCTTGAAGAAGACGAGCGAAAGCTCGCCGGTGTCATCATGCAGGAAGACGCGGTAGGGCACATTGCTCTTGCCGCGCGGTGGCGGCTGGTGGCGATCCACGCGGGCGGTGATCGTGACGATCACCCCTTGCGGTGCGAGCGCGATGCCCGGCTGGTTCCGCCGGTCGATCAGCGAAGCCGGGGCGTGGAAGACAAGGTCCAGCAACTTGCAGTCATCCACCTCCTCGCGCCCCATCAGCCGCGCGACCAGTTGCGCAAGCTTCGGCCCGACGCCGGAAAGCGTGGTGACGGCAGCAAACAGGGGATCAAGCAGGGCAGGGCGCATGGTGGCCAAAATGCTATAGGAAATGCGGCCTTGGCAAGGCTGACAAAGTGAAAAGCACCGGCTATAGACGTGCCACGCTTCGGGCACTTCTTCGAAAGGCTTTGACATGACAGGCTTGATCCGCACCAGCGCCGATCTCGATCCGCGCCGCCGCCGCATCCTTTACCGGTGCTGGCACCGGGGCATCCGCGAGATGGATCTGGTGCTCGGCCAGTTCGCCGAAGCCGAGATTGCCGATCTTTCGGACGCCGAGCTCGACGAGCTGGAACGCATCATGCGCGAGGACGATCACGATCTGCTGCGCTGGGTGACCGGGGCGGAAAACCCGCCGGAGCGGATGGCCGTGCCGCTTTTTGCCCGCGTCTGTGCCTACAGCCCGGATTTCGACCCCGTTACCCACGAGCCCTTGCAAGACCTTTCGGGAAAGTGAGCCATGATAGCCGGACTTGATGCGAAAAAGCTGGCTTTGCCTGCCGGACCGGTGACCATTTCCGGCGTGCCCGCCGGTATGGAGCCGCTCATTCTGGCAGATCTGGCGCGCGCTGGTGCTCCGGTCGCCTTCATCATGTCCGACAGCCAGCGCATGGCCGATTTCGAGCAGATGCTCGGTTTCGCGGCGCCGGATATTCCTGTGCTTTCGCTGCCCGCCTGGGACTGTCTGCCCTATGACCGCGTCTCGCCGAGCGCCGATACATCGGCCCGCCGCCTTGCCGCACTGACAGGGCTGATCGCGCATCAGAAGAAGCCGCATCCCGCAATCATTCTCGTCACTGTCAATGCCATGCTGCAAAAGGTGGCGCCGCGCGACATCATCGAAAGCCTCGCCTTTTCAGCCCGGCCCGGCAACCAGATCCGCATGGACGACATCGCCGCCCGGCTGGAGCGCAACGGCTTCGAGCGCGTGCCAACGGTGCGCGAAGTCGGCGAATTCGCGGTTCGCGGCGGCATTCTCGATGTTTTCGTGCCGGGGCAGGAAGAACCGGTGCGGCTCGATTTCTTCGGCGATACACTGGAAAGCATCCGCACCTTCGATCCCGCCAGCCAGCGCACCACGGGGCAGGCCCGCTCGCTCGATCTCAATCCGATGAGCGAGGTGAACCTGACCCCGGACACGATTTCGCGCTTCCGCAGCCGCTATCTGTCGATGTTCGGGGCGGCTACCCGCGACGACGCGCTTTATGCCGCCGTATCCGAAGGGCGACGCTATGCGGGGATAGAGCACTGGCTGCCGCTGTTTTACGAGACGCTGGAAACGGTTTTCGATTATCTCGATGGCTTCCGTATCGTCACGGACCATACGTTGCGTGAGGCAGCAGACGAGCGCTCCCGGCTGGTGCATGACTATTTCGAGGCCCGCCTGCATGTGGGCGAGCAGAAAAAGGGGCAGATGGCGCAGGGCGCGCCCTACAAGCCGGTTTCACCCGGTCAGCTCTATCTCGATCCGAAAGAATTCAACGCAGCGCTCGAGGCACTGGGCGCGATCCGGATCACGCCCTTCAACGAGCCGCAAGCCTCCAATCGCCGGGTGGTGACACTGGATGCCACGCCCGGCCCGCGCTGGGCAAAGACCTTGCAGGAAAATGCGGGCGCGGAGGCCGAGCGCGTCAATGTGTTCGATGTCGCCGTCAAGCACATCGCCGAACGTCGGGCCAAAGGCCGCAAGGTGCTGATCACCGCCTGGACCGAAGGCTCGCTCGACCGGCTGCTGCAGGTGCTGAACGAGCACGGGCTCGAAAAGATCAAGCCGATCAAGGCGCTTTCCGATCTCGACCGGCTGGCCAGGGGCGAGGCGGCCTCGGCGGTGCTGAGCCTTGAGGGCGGTTTCGAGACCGGTGATGTCACCATTATCGGCGAGCAGGACATTCTCGGCGACCGCATGGTGCGTCGCTCGAAGCGCCGCAGGCGGGCGGCTGATTTCATCTCGGAAGTCGCCGGTCTCGATGAAGGCTCGCTCGTGGTGCATGCGCAGCATGGCATCGGCAAGTTCATCGGCCTCAGAACCATCGAGGCGGCGGGCGCACCACATGCCTGCCTGGAACTCGTCTATGCAGACGAGGCAAAACTGTTCCTGCCGGTCGAAAACATCGATCTTCTGTCGCGCTACGGCTCGGATGGCAACGAGGCGGTGCTGGACAAGCTGGGCGGTGGCGCATGGCAGATGCGCAAGGCCAAGCTGAAGAAGCGCCTGCTCGACATGGCCGATGCGCTGATCAAGATCGCGGCGGCGCGCATGGTGCGCCGCGCGCCGGTTCTGACCGCGCCGGACGGTCTTTATGACGAGTTTGCCGCCCGTTTCCCCTATGACGAAACCGAAGACCAGATGACGGCGATTGACGCTGTCCGCGACGATCTGGGGCAGGGGCGGCCGATGGATCGCCTGATCTGCGGCGATGTGGGCTTCGGCAAGACCGAAGTGGCACTGCGCGCCGCCTTCCTCGCTGCCATGAATGGCGTTCAGGTGGCGGTGGTCGTGCCGACGACGCTGCTTGCGCGCCAGCATTTCAAGACCTTCTCGCAGCGCTTCCGGGGTCTGCCAATCCGGCTTGCGCAGGCCAGCCGTCTGGTTTCCGCCAAGGAACTGGCGCAGACCAAGAAGGAACTGGCCGACGGCAAGGTCGATATCGTGGTCGGCACCCATGCGCTGCTTGGCTCGGGCATCCAGTTTGCAAATCTCGGCCTGCTGATCATCGACGAGGAACAGCATTTCGGAGTGAAGCACAAGGAGCGGCTGAAAGAACTGAAAAGCGATGTGCATGTGCTGACGCTTTCGGCAACGCCGATCCCGCGCACGCTGCAACTGGCGATGACGGGTGTGCGCGAGCTGTCGCTGATCACCACCGCTCCTGTCGATCGCATGGCGGTTCGCACCTTCATCTCCCCGTTTGATCCGCTGGTGATCCGCGAAACGCTGATGCGGGAGCACTATCGCGGCGGTCAGAGCTTCTATGTCTGCCCGCGTCTGGCCGATCTTGCCGATATCCAGGCCTTCCTGCAATCGGATGTGCCGGAGCTGAAGGTGGCCATTGCCCATGGGCAGATGGCGGCGGGCGAGCTCGAAGACGTGATGAACGCCTTTTATGACGGCAAATATGACGTGCTGCTTTCCACCACCATTGTGGAATCCGGCCTCGATGTGCCCACGGCAAACACGCTGATCGTGCACCGCGCCGATATGTTCGGCCTTGCCCAGCTATACCAGATCCGCGGCCGTGTCGGCCGGTCCAAGGTGCGGGCATTCGCGCTCTTCACGCTTCCGGTCAACAAGGTGCTGACGGCGACCGCAGACCGTCGCCTCAAGGTTCTGCAATCGCTGGATACGCTGGGGGCCGGCTTCCAGCTTGCCAGCCATGATCTCGATATCCGTGGCGCGGGCAATCTGCTCGGCGAGGAGCAATCCGGCCATATCAAGGAAGTGGGCTTCGAGCTCTACCAGCAGATGCTGGAGGAGGCCGTGGCCGAAGTGAAGGGCGACGAGGAGGTGCATGACTCCGGCTGGTCACCGCAGATTTCCGTCGGCGCGACCGTGATGATCCCGGACGACTATGTTCCGGACCTGCATCTGCGCATGGGGCTTTACCGGCGCCTCGGCGAAATCACCGATCTCAAGGAGATCGATGGCTTCGGTGCGGAACTGATCGATCGCTTCGGGCCGCTGCCGCAGGAAGTGCAGCACCTGCTGAAGGTGGTCTATATCAAGTCGCTCTGCCGCGTCGCGAATGTGGAAAAGCTGGATGCCGGGCCAAAGGGCGTCGTCATCCAGTTCCGCAACCGGGAATTCCCCAACCCGGCGGCGCTCGTTTCCTACATTGCCAAGCAAGGCTCGATGGCGAAGATCAGGCCGGACCACTCGGTCTTCCTCTCCCGCGACCTACCCACGCCGGAAAAGCGGCTTTCCGGTGCAGCGGTGGTGATGACACAACTGGCGGGTCTGGTTTCAGGGTAGGAGGCAAGGCTTAAAGGGGCGTTGCCCCTCATCCGGCTGCCGCCACCTTCTCCCCGCAGGCGGGGAGAAGGACGCAGGACGTCGGCTCTCTTCCCCCTTCTCCCCGTCAGAACGGGGAGAAGGTCCCGGCAGGGGGATGAGGGGCAAATCGGCCGGAAAACGCCATCCAAACCGGCGGATAATCCGTGCGCGCGAATTGACTTGCGCTCGGAATTCCGGTGTTGTTCGCCCACATAACTGCAAATGAAGGACCGATCCGTGACTGATACTGCCCTTGCCCAACGCCTTCTGAATGTCATCGAGAAGGATATCATTCCGCTGACGGAAAAGGGGGTGGCTGCGGGCAACAAGGTGTTTGGCGCGGCCATCCTGCGAAAGTCCGATCTGTCGCTGGTGCTGGCCGAGACCAATAACGAGCTGGAAAATCCGCTCTGGCACGGCGAGGTTCACACCTTGAAGCGGTTTTATGAAATGGGTGAACGGCCGGATACGAAAGATCTGATCTTTCTGTCCACGCATGAGCCCTGCACCATGTGCATGTCGGCGATCACCTGGGCCGGTTTCGACAATTTCTACTATTTCTTCTCCTACGAAGACAGCCGCGATGCCTTCGCCATTCCGCATGACCTGAAAATCCTCAAGGAGGTGTTCGGGCTGGAGCCGGGTGGTTACAACAAGGCGAATGCCTTCTGGCGCTCGGGCTCGCTGCGGGAAATGGTGGCGGCCTCCGATGAACCGGCTAAGGGCGCGATGCAGGCGCAGTGGGCGCGCATCAACGAGGCCTATGCGCGGCTTTCCGAGACCTATCAGGCCTCGAAATCCGGCAATTCCATTCCCCTCAACTGACGGAACAAGCCAATGGAAGCCTCGGGTGACATCCGGCGCCTGCTCGAGATCATGGCGGCGCTCAGAACCCCGTTGACCGGTTGCCCCTGGGATCTCGAGCAGAATTTCGAGAGCATCAAGCCCTATACGATCGAGGAAGCATATGAAGTGGCGGATGCGATCGAGCGCAAGGATATGGGCGATCTGTGCGAAGAACTCGGCGATCTCCTGCTGCAGGTGGTGTTCCACGCGCGCATGGCCGAGGAAGCGGGGCATTTCACCTTCGAGGATGTGGTCAAGGCCGTGACCACCAAGATGATCCGTCGCCATCCGCATGTCTTTGCCCGCTCGGATGCGGATACGCCCGATGCCGTGAAGCTGCAGTGGGATGCAATCAAGCGGCAGGAAAAGGCAGAGCGTGCCGCGCGCCGTGCCGCACAGGGCATTTCGGAAGATTTCAAGGGCGGGCATCTCGGCACTGTCCAGCGCAGCTTTCCCGCGCTCATGGAGGCACTGAAACTGCAGGAGCAGGCAGCCAAGGTGGGCTTTGACTGGTCGGATGCCGAGCCGATCCTCGACAAGATCGAGGAGGAGATCGGCGAGCTTCGCGCGGCGCTGAAGGAGGGCAGGCGCGAAAAGGTGGCGGACGAGTTGGGAGACCTGATCTTCGCGACCGTCAATATCGGCCGCCATGTAAAGGCGGATCCCGAAATGGCGCTCCGGGGCACAAATACCAAATTCCGCCGCCGCTTTGCCCATATCGAGCAGACACTCGCCGAAAACGGCGAAACGCTGGAGGCCGCCAGCCTCGAGCGAATGGAAGAGCTCTGGCAGGACGCCAAGAAGGGCGAGGGGAATTCTACCCTCTGACCAAGGTCAAGCAATCAGAGCTGGTTGACGTAATCCATCAAAGCGCTGGTGGCACGGGCCGCACCCTGCGCGTCGCCCTGCTGCACGGCGCGGATCACCGCCACATGCATGGAGATCGAGCGATCCATCCGCTCATGTGAGGCAACCGAGAACCACAGGCGCCGCGCATGGGTCTGCAACGGGGCAAGGGCGGCTGTAAGAAAACGGTTCGGGCAGGCATCCTCCATGATCTCGTCGAACATCTTGTCCGCCGCGAGAAAGGCTTCCATGTCGCCGGATACGGCACAGGAAGTCATGGTCTGGGCGCATGCGAGAAGCCGCGCCCGCTGCTCCGCATTGGCATGTCGCGCAACGAGACTCGCGGCGGTCGGCTCAAGCTCGGCACGCACCTGCATGATATGCCGGTAGTCGTCCGGCCCGATCTCGGCGATCTGCAAGCCCACACGCGGCCGCACGAGGATAAGCCCCTGCCAGGCGAGCTTCTGGATGGCTTCGCGCACGGGCGTGCGGCCCTGACCGGCAAGATCAAGCAGATGCTTTTCCGTCACCAGCGAGCCGGGCTTCAGCTTCAGCGTCACGATCAGGCTTTCCAGCCTGAGATAGGCGAGGTGGGAGAGGGATTCCCGCGGTGCCGTCATGCACGCCTCCTTTCTGATATATCAGACTGTGGCAGAGCCGGTTTCGAATTTCAAGCGCGCTGATATATCACAGTCCCTAAAATCGCCTGTCTTCAAAGGGTTTTTGCCGCAAGGAGATGCGGTCTACGTCCTTTTGCGTGCTTTCCTTTGTAGCCAGGACATGCGATTTTGCACCGCGTGAAAGGCCTGCTGGAAAATTATAGATAATTCTTGAAACGAGCTTCGAAAGCGGGCATGTCTGTGCGCAACAGGGCCTCAAAGGCTGCAACAAGGAATTTGAGAAGCGATGCTGGACAAGATTTCTCCCGAGACTGCCAATGCCCAAGCTGCAGGCGATCCGCGCCCGATGATCACCGGCGAGATGGCGCGTGAAATCTACCATCAGCCGTTCAACGATCTCCTGTTTCAGGCGCAGACGGTGCATCGGCAGCATTTCGATGCCAATGCGATACAGATGAGCCGCCTTCTGTCGATCAAGACGGGCGGATGCCCGGAAGATTGCGGCTATTGCAGCCAGTCCGCCCATGCCCCGACAGGCCTCAAGGCCTCCAAGCTGATGGAAGTGGAGCGCGTTCTTGCCGAAGCCCGCAAGGCAAAGGAAGCGGGCTCCACCCGCTACTGCATGGGTGCCGCCTGGCGCAGCCCGAAGGACCGCGACATGGATATGGTTCTCGCCATGGTTCAGGGCGTGAAGGCCATGGGCATGGAAACCTGCATGACGCTGGGCATGCTCTCGCCCGAACAGGCCTTGCGCCTCAAGGAGGCGGGCCTCGACTACTACAATCACAATGTCGACACGTCCGAGCGCTATTACAGCGAAGTCATCACCAGCCGCAGCTTTGCCGATCGTCTGGAAACGCTGGACAATGTTCGCAGTGCCGGCATGAAGGTCTGCTCCGGCGGCATTCTCGGCATGGGCGAAACGGCGGAAGACCGCATCGACATGCTGGTGACACTCGCAAACCTGCCTGAGCCGCCCGAAAGCGTTCCGGTGAACATGCTGATCCCGATCCCGGGCACCAAGCTTGCCAATGCCGAGCCGGTGCATCCGGTGGATTTCGTGCGTGTGATTGCGCTTGCGCGTATCCTGATGCCCACCAGCCATGTGCGCCTGTCTGCCGGCCGAACCGAAATGACTGACGAGTTGCAGGCGCTGTGCTTCCTTGCCGGTGCCAACTCGATCTTTACCGGCGATACGCTGCTTACCGCTGACAACCCGGGCGAAAGCCAGGATGAAAAGCTGTTCAAGCGCCTTGGACTGAAGCCCGAGCCGCTGCAGATGGAGATCGAGGCCGAACACACGGGGTGTGATGCCTGATGAGCGACCGGCTGGCCCGGTATGCCCGCACGCTTGCAGGCCTTGAACGCAAGGGCAGGCGGCGGGCGCTGCTGCCGGAAGGCGGCAAGGACTTCACGTCCAATGATTTTCTGGGTCTTGCGTCGTCGCCGCGGCTGAAGAAAGCCGTGGAGGAGGCGATTGCGCGCGGCGTGCCGGTCGGCTCCGGCGGCTCGCGTCTGCTGCGCGGAAATCATCCGGAACATGAGGCGCTGGAAGCGGAGGCTGCGGCCTTCTTCAGCACCGAAGCCTCGCTCTATTTCGGCAATGGCTTCACAGCCAATTTGGCACTGTTTTCGACGCTTCCGCAACGCGAGGACTGCATTTTCCATGATGCGCTGGTGCATGCTAGCGCGCTGGATGGCATTGCGCAGAGCAAGGCAGGGGCCAAGGCCTTTGCCCACAATGACATGAACGCGCTGGAAAATGCACTGACAGACTGGCGCGCGGCAGGTGGCAAGGGCACGCCCTGGATCGCGGTGGAAAGCCTCTATTCCATGGATGGTGATCTTGCGCCGGTCGATGACCTGATTGACCTAGCCGACCGGTTCAATGCCTTTCTGGTGGTGGATGAAGCCCATGCGACCGGTGTTCACGGCGCGGGCGGGCGCGGCGTGGCAGCCCATCTGGAGGGTCGCGACAATCTGGTTTCATTGCATACCTGCGGCAAGGGCCTTGGCACGTCCGGTGCGCTTCTTGGCTTGCCGAAAGTGCTGGCGGATTTTCTCGTGAACCGCGCCCGGCCATTTATCTATTCCACTGCGCCGTCACCGCTGATGGCGGCAACCGTGCGCGAGGCGCTCCGCATTGTTTCGGATGAACCGAAACGGCGCGAAGCCCTGCATGCGCTTGTGTCCCTGTCCGGTGACCTGCTGAAGCAGCGGCTGGGGATAGAGCCCGGCCCATCGCAGATCATTCCCGTTCCGATAGGCGACAATGCGCGCTCGGTGCGGATCGCAGAGCGGCTGCGGGCATTTGGCTATGACATTCGAGCCATCCGCCCGCCGACCGTGCCGGAAGGCACGGCCCGGCTTCGTCTTTCGGTGACGCTGAATGTCACGAAAGAGGACGTGTCCGGGATGGTTGAAGCACTTGGTGCGGCGCTTGACGCAGAAACGGGAGCCTGACCCATGAAAAACACGATAGTGGTGACCGGCACCGATACCGGCATTGGCAAGACGATCTTTTCCGCAGCGCTGACTGGCGCGCTTCAGGCCCGCTACTGGAAACCGGTGCAATCAGGCCTTGAGGAAGAAACCGACAGCGAACTGGTGGCCCGCCTTGGTGGCCTTCCAGAAGGCGATGTGCTGCCGGAAGTCTACCGGCTGAAGACGCCGGCTTCCCCCCATTATGCCGCGCGGGTGGATGGCGTGGAAATCAGGCTCGAAAGCCTTGATCCGGAACCGCAGACAAGACCGCTCGTGATCGAGGGCGCTGGCGGCTTGCTGGTGCCCCTCAACGAGACCGAGACCTATGCGGATGCCTTCCGCCGCTGGCAGGCGCCGGTCGTTCTTTGTGCCCGCACGCAGCTCGGCACCATAAACCACACGCTGCTTTCGCTTGAAGCCCTGCGGGCCCGCGGTATCCCTGTGCTGGGCGTTGCCTTCATCGGGGATGAAGTGGCGGAAAGTCAGCGGATTATCGGCGTGATGGGCAAGGTGAAACTGCTCGGCCGCCTGCCGATGCTGCCTGTTCTTTCCCGCGAAAATCTCGCCCGCGCCTTTACCGAAAACTTCCGCCTTGCCGATTTTCAGGAGGCCCTTGCATCATGACCGGTTCCTCTCCCGTCTGGCATCCCTTCACCCAGCATGCGCTGGAACCGGAGATGCGCCGCGCGGTGCGCACCGAAGGCGCCACCATCTGGGATAGCGATGGCAATGCCATTCTTGACGGCATTTCCAGCTGGTGGGTGATCACCCATCAGCACCGGCACCCGAAGATCATCCAGGCGATTCAGGAAACATCCGCCGCGATGGATCAGGTGATCTTTGCCGAATTTACCCATGAACCGGCGGAGAAGCTGGCGCAGGCGCTGGTGCGCATCGCACCGGAAGGTTTAACGCGCGTGTTCTTCTCGGACAGCGGGTCGACTTGCGTGGAAGTGGCCCTGAAGATGGCGCTTGGCCATTTCCACAATCGCGGCATTCGCCGCAGCCGCATCGCCGTTCTGGAAGACGGCTATCATGGCGATACGATCGGCACCATGTCGGCGGGCGAACGCGGCGTGTTCAATGCGCCTTACGATCCGCTTCTTTTCGCAGTGGATCGCCTGCCATTCCCCGGCCCGACGCGGGAGGCCGAGCAAGAAACGCTCGATGCCTTCGAGGCGCTCTGCAAGGGCGGCGAGATGGCCGCGCTGATTCTCGAGCCGCTGGTGCTTGGCGCAGGCGGCATGCGCTTTTACCGGGCCGAAGTCCTTGCCGAACTTGGCCGCATCGCCCACGCCCATGGCGTCTTGCTGATTGCCGACGAGGTGATGACTGGCTGGGGCCGCACCGGCACCCGCTTTGCCTGCGAGCAGGCCGGTGTCGCACCCGATATTCTTTGCACGTCCAAGGGTTTGACCGGCGGTTCCGTGCCGCTTGCAGCAACGCTGGCCACCGAGGAAATCTTCGCCTCGCATCTTTCGACAGACCGGCGCAAGACCTTCTTCCATTCCAGTTCCTTCACCGCAAACCCGATTGCCTGCGCGGCGGGCCTTGCCAATCTGGAAATCTGGGACAGCGAGCCGGTGATGGAGCGCATCCGGCTGCTCGGCGAAAGGCACGCGACGCGGCTCACCCGCTTTGCCAATGATCCGCGCTTCCGCGACGTGCGGCAGATGGGCACGATTGCCGCTTTCAACGTGGTTTTCCCGAGCACCGGCTATCTGGCAGAAGTGGGGCCGAAGCTGAGGGCGAAATTCCGCGCGCAGAAACTGCTGGTTCGCCCGATGGGTGACGTTCTCTACCTGATGACGCCCTATTGCGTCACAGAAGCAGAGCTCGACCGCTTCTATGACGGCATCGACCAGGCCGTAACAGAGGTACTCCAGGAGATGGGACGGTGAGGGGCGCCCGCGCCGCGCGTTTTTCCGGATTTGGCCATGCGGTGCCCGGCCGCCGGGTGCCAAACACCGATATCGAGCAAAGTCTCGGGCTGGAACCGGGCTGGATCGAGCGGCGAACCGGAATTCGGCAGCGGTACTGGGCAGGCGAGGGCGATACACTCACCGGGCTTGCAACCGAGGCCGGCGAACGGGCGCTTACGACAAGCGGTCTCGACCGCGCGAGTATCGGCCTTGTGCTGCTCGCGACCTCTACCCCCGATCATCTTCTGCCGCCGAGTGCACCTCTGGTCGCGCACAGGCTTGGCCTGAAACGGGCAGGCGGGATTGATCTTGCCGGTGCCTGCGCGGGCTTTCTCTATGCCCTGACGCTGGCCGACGGTTTTGTGCGCGCACAGGGCAAATCGGTGCTGGTGATCGCCGCGAACATCCTCTCCCGCCGCATCAATCCGCAAGAGCGGGCAAGTGCCGTTCTGTTTGCCGATGCAGCAGGTGCGGTGGTTCTCTCGCCTTCCGAAGATGAAAACATCGGCCTTCTGGGCGCCGACCTCAAGGCCGAAGGTCAACATTATGATCTGATTACCATTCCCGCAGGCGGCTCCTCGCGGCCATTCAGCCCTGAAATTGCGGCTGAGGACGTCCTGATGACGATGCGCGACGGCCGCGCCGTCTATGAAAAGGCCGTCCGGATGATGGTGGATTGCGGTAAGGCTGCACTTACGGAAGCCGAACTATCCAGCAAAGCAATCAGCCGCTTCATTCCCCATCAGGCAAACAGCCGGATTTTCGAAACTGTCGCCAATCATCTGGATATTGATCCCGCGATCACCGAATGCTCGGTGAGGCACTATGGCAATTCCTCCGCCGCGACCATCCCGCTCACCTTGTCGCTCGCCCATGAACAAGGCCGGATCCAGCCCGGCGAAACCCTCCTGATGACCGCCGCAGGTGCCGGCATGACCGGCGGAGCCGTGGTCTGGCGGGTGTGAAAATCAGGAAGCTTCAAGCGAGCTTGGCGGAAGAGGTGGGATTCGAACCCACGGTACGGTTTCCCGCACGCCGGTTTTCAAGACCGGTTCCTTAAACCACTCGGACACTCTTCCCCGGCGGCAATGCCGCTTTCGCGTGGTGGGAGGCTTATTGCCTGAAAGGGGGCAAATTGCAAGACGGGATTGCCCGGATGCCGATCCGTCAATTATATCCTGAGAGGAAATAGGAAAGGATAGTTTTAATAAGATTTTATTAACCATACCGGAAAGTAAAGCCGTCTTCTCCACAATTTTATTCGCATTTTTGCCATGTTCCGCGCATGGATTGTGGCGGTAACCCGCGCGCAGGCAGGGGCTAGTCTTTCTTTCGGGAAAGAGGGCAGGCGGCGGGATGCGTTTTGTATTGCGTTAGAGGGTGAATCAAATGGCTGGTGAAAACAGCGGCTCGAAGGCCGGGTTTCGGGCGCTTCGCTGGGTGGCTCTGGGTGCGCTTTGCGCCGGACTGGCTTCCTGTGGCACCACCAATGGACCAAAGCCCTCCAAAAAGCATGGCAAGGAATATTTCTCCGAATCGGAATATGGCGTGAAGGCAAGCCCCCGCGTTGCCTATGGCAAGAATATCCCGAGGGGCGGCGGACGGTATCTCGTCGGCAAGCCTTACGTGGTGAAGGGCAAGCGTTATGTCCCCAAGGAAGATTTCAGCTATAACAAGGTGGGCATGGCCTCCTGGTATGGTGCCGCATTCCATGGGCGCCTGACAGCAAATGGCGAAGTCTATGATCTGAACGGCCTTTCAGCCGCTCATCCGACTTTTCCGCTGCCGAGCTATGCCCGTGTCACCAATGTCGAGAACGGCTCGTCGATCATCGTGCGCGTCAATGACCGTGGTCCCTACCACTCCAACCGCATCATCGACCTTTCGGGCAAGACCGCCGAAATGCTCGATCTGAAGCATTCGGGCACCGGCAAGGTGCGCGTGCAATATGTTGGCAAAGCGCGGATGGACGGGCATGACATGCCTTATCTCATGGCGTCCTATCAGCCGAAGGGCAGCCGCTTCCCGAGCGTGGATCCCGGTGGCCAGATCGCGACCGGCGTGATGGTTGCCTCGAACCAGCCGCTGAAGAAACAGGTTCAGCAGATGGACCCGGATGTCTCGGCAATCGGTTACGGCGGCAACACGCCAAGCGCCGCTTTCGATGGTGGCAGCAATGCAACCGCAGCACTTGCCTCTATGCCAGCCGCTGCTCCGATGGCCGTTTCCGGTACTTTCTCGGGCGAGGCATTCGCAGCCATACCGGTTCTGCCGGAAATGGGTCCGTTCCCCTATGAGCGCCCGTCCTATTCGCTTGGCACGCTGTCTGCGGCCTCCGCCTATATCGAGGTTCCGGCCCGGCAGGATGGGCCGTTTGATGCGGTGCTGATCTACAAGGGCGAACTCACCCCGGAATCGATCCTTGCGTCTTACCATCGCCGCAACGGCAATTGATGCTTTTCCGGGGATGGTCTTCGTCCCCCGGCTTGGCACCCGCCCGGCGTTTCGATAAGGCTGGAATACCCGATACCGGACGGGAATGATCATGACAGTCAGCCGCCTGTGGTTTTTCGCCAGTCTTGCAACGGCCTTGATGGCCGGGCTGCCCGCTTTTGCGGCAGACAGTGCACCGCCGCCTGCGTTTGAAACCAAGGCCGCGCAGGCCTACATGATCGAGGCCAAGACCGGCACTGTTTTGCTGGCCAAGGCCGAGGATCAACCGATATCGCCCGCCTCGCTGGCGAAGATCATGGTCGCGGATACGGTTCTCGGCGCGATCAAGGACAATGAAATTAGTCTCGATACCCGTTTTACGGTTTCTCTGAATGCCTGGCGCACGGGTGGAGCACCGTCGGGTACAGCCACCATGTTTGCGGCTCTGAAATCGGAAATCAGCGTCGGTGATCTGCTGAAGGGCGTGATGGTGCTTTCGGCCAATGATGCCTGCATCATTCTGGGCGAGGGGCTTTCAGGCTCCGAAGAAAAATTTGCCGAGCGCATGA
This sequence comes from uncultured Rhizobium sp., assembly GCA_945952315.1. GTDB lineage: Bacteria > Pseudomonadota > Alphaproteobacteria > Rhizobiales > Rhizobiaceae > Gellertiella. The sequence continues at coordinate 15,826 of CAMFIE010000034.1, read as the reverse complement.
CAAACCGCGCCCGCGATCTGGGTCTGAAAACCGCAAATTTCGCCAATGCCTCCGGCCTTCCGAATCCTGCGAACAGGATCTCGGTGAAGGAACTGGCGCTGCTTTCCCGCCACCTGCAACAGACTTATCCGGAGGGCTACAAGACCTATTCGCAGCCCGACTTCCTCTGGAACAAGATCACCCAGCGAAACCGCAATCCGCTAGCGGTGCAGGGGCTTGGCATTGACGGTCTGGCGACCGGTTTCACCGAAGGGCAGGGCTTTTCGATTGCGGCCTCGATCGAGCGTGATGGCAAGCGGCTGTTTTTGGCTCTCGGCGGCCTGAAGACCGACAAGGAGCGGCAGGAAGAGGCCAAGCGCGTGCTGGAATGGGGTCTTTCCAATTTCGCCTATCGCTCGATCTTCAAATCCGGGGAGCCGGTGGGCGAGGTCAGTGTCTATGGCGGCGCGCGCTCTTCGGTGGAGGTTGCCGCACATGAGGATGTGGATGTGTTCATTGCCACGTCCAACGCCGAGCGTATCACCGGCCACATAACCTATACATGGCCGATCTATGCGCCGGTGAAACCGGATCGCGAAGTCGGGCGGCTGTCGCTCTATGCCGGGCCGCATCTCATTCGCGAAGTTCCGCTTTATACGCGGCAGGCGGTCGAAGAAGGCGGGTTGACGAAGCGGGCCATGGACGCGCTGCTGGAACTGGTGCTTTTCTGGTGGTGAGCCGTTTACAAGTGGCCGGGATCGATTAAGGAAGGGGCGCTCCCAAACCCGGGGCCGCTTGATTCAGGAACAGCCTTTGCCGAAACAGACAGGACTTTTCGTCAGCTTTGAAGGGGGAGAAGGGGCCGGGAAATCCACCCAGATCCGTCGGCTGGCGGCTGCGCTGATGGCAAAGGGGCATGCGGTGCTGATCACGCGCGAACCGGGTGGTTCCAGTGGTGCGGAAGCGGTGCGGCATGTGCTTCTGAACGGAGCTGCCGAACAATATGGCACGCGCATGGAAGCGCTGCTTTTTGCCGCCGCGCGCTCTGATCATGTGGAGCAGGTGATCCGTCCGGCACTTTCGCGCGGCACAATCGTGCTGTGCGACCGCTTCATGGATTCCTCCCGCGTTTATCAGGGCGTCACCGGCAATCTGCAATATGAATTTGTGGAGGCGCTCCAGCGTATCGCGGTGAACGGCGTGGTTCCGGACCGCACGATCATTCTGGATATCCCGGCGGAGATCGGGCTTGAACGCGCCAAGACACGCGGTGCTGCCGCCAATGCAGGACCGGACCGCTACGAAAAGGAAGAGCTGGAGACCCATGAAAAGCGCCGCCAGGGCTTTCTGGACATTGCCATTCGCGAGCCGGAACGCTGCCGCGTTGTGGATGCCACCCGCAGCGAGGAACAGATTGCCTCCGACGTTCTGAAGCTCGTCGAGGGTCTCTTGATGCCGGTGCGCAAGGCAAAGGCCGGAGCAGGGGAGGCGGGCCCTTGAGCGAAGACAATCCCGGCCTTCTTGACGGGGCGATTGCGCCGTCAGCCAATCGCCACCTCTTCGGCCATGAAGAGGCGGAAGCGTTTCTTGCGCAGTCCTATGCCAGCGGCAAGGGGCATCACGCGATCCTGATCGAGGGCCCGGAAGGGATCGGCAAGGCAACGCTCGCGTTTCGCTTTGCGGCCCATGTTCTCTCCCATCCGGAAACGAAGCTCGCGCCCTCGCTGATGTCCGATCCGGACCCGGATGCCCCGCAGGTGCGGCAGATCGCGTCCGGCGCGTCGCACAATCTCATTCATCTTGCCCGCCCCTATGATGAAAAGACCAAGAAATTCAAGACGGTCATCAATGTGGACGAGGTGCGGCGGCTGGGCAAGTTTTTCGGCCAGACCTCCGGCACCGGAAACTGGCGGCTGGCAATCATCGATCCCGCCGATGACATGAACACCAATGCGGCCAATGCGCTTCTGAAGATTCTCGAAGAGCCGCCGAAGCGCTCCATGCTGCTTCTGCTTTCCCATTCGCCGGGAAAGCTGCTGCCCACCATCCGTTCCCGCTGCCTGCAGCTCAAGCTGTCACCCCTTGGTGATGAAGCGATGCTGCGCGCGCTCGCCAATCTCGGCATATCATTGAGTGGAGCAGAGCAGGGGCAGATCCTCGCCGCTGCCCAAGGCAGCGTTGCCAAGGCGCTGAAGCTGATCAACTACGGTGGCTTCGAGATCATTCGCGCTTTTCAGGACGCGCTTGGCGCGACTGGTCCGACGCAGCGCCGCCTGTTCCACAAGTTGGCGGATGTGCTTTCGGGCAAGGATTCCGAAGTGATCCATGATTTTTTCATGGACCATGTGGGCGAAGAACTGGTCACCCGCGCCCGGCAGGCAGCCCTTGCCGGTGATCTCGCGCGGGCCGATGTTCTGGCAAAGCTTTCGCAGGATATTGGCCAGAAGATTGCCATTGCCGATGGCTATAACCTCGACCGCAAGCAAACAATCCTCTCGATACTCGAACAGATCGGCTGAAACGGCAGGTTTCGGCAACTTGATGTTTCCCTTGCCGTAAACATCGGCTAAGAGCATGGCCGACCAAAGTTTTTCAAAGACAGACCGGACCGACGCACATCATGACGGACAAGACGCCCTTTTACATCACCACCGCAATCTCCTATCCGAACGGCAAGCCTCATATCGGCCATGCCTACGAACTGATTGCGACCGATGCGATGGCGCGCTTCCAGCGGATGGACGGACGTGAGGTCTTCTTCCTGACCGGCACCGATGAGCACGGCCAGAAGATGCAGCAGACGGCGCGCAACGAGGGCATTACCGCCCAGCAGCTTGCCGACCGCAACTCGGCCGAATTCCAGGCAATGACCGGCCTGCTCAACGCATCGAACGACGATTTCATCCGCACGACGGAACAGCGCCACCACAAGACCGTGCAGGAGCTGTGGCGCCGCATGGAAAAGAACGGCGACGTCTACAAGGACAGCTATGCGGGCTGGTATTCGGTGCGTGACGAGGCTTTCTATGCCGAGGACGAAACCGAAGTGCGTGCCGATGGCGTGCGCTATGGCCCGCAGGGAACGCCGGTGGAATGGGTTGCCGAGGAAAGCTATTTCTTCCGGCTTTCCGCCTATGGCGACAAGCTGCTTGCCTATTACGAAGCCCATCCGGATTTCATCGGCCCGGCCGAGCGCAAGAACGAGATCATTTCTTTCGTGAAGTCCGGCCTGAAGGATCTGTCGATTTCCCGTACCACCTTTGACTGGGGCATTCCCGTTCCCGGTGATCCGGCCCATGTGATGTATGTATGGGTGGATGCGCTGACGAACTATCTGACTGCCACCGGCTGGATTGATGGTGGCCCGCGCGCCAAGTTCTGGCCCGCCAGCATCCACATGATCGGCAAGGATATCATCCGCTTCCATGCGGTTTACTGGCCTGCCTTCCTGATGTCCGCCGGCGTGCCGCTGCCGGAGCGGGTCTTTGCCCATGGTTTCCTGCTCAACAAGGGCGAGAAGATGTCGAAGTCGCTCGGCAATGTGGTCGATCCGGTCAATCTGGTGAACCATTTCGGGCTTGATCAGGTGCGCTATTTCTTCCTGCGCGAAGTGTCCTTCGGTCAGGACGGGTCCTACAGCGAAGAGCAGATCGGCATCCGCATCAATGCGGACCTCGCAAACGGCATCGGCAATCTTGCCAGCCGTTCGCTGTCGATGATCGTCAAGAATTGCGACGGACAGGTGCCAGCGCCCGGTGACCTTTCCGACGCCGACAAGGCCATGCTGGCGCTGGCCGACGAAATGATCGTGACGGCGCGTGAGGAAATGAACCGGCTGCAGATCCACAAGGCGCTGGCCGCGATCATCGCCGTGGTTTCGGAAGGCGACCGCTATTTCGCGGGGCAGGAGCCCTGGGCGCTGAAGAAGACCGATCCGGCCCGCATGGCGACCGTGCTTTACGTTACGGCAGAAGTGGTGCGCCAGATCGCTATCCTGCTGCAACCTTTCGTTCCGGGTTCGGCGGCGAAACTCCTCGATCTGGTCGCGGCACCCGCCGATGCCCGTGATTTTGCAGCGCTTGGCGCTGCTGGCCGTCTGAAGCCGGGCACGCCGCTTTCTGCGCCGACGCCGGTTTTCCCGCGCTATGTCGCGCCAGCGGAGGCCTGAGCCGGTGCTGATCGATAGCCATTGCCATCTGGATTTCCCGGATTTTGCCGAGGAACTGGATCAGATCATCGCCCGCGCCGAGGAAGCGGGTGTGAAGCAGATGGTGACCATATCCACCCGCGTGCGCAGGCTGCCGCAATTGCTGGCGATCTGCGACCGCTTTCCGCCCGTCTATTGCTCCGTCGGCACGCATCCGAACAATGCGGACGAGGAGCTTGACGTTACGGCAGAGGAGCTGGTGCGTCTCTCGTCCCATGAAAAGGTCGTGGCGATCGGCGAGGCGGGGCTCGACTATTTCTATGACACCCAGAAGCCGGAAGACCAGCGCAAGGGTCTTCTCGTTCACATCGAGGCCGCGCGTCGCACGAAGCTGCCGCTGGTGATCCACAGCCGCTCGGCGGATGAGGATATGGCCGCGATCCTGACAGAAGAGACAGGGAAGGGGGCTTTCCCCTTCATTCTCCATTGCTTCTCGTCCGGAGCGGAGCTTGCCCGCGTGGGTGTGGAGCTCGGCGGCTATGTCTCCTTTTCCGGCATCCTGACTTTCCCGAAATCCGAAGAGCTGAGAGCGATTGCCGCAACCGTGCCGCTCGACCGTTTGCTGGTGGAAACGGATGCGCCCTATCTTGCCCCGAAGCGCTGGCGCGGCAAGCGCAACGAGCCGTCCTATGTCGTCAACACTGCTGAAGTGCTGGCCGAGTGCAAGGGCGTGCGTTTTGACGAAATCTCCGCGGCCAGCACCGAGAACGTCTATCGCCTGTTCACCAAATTGCCGAGGCTCTGAAATCCCGTGTCGACTATCCGGCGCTTCACCATTCTCGGCTGCGGCTCTTCGCCGGGCGTGCCCCGCATTACCGGTGACTGGGGGGCCTGCAATCCCGAAAATCCGAAGAACCGGCGCCTGCGCGCGGCCTTCCTGATCGAACAGATCGGCCCGGATGGCGGCAAGACGACCGTGGTGGTGGATACCGGCCCGGATTTTCGCGAGCAGATGATCCGCGCCGGGGTCAAGCATATCGACGCGGTCCTCTATACGCATGCGCATGCCGACCATCTTCACGGGATCGATGATCTGCGCGGCTATTTCCACCATCAGAATCATCGCATTCCGATCCATGCAGACCCAGAAACTATGGCCCGCATTCGCGCCGGTTTCGGCTATTGCCTGGAAACGCCGCCGGGTTCGAGCTATCCGCCGATTGTCCGTGCCGAACTGATCGAGGATCTGGAAAAGCCGATCCGGATCGAAGGGGCAGGGGGCGCAATCGAGTTTTTGCCATTGAAACAGATCCACGGCGATATCATCTCGCTCGGCTTCCGGATTGGCGACCTCGCCTATTGCAGCGATGTCAGCGACTTTCCCGAAGAGACCGTTGACCGCCTGTTCGGCCTTGATGTGCTGATCATCGATACGCTCCAATATCGGTTCCACCCCAGCCATCTGTCGCTGGAGCAGGCCATGGGCTGGATCGAACACCTGCAGCCGAAGCGGGCTGTTTTGACTCATATGCATAATCCACTTGATTATGATGTTTTGATAAGAGAAACTCCTGAAAATGTTGAACCTGCCTATGACGGCATGGTGATCGAGACAGGCTTTACCGGCTGATTTTTCAGGAGAAATCGGATGAATACCCGCAAGCCGATGGATGGTGCCGCTGTCGCCATGATGCTGATGTGCTGCTGTGTCTGGGCCGTACAGCAGATCGGGCTGAAACTGACGGCGCAGGCCGCATCACCGGTCTTGCAGATTGGCCTGCGATCGGGAATCGCGGCTGTCTGCGTGCTCATACTGGTCGGGATCCAAAGGCAGCGCATTTCTTTCGCCCGTGAGCTTCTTCTGCCGGGCATCGGCGCAGGTCTGATGTTTTCGCTGGAATTTCTCCTTCTCGGCGAAAGTATCCGTTTCACAACCGCATCCCATGTCATCGTGTTTCTCTACACGGCACCGATCTTTGCCGGACTTGCCCTGCATCTGACATTGCCGAGCGAACGGCTAGCGGGCATGCAATGGGCGGGTATTGCGCTCGCGGCCGCTGGCATCGCCATCGCGTTCCTCGGCCATGACAGCGGCGCCGCTCCGGAGCTGAGCTCGATGTTGATCGGTGATGCACTGGCGCTGCTTGGCGGCGCTTTCTGGGGTCTGACGACCTTCATGATCCGGATCACCGCGCTCAGCCGCATTCCTGCGGCCCATACCTTGTTCTATCAGCTGGCGACAGGTTTCGTGTTGCTGACGGGCGCGGCCATCCTGATGGGTCAGGGTCATATCGAACCCGGGCCGGCGCTTTATGCCAATCTGGCATTTCAGGGCTTCGTGGTTTCCTTCTTCAGCTATCTGACTTGGTTCTTCCTGCTGACCCGGTACAAGGCCTCGCAGCTTGGTGTGTTTTCCTTCCTGACGCCGATCCTCGGCGTGATCGCCGGATCCATGCTGCTTCAGGAACCCTTGACGCATGCCTTCATTCTGGGCACTGTCTGCGTGCTCGTCGGCATTCTGGCTGTCAGCGCTTATCCCTTGATACGCCAAAGACTTGATAAACGGGCCTGATACGGTGTTTTCGCCATACGATTTAGTTCCATAATCTATCTTATGTGACTTACTGATATCCATTTCCGGGATCGTTCAGACCGGCTATTGACGCGCTGTCAATCTTGATGGCTGCGCCCTACACTTTCTCGCACATTGCGCTATATCGCTTCGATAACCCTTCGCGGAGCGCATTCATGGTCAGGAAATTGACGCGGCGGAATATGCTGGCACTCTGCCTGTCGATCGGTCTATCGCCAGCGCTTGCAGACGAGACGCCGCTTTCCCGGGCGCAAGCCGTGATCCGGGCGCAGATCGAAGCCTTTCTCGCAGATGATGCGGACAAGGCCTATTCCTTTGCCTCACCGGCGATCCGCAAGATCTTTCCGGACCGTGACACGTTCTTTCAGATGGTCAAACGGCGCTACGCACCGGTTTACCGGCCTGGCAACTACGCGTTCGGCCGCTCCAGGGTTTCCTCCGATGGCGCTAACGTGCTGCAGGAGGTTCTGATCTCCATTTCCGAAGGCAAGGACTGGAGCGCGATTTATGAGCTGGAGCGGGAGCCGGATGGCAGCTACCGCATCAATGGCGTTCAGATGCTTGAAAACACCAACAGCAAGGGGATCTGATCCTTACACGGGATCGATATCCCCCCTCGCCCACATCTCCTGCGTTTCGGCCATGAAATCGGCAAAGCGGCCCTGCGCAATCGCGGTGCGGATGCCCTGCATCAGTTCCTGATAATAGGCGAGATTGTGCCAGGAGAGCAGCATGCCGCCCAGCGCCTCGTTGGCACGGACGAGATGGTGCAGATAGGCGCGCGAATAGTCGCGCGTTGCCGGACAGGATGACTGCTCGTCAAGCGGGCGCTTGTCTTCGGCATGGCGGGCATTGCGGATATTCACCTTGCCGCGCCGGGTGAAGGCCAATCCATGGCGACCGGAGCGCGTCGGCATCACGCAATCGAACATGTCGATCCCGCAGGCAACCGACTTCAGGATATCGTCCGGTGTGCCGACCCCCATCAGATAGCGCGGCTTTTCGGCTGGAAGCACCGGCAATGTCGCGTCAAGCATGCGCAGCATCACCTCCTGCGGTTCACCGACGGCAAGGCCGCCCACCGCATAGCCCTTGAGATCCAGCGCCTTCAGGCCTTCGGCGCTCTTCACACGCAGGGCCTCGATATCACCGCCCTGTACGATGCCGAACATTGCCTTGCCCGGCTGGTTGCCAAAGGCCACCTTGCAACGCTCGGCCCAGCGCAGCGACATTTCCATGGCGCGCTGGATTTCCTTCGGCTCGGCAGGCAGCGCCACGCATTCATCGAGCTGCATCTGGATATCGCTGTCGAGCAGGCCCTGAATTTCAATCGAGCGCTCCGGCGACATATGGTGCTCGCGCCCGTCGATATGGCTCTTGAAGGTCACGCCGCGCTCATCGAGCTTGCGCAGGCCGGAGAGCGACATCACCTGAAAGCCGCCGCTATCGGTCAGGATCGGTTCCGGCCAGCGGATCAGCTCGTGCAACCCGCCAAGGCGCGACACCCGCTCCGGACCGGGCCGCAGCATCAGGTGATAGGTATTGCCGAGAATGATATCGGCACCCAGTTCCCGCACCTGATCCAGATACATGGCCTTTACCGTGCCGACCGTGCCGACCGGCATGAAGGCCGGCGTTCGGATCGTGCCGCGCGGCATGGTGATGGAGCCGAGACGCGCCTTTCCGTCCGTCTTCTTCAGCGTGAACCGGAAGTCTTCGGTCGGTGCGTCTTTCTTCGTATCGTCATAGGCAAGGGTCATCGGTCATCCCGGAAAAGCAGGCTGCCATCGCCATAGGAATAGAAGCGATAGCCGCTGGCAATGGCGTGGTTATAGGCGTTGCGCATGGTTTCCATGCCTGAAAAGGCAGAAACCAGCATGAAGAGCGTGGATTTCGGCAGGTGGAAATTGGTCATCAGCACATCCACCGCCCGGAAGCGATAGCCAGGTGTGATGAAGATATCGGTCGCTCCGGACCAGGCCTTCAGCGATCCATCCGGCTCTGCGGCACTTTCAAGCAGGCGAAGCGAGGTGGTTCCGACGGAAATGATCCGCCCGCCGCGCGCCCGCACGGCATTGAGCCGCGCGGCCGTTTCGGCGCTGATATGGCCGATTTCGTGATGCATCTTGTGTTCGGCCGTATCATCGGCCTTGACCGGCAGAAAGGTGCCCGCCCCCACATGCAGCGTCACGAAATGGCGCTCCACGCCACGCTGGTCGAGTTTTTCAAACAGCGATGGCGTGAAATGCAGACCTGCGGTGGGCGCGGCGACCGCACCTTCTTCCCGCGCATAGATCGTCTGGTAGTCCTTGCGATCCTGCGCGTCTTCGTGCCGCTTGGCGGCGATATAGGGCGGCAGCGGAATATGGCCGACGCTGGCAATGGCCTGATCTAGATCGGGGCCGGAAAGATCAAAGGCCAGCTCGATTTCGCCCGCCCCCCCCTTTTCTGCAACGCTGGCCGTCAGACTACCGAGCAGGCATGTTTCAGACGCATGGCCGAATTCCATGCGATCCCCCGGCTTGATCCGCTTGCCGGGCCGGGCAAAGGCTTTCCAGCGGTTCGGGGATACGCGCATATGCAGTGTGCAGGAAACGGGCGTGCGCTCCGCCCCTTCCCTCAGCCGAACGCCTTCGAGCTGGGCGGGGATGACCTTGGTATCGTTGAACACCATGGCATCGCCGGGTTCGAGAAAATCGGCAAGATCGCGGATGTGATGATCGGAAAGCACCGGCTCTTTTCCCGGACGCACCACAAGCAGGCGCGCGCTGTCGCGCGGTTCGGCAGGCCGAAGCGCGATATTCTCCTCGGGGAGATCGAAATCGAACAGGTCTACGCGCATTCTTTTTCCAAAACTAATCCGAAAAAATCCCAAAATTCAGAAAATCGTGATTCATCAAAATAGAATTCTCCGAGAGTACCGTCGTTAAAATGAAACCTAATGCCCGCGCCTAACAGACATTGCTGGTTAATGACGGTCGGATTGGATTCTGTTCTTCTATTTTTACTTGCTCCATACAATTTGCGTTCATCATAATGAACCATGGCATGCCGAGCATATTCCATGTTTGGAAAAACGCGATCAAGTTCAGCGACAATCTGCGCGCATATGCCTTTTGATAACAGCGCTGTAAACGGCTCGGAAAGCAAAAGTGAGCGAAACTGATAAAGCTCAATCGGCACAAGAGAGCCAAATTTATGAGCCAAATCAATAACTAGATCACTTCTATTCGAATTGGAAGTACGAACTTTCAATAACTTAACTGAGCATATCGCAGAAAACGCTGCGTCGCGGTACAAATTCAAGTCAATATTTTCAACATAAGTTACAGAATATTTTCGTTTCTGAATTTCATAGAAACTATTGTGGGTTTTGTCATCCAAATAAAGCGCATCAACTTGGCGCTTTGCGTCTTTCAGCAAAGCGCCAATATCTACAGAATTCGCTTTTACAGGCGGCCTGACAATCACAGATCAGCAGCAACCCGCATGGAAACGATGCTGTCCGGATCCTTCACGGGCTCGCCGCGCTTGATCTGATCGACCACATCCATGCCTTCGATCACCTGACCCCAGACCGAATACTGGCGGTTCAGCCAGGGGGCTTCGGTGAAGCAGATGAAGAACTGGGAATTGGCCGAATTCGGGTTCTGCGAACGGGCCATCGAGCAGGTGCCGCGCACATGGCTCATGTTGGAGAACTCGGCCTTCAGGTCCGGCTTGTCGGAGCCGCCCATGCCGGCGCGGGCCGGGTTGAAGGTGTCAGAGCCCTTCTTGCCAAACTGCACGTCGCCCGTCTGGGCCATGAAGTCCTCGATCACGCGGTGAAACACGACGCCATCATAGGCCTTCTCGCGCGAAAGCTCCTTGATGCGGGCCACGTGGCCGGGTGCGAGATCCGGCAGAAGCTGGATCGTGACCTTGCCCTTTGTGGTTTCCATGATGATGGTGTTTTCCGGATCCTTGATCTCGGCCATGTCTGTTCTCCTTCATTGCGGGGCATGCCCCGGTCTATCCCGAACGGTCGCCCGTCCTTATTTCTGTACGGTGACCTTGATCATCCGGTCCGGATTGGACACTTCGCCATTTCCGCCATCGCCGCGCTTGATCTTGTCGACGAATTCCATGCCGGACTTGACCGTGCCGACAACCGTATACTGGCCGTTCAGGAAGTCGCCCGGCGCGAACATGATGAAGAATTGCGAATTCGCCGAATTCGGATCCTGCGCGCGCGCCATGCCCACCGTGCCGCGCTCGAACGGCTTGCTCGAGAACTCGGCCGGAAGATCGGGGAGGTCCGAACCACCGGTGCCCGCAAGCGAAGGATCATAGCCCTTGTCCGCATTGCCATATTTCACGTCACCGGTCTGGGCCATGAAACCATCGATCACACGGTGGAAAACCACGTTGTCATAAGCGCCCTTCTCAGCCAGCGCCTCGATCTGCGCGACATGCTTCGGCGCCACATCCTTGGCAAGGTCGATCACCACCGGACCATCCTTCAACTGGATGGTCAGTGTGTCGGCATGGGCTGCAGTTGCCAGCGGTGCGGCAAGCATCAGTCCGGCAAGGGCAAGCTTGAACATGTTCATGGATAAGGTCTCCGTTGGACGCATGCGTCTTTATTTCTTCTGTCTCTTTGCCGTCAGCGCTTCCAGCACTTCCGGCGGTACGAAGGGGCTTACATCCCCTCCCATCGCGGCTATCTGGCGCACCAATGTGGCGGTAATGGGCCTGGAAACGGTTCCGGCAGGCAGGAAAACCGTCTGCACATCCGGTGCCATCTGGGCATTCATGCCCGCCATCTGCATTTCGTAATCGAGATCGGTCCCGTCGCGAAGCCCGCGGATGAGGATCGTCGCGCCATGCGCGCGGGCCGCATCCACCACCAGATTGCTGAATGACGTCACAGAGACCCTGCCTTCGGACGCGGGCAACTGGCGCGCCAGCGAACGGGTGATCAGGTCCGCCCGCTCCTCGAAGCTGAACAGCGGCACCTTGCCCGGATGAATGCCGATCGCAACAATGACCTTTTCCGCGATGTTCAGGGACTGAACAAGCACATCCATATGGCCATTGGTCAGCGGGTCGAAAGAACCCGGATAGAATGCTGTTGTCATCGCCCATCCGTTCGGAAATCTGGCACGCCTTTTGTCACGGAAAGGCGGTTGCTGCAAGCCGGGCGGGCGTTAACCCGGCATTCGCGAAGATGAACGCCAGATGAACGAGCCATTCAAGATGGTTTCAGATGCGCTGTGGTTAATGAGGCACCAAGGGACGACGCGTCGTTCCTTCGCTCAGGTGATGTAAACCGGGTGAAGACGGACTGGTGGCGGATGAACCGGCAACCTTTTCGGCAAAACGGAAAAGATGCGAAAGATGGGTAATGAAATATTGCGGAACCAAAGCCCGCAATTCGACGTTTCCCTCTCAGTGTCCAGTCACCAAAGGCCATGAAAATACTTCGGAGGATCAATAAGATGCCTGACAAGATTACTGTGATCAGCCTGTGCTGGATGACTTTGATGGGCGTTATGTTGGCAGCCATGCTTTCGCTCGGAGGCACGGACAACGGCCCGATCCGCCACACGACATCGAGGGTCGTAACGGCCCATTCATGATTATATGCGCATACTCGCCGCGTCCAGGATGGAGGCTTCGGCAATGGGCTGAAGCACCTGGCAGTTGGAGGGATTGTTATGGTTCTGATTACAACAATGCTCGCTGCCCTGATCGGTCTGATGTTTTTCGCAACCGTCGCCTCCGCCTTTTCGGAGATGAAGCGTGAGAAACATGAACGCGACGAGATGATCATCCCGCACTAACTGGACATGATGTCCTTCAAACCTGACCAGCAGGTTCAGCAATCGGCAGGGACGGCGCCCGCCAGTCTTTCGGCATCCAGCCCCGGCCCTGCCCTTTTGCCCGCTTCCGCGTGAAGCAAGACGCCCAACCGGGCGGCCGCATAGGCATTCAGCCCCTGCGCCAACAGCGCACCTATTATTCCCGCAAGCACATCGCCGGAACCGGCAGTCGCAAGCCATGGCGGCGCATCGGAATTTATAGCCGCGTGCCTGCCATCGGAAATGACCGTATCCGCCCCCTTGTAGACGATCACCCCGCCCGCACGTTTCGCCGCAGCCATGGCCCTGTCCACCTTGCTCAAGGTGTGATCTGAGGCGAGATCGGGAAACAGCCGGGCAAATTCACCCTCATGCGGGGTGAGCACCAGCGTGGGTTCGTCCTTCTCCTTATAATGATCAAAGAGCCGCAGCGGGTCTTCCGCAAAGGCCGTGATGCCATCCGCATCCAGCACCATGGGACGCCCGGCGAGGTGTTCGACATAGGCACGCAGGTTTTCACCCACGCCAAAGCCCGGTCCTATGACAAAGGCGGATAGTCTTCGATCCGTACTCCATGCTTCCAGCGCCGCGGAACCGGCAATCGGCTTCACCATCACGGCTGTTACCTGCGCGGCGACCACATCCACGGCATCCGGCGGCACGGCGAGCGTGACGAGCCCTGCCCCGGCCCGCAACCCGGCGGCGGCAGAAAGCCGCGCGGCACCTGTGGCGGTCCGCCCTCCGGAAAACACCACCAGATGGCCACGCCTGAACTTGTGGCCGTCCTCGGCCGGAGCAAGCCTCGGCAAATCGCTGCGCCGGTTCTCGGCTATCGGTCCGGCATGCGCCCGCAGGACCCGCTTCGGTATACCGATATCGAAAACCTCGACCGTGCCGCAGAGCTTTCGTCCCGGCATCAGCAGATGACCCGGCTTGCGGGCCATGAAAGTAACCGTATGCACTGCCTGAAAGGCCGCGCCGCGGATCTGGCCCGTCCGACCGTCCAGACCGGACGGCAGATCGACCGCAATCACCGGAATGGCGTGCGCCGCTGCCGCTTCCACCAGCCGCACCATCTCCGCCGGAACATCGCGGCCAAGCCCGGCGCCGAAAATCGCATCGATAATCACGTCGCCGGGCGCAGGCTCCCAGAGATCGACGGAAAGCGGGGGAATGGGCGACAGGGCATGCGCCATGGCCGCATCACCCTTCAGACCGGCCGGATTGCCAAGCGCGAACAGCGCTACACCGGCTCCCGCCTCCTTCAGCGCCCGCGTGGCCACATAGCCATCGCCGCCGTTGTTGCCCGGACCACATAAAATCACGAAGCGCAGGGCACCGGGATAAAGCCTGAGCGCTGCCGCAGCCACCGCCTGCCCTGCCCGCTCCATCAGACCATAAGACGACAGCCCGGATTGTGCGGCCGCAAGATCAACCGCAGCCATCTCGTCCGGTGTCAACAAAAGTGCATCAACAGGGTCTATCATACCGCCATTAGATCGCATTTGCCGGGAATGACAATGGTCGGGATCAATCCGCCGAAAAGGAAAGAAATGCAGGCTGCACATTTTTTGTGCAATTGCACATTTGCGCGGCATTAACGACTGACGCAACGGGAGGCGTTTCCATGGTTTTGCTCTCGACGACCGGATTTTTCGTGATTCCGTGAAAACAGAGGTACCAAAGCCCCTGAAATCCCGGGATTTGACGAAAAACGAATTTTTTCGAGAATTTTTTCGGGCAATTCCGAAAACTGGCACGGCATGTGCATTCCTTAATGGCGAGCGGGTTCAAGCCTGCTTTAACCGGGAACGCGGAGAGACATTTCCTCATGAAAAAGATCGAAGCCATCATCAAGCCGTTCAAGCTCGACGAGGTCAAGGAAGCCCTGCAGGAAGTGGGTCTTCAGGGCATCACGGTAACCGAGGCTAAAGGTTTCGGCCGCCAGAAGGGCCACACGGAGCTTTACCGTGGCGCTGAATATGTTGTTGACTTTCTCCCCAAGGTGAAGGTCGAAGTCGTCGTGGCCGATGAAAATGCGGAAGCGGTGATTGACGCAATCAGAAAAGCAGCGCAAACCGGCCGCATCGGCGACGGCAAGATTTTCGTCTCGACCGTCGAGGAAGTTATCCGCATCCGCACCGGTGAAACGGGCACTGACGCGATCTAATCCATCAGCGCTCCCATGACGGGGGCGCTGGTCAAAACCACGTACAAATCTCAAGGAAAACGTCAAATGACGACTGCAAAGGACGTTCTGAAGCAAATCAAGGAAAACGACGTCAAGTTCGTTGATCTGCGCTTTACTGACCCCAAGGGCAAGCTGCATCACGTGACCATGGACATCGTGTGCGTAGACGAAGACATGTTCGCCGATGGCGTCATGTTCGACGGCTCGTCGATTGCTGGCTGGAAGGCCATCAACGAGTCCGACATGGTGCTGATGCCGGATCTGGACACGGTTCACATGGACCCGTTCTTCGCCCAGTCCACAATGGTCATCTACTGCGACATCCTGGACCCGGTCTCCGGTGAAGCCTATAACCGCGACCCGCGCGGCACTGCCAAGAAGGCAGAAGCTTACCTGAAGGCATCGGGTATCGGCGATACCATCTTCGTTGGCCCGGAAGCGGAATTCTTCGTATTCGACGACGTGAAGTACAAGGCTGACCCGTACAACACGGGCTTCAAGCTGGACTCGTCCGAACTGCCGTCCAACGACGACACCGATTACGAAACCGGCAACCTCGGCCACCGTCCGCGCGTCAAGGGCGGCTATTTCCCGGTTCCGCCGATCGACAGCCTGCAGGACATGCGCTCCGAAATGCTGACGGTTCTGGCCGACATGGGCGTTGTCGTTGAAAAGCACCACCACGAAGTGGCTGCTGCCCAGCACGAACTCGGCGTGAAGTTCGACGCCCTCGTGCGCAACGCCGACAAGATGCAGATCTACAAGTATGTGGTGCATCAGGTTGCCAATGCCTATGGCAAGACCGCAACCTTCATGCCGAAGCCGATCTTCGGCGACAACGGCTCGGGCATGCACGTGCATATGTCGATCTGGAAGGACGGCAAGCCGACCTTCGCTGGTGACGAATATGCCGGCCTGTCTGAAAACTGCCTGTACTTCATCGGTGGCATCATCAAGCATGCCAAGGCTCTGAACGCCTTCACCAACCCGTCGACCAACTCCTACAAGCGTCTGGTCCCGGGCTATGAAGCTCCGGTTCTGCTGGCCTACTCCGCCCGCAACCGTTCGGCCTC
>CAMFIE010000033.1 GCA_945952315.1 uncultured Rhizobium sp. | reverse complement strand
ATCTACACGCGTAAGATCGTCGGCAGCGTCAGATGTGTATAAGAGACAGACGACATCCAGTCGGGCGAAATCACCGTGGATGGACAGGATATCCGCAATGTCACCCAGAAGAGCCTGCGCGCGGCCATCGGCATGGTGCCGCAGGATACGGTGCTGTTCAACGACACGATCGCCTACAATATCCGCTATGGCCGACCGGGCGCCAGCGAAGACGAGGTAATGGCGGCAGCCGACATTGCCCAGATCGGCGATTTCATCAAGCGCCTGCCGGACGGTCCGAAAACCAAGGTGGGCGAGCGCGGCCTGAAGCTTTCCGGCGGTGAAAAGCAGCGTGTCGCCATTGCCCGCACGATCCTGAAAGCCCCGCCGATCCTGATCCTCGACGAGGCGACCTCGGCGCTGGACACGACAACCGAACGGGAAATCCAGTCCGCCCTTGATGTGGTCTCGAAGAACCGCACGACGCTCGTCATCGCCCACCGGCTTTCGACCGTCATCAATGCCGACGAGATCATCGTGCTGAAGGACGGCCAGATTGCCGAGCGCGGCACCCATGCCGCCCTCCTCGACAGGAATGGCCTCTACGCCTCGATGTGGAACCGCCAGCGCGAGGCCACCCAGGCAGAAGAGCACCTGAAGAAGGTGCGCGACGAAGACGATATGGGCGTTGTCACAAGGCTCGCCCCGGCACGCTGACCGGCCGGAGCGTGTTTCGCGCGGGATGACCGGGGAACCGGATTGCCCGCGCGACGCTTTCGCGATAACCAACAACAAGAAAGACAAGGGAGAAAATGGCCATGAGCCTCTTGGATACTGTGCGCAACACATTCGTGCCGATTCACAAGGAAGGCTATCGTTTCATTGCCATATTCTTCGTCGGTGCGGTTCTGCTCGGCTTTCTGTGGAAGCCGCTGTTCTGGCTCGGCCTGATCCTGACGGCATGGTGCGCCTATTTCTTCCGCGATCCGGTGCGCGTGACGCCGCAGGATGATGATCTGGTGATCAGCCCGGCGGACGGGCGCGTCTCCTCCGTGCAGATGATGGTGCCGCCGGCGGACCTCAATCTCGGTGCCGAGCCGATGCTGCGCATCTCCGTTTTCATGAACGTTTTCAACTGCCATGTGAACCGTGCGCCGATGAGCGGCCGCATCACCGCGATTTCCTATCGCGAAGGCTCGTTCCTCAATGCCGAACTGGACAAGGCGAGCGACGAGAACGAACGCAATGGCATGACGATCCAGACCGCGCATGGCGAAATCGGCGTGGTGCAGATCGCCGGTCTCGTTGCCCGCCGCATTCTCTGCTGGGCGCGCCCGCTGGACCAGATTGCGGCCGGCGAACGCTTCGGCCTGATCCGCTTCGGCTCGCGCCTCGATGTCTATCTGCCGTCGGGCGCGCGCCCGCTGGTAATGGTCGGGCAGACGGCGATTGCGGGTGAAACGGCGCTTGCCGAATTCGGTTCGGAAAAGGGCCCGGTCATCGGCCGTCGCGGCTGATCATTCGTCCAGACACGAGGCAGGCGGGAGACGACGATGGAACATCAGGCCGCACCGGTGGAAAACGGCAACGAGAACGAGGCGGCCCGTGGCCCGCGTCTGCGTGAAATTCCCGTGCGGCTGATGATCCCGAACATCATCACGGTTCTCGCCATCTGCGCCGGACTATCCGGCGTGCGCCTCGCCTTTGACGGTCGCTATGAAATGGCGGTGGCCATGGTGCTGGTCGCCGCCTTCCTCGATGGTATCGACGGGCGGGTCGCGCGCCTTCTGAAGGCCTCGTCCAAATTCGGCGCGCAGATGGATTCGCTTGCCGACATCGTCAATTTCGGCGTCGCGCCCGGGCTTGTGGTCTATGTCTACGCCCTTGGGCAGGCCCGCTCCTTCGGCTGGATCGCCGCCCTCGTTTACGCAATCGCGATGTGCATGCGCCTTGCCCGCTTCAACGTCATGGACGAGCGCAAGGTGAAGGCCACCTGGCAATCGGAATATTTCGTCGGCGTTCCGGCTCCGGCTGGCGCCATGCTGGTGATGCTGCCCGTCTATATCGGTTTTCTCGGCATTCCCGCATCCGTCTGGTTTGCCTATGCAAGCGCCGTCTACACGATCGTCATCGCCCTTTTGCTCGTCAGCCGTTTGCCGGTCTGGTCGGGAAAATCCGGCAAGCAGCGCATCCCGCGCGATTTCATGCTGCCGCTGATGCTGCTGGTGGTGCTCTATGCCGCCCTCCTGATGACCTATACCTGGGAGGTGATGGTGGCGACGGTGATTGCCTATCTCGCCTCGCTGCCCTTCGGCGCGCGCGCCTGGCATCGCACCTATGGCACCATCACGGTCGGCGATCAGGTGGATATGCCGCAGCCGGGGCCAGAATCAGAAATCGACCGGAATCTGTGATTTCGAACAAAATTGGGCCGGTTTTCCCGATTTTCTCCCTCAAATCGCATTGAAATGCGTGAAAATCGGCAAAAACGAAGAATTTCTAATCGATTTACAAAAAATACTTGATTTCGCCCCCATTTCGTCAATTTTTAAGGCGAGATGAATAATCGATCCGAAAATCGAAACCGAAAGGGGAAAATCAATGAGTTCGACTGCCGCGGCCATCAAGGCGCAACCGAAGCCTGACCTGTCTGCCCAGTACCGCCCGCTTGGCCTCAAGGCCGTGATGGCAGCCGCCATGATGCTCAAGGCATCGCAGCTCAAGAAGAAGACGGCCTGATCAGGGCCTGACAAAAGGGCAACACCTGCCCCCGGGCGCCATTTCGGCAGCCCCTTTGATGCGACCCGCAAGCCAACTTGCGGGTTTTGTCGTTCCGGACGTCAGAACAGCGACATCTGGCCGCCACCGGACCCGCCGGACGAGCGGCGGGCGGGCTTCTTTACCGGCTCCAGCGGCTTTTCCGGCTCGACGGGCTGCTGCAGGTCCGGGCCGACATTGCGCACCGCATTGACCTTGTCGGAAACCGCAATCGCTTCGAAATAATCCTCATCCGCAGGCTTCAGCAGATCGGCCACGTCGCGCGGCTCCTGCGTGCGGCAGTCGAGCCAGCGGGCAAAATCCTCCGGCTGGATCACCACCGGCATCCGGTCATGAATGCGGGCAATCGAGGCGTTGGCGCCCACCGTCAGGATTGCGCCCGTATCCACTTCCGATCCATCGGCAGACGCCCAGGTTTCCATCAGGCCCGCGAAGGCAACGATGCCGCCCTTTTTCGGACGGATCCAGTAGGCCTGCGATTTCTCGCCGCTTTCCTTCGGCGGGCGATGCCATTCGTAAAAGCTGGAGGCCGGAACGAGAATGCGCCGATGGCGCATCGCGGCCCGGAAGGAGGCCTTGCCGATTGCGGTTTCGGCCCGCGCATTGATCAGCAGCGGAAAATCCTTCGGGTCCTTGACCCAGGAAGGGGTGAGCCCCCAGCGCACGAGCACGGCCTTTCGGTCCGGCAGGTTGCTGCCCGGCTCGCTGCGATCCCCCGACAGGATCACCAGAATCGGCTGGGTCGGCGCGATATTGTAGCGTTCCGGGAAATCCTCGATTTCCAGGAGGGCAAACAGTTCACGCACTTCTTCGGAAGTGGCAGTCAGGGAAAAGCGGCCGCACATGGAGGAAGGGTGGCATTCCGCTCGCCCGCGGTCAACCGCGCGGCCCGAAAAGGATGATCGCCGTGCCGCCGATGGAAAGGGCAGCGCCTGCCAGATCGAACCGGTCCGGCACCCTGCCCTCAACCGCGTAAAGCCAGACCAGCGATGCGACGATATAGACCCCGCCATAGGCCGCATAGGCCCGGCCCGCGGCATCCGTCGGCACCAGTGTCAGCGCCCAGGCAAAGGCGGCAAGCGACACCATGCCGGGCAGGATCAGCCAGACGGGCTTGCCCATCCTCAGCCAGGCCCAGAAGGAAAAGCAGCCGCCGATTTCACCAAGCGCCGCCACCGCATAGATCAGCCATACCGACATCCACAATCCCCCATTGTTAACCATGAATTAACGATACTTCTGCCGCGCGCACGCTGAACCTTATAAACTGTAAGCAGTTGATTCGCCTGTGACGGAGCCTCGATGCCGAACCTTGCCTCATCCGCAATTCTGATGCGTGATGACCGCTTCCTGCTGGTGCGGCGGAAAAATCCGCCTGCGGCCTCGCTTTTCGCCTTTCCGGGCGGGCGGGCCGAACCGGGCGAGACGGCGGAAGAGGCGGCAATCCGGGAGTTTCGCGAGGAGACAGGGCTGATCGTCTTCAATCCGCAGCTGTTTGCGACCTATGATCTCGAAACCCGCGCACCGGATGGCTCGCTTCGCTATCATTATCTCCTCTCGGTTTTCCGGGTAGAGGAAGACGGGCGACAGGACGCGATTGCCGAAGACGATGCCTCGGAATGCGGATGGTATTCGGCAGAAGAGATCCGGGGCCTTCCGGTGCCGGAAAGCGTGCTGGAATGTGTGGAACGGATCATGGCGGAACAGGCCGCGTCAGCACCGGAGGCGTTTCATGCCAGGTGACGTTTCCACTGCCATCAAACATCCGCAATCCGGGCGGCAGGATCATGCCATGAACCGGTTTTTGTCTCCTGCCTTAGCCGCCTTGGCGGCACTGATTCTCTTTTCCACGGTGGCCGGGGCGGCAACCCGGATCACGTCCGTACCGCAGGAAAACAAGGCAGAGGCGGCCCCTGCCCAGCCGCCGCTCCAGGCCGATGCGCCCTATGATGCCGATCTTCTGCGGCTCTCGGAAATCCTTGGATCGGTGCAATATCTGGGCAGCCTGTGCCATGCGCAAGGGGATGACCGCTGGCGCAAGTCCATGGAATCGCTGATCGAACTGGAAGCGGGAAAGGATGCGGAACGCCGCCAGAAATTCATTGCCGCCTTCAACCACGGATACCGGGCCTTTGCCTCGGTTCACTCGGGCTGCACACCCGCCGCCCTGGAAGCCGAAAACCGCTACCGTGCCGAAGGCGCAACACTGGCCTCAGAAATTACCGCCCGCTTCGGAAATTAACAGTTTACTAACCTGTTTCCCGGTCGGCGCGTGCTGATTTGGGAAAACCCTGATAGAACAGTTAAAGAAACGATAAGAACCCTTAAGGGAAGCATGCGAATGGAACCGAGCCTGAACGACATCGACGACATGATTGTACACGAGAAGCGGCAGGCAGCGCTCGAATATCAGAACGAGGCCTGGGCGGATGGCATGGCAGACGGCATCGAGCCGGAGATCATTGCCGGTGCAGCCTTCGATCTCGCAATCCGCGAAACGGTGCGCATTCACGGTGAGGATGCGGCGGAAGCCATGCTGACCTCGCTGCGCGACCGCATTCTCGCCGGTGAATTTTCACCCAGCCGCACCCTCCAGTAAGCCGGAAGAGGCAGGCATGCGCGACATTCCCGCTTCGGCTGGTCTGAGGATACCGCCCATCAGGCGCGGTCTGCTGATGCTTGCGCTCGCCCTTGCGATCCTGCCGGTGCGGGAAAGCCACGCGCTGTCTGCGCTGAAAGACATTCCCGGTGCAAACGGCGAGCAGCAGAACACCCCATCCGCACCCGATGCAAATGAGGGCCTGCCAGCGCCCGATCCACTGATCAACAACGGTTCCGATGACAGTGTGGTCGATGACGGCTCGGAGGAAACCGGGCCTGCGCCAAAACCGCTCAACGATGGCAAGCCGGCACCTGCGATTTATGACACGTCCACGCTTCCCGCCCCGGTTCTGAAAATGCGTCAGGCGCTGGTGGAGGCCGCCGCATCGGGTGATATCGAGCGGCTGCGTCCGCTTCTGGGCTCCGGCAAGGATGCAACGGAGATCTCCGTTGGCGAGACCGCGGGCGACCCGGTCAACACGCTGAAAGAGCTCGCCGGAGACAATGACGGCATCGAAATTCTCTCCTCGATGCTCAACATCATGGCGACCGGTTTCGTCCATGTCAGCGTCGGCACGCCGGATGAAGCCTATGTCTGGCCCTATTTCGCGGCAAAGCCGCTGAATGCGCTCACACCACCGGAAAAGGTGGAGCTGATGCGCATTGTCACGGCGGGCGACTATCAGGACATGGTGGATTTCGGTTCCTACAATTTCTACCGGATCGGCATTTCGCCGGACGGGAAATGGAAGTTCTTCTCTGCCGGTGAGTGACACCGTCTCACCGGTTCAAAAATCGCTCCTGATGCATTAGTTTCGATTCTTCTGTCGAAGCAGGATTTCATTGCCATGACCAAGGCCCATCTTGCATCCCGCGCCTTTCTGAAGATCGGCGGCGAGGATGCGGAAAGCTTTTTGCAAAACCTGATCACCACCGATCTTTCCGGCCTTGCGCCTGGTGAGACGGCTCCCGGCGCGCTGCTGACACCGCAGGGCAAGATCCTGTTTGCCTTCCTGATCGGCCGGGAGGGCTCCGGCTTTCTTTTGGAAACGGATTCCGAAAGCTGCGACAACCTCCTGAAAAGGCTGATGATGTATCGTCTTCGGGCAAAGGTTGAACTGGATGTTCTGCCCTTCGATAGCGTGAGCGTGATCTGGGACGAGGACGGCGAAGGCCTTGCCGACCGGCGCTTTCAGCGCGCGGGCGTGCGGCTTTTGCGCCAACCCGTCACCGGCGTTACTGCTGAAAACGAGGCTGCCTACCGGTCGCTCCGCATCGGCTGCAGCATCCCGGAGGCCGCTGACGATTTTGCGCTCGGCGATGCCTTTCCGCATGACGTGATGATGGATCTTTCCGGCGGCCTGTCCTTCCGCAAGGGCTGCTATGTCGGTCAGGAAGTGGTGTCGCGCATGCAGCATCGCGCAACCGCCCGTCGCCGCGTGGTGCAGGTTTTTGCCGAAGAGGCTCTGCCGCCCGCATCGACCGCGATCACCGCCTCGGGCAAGAGCATTG
Organism: uncultured Rhizobium sp.; assembly: GCA_945952315.1. Lineage (GTDB taxonomy): Bacteria > Pseudomonadota > Alphaproteobacteria > Rhizobiales > Rhizobiaceae > Gellertiella. The sequence goes on along the minus strand of CAMFIE010000033.1, from coordinate 25,527 downwards.
GCACGCTCGGCACGGTGGAAGGTCAAACCGGCCTTGCGCTTGTGCGGATCGACAAGGCGGGCGCCGCCTTGGCCGCAGGCGAGCCGGTGCTTGCCGGTGCCGTGCCCGTGCGGCTGGAATTGCCGGGCTGGACCGGCCTTTCCTTCCCGACCGATGCGGCTGGCGAGGACAGTGCATGAGCGCCAAGGCCACTCCCCGCGCCTGGCAGCGCATGCTCTCCGGCAGGCGGCTTGATCTGCTCGATCCCTCCCCGCTCGATGTGGAAATCTCCGATATTGCCCACGGCCTTGCCCGCGTGGCCCGCTGGAACGGCCAGACGCATGGCGACCATGCCTTTTCCGTCGCCCAGCACTCGCTGCTGGTGGAGCAGATCTTCAGCCGCCTGTTTGCCGTGACGCACGACGAACGGCAGATGGCCCTGCTGCATGATGCCCCGGAATATGTGATCGGCGACATGATCTCGCCGTTCAAATCAGTGGTGGGCGGTGGCTACAAGACCGTGGAACACCGGCTGGAAGCGGCCATTCACCTGCGCTTCGGCCTGCCCGCCCATCCGGGTGCCGATCTCAAGGACCGGATCAAGAAGGCCGACCGGATCGCCGCCTATTTCGAGGCAACCGTGCTGGCCGGTTTTTCCGAAGTGGAAGGCCGCAAGTTTTTCGGTCCGCCAAAGGGCATCACCCGGGACATGCTGTCGCTGGAGCCGGTGCCCGCGCTGGAGGCGCAGTCGGCTTTCCTCACCCGTTTCACGGAAATCGAGGCCCTGCGGGCCAAGGCTGCGGACAAGACCGCATGAGCGCCATCATCGTTTCCCCCCTTGCCCGGATTGCCGAAATGGCCGTGCGCCATGGGGCCACCGAAATGGTGAGCCTGATGGGACCGGGGCAGGATTTTCACCGGCCCGGCGTGATCGCGAAGGAGCGACACCTGCTGCTCGGCATGAATGACATCGCCTTTGCCGGAACGGGGGATCTGGTCGCACCGGCGGAAGCGCATGTGGCGGCGATCATCGACTTTGCAAAGAGCTGGAACCGCTCGGCACCCCTTCTCATCCATTGCTGGATGGGGGTTTCCCGTTCGCCTGCCGCGGCACTCATCACGTCGCTCACCATCCATCCGGAAGAAGAGGATGACCATCTGGCCTTGAGATTGAGGGCGGCCTCGCCCTTCGCCACGCCCAATGCCCGGCTGGTCGAGATCGGTGATGCCATGCTCGGGCGGAACGGCCGCCTTGTCGCTGCGGTGAAGGCGCTTGGCCGCGGGGCTGATGCGGATGGCAATGCCCCCTTCGTTCTGCCGCTCTACAAGCCGGGTTCCACCGATGCCTGAAAGCAAGGCGGGTATCGAGATCGGGCTCAATGCCGCCGTGGTTTCGGTCGCGCAACTGGAGCCGCGCATTCTCGTTGTGGAGGAAAAGGGCATGCGCCCGGCCCTGCCCTTCGGCCCCTTCGATCCCGCCCGGCACCGCACCATGGACATGTCGCTGCGCGAAACCGTGGAAGCGCAGACTGCGCTGCATATGGGCTATGTGGAGCAGCTTTACACCTTCGGTGACCGGGGCCGTCACCGCCTGCCGGGTGATCAGGGCCTGCATGTGGTGTCTGTCGGCTATCTGGCGCTCACCCGGCTGGAGCGTGAACAGGCGCTGGACGGCGCAAGCTGGCGCGACTGGTATCGCTTCTTTCCGTGGGAAGACTGGCGCAGCGGCAGGCCGCCGATCATCGATCAGGTGATCCTGCCCGCGCTCGAACGCTGGGCGAAAGAGCCGGAACCCGCGCTTGCCTCTTCGCTTCCCTCGCGGCTGGCGCGGTTGAAGCGCGCCTTCGGCGCAAGCGACTTCCCCTTCGACGAGGAGCGCGTGCTGGAACGCTATGAGCTGCTCTACGAATCCGGAATTGTCGAAGAGGCTGTCGCCGATGGCCGCGTCGGTGAAACCGGACTGTCCCAGCCGCTTGGCCTGCCGATGCGGCATGATCACCGCCGCATTCTCGCAACCGCGATTGCCCGGCTCCGCGGCAAGATCAAATACCGTCCGGTGATCTTCGAGCTCATGCCGCCGGAATTCACGCTGACCGATCTGCAGGCAACAGTGGAGGCGATTTCCGGGCGGCATCTGCACAAGCAGAATTTCCGCCGTCTGGTGGAAGCCGCCGAGCTGGTGGAGCCGTCGGGCGGCACGTCGTCGGCAACCGGCGGCCGTCCCGCCGCCCTCTTCCGCTTCCGCCATCAGGTGCTGGAGGAACGACCGCAACCGGGCCTGAAAACCCGCGGACGATAGCTATTCCACCACCACATCCAGCCCGAGATCGAGCGTCGGGGCCGCCATGGTGATCTTCGAGGTGGAAATGTAATCGACGCCGGTTTCCGCAATCGCACGCACCGTTTTCAGCGAAACATTGCCGGAGGCTTCAAGCTGGATGCGCTGGCGGTTTCCCGGATAGGCATCCGGTGAAAGACCGCTCCGGTCGCGGTTGATCTCGACGGCGCGCGCGAGATGATCCGGCCCCATATTGTCGAGCAGGATCACATCGGGACCGGCGGCAAGCGCCTCGTGCAGTTCGTCAAGCGTGGTCACTTCCACCTCGATCTTGACGAGATGCCCGGCAAAGGCGCGGGCCGAGCGGATGGCGGGGCCGACACCGCCTGCAACGGCAATGTGATTGTCCTTGATCAGGATTGCATCATCGAGGCCGAAGCGATGGCTGGAGCCGCCGCCCACGCGCACCGCATATTTTTCCGCCGCGCGAAGCCCGGGGAGCGTCTTGCGGGTGCAGGCGATCCGCGCTGACGTGTGGGCGATTTCGGCGGCAAACCGGGCTGTGTAGGTGGCAATACCGGTCAGATGCATCAGGAAATTCAGCGCCACCCGCTCGGCCGACAACAGACCCTGTGCCGGGCCGGAAATGATCGCCACATCCATGCCGGGGTGCAGCCGCTCGCCGTCGTGAAGCGTGGTTTCGAACCGCAACGCGGGATCGATCAGCCGGAAGGCGGTGCGGGCGAAGTCGAGACCCGCGAGAATCCCCTCCTCCCGTGCGTTGAGCCGCGCGCGCGCGGTCCGGCCGCGCCCGATGGTCGCCTGCGTGGTGATATCCCCCGCACGCCCGAGATCCTCAAGAAGCGCAAGCTTCACCTGCTCCTCGATCAGCAGCGCGGGAAGCACGGGCAGGAAGGCATCCGTCATGGCAGACCTCGTTGTCATCAGGCAGAAACTGTTTCCGAAAGCGTCACTTCGGCAGCGATGCGGTCGGCTTCGGCAAGGCTCGTATAGGTGCGGTGCCGGAAGTTTTCCTCCGCATGCGGATAATCGGCGCGGAAATGCCCGCCCCGGCTTTCCAGCCGTTGCCAGGCGGCGGTGGCGATCAGCTTGGCGCTCGCCAGGATATTGCCGAAACGCACGCGGCCATTGTCCGTCTCCATCATCCGGATGGCGGAAATCAGCGTTGCCAAGCCCTCGCGATTGCGGATCACGCCCGCATGCGCATACATCAGCCGGCGAAGCTCGCCCATCGCCGGGCTGTCGGCCTCGGTATAGAGATCGTCATTCTCGCCCGCCTGTCCGGCCCATTGATGCAGGCGCGATTCCGGCAACATGCCCTTGATGCTGTCGGCGATGCGGCCTGCAAAGACCACGGCCTCAAGCAGCGAATTCGACGCCAGCCGGTTTGCACCGTGAACACCGGTCGAAGCAACCTCACCCGCGGCCCAAAGCCCGTCGATGGAGGTGCGGCCATCCGCATCGGTGAGTACCCCGCCCATGTGGTAATGGGCGGCGGGGACGACGGGGATCAGGTCCTTTACCGGATCGATGCCCGCCGCGAGGCAGGCGGCATGAACGGTCGGGAAGGCATCGGCAAAATGCGCGCCGATTGCTGTGCGGCAATCCAGAAACGCACCGCGCCCGGCCTGCACTTCGGCGAAAACGCCGCGCGCCACGATATCCCGAGGCGCAAGCTCGGCATCCTTGTGCAGATCCGTCATGAAACGATGCCCGGCGGAATTGACGAGCACGGCCCCTTCGCCGCGCAACGCCTCGGTTGCAAGCGGCGCCGGGTCTTTCGCGACGGCCAGTGCCGTCGGGTGGAACTGCACGAATTCCGCATCCGCGATCAGCGCGCCCGCGCGCGCGGCCATGCCGAGCCCTGCCCCTTGCGCCTGCACAGGATTGGTTGTGACCGCATAGAGATGGCCGATACCGCCGGAAGAAAGCACGATGGCGCGGGCGGCAAAGGCCACCCGCTTTTTCGAGCGGCCACCATCCGGTCGCGAGATGACGCCGGTGACGAAGCGGCCTTCGGTGAGGATTTCCTCGACCACATGGCCTTCCATGATGCGGATCGACGGCGTGTTGCGCACGGCTGCAATCAGCGCCTCCATGATCGCCTTGCCTGCCGTATCGCCTTTCACCCGCACGATCCGCCGCTCGGAATGGGCCGCTTCGCGCGAGAGCATCAGATGACCTTCCAGATCGCGGTCGAAAGGCACGCCATAGGAGAGGAGATCGAGAATCCGGTCCGGACCCTCCTCCACCATCAGCTTCGCCATCTTGGTATCGACGATCCCTGCCCCGGCGGAAAGCGTATCGGCGAGATGCTTGCCGAACGTGTCCTCGGTGCTCATCGCGGCTGCGATGCCGCCCTGCGCCCATGCTGACGAGGAGCCCTGCCCGATGGGCGCGGCGGTCAGCACCGTCACCGGACGCGGGGCCAGCTTCAGCGCGCAGAAAAGACCGGCAAGCCCGCCACCGACGACCACGATGTCATCGATGCCGTTGAAGCTTTGCGGACGGAAATGATCGACCAGCATATTGCCCTCCCCTGGCAGGTTGGCTGAGTTTCAGGCGGGCTGCCTATTTGCGGAGATTGACCATGCGCTCGACAGCGAGACGCGCGCGGGCGGCAATCGCCGGATCGACGGTGACTTCCTCGGTCATGAACAGCAGGCTGTCCAGGATTTTCGGCAGCGTGATGCGCTTCATGTGCGGGCAGAGATTGCAGGGCTTGATGAATTCCACGCCCTTTGCCTCCTGCTCGATATTGGAGGCCATCGAGCATTCGGTGACGAGCAGCACCTTCTTCGGGCGTCGCGTCTTCACATAGTCGATCATGCCCGAGGTGGAGCCGGAATAATCCGACACCGCCAGCACATTCGGGTGGCATTCCGGATGGGCGACGATCTCGATTTCCGGATCGGCCTCGCGATAGGCGGTAAGCTCATCGGCGGTAAAGCGCTCGTGCACCTCGCAATGGCCTGCCCAGGTGAGGATTTTCTTGTTGGTCTTCTTGGCCACATTGAGCGCCAGATATTCATCCGGAATGCACAGCACCGTATCGCTCTCGAGGCTTTCGACCACATCCACCGCATTGGCGGAGGTGCAGCAGATATCGGTTTCCGCCTTCACGTCGGCCGACGTGTTCACATAGGTGACGACCGGCACGCCCGGATAGCGCGCCTTGAGCGCCCGGACATCCGCGCCGGTGATCGATTCGGACAGCGAGCAGCCCGCGCGACCGTCCGGGATCAGCACCGTCTTTTCCGGATTGAGCAATTTCGAGGTCTCGGCCATGAAATGCACGCCGCACTGGATGATCACCTCGGCATCCACCCGCGTGGCATCGCGCGCCAGCTGCAGCGAATTGCCACGGATATCGGCCACGCAGTGAAACACATCCGGCGTCTGGTAATTGTGGGCGAGGATGACGGCGTTGCGCTCCTTCTTCAGCCGGTTGATCGCGTGCACATAAGGCGCATAGGCCGGCCATTCGATCTCCGGGATGAAGTGCTTCACCCGCTCGTAAAGCGGCGCGGTTTCGCGGGCGACGGCGGGGGTGAAGGCAAGGTCCGGCCGCTCCAGAATGCCGAAACGCTCTGCTGCCGCGGCTGTGCCAATTGCTTTTGCTGCCTGCGCCATCCGGCCTTCTCCCTTCGTTCGGGTTATTATGCTCATATTGAGCATAATAGGGATAAAACAAAACCGGCTGCGTCTCCAGGCCGTGCCGGTTAGCCTGAGTTAGGAAGTTTTGCGGGCGATTGCAAGAGGCGACATGACGCAGACGACGCCTCATCCGCCGCTTTCGGTCACAACCTTTCAAAGCGCAAATCCTTGCCGGTTAAAGTTCCGGTCGAGAATCATCTTCCGGGCGGAAGTGCTTGTGGCGGAATCGGAAAAACCGCTTTGCCTTCCGCTCACCGGTCACTATCGTGCCGCTTCGATCAACAGGAATGCCCCCGCATGAGTACCGAAATTCCTGAAACGCTGGTGGACGCCTTTCATCCGCATCAGGCGCTCGCGCGGCAACTCTTGCCGCATGCGACCGCGGCAGGTGACGGCGCGCATGACCCGGCCCATATCCTCCGGGTTTTCCGCAATGCCTTTCGCATCCAGGCGGAAGAAGGTGGGGATGCGCGCCTGCTTGCGGCCGCCGTGCTTTTGCATGATTGCGTTTCGGTAGAGAAGAATTCGCCGCTGCGGTCTCGGGCCTCGCGGCTTGCGGCCGACAAGGCGTCCGAGATACTCGGCGCTCTCGGCTGGAGTGCGGAGGACTGCACGGCGGTTGCGCATGCAGTACTGACCCACAGCTTTTCGGCCAATATCGAACCGCAAACGCTGGAGGCGAGGATCCTGCAGGATGCCGACCGGCTGGATGCGATCGGCATGGTCGGTGCGGCGCGCTGTTTCTACATCGCCGGGCGGATGGGATCGGCGCTCTATGACGTGACCGATCCGCTGGCCAAGTCACGGCCGCTCGATGACCGGGCTTTCGCCATTGATCATTTTCCGGCAAAGCTCTTCAAGCTCGCCGAGGGCTTCAAGACCGCAGCCGGTGCCCGCCTTGCCCGTGAGCGCCACGAGCGGCTGCAATCCGTGCTCGACCAGTTGCTCGAGGAAATCTGAAAGGACTGCCTGATGAAGATCGCCGCCCTCGCCATCTACCCGCTGAAAAGCGGCCGTGGCATCGCGCTCACCGAAAGCGCCGTGGATGCCTTCGGCCTTCCCGGAGATCGCCGCCTGCTGCTGGTCGCCCCGGACGGGCAGTTCATCACCCAGCGCGAAATGCCGGAACTGGCGCAGCTGATCGTGCTGCCAGAGGGGGATTTCTACCGGCTGTCGATAGAGGGCAAGGGCTCGATCCTCGTCTCGCATCCCAATGCCGGAACGCGAAAGGATGTGTCCGTCTGGAAATCGATCATCAGCGCCGCACTCTGTGATCCCTCGGCCAGCGCCACACTCTCCGGCTGGCTCGGGCGCACGGTGGAACTGGTGTTCTTCGATGACCTGTCACGCCGCACCGCCTCTCGGGAATGGGCGGGCGAGGATGCGCCCGTCACCTTCGCGGATGGCTATCAGGTTCTGATCACCACGACCGGCTCGCTGGCCGCCCTCAATGCGGACATGCAGGCACACGGTGAAGGCACGGTGGGCATGGAGCGCTTCCGCCCGAATATCGTGCTCGACTGCGACGAGGCATGGGCGGAAGACCGCTGGGCCACGCTCGATATCGGCTCTGTCCGTTTCGACCTCGTCAAGCCCTGCGCCCGCTGCATCATGACCACGCAGGACCAGATGACCGGGTCGCGTGAAGGCCCCTCGCCCATGGCTGCCATGGGCCGCATCCGCATGTCTGCGGATCGCCGCGTTCCCGGGCCGCTGTTCGGCTGGAATGCCGTGCCGCGCGGGGAAGGCCTGTTGCGGATCGGGGATGCGGCAAAGGTGACGGCAGAGCGACCGGAAGGTTGGGCGCTGAAGCGGCGGTAACGTCTTTGGCCGACGCTTCCAGTCCGGGTGATAGGTGCATCAACAAATCTCGTTTGATTTGATGAACTACAGTTATAGAGAACATCCATATCGTTTCGAATGGATGCTCCAATGCCCAACGCCGCGCGCCCCGCCTTTCCGTGGACCATCATCATCGCGGGTTCGCTGATCACCATGCTTGTCTTCGGGCCACGCTCGGCGCTTGGTCTGTTCCAGCTTCCCCTGCTTCAGGATCGCGGCTGGGATCGCTCCACTTTCGGGCTGGCGATTGCGCTGCAAAATCTGTGCTGGGGTGTCTCGCAGCCGATCTTCGGCGCGGTTGCCGATCGCTGGGGCACGGGGCGCGTGCTGGTCATTGCCGGCCTGCTCTACGCATCGGGCCTCGTGGTCATGGCGATTGCCCCTGCCCCGATCTGGCTGCATATCGGCGCGGGCATCCTGCTTGGCACGGCAATCGGTGCGGCCTCCATCGGCACCATCCTTTCGGCCTTTGCCCGGCATGTGACCCCGGAACAGCGCAGCCTTGCCTTCGGAATCGGCACGGCGGCAAGCTCGGCAGGCATGTTCCTGTTTTCCCCGATCAGCGTGGAACTGATCCGCCGCTTCGGCTGGCAGGATGCGCTTGTGGTGATGAGCGGCATGATGCTTCTGGTGCCGGTGCTGGCGACCGCGCTGCGCGGCAATGCCAGTTCCGGCAGGCCCGGTGCACCGACTTTCGAGCAGACGGCGCGGGAGGCGCTGGTGGAAGCCTTTACCCATCGCAGCTATCTGCTGCTCGTCGCGGGCTTCTTCGTCTGTGGCTATCAGGTCGCCTTCATCACCGCACATTTCCCGGCCTATCTGGGCGATATGGGCATCGATGTGCGCTATGCGGGCATGGCCATGGCGCTGATCGGCCTGTTCAACATTGCCGGATCGCTGATCGTCGGCGCACTCGGCAACCGCATGCCGAAGCGCAAGATCCTCGCCTTCATCTATCTCGCCCGTTCGGTTGCCGTCACCACCTTCGTGCTTCTGCCGAAATCACCGCTCACCGTGGTGATCTTCGCCGCCGTGATGGGCCTGCTGTGGCTTTCCACCGTTCCGCCGACCAATGGACTGGTTGCGGTGATGTTCGGCACACGCCATCTCGGCCTGCTGGGCGGCATGGTGTTCTTCTCGCACCAGATCGGCTCCTTCCTCGGTGTGTGGATGGGTGGCGTGCTGCGGGACCGGATGGGCACTTATGACGTTGTCTGGTGGACGGGCGTTGCCCTCGGTGTCTTTGCCGCGCTCGTGCATTGGCCGATTGAAGAGCGGATGGTGGAGCGACCCGGCCTTGTGCCTGCCGAATAATCAGGCCTCGAAGGCCTTCAATGCCGCCTGCATGAAACCTTCGCGGGAGGACGGCATCGCGAGCCCGCGCGGATCATAGACATGCCGGTGGAGGAAATGCGCCGTCAGCCGAAAGGCATCGGTGAGGCTTTCGCGTGTCGCCCGCTCCCGCTCTTCCCCCCTCAGAAATCCGGGCAAGGGAAACATCTTCTCCGCCCAGGGCTCGCCCGCTTCCCGGCTCACGGCCCGTCCCGACTTCGGGGAGACAAAGGCGAGATCATGGCGCTGGCCGGTTGCCGCGCATTCGGTGAGATCAAGCCCGAAGCCGAGATCATTCAGCACCGCAAGCTCGAAGCGGATGAAAAGCTCGCCCGCATCGGCCGGATTGTCGAGATGGTCGAGGATGATATCCAGCGCCTCATAGAGGTGCGGATGCGGATCCCGCTCCGGCAGCAGCCGCAACAGCGCCGCCATGGTCTGGAGGCCGTAAAGCGCGGTCGCACTTTCCATCAGCCGGGCCGCGCGCTGGGTGAGCGGTTCAATCCGGAATTCACCGAGATGTTCATCCAGCCGCGCCCGCCAGGTCACGTCAACCAGATTGCCGGGCTGCAGCACCGGCTGCATGGCGCGGGAGCGTCCGCCGCGCACCATGCCCATGTGGCGACCATGCGCCCGCGTCATCACCTCGCAGATCACGCTGGTTTCACCGTGCCGCTTCACGCCCAGAACGATTGCCTCTTCCTGCCACTGCATGGCAACTCCGCACTCGATCATTTTTACGAATTTCCGGACAGAAAACCGCAACCGCACTTTTCCTGGAAATGGTATGGCTCTTTGCTTTTACGCATTTCCGGACGGAAAACCGCAACGACACTTTTCCTGGAAATGCTTTTAAAGCCGAGATTTACTTCGGGAATTCCAGACCCATTTCGCGGAAGCGCTCCGGATCATCGCCCCAGTTCTCGCGAACCTTCACGAACAGGAAAAGATGCACCGGCTGCTCCAGAATTTCGGAAAGCTCCTTGCGTGCGGCAGTCGAGATCGCCTTGATCGCCTCGCCGCCCTTGCCGAGCGCAATCTTCTTCTGGCTGTCGCGCTCGACATAGATCACCTGCTCGATCCGCACCGAGCCATCCTTGCGCTCTTCCCACTTTTCCGTCTCGACATGGGAGGAATAGGGAAGTTCCTGATGCAGGCGCAGGAACAGCTTTTCGCGGGTGATTTCCGCTGCAAGCTGCCGCATCGGCAGATCGGAAATCTGGTCTTCCGGATAATACCAGGGCCCTTCCGGCAAGGTCTTCGCGAGATAATCCATCAGATCCTCGCAGCCTGAGCCGGTCGTGGCCGAAATCATGAAGGTGCGGTCGAAGGCGATCTTCTCGTTCGCATCGGCGGCCAGCTTCAGAAGGTCTTCCGGGCGCACGCGGTCGATCTTGTTCAGGATCAGGAGCTTCGGCTGATGTACGTCCTTCAGGCCTTCGAGGATGGCTTCGGTATCGCCGCGCAAGCCCCGCTCGCTATCGACCAGAAGCGCAATCAGATCGGCATCCTTGGCGCCGCCCCAGGCACTCGTCACCATGGCGCGGTCGAGCCTGCGGCGCGGCTTGAAAATGCCGGGCGTATCCATGAATACCACCTGCGCATTGTCATGGATGGCAATGCCGCGCACGATGGCGCGGGTGGTCTGCACCTTGTGGCTGACAATCGACACCTTGGCGCCCACCAGCCGGTTCACCAGTGTCGACTTGCCGGCATTGGTCGCGCCGATCAGCGCCACGAAACCCGAATGGGTGGGGGCGGCGGCGGTTTCGGTATTGGTCTCTTCAGTCATGATCTCGTTACTCCGAGGGCGTTTTCTGCCAGACGCCCTCGCGTTCCAGCATGCGGGTCGCAGCCACCTGCTCGGCGGCGCGTTTGGAGCGTTCAACGCCCTGCTCCGGCGGAATGCCGGGAATTTCCACCGTGACCGTGAAGCGCGGATCGTGATCCGGACCGGAACGGTTGTCGATGCGATAGCTGGGCGTCACAGCGAATTTCGCATGCGCCCATTCCTGCAATTCGGTCTTGGCGTCGCGGCGGCCGCCATCGCGCTCCTGCACCCGCTTCTCCCAGTATTTCAGGATGAAACGGCGGGCGACTTCAAGGCCACCATCGAGATAGATCGCGGCGATCAGGCTTTCCACCACATCGGCACGCACATTCAGCATTGCCTTGCCGGTGAGCTTCTTCACATCCGCGCCGGTGCGGATGAAGCGATGCAGCTCCATCTCGTCCGCAACCGCGGCGCAGGTCGTGGCGCTCACCAGTTGGTTCAGCCGCACGGAAAGCTCGCCTTCCTTGGCCTCGCGGAACGTCGTGAACAGATGTTCGGCGACACACAGGCCGAGCACGCGGTCACCCAGAAATTCCATGCGCTCGTAATTGCCGCCGCGGGAGGGCAACGCACTTGCATGCGTCAGCGCCCGGTCGAGCCGGACGCGATCCGTAAAGGCATAGCCGATCAGGGCCTCAAGCCGGGCGAAATCCTCCGGCGCGAGGGCTTTCGGCCGCATCATTCGACCGCCTTGAACAGCCGGTTCCAACGCATGTTGGACGGCCACTTCCAGATTTCGGCAAAGGACGTGTCGTTGCCGATGGAGAAGGTGATGAAGGAAGCGCGGCCAATCAGGTTTTCCGCCGGAACGAAACCGACATCGAAACGGCTGTCGCGCGAGTTGTCGCGGTTGTCGCCCATCATGAAGAAATGACCGGCGGGCACGATGAATTCCCGGGTGTTGTCGCCCTCGGAATCCGGCACCTGATCGAGCGTGTCGAAGCTGCGGCCATTGTCGAAGGTTTCGCGGAAAATCGGCACATCGGTGCCCGGATCGCGCTTGTAGTCGGAGGTGAACTTGCCATCCGGCTGCTTCGGCACCGGCACGCCATTGATGGAGAGGACGCCGTTGGTCACCTGCACGCGGTCCCCCGGCAGGCCAACGACGCGCTTGATGTAATCCACATCCGTTTCCGACGGTTTGCGGAACACGACCACATCACCGCGCTTCGGATCGGAGCCGAAAATGCGGCCATTGAAGAGGTTCGGCGAGAAAGGCAGCGAATATTTCGAATAGCCATAGGCGAACTTGTTGACGAAGATATAGTCGCCGACAAGCAGGGTCGGCATCATCGAGCCGGACGGAATGGTGAAAGGCTGGAATGCCACGGTGCGGATGATCACGGCAAGCAACAGCGCCTCGATGATCACCTTCACATTTTCCCACAGGGCATTCTGCTTTTGAATAGTCTGCTCGGACACGCCGCAAATTCCTTTTTCTCAGAAGCGCTCTCTCTACTCCGTTAACCACGGCTCGGCAAGCGCATCAAACCGGGCAGGCCTCGATGATGACAAAGGCCTGTGCATAGGGAAAATCATCCGTAATGGTCAAATGTATGACGGGCCGATGGCCTTCCGGCATCATGGCGGCCAGCCGCTCGCCTGCCCCGCCGGTGAGCAGCATGGTCGGCTTGCCGGAAGGCAGGTTCACCACCCCCATGTCGCGCCAGAAAACGCCCTGCGCAATGCCGGTTCCCAGCGCCTTGGCACAGGCCTCCTTGGCGGCAAAACGCTTCGCATAGGAAGCCGCGCGGTTCTTGCGCCGGTCCGATTTCGCCCGCTCCACATCCGTGAAACAGCGGTTTGTGAAGCGCTCGCCGAAACGCTCCAGCGAATGCTCCACCCGCCGGATATCGGTGAGGTCGCTGCCAATGCCAATGATCATGAAAATACCCGAGACATCCGTTTCGCGGTCAGGCCGCTTTCAGCCTATGTCGGGTGAAAAGGCCGGGGCGTCAAGCCGTGGCGTGTCAAACGGTCGGAAGGTCCTCGCCCGGCATGGCCATGCGGGCCTGGGCAACGGCCATCAACCGCTCGCGGCGGCGGGCCTGGAAGGTGCGCGCGCCGAAGAAAAACAGCATATAGGCCAGAAAACCGGTGAATAGCGCCGGCGGAATGGCCCCGAGCAGCATCGGCTTGATGATCGGCCGCCACATTTCGCTGAAAGACAGGGTGTTGTAGAGATGGTGGAGATCGAGCGTGCCGCCGCCCGAGAGCGTGCCCTCGTCACCCAGCATGTAATTGCCGATTTCCCAGCTCGTGCCCCAGAGGAACGGGAAGGTGAGCGGGTTGCCAAACGCTGTTCCGAGCGCTGCCGCGATCATGTTTCCGGCAACCGCATAGGCAAGCGCGAAAGACAGGATGAAATGGAAGCCCATGAAGGGGGTCCAGGACGAGATCACGCCTGCCGCAACGCCTGCCGCAATCGCGTGCGGCGTGGCATTCAGGCGCAGGATGCGCATGCCGAAATACTGGAACGGGCGCCTAAAGCCCTTGCGCGGCCAGAACAGCGCTTTCAGTTTCAGAACCCAACCGGGCTTTTCACGGCGACGAAACAACATGCGCCTTATGTATCCGCGCGCCTTGTCCAAAACAAGACAGACCAAAGACGGCGTCTGAGGAAATTTGATGCAAGGTTTACTGAATAGTTTCCTTGCATAAGAACATCATCATTCCGGACGAAATAGGCTCGGCTCGTCCGTCCCCGGGCCGGTCTGAACACCGGCCCCTGCCCTTTTTGCTGTCACCGCGATCAGCCGCGGCGGAACAGACCCTGGTCGACCTGACGCTGGCGATATTCGAAATCGTAGTGGTTCACACTCTGGCAAAGATAGGCATATTCGCGCTCCGCCGTGGACGGGCCACGCAGGCTTCGGGCGATTTTCTTGAGCGAATCAAACATGATATGCTCCTTTCGGTTCCTGATTTTCAATCGAACTTCCGGAACCATATCTATGGACGTTCGACCAAAAGGACCAACGCCCATTGCGGCCAGCTGATATGCATTCAGTGCACGACTTGACACGAAAATGCCAAATTTATGAACATTTTTGCACTGCTGCGATGCAATATGCTGAAATAGGCGCCAATGACGCAGTCAGGCGCGTGTTCAGTCAAACACGCGCTTGATGGTGGCGATGCATTCCAGCTCCTTCAGATGCGCAATCATCTGGTTCAGCTGGCGCAGATCCCAGACTTCGAGATCGATCGCCATCTCGGTAAAGTCGATGGCGACACGCACCATCGAAAGTGTGCGGATGTTCACATCCTGCGTGGCGATCGCCTGCGCGACCTTGGCCAGCGTTCCCGGTTCGTTGATCGCATTCACCAGCACGCGGGCGCAGAAGCGGGTCTTGTTCGCCCAGTCGAGATCCCAGCGCACATCGATCCAGCGCTCGGGCTCGTCATCGAATTTCTGCAGCGCGGAGGCCTGGATGGGGTAAATGGTGATGCCTTCGCGGTTCTCGTCCATGATGCCGACGATCCGGTCGCCGGGCACCGCACCGTTTGACGCGAAACGCACTTCAAGCGCGCCGGAAAGGCCGCGGATCGGGGCAACGCCCGCCTCAACACCGCCATCCCCCTTCGACTGTCCGGGCAGGCGGAAGGCCATGCCGGTGGCGGAATTCATATGGAACCAGCCCTCGTCCGGGCTGGGCTTTACCGTCACGCGCTCATCCTGATGGTCCGGATAGACGGCGCGCAGCACATCGAGCGAGGAAATCTCGCCGCGCCCGACGGCGGCAATCGCATCCTCAACATCCTTCTGACCCAGCCGGTGGAGTGCCGGACGCATGAGATCGCGGGAAAAAATCTTGCCAGCGCGCTCGAAGGTGCGCTCCAGAATGCGGTTGCCGAGACCGGCATATTGCTTGCGGATCGCCATGCGGGTGGCGCGGCGGATTGCGGCGCGCGCCTTGCCCGTCACAACGATCTCTTCCCAGGCCGCAGGCGGCACCTGCACGCCGGAGCGGATGATCTCCACCTCGTCGCCATTGGCAAGCCGGGTGACGAGCGGCATGATCCGCCCGTTGATCTTCGCGCCAACGGTCGTATCGCCGATATTCGTATGCACCGCATAGGCAAAGTCGATGGTGGTTGCGCCACGCGGCAATGCGATCAGCTTGCCCTTCGGCGTGAAGCAGAAGACCTGATCCTGGAAGAGTTCGAGCTTCGTATGCTCGAGAAACTCTTCCGGGCTGTCGCCGACGGACAATTGCTCGATGGTCTGGCGCAGCCAGGAATAGGCATTGGATTCGCGGCCCGGATTGTCCGGATCGCTCAGCGACGGGGTCTGGCCGTCCTTGTAGAGCGTGTGGGCGGCAATGCCATATTCGGCGATTTCATGCATGCGCCGGGTGCGAATCTGCAGCTCGATACGCTGGCGCGACGGGCCAACGATGGTGGTGTGGATCGAGCGGTAATCGTTCTGCTTCGGCGTCGAGATATAGTCCTTGAACCGCCCCGGCACCACGCGCCAGCGGCTGTGGACGATACCGAGCGCCTGATAGCAGGCCGGAACCGTTTCCACGATGATGCGGAAGCCGTAGACATCCGACAGCTGCTCGAAAGACAGCGACTTCGACTGCATCTTGCGGAAAACCGAATAGGCCTTCTTCTGCCGCCCCTTCACCGAAGCGCCGGTGAGGCCATTGGCCTCCAGCAGGTCGGTGAGTTCGTCCTCGATCTTCTTGATCAGACCCTCATTGCGCCGGGAAAGCTCCTCCAGACGCTTGGTAACGGTTTCAAAGGCTTCGGGATTGATATGGCAGAAGGAAAGCTCCTCCAGCTCCTCGCGCATGTCCTGCATGCCCATGCGGCCAGCGAGCGGCGCATAGATATCCATCGTCTCTTCGGAAATACGGGCGCGCTTTTCCGCCGACATGTGATCAAGCGTGCGCATGTTGTGCAGGCGGTCCGCAAGCTTCACCAGCAGCACGCGCACGTCGTCAGAGATCGCCAGCAGCAGCTTGCGCAGGTTTTCCGCCTGCTTGGCCTTCTTGGAAACAAGATCGAGCTTCTTGATCTTGGTCAGCCCCTCGACCAGGCGGCCGATATCTTCGCCAAACAGTTCATCGATCTCGGCACGGGTCGCGGATGTATCCTCGATCGTGTCATGCAGAAGCGCGACCGCGATGGTCGATTCGTCCAGATGCATTTCGGTGAGGATCGCCGCCACCTCGAGCGGGTGGGAAATATAGGGATCGCCGCTCGCCCGCTTCTGCTGCCCATGCTTCTGCATGGCATAGACATAGGCCTTGTTGAGCAGAGCTTCGTTCGCATCGGGCTTGTATTGCTGGACGCGCTCGACGAGCTCGTATTGCCGCATCATCCCCCGAAATCCCCCTACGCGAATAAAAAAGTGCGCCAATCATAAGACCGGCGCACCGCATTGCAATCGGCTTTGGCTGCACCATGCGTTCCAAATCATGAAAGATTGAAGAACGTGATGCTTCCTTTCAGACAGCAACCTTGGCCTTTCGATGGCCAACGCGGCATTCAGGCCGCAAGTTGCTGGTAAAAATCAGTAATCGTCGCTCTTTTCCGGCGGCACGAGGCCTTCGATACCGGCGAGCAGCTCTTCTTCCGACATCTGGTCGAAGGTGATGGTTTCCGGAAGATCGTCGTCCTCATCCTTGTCGGAGGCGATGATGCCGGAACCGGCGGCACCTTCATGCTCCGGCTCGTCCACTTCGACATGCTTCTGCAGCGAGTGGATCAGGTCTTCCTTCAGATCGTCGGGAGACAGCGTTTCATCGGCGATTTCACGCAGTGCCACGACCGGGTTCTTGTCGTTGTCGCGATCAACGGTGATCTGCGCGCCCTGCGAGATCAGGCGGGCGCGATGGCTTGCCAGAAGCACGAGTTCAAAACGGTTGTCGACCTTGTCGATGCAGTCTTCTACGGTGACGCGGGCCATGGCCTGTCCTTCAAAAAATCATGGAATTCATGGAACTTGCCCTGCCGATACAATCAATGCGCCCGGAATTCAAGTTTTTCCTTGAGGCGCGCGGATTTTGCACCGCAAAACCAATCCGCAACGAATCAATTGCACGCTGCGCTTACCCCAATTGACAATAGTCAGGAAATTCCGAGCAACGGCGGGAAACGCCCACTGATAGTTGTATTTTCCGGAACCCGGGCGAAAACAACCTGTTTTTTGTTCCAGAGACAGTGTTCGGCAACCAAAAATACGCAGTTCTCAAATAATTTGTTGCGGAACCTTCGAATTGAAGGCAATATTAGTAAATGTGGTTCTTATGACCTATGCACACGTTGAGACAAAAATGCGACAGCATCACGTTCACAAAATTATGACCAACAACCAAAAGTTGCTTGGAACGTGATATTGTTTACAATAACATTTATATTGGACACTAAATGAGTGCATTGCGTTTTTTGACCGTCCTTTGCGATACCGAACAAGAACGACGCCAACAAGACGAAATTGTCTCATACTGGTTTTGGGATTTTAGAAAATGTTTGACCCGCGGGAAAAAATTGCCCTCTTCATCGACGGCGCCAATCTCTACGCTGCCTCCAAAAGTCTCGGCTTCGATATCGATTATCGCAAGCTGCTGAAGGCTTTTCAGAAGCGCGGCTATCTTCTGCGTGCCTATTATTACACGGCACTGATCGAGGATCAGGAATATTCCTCGATCCGCCCGCTGATCGACTGGCTCGATTACAATGGCTACAAGGTCATCACCAAGCCGGCCAAGGAGTTTACCGACTCCATGGGTCGCCGCAAGATCAAGGGCAATATGGATATCGAGCTGGCCATCGATGCGATGGAACAGTCGGAAACCGTGGATCATCTGGTGATCTTCTCGGGCGATGGCGATTTCACCACGCTGGTGGAGGCGCTGCAGCGCCGGGGCCGCAAGGTCTCCGTCGTTTCGACCATGTCGACCCAGCCGCCGATGATCGCCGATGACCTGCGCCGTCAGGCCGATCATTTCATCGATCTCGCCTCGCTGCGCGCCGAAGTGGGCCGCGACCCGAGCGAGCGGCCGCAGCGCCCGGTGGAACCGGTGGCGGATGACGTGGAAACCTGATTTCCATTTTTCTCAACCACACAAAAAAACCGCGACGGATCTCCGGCGCGGTTTTTTGTTTGGATGCGTGTCAGGCGCTCAGCCGCTCTTCAGCAGACGGCTCTTCTGGCGGTTCCAGTCGCGCTCCTTCTCCGTCTCGCGCTTGTCATGCAGCTTCTTGCCCTTGCCCAGCGCCAGCTCCAGCTTTGCCCGGCCCTTGTCGTTGAAATAGATCTTGAGCGGGATAAGCGTCATGCCTTCGCGGTTGATCGCGGCACGCAGACGATTGATCTCGCGCTTGGACAGCAGAAGCTTGCGGCGGCGGCGCGGCTCATGGTTGAAGCGGTTCGCCTGCAGATATTCCGGCAGATGCGAATTGATCAGCCAGATTTCATCGCCCTCGTCAGACGCATAGGATTCGGCAATATTCGCCTTGCCGTCGCGCAGCGATTTCACTTCGGTGCCGGTCAGCACCAGGCCCGCTTCATAGGTATCGATGATTTCGTAGTTGAACCGGGCCTTGCGGTTTTCCGCCACGATCCGGTTCACAACGCGCTGACTGCCCTTGGGTGCCATGGCCTTTGCTCTTTCCAACGCCCGGACGCTTCCGGGTGCTGATCATATAAGAGTGCATGATGGCGAAGGAAAGTCTTTCGCCTCAATGAAAACGGCGGCTCCCCTCCCCTTGAGGACCGCCGCCGATCAATCGCGTGCCGTCAGGCCTCAGATCAGGCCTGCATGCTTCATGGCCGCATCCATCGCGGCTTCGGTTGCAGGCTCCAGCATCGGCAGAAGCGGCGAGCGCACGTTGCGCGCCATGCGGCCGAGCTTGGACAGGCCATATTTCGCGCCGCAAACGCCGGGCTCCATGAAGATTGCCTTGTGCAGCGGCATCAGCCTGTCCTGATAGGCAAGCGCCTTGGCATAATCACCGGCAAGCGTTGCTGCCTGGAATTCGGCGCAAAGCTTCGGCGCGACATTGGCCGTCACGGAAATGCAGCCGACGCCGCCATGGGCATTGAAGCCGAGGGCCGTTGCATCTTCACCCGAAAGCTGCACGAAATCCTTGCCGCAGGTGATGCGCTGTTCGGAGACGCGCTCGATCTTGCCGGTCGCATCCTTGACGCCGATGATGTTCTTGTGCGCTTTCGCAAGCGCACCCATCGTCTCCGGCGACATGTCGATCACCGAGCGGCCGGGGATGTTGTAGATCACGATCGGCAGCTTCACCGCTTCGGCAATGGCGGAGAAATGGGCGATCAGACCCTTCTGGGTCGGCTTGTTGTAATAGGGTGTGACGACCAGGATCGCGTCGGCACCAGCCTTTTCCGCATGCTGTGCAAGGTCGATGGCCTCGCGGGTGTTGTTGGACCCCGCACCGGCAATCACCGGCACGCGCTTTGCGGCCACTTCGATGCTGATCTCGACAACGCGTTTGTGTTCGGCATGGGAAAGGGTCGGCGATTCACCGGTGGTGCCCACCGGCACGACGCCATGGCTGCCTTCCGCAATCACCCATTCCACATGGGCGGCGAAGGATGCTTCATCGACCGCACCGGTTTCGGTAAACGGCGTGACGAGAGCGGGGATGGATCCCTTGAACATGCGAACAACTCCTGGACGGCGAAAGCCACATGCTTTGGCCGCAATTTCCCTGTTAAATCCCGCGCACCATAAAGGCATGAATGGGGTGAAACAAGCGATGAGTGCGCCACGGCAAAGCGTTTTTTTCGCTTTTCGCAAATGGGATAACAGGAGAATTCATCGACAATTCAGATCGACCGGGTAAGGTTTCGTTAAGCATTCACGGGCCAAATGAAGACTGGCGAAATGCGGGCAAGATCAACCGCTCGCGCGGTGTTGACCGCACAATTCATGACCTCGACTGATCGATGGTGGGGCTAGACCGATGAAGAAACTTGTCTCTCTTTCCATTCTCGGCCTGATGCTTGTCAGTGGCGAAGGCCTCGCCGCGTCGCTGGCGCGCGCCTCGAAAGATCTGTCTGCTACCACTTCGCCGGAGATCACCGGCTCCATTCCCCGTGCCACGGGCTCTGTTGCCGCAAGTCCGCTTCTGAAAACCGGCCTCGATGCGCTGACAGACGACGATATCGAAACCGCACTGTCGGCCCGCAACCGGCTCGGCAAGGATAGCCTCGACCGGCATATTCTCACCTGGGCGATTGCCGTTTCGGGCGCAAAGGGCGTTCCCTCCTATGAAATCGCCCGCGCGCAGCAGGAACTGACCGGCTGGCCGGGTCTGGAGCGTCTGCGCGCCCTTTCCGAAAAGGCGCTTTACCGTGAAAACCCTGCCGCCGGTGATGTGCTGGCCGCCTTTGGCAATACCCAGCCGGAAACGGCGGAAGGGGCAATCGTTCTTGCAAAGGCACTGAGCCAGAGCGGCAACAATGCCCGCGCTGCCAAGGTGCTGCGCAAGGTCTGGCGCGGCATGGTATTTGATCCGGCGCTGGAAAGCCGGGCGCTGAAAGACCTTTCCGGCCTGCTTTCGCCAGCCGATCATCGTGCCCGCATGTCGCTTCTTCTTTATAGTGACCGCGTATCGCAGGCCAAGCGTTTCGGCACGCTCGGCGAGGCGCAGAGCCTTTATAATGGCTGGGCGGCGGTGCTTTCCAAGAGCCCGAAGGCGGCCGCGCTGATGGCGGCGGTCGATCCGAAGTGGAAAAAGGAGCCGGGCTATCTCTTCGCCCGCATCCAGTATCACCGCCGCGCGGAAAACTGGGATACGGCCGCAAAGCTGATTTCGACCATGCCGACCGACAAGGACAGCCTTGTTGATCCCGGTGCATGGTGGAACGAGCAGCGCATTGTCAGCCGTGGCCTTCTGGATGACGGCAAGTTCAAGGCGGCCTATCGCGTTGCCTCTGTCCATTTCTGCGAGGAACCGGCCGACCGCGCCGAGGCACAGTTTCATGCCGGCTGGTATGCGCTGAGAGCCCTGAATGACCCGGAAACGGCGGCAAAGCATTTCCGCGCCATCATGAAGGCATCGAACCGGCCGATTTCCGTATCGCGCGCCTGGTACTGGCTGGGCCGCGCCTCCGAAGCGGCAAAGGATGGCAAGGCTACGGACTATTATACGCGTGCAGCCGCCCTTCCCGGCACCTTCTACGGCCAGCTAGCGGCGGCGAAGCTGAACCGCAAGACGCTGAATGTGGCCTATCCGACCCCGAGTGCGGAAGACCGCAGCCGGTTCCAGTCGCGCGAGGCGGTGCGTGCCATTTCGAGGCTGGAAGCGGCGGGCCATGGCAAGCGCGCGGCCAAACTCTACATGGCGCTTGCCGAACAGCTGGACAGCCCCGGCGAACTGGCGCTGCTTTCTGCCCGTGCCGAAAAGGCAGGCAATCACCAGCTTTCCCTCAATGTGGGCAAGACCGCCTATGGACGGGGCGTGGATGCGGCAGCGCTTGCCTTCCCCGTCGGGGTGATCCCCGCGAGCGCCAATATTTCCGGCTCCGGCAAGGCTCTGGCTTATGCGATTGCGCGGCAGGAAAGCGCCTTCAATCCGGGCGCGGTCTCCGCGGCCAATGCCCGTGGCCTGTTGCAGCTTCTGCCGGGCACCGCAAAGACGGTGGCCAAGCGCAATGGCATCGCCTTCTCGGCCGACCGCCTGACGGCGGATGCGGGCTACAATGCCACGCTCGGCGCGCATTATCTCGGCGAGCAGATCGACAGCTTCAACGGCTCCTACATTCTCACCTTCGTGGCTTACAATGCCGGGCCGAAGCGGGTGCCGGAATGGATCGGTCGCTATGGCGATCCGCGCGGCAAATCCATCGACGAGGTGGTGGACTGGATCGAGCGCATTCCCTTTACCGAGACGCGCAACTATGTGCAGCGGGTGATGGAGAATTACGAGGTCTACAAGACCCGGCTTGGCCAGCGGGCCAATATTGTGGAAGACCTGCGCTTCGGACGCTTCGGCGCCGACCAGTCGGCATCCGCCAATTGAGAATGATGCGGTTTCAGGTTTGGTTTCGGGCATCCGCCCGGCCCGATCCGTTAAACCGGCCTTGAGGCCAAGCGGCACGCACCGCATCTGAGCCTGTTCGCGGGCCTATGCCCCCTGCCCTGCTATATTGTAGTCGGCAAAATCTGATCCGTTCAGGACATATCCCGCCGCGCCGTTACGGCCTGAAACAGGGCTTCCAGTCGCAGCACCCGCACACTGCCCGATGTGTGCACCCGCACAGTGCCCTATATATAATGTGTAAGGGGAGTGACACTCTCCTGCAGCAACCGCCTTTTGCCGCAAGGAGTGCACTCCCCAAACCTGGCAAAAAGCCCGGCCTCATGCCGGGCTTTCCGCCAATCCTGCGAATGCCGGATCAGAACGAACGCTGCAGGCGGAAGTAGCCACCAACAGTCTTCGAGTCGTTGTAATTGACATTCACGCTGGCGGTCAGGCCATCTGCGATGTCGTAGCTGGTCAGCGCGCCAACGGTCCAGCCATTGGTGCCGTCCGTGCGGCGGAAGTATTCGAAGTCCGGAGCAATGGTGAGCTTGTCTGCAGCCTTGATGGAATATGCAGAAGCGATGACCCATTCGCGGCCAGCCACATCATAGGCATTGTCGGTTTCGTTGCCGAACCATGCGCCACCGAGCGACAGGTTGCCCGGGCCGACATCGCCGGAACCGATAACCTTCACATTGCCAGCCTTGGCGTCGATGTCATAGGCAACATAGGTGTTCAGGGTCAGACCGCCGAGCGTCGCGCCGATCTTGCCGACCACACCGTAGGCGTTCACAGTCGTACCGGACGAAGCAGCGAACTGGTCGATCTGGAGGCCATAGGATACGGTATCAGCCGAACCGGTGAACTGGGCCTTGAAGGCGCCCGGAACGTCACCCATCGACGGGTTTTCACCGACGCTGTTGTCCCACAGGCCGCCATACTTGCCGAACTTCAGGCCGCCAACAGCGATGTAAACATCGCCGATAGACAGCGAAGTTGCAGTCGAGGTGCCTTCTGCTTCGATATAGGCTTCCACGTCACCGAAATCCGAGCTGGACTTGGCAGAGGCGGAAATCTTGCCCTTGGTGACGAATTCAGTGTCCGTCGTGGTGCCCATGTTCGCCTGGATGCGAACGCGGCCACCGATCTTGAGGCAGGTTTCGGTGCCCGGGATGTAGAAATAGCCGGTGCCGAAAGCGTCGCAGACCTTTACATATTCAGCCGGTTCCGGCTCGGCAGCTACGATCGCGTCGGCAGCCTGTGCGCCAGATACTACAGCGAGAGCTGCAGCGGAGCCAAGGAGAAGGCTCTTGATGTTCATGTTGACCTCCAGTCACGTTTTGGTGGATCCGGTGCAACGCCCTTCTGGACGCTTCCCTGACCGGACCCAGTCAGGTTTTCAGAAGACCGGGCATCTGCACCGCTTCTAATGCTGGAGGTAACCAAACCGGACCGTCATCGGCAATTGATATTTGAATTATTTGATCCGCATTTTCAGCTTTTTTACTTTTCGCGTTACTCATTAAACACAAGAAACAATAATAATTTCAATGGATAATAGATATGTGCGCACGGACAATCAGGAGCAAAGCCCCTTCAAACGCCCCGAAAACGCACCAAATTGCCCTTATTGGTTGTATTTCATAACATGCAAGAGGGAAAAAGGCGCACAAGGTGGCGCGATCGGCACCTTGCAGCGCAAAAGGCGGGAAAAGACAGGAAGGAAAGAACAGGACCACCACGAACCGGGAATCGCCCCCCCCCTCAACCCTGTCCCCGGCAATCTAATTCTTCATCGCGGAAACGCAAAAAAGCCCGGCATGCGCCGGGCTTTCTCTTCATCATGCCAAAATCCAGGAAGATCAGAACGAACGCTGGATACGGAAGAAGCCGGTGACGTCTTCGGTCGAGTCCGAATACTGGATCGAGGTCTTGGTGGTGAGGCCCTGCGTGAGCGCATAATCCACCGTCACGCCAGCCTTCCAGTCATCCGCACCGGTATCATACTCTGTATACTGCACGCCGGGGGTAACCGTGAGGGCATCGGTGGCCTTGATGGCGTAGGATGCAGCCACGGCCCATTCGGTGCCGTTGTCGAAGTAGTTGTTGATGCCGGAGTTATAGAGACCACCGAGCTGGAAAGTGCCCGGGCCGACTTCCGCACCGAGGATGGCGCGAACGCCGCCTTCGGAAGCCGAGGTATCATAATAGCCAACCAGGGTGGCGGAGATGCCACCGAGCGATGCACCCAGCTGACCGGATACGCCAACACCGTTGAGGTCACCGGCATCCGTGCCGAGTTCGTCGAGACCGAGGCCGGCGGTGAAGCCTTCGCCGGTATAGTTATACTGAACCGAGACGAATTCGGTGTTGTCGCCGAGCTTGTCGGTTTCACCGTTCAGGCCGGCATCGAGGTAGTGGTAGAAGTAACCGGCCTTGAAGCCGCCAACGGCGAGGAAGGCTTCGTCTACATAGATGGCGTTGCCGTCACCGGAAAGCGTCGTGGTGCGACCGGTGTAATCGCCTTCGATGGCAATGAAGCCCTGCACGGTGCCGAATTCGGATTCAGACCTGGCATCGAACGACAGATAGGCCTTGCCCCATGCATTATAGGCATAGTCATCGGCCGCATCCTTGACGACGTCAGTCTGGAAACGAACCCAGCCGCCGATGTTGAGGCAGGTTTCCGTGCCGGGGATGTAGAAGTAGCCGGTGCCGAAGGCATCGCATACCTTTACATATTCAGCCGGTTCCGGCTCAGCGGCCACGATGGCGTCAGCGGCCTGTGCGCCGGAAACGACAGCCAGCGCTGCCGCGGAGCCGAGAAGAAGGCTCTTGATGTTCATGTTTGACCTCCAGTCAAGTTGGAGGCGAAGCGAGCAGGATGAACACCCTCTCCCCGCGGGCTTTGCGGTGGACGGGCGGAATCAGCACCCGGCCAGAACCTGCATCGCACCCGGACCGATTCTTGAATTCGCGGTCAGCCAAGGCCGAATCCCTTCACCGGAATCATCCGCAGGGAGCGAAATTCACAGGCACCGGGCGGGGTCACCCCTCTCGCAAAGGTGCAAATCACCCCGACCCGGAGACCGCCCGCAGCCGCGGAACCGGGAAATTATCGTTTATTTTCCGATAAAATCGTATCTGCAGCATTAGGGACTTGAGCCTTAGCTATTGATTTTGCTGCATTTCTTAACAGGAAGTTAACAAAAGCGGCCTTCCGCGGGCCGTTTTGTGTTGTTTTCGCAACATGTCATCCGCATCAACATTTCATTTAACGACAAGTTGCCAGATCAATGTTGCGCCCTGAGGACGGTTATATATGTTGCATACACAGAAGCGAGGCGGTGGATCGTCCGTCTTCTAAATCAAACGGGACTGGGGCAGGGAACGCTGCTTCGAGTGGCGAAAGAACCCAGACCCAACGACAACTTGACTGGAGGTCAAACATGAACATCAAGAGCCTTCTCCTCGGCTCCGCTGCAGCTCTCGCTGTAGTATCTGGCGCACATGCCGCTGACGCGATCGTAGCTGCTGAGCCGGAACCGGCTGAATATGTAAAGGTTTGCGACGC
>CAMFIE010000032.1 GCA_945952315.1 uncultured Rhizobium sp. | reverse complement strand
CTTCAGGCGGGACGAACGCCCAGCCGGCCCTAGGAAGCGGAAAATCGGGCCCGCGAGCAGGTAGACAAGCTCGGCAAGATCCTCCGCGACCAGCAGAAGCTGATGGAGGACACCTACAAGCTCAACCAGGAGCTTGAGCAGCAGCAATGGCAGACCGATCCGGGCGTGCCTGGCGAGGACGAACCCCTCGATCCCATGACCAACGAACAGGCGACCGACCCGGGCGCGATGACCGAGAAGCAGAAAGAGGCGATGCGGCAGCTGGAGAAGCGCCAGCGCGCGCTGGAAAAGCAGCTGCAGGAATTGGGCGAAGGTCTGAAAGGCCTTGGCATGAAGCCCAACAAGGGCCTGGGCGATGCGGGCAAGGAGATGGACGGGGCCGGCAAGTCGCTCGGCCGCGGCGAAGGCCAGCCCGCCATCGACAGCCAGGGGCGGGCGCTGCAGGCGCTGCGCAAGGGCGCACAGGAAATGATGCAGTCCATGGCCGGCCAGGGGCAGGGGCAAGGCCAGGGCGGCGGGATGAATCAGGCCGGACCGGGCAGCGGCGGCATGAAGGATCCGTTGGGACGCTCGAACGGCAATGACGGGCTCGGTGACTACGGCGGCGACAAGCTGCCCGACACGACCGACGTGCAGCGCGCCCGCGACATTCTGGATGCCATCCGCCGCAAGCTGGGCGAAGGCGGCATGACGCCGACGGGCCGGCAATATCTGGAGCGCCTCCTCAATCTGAACTGAGGCGCCGTTCCCTCTCAGGCGGCGAGCGCCAGCGCCACCGCGCGGCGTATATCGGGAAGGGCGAAGGGTTTCGGCACCACGTCGACGATCTTCTCCATGAGGTCGTCGGCGCGCTCCCGCTGCTCGGCATAACCCGTCATCAGCAGGATCTTCATGCCCGGAAAGGCATCGGCAGCCCGGTGAGCGAGCTCGATCCCGTCCATGACCGGCATGCGGATATCGGAAAGAAGAAGGTCGAAACGACCTTCCTGGAGCATTTCCAGCCCCTCCGCACCATCGGCGGCCTCATGGGTTTCGTGTCCGTCCATGCGAAGCGCACGGGCGACGAAACGGCGAAGGGAATCTTCGTCTTCGGTGATGAGAATCCGGGCCATCTGGGTCGCTCCTGCTCGTCTTTGCCGAGACCTACATGGCGCGATTTTTCTTTGCGGCGCGTAAACGGCCTTGGTTAACCAAATGGATGGTTAACGGGATTCTTAAAGATGAAGGCAATTCCCGATATGGGTCAGGCGTCCCCGGTCACCACGCCGACGAAGGGCAATTCGCGGAAGGCATAGGCCACATCCATGCCATAGCCGACGACGAAGTAATCGGGGCATTCGAAGCCGACATAATCCGCCTCCAGCTTTTCCTTGCGCTTCACGCTCTTGTCCAGCAGCACAGCAATGGAAACATTGCGCGCGCCGCGCGAATAGAGAAGTTCCTTCGCAAAGAGAAGCGTCCGGCCGGATTCGAGGATATCGTCGATCAGCAGCACGTCGCGCCCGCTGACATCGCTGTCGATGTCCTTGACGATCCGGACGCCCTGCGATTCCGTTCCGGCGCCGTAGCTGGACAGGGTGATGAACTCCACCTCCGGAGCAAGGCCGGTATGGTGCAGTGCCCGGATGAGATCGGCCGCGAAGATGAACGATCCCTTGAGAACGGCGATGACCAGAAGGTCCTTGACGGGACCGGACGCGATGCGTTCGGCCATCTCGCGGTTGCGCTCGGCAATCTGTTCGGGGGTGAAGAGCGGTTCGATGTTCTTTCCACGAACGACAGGCATGCGGGTCTCCTCAAGGGCTGTTACACCCCGCGATAGCAAATCGGGCCCGGCGGAAACAGCTTATTCCGCCAGGAAAACCCGGACCTCGGGCGATTTTCCACCGGCTTGCGGCAGTTTGGCCTGGAAACCGCGGCTTTCGCCGACTGCAATCGGCCCGGAACGGGTTCTGAAGAGCGTCGAGGCGACCACCTGGCCGCCGGAATAGATTTCCGCCTTCAGACGGGGCGAGGAGAGCGGGCCTTCGCCGTGATTCTCGATGATCCCCGAGATGACGAGCATGGGAAGACCGTTGACGGTCTTCGTCAGGGCCGAGACATGAGTGATGTCGACGCGGGCCGTCTGGGAACCTCCGTCGCCCATCATGGCCAGGGCCGAGAAGCCACCGACAGCCCCGAAGACAACGAGGAAGACGATGGCGACCAGCGCCGAGAACATGTTGTCCGAAAGACGGTTCAACCAGCGCTCCCCGCTTTCGAGGAAACGGCCGGAAGGCACCGTCGGGACCGGTGCCGCCGTCCGGCGACGGGCGGGCCTTTTCGGCGCGGCATTGTCGTTTTCGGGCGGCACGACGGAAAAGGCGGGCTGAGACGCGCGGCGGCCAGACCTCGGCCCGGCAATGACGGTAAATTCGGCATCCTCCACCTCGGCGGGGCGGGCAACGCGGTCGAAAGGCGAGGCCGCGCGCGGCCGTTCGGGCGGCAGGAGATCATAGGACTTCGCGCTGCGCTGGCGGGGACGGAAGGAGCTCATCGTTATGGCCTTGTCATCTCGGTGAATGCTCTTCGCCTCACTGCCTGCCCTTCCGGGCATTGAAACGAATCCCCGCCAGTCGTAAACTTTAATGGTTAATGCATCGCAAACACGGCCGCGGCTCGGCCTTTTTCGCGCGATTTTCATGATTTATTAACCAGAAATGTTAAGAAATGGCTGGTCCGGAAATCCTGGCTCCGCACCCCTTAACGGCAGGGCACGCACTTGATTCACTTTGAAAATGTCGGCTTGCGGTATGGAATGGGTCCGGAAATCCTGCGGGACCTCACCTTCGATATTCCCAAGCGCTCCTTCCAGTTTTTGACCGGCCCGTCGGGCGCGGGCAAGACCACGCTGTTGCGGCTGCTCTTCATGTCGCTGAAGCCGACGCGCGGGCTGATCCGCACCTTCGGGCGTGACGTCAACGCCATTCCCACGACCGAACTGCCCATGCTGCGCCGGCGGATCGGCATCGTCTTCCAGGATTTCCGCCTGCTCGATCACCTGACGACCTACGAGAATGTTGCGCTGCCGCTGCGCGTGCGCGGCAAGGACGAGGTGAGCTACAAGACGGACGTGCTGGAACTCCTGAAATGGGTGGGGCTCGGTGACCGCATCAACGTGCTGCCACCTGTCCTCTCAGGTGGGGAGAAACAGCGCGCCGCCATTGCCCGCGCCCTGATCGACCGGCCGGAAGTACTGCTTGCCGACGAGCCGACCGGCAATGTGGACCCGCCCATGGCCCGACGCCTTCTCAACCTCTTCCTGGAGCTGAATCGCCTGGGAACGGCCGTGGTGATTGCCACCCACGATCTCGCCCTCATGGACCAGGTCGAGGCACGCCGCATGATCCTGACGGGGGGGCATCTCGATATCTATGAATGAGCCCTCGAAAAAACCGTCCGCTCCTGCCGAACCCGCATCCCAGCGCCGGCCGGAAATGCGCGTTCGCCCCATGGGGCCGATCGTGCCGCCCACCAATATCCAGAGCAATGCGCTGGCCGTGGTGATCGCCATCATGGCCTTCCTTGCCTGCCTTACGCTTGGCGGCGTGAGCATGGTGCGCGCCACCGCCTCGAGCTGGCAAAGTCAGATTTCCCGCGAGATCACCATCCAGATCAAGCCGGACGACAAGCTGGACATGGAAAAGGCCCTTGCAAGGGCGCGCGACATTGCGCTGAGCTTCGTCGGCACACGGGACGGCCAGATTTTGGACGATGCCGCGACCGCACGGCTTCTGGAACCCTGGCTCGGCCCCAATCTCGATCTCAACGAACTGCCCGTGCCGCGCCTCGTGGTGATTACCATCGACGAGCAGAACCCGCCCGATTTCGAAGGCATGCGCGCCATGCTGAAGGATGAGCTGCCGCAGGCCTCGCTGGACGATCACCGGACCTGGGTGGACCGCCTCGTCTCCATGGCCCATACGACGGTGCTGATCGGCCTCTCCGTCATGGCGCTCGTCTTCAGCGCCATGATTCTGACGGTGATCTTCGCGACCCGGGGCGCCCTCGCCGGCAACCGCCATATCGTCGAGGTGCTCCATTTCGTCGGGGCCGAAGCGTCCTTTGTGGGCCGCGAATTCCAGAAGCACTTCCTGAAGATCAGCCTCAAGGGATCGGCAGCGGGCAGCCTGCTGGCCGCGCTGGTCTTTGCCGGCCTGAGCTTCTGGCAGAGCCGTTCGCTTGCCACGCCCCAGAGCGACCAGGCTGCCGCCCTTTTCGGCACCTTCTCGGTCGGCTATGGCGGTTATCTCGGCATTTTCGCGACCATGCTGATCATTGCCCTGCTAACCACGGTGACCGCCCGCCTGACAGTCATGCGGACGATCCATGAAATCGACCTCATACGCTCCGATCCAGCCCGCACCGATATGTTGCCGGATTGAACCCTTGCCATGAAAGCGCCAGCAGCGCCCTTTAAGAGGGAAAGGGCGGCTGTGCGAGGAGCCCGCAGAGGAAGCAACCAGGTTTGACCCTAGCCATGTTTGACGAGAAGCGCGATGACGGATCGGCGGAAAAGGGCGCCGGGCAGGGAGCAGGCCCGTCTCTGCCTTCGGCCTCGAGACCTCGGCCGCGCCGCAGCCGCTTCCGGCGCTTTTTGCGCTGGACGGGCATGGCAACCGTGATACTGGGCGGTCTCTTCTTCGGCGGCTTCCTCTATTTCGCCGACATGGTGTCATCCTTTGCAACGCCCGCCGACATCAAGGCCGATGCGATCGTGGTGCTGACTGGCGGCTCCCAGCGGCTGAACCAGGCACTGGATCTCCTTTCGCGCGGCGCGGGCAAGCGCCTGCTGATATCGGGCGTCCATCCGTCGACCACCGCCGGGCAGATCAGACGTATGACCCAGAGCTCCAACACCATGTTCCGGTGCTGCGTGGATATCGGCTACGAGGCGATGGATACGATCGGCAATGCCGCCGAGGCGGTCGACTGGATCCGCGACCACGGCTATCGCCGCGTTCTGGTGGTGACCAACAACTACCATATGCCTCGAAGCCTGATCGAGCTGCGCCGCGCCGATCCGGTCACGGAGTTTATCCCCTACCCGGTCGTGAACTCGAACCTGCGCCGGCGCAACTGGTTTGCCGATCCGCAGACTCTCCGCGTCATGCTGAGCGAATATGTGAAGATTCTCGCCACCGGGCTTCGCGGCATCACCGGCGGTCTTGCCTGGCGGGAAAGCCCCCATCGCATGCCGCGAGACCATTGATTTCCGGCGGGCATGACCCGCTATGTCTTTTTCTGTCCGCCGATATCGTGTAGCACCCTCAGGACAGCCATCGCCCGGGGATCTGCGCCTTGATGATCATTATCCGATCCGTTTTGTTCAATTCGGTTTTCTATCTCAATCTCATCGTCCAGATGATTGTTTTCACGCCCTTCTATTTCCTGCTGCCCCGCAAGAAGGCCTATGGAATCCCGAAATTCTGGGCCCGCACGAACAACTGGCTGATGGCGAAGATTGCCGGCACGACCTTTACGGTCGAAGGGCTCAAGAACATTCCGAAGGGCGGCTATATCTTCGCGCCGAAGCACCAGTCCTTCTGGGATGTCTTCGGCCTGCTGCCCTGGCTTGATGATCCGGTCTATATCCTGAAGCGCGAACTCACCTGGATTCCGCTCTTCGGCTGGTATGTGATGAAGCAGAGCATGATCCCGGTCAATCGCGGCGCCAAGGGCAAGGTCATGCTGGAAGTGATGCGGCGCGCCACCGAGGAGATGAAGGCCGGCCGTCAGCTGATCATCTATCCGGAGGGCACGCGCCGCCCGCCCGGCGCCCCGCCGGATTACAAATATGGCATTGCCCGCATCTATCGCGACCTTAAGGTACCGGTCGTCCCCGTGGTCATGCATCCCGGCCTCTTCTGGCCGCGGCGCAAGTTCCTGCGCTTTCCCGGTCATTTCAAGGTCATCATCCTGCCGCCGATCGAGCCGGGTCTCGATCCCGATCTCTTCCACCAGACGCTGATCGAGCGCATGGAAACCGCAAGCGACCGGCTGCTTCTGGAAACCGTCCGCGACAATCCCGGCCTTCCGCTTCCGCCGACCGCGGAGGCCCGCCTTCAGGAACTCGGCGCCGAACTCTGACGGATGCGGTTGACCGTATCGCCCACCTCTTCGAGCCAGTGATCGCGGATCCCCATCTCCCTGAGATGGGCAAGTGTGTTGAACAGATAGGCATCGTTGGGTCCGGACTGGCCCCGCGCCCGCGCCACCACATCCGCCGCATGGGCGGCATCGAGCGCGCCCGCATACTGGATATGGCTCCGGTCGATCACATAGGTGAGCGCGTCCACCCGCCGCCCATCGGCCAGCCGCACCGGAAGGCGCCGCTCCAGATAGACATGGGTGACGAGTTCCCGCCGGCGAAGATAATCGGTGACCGCCTCGGCCGCCTCGCCGCGGGTGCGGAACGCCATGCCGAGGCAGGAACCGCCTCGATCCAGCCCGAGCACCAGCCCCGGCTCGTCCTGAGTGCCGCGATGCACCCAGGAGCGGACACAGAGCGAGCGCCGATAGCCATGCAGTCTGGCCGGTGCGCTTTCGACGAAATCGAACCCCGGATTCCACATGAGGGACCCGTAACCGAAAACCCAGAACTCATCCATTGTCGCTACCGTCTGCCAAAACCTGTTGAGGACCGATGCCCGCCATCCATGACACGCATTTTTGCCATGGATGAAGCACAAACCACCCGAAAGCGCCGCAATGCAAACGAATCGCGCGGCCTCGCCGATCGGATATGTTGCATCGCGGTCTGATGGTCTAATGCAAATTGGATCGCAATCGGTAGGGCTTTCAAGCGACCGGCGCCAAAAATCGAAAAGACCGCGGCATTCCTGCCGCTGGAGAGGGAGACAATCAGGATGACGGAGTCCATGGCGGGGACCAGCTCCCGGGCATCGGCCAAGATACGCAATCTGGCCATCGGCGTGATCGCGGTTTCAGCGCTCTATACAGGTGCCTGGTATTATGGCGCGAAGGAAATCCGCAGCCGCCTTGCCGCCCTGATGCAGGAGCAGCAGGCCGCTGGCCTGGCGCTCGAATGCGGCCAGATCGACGTGAAGGGCTTTCCCTTCCGCTTCGAGATCTTCTGCACAAAGCCAGGCATTGCCGATCTGAGGCGGGGCGGCAGTGCCGATGCCGCGGCCTTGCGTAGCGCCGCCCAGGTCTACCAGCCCTTCCACGTGGTCTGGGAAATGGATGGTCCCCTCGATGCCACGCTGCCGACAGGTGAGAAACTGTCGCTGAACTGGAAGAGCCTCCAGTCGAGCCTGCAATGGAAGATCGGCGGCGTGGAGCGCTCCTCCATCGTGGTGGACGCCCTGCAATGGACCTTTCCGGCCGGCGCCTCGGCTGCAGGCGAAGCCTTTTCAGGCACCGCCGGCCATTCCGAAGCCCATATCCGCCAGAACGGGAATGACCTCGATGCGGCCTTCCTGGCGCAGGATCTGAAGCTCGCCCTGCCGGCGGCCTCCGGGGCGAACCTGCCCCCCTTCAGCATCAGCGCCGATGCAACGCTTGCCGGCAAGGCTGGCGCGCTTGACGGACGGATAAGCGATCGCGCCATCCTTCACCCCGCAGCGGGCGAGATCCGTCGTGTCGTTGCCGATTTCGGCAATGGCCGGGTCATGACCCTGACCGGACCGGTCGAGATAGACGAGGAGGGCCTGGTCTCCGGAAAATTCGCGCTGGAGGCAGAAAAGTTCACGGATTTCGAGCCTGTGCTCACCGGCGCCCTGCCGGAGGCGGCCGACAATATCCGCACGGCCTTTGGCGCCATGAAGGCCATGGCCGATCAGAAAGGCACGGTCCGGGTCAATCTGGTGCTGGAAAAGGGTCAGGTCATGCTGGGCTTCATCCCGCTCGGCATCACCCTGCCGCCCGTCTGAGGGCGGACCCTATTTGGGATCGAGTGCGTGGCGCCCGAAGTCGGGAGCATCCACATCTTGGCCCGCCTGCACGATCGAGCGGCGAATGGCGCGGGTGCGGGTAAAGAGATCGAAGAGCTTGTCGCCCTCCCCCCAGCGGATCGCCCGCTGTAGATAGGCCAGATCCTCCGAAAACCGGGCGAGCATTTCGAGAATGGCATCCTTGTTATGCAGGCAGACATCCCGCCACATGGTGGGATCGGACGCCGCAAGACGCGTGAAATCGCGAAAGCCGGATGCGGAATACTTGATCACTTCAGACTCGGTCACCGTTTCCAGGTCATCTGCCGTGCCGACGATGTTATAGGCGATGATATGAGGCAGGTGCGATACGATGGCGAGCACCTTGTCATGGTGCTGCGGGTCCATCTCGTCCACCATGGAGCCCATGCTTTCCCAGAAGGACCGCAGCAGCGTGAGCGCCCGGGGATCGGTGCCTTCAAGGGGGGTGAGAATGCACCACCGACCCTTGAAGAGACCGACGAAACCTGCGTCCGGGCCGGATTTTTCCGTCCCCGCAATCGGATGGCCGGGAATGAAATGCACATGCGGCGGCATGTGCGGCTGCATTTGCGCAATCACCGAAGCCTTGGTGGAGCCGACATCGGTGACGAGCGCCCCCGCCTTGAGGTGGGGCGCGATTTCCCGCGCCACCGCACCCGAGGCCCCGACGGGGACGGAGACAATGACGAGATCTGCACCCTTAACGGCTTCGGCGGCGGACAGATGGTAGGAATGGCCAAGACCGAGCTCTTCTGAACGGCGAAGCGTTTCAACACTGCGCGTGGAAATGGCCACATGCCCGGCCAGGCCCTGTTCCTGGATCTCGCGGGCGATGGAAGAGCCGATGAGACCGATGCCGATCAGGGCAACGCGTTCGAATGCCAGACTGCCCATGTAAACCCCCGCCGGTACAGGCAAAAACGATCAGGAAAGCGGGTCGGGCATAATGCTCTTTCCCCGCTTTGTCGAGGGGATCCTCAAGGGCACGGCCGCAGCCTCGGCGCCCTGCATCGCGCTTGGAACCCCTTGCGGGGCGAGGACGGGCATGAAGACGCGCCGCGAACTGCGGACAGCCACCGGAAGCCCCTGATAGAGCCGCTTCTGCGCCTCGACGATGATGACGCCGGAAAAGGCCGGCCAGAGAAGCCGCCCGCACCGCTCGAAGCCCCGCCGAAGCCGCAGGAGCCAGGATAGCCGGGTCGGCGGAAAATGCAGCGCATCCGCCGTGGCCCCGGGGGTGAAATTGGTTTCGCGCAGCAGCCGGGTCAATTGTCCGCGCGAGTAGGGCCGGCCGCTGCCGAAGGGCGTATGATCGAGCTGGGCCCAGACACCCCGCCGGTTGGGAACGACGATGACCAGCCGCCCGCCGGGCGCGAGAACCCTCCACATTTCCTTCAGCGATTCCCGTGGATTTTCCGCATATTCGAGCGCATGGACCATCAGGATCCGGTCGACCGAGGAATCGGGCAGCGGCAGTTCTTCCTCGAAAACGAGAGCGGTTGCGGAGAGCTCGCCATTCGGCCAGTTGATGGCACCCTGGCCGGCCGGCATGAAGGCGAAGGTCCGCTCCGTTCCTTGCCGGAACCGGTCGAGAAAGGGCACCGCGAAGCCGAAGCCCACCAGCCGTTCATCCGGCAGTTTCGGCCAGAGACCGGCAATGGCGAGCGCAATCGATTGCTCCGCCATCCGGCCGAGCTCCGAATGGTAAAACTGGCGAAGGTCTACGATATCGGCGTGCATTGCCCTGATGTTAGCAGCGGGCGGGTGGACTTCAAGGCCGCAATCCCTACATTGGAAACATAAGACGACACGGCGGAGTCCCTGAATTTATGGAAGCCCTGCAAATTGAATGTTTCCCCTGCCGCAGCGATAATTTCGGCGTTCTTCTCCACGATCCCGAGACCCTGCTGACGGCGAGCATCGATGCGCCCGAGGAAATGCCCATCGTGGCGGCCGCAGAACGGCGCGGCTGGAAAATCAGCCATATCTTTACCACCCACCACCATGCCGACCACGTGGAGGCCAATCTTGCCCTCAAGGAGCGCTATGGCCTGGCGATCATCGGCCCGGCGGCTGAGGCCCGGAAGATTCCCGGCATCGACCGGACCGTATCGGACGGCAGCTCATTCCTCTTCGGCAACAATACGGTGCGGGTGATCGAGACGCCCGGCCATACCGCGGGGCATGTCTGCTACCATCTTCCAGATGCGAAGCTTCTCTTCGCCGCCGACACGCTCTTTGCGCTCGGCTGCGGTCGGCTTTTCGAACGGCCCGCCCCGGACATGTGGGCCTCTCTGCAAAAGCTGGCGGCCCTGCCCGACGAGACCGTCGTTTATTTCGGCCATGAATATACGCAAAGCAATGCGCGCTTTGCCCTGACGATCGACCCGACCAATCGTCGTCTGAAGGATCGTGCCGCCGAAATCGAAGCCATGCGCCGTGAAGGCCGCTTCACCTGTCCGACGACCATCGGGCTTGAAAAGGAAACCAATCCCTTCCTGCGCGCCGGCGATCCCGCCATCCGCGATCTGCTCGGCATGAGCGATGCGTCCAACGAGGATGTCTTTGCGGAAATCCGCCGTCGCAAGGATCAATTCTGAAAGCCATGCCCATGCAATCCAAGGATATTATTGCCCTCCTCGACCTGGAACCCCATCCCGAAGGCGGATGGTACCGGCAGACCTACCGGGACACGGAAGGCGGCGAGCGGGGTCATTCCACGGCGATCTATTACCTTCTGGAAGCCGGCCAACGTTCCCACTGGCACCGGGTGAAGGATGCGTCCGAGGTCTGGCATTATTATGCCGGCGCGCCGCTGATCCTGCGCTCGGCTGCCGATGGCGGCCCAGTGGAAAGCACGATTCTGGGGCCCGATATCCTGAAAGGCGAACGGCCTCAGGCAATCATTCCCGCCAATATCTGGCAGTCGGCTGAAACGCTGGGGGCCTTTACCCTGGTGGGCTGCACCGTTTCGCCGGGCTTCACCTTCGATGCCTTCGAAATGGCGCCGCCTGCCTGGACACCCGGTGAGGACGCCAGCACCCTGCCCTGAGGGGCGTAAAAGCCTCTAGCCGAGCAGCGCGGAGGCCAAGAAAACCTGGGCCATGTAATAGGTCCACCAGACGAAGGGCTTCGTCCATCGGCGTATGGGCGCCTCGGACGCGATGCGGAAGGTCTCCAGCGAGAGCACCGCATCGGAGGCGAAGAAGAGGAGCGCCCCGGCGATCAGCACCGGCATGCCCGCCAGAACGGCAAGGGAGACCATCAGGAAAATCACTCCGGCATAGGCAGCCGCCGGAGGCCGCATGCCTCTGGCACCCGCCCAGACGGCCCGAAGAAGCCCAAGCGCGGCGAGCCCCAAAACCACGAGAAGGGCGACCTGCCACAGCGCAGCATCCGACAAGGCCGGCGGCCACCGGCCGGCTATGGCCGCCGCGAAGGCCAGATGGGCGAGGAAGAAGGCAAAGAGACCTGCAAGAAAGGCCCGCCTTCCCGCAAAGACCAGCGCGATGTCGCCGAGCGCAGAAAAGAGCAGGGCGGCAATCAGCACGCCCGATCCACCCTCCATCGCGCTGAGGAGGGCAAGGAGGAGGATAGACCCGCCCTTGGAAACCAGCCTTTGCGGAAGCGGCGCGCTTCGCCCCAGAAGCGAATAAACGAGAGCGAGCGCAACGGAAAGCGCAAGCAGCAATGCGGGAAGGCCGATTTCGCCCACCCTCAATTGCTGATCCTGCGGGCGGAGATGGTCAGCATGCCGATCTGTGTGGGAATCCGCACATATACGGGGGCAACGAGCCGGGCCTTCCCGGCACTGGCGAACCAGATTTCCATCTGCCGGGAGTTGCGCAGATATTCGATGTCCTTGCGACCTTCACGATAGCCGCCCTTCGGCACGAACCGCACGCTGCAGACAAGCGCCTCGCCTTCATAACCTTCCACCTTGAAGGGTTTCGTTCCCTTCTTGCCCAGCACGAGATCCATGCGCGTCTCCCCATCGAAGATCGGCAGCGAGCGGGGGCAGACCTTGTGGCCCTCAGGAAAGACAAGGCCGGAAATCGGATCGAGCACCGCGCGCAAATGGCGCGCCGTGACAGGTACCCAGCCATCGGGCCGCTTGGGCTCCGGGCTGATGGAACTGCTGACGACCCGGCCGCCATTGAAATTCACCCTGTAGATGCGGGTTTTCTTGCCGCTCGAATAGGTGAGGTCGTAATTCCGTGCCCGTAGCGTGCCGCCGGTGAAGGTGCCAGTCACCGAGGTCTCCGCATCGATATCGGCGATGAGATCGGCAAGGCCCGATGTGTTCACATGGCCGGAGATGGCGTATTTTTTGTTTTCGATTGTTGTGTTGAACACGGCGCGGGCCACGGGCAGCCCGCCGATGGCGATCCGGTATTCGGTCTGCTGGGAAAGACTGGTTGCCATGGCGGCCGAGCCCCCACCGAGGAGTGCGGCCGACAGGGCCACTGCAAATACCGTTTTCATCCTGTGTCACCCCAACCCGCTTGGCGTCCCTGGCCGGCCAGGGCTTCCGCCCGGGCCGTCAGATGCTTATAACCCGTCCCGTGCAGATAACAAAACATCGGCTTTTTCAAGGATTCTTCCACGACCGGTACAGGTTTGGCTTGACTGGCGAGGATGGCGTGA
Organism: uncultured Rhizobium sp.; assembly: GCA_945952315.1. Taxonomy (GTDB): domain Bacteria; phylum Pseudomonadota; class Alphaproteobacteria; order Rhizobiales; family Rhizobiaceae; genus Gellertiella. Next base: position 24,297 of record CAMFIE010000032.1, on the reverse strand, counting down.
CTATAGAACCGCAACTTTCCAATCCTGCCTGTTGGATTGCGCGCCGGTTTTGCCGGGTTCCGATCCATGGCCAAGAACAATAGGTGTACCATGTCCCGCAGCTGCGAATTGACTGGCAAGGGTGTTCAGTTTGGCAACAATGTCAGCCATGCCAACAACAAGACCAAGCGCCGGTTCCTGCCGAACCTCTGCAACGTGACGCTGATTTCCGATGCCCTCGGCCAGCGTTTCCGTCTGCGCGTTTCGGCCTCTGCCCTGCGCTCCGTCGAGCATCGCGGTGGCCTCGATGCCTTCCTGCTGAAGGCTGACGAGTCCGAGCTTTCCATGCGCGCTCGCCTGCTGCGTCGTCAGATCGTCAAGAAGACCGCTGAAGCCGCATAATCTGCGGCTGACGCCTCTCTCTACGGCTTACGAAAGGCTTGTCCGGTCTCCGGCCAAGCCTTTTGCATGTCCGGCCCGTTTCTCCAACTGGTGGCATCACCCAGGATAAAAAAATGCAAGCGAACCGCTTTGTGATTCTCTATGCCATGATGATGACGGCTGTCGTCGTCGCCTCGAATTTCCTCGTACAATTCCCGCTCTCCGGCACGCTGGCCGGCATTGCGCTGGGTGACATTCTCACCTGGGGAGCCTTTACCTATCCGGTTGCCTTCCTGGTAACGGACCTGACCAACCGCCAGTTCGGCCCTTCCGTGGCCCGCCGGGTGGTCTTCGTCGGCTTCGTGGCAGGGGTCCTGCTGTCGCTGATGACGGCGCCCCATCGCATCGCGATCGCCTCGGGATCAGCCTTCCTGATCGGCCAGCTGCTCGACATCACGGTCTTCAACCGCCTTCGCCGCCAGAGCTGGTGGCAGGCTCCGCTGGCCGGCTCGCTGGCAGGCTCGGCGCTCGACACGACGATGTTCTTCTCCTTTGCCTTTGCGCCGCTCTTCGTCGTCTTCGGCCCGAACGATCCCTTCGCGATCGAACAGGCACCGATCCTCGGCATCCTCACGGCGCAGACGCCGCGCTGGATTTCCTGGGCGCTTGGCGATTTCGGCGCGAAGATCACTGTCGGGCTGCTGATGCTCCTTCCCTATGGCGCTCTCATGAACATCATTCGCCCCATGCCGGCGGTTGACGCGCGCTGAACCCCAAAAGCCCCGTTGGAGAGCCGGAAAGCCTCGCTCGCGCGGGGCTTTTTTCGTCAGGGGAGAAGTTTGAATTCCAGCATCAGGCTGCGCTGGAAGATGGAATGGTTGTCATCCGAGACGAGGATGAGATGGGTGGAGCCGTCTGCCGCCATCACCGCATCGATCCCTTCCATATTGTCGATCTGGTCCGCCATGTCGGCCTTGAGGAGGGTCTCGCCGGAAAGCACCGCGCCCGGCCGGATATCGTCCCCCTTGATCCTGAGGATGCGAACGCTAACGCCCGTGGCTATGTTGAAGCGCCGCTCCAGCAGCAGGAGATCGCCCGAAGGCAGAAAGGCGCCGTCCGAAACGGCAAAGCCGTCGGAGGGCTTCACGGAAAGGAGACCCTTGCGCGGGCCGTCGAGAATGGCGGCATAGAGATTGCCCTTCTCATCGACACTCCGTTCGGCGACGATGAAGATGGAACCCGCGAGTGGCGAACCGGGGGGCGCGACGACCACGGTCTCCAGGCTGCCGTTCCCGCGAAGATCCTTCTTCGGGATAAGGATGGGCACCGTCCCCACCGGAAGGCTCTCGGCAAAGCCCGCAGCCGGATAGACATCCACCCGGTGCTTGCGCTCGAAGGAGACAAGGACCTGATCGCCCCTGATGGCAACGCCCTCACTGTCCATGTTATATTTCTGTGCCTCGACCCTACCCTTGGAATCCCGCATGGAGGTGATCTCCACACCGGAAAGGCCTGAAAGCCGGCCATCCGCGCCGCGCTCCAGGCGCCCGGTCAGCCAATGGCCCGTATCCAGCACCGAAATGAAACTCACCCCATCCGGCAGGAAGCGGATCGAGGAGAGACTGCCGAAGAGCGGCTCGGGCGAATCGAGCACCAGACCGCCGAGAAATTCGAGCTTTCCGAAGCGAGTCTCCTCGCTGCCCACCTGGAAATGGGTGATGGGCCGGGCATTGATCAGCGCGGGCTCGGCAAGCGAAGGGGTGACAAGGGCGAGAAGCACGGGCGCCAGAAGGGCTGAGACGAGCCAGCCCCGCTTCGCAAACGCCCCCTTGCCGCTCGATCTCAACGGGCGCGGCCCTTTCGGCCACCGCGACCGCCGGTTTCCTCGAAGAGCGAGGCAAGCTGCTCGGTCATCGCGCCCGCAAGCTCGTCCGCATCCACGATGGTCACGGCCCGGCGATAATAGCGCGTCACGTCATGGCCGATGCCGATGGCGAGCAATTCCACGGGCGAGCGGGTCTCGATCTGCTCGATCACCGCCCGGAGATGCCGTTCCAGATAATTGCCCGGATTGACCGACAGGGTCGAATCGTCCACCGGCGCCCCGTCCGAGATCATCATCAGGATGCGCCGCTGCTCGCGCCGCTGCATCAGCCGGTTATGCGCCCACATCAGCGCTTCGCCATCGATATTTTCCTTCAGCAGGCCCTCGCGCATCATCAGGCCGAGATTGCGGCGGGCGCGCCGCCAGGGTGCGTCCGCGGACTTGTAGATGATATGGCGCAGATCGTTGAGCCGGCCGGGCGCAGGGGGCTTGCCGGAGGCGAGCCACTTCTCGCGCGACTGCCCGCCCTTCCAGGCCTTGGTGGTGAAGCCAAGAAGCTCCACCTTCACCCCGCAACGCTCCAGCGTGCGGGCGAGAATATCGGCACAGGTCGCCGCAACCGTGATCGGCCGTCCACGCATCGAGCCGGAATTGTCGATCAGCAGCGTCACGACCGTATCGCGGAACTGCGTGTCGCGCTCCATCTTGAAGGAGAGCGGCTGCATCGGATCGATCACCAGCCGCGGCAGGCGCGCCGTGTCGAGATAGCCTTCCTCCAGGTCGAAGTCCCAGGAGCGATTCTGCTTGGCCATCAGGCGGCGCTGCAAGCGGTTGGCAAGGCGGCCGACCGCACCCTGAAGGTGGGAGCGCCGCTTGTCGAGGAAGGCGCGCAGCCGCTCGAGCTCCGCCTCGTCGCAGAGCTCTTCCGCGGTGATCTCTTCGTCGAAATCCTCGGTGAAGATCTTGTAGTCGACCTTCTCGTTGAAATCGTCGAAGGGGCTCGCCGGCCGGCGGGGCTCGCCGGGGGTCTCCGAATCGTCCTGATCGTCGTCGGAAAGCTCCTCTTCGGAAATCTCCGCGCCGTCCATTTCACCTTCTTCCAGCTGCTCATCGGCGGATTCGCTGTCTTCGGCGGGCGCCTGTTCGCTGCCGGCTTCCTCTTCCGCGCTTTCCTGATTCTCTTCCTGGCTGCGCGGCTGGTCCTCGTCGGCTTCGGGCTGGTTATCTTCCGCCTCGTCCTGCTCGTCGGCAAGATCATCGGCCATGTTCATGGAGGAGAGAATGCTGCGCACCACCCGGGCAAAGGCCTGCTGGTCGTTCAGCGAGGCGGCAAGATTGTCGAGCTGTCCGCCTGCCTTCTGCTCGATATAGGGCCGCCAGAGATCGAGCACCTTGCCGGCGCTCTCCGGTGCAGGCGTGCCCGTCAGCTTCTCGCGCACCAGCATGGCGAGCGCTTCCTGAATGGGCGCGTCCTGCTGCCGCTGGATGCCGGAGAAATTCGCCTTGGCATATTTCTCCGCATTCATCGCCGCCAGATTGGAAGCCATGCCCGCCATGCGCAGGGCGCCGATCGATTCGACCCGGGCCTGCTCGACAGCATCATAGACCGCCCGCGCATCTGCGCCCTGCGGCGCAAGCGCATTATGCACCTTCTGGTCATGGCAGGCGACGCGCAGCGCCATGCTGTCGCCCAGCCCGCGGGTGACCGCAAGTTCCGCCGCTGTCGGGCGGCGGGAAAGCTCGGGCAGGCGGATCGCCGTACCGGTCATGCCGGGGCGATCATTGGCGAAGCTCACCTCCACCGGTGTCCGCCCGGCCACGGATCGCACGCAACCGGATATGGCGCGGCGAACCGGCTCCATATCCACGGCGGTTCCGGGTTTCGCTCGCATGTTGTCGCCACGGCCTGCCATATGTCCTGCCCTGAAGCCTCTCAGGCTTATGCCTTCACCCCTGCGGGCGAAAGGCACGTTCCTCTTGTTTCAACCCATGAAATGCGGTTGCCGCGCCCGCTTGCGCGGGCGGGCCTGATCAGGCGCCAAGCACGATATTGGCGGCGCTTTCCTTCAGCTCCACCCCGAAGGCGCGCTGATACTGTTCGGCAACCAGGGCGCGTTCCAGCTCGTCGCACTTGTTGAGGAAGGTGACCCGGAAGGCAAAGGCGGTATCGCCGAAGATCTCGGCATTTTCCGCCCAGCTGATCACCGTACGCGGGCTCATCACGGTCGAGAGGTCGCCATTCATGAAGGCGGCGCGGGTAAGATCGGCCACCCGCACCATCTTGGACACGGTCTCGCGACCGGCGCTGGCGGCAAAGCCCTTCACCTTGGCGCAGACAATGTCGACTTCCTTCTCATGCGGCAGGTAATTCAGCGTGGTGACCAGCGACCAGCGGTCCATCTGCGCCTGGTTGATCTGCTGGGTACCGTGATAGAGACCGGTCGTATCGCCGAGGCCGACCGTGTTGGCGGTCGCAAACAGGCGGAAGGCCGGATGGGGGCGGATGACCCGGCTCTGGTCGAGCAGCGTCAGGCGGCCGGAGCTTTCCAGCACGCGCTGGATCACGAACATCACATCAGGACGACCGGCATCATATTCATCGAAGACCAGCGCCACATTGTGCTGATAGGCCCAGGGCAGGATGCCGTCCTTGAATTCGGTGACCTGCATCCCGTCCTTCACCACGATCGCGTCCTTGCCGACGAGATCGATACGGCTGACATGGCTGTCGAGGTTTACGCGCACGCAGGGCCAGTTGAGGCGCGCCGCGACCTGCTCGATATGGGTGGATTTGCCGGTGCCGTGGAAGCCGGAGACCATGACGCGGCGGTTATGGGCAAAGCCAGCCAGAATTGCGAGCGTGGTTTCGCGGTCGAAGAGGTAATCCGGATCGAGATCGGGCACATAGGGGCCACCGACGGAATAGGCGGGAACGCGGATATCCGTGTCGATCCCGAAGACGTCGCGTACCGAAACGGTCGTGTCGGGCAGGTTGGAATATTCAAGGTCAACTTTGCTCATCGTCTCTCCAGGGCGAGCAGAAGCTGCCCGCCGTCTTGCCTCTTCGTGTCACTTTTTTGCAGGTGTTTCAGAAAGCGTCTAGCAGAAACCTTCCCGCTTTAACAATTGATACGCCTGTATAACCGCCCGAAAGCGTTCTTCCGAGCCCCTGTCTCCGCCATTTGCGTCAGGGTGGTGCTTTTTTACAAGCTCCTTGTAGCGCGACTTGATGTCCGCCGCGGTGGCATTGGCGGCAAGTCCCAGCGTATCGAAGGCTTTGGCTTCCAGTGTCTTGAGCTTTCTCTGGCGCGGCTCCTCCTGCCCGGCACGCGACTGGCGCACGAAACCGAAGGGATCCTTGAGCCGGCCCTTGAGCTGGGCGGAGTGGATATCCGAATGAAGCGGCGCGCTGCGGGCAGCCCCGTTCACCCCCACCGTCCAGGTCGGGCGATGGCCGGTGATCGCCTCCTTCTGGTAGCGGGCGATCTCGCTGTCGGAGAGGCCGGAGAAATAGTTGTAGCCCTTGTTGTATTCTTTGACGTGCTCGAAGCAGAACAGAAAAAAGGAACCTTCCGCATTGCGACCGACCGGTGCACGATGCGCGCCCTTTTCCGTGCAGCCGTCCCACTGGCACATGGGTGCGGATGCCTCGGCGGCTTCTGCCCGCTTCCGCCGGGTGCGGATACGGTCGAAATATTTGGAGTCGAGTTTCATGCGGTCTAGCGCACCGCCCAATCGGTAACCGGTCAGGATTATGCGCCCTCTGGACAATCGGGGAGCTGAGCATCGCGGGTGAACGACGCGCGAATGTCCCTATTATGGGGCGCGCGATCCCGCACAACAAGAATTGACAAACGGGAATGTTGCGGGCTTTGTGAGAGTATTTTGCTGCGAAGCAGCGGCATTTCCGAAAACCCGGAACGATGAGGAGAGCGGCAGGATGACCAGCCTGACGGAGGAGATTCGAGCCCGGCTGACCGAGGCGCTCACGCCCGAGAGGCTCGAGGTCCTCAATGAAAGCCACCTCCACGCCGGCCACCAGCCCGGTTTCGACGGAACAGGCGATAGCCATTTCCGTATCCGGATCGTCTCTCCGCTCTTTGCCGGCATGACACGCCTGGCCCGCCACAGGGCCGTCACTGATCTGCTCAAGGGCGAGCTGGAGCGCGGGCTCCACGCCCTGGCCATCGAGGCGGCGGCCCCGGGCGAGGCGACGCGCTGGTAAATCAGACCTGCATCTCGCGGCAGCGCTCGGCGCAGGCGAGGCAGGCACGCACGCATTCCTCCATGCCGTCAAGCCGGGCACAATCATCCGCACAGGCCTCGCAGATGGCCGCACAGGCGCGGCAGCTATGGGTGTGCAGCGCCGATCCCGTCATCAGGATATGGGCGCTTGCCCGGCACATTTCCGCACAGGCGGTCATCAGCCGGAAATGGGCGGGTTCCACATGCGCCCCGCCAACCGTGAGGCAATGGGTCATCTGGGCCTGCAGGCAGGCCCGGTAACAGGCAAGACAGGCATCGATGCAGGCCTGCATCGGCTCCTCGTAGAGTTTCATGGCAATCTCCATTCTCGGGAAAGGCGCGCTCCGGCAGAAGGTCACTTGTCGCCCTTGTCGAGCCACTGTCTCATGGTCTCGACCTCGGCCTTCTGAGCATCGATGATCTTCTTGGCCAGGGCCTTCGCCTCGGCATTGTCGCCATGGGTGAGTTCCGTTTCAGCCATGGAAATCGCCCCGAGATGATGGGCGATCATGCCGCAGACGAAGGCGACATCCGCATCGTTCTGCATCATGCCGGCCATCATGTTCGTGTTCATCTCCCGCATGCCCAGCCCGAAGGCCTGCTGGTAATCGGTCATCTCGGAGGACATTTCGGGGCCTTTGGCCGCCTCGCCCTTGATCTGGCCGGGCATGGCCATGGCATTCATCCGGCATTTTTCCGGATAGGCGGGATCTTCCGCCCGGGCGGCGGGAACGGCTGCCAGCACGAGAAAGGCTGCAACCAGTCCTATGGGCTCGTAACGACGCATGCCACACCTCCTTGTTGGAGGCGAAACACGAAAGGGCCTGTCCGGGTTCCCCCCGCTGGCGGGCCCGTTACCCTGGCTCAGGCCTGTTCCTCTGCCCCCTGCCCCTCGGCGGGGCGGATGCGCAGGCGCGTGATGCGGTTCTTTTCCCGCTTCATGATGATGAAGCGCTTGCCATGGAAGGTGAAGGCCTGCCGCTCCTCGGGGATGGTCATGGATTCATGGATCACCAGGCCGGCGATCGTGGTGGCTTCCTCGTCCGGCAGGTTCCAGTCGAGCGCGCGGTTGAGATCGCGGATCGGCACCGATCCATCGACAACGATCGACCCGTCCGCCTCCTGCCGCACGCCCTGGATCTCGATGTCGTGCTCATCGGAAATATCGCCGACGATCTCCTCCAGGATGTCCTCGAGGGTAACGATGCCCTGCACCTCGCCATATTCGTCCACCACCACGGCAAAATGCATCTTGCGGCGCAGGAAGGCGTTCAGCTGGTCCTTGAGATTGGTGGTATCGGGCACGAACCAGGGCTTCTGCGCGATCTTGACGATGTCGAGATTCTCCGGCTCCACGCCGGGCTCGGCAAGTGCCCTTAGGAGATCCTTTGCATGAACGAGACCGATGATGTTGTCGATCGACCCGCGCCAGAGCGGCATGCGGGTGAAGGGACTTTCCAGAATGGACTTGACGATCACTTCCGGCCGGTCATCCGCATTGACGGCCCGCATGGAAGTGCGGTGGATCATGATGTCGGAGACCTCAAGTTCGCCGAGATCGAGCACCCCGCCCAGTCGGTCACGGTCGGCTTTCACCACCGAACCCTCGCGGTGGAGAAGATCCACCGCGCCGCGCAGCTCCTCATGGGCCGACAGCATCGAGCTTTCCTTTGAAAGCGTGATCCCGAACAGGCCGAGCACCTGGCGAACGAAATAATTGATCCCCGTCGAGATCGGCCCGACCACGGCAACGAAGATGCGGGTGGGCACCGCAACCGCCAGCGCAAAGCGATCCGGAGAGGAAATCGCCCAGCTCTTCGGCAGCACTTCGGAGAAGACCACCACGAGAACGGTCACGATCAGCGTGGCGATCACCACGCCCGACTCGCCGAAAAGCCCGAGGAACAGGCTGGTCGTCAGCGAGGAAGCGAGGATGTTGACCGCGCTGTTGCCGATCAGCAGCGCCCCGATCAGCCGGTCGCGCCGGTCGATCAGCCGGTTGACGATGGCGGCCCGCGTTTCCCCGTTGCTTTCGAGCGTGTGCATGCGGGCGCGGGAGGTGGCCGTCAGCGCCGTCTCCGTTCCGGAGAAGAAGCCGGATGCGACGAGCAGGCCGAGGATCGAAACCGCCGTCAGCCAATATTCGGAAATATAGGAAGCCAGCGTTTCCTCCGTCATCCCGGATGTTTCCCTGTCAAAAAGGATTGAACCTCGCTCGCGGCCACGTCATCGGCAACGAAGGACTGGCCAAGCCCGCGCGTGAGAATGAAGGTGAGCTTGCCGCTCTTCACCTTCTTGTCCTGGGCAATCGCCTCCATCAGCCGTTCCGGCCCCGGCAGCTCGCCGGGAATATCCGCCATGGACACGGGTAGTCCCACGGCTCTCAGATGCGCCTCGACCCGCTTCGCCACGTCAGGGCTCGCAAGATTGAGGCGGGCGGAGAATTCATGCGCCAGCACCATGCCGATTGCCACCGCCTCGCCATGAACGAGGCGGCTGCCGTCATAGGCGGTCGCCGCCTCGAGCGCGTGACCGAATGTATGGCCGAGATTGAGGAGCGCGCGCGCACCCGTCTCCCGCTCGTCGGCGACAACCACATCCGCCTTCGCCTGGCAGGAGGTCGCAATGGCATGAATGCGCGCCACACCGCCGGCAAAGACCGCCTGCCAATTTTTCTCCAGCCATTCGAAGAAATCCGGCTTGTCGATGAGACCGTATTTCACCACTTCGGCATAGCCGGCGCGAAACTCGCGCGGGCTCAGCGTCGCCAGCACGTCGGCATCGGCCAGCACGAGATCCGGCTGGTTGAAGACGCCGATGAGGTTCTTGCCGTGCCTGGAATTGATGCCGGTCTTGCCGCCGACCGAGCTGTCCACCTGGGCCAGAAGCGAGGTGGGGATCTGGATGAAGCGGACGCCGCGGCGGACGATCCCGGCGACGAAGCCGGCAAGATCGCCAATGACACCGCCCCCAAGCGCAATGACCGCATCATTGCGTTCGATCCGGGCACCGAGAACCTCGTCGCAGGCCTCGATCAGCGGCTCGAAGCTCTTGGTCTTTTCTCCCGGCGGCAGGATGACGGCATGGGAGGCGATGCCGGCGTCTGCCAGGCTTGCCTTGAGCGGTTCGAGATAATGGGCGGCCACCGAACGATCGGTGATGATGGCTGCCTTCCTGCCCTTGATCCGGGAGGCGATTTCCGCCCCCGCCCGGGCAATCAGGCCGGGCCCGATCAGGATGTCATAGGCGCGCTCGCCGAGGGGCACATGCACCCGGGTCTGAAGGTCGCTGGCGGCAGTCATGCATCATCGCTTTCGTCAAAGGGAATGCCTGCCACGGCAGCGAGGATCTCGTTCGCCATCTTTTCCTTGCGCACATCGCGGGAAAGAACCGTAAGATCCGCTTCCGCATAGATGGGATAGCGAGCATTCATCAGGTCTTCGAGGGTTTTCTTCGGATTTTCGGTCTTGAGAAGCGGGCGCGTGTCACGCTTGTTGACCCGCTCCCAGAGCACCTCAAGCTCAGCTTTGAGCCACACGGAGAGGCCGCCCTTCTTGATGAACTTGCGCGACCGTTCATTGATGAAGGCGCCGCCGCCGGTGGACACCACCCGCGGCCCGCCGCGCAGGACCCGCTTGATCACCCGGGCCTCGAGCGCACGAAATTCCTGCTCGCCATAGGCCGCAAAGAGTTCAGGGATCGTCATGCGCGAGACGCGCTCTATTTCCGTATCCGTATCGATGAAGGGGATGCCGAGCTGGCTCGCCACGATGCGGCCCACCGAGGATTTGCCTGCGCCCATGAGACCGATCAGGATGAGATTGCGTTTGCCAAGAGCAGCGCGCGCTTTGTCGCGCAGTGTATCCGGGAGAATTGTTGCGAAGTCGCTCATCGGCCTGACCAAATTTCTTGGCCATGATCGTATCGGTAAAAGCAGGGGTAGCGTCAAGCCGTGCCGCCAATAAAGATCACGGGCGTTCACCCGTTCTTGCAAGTCGGGCGGGGCTTATCCATAAAGATGGGACGCGACACCTGACCCGGGAAAACCGCCATGCCCACTCTTTTCCGCTTTCTCACCGTGCTGGCGATGATCGGTGCGGTCATTTACGGTTCGCTTCTGGCGCTTTCGGTTCTGGTGGTCCCGCGCGAGCGGGAGGTGACGGTCCGCGTGCCCTCCGACAAGCTGAACCCGGTCCAGCCCCAGACCCAGACGCGATAGGTCGCCGGATGTCCAGTCTGGGTCTTGCCCATGTGGAGAGCTTTCTGGAGATGATGAGCGCAGAGCGCGGGGCCTCGGCGAACACGCTCGCCGCCTATCGGCGGGATCTCGAAGACCTCCACCATCAGCTGACCCGCCGTGGCGTGCCCCTGACTGCCGCCACCGCTACCGATCTAGGCGCCTATATGCAGGGCCTCGCCGCCGAAGGGCTGGCAGAATCGTCCCAGGCCCGCAAATTGTCGACGCTACGGCAGTTCTTCCGGTTCCTCTATGCCGAAGGGCTGCGGACCGACGATCCGACCGGGGTGCTGGACAGCCCCAGGAAGATGCGGCCCCTGCCGAAGATTATCGGCGTGGATGAGGTGGACCGGCTGCTCGCGCACGCCGCGAGCGAGGCAACCGTGGTGGATGGCCGGCAGTTCGGCCGAGTGCGGATGCTGGCGCTCGTGGAACTCCTCTATGCCACCGGCATACGCGTCAGCGAACTCGTCTCGCTGCCCGCCCGCGTGCTCGATCAGGAGGGCCGGTTTCTTCTCGTCCGCGGCAAGGGCAACAAGGAGCGCCTCGTGCCGCTGTCACGCACGGCGATCTCCGCGCTGAAGACCTATGGCGAGATGAAGGCGCGCCAGGAGGCGGAAAGGCAGGTAAAGGACCCCGGCCCCTATCTCTTTCCCTCCTCGGGAAAGGAAGGCCATCTTCCGCGACAGGTGTTTGCCCGCGACCTCAAGGATCTGGCGGCCCGGGCGGGCGTGTCCGCCGCCGTGCTCTCTCCCCATGTGATCCGCCACGCCTTTGCCAGCCACCTGCTGGCCAATGGCGCCGATTTGCGTGTAGTGCAGGAGCTTTTGGGCCATTCCGACATTTCCACGACACAAATCTATACCCATGTACAGGAAGAAAGGCTGCATCAGCTGGTGCAGACGCATCACCCTCTTGCCAAACAGGGCAAAAACAAGGATTAGAGCAGCCTTTGCTGCAAGACTGGCCGGCGAGGATCTCCGGCGGGCCCTGATCAGGATCGGAAACGTTTGTCATGCATAACTATCTCGATTTCGAAAAGCCCATCTCGGACCTCGAGGGCAAGATCCACGAGTTGAAGAAACTCGCCCAGGAAGACCAGAGCATCGACACGTCTGAAGAGATTGCCCGTCTGGAGGCGCGCGCCCGCGACGCCATGCGGGACATCTACGGCCAGCTCAATGCCTGGCAGAAGACGCAAGTTGCCCGCCATCCGCAGCGTCCGCATTTTGTCGATTATGCCGAAGCGCTGTTCAAGGAGTTCACCCCGCTGGCCGGCGACCGCCGCTTCGGCGAGGACGCGGCCATCCAGGCCGGCCTTGCCCGTTTCCGCGGCCAGTCCGTGGCCGTCATCGGCCAGGAAAAGGGCCATGACACGAAATCGCGCATTCGCCACAATTTCGGCAGCGCCCGCCCGGAGGGCTACCGCAAGGCCATCCGCGTCATGGAAATGGCAGACCGTTTCGGCCTGCCGGTGGTGACGCTGGTCGATACGGCCGGCGCCTATCCGGGCGTGGGTGCCGAAGAGCGCGGCCAGGCGGAAGCCATCGCCCGATCCACCGAAATGTGCCTGAATATTCGTGTGCCGATCGTCTCCGTGGTCGTCGGCGAAGGCGGCTCGGGCGGGGCGATCGCGATTGCCACCGGCAACCGCGTCTACATGCTGGAACATGCGATCTACAGCGTGATTTCCCCGGAAGGCGCAGCCTCCATTCTCTGGCGTGATTCCACCCGCGCCAAGGAAGCAGCCACCAACATGCGCATCACCGCCGAGGATCTCAAGGCACTCGGCGTCATCGACGGCATCATCAAGGAGCCGGTTGGCGGCGCCCATCGCGATCCCGATCAGGTGATCCAGGCGACGGGTGACGTGATCGCCAAGGCGCTGGGAGAACTTTCCGCCGTGTCGGGCGATGCGGTTCGCGCCGAACGCCGCCAGAAGTTCCTCTCCATCGGCCGCAACCTGTAAGCCTCGGAACAGCCCCTGTCGTCATAATCATGACGCCTTTTCGGGCGAGGAGAAACGGCAGAAGCAAGATCGTAGGTGCCCGGCTTCATTTGCAGGCAGAGGGGCTTGAGCTTTCCTGCTGCGATTGGTTAAGGATTTGTGAAGCATAAGGGCCTATGGTTCGCTCGTCCGAACTTCGGCCAGCAATATCAGGAACTTCGCGGGCAATCCGGCATGCGTATTCGCTATCTTCTTCTTGCAGGCGTCATCGCCCCCCTTCTTGCAGGCTGCAATGACAGCCTGGAATCCATCGACATTTCCAAAGTGTCGAACAAGGTGGAATACCAGCTTTCCGGCAAGATCGTCGAAGACATGCGCAAGAAAGGCATGGCGCGGAACTCGCCGATCATGCTGCGCATCATCAAGGAAGAGGGCGAACTCGAAGTCTGGAAGGCCCGCAGCGACCAGCGATTCGAGAAGCTGGTCGGCTACAAGATCTGCGCCTGGTCCGGCCGGCTCGGCCCCAAGGTGAAGGAAGGCGACCGTCAGGCACCGGAGGGCTTCTACGAGCTCACCCAGGCGAACCTGAACCCGAATTCCAAATATTATCTGGCGATCAATACGGGCTTCCCGAACGCCTTCGACCGCGCCAATGGCCGCTTCGGCACCAATCTGATGATCCATGGCGCCTGCTCCTCCTCGGGCTGCTATTCGATGACCGATGAGCAGGTGCTGGAAATCTACGCGCTCGCCCGAGACGCCTTCCGCGGCGGCCAGAAGACCGTTCAGCTGCAGGCCCTGCCCTTCCGCATGACGGCGGAGAACATGGCCCGTCATCGGCTGAGCCCGCATTATGACTTCTGGAAGATGCTCAAAGTCGGTTACGACAATTTCGAAGTGACGAAGCGTCCGCCGGAAGTGGCCGTCTGCAACAAGAGCTACGTCTTCAACCAGGATACCGGCGGCAAGGGTCTCAATCCGCGCGGTGCCTGCCCTCCGATGAGCACGCCGCCGGCACTGGCCGCGGCCCTGCAGAAATACAATACGAAATACGATCAGGATTATCAGGCTGCACTCGCCAAGTTCAGCGACAAGGTCTGGTACGACCCGACGGAGGCCGAGCGGAAGGCTGTCGTCGCAAAGCTGCGCCAGGGCCGCGAACTCGCCTATGCGCCGACCGGCACCGCACTCGAAGCGGGCAAGATGGTCAGCATCGAGGAATATCAGGCGCTTCTGGCAAATCCGAACAGCAAGCAGACCAAGGGTAATGTGGCTGCGGCCAGCGCCGCACTGGCCTCTGCACGTCCGACACAAGCCCCGGCAGCAAAGGCCACCGAGGCCAGTACGGCCGTGGCCCAAGCCGGAACCGCTTCAGCCGAAACCACCGCCTCCGTGCCGGTTCCGACGCCAAACCCCAACGCGCCCGTGGCGACCGCTGCTGCAGAGCCTCCGAAAAAGCCCTTCTGGAAGTTCTGGGCAGCCGAATGACGGAAGAGCCGAGCCGGGCCGCCGCTCCGGTCCTGGACCTCAAGGGCCTGAAATGCCCGCTTCCGGCTCTTAAGACCCGCCGGAAACTGCGTGACATGGCGGGCGGCGCCCTGCTTGTCGTTGAAACCACCGATCCGCTGGCGGGGATAGACATTCCCCATCTCTGCCAGGAGGACGGCCACGTGCTCGTGGCCCAGGCGCGCACCGCTCTGGGCCACCGCTTCGAAATCCGCAAGCGGACCGATTGATCAGCGAAAATGCATGCCGGGAACGGATAGCGGATTGTCCTCGAGCGCGGCCCGGTCGGGCCGATCTATCCGGGGCGTGCCGGTAAAGGCATCGAAAAGATCAGAAACAAAGGACTCGGGGAGATCCTGCGTGATCAGAACCAGCCGCGTGCGTCGATCCTCCGGGTTTGGCCAGCCAGCCAGCCTGACCGGTGGATGAAAGATCTGCTGCACGCCATGCAGCACGACCGGACGGTCCGGATTGTCGGAGAGCCCAACAATCGCCTTCATGCGCAGCAGTTTTTCGCCATGGGCCGAGCGCAGGAGATCGATGAACATCTCAAGCGCCATCGGCGAGACGAGCCGATCGTGAAGGATCGAGAAGGAGCGGATCGAGCGGCTGTGCCGCGTCACGTCATGATGGTGGTGGTGGCTGTGATCGTGGTCATGGTGGTGATGACCGTGCCCGTCATGGCCGTGATGATGATCGGGATGATCCTCCCCGTGGATCGCTTCCGCGTGGCTCTCCTCTCCCAGCCAGCGGCGGACGTCGGCGGCCTTCTCATCCGGATCATAGAGGCCCGTCTCAAGAAGATCCGCCGTGGCCACGCCGGGATCGGTGGCGAGAAGGAAGGCAGCCTTCGGATTGAGCCGGCGAAGGGCCTCCTCCAGCGCCTTCAGATCCTGAGGTGCGGCAAGGTCCGTCTTGGTGATGACCAGCCGGTCGGCAACCGCGGCCTGTTTGACGGCTTCGGGGTGGTTGGCCAGCGTGGCAAGCCCGTTCACCGCATCGATCAAGGTGATCACCCCTTCGAGACCGAAGAGTTCGCCGATGACGGGATTGCCCATGACCGACTGCATGACCGGTGCCGGATCCGCAAGGCCCGTCGTTTCGATCACCACCCGTTTCAGCGGTCGGATCCGGCCCGTCTGCATCCGGTCGGCAAGATCGGCGAGCGTATCGATGAGCTCGCCCCGCACCGTACAGCAGAGGCAGCCATCCGAAAGCTCGACAATCGAGTCGCTGGATTGCTCGACCAGCAGATGGTCGATGCCGACTTCACCGAATTCATTGATGATCACGGCGCAATCCCGCATCCCGGGATCCTTCAGCAGCCGGTTGAGCAGCGTGGACTTGCCCGCCCCGAGAAACCCGGTGACGATGCTGACCGGGATTTTCCGGAGCGCTTGTATCATGGTTCAGCCCTTGGTCGGCTTCGGACGCGGGACGGGAACGGTGGCATCGCCGAGATCGGAGGAGGCCTCCTGCTTGGCGCGGTTCTTCTTGTTCTTGCCGTCCTTGCCCTTTTCAGCGGTGTTCTTGTCGCCCTTGTTCTTGCCGCCTTTGTTCTTTCCAGGCGTCTTTTCCGGCTGGGCCGGTTCAGATCCCGGGATGAGGCCCGCAAAGACGAAGACGGGCTCATGATCCATTTCGTGCACATAGGGCGAAAGAAGCTTCATGCGCCCCACCTCGTCGCGGCTTTCGCTGCGCACCTGAGCGCCCTTCTTGCTGCAGATATCGGCACTGATGTCGGCAACGTCGAGGGACGCGTCGGCATCCGGCGGAAGCTGATCGATTCGCGGTCCGTTCCCGCCGCTGACGAAAGCCTTCTGCAGGAGATCGGCGGAAAGATCGGCGCGGGCTGCGAGGCTCTCCGTCCCGAGAACGACAGAAATGATCGTCCGGCCATTGCGCGTCGCCGACGTCACCTGATTGAAACCGGAGGCGCAGATGAAACCTGTTTTCATGCCGTCCGCCCCTTCGAAGCGGCCGATCAGCAGGTTGTAGTTCGGATACTGGCGCTTGCCAGTATCGATGCCTTCCAGCTTGAAATAATCGGAATATTCCGGGAATTCCCGCTTCAGCATCACCGTCAGCAGCGCCAGATCCCGCGCCGTCGTATACTGGCCCTTGCCGGGCAAACCGTTCGGATTGATGAAATGGGAATTGTTCATGCCGATGCGGGCCGCCTCGGCATTCATGCGGGCGACGAAGTTTTCCTGGCTCCCGCCCACCGTTTCGGCAATGGCAACGGCCACGTCATTGGCGGATTTGACGAGGAGGATCTTCAGCGCGCTGTCGAGGGTCAGCTGCTGGCCGGGCTTGTAATACATCTTGCTGGCCGGCTGGGCCGCGGCGCGCTTGCTCATGGTGACCAGGCTGTCCAGCCGCAGCTCGCCAGCCTTGATCGCGCGGAAGGTCACATAGGCGGTCATCAGCTTGGTCAGCGAGGCCGGATACCACTTGCGGAAGGCCATTTCATGATCGAGCACCTTGAGAGAACCGGCGTCCACGACGATCCGCGGATTGGCTTCGGCAGCGAATGGCAGCGCGCTTGCGGCAAAAAGCGTCACGGCCAGCACGGCACGGCGAAGGCCATGCGTCAGCGGGTTTTGGGTTCGGAACACGGCAATCCTCAAATTGTGGGTATAACTGTCGTCAGGCGTTGGAATTTAGCCTATAGGAAATAGAAATGGCAAAGGTAAGTCATGCGGTCAACCTTGCACATCAATGCTGGCCGGTGGCATGCAGGTGCCAGACCATCAGCAAACAGGATGATTTCGCATGCCAATCTTGAACCGCGCGGCTGAACTCCAGGACGAAGTGACGAGCTGGCGACGCCAGATCCACAAGCATCCGGAACTCCTGTTCGACGTGGTGAAAACGGCTGCCTTCGTGGCCGACAAGCTGCGCGAATTCGGCTGCGACGAAGTGGTTCCCGGCATCGGCCGGACCGGCGTCGTCGGAATTATCCGCGGCCATCGTCCCGGAAACCGGACCATCGGACTCCGCGCCGACATGGATGCCCTTCCCCTCAACGAGACGACGGGCAAGCCCTGGTCCTCGACTGTCGCGGGCAAAATGCATGCCTGCGGCCATGATGGCCACACGGCCATGCTTCTCGGTGCCGCCAAGTATCTGGCGGAAACCCGGAACTTCGCCGGCAGCGTGGCCGTGATCTTCCAGCCCGCCGAAGAGGGTGGCGGCGGTGGAAACCTGATGGTTCAGGATGGCATGATGGAACGGTTCGGCATTGCCGAAGTCTATGGGCTGCACAATCTCCCTGGCCTGCCCGCCGGCGAATTTGCCATCCGCAAGGGGCCGATCATGGCCTCCACGGATGAATTCAGCATCACCGTTACCGGCCGCGGCGGCCATGCGGCCCAGCCGCACCGCACCGTCGATCCGATTGCCATTGCCACGCAGATGATTTCGAGCCTCCAGCTCATCGCCTCCCGCAATGCCGATCCGCTCCAGTCGATCGTCGTCTCGGTGACCAAGTTCAATGCCGGCTTTGCGAGCAACATCATCCCCGACGCCGCGACCTTCGGCGGGACCGTGCGGACCCTGAAACCGGAAATGCGCGATCTCGCAGAAAAGCGCCTGCGCGAGATCGCCGCAGGCCTGGCGGCTGCCCATCTGGCGGAGGCGGAGGTGCGCTATGTCAGGAACTATCCGGTCACCGTCAACCACGCCGCAGAAACCGCCCATGCCATCGAAGCGGCAACGGCGATTGCCGGTCTGGACAAGGTCGATCCGGAAACCGATCCGATGATGGGCGGCGAGGATTTTTCCTACATGCTCAATGCACGCCCCGGCGCCTTCATCTTCCTCGGCAATGGCGAAAGCGCCAACCTTCACAACCCGAATTACGATTTCAACGACGAGATCATTCCCCACGGCATTTCCTATTGGGTGAAGCTCGCCGAAAACCGCCTGGCCTGACGACCGCCCCGACCCGAGCCTCCGGATTAGGGGGCTTGGCGAAAGGCCGGCTATTCTGTATTGAACCTTCCCAAGTGGTCCCGTAGCTCAGCAGGATAGAGCAACTTTAAGGGCGGAAAGTTTACCGGTTTCTGTCATGAACTAGGCGCTGTTGGTGCCCGCGCCACTAGTAAATTTACCGATCGCAAAACACATTCCTTCCAACTATTGATCTTGCGTAGCGATGGGCGCCAACTCTGCCTTCCAGCGATAATGATCGAGGCGGAACGGCGCGGACGCTATCACTTAATGTTCAGAGTATTGTTCCTGGAGACGGAAGCGCGCTGAAAATGTCTCGACTCATGCCCCGCCAGGGCATGAACTTTCTCAGCGAGCGATCATTCCACTCAAGATCGCTTCGACTACCTCAGGATCAACGCAAGGCACGCGTGGGCAGCTTGCGCGGTTGCTTCAACGAGGCCGTCATCCCTCGGATAGCCGCCCGCCGCGTGAGCGATCCGATTTCTGAGTCTCGTGACGTCACGGATGCAGTTGTGCCTGACTGATTGGGTTACAAGCGGCGGCGTATGAGCGGCCAGCGCGGTAAGATAGCCTCCCATTCCTCGTTTCTCCGGTGGCACAACAATTCCGTTGCTGTCCACGACAGCTCGAAGGGATGTTTCTAAGGATCGGGCAAGGTGCAGAACGACTAGAAGACGTCGGCGATTCAAGGGTTGGAGATTAGCGGCCCTTGAGATCTCACGAAGTTCCTCAATCACCGACTGTTTAACAGCGGGGTCCGCGAATGCCGTAGAGGATTTCACCAGCATGATGGTCGTACTGAGGCGCTTCTGCAGGTTCTTCATGCGTCTTCAGCTCCGAATTTTTCGAAACGTCCCGAGAAATGCGACAGCGTCTCCTCTATCACCTCAGCCTTCGATCCAAAAATAACTGCGGTACCAGTTAGGGCCGCTGCATAGACTTCCTTGCTCCGCAGATCCAAGAGCTTTTCGCCGGCCGAGGCTACAGCCGAGTGACGATAGGTCGATTTTTCTCGCGGGAGACCTTCAACCAGGTCGAAGGATTCAAGCACGTTTCCGCTGAGGGTGGAATTGACCTGTCGGACAAGGTTATTTTTCGACTCTGCTGTAAGCAGCGACGTCTCGACTCCTTGGACGACAACTCGATTTCGCGGGTCGTAGTGTAGCCCCTTTAACGAAAGCCGGCGACGAACGCGGGTATCCGCGAACGGCTTGCCAAGTAGAAGGCCCTCACTAATGCGTCGATTGAGAAAAAACGCGAACCTCGTCACCTCCATTGCAGAATCGAAGCGCTTCTGGCCGGCGACAAAACTTTCCAATTCAAGTGGCCGGGTTTGCCCGAAGTCGTGACTGCGCAGAAACAGCCGCAGCGATCTATCCGAACGGTTCGTCGTAAGCGAAAATTGATTGGCTATGG
Source organism: uncultured Rhizobium sp. (assembly GCA_945952315.1). Classification (GTDB taxonomy): domain Bacteria; phylum Pseudomonadota; class Alphaproteobacteria; order Rhizobiales; family Rhizobiaceae; genus Gellertiella. The sequence goes on along the minus strand of CAMFIE010000032.1, from coordinate 4,803 downwards.
CAGCAAATCTGCTTGTCCGACATCAGCGCCCCTGAGACCAAACTGGCTTAATTGAGAAGAGAGGATTTTCGGCTCATCGTAGCTCTATCAAAGGAAGCGAAAATGAGACAGAAAACCGGGCAGCAGACATCGGCGGCAGAGAAGACGATCAAGGACATCCGCCGCGCGACGCGCAAGCACCATTCTGCAGAAGACAAAATCCGCATCGTGCTGGAAGGCCTGCGCGGTGAGGACAGCATTGCCGCGATATGCCGCCGTGAAGGGATCGCCGAGAGCCTGTATTATAGCTGGTCAAAGGAATTCCTCGAAGCTGGCAAGAAGCGTCTTGCGGGCGTAAGCACAGGGGGCGGCTTCCGCTATCGTGGGCGTCTCGACAATCTGGAACTCGTGGCACTCACATCCAACAAACGAGATCCCGACTGGCCTGACTCACTAGATCGAGAAACGGGCATTTACACCTACTATGGTGACAACAAGACGCCGGGTCGCGAGTTGCACGACACGCCTCGGTTCGGCAACGCCATCCTGCAGCGAGTGTTTGCTGATGCTGAAGCCGGCCGGGATGGCCGCGCACGAGTTCCTCCAATCCTTGTCTTCTCGTCCGCGGGGGTTCGGAGAGATGTGATATTTCTCGGCCTCGCGGTTCCCGGCACTGTTGGCCAGCCGGGAATGGAGGATCTCGTGGCTATTTGGAGAACGCGCGACAATCGTCGGTTCCAAAACTATCGCGCGCGCTTCACGATCCTGCGGGCAGTCACCATATCAAGGAAGTGGCTCACAGGAATAATCGCCGGCTCGCCGCATGATGCTCACGCCCCTCCGGAATGGCAGGCTTGGGTTGAAACCGGGCGGATAATGCCCCTGCTCGCTCCAAGAACGATCCAATATCGACGACGACAAGAACAGCTACCGTCGAGCGCCGGCGACCTCGAGATTGTTGAGACCATTCATCGGTTTTTTGCTGATGATCCGCATGGGTTCGAATCTTGCGCTGCCGAACTGGTTAGAATGATGCTGCCAGACGTAACCTCTCTCGATGCGACTCGGCGATCGAGAGATGGCGGGCGTGATGCCGTTGGCCAATTTCGGATCGGCTCCGGCGAGAGCGCAATTCTTGTAGACTTTGCAATCGAAGCCAAATGCTATGGGCTGAACCACGCTGTAGGCGTGCGAGATATGTCGCGACTGATATCCAGACTAAGACATCGGCAGTTCGGCGTCCTGGTGACCACCGGATATGTCGATCAGCAGGCATACAAAGAGATAAAGGATGACCAGCATCCTATCCTGGTCATGTCTGCATCGGATATTGCCGCATTGTTGGTGCGCTCGGGGTACGGGACGGCGGCGGATGTGAAAGCGTGGCTTGAGCGAGCGTTTGCCTCAACTCTATAGGTTACCGAGAACCGATTCGGGTCTAATCAGCCACATGATTGGCAAAGCTGCTCTGAAAAGCCCCTTACAAAATGCTTTCTGATGATGACCTGCGACGCCTGATACGGAACCTGACGTTATCAATCCAAGCTGTTAGCTGTTGCGGGCATGCCATGCGCTTTCCGGTGGCTGACATGCTCCAGGACTTCGATGACATACAAAAATCAAACGATGCTGACGATGACGTGAAGCGTCTCTGTCAGGCATTTGAGCGAGCCATAAGGGACAACACCGAGCAAAATCGGGCAAGTCTTCGGACTTCTAGGATTCGACTCTCCATGAACTCTCAGCACGCTCGGCCGGCAGTCACGAAGCCACGCCTACGCAGCGAGTTGGGCTATCAGCTCAAGTTTGGGGTTGCCCGGCGAGTACGGATAAGTTATCCAGATCCAGCAAACGCCTGCGGGTCCACGTAGCTCAGCAGGATAGAGCACAGGATTCCTCAATTGGGGGTTGTACTGGGAAACCTATACAATCAATCCGCTCAAAGTCGGGGGACGCTTCGCTGGTCTTCCAGCATGCCAATCCCGAGCCAAACCCCGGAGACTTCCGGGGAAGTGTGTAGAGACTGGACGGGCGGCACCTAACGGCTTCATGCCAATGGTGAAGGGACAGTCCAGACCACGAACGCGCAAGCGGCGGCGAAAGTCGAAGTGGTATGAATCCTGGGGTCGGAGGTTCGAATCCTCTCGTGGACGCCATTCCTGCACGTGTCCGACCCGGAGACATAGGTAACAGTTTGTACCTAAGACATGGGTGACAATCTCGTGCCGAACGGATTGTCGATGGTTTGCAAGGTTCTCTGTTCCAGGTCGATATAGCCTAGATCATAGTGCATGAAGCTGACGAGCCATATGCCGTCGTCGACCTCCTTTATTCCCAGTTTCTGTCCGGCCAGCACGGTCGAGATGTTGATCTTTTTGCGGTGCAGGCATGCGCGCCCGCAATTGGTGATGACGATCTCGCGGTCGTGGAAGGGATAGTCGAGCTCTGGCAGGCCCAGATATGGCCGGGAAGACGCATTTGCATAGAGATCGGCGGGCACCTTCATCCCGATGGCCTCATGGGGTCGCTCAAGATTGAATTCGCTGACGAATTCATCGAACTTCGCCTGTTGCTGAAGAAGCGTGCGGCCGGCCGGGCGGGTCGTCTCCTTCTTCAGCGTCAGGTGCATACGCTCGTGACGGCCGTTCTGTTGCGGATGGCCGGGCTTGATGCGCTCGACAGCAATGCCCAGCCTCAGCCAGAAGACCGAGAGCTTCGAGAGATTGTAGAGCCCGTTCGGCGAGGCAAACGGCAGGCCGTTGTCGGAGCGGATTGCCCGCGGCAGGCCATGCTCGGCAAAGAGGCGGCGGAAGGCTTCGATGACGCCCACCTCGCGCGTCGATTCGAAGGCCTCGCAGGCCAGAAGGTAGCGTGTCGCCTGGTCGGTCACCGTCAGCGGGTAACAGTAGCGACCGTTGCCGAGCTTGAACTCACCCTTGAAGTCGGCACACCAGAGGTCGTTGGCCTGCAAGGCCTCCGACAGGGCAGTGCCCTCAGCCTTGTGTCGCGTGCGCCTGCGCGCCTGCGCCACGAGCCCGTGCCGGTCGAGGACGGCGTGGACCGTGCTCTTGGCCGGAATACGGACATCGCCGGCCAGTTTCCTCACCAAAAGCTCACGGATCTTGCGTGCGCCCCAATGCGGCTTTTCTTTCTTTAGCCGCACGATCATCGCCTCGACGGGATCGGGCAGTTGGTTGGCATGGCGCACGGGACGGCGTGACCGATCCGTCAGAGCCTCGAGCCCCTCGTCCTTATAGCGGTTGAAGATCTTGTAGCCGGTCTTGCGCGATATGCCGAAGTCCCGGCACACCTCGCTCATTCCCTCGCCCTCCAGCAAACGGGCGACAAAGCGCAGACGTTCATCCATGACCGAAGTCTCTCTCCACGGCATCAACACCTCCCGCAAAGCGAAAAGTGTTACCCATGTCTCCGGTACGTTCTGTCACCTATCTCTCAGGTCGGACAACGCCGACGCCGGACTGCCTTGGTAAGGCGGCGCCCGTGGAATTGTTGAGCAACACCTGAACAAGCACCCATTCATGGTTGGTGATCGTCTAACAATCGCCGACATGTCTCTGGCTGTTATGCGTTCAGGCCTGAGGAAACGGGCATCGATAGTAGCCACGTCCCCTCAATCGCTGCGTGGAAGAGCAGGATTAGCTCCATGCCTGGTTGGCGTCACCCTTATGATTTGATGCCGGTCCTACCTCGCTTTAACGGAATGGGAATTGGCGGCGGATGCAGGTGGGCTTATTGATCACTACGACCACTGAACTACCGCCTTCACAAGCTGTGTGCATTCCTAGCATGATATCTTCAGCCACCATATTAAAGGCGTAAGATGCTACCTTTCTCGCTCAGTAATTCCCTTGCCATCGATGCTGATCCTGTCATTGCTAAAGTACTGGCTCGAGGCGGCACTCGCACAGCTAAGCCTTCCGGCGAGGTTACGGCCGTGCGTACGATGACACTTGACGGGTTTGATCAAATTGCTGCAGCGTGGGCCCCCACTCTAAAGAACGCTGGTTACGGCATCGATTTGAAAGCAGTGTTCTGTCACTCGGCCCCGCAAGTGACCTTCGCTCCTGTGCCGCATCCCAATTTCTCCGGCGGACCCAAAGTAAGGCAATGCGAGCTTGCTGACTTACTAATTGTTTTTGACCATGTCGATCCCGCGACGAATGTCACAGAACGACGTGCGGCACTTGTCCAAGCGAAGATGCTTAAGAGTGGTGCCATTAGCCCTTCGGGGCAAGAATGGGTTCAGCACGAGCTGCTCGCTTGGCGACCGGTTTTTACATTTGTGAACAAAATGCTCTATAACAACCGCAGCCGTGACTTTGAGGGGATGCCTCAGGTTGGTTCGCCACGATTCTCGACCGAATATGGAGGTATCGATCTTAAGAGCACCCCTCCAGAATGGCGGCATGAGGTCCCTTTAGATACCAAACCTTGGTTCCGATTCACTGCTTCGCTTGCTTCTTATCTTGCTGGCATGGCTACTGGAAATCCAGCTTGCGGCCGTGATGCCATTTGCGGCGGCTCGGACGACTGGTCCTTTACTATTGACGAACTACTACAGGTAACGGCTAACCAGACGATGTCGAAACGCAGGACGACCTTCCGTGGCAACGACAACTTCATAGGGCTGGTCGTAGATAATGCTCAGTTCGCAAGCTTTCGGGATGGCGGCGGTGGCCTATTCACCGAGGGAGAGGCAGCAGAATGGCCAGAGGGTCCAATCAGCGCGGTCCACATGACATTCACTCAGAGCTGGCTCGGTTTGTCTGAACAGTTTCGGGCGTTTCGTTAAGTGGATTTCCG
>CAMFIE010000031.1 GCA_945952315.1 uncultured Rhizobium sp. | reverse complement strand
ACGGGCCGGTGGACCGGCAGACCGTCGCCCCGGATCGCGTCGCGCCGCCGGCATCACCCTATATCCTTCAGGCCGGGGCGGTGATCCCCGCCGCGCTCATCACCGGCATCCGTTCCAACCTTCCGGGCCAGATCACGGCCCAAGTCACCGAGAACGTCTATGACAGCCCGACCGGCTCGCTGCTGTTGATCCCGCAGGGCACCCGCATCATCGGCCAATACGACGATGGCGTGACCTTCGGCCAGCGCCGCGTGTTACTGGTGTGGAACCGCCTGATCCTGCCGGGCGGCCGGTCCATCGTTCTGGAACGCCTGCCGGGCGCGGACGCCAGCGGCTATGCCGGGCTGGAGGATGGGGTCGATTATCATTGGTGGGATCTGATGAAGGCCGCAGGGCTGTCCACGCTGCTCGCAGTCGGTCCGGAGCTGGCGACCAGCGACGAGGACCGGCTGATCCGCGCCATCCGCGACGGGGCGCAGGATACCGTCAATCAGGCCGGCCAGCAGATCGTCCAGCGCCAGTTGCAGGTCGCGCCGACACTGACTATCCGGCCCGGCTTCCTGGTCAGGATCATCGTCACCCGCGATCTTGTGTTCGAGCCGGCAGGGGGTTGACCATGACGAAACTGAAACTCGGCCCGCTTCCCGACGATAAGCCCGTGAAGGTCATGCTGGAGCTGCCCGCAACCCTCAACCGCGATCTGATCGCCTATGCCGAGGTGCTGGCCCGCCAGAGCGGCCAGCCCGCCGCCGATCCCGCCAAGCTCATCGTGCCGATGCTTCAACACTTCATCGCCACGGATCGTGGTTTCGCCAAGGCCCGGCGAGCCGCCAGCTAAATCCCATTCCGGCAGGGGTGCCGCCAACGCATAGGCGCAAATGCGGCACGCTACAGGCCGCCGACTGCCCTCCATGGTTCGCCTAATTCCGGGGCCAATAGCGCCCCGGAATCCACCAGAACCAAGGAGGATTCTATGTGCGCAGAGCGCCGCCGCGCCCGCAAAGGGCGACCGCGACAGTCGATCCCCGAACCACTTCCCGACGATCTGTTCGACTACGCCGACGATCCTACGCCGGACGACCGGACGCGAGCCGGCAACACGCCACTTCTCGGCCCGGACGGCCAGAGGATGCGCGTTACCGACGATTGGCCGGAGGACATTCCCGTTACCGAGGCCGAGATTGACGTGTTCGAGCGTTGGTTCGGCGATGTGTTCGACGAACTCTTGAACCCGAGAAAGCCGGAAAGCAGCTTGAAATTCCTATCTCAAACTGATAGGAAAAAGACATGAGCGCGGATCGTGATCCGGGCCTTGACACGCTTCTGGACCTCGACGGACAGATGCTTTTTGTCGATCCCGAGGGCGGGCATTGGGTGAAGTTCATCGTTACCCGCGTTTCGGTATCGCCTGAAAAGCCGCACGGCCTCGATTATTCGCTCACGCTTCACGGGCCTTCGGGCGAACGGCTGGTCGGCTTCGACAATGCCCATCCGGTCGGCCGAGGCAGACGCGGCGAGCCGATGGATCATCGGCACCGCCTCCAGACCGTGAAGCCTTACGCCTACGAGGATGCGGCCACGCTGCTGGCCGACTTCTGGCAGGCGGTGGACGCGGTGTTGAAGGAGCGAGGTGCCCTATGACCACATTGAAAGTCGGGATTGCCGACTACGAGGAAATGAAGGCCCGCACCATGCGGATCGCGCGCGGCGAGGAAAAGCCCGCTCCCGGCGATCCGAAGGTGTGGTTCACATCGACCGAATCCTTCGCCAAGGTGCTGTCGGCCGGCAACCGCAAATTACTGCGGATCATCGCCGAGAAGGCCCCGGCATCACTGGAGGAACTGGCGGAAATCACCGGCCGGGCCGGCTCCAATCTGTCACGCACCCTGAAAACAATGGAAAGCTACGGCCTTGTGCGGCTTGAACCGGGGCATGGACGCAAGCTCGCGCCTAAGGTGGTGCATGACCGCGTGGAGCTGGCGTTGCCCCTGATCGACCGCCCCAAGGCGAAGAAATCTATGGGAGGCCGACCATGAACATTCACAGCCCAACCACTACCGCCCGCGCCGCACTCTACCTGCGCGTCTCGACCGCCCGGCAGGCCGAGCATGATATTTCCATCCCCGACCAGAAGCGGCAGGGTGAAGCCTATTGCGAGCAGCGCGGCTATCAGCTCGTTGAGACGTACGTCGAGCCGGGCGCAACCGCCACCAACGACAAGCGCCCCGAGTTCCAGCGCATGATCGAGGCGGGCACATCGAAGCCCGCGCCCTTCGATATTGTCGTGGTGCATAGCTTCTCGCGCTTCTTCCGCGATCACTTCGAGATGGAGTTCTACGTCAGGAAGCTCGCCAAGAACGGCGTGCGCCTCGTCTCCATCACGCAGGAGATGGGCGACGATCCCATGCACCAGATGATGCGGCAGATCATGGCGCTGTTCGACGAGTATCAGTCCAAGGAAAACGCCAAGCACGTCCTGCGCGCCATGAATGAGAACGCCCGGCAAGGCTTCTGGAACGGCGCACGGCCGCCTATCGGCTATCGCATCGTCGCGGCCGAGCAGCGGGGATCGAAGATCAAGAAGAAGCTGGAGATCGACCCGCTGCACGCCGACACCGTGCGGATGATCTACCGCCTGTTTCTTGAAGGCGACGGCACGTCCGGCGCGATGGGCGTCAAAGCCATCGCTACCTATCTCAATGAGCGCCGTTTCTTCACCCGCGACGGCGGGCGTTGGGGGCTGGCGCAAATCCACGCCATTCTAACCCGCACCACCTATATCGGAGAGCACAGGTTCAACACGCGCTCGCATAAGAACCGGGAGAAGAAGCCGGAGAGCGAGGTCGCCATCATGGCGGTGCCGCCCCTGATCGAGCGCGAGATATTCGATGCGGTGCAAGCCCGCCTGAAATCGCGCAATCCCATGGTTACGCCTGCGCGTGTCTCCAGCGGCCCGACGCTGCTTACAGGCATTTGCTTCTGTGCCAAGTGCGGGGGCGCGATGACGCTTCGCACCGGCCGGGGCAGCGCAGGGCAGACGTATCGCTACTACACCTGCTCGACCAAGGCCCGGCAGGGCGCGACCGGCTGCAAGGGGCGCACGATCCCGATGGACAAGCTAGATCACCTTGTCGCCGATCATATTGGGGATCGCCTGCTCCAGCCCAAGCGGCTGGAAACAGTCCTTGCCAGCGTCATTGACCGGCGGCAGGAGCGCACCGAGCGCCGCCGAGAGCATCTTGCCGAGCTTCAAAGGCGAATCGCGGAAGCCGACCAGCGGCTCGGCCGTCTCTTTGACGCCATCGAAGCCGGTATGGTGGATAAGGACGACGCCATGGCGAAGGAACGCATGGTGAGCCTCAAGGCATTGCGGGATCAAGCCGCCGCCGACGCCGAACGCACGCAGCTTGCGCTCGACAGTTCAGGCAATCAGGGCGTCACACCCGATATGCTCAAGGGGTTTGCCCGCAAAGCCCGTGAACGGATCAGGCTCGACGATGGCGGCTACCGCCGCGACCATCTACGCGCGCTGGCGCAGCGTGTCGAGGTTGCCGACGACGAGGTTCGCATCATGGGATCGAAGTCGGAACTGCTGCGAACGCTGGTCGCCGCTTCAAGCGTAGAAACGGCGGTATTCGGCGTTCATAGTTCTGTTCTGAAATGGCGCACCCGGCAGGATTCGAACCTGCGACCTTTGGAATCGGAATCCAACACTCTATCCAGCTGAGCTACGGGTGCTTCTGTCATGGCTCTTCGCCACGCCAACAGGATGTGCGCTGTGTACCCCAGCCGCGCCTCCGCTTCAACGATTTTTTGAGTATACCGCTATCTTTTTGAAAAGAGGGTGTTTTTACCTGCGGTGATTCACGCCTCATAGAATGTATGAAGTATAATTCTCGTCAAATTTAAATAAAATGACTGGTTTTTCGCGATTATTATTGACCAAATGGTAAATAGTTATTTGTTATAATGGTTATATACTACACGATATAAATAATAAGAATTTTCGAATTAGAATTAGTATTTCAATTATATTTCTATCTGTATATATTCACTCTATCGCCAGTGAGTGATATGGAATGCATGTCGACTGAATGAGCGTTCAGCCGATGAAATCAAAAAAAGGCGATTCAAACGGGTACATTTGAGAGAGAGGATTAAACCATGAATATTTCCATCGACATGACGACGACGTCGATCGAAGAAGGGATCGGCTATTGGCTGCGTCGCGCGCAGCAGGTGGTTCTGCATGATTTCAGCGAAACCTTCGTTCCCTATGATCTGCGTCCTGCGGAGTTCTCGCTGCTGATGCTTCTGTCCAGCCATCCGGGCATCAAGCAATCTGATGCAGCAGAAATTCTCGGCATCCAGCGCGCCAATTTCGTGGCCCTGGTGGATGCACTCCAGCAGCGTGGCCTTGCCGAACGGCGCAAGCCGGAGAGCGATCGTCGTGTCCAGGCGCTTTATCTCACAAAGCAAGGCACTGATTTTGTTCTGGAAACCACTGGAAAGTGGCGCCAGCACGAAAACCGGATGATCACCCGCCTCGGCGGCCTTGATGACCGGGATCAGCTGATCGAGCTTTTGACGCGCCTTTCCGCCTGATCGGGAAGCGTGTGATGCAAATTTGTCCGCCGCCGGGCGGAGCATTGCAATACGGTTGAGGGGAGTGCCTGTGCCGTCCATGGGCATTCCACTTCACCGGCATCAAAAGCTCGGTTGCCGGTCGGTCCGGAAAAGCAGTGACCCACTTCAAAACAAGCCACCCCCTGCGGGTGGTTTTTTTGTGGATTTTAAAAAGTTTAAAACGGGCGCTTTTCATTTCAGGTTGAAGCACGCATTTTAAGGTGGTGTCAGCCACGGCCAGCAGCGTCAAAACGAAACGCCGCGGGGCGGGGCCACGCGGCGTTTTGAGGTCTTGCTCCTGTCCCGTTCCGGGTCAGAGGCGGGCAGCGCCGGGGCCTGGCGTTGCACCGGGCGGGCACTTGCCGAGGATGATCATGCCCAATACTTCGTCCTTGGTCACATCCGTGGTCTTGGCATGGCCGACAACCTGGCCGTTCTTCATCACCGTCACGCGGTCGGCGAGGTCGAAGACGTCGTGGATGTCATGGCTGATGAGGAAGATGCCGATTCCTTCCTTCTTCAGCTGCTTGATCAGCTCGCCCACCTGCGCCGTTTCCTGCGGCCCGAGAGCGGCCGTCGGTTCATCCATGATCAGGATGCGGGCGTTGAACAGGATCGCGCGGGCAATCGCCACCGATTGCCGCTGACCACCCGAAAGCGCCTTCACCGGCTCCTTGAAGCGGCGGAAGTTGGGGTTGAGGCGGCCCATCACCTTGCGGGCGGCGGCTTCCATCGCGGCATCGTCGAGCGTCCCCCAGGGGGTGAGAAGCTCGCGTCCGAGGAAGAGATTGGCAGCCGCATCCACATTGTCGGCGAGCGCCAGCGTCTGGTAGATCGTCTCGATCCCGTAAGCCTTTGCATCGCGCGGGTTGTTGATCACGGCTTCCTCGCCATTGATCATGATCTGGCCGCCATCGCGCGGATAGGCACCGGACAGGATCTTGATCAGGGTCGACTTGCCCGCGCCGTTGTGGCCAAGCAAGCCCACCACTTCGCCGGGATAGAGGTCGACGGACGCATGGTCCACGGCCTTGATACCGCCGAAGGCGATGGAAATGTCTCTCAATTCGACGAGCGGGGTCTTGCCCGTTTCGCTGTGAATTTGTTCAGCAGTCGCGTTCATGACCGGCCTCCTTACTTCACGCGGCGCTGGTAGATCGTGTCGAGCCAGACGGCCACGACCAGAACACCACCAACCACCATTTGCTGCACAGCCGAGTCGAAGCCGACGAGCACCATGCCGGATTGCAGCGATTGCATGACCACGGCCCCGAGCATGGCGCCGTAGATGGTTCCAAGGCCGCCCGCGAGCGACGTGCCGCCGATCACGGTTGCGGCAATCACGTAAAGCTCGTCGAACTGGCCGAGCGCATTGGTTGCCGAGTTGAGGCGGGCCGAAGAGATCGTGGCGGAAATGCCCACCAGGAAGCCCATCAGCGCGAAGATCATCATCGTCATTCGCTTGGTGTTGATACCGGCAAGCTCTGCGGCTTCCGGATTGCCGCCGATTGCGAAGACATAACGGCCAAAGCGGGTGCGGGTGGCCATGAAGGTCATGGCGATGCACACGAAGGCCGCAATCAGCACCGGAATGGCAAAGCCGTGCGAGATTTCCAGCCCGCCTTCCGGCAGGGTGATGTTCTTCGCAGCCGCATATTGCTTGACGATGCCGATCGGCCAGTAATAGCCATTGGCAATCACGGCAGCGGCCAGGATCAGCGCCGAGGAAATCGCGGCCAGCACCACTTCCGCCCAGACAGGACGGAGCGGGAAGCCGAAGCGCGCCCGCTGACGACGGCCGGAAGCCAACATCAGGGCCACGGCCACGCAGCCGATCACCGCCACGAACCAGGTGCCCCAGTAGCCGATCGAGCCATAGGGACCACCACCGATGAGCGCAAAGTTTGCATCGACCGGCGAAATGGTTTCACCGCGCGCCACCCACCAGGCAGCCCCGCGCCAGACGAGCAGGCCGCCGAGCGTGACGATGAAGGACGGGATCTGCATATAGGCGATCAGCACGCCCTGAAAGGCGCCGATGGCAGTGCCGACGGCAAGGCCGAAAAGCACGGTGAGAACCCAGATCATCGGATGGCCGAGGCCGAGATATTTCGGCAGGATCCAGACCTGGAACACACCCATCAGCATCGCGGTGATGCCGAGCACCGAACCGACCGAAAGATCGATATGGCGGGTGACGATGATCAGCACCATGCCCGTCGCCATCACGGCGATGGAAGAGGTCTGAACAGAAAGGTTCCAGAGGTTGCGGTAGGTGAGGAAGGCACCATTGCCATTGTAGACGATGCCGTAAACTTCAAAGCCGATCCAGATCAGCAGCAGGGCGAAAAACATGCCCAGCATGCGGGTATCAATCTCGGTTGCGCGGAGAAACCGCTTGACCGGCCCTTCCTCTACCAGGCCAGGCCCGGCGCTGCTTTGCGTCATTTGATTCATGGGTTCATCTCCCTTGTACCCCGACCTTTGCGGAAAGGGCAGCGCAGGCCGGAAGCCGCACCGTCTTGACCGTCAAATCACCGTGGGGAATTCTGTTTCGCTCCCCGGCCCTTGGCCTGCCGGAGCCTGCGCATGTCTGCCCGTTTCGCCTGTCCTTCAGGGAACAGTCGTTGCCACCGGCAGGCATGCCGCCTTTAAAAAACCGCGCCGCTTTGAGGGCGGCGCGGTCTCAGGTTTCAAGAGCGAAACGCCTGTATTACTTGCAGACCGGTACCGCGTTGGCGTCAACACCAGCGCAGAGCGTGGCCTTGTCGATCCAGCCAGCGTCCAGAACTTCGTTCAGCTTGTCCTTGGTGATGGCATTCGGGGTGAGGAGAACTGCGTTCATCTCAACGCCCTTCGCGCCGTCCTTGAACTTGCCGACGTTCGGAACGTCCGTCATGGCCTTGCCGTCGGCGAGCATGATTGCGGCTTCAGCAGCAACCTTGCCGAGTGCACGGCTGTCCTTCCAGATCGAAACGAGCTGCGTGCCGAGAGCAACGCGGTTCAGAGCGGCCTTGTCGCCGTCCTGACCGGTGACCGGAACGGTGCCTGCGAGGCCCTGTGCAGCGAGCGCTGCAACCACGCCGCCTGCCATGCCGTCGTTTTCAGAGAGAACGGCGTCGATGGCGTTGTTGTTGGCGGTGAGGATCTGCTCCATGTTCTTCTGGGCATTTTCCGGCTTCCAGCCGTCAGACGAGGCTTCGCCAACGATCTTGATGTCGCCGGAATCGAGCTTCGGCTGCAGAACTTCCTTCATGCCGCGGTTCAGGAACGATGCGTTCGGGTCGCCCTTGTCGCCGTTGATGATGGCGAAGTTGCCCTTGTCCTTTACCTTCAGCATTTCCTGCGCCATCAGGCGGCCAACGCCGACGTTGTCGAAGGTCATGTAGAGAACGTTCGGATCTTCGATCTGCACGTCGTAAGCGATCATCGGAATGCCTTCCGAAGCGGCCTTCTGAACGGCCGGCATGATGGCTTCAGAGTCGTAAGGCACGATCAGAAGAACGTTTGCGCCCTGCGAGATCAGCGACTCGACGTCGGTCAGCTGCTTTGCGGCAGAACCCTGTGCGTCAGCGGAGATGTACTTGTCACCGTTGTCTTCAACGATCTTCTTGATGACCGCTTCGTCGGTCTTCCAGCGCTCTTCCTGGAAAATCTTCCAGGATACGCCGATGACCTTGTCCTTGGCCATGGCTACGCCGCCAGCGGACATGGCGAAAACGGCGCTCATCAGCGCAACAGTCAATTTCTTCATGTAGTCCTCCCAGGTGGTCGCCGTGCCGGGTGGTCGACCTTGATGTGGCCTCCCCACACCGCCCGGCTTGCTCATATTGCTGTCGCCGAAAAATGTTTTTCTCGACAGTCGAGAAAATAGATGTCAGAGTTTTGGGAGCCTGTCAACAAGCCCGTTGAGCGCACTTGTGAGAAGGCACCGGTGGCTTCAGGGGGAGGGCACCGACTGGTGGATTTGCCCGGAAAATGGGCATCTGCCCGGTATGCAATGGGAGGGAATGCCAGTCATGCTGGCGAAATCGAGTACGGAAATCGTGCGCCAGCAGAACAGCACGCTGGTGCTGTCTGCGCTGCGTCGGCACGGGCCGCTCTCGCATACAGATCTGTCGGACCGCACGGGACTTTCCTCCGCCACCGTTTCTGCCATCACCGCCGAACTCGAGCGCCATCAGGTGATCGAACGGCAGGAGCAGGCAGCGCCTGCAGGCCGTGGCAGGCCGCGCGTCTCCTTCAGCCAGCGCCGCGATTGCGGTTACATGGCGGCGATCCGCATTTCCTCCGACCAGCTGGAATTTTCGCTGGTGGATTATGGCGGTACGCTGATCGACCGCTTCGACGAGGCCCGCCAGACCGCCCAAAGCGATGGCGCCACCTTTGCGCAGCAGCTGCGCCAGTCGATCGAGCGGCTGGCCGCCCGCTCGGGCCTGTCGCTTTCCCGCATCATGGTCGTGTCGATTTCCAGCAAGGGGCTGGTGGCGCAGGCAGAGCCGCGCCTGCTCTGGTCGCCGGTCTTCGGCGAGCTGGAAGTGGATTTCAACAGCATCCGGGGCGGTGCGCTGCAGGCCGCCGTTATCCTCTCCAACGAGACCCGTCTTGTTGCTGCAGCGCTTGCCCGTGTTGTGGAGCGGCATGCGGAGGCGGCGGGCGGGCTTGCCCCCGGAGCGCTCTGTGCGCTCTCGCTTGGCCATGGCATCGGCCTTGGCATCGCGCGGCGCGATTCGCTCGGGGAATATCAGGTCTCCGCGCCCGATTTCGGCCATATGCTGCATCTGGTCGATGGCGGCCTCTGTCGCTGCGGCTCGAAGGGCTGCATCGAGGCGACCGCCGGTTTCTACGGCATCCTGCGCACCGCCTTTGATGTGCCGGGCGACACGATTCCGGCCCGCTTCATCCCGCTCATCGAGATGGAAAAGCTTGCGGCCAACGCCAGGCGTGGCGACCGCAAGGCGCAGTTCGCCTTCCGTCAGGCGGGGCTTGCGCTGGGGCAGGGGCTGGGTCGCATGCAAAGCCTCAACGAGAAAATGCCGGTCTATATCACCGGGCCGGGCGTGCGCTTTTACGATCTGATGGAAAAGGGCCTGATTGAGGGGATGGGCCAGTCCCGCGCCATCCGCCGCGACGGCCTGCCGGAGATCGATATCATTCTGGATGAAACCGCGCTGGTCTTCGCCGGCCACCTCGACCTTGCCCTCGCGCACATGGACCGCAACGCGGCCGCAACCGGGCAGCTGGCGGATGGATGAGCCTTCAGGCTGCCCGCCGCACTGGCCGGATCAGGATTTCCGCCGGAATGCCCAGCCCAAGATGGAGTGCCCGGATCATTTCCAGTGTCAGCGGGCGCTTTCTGGAGAGAATTTCCGAGATACGCCCGCGGCTTCCAAGCATGGGCTCTAGATCCTTGCGGGTCAGTCCCTGCTGCTCCATACGGAAAAGAATGGCATCCACCGGGTCGGGCAGGTCGACAAGGATGGTCTGCGATTCATAATCGGCGATCAAGGTTGCCAGCACATCCAGCCGGTCGCCTTCCGGCGTGCCGGGCGCGCTGCCCCAAAGCGCCTCGACCTCGGCAAGCGCCGCTTCATGATCCGCTGGATTGCGCAGTGGCTTCAAATCACCGTTCATGCTTCACGCTCCTGACATCGATACGATCATAGTCCCGATGGTTGCCGACCCATTTGATCCAGACAATCTGCCTGCCAAAGTCAACCGCGACCACCATCCGGTAATCATTGCCCTTGATATTGAAAACAATCCTTTCAGCCGAAATGATCGATGCGGTCACGTAGCGCCGCTTGATATCGGAGGCATTCTCCCAGCGCGCGGCACTCACTTCGTGAAACCATACATGAAGCGCGGTTCTGACTGCCTGCTGGTCCTTGTGACCGGCAAGGCTTTCAACGAAATCGGTGAGTGTCTTGCGTGAAATGATCCGCATAGTACTCCATACCATGTTCCCGATTTGGGATCAATGAGGCCTTTTCCCTTGGCCGCGGAACACTTATTCTCATCAAAAATGAACCTAAGGGGGACTCATGCAGCTGATTGATCCGAACCATGCCTTTTACCGCCCGCTTTGGCTGCGCATCCTGATTGTCGGCCTGCTGATTGCCTGGTTCGGGCTGGAGCTTATGGTCGGGGCGTCGTTCTGGCTGGTGATTGTCGGGGCGCTTGCGGTCTATTGCACATGGGTGCTGCTGATCCGCTTTCCGCAGCCAAAGCCTGCCGAACCGGTCGCCTCCGAAAGGGACGATGAAGCCGCCTAACGGGCTTTTATGCCAAGCGCCCGCATGGCCTCGATCTTGCGGATTTCCGTGTCGATCAGAAGGTTTGCGGTCGTCATGCGGATGGTTGCAAGATCGCGATAGGCGGGATGGTTCACGTCCGGATGGTTGGCCCGGGCAAAGCGGCGCCGCTTTTCCTGCAGGTCGGCAATGGTATCCTTCGGCGAAAGCTTCAGATCCTCGGCGATTTCGCGCGGCAATTGCCGGGAAAGCCCGGCTGGCATTGGCGGGATTACGTTCGCGGTGGAAGGCTCGACTTCTGGCTCCGGTGGAAGGGGAGGCGGGATCACGGCCTCGCCGCCAAAGGCCATATAGGCATCATCCGGCCGGGCAAGGCTGACATTGACGCCCTCCATCGCTTCGATCACGAAACCGCTGGAAAAGCCGCGAATGCGGGCGGAAGGCTCGGGGCGCGCCTCTTCGGCTTCCCGCTCCGCCTCGACGCGGGAAAGCACAGATTCGAACAGCGATTTGCCAAACATCGTTGATGCGCCTCGCGAAAAACAGCCGCCGCACTGTGATGCGGCAGCCTTGCGCGGGGCGGGAGCCGTCAGGACTGGCTCTGGCTCTGGCTTTGCGTGGCGGTCTTGTCGGCAACGGTCAGCGACACATGCAGATGCTCGCTGGCAGACCCGAGCCGGAGGCCGGAAACGGGAGCCGCCCCCTGATAATCCAGCCCGGTCGCAATTCTTACATAGCGGCCATCGGGGCAGATGCGATTTGCCGCGTCAAAGCCCACCCAGCCGAGCCCGGGCAGATGGGCTTCCGCCCAGGCATGGCTTGCCGTCTGCTCTTCCACGCCATCCATGAACAGATAGCCGGAGACATAGCGCGCCGGAATGTCCAGCAGGCGGGCGGCCGAGAGGAACGCATGGGCGTGATCCTGGCAGACACCGGCGCCGGAAGCGAGCGCCTCCTCCGCCGTGGTGCCCGCATGGGTCTCGCCGGTGCGGTAGCGGATCGCATCGTTCAGCCGCCCCATCAGCGCATGCATCTGGGCAAGCCTGTCGGTTTCGGCACGAAGCTCTTCGGCAAGCGCCCGTATACGTTCGCCGGGTGCCGTCAGCGCTGTTTCGCCGAGAAAGAGCCAGAGGGGGCAGAAGCCGGTATGCGGGCCAACCACGCCCGCCCGGTCTTCCGTTTCCACTTCGCCTTCCGCGATGATCACGCTTTCCTTCGGCTCTTCCATGGTCGACCACAGCTCGCAGCGATTGCCGAACTGGTCGGAAAACTGTGCCTGCCGGCTGGCATTTTCCATCCGCACGGTCCAGTTCAGCACCTTCTGGCCGGGGCCGGACAAGGGCGTCAGCCGCAGGCGCTGCAGCGCGTAGTGCACGGGGCTGTCATAGTGATAGCCGGTGGAGTGCGAAATCTTCAGATGCATGTCACCTCTCTCCCGGTTCTCAGATATAGAACCGGTAGCCTTCGCTGATCTCGAGGCCCAGCTGGTTGTTCTTGCGGATGAAATCCTCGAGGAATTCGTGCAGGCCCTGATCAATGATGTCGCGCACATTGCGGCTTTTCAGCGTGGCATAGATTTCGTCCGCCGTGTCATGGGCCTTCAGCCGCGTGCCGTAATCGGCTTCGAGATGGGCGAGATCGCCGACGATCTTTTCATAGCAATGGGCCAGAGAGCGCGGCATCTGTGCATTGAGAATCAGGAAGTCGGCGATATTGGCGGCGCGATAGCCGCCATCATAAACCCAGCCGTAGGAGCGGTGGGCGGAGACCGAGCGCAGGATCGATTCCCACTGCACATTGTCCACCGAGGTGCCGACATGGGAGACAGAGGGCAGCAGCACGTAGTATTTGACGTCCAGAATGCGGCTCGTGTTGTCAGCCCGCTCGGTATAGGTGCCGATGCTGGCGAAATGATAGATCTCGTTGCGCAGCATGGAACCGTGGAAGGCCCCGCGGATGAGACCCGTGCGCTGCTTGATCGTGTGGATCACGTCAGGCAGTTCCTTGGCCTTCAGCGGCTTTGCAAGCCGGGCCTTCAGGTCGATCCAGCATTCGTTCATCGCTTCCCAGGTGTCGCGGGTCAGCGCGGTGCGCACCATGCGGGCATTGGAGCGGCCCTGCTCGATGCAGGAGAGCACAGAGGAGGGGTTGCTCGTGTCCCGCAGCAGGAAGTCCACCGCATCCGCGGTCGTCAGCCTGCCGTGACGGCTGTTGTAGGCGGCGCGAACGCCGGCACTTTGAAGCACGCCATCCCAGTCCTCGTCGCTGGCGCCGGAAAGCGTCATGGCGACGCGAAGGCCTGCATCCACCAGTCTCGCGATGTTTTCGGCCCGCTCGATATAGCGGAACATCCAGTAAAGCCCGTCGGCTGTTCTTCCAAGCATGTCTCAGTCCTCCAGCACCCAGGTATCCTTCGTGCCGCCGCCCTGGCTGGAGTTCACCACCAGCGAGCCTTCCTTCAGCGCCACGCGGGTCAAGCCGCCGGGAATGATTTTCACCTTGTCGCCCACCAGCACATAGGGGCGAAGATCCACATGCCGTGGTGCGATGCCGTTTTCGACCAGCACGGGCACGGTGGAGAGCGACAGCGTCGGCTGGGCAATGTAATTGCCGGGCCGCGCCTTCAGCTTGGCGCGGAAATCCTCGAGCTCCTGTTTGCTCGCCGCCGGGCCGACCAGCATGCCGTAGCCGCCGGAGCCATGCACTTCCTTCACCACCAGCTCGGCCAGATGATCGAGCACATAGGCAAGGCTTTCCGCTTCCGAGCAGCGCCAGGTCGGCACGTTTTCGAGCAGCGGCTTGCGCCCCGTATAGAACTCCACGATTTCCGGCATGTAGGAATAGATCGCCTTGTCATCGGAAATGCCCGTGCCCGGCGCATTGGCGATGGTGATATTGCCCGCCCGGTAGACATCCATGATGCCCGGCACGCCGAGGCAGCTTTCCGGATTGAAGGTCAAGGGATCGAGGAACTCGTCATCCACGCGCCGGTAAAGCACATCGATGGCCTGATAGCCGCGCGTTGTGCGCATCTTCACCTTGCCGTCGATCACCCGCAGGTCCGAGCCTTCCACCAGTTCCACGCCCATCATGTCGGCGAGGAAGGAATGCTCGTAATAGGCGGAATTGTACATGCCGGGGGTGAGGATCGCCACGCGCGGCGTGCCGTCACAGCCGGGCGGTGCCAGCGATTGCAGGCTTTGGCGCAGAAGATAGGGATAGTCCTCGACCCGTTGCACCTTGTTCTGGTGGAACAGTTCCGGGAACATCTGCAGCATGGTTTCCCGGTTTTCCAGCATGTAGCTGACACCGGACGGCGTGCGGGCATTGTCTTCCAGCACGTAGAACTCGTTTTCGCCAGTGCGCACGATGTCGGTGCCGACGATATGGGTATAGACCCCGCCCGGCGGCCGCACGCCGATCATTTCCGGCAGGAAGGCCTCGTTGTTGGAAATCAGCTGGCGCGGGATGCGGCCCGCACGAATGATCTCCTGCTTGTGATAGATGTCATAGAGAAAGGAATTGAGCGCCAGCACCCGCTGCTCGATGCCCTGCGCGAGCCTGCGCCACTCCTGCCCGGAAATGATGCGCGGCACGATATCGAAGGGGATCAGCTTTTCCGCGCTTTCGGCATGGCCGTAAACATTGAAGGTGATGCCCGTCTTGCGGAAGATGTGTTCCGCCTCTTTCGATTTCGCGGCAAGAAGTGAGGGGTCTTGCTGAGAATACCACTCATGATAGTTGGAATAAGGCTGTCGCGGACGGCCGTCCGCATCCATCATTTCATTGAATGCCAACGCTTTATTTCCCCTTTTTTTGGTATCAAATGCTATTGTTTCGACCTTTGCAAGCGTGTTCTTTCGTCGAATGCACGATTATTGGGCGCGCTTCGCTGCGGCCACTTCCGGTTGCTTAAAATGTAGTCGTGAACACAAAAATGAGGCAGCCTCTGCCACTTTATAAGGCTTTGACGACATGCCCAGCCGGGAGTAAGCAGGCGGCATCGTTCTTGTTTTCCCGATTGGAAAGACCATGTTCAACCGGCTGACCCCGGTCATCTTCGTGCTGTTATGGTCATCCGGCTGGATCGTCGCGAAATATGCGGCCTTTCATGCGGATGCGATGTTCTTTCTCACCGTCCGCTTCGCGCTCTCGGTGCTTGCCTTCGGCATTTTCTGCCTCGCCTCGGGCGCCACATTTCCGAATAGCCCGCGCGCCGTGGCAAATGCGGTTTTCTCCGGCGTGCTTCTGCACGGGCTCTATCTCGGGCCGCTCTGGTGGGCGATTGAAAATGGCGTTCCGGCAGGGCTTTCCGGCATCATTGCCGGGCTTCAGCCGCTGCTGACGGCGATTGCTGCAGCCCTTCTGCTTGGCGAGCGGCTGTCCACCACGCAAAAGCTTGGCCTCGTGATCGGTTTCATCGGCATCGCGATTGCGATTTCGCCGAAGATCATGTCGATCGAGCCGGGCATGCTTGCGACGCAGGCTTTGCCGCTGACTGTCAACCTGCTCGGCATGGTCTCGGTCACGGCGGGCACGCTTTTCCAGAAGCGCTACCTGCAATCCGGCGACATTCGCGCGATTGCCACATTGCAATATGTGGGGGCAACGCTTGCGCTGTTTGTCGGCTGGATGGCGGTCGGGACGGTGCACTACGATTTCAGCCTGACCGCCAATCTGTCGATGCTCTGGGCCGTGTTCGGCATTTCCATGGGGGCGATTGGCCTGCTTCTGAAGCTGATCCGCGAAGGGCAGGTCTCGCGCGCGGCCTCGCTCATCTATCTGATGCCGCCGCTGGTCGCGGTGGAGGCGGCCCTCTTCTTTGGTGAACCGCTTACCCCGCCCATCATCGCGGGCGCGCTGATCGTGGTGATCGGTGTCTATCTCACCAACCGCAAGGCCTGAACCGCAAGTCCGGACAGCAAAAAGCCCGCACGAGGCGGGCTTTTCAACATCACGATGCCAGCAAGGTTTAGAGGCCGAGGCCGCTGAAGCGCTTGTTGAACTTGGACACGCGGCCGCCGCGATCCATGATCTGCTGGTTGCCGCCGGTCCAGGCCGGGTGCGACTTGCTGTCGATTTCGAGGTTCATGACAGCGCCGGCAGAACCCCAGGTCGAACGGGTTTCGTATTCGGTGCCATCGGTCATGACCACTTTGATCATGTGGTAGTCGGGATGGATATCAGCCTTCATAACAATCTTCCTGCGGTGCCAGGGTCCTTTTGCCGCAACCCATTGCAGGCGCCGGACCGATTGAATAAACAAAGCCGCGCCCGCATGGGCCACGGCTTCCCAATTCGATGCCGTGCCTATACATGAAGGCCGCAAGGATAACAAGTGCCCCAAAAGCGCCTTGCTGAGAAAGCGTGAAGGCATCGGGAAGCAGGGTTCAATGGCAGAAAATTCAGAAACGAAATCCCGCTCGATCAGGCCCCTGATGGTGCTGGTGCCCTATATCATGCGCTATCGCGGCATGGTGGCAGGGGCACTGATCTTTCTCACGCTTGCCGCTGCAACCACGCTCGGGCTTCCCGCTGCCGTCAGGCAAATGGTGGATCACGGTTTCAAGGGGCAGGATGCCGGCTCGATCAACACCACCTTCGGTCTTGTGGTCATCATGGCCGTCGTGCTCGCCGTGTCTTCGGCGCTCCGCTACTATTTCGTGATCACCATCGGCGAGAGAATCGTGTCCGATCTCCGGCGCGATGTCTTTGCCCATGTCATCACCCTTTCGCCCTCCTTCTTCGATGTGAACCAGTCCGGCGAGATCGTCTCGCGGCTGACGGCGGATACGACGCAGATCAAGTCCGTGGTCGGCGCTACCGCCTCGATGGCGCTGCGCAACACGATCCTCTGCCTTGGCGGCGTGGTGATGATGGTGGTGACAAGCCCGAAGCTTTCCGGCCTCGTGCTGTTGACACTTCCCTTCATCGTCTTTCCGCTGGTGGCCTTTGGCCGGTCGGTGCGGGCTCGCTCGCGTGCCGCTCAGGATACGCTGGCCGATGCCTCCGCCTTTGCAGGTGAAACCATTGCCGCCAGCCGCACCGTGCAGGCCTTCACGGGCGAAGAGGCCGCGAACCGGCGCTATGCCGGGGCTGTCGAAGAGGCGTATCAGGCGGCACGGGCGGCGATCAAGTCGCGCTCTTTCCTCACCGGTTTTGCCATTGCGCTGGTGTTCGGCAGCGTGGTCGGCGTGCTCTGGTATGGCGCGCACAGCGTGCTGGATGGCACGCTTTCGGGCGGCACGCTCGGCCAGTTTCTGCTCTATTCAGTGATTGCCGGTGGCTCGCTCGGCGCATTGTCTGAAGTCTGGGGCGAGTTTGCGCAGGCAAGCGGGGCAGCCGAGCGGCTCTCCGAACTGCTTGCCGAAGTGCCGCAGATCCGCGCGCCGGAAAAGCCGAAGGGCATTTCAAAGCCGGTTTCGGGCAGTCTCGAGTTCCGCGATGTGCGCTTTGCCTATCCGTCGCGGCCCGGCAAGGATATCGTCTCCGGCCTGTCCTTCACCATCGCGCCCGGCGAAACGGTGGCGATTGTCGGCCCGTCGGGCGCAGGCAAGAGCACGGTCTTTTCGCTCGCCCTTCGCTTTTATGATCCGGCAGGCGGCACGGTGCTGTTCGACGGGCAGAATGTGCGCGATCTCGATCCGGGCGAGCTGCGTCGCCAGATCGCCATCGTGCCGCAGGATGTCTCGATGTTCTCCGGCTCGATCGAGGACAATATCGCCTTCGGCTCCCGCAATGCCAGCCGCGAGGCGGTGGTGGCGGCTGCCCATGCGGCACAGGCGGAGGAATTCATCAACCGGCTGGAACAGGGCTATGCCACGCAGGTGGGCGAGCGCGGCGTGACGCTGTCCGGCGGCCAGCGCCAGCGCGTGGCGATTGCCCGCGCGATCCTCAAGAACGCGCCCGTCCTGCTGCTCGATGAAGCAACCTCTGCGCTCGATGCCGAATCGGAAACGCTGGTGCAGAAGGCGCTCGATGGCCTGATGCAGGGCAGAACCACAATCGTGATCGCCCACCGGCTCGCAACCGTCCTCAAGGCCGACCGTATTCTGGTGATGGATCAGGGCCGGATCGTGGAGGAAGGCAATCACGAAAGCCTGATCCGCAGACAAGGGCTTTACGCCAAGCTTGCGCGCCTGCAATTTGATCAGGGAGCCCGTGCCTTTGAGGCAGAGGGCATCTGAAACCCGGATGCCGGAGGGCCTATGGAACCGGATATCGCGCTGACTTTCGAAGCGGAGGTCTGGGTCTATTCCGGCCCGGCGGCCTGGCATTTCGTGACGCTGCCGGAAGAGGCGGCCTCGATGGTGCGCTTCGTTGCGGGCAAGGCGCCGGGCTTCGGTTCGGTCCGGGTGCGCGCAGGCGTCGGCAAGGCACGGTGGACCACGTCTCTCTTTCCCGACAGGAAGAGCGGCTCCTATCTGCTGCCGCTGAAGGCCGATATCCGCAAAGGCGAGAAGATTTCGGCGGGAGACCGCATCGCGGTCTCGCTCACCGTCAATCCCTGAACAGACCGCTTACATCTGTCCTTCAGAACCGACCTGCTCGCCGGTTTCCGGGTTGAAGATCGGCTCGACCGGGCGACCGGTCTTGTCGATAGCGATGACCTGGTAGCAGCCGTTCTTCACCAGAATGTCGCGCACCTTGAGACCCATGGCCTGCGCCTGCTGCTTCATAGCCTCCTCGCTCTTCCACTTGTCCTTCGACACGTTGCATCCGTCTTCCGCCGAGGCGGCAGAAAACGCAAAGGTTGAAAGAAGGGCTGTGGCAAGTACGAGTTTCTTCATGAATCCGGCTCCTGTTGGTTGCTGCCCGGGCCTTATGCCCGAACCTTAGGTATAAATTATAACCACATGAGTCTGATTGTTTGCTTAAAGCTGCATTCAGTTGAAATTCATCTTTTGCGTGCCGATGCCTCGAAACGGAGCAGAAAAGTAAAAGACAGGTGAAAAAGCCGATTTTTTCCGTGTGACTTGACATTTGTCCGTCAAAAGTCCACATGCAGGCCACGCTTTTGATCCCCCGGCCGCCCGCGTGAGCGTGCCATGCGTTCGAAAAAGGATAATCGCAAGGGGAGAAGGGGCGGCCTGCCGTTCACGGGTTGCATTCGATTTGCAACTGTCTGGCAGAGCTTGAAAGGCCCCGAAAGCCAGTCATTCACAACAGCAAGTTCCCATTTCACGCGGGGTTCTTGGATCCAGTGCGAACCGTTCCGGACAATGGTGTCCGGCGGGCTCTTCGTGCTGGCACCCCGAAAGGTATGTCATTGTCCGCATTTGAAACCCTCGGCCTCTCGGCCCAGTTCACCTCCACACTCACCCATCTCGGCTTTCTGAAGCCGACGCCGATCCAGGAACAGGCGATCCCGCTTGTACTGGCCCGTCATGATCTCATCGGCCTTGCCCAGACCGGCACCGGCAAGACGGCCGCCTTCGGCCTGCCGATTGCCGAGCTGCTGCTCGCTGACCAGAAGAAGCTCGAGCACCGCACCTGCCACACGCTGATCCTTGCGCCGACCCGCGAACTGGTGAACCAGATCGCCTCGAACCTGAAAAGCTTCGTGCGCCGTCTGCCGCTGCGCATCGGCATCGTCGTCGGCGGTGTCTCGATCAACAAGCAGCAGGAACAGCTGACGCGCGGCGTCGACATTCTCGTCTCCACGCCCGGCCGCCTGCTGGATCTCATCGCCCGCAATGCGATTTCGCTGCGCGCCGTCGATTATCTGGTGCTGGACGAGGCCGACCAGATGCTTGACCTCGGCTTTATCCATGATCTGCGCAAGATCTCGAAGATGCTGCCGGCAAAGCGCCAGACGCTGCTGTTTTCGGCCACGATGCCGAAGAGCATTGCCGATCTTGCCTCGACCTATCTCACCAATCCGAAGCGGGTCGAGGTTTCGCCCGCCGGCAAGGCTGCGGACAAGATCGAGCAGTCGGTCTATTTCGTCGCTGGCAAAAATGACAAGACCACGCTGCTCAAGCAGTCCCTGACGGCCAATCCGGATGGCCGCTCCATC
Organism: uncultured Rhizobium sp.; assembly: GCA_945952315.1. Taxonomy (GTDB): domain Bacteria; phylum Pseudomonadota; class Alphaproteobacteria; order Rhizobiales; family Rhizobiaceae; genus Gellertiella. The sequence goes on along the minus strand of CAMFIE010000031.1, from coordinate 23,803 downwards.
GTTTTCCTGCGCACCAAGCATGGTGCCGAAAAGCTGATGAAGCATCTCGACAGCGTCGGTTACAAGGCCGTTTCCATCCATGGCAACAAGAGCCAGGGCCAGCGCGAGCGCGCGCTGAAGGCTTTCAAGGATGGTGAGGTCAATGTGCTGGTGGCAACGGATGTGGCCGCCCGCGGCATCGACATTCCAGAGGTCAGCCATGTCTATAACTACGACCTGCCGGAAGTGCCGGATGCCTATGTGCACCGCATTGGCCGCACCGCCCGCAATGGCCGCGATGGTCTGGCGATTGCGTTCTGCGCGCCGGATGAATATCGCCTGCTGCGCGACATCGAAAAGCTGATGGGCATTTCGATTGCCGTTGCCGGTGGCACGGCGCCGGAAGGCCATGCTTCGCAGGGGGCTGAAAAGTCCCGTCGCGGTGGTCATCGCGGACAAGGCCAGAATCAGGGCCGTGGTCAGGGTGGCGGTCGTGGCCGCGACGAGGCCCGCGCATCGGACGGCCAGCGTCGGGAGCATCGCGGCCCGCGTCAGGGTCAGGGTCAGGGGCAGCCGCGTCAGCGCTTCCGCGATGAGGACTGTTTCGGCGCTCCGGCACCGGATAATGATCTCGCCTCGACCTCCGATTTCCGTCCCGCCAAGAAGGCAGGCCCGCGCGGCGAGCGTCCGGCCCATGGCCATCAGGGTCGCCCCGCCGGAAAGCCCGGCCAGAACCGTGGTCCGCGCCGTCCCGGCGAAGGTCGCGGTCAGGGCCAGGGTCAGGGCGGTCGTCCGCAGCGCGGCGAAGGCCGCCGTCGCGAAACGGCCTGAGACCCGGCCTCATTTGCCTTCAGCCGGTGCCTCCCTGCACCGGCTGCATGGCTGCGTTGAATGCCTGAAGCCCGCTGCTCCCCTTGAATTTGCCGGGGAATTGTGGTCTTGAGGCGAAAATATCTCGACATGCTGGTCTAACCGCTCCCTTCAACTGCCGCAGTTGGAAGAGACCAGACCGTTTCAAGGAAAAGTGCCACAATGGCTCGTTCAGCTCTTCTCAATGTCATGGTTCAGGCTGCCGTGAAGGCCGGAAAATCGCTCTCGCGTGATTTCGGCGAGGTGCAAAACCTGCAGGTTTCGATGAAAGGCCCCGGCGATTTCGTGTCGCAGGCGGACCGCAAGGCGGAAAAGCTGGTCCGCGAGGAACTGCTGAAGGCGCGGCCCACCTATGGCTTTCTCGGCGAGGAAAGCGAAGAGATCAAGGGCACCGATGGCGCCCATCGCTGGATCGTCGATCCGCTGGATGGCACCACCAATTTCCTGCACGGCATCCCGCAGTTCTGCGTTTCCATCGGCCTTGAGCGCAACAATGAAATGGTTGCGGGCGTGATCTACAATCCGGCCATGGACGAGCTCTATACCGCCGAGCGCGGCAACGGTGCCTTCCTCAACGACCGCCGTCTGCGTGTCGCCTCCCGCCGGGTGCTCTCCGATGCGCTGATCGGCTGCTACATTCCCCATCTCGGCCTTGGCAATCACGGCAAGTTTCTCGTTGAGCAGCGCCATGTGATGGGCGAGGCCGCCGGTGTCCGCTCGTTTGGCGCTTCCGCGCTTGATCTCGCAGCCGTTGCCGCCGGCCGCTTCGATGGCGTCTGGTTCAACGACCTCTCCGCCTGGGATATCGCCGCCGGTCTGGTGATGATCCGGGAAGCGGGCGGTTATGCTTCCGACTGGAATGGCGGCAATGCCATTCTCGAAACGGGAACCGTGGTTGCCGGTAACGAGCATATCCACAAGGCCCTGATGGAGGTTGCGCACCGCCCGGTGCCGTCTCGCTGATCCCGTGCGGATATTACTGAACGACTGGAGGCGGCGGGCGACTAGGCCCTGCCGCCTTTCTCATTCCTGTCGCAATTGCGCCCCATGCTGACCGCTTCAATTAGATGAGGATGACGCGCCGGCCGGCTTTCAAATCGTTTCGTTTTGAGACGGGTTCGGGTTAGTCTTTTCGCTCGTAGCATGACGGGGAACGGCAAGGCATGGACACCATTGATTCGAGCATTTCCGGTGCGGCAGAGGCCAGACCGGGGCGTTACGGCAAGAAATTGTCGAGCCCGATGCCGATCTTCTGGACGATGATCCTGTTCCTGATCATCATCGCCTTCATCGCGGCCATTCTCTACCGGCAGGCGCATGCGGCCTTCATGGCCAATCCGGGTCTGAATGCGCTGATCCTCGGCGTCGAGGCCATCGGCATCATTCTGGTCTTCGCGCAGGTGCTCGGCCTCCGCCCGGAGGTGAACTGGTTCAATTCCTTCCGCGCCGCAGGCCATGCCGACCGGGTCGGGCGGGATCCGAAAATGCTGGCGCCGATGCGCTCCCTGATCGGCAATCAGGAAATCATGGCGATTTCGACCGCCGCACTCCGCTCGATCCTCGATTCCATCGCCACGCGGCTCGATGAATCGCGCGATGTCTCGCGCTATCTCATCGGCGTTCTGGTGTTTCTCGGCCTGCTCGGCACCTTCTGGGGTCTGCTCGGCACGATTGCCTCGATCAATCAGGTGATCCAGTCGCTTGATCCCGGAACCGGAGACAGCAATGCGGTGCTGCTGGCGCTGAAGGAGGGGCTGTCGGCGCCGCTTTCCGGCATGGGCACGGCCTTTTCCTCCTCGCTGCTCGGCCTTTCCGGATCGCTGATCCTCGGCTTTCTCGACCTGCAGGCGGGCCGCGCGCAGAACCGTTTCTATACCGAGCTCGAGGACTGGCTCTCGTCGGTGACGGATGTCAATCAGGACCGCCTGCCGCCGCTTAAGGCGCTCTCCGGCGCGCCGAGCGAGGAGCTGAAGCTGATTTCCGATCATCTGGGGCGGCTTTCCGCCTCCGGCGGTGATCAGGGCAAGCTCTCCGAGGCGACCGCCCATCTGGCCGAGGGCATTCAGGGGCTGGTGAAGAGCATGCGCGCCGAGCAGCAGATGCTGCGCAGCTGGATCGAGGCGCAGCAGGAGGAAACCAAGGCCATGCGCCGCACGCTGGACAAGCTGGCCGACCGGCTGAGGGAGCGCTGAGCGATGGCGCTTGCCCGCAACCGCCGCACCCAGCGCACCATCGATTTCTGGCCCGGCTTCGTCGATGCGCTTTCGACGCTGCTCCTGTCGATCATGTTCCTGCTCACGGTCTTCGTGCTTGCGCAATATATCCTCTCGCGCGAAATTTCCGGCAAGGACGAGGTGCTGACCCGCCTCAACAACCAGATCAACGAGCTGACGCAGGCGCTTGCCATGGAAAAGAATGGCAAGCAGGACATGGAAGATGCGCTTGCGGCCCTGCAATCCTCTCTGTCTGCCTCCGAAACCGAACGCAGCCGCCTGCAGCAATTGCTCGACAGCGGCAATGGCGGCGCCGCCTCTGCGCAGGCAAAGATCGGCGAGCTTTCCGACAGCCTGATCACGGAGAAGAAGATCAGCGCGCGGGCGATGAGCCAGGTCGAGCTCCTGAACCAGCAGATCGCGGCGCTGCGCAGCCAGATCGCCGCCGTCGAGCAGGCGCTGCAGGCGGCGGAAGCCAAGGATCAGGCCTCGCGCACCAAGATCGCCGATCTCGGCCATCGCCTGAATGTCGCGCTCGCCCAGCGCGTGCAGGAGCTGAACCGCTACCGCTCCGATTTCTTTGGCCGCTTGCGCGAAATCCTGTCGGACCGGGAAAATATCCGCATCGTCGGCGACCGTTTCGTGTTCCAGTCGGAAGTGCTGTTCTCCTCCGGCGCCAATGAGCTGAACCCGCAGGGGCAGGCCGAGATGGTCAAGCTTGCGGATGCGGTGAAGCAGCTCGCAAAGGAAATTCCGCCGGAAATAAACTGGGTGCTGCGTGTCGATGGTCATACCGACAATGTGCCTCTGTCCGGCACCGGCAAATTTGCTGACAACTGGGAGCTTTCCTCGGCGCGCGCCACGTCGGTGGTCAAGTTCCTGATCGCGCAAGGCGTGCCCGCGGATCGGCTCGCTGCCGCAGGCTTCGGCGAATTCCAGCCGATTGCCCCCGGCGACAGCGAAGAAGCCCGCGCCGCCAACCGCCGTATCGAGCTGAAGCTGACGGAGAAGTGAGGGGTGCGATTTGCCCCTCATCCGGCTGCCGCCACCTTCTCCCCGTCTAGACGGGGAGAAGGGGACCGAGTGGCTAATCTTTTGCGTCCTTCTCCCCGTCTAGACGGGGAGAAGGTCCCGGCAGGGGGATGAGGGGCAGATGCGGCGCTTCGCAGGTCTCTCTTTCAGACCCCCACCCCAGCCCTCCCCACAAGGGGGAGGGAGCTGGTTGCGTTTGCCGCATCCTTGAACTCGAAAACCGGCGTCATCCTCGGGCTTGTCCCGAGGATGACGGAAGAGGGGACGGAAAACCCATCGAATGCGGCCTGCGCCGACGCCGTTCCCCTTCCCCTTGTGGGGAGGGGTCAGGGGTGGGGGTCTTGCACTTCAAAGGGCGAAGCGCCGCTTTATCCTGCCTCAGAAATCCGTCGCCACTCCGCCTTCGGCCTTGCGGCGGGCGACGAAGGCATCGAGTTCTTCCTTCACGGCGGGGTCGATGGCCGGTTCCTCGTAGCGGGCGAGTACTTCCTTGAAGATCCGGTTGGCATGGTCATAGGTGGTCGGGCGACCGGCCTCGGTCCAGGTCTCGAAATTGCGCCAGTCGGAAAGGATCGGCGAATAAAAGGCGCTTTCATAGCGGGCGAGCGTATGCGCCGTGCCGAAATAATGGCCGCCCGGGCCGACATCGCGGATGGCATCGAGGCCGAGTGCGTCGCTGCTCACATCCAGCGGCTTCAGGAATTCCGCCACCATCTGCAGCATGTCGACATCGAGAATGAACTTTTCGAAGGAGGCGGTGAGGCCGCCCTCGCTCCAGCCTGCGGCATGCATGATGAAATTGCCGCCGCCCTGCGTCAGCGCCCAGAGCGACATGGCGGATTCGTAAGCCGCTTGCGCATCGAGCGTGTTGGCCGCATTCACATTCGAGGTGCGATAGGGCACGCCATAGCGGCGGGCGAGCTGGCCGCCCGCAATCACCGCCTTCATGTATTCCGGCGTGCCGAAGGCGGGCGCGCCCGTCTTCATGTCCACGTTGGAGGTGAAGCCGCCATAGATCACCGGCGCGCCCTTGCGCACCATCTGCGCGAAGGAGAGGCCGCACAGCGCTTCCGCATTCTGCTGGACCAGCGCACCCGCAATCGTCACCGGCGCCATGGCGCCTGCGAGCGTGAATGGGGTGAGCACCACCACCTGATTGCGCCTGGACATTTCGATAATGCCCTGCAGCATCGGGATATCGAGCCGCAGCGGCGAATTGGAATTGATGATGGTGAAGAGCGACGGCTCGCTGTCCATCTGCTCCGCCGTGATGCCGCGGGCGATGCGGGCGATTTCCAGCGCATCGATATTGCGCTGCTGGCCAAGCGAATAGGCGTGGAACGGCTTGTCGGTCAGCGTCACGATATCGCGCAGGCATTCGAGATGGCGAACCGAGGCGTGGATGTCGATCGGCTCCACCGGATAGCCGCCATTGACATGCACGACGTCAAAGCTCTGCATCAGCTTCAGAAGCTTGCGGAAATCCGGCTGGTTGCCGGCGCGGCGGCCGCCTTCGCGATCGGCGACAAAGGGGGCGCTGGCGATCTGGGCGAAGACCAGATTGTTGCCGCCCATGCGCACATTGCGCATCGGGTTTCTGGCATGCAGCGTGAATTCTGAAGGCGCATGCGCCATGTATTCCATGATCAGGCCACGGTCGAAGCGCACGCGTTCGATGCCCTCGCGCACATCGGCACCGGCGGCCTTCATGATCGCACGGGCCTCGGGCAGCATCACGTCGACGCCGATTTCCTCCAGCACCTGCAGCGAGGCATTGTGAATGTCATCAAGCGCCTCGGGCGTCAGCAGTTCCGTGCGCGCCAGCGTGTTCTTGATGTTCAGATAAGTCGCGGCAGGGGCCTTTCGCTGGCGCTCGGCGCCTCGTCCGCCGCCCCGGCGGCTGCGTCCGCCCATGGCGGGAGATTGGTCGATTGCGGCAGGATTCGGTTCCAAAATGTCGCTCATGGATCACTCTCTGTAAATTCCTCGACATGTATTTGGCAGAAATTATCTTCCGTCATCCTTGCTGATTGCGACAGGTTTCTGACTTCTTTGGAATAGTCAGTATCCCGCCCGCGACGCCTTGTCTGCCGCAACCCGGCTTTTTGCCCGCTTCGTCTCAAAAATCGGCGATTTAGGGTTAACGGATTGTTCAACGCGGCATGATATTCGGCAGGGAACAGGGGCAGGAGACTGCAGGAGCATTCTGAATTGACACAGGCTCAGGCCGACTTGCTGGCGCTTGCCTGTAACCGGATCGCCGATCTGGACAGGCCCGCCTATATCAAGGACCACATGCTTCGCTATGTGGCGGTCAATCGCGCCTATGCCCTGCTTTTTGCCGCAGAACCGGACCGCTTTCCCGGCCAGATTTCCGCCGGTGCGGATGCCTTTGCCTTCGGGCGGCTTGCGGCCGAGCAGGCGGCACTTGCAGGCGACGGCGAATTCGGGCTGCTGATCTGTGATGGTGAAGACCGGCCGCTTTCGCTCGGCGTTGTTGAACGGTTCGTTTCGGATGATGGCGGCCTTTATCTGTTCGGACAGGTGCCGGAAGCGCTGGCGCTGCCCAATTCGGGCACGGACCGGCAGGATCTGGAGGCCTTGCAGCAGCTGCTCGCCCGCACGGAAGCGGCAGATCGCGCCAAGACCGAGTTTCTCGCCAATATGAGCCATGAAATCCGCACGCCGATCAATGGCGTGCTCGGCATGACGGAGCTTCTGGCGAAGACTGATCTCGATCCGCGCCAGCGCACCTTTACCGATATCATCAGCAAGTCGGCGGCAACGCTTCTGACGATCTTCAATGACATCATCGATTTTTCCAAGATCGATACCGGCCAGATGGAGCTGAAGGCCGCTCCCTTCGATCCGCTGGAGGCGGTCGAGGATGTGACTGCGCTGCATTCGGCAGCGGCGGCGGAAAAGAATGTCGATCTCATCCTGCGCTGCGGCGAAAACCTGCCGCGCCGGGTGATGGGGGATGCCGGGCGTTTCCGCCAGATTGTCGCGAATTTCGTGAGCAACGCCATTCGTCATACCGAAACCGGCCATGTGCTGGTGGATCTCGATGCGGAAATCGGTACGGGCGATTGCGCGACCGTCATTGTCCGGGTCGAGGATACGGGGGCTGGCATTTCTCCGGAGCGGCGCGAGCGCCTGTTCGAGAAATTCAGCAATTCCGGCGCGGGCCAGACGCGCAACAGCGAGGGAACCGGGCTCGGCCTTGCCATCGTCGCGGGCCTCGTGTCGCTGTTCGGAGGCGCGGTGGATGTGGAAAGCACGCTCGGCATCGGTTCGGTCTTTTCCGTCAGCCTGCCGCTAAAGGTGCTGGAGGCCTCTGCCATGAAGCGGCCGGTGCCGGTGCATGTGCAGGGGGCGCGCGTGCTGGTAGTGGATGACAATGGGGTGAGCCGTGCCACGCTGATCAGCCATCTGCAGGGCTGGGGTTTCGATGCCTGCGATGCCGAAGATGCGGAAACGGCGCTTGCGATCCTCGAAACCGCTGCCGACCTTGGCGTGCCGGTCGATGCGGTGGTGCTGGATTTCAACCTGCCCGATGGCGAGGCGGACAGGCTTTGCCGACGGCTCAGGCGCGATGCCCGCTTCGATCAGCTGGCGCTGGTGGTTCTGACGACGCTGGATGCGGCCCGCGAGCTGACGCTGTTTGAGGAATTGCGCGTGCAGGCCCATCTCGCAAAGCCCGCGCGGATCAATATCCTGCGCAACACGCTGATCGACGTTCTGCGCGCCGGGCATCTGGCGCGGCAGGCAGGCGAGCGGCTGGAGCCGGTGCATGCATCTACTGAGCGCAAGCCCGCCAGTCATCGCGCATCCCATGCCCAATGGGCCGTCGCCGAAAAAGCCCCCCATGTGGAGATCGTTGTGGCCGAGGACAATGAGGTGAATGCCTTCGTCTTCAGCCATATCTTGCAAACGCTGGGCTACGGCTTTGCCATGGCGGGCAATGGCGAGCAGGCGGTTGCGCTCTGGAAACTGCATCGCCCCACGGTGATCCTGATGGATGTTTCCATGCCGGTTCTCGACGGGCTGGAGGCCACGCGCCGCATCCGTCAGATGGAGCGGCAGGAGGGCAGGCAGCCGGTGGCGATCATCGCCGTAACCGCGCATGATACAAAGCCCGGGCGCGATCTCTGCCTCGAATATGGCATGGATGACTATCTTGCAAAGCCGGTGAGCCCGGAAATGCTCGAGGAAAAGCTGAAGCGCTGGTTGAAGCCGGAAAAGGGCTTTGACCGACCCGCCGACTGATCAGGTCTTTTCGCCGCAGAGCATTTCGCGCTTGCCTGCAAAGCCCTTGCGTTTTTCCACCTGAAAGCCTGCCGCAATCAGATTGCGCCGCACGAAGCCTGCCGCGGCATAGGTCGCGAAACGGCCGCCGGGCGCGGTATGATCATAGACGGCGCGCATCAGCGTTTCAGACCACATCGCGCCGTTTCGCGAGGGCGCAAAGCCATCCAGATACCAGGCGTGCATCTGTCTTTCCTCCGCCGTGACACCGGAAAGTGCATCGCCGCAGACAACCCGAAGCCGGGTTTGCGCATCGATCTCAAGCTCGATCACGCCGTCGCGATGATCGGGCCAGAGCGCGGTCAGCGCCAGCCGCTCCGCATCGAGTTCGCTCCAGTGCGAGAGCGCCCGGTCGATATCGCCGCGGCTCATCGGGAACAGCTCGAAGGAGCTGAAGGTCAGCTGCTGGCCCGGCGTGCGGTGCAGCTTCCACTGCCGGAAAGTCTCACAGAAATTCAGCGCCGTGCCGAAGCCAAGCTCGCCGATCTCGAATTTCTCTGTCTCCAGCCAGCGTTCGGGCAGGTGATTGCCGGAGAGAAACACATGGCCGCATTCCAGCCGTCCATCCGTCTGGCAATAAAAATGGTCGCCAAACGCCTCGCTATAGGGCATATCGCCCTCGCGCCAGGTCAGGCGTTCAACATCCGGTCTGGGGTCGGTTTCGGTCATGGCGCAAGGCGATAATCTCTGCACTCCGCCCCGTCAATCGGGCAGGTCGGATCTCCTCGTCATTGGCGGCGGCATCATGGGCCTCTGGGCGGCACTCAATGGCTGCCGCAGGGGCCTTTCCGTGATGCTGATCGAGGAGCGGGCAATCGGTGCTGGCGCAAGCGGCGGTCTGCTCGGCGCGCTGATGCCGCATATGCCGGACCGCTGGACCGACAAGAAACAGCTCCAGTTCGATGCGCTTGTGTCGCTGGAAACGGATATCGCGAGGCTTGAGGCGGAGACAGGTCTTTCCGCCGGTTATCGCCGCACCGGTCGCCTCATTCCGCTGCCGAAGCCGCATCTCGTTGACCTTGCACGAGGCCATGAACGGGATGCGCTGTCCGTGTGGAACCAGAAGGGCCGCCCGTTCTTCTGGCACTGTCGCGAACCCGGATATCGGGCTGACCTCATCAATCCGGAGGTGACCCTGGCCGGTTGCGTGGAGGACACGCTTGCCGCCCGCGTCAGCCCGCGTGGACTGACCGGCCTGCTCCATGCCGCGCTGCTTCGTCATCCGCATTTTTCGCTGCTGACCGGAGATCGGGTCGTGACACTCGATGCGGACAAGGGGAACGTCCGGCTTGAAAGCGGCAGGCAGATTGCCTTTGGCCAAGCGGTGCTTGCGGCGGGCGCGGCAACCGAAGCGCTGCTGGACGGTCTCATCGGACCGCTGCCGAAGAAGATCGTGGTGCCGGTCAAGGGGCAGGCCGCGCTGCTTCAGGCTTCACTGCCGCCCGAAACGCCGGTGATCTATCTCGACGGCCTCTATGTCGTGCCGCATGAGGGCGGCGAGGTCGCGATTGGCAGCACCAGCGAAAATGTCTTTGCCGAACCCTTTTCCACCGATCATCAGTTGGAGAGGCTGATTGCGTCCGCGCGGATGCTTCTGCCGCTTCTGAGCGATGCACCCGTAATCGAGCGCTGGGCAGGCCTTCGCCCAAAGGCAATCGGCCGCGATCCGATGGTTGGCCTGCTGCCGGATCATCCCCGCGTTGCGGTTCTGACGGGCGGTTTCAAGGTGTCCTTCGGGCTTGCGCATGCGCTTGCCGAGGCGCTTGTCGGTGCTCTGGTGACCGGCGACGGAAAAACCGGCCTTCCGGCGCAATTTTCGCCGGAACATCATCTTTTTGAAGCGGGAATGAAGAAATCCGGCTGAATTCCATGGTGATTTCTCGCTAATCCGGCTCGACTTTCGCATTTCTGGTGATACCGTCAGCGCTGATTGAGTGAAGGTGAAATCATGGATTTTTCAAACTACCCCAGAGATATGCGCGGTTATGGCCAGGATATGCCGGATGCGAAATGGCCGGGCGGCGCGCGCATTGCCGTGCAGTTCGTGGTGAATTACGAAGAGGGCGGCGAGAACAACATCTTGCATGGCGATGCCGCATCAGAAGCCTTCCTGTCGGAAATCGTCGGTGCCCAGCCCTGGCCGGGCCAGCGCCATTTCAACATGGAATCGATCTATGAATATGGCTCGCGCGCCGGTTTCTGGCGGCTGTGGCGGCTGTTTCAGGAAAAGCAGATCCCGGCGACCGTCTATGCCGTTGCAACCGCGATTGCCCGCTATCCGGAAATCGTCAAGCCGATGCAGGAGGCCGGTTGGGAAATCGCCTCGCACGGCTACAAGTGGATCGATTATCGCGACTACACGTATGAGGCCGAGAAGGAGCATTTCGATCTCGCCATGGAGATCCATGAGCGGGTGACCGGCGAGCGTCCGTTCGGCTGGTATACGGGCCGCGCCTCGATGCATTCCGAGCGGCTGGCGATGGAAGATGGCGGCCTGCTTTATTCCTCCGACAGCTATGCCGATGATCTGCCCTACTGGATCAAGGGCAAGACGCCGGACAAGCCGCATCTGATCATTCCCTACACGCTCGATGCCAATGACATGCGCTTTGCGACACCGCAGGGCTTCAATACCGGCGCGCATTTCGAGGACTATCTGAAGGACAGCTTCGATGCGCTCTATCAGGAGGGTATGGAAGGCAAGCCGAAGATGATGTCCATCGGCCTGCATTGCCGCCTTGCCGGGCGTCCGGGCCGTATTCAGGGCCTGCGGCGTTTCATCGACTATATCCAGAGCCACGAGAAAGTGTGGATCCCGCGCCGGGTCGATATCGCCCGCCACTGGCACGAACACCACAAGCCGGAGACGCTGTAATGGTGGATCGCGACAGCTTCATCGCCACCTATGGGGGTGTGTTCGAACATTCGCCCTTCATTGCAGAACGCGCCTTCGATGCGGGTCTGATCCGCGAGCCGCTGACGGCAAGGGGCGTGCATGACGCCCTCGTCGAAAAGTTTCGTGCGGCCACCGCTGCCGAACGGCTTGGCGTGCTGCGCGCCCATCCGGATCTTGCCGGAAAGCTGGCGATTGCGGGCGGACTGACGGAGGATTCCAAGAAGGAACAGGCGGGGGCTGGTCTCGACCGGTTGACACCGGAGGAGCATGCCCGCTTCACGGCGCTGAATACGGCCTATATGGAAAAATTCGGCTTTCCCTTCATCATCGCCGTCAAGGGCCTGAACCGCCACGATATTCTGGCCGCCTTCGAAAAGCGGGTGCATAACAGCGTGGCCGAAGAGTTCGAGACGGCGGCGGCGCAGGTTGAGAAGATCGCCCGGCTTCGGCTGGAAGCCTTGCTGCCGGAGGCGGCATGAGCGAGCGCCTGATCGTAAGGCCGCTGACGGCGGCAGCCTTCGCCCCCTATGGCGAGGTGATCGAGCCGCGCGCCGAGAGCATCCGCATGATCAATGGCGGCACGACAGAGCGGCATCACGCGCTGGTCGTACCGGAAGCGGCAGGCGAAGGGGCGCGGGTGATCCTCAACATCTTCCGCGGCCAGCCTCGGCGCTTTCCCTATGCGGTCGACATGATGGAGCGGCATCCGCTCGGCAGCCAGAGCTTTTCGCCGCTGGCACCGCGACCCTTTCTGGTCGTCGTCTCGAAGGATGACGGCGGCAGGCCGGGCAGGCCGGAGGTGTTTCTCTCCACCAACGGTCAGGGCGTGAACTATCGCCGCAATGTATGGCATCACCCGCTGATGGCACTGGATGAGGTCAGTGATTTCCTGATCGCAGACCGCGACGGCCCCGGCAACAATCTCGAAGAGTTCTTCTTCGACACACCCTATATCATCGAGGAACCGACCCCATGACCGGTCTCACCACCCATGTTCTTGATACCGCGCTTGGCAAACCGGCCGAGGGGCTGGAGATCGATCTCTACCGGCTGAAGGGCGAGACCCGGACCAAGATCCGCACAGTGACCACCAATTCCGATGGCCGTGTCGATGGCGGGCCGATCCTGATCGGCGAGACATTTCAGGTGGGCGAATACGAGCTGGTGTTCAAGGCTGGCGATTATCTGCGCCGTCTCGGCATTCCGCTCACCGATCCACCCTTTCTCGACGTGATCCCGCTCCGCTTCGGCATTTCCGATACGACAGCGCATTACCACGTGCCGCTGCTGCTTTCGCCCTACGGCTATTCGACCTATCGGGGGAGTTGACGGCTTGAACTGATCCGACTTGTACGGTATATTGTACAAGTCGGATGGAGGCGCTCATGCAGTCGGTCAAATTTTCAAAAGCACGGGAAGAACTCGCAAGCCTGCTGGATACGGTAACCCATGATCGGGTTCCGGTTGAAATCACCCGTCGCGACAAATCTTCTGTTATCCTCGTGGACAAGGATGAATATGAAGGCATGATGGAAACGCTTCATCTGCTTTCTTCGCCCGCCAATGCCCGGCACTTGCTCAATGCGGTTGCTGATATCGCAGCCAGTGATAACCTCGTTACGCACGATCTCGTGGAGTGAACCGGATGCTGCTGCAATGGGCACCCACGGTTTGGGAAGACTATGTCTATTGGCAGCAGACGGATATGAAGGTGGTTGAGCGCATCAATGAACTGTTGCGCGATGCCCTGCGTCACCCCTTCGAAGGCATAGGCAAGCCGGAGCCCCTTAAAGGCCAATTGCGGGGCTTTTGGTCGAGGCGCATCACGCAGGAACACAGGCTGGTTTACACCGTTCGCGGAACAGGTGCCGAGGCGGTGCTCATCGTTGCCCAATGCCGCTATCACTATTGAGGACTTGCCTTAAGCTGCGTCCTTCTGTTCGCAGCCGGTATCCCTTCAGGCCCCTTTGCCCAGCGTCGACTTTGCCGGCTCGCCGGCCACATAGGTTTCGGCAATCGCGCGGTCGTCGCCGAGTGTCTGCAGCAGGAAGAGTTCTTCCGAGAGCGTCGTGACGGCCTGCATCTTCAGGGCCATCGCGGGCGTTGCGGAGGCGTTGAGCACGATCACATCCGCATCCGAGCCCGGTTCCAGCGTTCCGATCCGGTCTGCAAGCGACAGCGCCTCGGCATTGCCGCGGGTGGCGAAATAGAAGCTTTCCAGCGGGTTCAGCCGCTCGCCCAGCAATTGCTGGATCTTGTAGGCCTCATCCAGCGTGCGCAGCATGGAATAGCTTGTGCCGCCGCCGATATCGGTGGCGAAGCCGACCCGCACCGGCTTTTCCCGTCCCGTCAGACGGCGAAGCGGGAAAAGGCCAGAGCCGAGAAAGAGGTTCGATGTCGGGCAATGGACCGCCACCGAACCGGCCTCGGACAACACATCCGCCTCCCGGTCGGAAAGGTGGATACAGTGGCCAAGCAGCGTCCTGTTTCCAAGCAGGCCGTAGCGCGCATAGATATCGGTATAGTCCTTCGCCTCCGGATAGAGCGAGCAGGTGAAGGCGATTTCCTCGTGGTTTTCCGAAAGATGGGTCTGGACATAGAGGTCCGGGAATTCGCGGGCCAACGTGCCTGCCGCTTCAATCTGCTCCGGCGTCGAGGTGATGGCAAAGCGCGGGGTGATCGCAACGTGGTTGCGGCCCTTGCCGTTCCAGTCGGCAATCACCTGTTTCGTCTCGTCATAGCCCTTTTGTGCCGTGTCGCGCAGCGCTTCCGGCGCGTTGCGGTCCATCATCACCTTGCCGGCGATCATGCGTGTGTTGCGCTTCAGACTTTCGGCGAAGAAGGCATCGGCGGAGGTCTTGTGCACCGAGCAATAGGCAACGGCGGTCGTCGTGCCATGGCGCAGCATCTCGTCGAAGAAATGCACGGCGATGCGGGCCGCATGTTCGGCCTCGGCAAAGCGCTGTTCCTCGATGAATGTATAGGTGTTCAGCCATTCCAGCAGGTTTGCGGCATAGGAACCGACCACCTGCATCTGCGGAAAATGCAGATGCGTATCGATGAAACCCGGCATGATCAGATGCGGACGGTGATCCACCTCCGGCACGCCATCCTCGGCCTCGTCCTTCACCTCGCCATAGGAGCCGGAGGCGCGAATGGTGCCATCCACCATCAGCACGGCGCCATCGGCCTCATAGGTATAGCTCGCCGCATCATCCCGTCCGAGAGGGGCGCGCTTGAAGGAAAGCAGGCGACCCCGGATCAGAAGCGCGCTCATTGCGCCTTCTCCCCGGCAACCGCCGTCTCGTACCAGGCGACCAGCAATTGCCGCTCTTCGGGCGTGACTTCGGAAAGATTGCCGGGCGGCATGGCATGGCTGCGGCCTGCCTGCAGATATATTTCGCGGGCATGGGAGGCAATGTCTGCCTCGGTTTCCAGCTTCACGCCCTTGGGCGGCCGGGCAAGGCCTTCCCAGGCCGGCTCTGCCGCGTGGCACATGGAGCAGCGCGAGGAGACGGTTTCCACCACCGCGCCGAAATGGCTGTTATCGGCAAAGCGCTGGAAGGCGGGCGAAAGGGCTGCATCCTTCTCCGCATCTCCCGTCAATGCCTTCGGCACGGTCGAAAGCCACATGATGGCGATGAACAGCAGGAGTGTGACCAGCCAGGTCCAGGTCGGGCGGCCCTTGCGGGCGTGCGTGGTGTTGAACCAGTGGCGGATGGTCACGCTCATCAGGAACACCAGCGCTGCGATGATCCAGTTGAACTCCGTGCCGAAGGCCAGCGGATAGTGGTTCGACAGCATGAAGAAGATCACCGGCAGGGTGAGGTAATTGTTGTGCAGCGAGCGCTGCTTGGCGATGACGCCGAATTTCGGATCCGGCGTGCGGCCCGCAATCAGGTCCGCCACCACGATCTTCTGGTTCGGAATGATGATGAAGAACACGTTGGCCGACATGATCGTCGCGGTGAAGGCGCCGAGATGCAGGAAGGCGGCGCGGCCGGTGAAGATCTGGGTGTAACCCCAGGCCATCGCGACCAGCGCGACATAAAGCACGGCCATCAAGCCCCAGATATTCTTGCCGAGCGGCGACTTGCACAACTGGTCATAAATGATCCAGCCAAGCGCCAGCGACGCAATCGACAGGCCGATTGCCTGCATCTGGGTGAGCGGCAGCACGTGCTGATCGATGAGGAAGAGATCGGCGCCTCCATAATAGACCACCGCGAGCATGGCGAAACCGGAAAGCCAGGTCATGTAGCTTTCCCATTTGAACCAGGTCAGATGCTCCGGCATCTGGGCCGGTGCCACCAGATATTTCTGGATGTGATAGAAACCGCCGCCATGCACCTGCCACTCTTCGCCGTAGGCTCCGACAGGCAGATGGTCGCGCTTCACGAGGCCAAGATCGAGCGCGATGAAATAGAAGGATGAACCAATCCAGGCAATGGCTGTCACCACGTGCAACCAGCGCACGGCAAAGGCCAGCCACTCCCAGGCAATGGCGTATTCATACATGGTCAGATCCCTCTCAGTGTTTTTCCGCAAATTGCGAGAAATCCGCCGAGAAGGGAAGGGGGAAAGGGTGAAATCATGGGGATGGCGTCATTTGACGCCATCTGCCGGCAAGAATCGGCGGAAAATCACCAAAAAAATGCTCAAACCGTGGTCTGACGCTCACCAAACGGGATGTTTTCGTTGAAGGTCGAGGTATCGAAGGTGAAAAGCTTCGCCAGTTCCTCCGCCGCCTTGGCTTGCGCGCTGTCCTCGCCCGCGCCCTTGCGTTTGGCCTTCAGCTCCTCGATCTGCTTTTCGATCAGCGCGATCTCCGCCTGCAAGGCCGCCTTTTCGGCATCGGTCTTGGCAAGCGCAAGTTTCGCCTTTTTCGCGGAGAGAGTGGATTGAAGCTCGGCGAGGTTCGGCTCGTTGCCGGATGCGCCGGTGGCGGAAGAGGCTGTCGCTGCCTTGGAAATCAGGGACAGGCCGGAAATGCTGCTGACCATGGAAATGCCCTCAATTCGAATCAATCTTGATAGTTGAAATTAAGCATATAAATAGATTTAGCTTTAGTAAATCTTGCTTTTTTGGTGGAAAATTTTCAGCAAGGCGCCGGGGCAGCCTGCAGGATACCCGGCAGGCGCAGCAGTTCGGCGGCAACCATGGCCGCGATTACGGCGGGCCGCTTGTCCTTCACGGCGGTTCCACCAATCGGCAGTGTCAGCCGCTCCAGCGCGGCCGGATCTGCGCCCTCCCGGCGGAAATGCCCGGCAAAGCTCGCCCGCTTGGTGGCCGAGCCGATCATGCCGATATAGGCGAGATCGTCACGCTTCAGGGCTTCGCTGCCAATCAGGAAATCCAGCGCATGGTCATGGGTCAGAATGATCACCACAGACCCCGGCGGCAGATCGGCGATCAGCATTTCCGGCATTGCCGTCAGCCGCCTTTCGACGCCGGGTGGAAGGTCGGAAAGCTCGTCTGCGCGGGTTTCCACCATCATCAGCCGGAAGGGCAGGGGCTGAAGCGCCCGGCAGAGCGCCCGGCCCACATGGCCCGCCCCGAACAGCGCTACGAGCGGCAGCGCCTTTGCGGCTTCGTCCGCCTGTTGCAGCAGGAAAAGCGCCCGCTCTTCCGTCACCTCCTCGAAGGAAAGGGTAAGCCGACCGCCGCAGCACTGGCCGCTGTCGGGGCCGAGAATGGTCAGTTTCTCGCTGCGGGCCTTCTTCTCCCGCAGCAGGGCGCGGGCATGATCGATCGCATCGAATTCCGCAAAGCCGCCGCCGATCGTGCCGAACAGGCGGGTGGGGGAGACCAGCATGGTCGCCCCTTCCTCGCGCGGGGCCGAGCCCTCGACCCGGGTTACGGTCACCGCAACCACCGGCTCGGGCGCCAGCAGAAAGCGCGCAAGGGCCTCGCGCGCTTCCACGGGATTATCGGGAGCCTGATGGGTCACGACCCGCTCTTCAGCCGCTCGACGGCCATCAGGATGCGTTCCGGTGTTGCCGGTGCATCAAGCCGCGGGCAGATGCGATAGTCGGCGACGCTCGCCACCGCCATCGACAATGCCTCCAGCACCGAAATGCCGAGCATGAAGGGCGGCTCGCCGACCGCCTTCGACCGGCCGATGGTCGGCTCCGCATTCTCCGACCATTCGGCCAGCGTCGTGTTGAAGATCTTCGGGCGGTCGGAGGCAAGCGGGATCTTGTAGGTGGAGGGTGCATGGGTGCGCAGCCGCCCCTTGTTGTCCCACCACAGCTCTTCCGTCGTCAGCCAGCCCATGCCCTGCACGAAGGCGCCTTCCACCTGACCGGTATCGATGGCCGGGTTCAGCGACTTGCCGACATCGTGGAGAATATCGGTGCGGTCCACCATATATTCGCCTGTCAGCGTATCGATGGACACTTCCGAGCAGGAGGCGCCATAGGCGAAGTAATAGAAGGGCGTGCCGCGGCCCGCTTCCCGATCCCAGTGGATTTTCGGCGTCTTGTAGAAACCGGCAGCGGAAAGCTGCACGCGGGCGAAATAGGCCTGCCGGATGAAATCCGGGAAAGGGATGGTCGCCTTGTTGCCGATCTCCACCCGGTTCGGCGCAAAGCGCACGCTTTCGGGCGCGACATTCCAGCGCTCGGCGGCAAAGGCGATGAGCCGAGTCTTGATCTGCCGGGCGGCATCATAGGCGGCCATGCCGTTGAGATCGGTGCCGGAGGAGGCCGCCGTTGCCGATGTATTCGGCACTTTCGCGGTGGTGGTCGCGGTGATCTTCACCCGGTCGATATCCACCTGGAAGGCATCGGCCAGCACCTGCGCCACCTTGGTGTAAAGGCCCTGACCCATTTCCGTGCCGCCATGGTTCAGATGGATCGAGCCATCGGAATAGACATGCACCAGCGCGCCCGCCTGATTGAAGGCGGTGAGCGTGAAGGAAATGCCGAATTTCACCGGGGTGAGCGCAATGCCCTTGCGGATCACCGGATTGTCGCGGTTGAAGGCGATGATCGCCTCGCGCCGGGCCCGATAGTCGGAGCTCGCCTCCAGCTCGTCGACGATGCGGCCGATGATATTGTCTTCCACCACCTGATGATAGGGCGTGATATCGCGGCCGGACCCCTTGGCGCCGTAGAAATTCGCCTTGCGGATATCGAGCGGGTCCTTGCCGAGGGCGTAGGCGATTTCCTCGATGAAGCGCTCGCCGCCCACCATGCCCTGCGGCCCGCCGAAACCGCGAAAGGCGGTGTTGGAGACCGTGTGGGTCTTCAGTGGCTGCGAGGTGAGATGCACATGCGGATAGTAATAGCTGGAATCCGCATGGAAGAGCGCCCGGTCCGTCACCGGGCCGGACAGATCCGCCGAGAAGCCGCAGCGGGCCGCGAATGTGGCATCCACCGCCTCGATGCGTCCGTTCTCGTCAAAGCCGAGATCATAGGTCACGCGGAAATCGTGGCGCTTGCCGGTCGCGGTCATGTCCTCGTCGCGGTCGGGGCGGAATTTCACCGCCCGCTTCAGCTTCTTTGCCGCAAGCGCTGCAAGGGCCGCAAACTGGTTGCCCTGCGTTTCCTTGCCGCCGAAGCCGCCGCCCATGCGGCGGGTGTTGACCGTCACGGCATTGGAGGCAATGCCGAGCACATGGCCCACCATATGCTGCACTTCGCTCGGATGCTGGGTGGAGGACCAGACGGTCACATCCTCGTCCTCGCCGGGAATGGCAAGGGCGATATGGCCTTCCAGATAGAAATGCTCCTGCCCGCCGATATTCATCTGGCCTTTCAGCCGCTTCGGGGCCTTTTCAAGGGCGGCTTTGGCATCGCCGCGCGAGAGCGTCATGCCTTCGGTGACAATCGGCGCGCCATTGGCGAGTGCGCCATCGATATCCGTCCAGAAAGGCAGGTCCCGATAGGTAACCTTTGCAAGACGGGCTGCGCGGCGGGCCTGATCCCGGGTCTCGGCAATCACCGCAAAGATCGGCTGGCTGTGGAATTCGACGCGCCTTTCCGCAAGCAGCGGCTCGTCGTGACGGCCGGACGGGCTCACATCGTTTTCACCCGGCACATCCTTGCCGGTCAGAACCAGATGCACGCCGGGCGCGGCGGCAACGTCGGAAAGGTCGATCGAGACGATCTCCGCATGGGCGCGGTCGGAAAGGCCGAGCGCGCCATGCAGCAGGCCTGCCGGTTCCGGCATGTCGTCGATATATTCGGCCGTGCCGCTCACATGCTTGTGGGCGCTGTCATGGCGAAGGGTGGCGTGCATCGGGCCGCGAATGCCGGGGGCGGTCATATCCTGAAGCTTGCTGTCCATGGCTTATTTCTCCCCTGCGGCGAAGCGGCGGATTTCCTGCGGATTGCCGGTCGTTTCGAAATAGAAGCGGGTCAGCAGGTTCTTGGCCGCAAGCTGGCGATAATCCGCGGTCGCGCGCCAGTCGGTGAGCGGCTGGTAATCCGTATCGAAGGCCGCCCGTGCCGCCTCCACCGTCTCGCGCGTCCAGCTCTTGCCGGAAAGCGCTGCTTCCACGGCGGCCGCCCGCTTCGGCGTGCCTGCCATGCCGCCAAAGGCGATGCGGATCACCTGCACCCGGTTCTCGCCGTCCAGCGTCAGGTGGAAGGCACCGCAGAGCGCGGAAATATCCTCCTCACGGCGCTTCGACACCTTGTAGACGGCAAAATGCGCGCCTTTGGCGGGTTTCGGAACGGTGATGCTTTCCACGAATTCGCCCGGCTGGCGATCCTGCTTGCCATAGGCGATGAAGAAGCTTTCGAGCAGCAGCGTGCGCCGTCCGGTTTTCGAACGCAGCGTGACGGTTGCATCGAGCGCGATCAGCGGCGGCGGTGTGTCGCCGATTGGCGAGCCGTTTGCCACATTGCCGCCAATGGTGCCCATGTAGCGCACCTGCTCGCCACCGATGCGGGTGATGAGCGCCGCCAGCGCCGGCACGTGATCGGCCAGCACGGCCATGGCCTGCTGATAGGTCACGCCCGCGCCGATGCGGATCTCGTCCGCGCCAGTTTCGATGGTCTGCAACTCGGCAAGGTGATTGATGAAGATGACCGGATTGATCGGACGCATCTGCTTGGTGACCCAGAGGCCCACATCAGTGGACCCGGCGACGATGGTCGCGCCCGGATTGTCGGCAAGACAGTCCGCCAGCGCCTCGACCGAATGCGGCACGATCAGCCGCTTGCCGTCCCTGCCGGTCTCGATGGTTTCCTTTGGCTGCAGCGCGGACAGTCTTGCGATCACCTCGGTGCGGGTCTTTTCCAGCGGGTCGAACAGGTTGCTCGGGCGGGCGGCAGTCACGGCGAGCGCGGCCTTCACGATGGGTTCATAGCCGGTGCAGCGGCAGAGATTGCCCTGAAGCGCGCGCTCGATGCCGGGCCTGCCGGGATTTTCCTCCGAAAGCCACAGGCCATAGAGCGACATCACGAAGCCAGGCGTGCAGAAGCCGCATTGCGAGCCGTGATAATCCACCATCGCCTGCTGAACCGGATGCAGCGCGCCATCCTTGCCTGCGAGATGCTCGACGGTGACCACATGGGTGGCATTCAGCGAACCGAGGAAGCGGATGCAGGCATTCACGCTTTCATAGACCAGCCGGTCGCCGCTCAGACGTCCGACCAGCACCGTGCAGGCACCGCAATCGCCTTCGGCGCAGCCTTCCTTTGTGCCCGTCAGGCGTTTTGACAACCTGAGATAGTCGAGCAGCGTTTCGGTGGGCGCGATGCCGGAAAGCGAGATTTCCTCCCCGTTCAGCAAAAACCGTATGCTTTGAGTCATGTCGTTCCTGTTCTTTTCTTTTGACCTGGTCTTGCAGCAATTTGGCTATATGAGTGGTATTTTCATCCGATTTCTCCCAAAATCGGGTGCAATATCCGTCTTTTCCCCCGTATTCTTACGAAAAACAGCGCCAAATCGGCGCTGTTTTGCCAAATCGGGATGAATAGGGTTATTGCGCTGTCCAGCCGCCGTCAATCGAGATATGCGTGCCGGTGATCTGGCGGGCGCTGTCGGAGGCGAGGAAAAGGGCGGTTGCGGCCACTTCTTCCACGGAAACGAAGTCCTTGGTCGGCTGGAACTTCAGCATCACATCCTGCTTCACCTGCTCTTCCGATATGCCGCGTGTGCGGGCCGTATCCGGGATCTGCTTTTCGACCAGCGGGGTCAGCACATAGCCGGGGCAGATGGAATTGACGGTGATGCCGAATTCGGCGAGCTCCAGCGCGGCCGTCTTGGTCAGCCCCATGATGCCGTGCTTGGCCGCCACATAGGCGGATTTGAACGGCGAGGCGACCAGCCCGTGTGCGGAGGCGACATTGATGATGCGGCCCTTCTTCTTCTCCTTCATCAGCGGTATCGCCGCCCGCATGGTGTGGAAGGAGGAGGAGAGGTTGATGGCGATGATCTGGTCCCATTTCTCGATCGGAAAATCCTCGATCTTCTCCACATGCTGGATGCCGGCATTGTTGACCAGCACATCGACGGAACCGAAAGTGCGGGAGGCAGTGGCGACGAGATCGGCGATTTCGGCCGGTTTCGTCATGTCGGCGCCGTGATAGATCACGCCATTGCCAAAACCCTTCAGCCGCTCGATGATCGCGGCGATCTCGTCCGCCGGGCCAAACCCGTTCAGCACCACATCCGCGCCATCGCGGGCAAGGGCGGTCGCAATCGCAAGTCCAATGCCGCTGGTGGAGCCGGTGATGACGGCGGTTCTCTTCATGATGGTCTCCTTCCGGATATGGACGCGCAGGCTGAACGCCATGCCGCTGGTTCGACGCAAAACCTATGCCCAAAGCGAAGGCTCTGGCAATCATCCAATAGACCGGGATGATGTTGCCTGATCCATCCACCGCTTTCGACCCGTTTTCGTTTGACATTCGTTTTTGGAGGCCGGAACATCCGCGCCGCAGCAGACGGGGAGGACCGGAATGGCGAAATATGTGCTGGCAATCGATCAGGGAACCACGTCCAGCCGGGCGATCCTGTTCGATGACAAGATGCAGCCCGTCAGCACCGGCCAGAAGGAATTCACCCAGCATTTTCCGCGCTCCGGCTGGGTGGAGCACGACCCGGAGGAAATCTGGCAGAGCGTGCTCTGGTCGATCCGCGAGGCGCTGAAAAAGGCAAGCGCCGAAGCCTCCGACGTGGTTTCCATCGGCATTACGAATCAGCGTGAGACGGTGGTGGTCTGGGACCGGGAAACCGGCACGCCCATTCACAATGCCATCGTCTGGCAGGATCGCCGCACGGCCAATTATTGCGCCAAGCTCAAGGGGCAGGGGCTGGAAAAGACCTTCACCCGCAAGACGGGCCTGCTGCTCGATCCCTATTTTTCCGGCACCAAGCTGTCGTGGATGCTCGCCAATGTGAAGGGTACGCGGGCGAAGGCCGCCAATGGCGATCTCTGCTTCGGCACGATTGATACATTCCTGATCTGGCGGTTGACCGGCGGCAAGAGCTTTGCGACCGATGCCACCAATGCCGCGCGCACGCTGATGTTCAACATCGCCACGCAGGAATGGGACGATGAACTGACCGCGATCCTGCGCGTGCCGATGGCCATGCTGCCGGAGGTCAAGGACTGCTCGGACGATTTCGGCGTGACGGATGCCGCCGTGTTGGGCGCCGAAGTGCCGATCCTCGGCGTTGCGGGTGACCAGCATGCCGCCGCCATCGGACAGGCCTGTTTCGAGCCCGGCATGCTGAAATCCACCTATGGCACCGGCTGTTTCGCGCTGCTGAACACCGGCAAGGATATGGTGCGCTCGAAGAACCGGCTCCTGACCACGCTTGCCTATCGCCTGAATGGCGAGGTGACCTATGCGCTGGAAGGCTCGATCTTCATTGCGGGGGCGGCCGTGCAATGGCTGCGCGATGGCCTGAAGATCATCGAGAGCGCGTCGCAGACCGGGGCGCTTGCCGATGCGGCAGACCCGGCACAGGAGGTCTATCTCGTGCCCGCCTTCACCGGGCTTGGCGCTCCTTACTGGGACCCGGATGCCCGCGGCGCGATCTTCGGTCTCACCCGCAGCACAGGCCCGGCCGAGCTTTCGCGCGCAGCCCTTGAGGCCGTCTGCTACCAGACGCGCGATCTGCTCGACGCGATGAACAAGGACTGGAAGCGCGACGGCGAGGAAGACACGGTGCTGCGCGTCGATGGCGGCATGGTCGCCTCCGACTGGACGATGCAGCGGCTGGCCGACCTGCTCGAAGCGCCCGTCGACCGGCCCCGGATTCTCGAAACCACCGCTCTGGGTGCTGCCTGGCTGGCCGCGAGCCGCTGCGGCTTCTGGCCGGATCGTGACGGCTTTGCCCGCACCTGGGCGCTCGACCGCACCTTCACGCCCGCGATGGATGAAAAGACCCGCCGCGCCAAGCTGAAAGGCTGGCAGAATGCGGTGCGCCGCACGCTCTCCGACGCGTGATCCTGTCATCGGTCCCGTTCGGTGAACACAGCGTCTAGAGCAGAGTTCGAGCTGATTGGATCATTCTGCGGGAAGGAATTTTCCCGAGGACC
>CAMFIE010000030.1 GCA_945952315.1 uncultured Rhizobium sp. | reverse complement strand
GACATAGACGGGTGCTACGAGGCCAAGTTCGCCGGCATTGCCGAACCAGATTTCCATCTTCGAGGAATTGCGCAGATATTCGATATCCTTGCGACCCTTGCGATAACCGGCCTTCGGCACGAAGCGAACGGAGCAGACAAGCACATCCCCCTCATAGCCCTTTGCCTTGAAGCTGCGGGTGCCCTTTGGTGAAAGCACGAGGTCCATCCGCGTTTCGCCATCAAAGATCGGCAGCGAGCGCGGGCAGACCTTGCGGCCCTCCGGAAAGATCAGACCGGAAATCGGATCGAGCACCTGCGAAAGCTGGCGGGATGTCACCGGCACCCAGCCTTCGGGCCGTTTCGGTTCGGGGCTGATCGAGGTGGACGAAACACGGCTGCCCGAAAAATTGACCGTATAGGTGCGGGTGCGTTTGCCGCTCGTGTAGATCAGCTCGTATTTCCTGGCCCGCAGACTGTCATGCTGAAACGCGCCATGCACGGAAGTCTTTGCCCGGATATCGGCGATCAGATCGGCAAGGCCCGCCGTGTTGACCGAGCCTGTGATGGCGTAGCGGGTCTTTTCCAGCTTCGTGTTGAACACGGCGCGGGCGACCGGAATTCCGGCGATTGCGATATTGTATTCCGTCTGCTGGGTCTTCGACGCGGCAAAGGCGGTGCCAGTCTCGACGGCAAGGGTGGATACGAGGGCCAGAGCACCGATAGCAATTGATTTCACGCCAGTCTCCCTTGATGCCCTTCGGAAAATCCCTCATCGAGGCCGCGGCGCATCTTTTTCCTGTTCATCCGGGGATGACAAGAAAACAGCGGCTTTTTCAAGGATTCTGTTGCGCTGACCACAGGTTTGGCTTGACGGAACGGATTGCCCTGACTATAGAACCGCAACTTTCCAATCCTGCCAGCGGGATTGCGTGCCTGTTTTAGCGGGTCTCGCGTCCTTGGCCAAGAAAAATAGGTGTATCATGTCCCGTAGCTGCGAACTGACCGGCAAGGGTGTTCAGACTGGCAACAATGTGAGCCACGCGAACAACAAGACCAAGCGCCGGTTCCTGCCGAACCTGTGCAATGTCACGCTGATCTCCGACGCACTCGGCCAGCGCTACCGTCTGCGCGTTTCCGCTGCAGCCCTGCGCTCGGTTGAACATCGCGGCGGGCTCGATGCCTTTCTTCTGAAGGCTGACGAGTCCGAGCTGTCGATGCGCGCCCGCCTGCTGCGCCGCCAGATCGTCAAGAAGACGGCTGAAGCCGCTTAATCAGCGCTTCCTTCCATCCGGATTGGCTCAAGGCTTGACCGAAACCCGGTCAGGCCTTTTGCTTTGTCCGGCCTGTTTCTCCAACTGGTGGCATCACCCAGGATAAAAAAATGCTGAACCTACGCGCACTCACCCTTTATGCCCTGATGATGACCCTGGTGGTCGTCTCCTCCAATTTCCTCGTGCAGTATCCGCTGAACGGCACGCTGTTCGGGATCGCCCTTGGTGACATCCTCACCTGGGGTGCCTTTACCTATCCGGTCGCCTTTCTGGTCACCGATCTCACCAACCGCCAGTTCGGCCCGCAGATGGCCCGCCGGGTGGTGATCGTCGGCTTCATTGCAGGTGTGGCGCTGTCCTGGTTCACCGCACCGCATCGCATCGCGATTGCTTCGGGAACCGCCTTCCTGATCGGCCAGCTTCTGGATATCACCGTGTTCAACCGTCTGCGCCGTCAGGCCTGGTGGCAGGCGCCGCTGGCCGGTTCGCTCGCAGGTTCCGCGCTCGATACGCTGCTGTTCTTCTCGATTGCCTTTGCCGCCACATTCAGCTTCGTGGGCGCGAATGACGACTTCGCCATAGCGAATGCCCCGATCCTCGGCGTGTTCGCGCTGGAAGCTCCGCGCTGGGTCTCCTGGGCCTTTGGCGATTTCGGTGCGAAGATCACCGTCGGCCTCATCATGCTTCTGCCCTATGGCGCTCTGATGAATGTGCTGAAGCCCATGCCAGATCTCGCCACCCGCTGAAACAAGCCACACCGTTTGGAGAAACGGGAAAGGCCTGCAGCATCGGCTGCGGGCCTTTTTCTGTTCAGTCCAGCAGCTTGAATTCCAGCATCAGACTGCGTTGCAGCAGGGAATGATTGTCATCGGAAACGAGGATGAGATGAGTCGAACCATCCGGCATCGTCACCGCATCGATGCCCTCCATATTGTCGATCTGGCTTTCCGGCCCCGCTTCCATCAGAACGTGCCCTTCGACGATGGCACCCGGACGCAGTTCCGCTGCAGGCACACGCAGGATCCGCAAGCCTATACCGACGGTAATCCCGAAGCGGCGTTCAAGCAGAACAAGATCGCCATTGTCGAGAAAAGTGCAGTCCGAAACCGCATAGCCGTCGGTTACCTTGACACTGAACCGACCCTTCAGGGGGCCATCGAGGATCGCCGCAAAGAGATTGCCCGCCGCATCGAAACTGCGCTCGGCAATGGTCACCGGCACGGCCCCGAGTGGTGAGGATGCGGGCGCCATGGCAAGCGATTCGAGACTGCCATTGCCCTTGAGCTTGCGGGGATCCATCAGGATGGGAATCGACGCAGACGGCACCTGATGAACGAAATCCGGCCCGGGATAGACATCGACACGGTGCAGGCCTTCAAACGAAACCAGCACATCGTCTCCGCGAAAGGCGAGGCTTTCGCTGTCCATATTGTATTTCTGCGCATCGTCCCGGCCCAACTTGTCCCGCATCGAGGTGATCTCGACATTCGCAAGACCAGATAGCAGCCCGTTCCCATCCCGGGTGATCTCGCCGGTCAGGAAATGGCCGGTGTCGAGCACCATCACGAAATGCTGCCCATCGGGCCGGACCCGGATGGAGGAGAGTGCCCCGAACAGCCAGTTGTCCGAGGCAAGCGACAGGCCGCCGACAAATTGAAGCTTCCCAATCGGTTGATTGGCTTGCCCGAGACGGAATTCGGGGATCTGGCGCGCCTCGACCGCCACCTTGTCCGTAGCTTGAACCGGACTTTCGCCAATACTGGCCAGAAGCCCGAGGGCAAGCAGGGCTGCAAAGGGCGCGCGGGCCACCATCAGCGGCGGGAACCCCTGCGGCCACCCGCCTGCTTTTCCTCGAAAAGCGAAGCGAGCTGCTCGGTCATCGCACCTGCCAGTTCATCCGCATCGACAATCGTCACGGCGCGGCGATAGTAGCGCGTCACGTCATGGCCGATGCCGATCGCGAGAAGCTCGACCGGCGAACGGGTTTCGATCTGCTCGATCACGGCGCGCAGATGCCGCTCGAGATAGTTGCCCGGATTGACCGAAAGTGTGCTGTCATCCACCGGAGCGCCATCGGAAATCATCATCAGGATGCGGCGCTGCTCGGGCCGCGCCATCAGCCGGTTATGCGCCCACATCAGCGCCTCGCCGTCGATGTTTTCCTTCAGCAGGCCTTCGCGCATCATCAGGCCGAGATTTCGCCTTGCCCGGCGCCAGGGGGCATCTGCAGACTTGTAGACAATGTGGCGCAGATCATTGAGGCGCCCGGGAGCCGGAGGCTTGCCGGAGCCCAGCCATTTTTCACGCGCCTGCCCGCCCTTCCAAGCTTTGGTGGTAAAGCCCAAAAGCTCCACCTTAACGCCGCAGCGCTCAAGCGTGCGGGCAAGAATATCCGCGCAGGTGGCCGCAACCGTGATCGGCCGACCGCGCATGGAACCGGAATTGTCGATCAGCAGCGTTACAACCGTATCGCGGAACTTGGTGTCGCGCTCCATCTTGAAGGAAAGCGGCTGCATCGGATCGATGATCATGCGCGTGAGCCGCGCCGTGTCGAGATAGCCCTCTTCGAGATCGAAATCCCAGGAGCGGTTCTGCTTCGCCATCAGGCGGCGCTGCAGCCGGTTCGCAAGCCGACCGACCGCGCCCTGAAGATGCGCAAGCTGCTTGTCGAGGAAGGCGCGCAGACGGTCCAGCTCAGCCTCGTCGCAGAGTTCTTCCGCCGTGATTTCCTCGTCGAATTCCTGCGTGAAGATCTTGTAATCGACCTTCTCGTTGAAATCGTCAAAGGCACCGGCGGGACGCTTGGTCTCGCCCGGCGTTTCGGAATCGTCCTGCTCGTCATCGGTCATGTCGTCGTCGGAGATTTCCGCGCCGTCCATTTCCCCGTCTTCCATCTGCTCTTCGGCAGATTGCTGCTCTTCCGCAGGGGCCGCTTCCGAACCGGCCTCTTCCTCGACGCTTTCCTCGTTCTGTTCGTCGCTGCGCGGCTGGTCGTCGTCCGATTCCGGCTGGTTTTCTTCCGTCTCGGTGTCGTTGTCGTCCAGATCCTCGGCCATGTTCATGGAGGAAAGGATATGGCGAACAACACGCGCAAAAGCCTGCTGGTCGTTCAAGGCACCGGACAGCTGATCGAGCTGGCCGCCCGCCTTGTCCTCGATATAGGGCCGCCACAGGTCAACCACCTTGCCCGCCGATTCCGGAGGCTTCTGACCGGTGAGCTTTTCGCGCACGATCATCGCCACGGCTTCCTGGATCGGGGCATCCTGCTGGCGCTGGATGCCGCCGAAATTGGCCTTGGCATATTTCTCGGCATTCATCGCCGCGAGATTTTCGGCCGTGCCTGCCATCCGCAACGCACCGATGGATTCCACGCGAGCCTGTTCGACCGCGTCATAAACGGCACGCGCATCCGCACCCTGCGGCGCAAGCTGGCTGTGCACTTTGGCATCATGACAGGCGATCCGGAGCGCCATGCTGTCGCCGAGGCCGCGGGTGACGGCCACTTCCTGCGCGGTCGGCTTCCGCGACAGTTCCGGTAGGCGGATCGCCGTGCCGGTCATGCCGGGGCGGTCATTGGCGAAGGAAACCTCCACCTCGCCGCGCCCAGCCACCGAGCGCACGCATCCTGCGATTGCCCGCCGGACGGGCTCCATATCCACCGTGCCACCGGGTCTGGCTTTCGTATTGTCGCCACGGCCTGCCATGATGCTAGCTACTCCGCCCTTCTCAGGAACCGAGAACGATATTGGCAGCACTTTCCTTCAGCTCGACACCGAAGGCGCGCTGATACTGCTCGGCCACCAGCGTGCGCTCCAGCTCATCGCACTTGTTGAGGAACGTGACGCGGAAGGCAAAGGCGGTATCGCCGAAGATCTCCGCATTTTCCGCCCAGCTGATCACGGTGCGCGGGCTCATGACGGTGGAGAGATCCCCATTCATGAAGGCGGCACGGGTGAGGTCAGCGACGCGCACCATCTTCGAAACGGTGTCGCGGCCAGCGGAAGCGGCAAAGCCCTTCACCTTGGCACAGACGATATCCACTTCCTTGTCATGCGGCAAATAGTTGAGCGTCGTCACCAGAGACCAGCGGTCCATCTGGGCCTGGTTGATCTGCTGGGTGCCATGGTAAAGGCCGGTCGTGTCACCGAGACCAACGGTGTTTGCGGTTGCAAACAGGCGGAAGGCCGGGTGAGGACGGATGACGCGGCTCTGGTCGAGCAGCGTCAGGCGGCCGGAGCTTTCCAGCACGCGCTGGATCACGAACATCACGTCCGGGCGGCCCGCGTCATACTCGTCGAAAACCAGCGCCACATTGTGCTGATAGGCCCAGGGCAGAATGCCATCCTTGAATTCGGTAATCTGCATGCCGTCCTTGACGACGATTGCATCCTTGCCGACGAGATCGATACGGCTGACATGGCTGTCGAGGTTGACGCGCACGCAAGGCCAGTTCAGCCGGGCGGCCACCTGTTCGATATGGGTGGATTTGCCGGTGCCGTGGAAGCCGGAAACCATCACGCGGCGGTTATGGGCAAAGCCTGCGAGAATGGCGAGCGTGGTATCGCGGTCAAACAGATAGTCGGGATCGAGATCCGGCACATAGGCGCTGCCCGCCGTATAGGCCGGCACGCGGATATCGGTATCGATGCCGAAGACTTCCCGGACGGAAATGGTCGTATCGGGCAGGTTGGAATATTCAAGGTCAACTTTGCTCATCGTCTCTCCAAGGCGGCCGCGTCCCGTCCGTCCTTCATCCTTCATCTCAAGACATTGTCTTTTCAGGTGGTTCAGATTGCCTCTAGCAGAAACCTTCCTGCTTCAACAACTGATACGCCTGTATAACGGCACGAAAACGCTCTTCCGAGCCTCTGTCGCCCCCATTTGCGTCAGGGTGATGCTTTTTTACAAGTTCTTTGTAGCGCGACTTGATGTCCTTCGGCGTGGCGCCCGCCGTCAGGCCCAATGTATCGAAGGCCTTGCTCTCGAGCGTCTTCAACTTCCGCTCGCGTGGCGCGGCGGATTGCCCGGCCCGCGTCTGGCGCACGAAGCCGAACGGGTCCTTCACGCGACCATTCATGCGGGCGGAATGAATATCGGCATGGATCGGGCCGGAACGCGCAGCACCGTTCACCCCGACCGTCCAGGTCGGGCGATGGCCAGTGATTGCTTCCTTCTGGTAACGGGCGATCTCGCTGTCCGACAGGCCGGAAAAATAGTTGTAGCCCTTGTTGTAGTCCTTCACATGCTCGAAGCAGAAGAGGAAGAAAGAGCCTTCCGCATTGCGTCCGACGGGCGCGCGATGCACGCCCTTTTCCGTGCAGCCATCCCATTGGCACATGGGGGCTGCGGCATCGGCCGCCTCGGCGCGCCGCCGCCTGGTGCGGATGCGGTCGAAATATTTGGAATCAAGCTTCATTCAGTCCAGCGCATCGGGCCGGCTTCGCTGCATCGGTTGGTTTGCGAGGAAGACCGGATGCGCCCTCTCGGTTCAAGGGTCTGTGGTTCAATACAAGTCTTGGGCAAGCCGGAACGCTCCCGAAAGACCGATGCGACTCTTTCGTAATTATGGGGCGGCTTGGCCCTCACAACAAGAATTGACAAAGCGGAATGTTCAGGGCTTTGTGGGAACATTTTTCGCACGGTAGCGAAGCAGCCGCCTCACCTGCGGCATCTCTTCCGGAGCCTGCCCATGACCATCCTCATCAACGACATCACGGCGCGGCTTGAAGCCGCCTTCAGACCCGAGCGGATCGCCGTCATCAACGAAAGCCATCTGCATGCGGGGCATCAGCCGGGCATGGATGGAACCGGCGCCAGTCATTTGCGCATCCGCATCGTCTCGGAGCAGTTTTCAGGCATGACCCGCCTCGCCCGGCACAGGGCGGTGCAGGAAATGCTCAAGGGAGAGCTGGAGGCTGGCCTGCACGCGCTTGCCATCGAGGCATCCGCACCGGGTGAGCCTGTGCGCTGGTGATTATTCCTCTGCCGACTTTTCCTCGGCGGGGCGAATGCGCAGCTTGGTGATGCGGTTCTTCTCCCGCTTCATGATGATGAAGCGTTTCCCGTGGAAGGTGAAGGCCTGACGCTCTTCCGGAATGGTCATGGATTCATGGATCACGAGACCGGCAATGGTGGTTGCCTCCTCATCCGGCAGATCCCAGTCGAGCGCCCGGTTGAGGTCACGGATCGGCACCGAGCCATCAACCACAATGGAGCCGTCCGCTTCCGCCCGCACGCCCTGGATTTCGATATCGTGCTCATCGGCAATGTCACCGACGATTTCCTCCAGAATATCCTCGAGCGTGACGATGCCCTGCACCTCGCCATATTCATCCACAACCACCGCGAAATGCATCTTGCGGCGCAGGAAGGCGTTCAACTGGTCTTTCAGATTGGTGCTGTCCGGAACGAACCAGGGCTTCTGGG
The DNA here is from genome assembly GCA_945952315.1 of uncultured Rhizobium sp. Classification (GTDB taxonomy): domain Bacteria; phylum Pseudomonadota; class Alphaproteobacteria; order Rhizobiales; family Rhizobiaceae; genus Gellertiella. The sequence continues at coordinate 42,429 of CAMFIE010000030.1, read as the reverse complement.
CAATCTTGACAATATCGAGGTTTTCCGGCTCGACATTGGGCTCTGCCAGCGCGCGCAGAAGATCCTTGGCATGGACGAGGCCGATGATGTTGTCGATGGAGCCGCGCCACAGCGGCATGCGCGTATAGGGGCTTTCGAGGATCGTCTTGACGATCACTTCCGGCTTGTCGTCTGCATTGACCGCCCGCATCGCCGTGCGGTGGATCATGATGTCGGAGACTTCCAGCTCACCGAGATCGAGCACGCCGCCAAGCCGGTCGCGGTCTGCCTTCACCACGGAGCCTTCCCGATGCAGGAGATCGACCGCGCCGCGGATTTCCTCGTGCGCCGACAGCATCGAGCTTTCATTCGAGAGCGTCACACCGAACAGGCCGAGCACATGGCGGACGAAATAATTGATGCCGGTGGAAATCGGACCAACGACGGCCACGAAGATGCGGGTCGGGCGGGCAACCGCAAGCGCAAAGCGATCCGGCGCGGAAATAGCCCAGCTTTTCGGCAGCACTTCGGAAAAGACAACCACCAGAACGGTCACGATGATGGTGGCAATCGCCACACCCGATTCCCCGAAAAGACTGAGAAACAGGCTGGTGGTCAGCGACGAGGCCAGAATATTGACGCCGCTGTTGCCGATCAGAAGCGCGCCGATCAGCCGGTCACGGCGGTCGATCAGCCGGTTGACCAGCCCTGCCCGGTCGTCCCCGTTGGATTCCAGCGTGTGCATGCGTGCCCGCGACGTGGCCGTGAGAGCCGTCTCGGTGCCCGAAAAGAAGGCGGAAGCCGCCAGAAGACCGAAGATCGAGACAAAGGTCAGCCAGTATTCGGACAGGATGGCGAGCACGCTCATTTTGTTTATCCCGGATATTTGCCCTTGAGGAAGGTGAGAACTTCGGAGGCAACCACATCATCGGCGATGAAGGACTGGCCGATGCCCCTTGTGAGGATGAATGTCAGCTTGCCGTCCTTGACCTTCTTGTCCTGCGCGATTGCTTCCATCAGACGCTCGGGGCCGGGCAGATCGCCAGGGATCTCGGTCATGGACGTGGGCAGGCCGACGGCCTTGAGATGCCGCTCCACACGGCGCGCATCGTCGGGGCTTGCCAGGTTCAGACGGGCGGAAAAATCATGGGCGAGCACCATGCCGATTGCCACCGCCTCGCCATGGACGAGGCGGCGGCTGTCATAGGCGGTCGCCGCTTCCAGCGCATGGCCGAATGTATGGCCAAGGTTCAGAAGCGCGCGCGGCCCGGTTTCAAACTCGTCGGCCACCACTACATCGGACTTGGCCTGACAGGAGGTGGCAATCGCATGGATGCGCGCCTCGCCGCCTGCAAAGACCGCCTGCCAGTTCTTTTCCAGCCATTCGAAAAAGTCCGGCTTGTCGATCAGGCCATATTTCGCCACTTCCGCATAGCCGGCACGGAATTCGCGCTCGGAAAGCGTCTGCAGCGTATCGCTGTCGGCCAGAACCAGATCCGGCTGGTTGAACACGCCGATCAGGTTCTTGCCGTGGCGGGAATTGATACCGGTCTTGCCGCCAACAGAGCTGTCGACCTGGGACAGAAGCGAGGTCGGCATCTGCACGAAGCGCACGCCGCGCCGGACGATGCCCGCAACGAAGCCGGCGAGATCACCGATCACCCCCCCGCCAAGCGCAATCACCATGTCATTGCGGCCGATATGGGCGGCCAGAACCTGATCGCAGGCCTCCATCAGCGGTTCGAAGCTCTTGGTCTTCTCACCCGGCGGCAAAATGACGGGTGTAGCCTTGATCCCGGCAGTTGCAAGGCTTTCGGTCAGTGGCTCCAGATAGTGAGGCGCAACATTGGCATCGGTGATGATTGCGGCCTTGCGACCCTTTACCCGGGCGGCAATTTCCCCCCCGGCCCGCGCGATCAGTCCATGACCGATCAGGATATCATAGGCGCGGTCACCGAGCGGTACGTGAACCCGGGTTGCGGCGCTGGCTGCAGCACTCATTCGTCTTCACTTTCTTCATGGGGAATGCCTGCAATCGCGGCCAGCACGACATTGGCCATCTTCTCCTTGCGGATTTCGCGCGAGATGACGGTCATCTCGGCTTCCGCGTAGATCGGATAACGGGCATTCATCAGGTCTTCGAGCGTTTTCTTTGGATTCTCCGTCTTCAGCAGAGGCCGGGTGTCACGCTTGCTCACCCGCTCCCAGAGCACATCGAGATCGGCCTTGAGCCAGAGCGACAGACCACCTTTCTTGATGAACTTGCGTGTGCGTTCATTGATGAAGGCACCGCCGCCGGTGGACACCACCCGGGGACCGGAGCGCAGGATACGCTTGATCACCCGGCTTTCGAGTGCGCGGAACTCCTGTTCGCCATAGGCGGCAAAGAGTTCGGAAATCGTCATGCGCGAGACCCGTTCGATCTCCGCATCCGTGTCTATGAAGGGGATGCCAAGCTGGGTGGCGACGATGCGGCCAACGGAGGATTTTCCCGCCCCCATCAGCCCGACCAATATCAGGTTGCGTTTGCCGAGAGCGGCCCGCGCCTTGTCGCGCAGGGTTTCGGGCATGATCGTCGGTGCTTCACTCATCGGCCTGACCATATTTCATCAATGGATCGTATCGGCAAATGCGGCTTGAGCGTCAAGCCTGAGGGCAAAGAAAGATCAGCCTTCGCACCGTTCTTGCATCCCGCCGCCTGCTTATTCATAACAGAAGCATCATTGCCCGGGGAAACGTGATGCCGACCCTCTTCCGCTTTCTGACCGTACTCGCCCTGATTGCCGCCATGATCTACGGATCATTGCTTGCGCTTTCGGTGCTGGTGGTGCCGCGCGAACGGGAGGTGACGGTGCGCATCCCGTCGGAAAAGCTCAACCCGCCCGCCCCCGGCCAGAACTGAGGGAGTGAATGGTGAGGGATCTCGGACGCGCCCATATCGAAAGCTTTCTCGAAATGATGAGCGCCGAGCGGGGTGCGGCCGAAAACACGCTCAACGCCTATGCCCGCGACCTCGAGGACCTGGGCGATTTCCTGGGCGCACGCGGCGTGCGCGTGACAACCGCGACTTCGGCCGATCTGTCCGCCTATCTCGGCCATCTTGCAGCACAGGGTTTTGCCGCAAGCTCGCAGGCCCGCAGACTTTCCGCGCTGAAACAGTTCTACAAGTTCCTTTATGCCGAAGGGCTGCGCGGCGATGATCCGACCGGCATCGTGGACGCACCGAAAAAGGGCCGCCCGCTTCCGAAGACCATGCGGATCGACGAAGTGGACCGGTTGCTGAAACAGGCCGCGGATGAAGCCGCCGCCCCCGGCCCCGGACGGCTCCAGCGCCAGCGTCTTCAGGTGGCGATCGAACTGCTTTATGCGACCGGCATGCGCGTGAGCGAGCTTGTGTCATTGCCCGCCCGGGTGCTCGATCAGGAAGGCCGCTTCCTCGTGATCCGCGGCAAGGGCAACAAGGAACGGCTGGTGCCGCTTTCCCGCACGGCCATTGCCGCACTGAAAGCCTATGGCGCGATGAAAGCGGAGGAGGACCGTCTCCTTGCATCCGAAGGCAAGCCAAACCAGGCCGAAAATCCCTATCTTTTTCCCGCCACCGGAGAACAGGGCTATCTCGCACGCCAGGTCTTTGCGCGCGAGCTGAAGGGGCTTGCGGCGCGGGCGGGACTTTCCGCCGATTTTCTCTCACCGCATGTGATGCGCCACGCCTTTGCCAGCCATCTTCTTCAAAATGGTGCAGATCTGCGCGTCGTGCAGGAATTGCTCGGTCATTCGGACATTTCAACGACACAAATCTATACACATGTACTGGATGAACAGCTTCAACAGCTCGTAGAGACGCATCACCCTCTTGCCAAACAGGCCAAAAACAAGGATTAGAGCGCGTCTGCACAGGCTGTAAATGGTCTATGATCATTCCATGACACAGCCGCGATCAGGATCGGAACGATTGTCATGCATAACTATCTCGATTTCGAAAAGCCCATCTCGGATCTCGAAGGAAAGATTCACGAGCTGAAGAAGCTCGCGCAGGAAGACCAGAGCATCGACACGTCCGACGAAGTTTCGCGGCTGGAAGCGCGCGCGCGTGATGCAATGAAGGACATCTATTCGCAGCTCAATGCCTGGCAGAAGACGCAGGTCGCGCGCCATCCGCAGCGTCCGCATTTCGTCGATTATGCCAATGCGCTGCTTGAGGATTTCACCCCGTTGGCTGGCGACCGCCGCTTTGGCGAAGACGCGGCGATCCAGGCCGGGCTTGCCCGTTTCCGCGGACAAGCGGTTGCGGTGATCGGCCAGGAAAAGGGCCACGACACCAAGAGCCGCATCCTGCACAATTTCGGCAGCGCCCGGCCCGAGGGCTATCGCAAGGCCATCCGCGTGATGGAAATGGCGGACCGCTTCGGCCTGCCGGTGATCACGCTGGTGGACACGGCCGGCGCCTATCCGGGTGTCGGTGCCGAAGAGCGCGGGCAGGCGGAAGCCATCGCCCGCTCCACCGAAATGTGCCTGAACATCAAGGTGCCGATCATTTCGGTCGTGCTGGGCGAAGGCGGCTCGGGCGGGGCAATTGCGATTGCCACGGGCAACCGCGTCTACATGCTGGAACATGCGATCTATTCGGTGATTTCGCCTGAGGGCGCCGCCTCGATCCTGTGGCGCGATTCCACCCGCGCCAAGGAAGCGGCGACCAACATGAAGATCACCGCCGATGACCTGAAGACGCTTGGCGTGATCGACGGCATCATCAAGGAGCCGCTCGGCGGTGCCCACCGTGACCCGGCGCAGGTGATTGCCGCAACCGGCGAAGTGATCAACAAGGCGCTCGCAGAGCTTTCTGCCCAGCCCGGCGAGGTTCTGCGCAACGAGCGGCGCCAGAAATTCCTGAATATCGGCCGCAATCTCTGACACGCCCCGCAAAAAGCGCGCCCTGTCATAATCATGACGCGATTTTCGCTGATCTCCATGGCGATATCCGTTCGGCGGGGGAAATCGCCCGGTTGCGCTTGAGGCATGCTGGCCGGATTGGTTAAGGATTTGTGAAGACAAAGCACATACTGTGCCCGCAAACGGGCCAGAGTGCCATTAATTCAGTCATTTGGCGGAAAACCGGAATGCGCATTCGTCATCTTTTCCTTGCGGCTATCGTCGCACCGCTCCTTTCAGGCTGCAACGAGAGCCTGGAATCGATCGACCTGTCGAAGGTCTCGAACAAGCTGGAATACCAGCTCTCCGGCAAGATCGTCGAGCAGATGCGCAAAAAGGGCATGGCGACGACCTCTCCGATCATGTTGCGCATCTTCAAGGAAGAGGGCGTGCTGGAAGTCTGGAAAGCGAAGGCTGACCAGCGCTTCGACAAGATTGCGGAATACAAGATCTGTGCCTGGTCGGGGCGCCTTGGTCCGAAGGTGAAGGAAGGCGACAGGCAGGCACCGGAAGGTTTCTACCAGCTCACCCGCGCAAACCTGAACCCGAATTCCAAATACTACCTGGCGATCAATACCGGCTATCCGAACAGCTATGACCGCTCGCTCGGTCGCGGCGGCACCAATCTGATGATCCATGGCGCCTGCTCCTCCTCCGGCTGCTATTCGATGACGGATGAGCAGGTGCTGGAGATCTATGCGCTTGCCCGGGATGCCTTCAAGGGTGGACAGGAAACCGTGCAGCTGCAGGCCCTGCCCTTCCGCATGACGGCAGAAAACATGGCGCGCCACCGCATGTCGCCCCATATCGAATTCTGGAAGATGCTGAAGGTTGGTTACGACAATTTCGAGATCACCAAGCGCCCGCCGGAAGTGCATGTCTGCAACAAGACCTATGTGTTCAATCAGGATTCGGCCGGCAAACCGTTCAATCCGGGAGGCGCCTGCCCGGCCATGGCACCGCCGCCGGCGCTTGCGGCAGCGCTTGCAAGCTACAATGCCACCTACGACAAGGACTATGCGGCCGCGCTCAGGAAATATGACGACAAGGTCTGGTATGATCCGACCGAGGCAGAGCGCAAGGCCGTCGTGGCCGCCAAGCGGGAAGGCCATGACCTTGCCTATGCGCCGACCGGCACGGCGCTGGAAGCAGGCAAGCTGGTCTCCATCGAGGAATATCAGTCGCTTGCGGCAAGACCTGACCCGGCCCTGATCAAGAAGACGCCGCAGGCGCTGACCGCAACGGCAAACGCGGGCGCAACCATAAAAAGCGGCGGCCCGGTTGCTGCTCCCGCAACGGTTCCGGTGCCTTTACCAAACCCGAATGCGCAGGCCTTTACCGCGCAGGCCGCACCGCCCGCGAAAAAGCCGTTCTGGAAGCTCTGGTAATCCATGCCGGACACAGGGACAGAGCGGGCGCCGATCCCCTATGACCTGAAAGGGCTGAAATGCCCGCTGCCGGTGATCAAGACCCGCAAGAAGATGCGCAGCCTGATGCCCGGCGATATGCTGATGCTGGAAACCACGGATCCGCTTGCAGGCATCGACATTCCGCATTTCTGCCACGAGGACGGGCACGACCTTCTGAAGCAGGAAAAGACCGAAAGCGGCCACCGCTTCCTGATCCGCAAGATCAGAACCTGAAGCCCGGGACCGACAGCGGATTGTCTTCGAGAGCGGCGCGATCCGGACGGTCGATGCGCGGCGTGCCGGTAAAGGCATCAAAGAGATCGGTCACAAAACTTTCCGGCAGGCCCTTGGTGATCAGCACCAGCCGCGTTCGCCGGTCAGCCGGATCCGGCCATGCATCAAGCCTGACCGGTGGATGAAAGATCGATTGCACGCCATGCAGCACAACCGGTCGCTCCGGATTGTCGGAGAGAGCGACGATGGCCTTCATCCGTAGCAGCTTTTCCCCATGGGCGGAGCGCAACAAATCGACAAACATCTCGAGCGCCATCGGTGAAATCGGCCTGTCATGCAGGATCGAGAAGGAGCGGATATCCGTCCCGTGCCGGTTCACATCATGGGCCGAATGGTCGTGATGGTGATGGTCGTGGCTGCAATCGGGGCCGCAGTGGTGATCGTGGTGATGGGCATGGTCTTGGGCGTGGCCATGATGGTCGCCCGCCGCCTCTTCTCCCAGCCAGCGGCGCACATCCGCGCTTTTCTGCTCGGGATCATAAAGGCCGTTGTCGAGAAGCAGGCGGCAATCCGCCCCCGCGTCCTGCACATCGGCGACAAGCGCGCGCGGATTGAGGTGAACAAGCGCCGCTTTCAACCGGGCAATCCCCGCCTGATCGGCAAGGTCTGTCTTGGTCATCACAAGACGATCGGCAACGGCCACTTGTTTGACGGCCTCCTCGTGGTGGGCAAGGGTGCTCTCACCGTTCACGGCATCCACCAGCGTCACCACGCCTTCAAGTCCGAAATGCTCGGCAATCACGGGATTGCCCATCACCGACTGCATCACAGGCGCAGGATCGGCAAGACCGGTTGTCTCGATCACCACCCGCTTCAGCGGGCGGATACGGCCGGTCTGCATGCGATCGATCAGGCCAGCCAGCGTGTCGATCAGCTCGCCCCGCACGGTGCAGCAGAGGCAGCCATCGGAGAGCTCCACCACCTCGTCACCGGCACTTTCCACCAGCAGATGATCAATGCCGACATCGCCGAATTCATTGATGATCACGGCGCAGTCCCGCATCGCCGGATCCTTGAGCAGGCGGTTGAGCAGCGTCGATTTCCCGGCTCCGAGAAAGCCCGTGAGGATCGTCACCGGGATACGGCGCAGTGCCCGGACCATCCGCTTCAGCCCTTCTTCGGCTTGTGCTTGCGCTGGGGTTTGGGCTGCGGCACAGGAACGTTGATCACGCCCGCATCCCCTTCCGCCACCGCGGTCGCAGTCCCGCCCTTCTTCCCGTCCTTGCTGTCAGAGCCGGAGATCAGACCGGCAAAAACATAATTCGGCTCGCGGGTCATTTCGTGGATATAGGGCGAGTGCATTTTCTGGCGCCCCACCTCATCCTTGCTTTCGCTGCGGGTCTTCGCCCCCTTGGCACTGCAGATCTCCTTGGAAATATCGGCGACGTCGAGGGACGCCTCCGCATCCGGCGCAAGACGGTCAATGCGGGGTCCGCTCGGCGCGGTCACCAGTGCCTTCTGCAGGAGATCGGCAGACATGTCGGCACGGGCCGCCAGACTGTCGGTGCCAAGCACGACGGTGATCACGGTTCGGCCATTGCGGGTCGCGGAGGAAACCTGATTGAAGCCCGAGGCGCAGATGAAACCGGTTTTCATGCCATCAGCACCGTCAAAACGGCCGATCAGCAGATTGTAATTGCCGTATTTGTGCTTGCCGGTATCGATGCCCTCAATGCTGAAATAGCCCGCATATTCCGGGAACTCCCGCTTGATCATCACGGCAAGCAAGGCCAGATCACGGGCCGTCGTATACTGTCCCTTGCCGGGCAGGCCATTCGGATTGACGAAATGCGAGGAGGTCATGCCGATGCGGGCCGCCTCGGCATTCATGCGGGCGACAAACTGGTCCTGGCTGCCGCCGACCGTTTCGGCAATCGCCACCGCGATATCGTTGGCGGACTTCACAAGCAGGATCTTCAGCGCGCTGTCGAGCGTCAGCTGCTGGCCGGGCTTGTAATACATTTTCGAGGCCGGCTGGGCAGATGCCCGCTTGCTCATGGTGACAAGGCTGTCGAGCTTCAGCTCGCCCGCCTTCAGCGTCCGGAAGGTCACATAGGCGGTCATAAGCTTGGTCAGTGAGGCCGGATACCATTTGCGGAAGGCCATTTCCTGATCGAGCACCTGCAGGGTTCCGGCATCCACGACCACGCGCGGATTGGCCTGCGCCGCAAAAGGCGCGGCAAGGGCGGATACCAGCGAAAGGGCAAGAAGGGCTTTTTTCACCCCATGCGTCAGCAAGGACTGTTCCTGAAGCACGATATTCCTCAAAATGTCAGCGAATGTGTCGTCATCAACGGGATTTTAGCCTATACGGTGTCGTGATGGCAAAGGTAAGCCCCTTCCGGCAAAAGTTCGGCTTTTGACGGATCATTTCGCGCTTGCCCTTTCGGAAACCAGACAGGAACTCTACGCATGCCGATCTTGAACCGCGCCGCTGAACTGCAGGATGAAGTCACGGGCTGGCGCCGCCAGATCCATTCGCAGCCGGAGCTTTTGTTCGATGTGGAACAGACGGCTGCCTTTGTCGCTGAAAAGCTTCGGGAATTCGGCGTCGACGAGGTGGTGACGGGCATTGGCCGCACCGGCGTCGTCGGCCTGATCCGCGGCAAGGGCAATTCGGCCAGGGCCATCGGCCTTCGTGCCGATATGGATGCGCTGCCGCTTTCCGAGGTCACGGGCAAGCCCTGGGCCTCCAAAGTGCCGGGCAAGATGCATGCCTGCGGCCATGACGGACACACGGCGATGCTGCTCGGTGCGGCGAAATATCTCGCTGAAACCCGCAATTTCAACGGCAATGTCGCGGTGATCTTCCAGCCGGCCGAAGAAGGGGGCGGTGGCGGGAACCTGATGGTGAAGGACGGCATGATGGAGCGCTTCGGCATCGAAGAGGTCTATGGCCTGCACAATCTGCCCGGCCTGCCGGTCGGCCAGTTCGCAATCCGTAAAGGGCCGATCATGGCATCGACGGACGAATTTTCGATCACCGTCACAGGCCGGGGCGGCCATGCCGCCATGCCACACAAGACGATTGATCCGATTGCGATCAGCACCCAGATCATTTCCAGCCTGCAGCTGATTGCGTCGCGCAATGTTGATCCGCTGCAATCCATCGTGGTTTCGGTGACGAAATTCAATGCTGGCTACGCAAGCAACATCATTCCGGATGCTGCGACCTTTGGCGGCACCGTGCGCACGCTGAAGCCGGAGCTCCGGGACATGGCCGAGCGGCGGATGCGCGAAATCGCAGACGGGCTCGCTGCTGCGCATGGCGCCGAGGTGAAGGTTTCCTATAACCGCAATTACCCGGTCACCGTGAACCATGCGGATGAAACCGGCCATGCCATCGATGCAGCCCGAGCCATCGCCGGTGCCTCACAGGTGGAAACGGAAACCGATCCGATGATGGGTGGCGAGGACTTCTCCTACATGCTGAATGCCCGACCCGGCGCCTTCATCTTTCTCGGCAATGGCGACACGGCCGGGCTTCACAACCCGAACTACGATTTCAATGACGAGATTATCCCGCACGGCATTTCCTACTGGGTGAAACTCGCCGAAAGCCGACTGGGCACCGCCTGAAGGGGCTTGGCGAAGCCCTTCCAGTTCTGTATTTGAGGCTTGAGTGGTCCCGTAGCTCAGCAGGATAGAGCACCAGATTCCTAATCTGGGGGTCCCGCGTTCGAATCGCGGCGGGATCACCAATTTTCAGAGATTGTCCGCATTGATACGCTGCAGTGCAGCCTTCAGATTGCCGAGAGACTGAAAGGTCTCGCGGCGGATCAGGTCGTCCGGGAAATATATCCCGAGCTTTTCCTCGATCGTGAGCATGACCTGCACAGAATTGAAGGACGTCAGACCGTGCTCAAACAGATCGAGCGCCGGGTCCAGCTTACCGTCTGCAAGTGAAACCTTGCCAGCATTCTTCAAGATTTCGATGATGACTGAGTCGTCCATTGTCATTCCGGAATTGCGTCAGACATGTCTGGGGCGAGTAATTGAACCCATCATGCGCGGTTCAGGAATTCCACGCCGAATTCCTTGGCATTGCGCCAGCGCACAGCGCAAGCATGCTCCTTGCCATCTTCAAAGCGCAGCTCGAAATCATCCGGCAGGGACAACGGCACGGTCAGGACAAGCTTCGCACCGCCTGCCGACAGATTGCGCACCATGCAATCCATGGCGCTGTTGCGGTTGTTGAGAATGATGCGGCCACCCTTGAGGCTGCGGGTGCGTTCGTTCTTGCGGCGATTATTCTCAAAATGGATCATTGTCATACCCCACATCAAAATCCGATCTTTCCGACAATCCCGGATGACGTTGCCGAAAAATGGCCGTTTCATCTCCGGATTTTCCCCGCCGGGGTGATCAGGTGTTTAACTTCTAATCAACTACATTTTCCGTTTAGCACTCAAATTCCGGCCCGTCATGCCTATCGTTAAAACAGAGTTAACGCGGCAGCGGGAAAGCGGGCGACACTGTGCATCGCCCGTCTTGTTGTCGCTTGCGAAAGGCCGTAGAGCAGCACAGACGCTTCCGTTCACAAAGGCAGATCATCAGCATGGCAAATCCGCGCCGCCTCTCCATTCTCGGCTCCACCGGCTCGATCGGAACGAGCACGCTGGACGTGGTGCGGCAGATGGGTGGACGCGATGCATTCGAGATCGTGTCCCTGACCGGCAACGGCAATGTGTTGCTTTTGGCCGAGCAGGCAAAAGCCGCAGACGCAAAGCTCGCGGTTACCGCCAGCGAGGAGCATTATTCTGCGCTCAAGGAGGCGCTTTCCGGCAGCGGCATTGCGGTGGCGGCCGGTGCATCCGGTCTGGAAGAGGCCGCCGCACGCGACAGCGATCTGGTGATGGCAGCCATCGTCGGCACCGCAGGTCTCGCACCGACACTGACCGCGGCGCGTCGCGGGGCTGATATTGCGCTTGCCAACAAGGAATGTCTGGTCACCGCAGGTGCGCTTTTCGTTGATGCGGTAAAGGCGGGCGGCGGCCGGCTCTTACCGGTCGACAGCGAGCACAATGCCATCTTCCAGGTGCTGGAGGAAAACCAGCGCCACGCGCTGGAGCGGATCATCCTGACGGCATCCGGTGGTCCGTTCCGCACCTTTACGCTGGACGAGATGCGGCATGTGACGGCGGAAACGGCGGCACGCCATCCGAACTGGTCCATGGGCATGAAGATTTCCGTCGGATCGGCGACCATGTTCAACAAGGCGCTGGAAATGATCGAGGCGAAACATCTCTTCGATGTTTCCCCGGAGCAGATCGAGGTGGTCGTACATCCGCAATCGATCATCCATTCGATGGTGGGGTACAGCGATGGCTCGGTGCTTGCCCAGCTCGGCTCTCCGGATATGCGCACCGCCATCGGCCACGCACTTTCCTTTCCGAAACGGGCAAGGCTGGATGTCGAGCGGCTGGATTTCACCCGGCTTTCGCGGCTGGATTTCGAGGCCCCGGATGAGACCCGTTTTCCAGCGCTTCGGCTTGCCCGCCTTGCGCTCACCCGTGGCGGCCTGCAAAGCGCGGTGATGAATGCGGCCGAGGAAGTGGCCTTCAAGGCTTTCGTTGACGCCCGGATCGGGTTTCTCGACATGGCGCGGGTCGCAGAGGCGGTGATGGAAGAAATGCGCGATGCGGGAAAAGCCCGCGATATGAACGAGGTGTTTGCCGCCGATGCCGAAGCGCGCGCCCGCGCAGCCGAAGTGATAGAGGGCTTCAGCGCCTGACAGACAAAACCATGGCGCTTGCCCGCAAAGTCGGGCACATGTTCTGGAAGCGATCCCAACAAGCAGCGAGCCGGCCTTTCGATGAACGCAGAACAGCCGACGGACAGAGGTGGAAACCCCGGGAAAATCGGGCCGGTTTTCGGCGAACAGCTTTCGCAGATGGGATCGGCGCTGAAGAAATCCGGCCTGCGTGGTCGGATCATCGGGCTCAGTGCATCCCTGCTCGTCATCATTCTTGCCACGGCCTATGGGCAGGTGGCGCTCAACCGCTGGAATGTTCCTTTTTACGACGCAATCCAGAGGCGGGACCTCGCGGGCTTCCTCCACCAGCTGAAAGTCTTTGCGATGATCGCGGGCGCATTGCTTCTCCTCAATGTCATGCAGACCTATGTGGAAAAGATGATCTCGCTCACCATGCGCCGCGGGATTACGCAGGATCTGATCCGCCAGTGGCTGACCGGACATCGCGCCTATCGGCTCGCCGCCGAAAGCGAGCTTGGTGTCAATCCGGACCAGCGCCTGCAGGAGGATGCACGCGTGCTTGCGGAAATGAGCACGGCTCTTTCGATCGGCTTCGTGCAATCCGGCATCCTGCTTGCAAGCTTCATCGGCGTGCTCTGGACCGTATCCGGTGATTTTTCGCTGCGCTGGAAAGGCGAAATCGTGCCGCTTCCCGGCTACATGGTCTGGGCTGCCTTTCTCTATGCCGGGCTTGCCTCCGCCATCATCGGCCTGGTCGGTCATCGGCTGGTGGGCCTCAATGCCGAGCGCAATGCACGCGAAGCCGATTTCCGCACCGCGCTGATGCGAACCAGCGAGCATCTCGGTGCGATTGCGCTTGCCGGCGGGGAAGAGCGCGAGGCACGCACCATCGGCCAGCGGCTCGAAGCGGTGCTTGCCATTCTGGCCCGCATCATCGCTGCGCAACTCGGGTTGAAATGGGTCTCGTCCGGCTTCGGATGGTTGTCGCATGTGGCACCGATCATCATTGCCTCGCCGATCTATTTCGCGGGGGACCTGTCCTTCGGCGGGTTGATGATGGCGGTTGGCGCCTTCAATCAGGTCATTTCAGCGCTGCGCTGGTACATGGACAATTTCGCCAATATCGCGATCTGGAGGGCCGCCCTGCAACGGGTCGCTGCCCTGCGTCTGGGCCTTCAGCAGATGGATCACCTGTCCGCGAATGAGAGCGGCCTTGCCTATGAGAAGAGCCAGGGTGGCGAGATCCGCATCGATGGACTGGTTGTCCCGCCCCTTGGCGAAGGCGCCGCCACCCCTGGCGGCGTCCGCCTTGCCGACGGCAGCCTGCATATTGCGCCCGGAGAACGGGTTCTGATCACCGGCAATCACGGGGCCAATCATCATGCGCTGTTTCTGGCGCTCGCTGGCCTCGACCGTCGCGGGGCTGGACGCATCGCCCTGCCCGGGCAGGGGCGCATCTTTTTCATGCCGGAAGACAACTACCTGCCGGAAGGCATGCTGCGCGAAGCGCTGGCCTATCCTGATCCGCCTTCGCGCGGGCATGACAAACGGTTGATCCGGAGCCTCGATCGCGTGGGACTGGAGCGTCTTTCAGGTGAGCTCGACCGCGTTGCCCGCTGGCATCGCACGCTGGACGGGGAAGACCGCATCCGCCTGCTCTTTGCCCAGATGATCTATCGCCGCCCGCGCGCGGTTATCATGGAAGACCTGCTCGAAGGGATCGATCCCGCCGTTGCCACAGCGCTTTGTGAAGCCCTTCTCGGGGAGGTCAAGGGCACCGTGGTCTATATCGGCCATTCGCAGCTTTTTGCCGAGATGGCTGCGGCGCGGATCGTCAAGGTTCTGCCCTGACAAAAGCATGAAAAAGCCGCCCGGAGGCGGCCTTTCATATCTGGTTTTCCACGCCGATCAGGCGACCGCGCGGGCAAGAGCGCAGCGCGACCAGAGGCTGTGCAGGGCCGATACCAGATGATCCATATCGCCATCCGAATGCAGCGGCGTGGGCGTGAAGCGCAGGCGCTCGGTCTTGCGCGGCACGGTCGGGTAGTTGATCGGCTGCACATAGACGCCATAGCTGTCGAGCAGGATATCGGAAATCCACTTGCACTTGGCCGCGTCACCCACCATCACCGGCACGATATGGCTCGGATTGTCGGTGTGCGGAATACCCTTCGCATCAAGCATCTGGCGGAAACGACGGACCCGCTCCTGATGGCGGGCGCGCTCGAACTGCGAGCCCTTCAGGTGCCGGATCGAGGCGACCGCACCAGCGGCCAGCGCCGGCGGAAGTGCCGTGGTGAAGATGAAGCCCGAAGCAAAGGAGCGGATGAAGTCGCAGACAGCCGCGCTGCCGGCAATATAGCCGCCCATCACGCCAAAGGCCTTGCCAAGCGTGCCCTCGATGATCGTCAGGCGGTCCATCAGGCCTTCGCGTTCGGCAATGCCGCCGCCGCGCGGGCCATACATGCCAACCGCATGCACCTCGTCGAGATAGGTCATCGCACCGTAGGCGTCCGCAAGGTCACAGATTTCACGGATCGGAGCGATATCACCATCCATGGAATAGACCGATTCGAAGGCAATCAGCTTCGGCGCGTTCGGATCCGCCGCCTTGAGCTTGGTTTCAAGATCGGCAACATCGTTGTGCTTCCAGATCACCCGTTCGCATTTGCCATGGCGGATCCCTTCGATCATGGACGCGTGGTTGAGCGAATCGGAGAAAATGATCAGGCCGGGGATCTTCTGGCCAAGCGTACCGAGCGTGGCCCAGTTCGAAACATAGCCCGAGGTGAAGATCAGCGCCGATTCCTTGCCGTGCAGGTCGGCCAGTTCGCGCTCCAGAAGGACGTGGTGGTGGTTGGTGCCAGAAATATTCCGGGTGCCTCCCGCACCCGCGCCACAGTCATCGATCGCCTGCTTCATGGCTTCGATAACCTTGGGGTGCTGGCCCATGCCGAGATAGTCGTTGGAACACCAGACGGTCACATCGGCCGTACCATCGGCGGTATGGCGGGTGGCGCGGGGGAAATTGCCCCGGTGACGCTCAAGGTCGGCAAAGACACGGTAGCGGCCCTCGCTGTGAAGACCATCCAGCTCGCCCTTGAAAAATGCCTCGAAATCCATGACTGCTCCAGACCCCGAATGAGTGGGGCATGACCCGTTAATCCGTAACCTTTTGAGTTCTGACGCATCGCCCGTCAACCCCCATCACCGGGAATTGAACAGGGTGCGGCAAAAGAACCGGCAGATTACCGATTCCATGGCCGGACCCTATCCTTTGAGAGGCGCGCGGAACTTGATTCAGGTCAAATTCCGCGCGATCCTGTTACAAATCAGCTTGCCATCCGGAAGCTTCGGCTGCGATCTGCGCCATGGGTCTTGAAGGTTTTCAGCTTGGCAACGATACGGCTCACCTCTTCGGCGAGCGAATGGCTGGCCGCCGTGCTTTGCTCGACCATTGCCGCATTCTGCTGCGTGTTCTGGTCCATGTGGTTGACGGCGCGGTTGATTTCCGCAAGCGCAGCCGACTGTTCGCGCGACGTATCAACGATCTGGCCGATGTGGCGATCCACCGCCGAGACTTCCTCGACAATGGTGGCCAGCGACTTGCCTGTTTCACCGACGAGTGAGACACCGGCCTGGACCTGCTCGCCGGAAGCCGTGATCAGAACCTTGATTTCCTTGGCAGCCTTTGCGGAACGCTGGGCGAGCTCGCGAACTTCCTGGGCAACAACGGCAAAACCCTTGCCCGCCTCGCCTGCGCGTGCGGCCTCCACACCGGCATTCAGGGCGAGAAGGTTCGTCTGGAAGGCAATTTCGTCAATCACGCCGATGATGTTCGAGATTTCACGGGAGGATTGCTCAATGGCTCCCATGGCCGCCACGGCCTGCTCGACGACGGTTCCGGACTTCTCAGCCCCCTGACGGGTCCGGGCGACGAGTTTGCCTGCCTCTTCCGCCCTCTGGGCGGCGTTGGAAACGGCGGAGGTAATCTGTTCGATGGCCGCAGCCGTTTCTTCCACGGCGGCTGCCTGCTGTTCGGTGCGCGCCGACAGATCCCCTGCCGCCGAGCGCAGTTCACGCGCGCCGGATTCGATCTGTTCGCAGGCACCACTGATTTCGAGAATGGTCTCGGACAGGCCGGTCAGCGCCCGGTTGAAGTCATCCCGGAGCGGGATATAGGCCTTTGGGAGATCGTCAGAAATGGCAACCGTCAGATCCTGATGGGCAATTGCGCCCATCGCATTGCCGAAAATCCGGCGGCAGTTTGACTGTTCTTCCTCGATCGCCTGCTCCTGTGCCTGCACACGGGCTTCTTCCGCCTTCTGCAGATAAACGGAGGTGGCAATTTCCATGTCCAGCAACAGCGCCTTGATCATGCTCGAAAGCATGGAGCCGAGCGTTTCCGCGTCCGTACCCTTGCCAGAGAAGAGGCCTTTCTTGGGCGCATGCGCCCGTACCACTTCGCGGATCAGGTGATCGGCAATCAGCGCATAACCACCAATGTACCAGCGCGGCTCCAGCCCGATGCGGGCATGGACGGCGCCGATGGCCTGAACCTTCTTGCTGTATTCATCATTGAAATTGCCGGTGGCAATATTGGCCCAGTGGCGCGCCTGGCTGGCGCTCGCTTCCGAAACCTGCTTGTCGGATGTAAAGAAATGGGAGACTTCGGGGCTCTTGCGCAACTGCACATAGAACTTGTCCAGTGCCGCGCCGACCTCGGCTTTCAGAATTGGTTCAATCGAACGCAGAGCATTGATGGATGCCTGATCCATCTGCATGAATTCCAGGCGCCGAGCAATTGCTGCACCATCGATCTGGTTTGTTGGCTTTTCCATGACAGCCCTTCATCCCGCCAGAGGCTCAAAGATCAAGGCTTCATACCTTATGAGCAAACACCATCATGATGCACAGTTAAACGTTATAGGACATTGAGATTAACGGAGGGCTAATTTGTATACAAAAATACAAAATATCCATGCGAAAAATGGGGGTACCATTTTGGACGATGGAATTGGCAAAAGTCAAATTTCATGCCCCTTTTCAGGGGCATGAAGCAATTATCCGAGTGCATAGAATGACTTAGCCTGCAGCCGCAATCGCACGCTTGGCCATGACCTTCACCAGATTGGCACGGTAGTCGGCACTGGCATGCAGGTCCGACATTAACGAACCGGCATCGACCGATACACCAGCCAGCGCAGCAGCCGACCAGTTGCCCGCCAGCGCGGATTCCATGCCCTGATGGCGGAAGACACCATCGGAACCGGCCCCGGTAACGGCCACACGCACGCCACCAGCGCCGCGTGCCACGAAGACACCGGCCATGGCATAGCGGGAAGCCGGGTTCGGGAACTTGGCATAACCGGCCTTTTCAGGCGCCTCGAAACGGATCGCCGTGATGATTTCCCCATCTTCCAGCGCTGTCGAAAACAGGCCCTGGAAGAAATCATCCGCTGCAATCGAGCGCTTGCTGGTGACGATGGTGGCATTGAGCGCCAGCATGGCCGACGGATAGTCGGCAGCCGGATCATTGTTGGCCACCGAACCGCCGATGGTGCCGAGATGGCGCACATGCGGATCGCCGATGCCGCCTGCGAGCTTGCAGATTGCCGGGCAAACCGCCTTCAGCGCCGCGTTGGAGGCAACTTCGGCATGGGTGGCAGCGGCACCGATCGTGACGCTGCGCCCGCTGACCGAAATACCCTTCAGGGCAGCGATATGGCGCAGATCGATCAGATCGCTCGGCGAAGCAAGACGCTGCTTCATCGTGGCAATCAGGGTCTGGCCGCCGGAGACGAATTTCGCGTCTCCGTTGGCGCTTGCAAGACGCGTGGCCTCATCCACGGAGGAGACGCGATGATAGTTGGTCGCATACATGGCTGGTCCTCCCTTAGCGTGCGGCGTTCAGCGCAGCCCAGACCTTCTCAGGTGTGGCCGGCATCGTCAGGTTGTTGTTGCCGATGGCATCGGTGATGGCATTGATGACCGCCGGCGGCGAGCCGATGGCACCCGCCTCACCGCAGCCCTTGATGCCAAGCGGATTGCTCGGCGCAGGCGTGCACTGATGCGACAGCTTGAAGGACGGCAGGTCATCGGCGCGCGGCATGGCGTAATCCATGTAGGATGCCGTCAGCAGCTGGCCGGTGGTGGTGTCATAATGCACGCCCTCGAGCAGTGCCTGGCCCACACCCTGTGCAATGCCGCCATGCACCTGACCTTCGACGATCATCGGATTGATGATGTTGCCGAAGTCATCGGCAGCGACGAACTGCTGGATTTCGGTCTTGCCGGTTTCCGGATCGACCTCCACTTCGCAGATGTAGCAGCCGGCCGGGAAGGTGAAGTTGGAAGGATCGTAGAATGCCCCCTCCTTCAGACCCGGCTCCATGCCCGCAGGCAGGTTGTGCGCGGTATAGGCGGCAAGCGCGACCTGGAACCAGGGCAGCGACTTGTCGGTGCCCGCCACCTTCAGCGTGCCGCCCTCGATCACGATATCGGCCTCGTCGGCTTCCATCAGATGCGCGGCAATCTTCTTCGCCTTGGCTTCGACCTTCTCCATCGCCTTGACGATGGCCGACATACCAACGGCACCGGAACGGGACCCATAGGTGCCCATGCCCATCTGGACCTTGTCCGTATCACCGTGCACGATGGACACGCTGTCCATCGGCACGCCAAGCCGGTCCGAAACCAGCTGGGCGAAGGTGGTTTCATGGCCCTGGCCATGGCTGTGAGAGCCGGTGAGGATTTCGATCGTGCCAACCGCATTCACACGCACTTCGGCGGATTCCCACAGGCCCACGCCTGCGCCGAGCGAACCAACCGCGGCAGACGGCGCAATGCCGCAGGCCTCGATATAGCAGCTCATGCCGATGCCACGCTTCATGCCGCGCTTTTCCGATTCGGCACGGCGGGCAGCGAAGCCATCCCAGTCCGCAGCCTTCATCGCCGCATCGAGCGAGGCGGCATAGTCGCCTGCGTCATAGGTGAGGATCACCGGCGTCTGGTAGGGGAAGCTGTTGATGAAGTTGCGACGGCGCAGTTCAGCCGGCGAAACACCCAGCTCGCGGGCTGCCGTTTCCATCAGGCGTTCCAGCACATAGGTGGCCTCCGGACGGCCCGCACCACGATAGGCATCGACCGGAGAGGTATTGGTATAGACCGCGCGCACATTCGCATGGATCGCCGGAATGACATACTGACCCGAGAACAGGGTCGCATGCAGATAGGTCGGCGTCACCGAGGAGAAGAGCGACATGTAGGCGCCGAGATTGGCAATCGTATCGACCTTGAGGCCGGTGATCCGGTGGTCCTTGTCAAAGGCCATCTTCACCTTGGTCACATGGTCACGGCCATGCGCGTCGGAGAGGAAGGCTTCGGTACGATCCGCCGTCCACTTGACCGGAACGCCGGTCTTCTTCGATGCCCAGAGGCAGACGATTTCTTCCGGATAGATATAGATCTTCGAGCCGAAACCACCGCCGACATCGGGCGCGATCACGCGGAGCTTGTGTTCCGGCGCGACATTATAGAAGGCGCTCATCACCAGACGGGCCACATGCGGGTTCTGGCTGGTGGTGTAGCAGGTGTAATGATCCTCGGCCTCGTCATAGATGCCGAGCGCTGCACGCGGCTCCATCGGATTGGGGGCCAGGCGGTTGTTGACGATTTCCATCTCCGTCACATGGGCGGCAGAGGCAATCGCGGCATCCGCCGCCGCACCGTCACCGATTTCCCAGTCGAAGATCAGGTTGCTGGCCGCTTCCGGGTGAAGCTGCGGCGCGCCGGGCTTCAGCGTATCCACGGAAGAAATGACCGCAGGCAGAACGTCGTAATCAACGACAACGGCTTCGGCCGCATCGCGGGCCTGGGCAAGGCTGTCAGCCACGACCACGGCCACCGCATCGCCCACATAGCGCACCGTATCATCGGCAAGCGGACGCCAGGCGCCCATCTTCATCGGCGAGCCATCCTTGGAATGGATCATCCAGCCGCAGATCAGATTGCCGATGCCATCGGCCTTCAGCTGCTTGCCTTCGAGAATGCCGATGACGCCAGGCATCGCCTTCGCAGCTGCCATGTCGATGCCCTTGATGCGGGCATGGGCGTGCGGGCTGCGGATGAAATAGGCATGTTTCATGCCCGGTACATTCATATCGTCTGTATACCGGCCCTTGCCGGTCAGGAAGCGCTTGTCTTCCTTGCGGGTGACGCGTGCGCCAATTCCTTCAACACCCATGATGTCCTCCCGATGGGTATCAGATGAAAGAGTAAGTTCCGGCCTTGCGGCCGACACAAGCTTTGAATTCCGGACTTATTCGGCAGCCTGACGGTTTGCCGCCATCTGGTCTGCGGCGCTCAGCACCGACTTGACGATATTGTGATAGCCGGTGCAGCGGCAGATATTGCCTTCAAGACCGGCGCGGACCTCTTCTTCGGTCAGCTTGCAGCCATGCCGCTCGATCATGTCGACCGCGGTCATCACCATGCCCGGCGTGCAGAAACCGCACTGGAGGCCGTGATTTTCCTTGAAGGCCGCCTGCACCGGATGCATCTCGCCATTCTGGGCCAGACCCTCGATGGTGGTGATCGTCGATCCAGAGGCCTGGACGGCCAGGATGGAACAGCTTTTCACCGACTTGCCATCCATATGCACCACACAGGCGCCGCACTGATTGGTATCGCAACCGACATGGGTGCCGGTCAGCGCCAGATTTTCACGGATGAAATGCACGAGCAGCGTCCTGTCCTCACAGTCACCGCTCACTGTCCGGCCATTCACCGTCAGTGTCACTTTCGTCATGGTTTTCCTCCTCGTGCCTCTCCCCGGCACATGCCCCCATCATTTGTCTTTTTTGTTCACCTATCAACAGATACTTTTTTACAGGGAGAAAAAAATATTCCGCGATTGACAAAAGTCCGGAACCTTCGATGGAGAAGGCGGTTAAACCACTACCAGCTGTATTGCCCGGCACGGTAGGTTATGTATGATCATCATCGTGCATGCTGCGGCAAGACCCCGGGGGGCGGCTAACCCGAGACGGCGTGACAGGTTTAAAACTTGGAGAGAGTACAATGAAAAAGGCCATCGTTCTTCTTCTGATCGGTCTGTCTGTGGCGAGCTGCTCACAGACCGAAAAGGGTGCAGCCATTGGCGCCGGCGCAGGCGCAATCCTCGGCGGTGCAATCACCGGTAACGTGCGTGGCGCTGCCATCGGCGCAGCCATCGGCGGCGTTTCCGGGGCCGTGATCGGCAACGTTTCCCAGCAGCCCGGCCAGTGCTACTACCGCGACCGCTATGGCCGCCGCTATATCGACGATTGCCCGCGCGGCTACTGATCGTCTCCCCTGCTTCTCAGGCATCTATCCCGGGCCAAAAGGTCCGGGATTTTTGTTTGCGGCAAGCCGCGACAAAGTTTCGCCCTGGCGACCAGATTTTAATGATATATGGCAAGGCATGATTAACCACAGCGCAATGCTTCCGTGTCACAATCATGCCTGTGTAAACTTGTAGTTATGCGTATGCACGGTTTTTCGGATGAAGCGAAAAAGCCCGGATTTAAGCGGGCAAGGTCCCTGTTTCTGGCGCTCGGCGCCGGGACTGCGCTTTGTTGTCTGAATGTGTCGCCCGCCGCTGCCTTTACCCTTTTCGGTCACAAATTCTTTGAAAGCGACAAGGCAGCCGCCGAAGTGCTTGATCCCGTCCGCTATGCCGTGACGCTGGATGTGGAGGGCGGCGACAAGGACCTCAAAACGGCGATGGATGCCGCATCACAGCTGGTCGCAGACAAGGAAGAACCGGTATCAGGTGATCTCGGCGTGGCGATCAAGGCGCGCGACGACCGCGACCGGCTGCTTGCAAGTCTTTATGAACAGGCGCGCTATGGCGCGGTCGTATCCGTAACCGTCAACGGGATCGATCTTGCCGAGCTGCCGCCGAACCCGTCTTTCAACCGCGCGGCCCCCGTGCCGATCCATGTTTCCATCCGGCCCGGGCCGAAATTCTCGCTCGGTTCGGTGCGTTTCGAAGGCGATGCCGCCCATCTCGATCCGGCGGCATTCAAGCTTGGCCCCGGTGGCGATGCCGGCTCGCTCACCATCATCAATGCAGGCGAGCGGGTGGTGAATGCGCTGAAGAAGGAAGGGCGGCCTCTTGCGAGACTCACGAACCGCGAGGTTCTTGCCGATCACAAGACCTCCCGCGTGGATGTGGTGATCGCCGCGACTGGCGGCCCCGTTGCGCCGCTCGGCGATGCGCGCGTCGAGGGCACCGAGACGGTCGATCCGGAATTCGTGCGCAGCTATTCGTTGCTGAATGGCGGACGGCCCTATACGCCTGAAGCCCTGACGAAAGCGTCCGAGCGGCTGCGCAAGCTTGGCGTGTTTTCAAGCGTGACGATCCGCGAGGCCGAAGCGCTGGATCAGGACGGACGCATTCCGGTGAATATCCGGGTTGCGGAAGGCAAGCACCGCTATTTCGGTTTCGGCGCACAATATTCCACCATCGATGGAATCGGGATCGGCGGTTATTGGGGCCATCGCAACCTGTTCGGCCGGGCGGAATCGCTTCGGATCGAAGGCGCGGTTGCCCGCATCGGCGAAACCACCGATGTGCAACGGCTCGACTATTCCGCTGGTATCCTGTTTTCAAAGCCCGGCTTCATCCTGCCGACCATGACCTTCAATGCCAGCCTGAAGGCCAAGATGGAATCACCCGAGACCTATCAGGCAAAGACGGTGACGGCCGCGGCAAGCCTGACCTATGAGCTTGATGACCAGGACAAGATCACCGGTGGCGGCGAGGTGAGCTATGCCAGGACAGAGGATGCCTTCGGCACAAAGGATTATGTGACCGTCTCGCTGCCGGTGGAATTCGAGCGTGACGCCCGGGACGACAAGCTGAACCCGACCTCCGGCTATCGCGCGCTGGTCAATGCCAAGCCAAGCTATGAAATCCTGCAGGGCAACCTGTTTTCTTCCTTCGAGGCGCAAGGCTCGGCCTATTACGGCTTTGGCCAAGACGATCAGGTGGTGCTCGCGGGCAAGCTCGGTGCAGGCACGATCGTCGGCGGAGACGGGCTTGATTCGATCCCGGCAAGCCGCCGCTTCTATGCAGGCGGGGGCGGATCGGTGCGTGGCTATGCCTATCAGGCGATCTCGCCGCGCAATGCCGCAGGCGAGGCAACCGGTGGCCGGTCCTATGTTCTGGGGTCGCTCGAAGCCCGCATCAAGGTGACCGACACGATCGGCATCGTACCCTTTATCGATGCGGCAAGTGTCAGTGACAAATCCATGCCCGATTTCAAGGATATCCGGGCCGGTGCCGGTGTCGGCATCCGCTATGCCACGCCATTCGGCCCGCTCCGGCTGGATGTGGCCATGCCGCTCAACCGGTATGATGGCGGATCAAGCTATGGCATTTATGCCGGTATCGGCCAGGCCTTCTGAACCGCAGACCGGGCACCCTCGATTTTCCCCGATTCCGGATTGCTGTCCGGGGCAGTAGTTTTGCACCATGACCCGATTGATTCGTCTGCTTCGCTTCACCCTAAAGCTGTGCCTTCGCCTGCTGGCGCTGGCAGTTGTTCTGCTCATAGCCGCGCTTGCCTTTGTCGGCCTTACCGGGAAAGGCGCGCGTTTTGCTGCAGACCGGGTGGCAAGCCTTGCCTCGAAGCCCGGCCAGATCATCACGATCGGCCAGCCCTCCGGATTGCTGACGGGCGCTTTGCGGGTCCCGGAAATTACCATTGCCGACGGAAAAGGCCCCTATCTGATCCTCAGAGATCTCTCTGTCGACTGGTCACCGCTTGCCCTGCTCGGTGGCACTTTCCGGGCGCAGTCGATCAGCGCGGATCAGATCCTTCTGTCCCGCAAGCCCGAGCCTGAGCCCGCCCCGCAGGTGGAAGACAATCCGGCCCCGTTCCGCCTGCCGGTTGCGCTCGATATCGCGACCCTCTCGCTTCCGGAGATCACCCTTGGGCAAGCGGTAACCGGCAAGCCTGTCTCCCTTGCGCTTGATGCCTCCGGCAGGGCGGATGAGGGGCAGATGATCGTCAGGCTCGATGCCCTTCGCAAGGATATGCCGGATGCAAGGGTGAAGGCCGATATCGCCTTCGTGCCGGATCAAAACCGGCTGACGCTTTCCCTGACCGTCGATGAACCGAAGAATGGCCTGATTGCGGACCTGCTGGAGCTTCCCGGTCGCCCGGCCGTGCATATCAGCGCGGATGGCGAGGGCCCGCTTTCGAACTGGTCCGGCACTCTTTCTGCCGATCTTGACGGAACGCCCACCTTCAGCGCCAAGGCCAGACATGAGGCGCTGGCGGACAAGGGACGGCGGATCATCCTGACCGGAAATGGCAATGCCGAAAAGCTTTTGCCACCCCTGCTGCGGCCCCTTTTTGCGGGCGCAACCCGGCTGGAAATCGATACGGCAATCGCAAGCACAGGACGGGTGGAGATCGCGAAGGGCCTGTTGTCGAGCGCGGCGCTGAATGTCGATGTTTCGGGCGCCTATGATCCGGCGGGAGATAATGATCTTTCCGCCCGGGTATCCGGTGTGAATGGCCCGCTGAACATTTCGCTGCCTTCGGGTGACAAGACGGCTGCACTGATGCTTCAGGCCGCCACCCTGTCACTGAAAGGTCCAGCCCATGCGGCCGCCCTGTCACTCGATGCGAAGGCACCTGAAGCAGACTATCCCGGCCACCAGCTGAAAGGCCTGTCGCTTGCGGCCCGTGCAAGCGCCTTCGATCTTGGCGCAAGAACCGGCCCGGTCGATCTTGCCTTTTCGTTCGAGGAAGGCCGTTTCGATGATGAAAACCTGCAACGGCTTCTTCCCGGACCGATGGACATCAAACTGCCGCTTCTGATTTCGCCGGAAGCCATCCGGCTGGAAAAGGCGACAGTGGAAAGCGCAAGGCTCGGCGGCACACTGGATGCCGCCTATGATGTGACGGCAAAAACCGCCGCGGCCGATGTGAGCCTCTTCGCGCTTCCGGATATTCTGCCCCCCGCCCTTGCTGTGAAGGCAAAGGATCGGATCGCGCTTGCTGCGTCGCTCGGCTATGGCGCGGACGGGACGGTCTCCCTTTCCAATCTCGCCCTCAAGTCGGATCTTGTAGCGCTGTCCGGGACAGCGAGCCTTACCGGCAAAGACATCTCCGCAGACATCAAGGGCACGCTGCCCTCTCTTTCCAACCTGCTTGCCGATGCGAATGGCCAGGCAGCGTTCACGCTTGCAGCCGAAGGCCCGCTTGCCGCGCCAGCTTTCAAGGCAGAGCTTCATTCGCAAAAGGCAGTGCTTTCCGGCCGGTCGCTTGAGACCTTGTCCCTGCGCGCCGAAGGCAAGGCCGATCCGAAGGCGCCAGAAGCCACGCTTGCCGCCACCGGCAAACTCGGTGGACAGACCATCGATATCAGGGCGGATATAGCAACGGACAAAGGCGTGATTGCCCTTCCGGTACTGAAAGCCGAAATTGGCAAGAACCGGATCGAGGGCGCGCTGACGCTTTCGCCCGCCTTCCTGCCGAGCGGTGATCTGCGCTTCAGCCTGCCGGATATCAGCCTGCTTGCCGCCCTGGCCGGGGAAAAGGCAGCTGGCGATTTATCCGGCGAAGCCCGTTTCAACACGGAAAATGGCATTTCCAGCGCTCGCATCAAGGCAGGCGGCAAGGGAATTTCCCGGCAGGACCTGAAGATCACGGCGCCCTCCATCGCGCTCGATATCGCCGATCTCAAGGCCTTGTCGGCAAGCGGCACGATTGAGGCGGCGGAGATCGTGAGCGGAGCCAACCGCCTCACAAAGCTGGCGCTCCGTTTCGACCGGGTGGATGGCGCCACACGCTTTGACCTGAAAGCCGGTTATGACGGCAAGCCGCTGGTGGTGAAAGGGTCGGCTTCACAAAAGGCCGACACCCTGCAGATCGCGCTTCAAGACATGAGTGCCGCGCCGAAGGGCGTCCCCCTTGCGCTGGCAAAGCCGTCCCTGATCGAAATCAGGAATGGGGTAACCTCGCTTTCCGGTCTGGTGATCCGGGCAGGCAAGGGCTCGGTCACCCTTTCCGGCACGGCGGGACAGGCTCTCAAGCTTGCCGTTGAACTGAAGGCACTGCCGCTTGCACTTGCAAACAGCCTCTCGCCGGGACTTGGTGCGGAAGGCACGCTTTCCGGGACGATAAACGTTTCGGGTTCTTCGAAAAATCCGGACATCGCCTACAGGCTGGCGCTTGAGAATGCAGCGGTGGCCGCAAGCAAGGGCGCTGGCCTGAAGCCGCTCGCAATCAAGGCAGATGGCAAGCTTTCCGGCGGCATGGTCAACGTCAATGCCACGGCTGCCAATGCCGATGGCCTGCAGGTGAAGGGTGGCGGCACGGCAGGTCTTTCCGGAGCAAGGGCGCTGAACCTCACCATCACCGGCAGCCTGCCCTTCAAGGCGCTTTCGCCGGTCCTTTCCGCGCAGGGGCTGGATATGGGCGGCACGGCTTCGCTCAATGTAAAGGTCGCGGGAACGGCATCTGCCCCGGTCATCACAGGCCAGATCCGCTCATCCGATGCCAAGCTCACCGATGTGCGGCGCAATCTGGCGCTGCGCAATCTTCAGATTGCCGTCGATCTCGACCGCAGCCGGGCGAGGATTTCAAGCTTGTCCGGCACGCTCTCGACCGGCGGCACGGTCAGCGTATCCGGCACGGTCGGCATTTTGCCCGGCAGCGGCTTTCCCGCTGATCTGGCCGTCAAGCTCGACAAGGCGGCCTATGTGGATGGAAAGGTTGTCTCGACCGTGGCTGACGGAACGATAACCCTGTCCGGACCATTGACAGGCGGCGCAAAACTTTCGGGCCGGGTTTCGCTCGGGCGCTCGGCCATTACCGTGCCTCAGAAGCTCCCCGCTTCGCTAGCCAAGATCAATGTGCAACACCGCAACGAGTCGGTTGAGGTGTCAAACCAGAACAAGGCGGTGATGGAGCGACAGGGTGCGGGCAAGAAATCCTCTTCATCAGCCATCGCGCTTGATCTGGTGGTCTCTGCCCCGCGTATCTTCGTACAGGGCCGCGGCATCGATGCCGAGCTTGGCGGCGATCTGACGCTGCGCGGAACGGCCAGCGACCCTGTGGTTTCAGGCGGGTTCAAGATGGTGCGCGGCCGCATGACCATTCTCAGTCGCCGTCTCGATTTCACCACCGGCACGATCAGCTTCGGCGGTGATCTCACCCCGACGCTCGACATGAAGGCAACGACCGATTCAGACAGCACGACGATCATCGTCAGCGTTGAAGGATCGGCCAATGATCTGGCAATCAGCTTTTCCTCGAACCCATCCCTGCCGCAGGATGAAGTGCTGGCGCAACTGATTTTCCGGCAGTCCATGTCGCGGCTGTCCGTGCTGCAGATCGCCCAGCTTGCCGATGCTGCCGCCCAGCTTGCGGGCGGGCGCTCGACTTCCCTGCTGCAAGGCCTGCAATCCAATCTCGGCGTCGATGATCTCGATGTGACGTCCGATGAAACCGGACAGGCCAAGGTGAAGGCCGGGAAATATCTCAATGATCGCACCTATATCCAGGTGGAACAGGGCTCGAATTCCGGTTCCAAGGCATCGATCAATCTCGATGTCGGGCGTGGCATCAAGCTGAAGGGCGAGGCGGGCAGTGATGGTGCGGGGGCAGCCGGCATCTATTATGAAAAGGAATACTGAGCCCCTTGCTCAGAAGCTCGACTTGCGTGAACGCAGCAGGATATTGGTCTCCGTCACATTGATGCCCTCGATCAGGCGGATGCGGCGCAGCGTCTCGTCGAAGGAGACAAGGTCGCGGTCTTCGAGCTCGGCGATGAAATCCCAGCGGCCATTGGTGGAATGCAGCGCGCGGACTTGCGGCAGGCCGCGCAACTGATCGGCGACCCGGTCAGCAAGCCTGCCCAGAACCTCGATCATGATGATCGCGCGCACTGCCGCCTCCCGGGTTTCATGCCCGGTCTTGATGGTGAAGGCGGTGATGGTGCCATTTTCCACAAGCCGGTCGATGCGGGCTGAAACCGTCGCGCGCGAAGCCCCCGTCATCGCCGCAAGCGAGGATACGGGAAGCCGCGCATTGTGGCGGAGTGCCGAAAGCAGGGCCTGATCCAGATCATCCATTTGTCATTTTGCTCAATTGATGCTGACAATCTGCTCAGTATGCCATGAAATTGAGCATCATTCCATCTTTTTGCAAGCGCGCTTTCAGGCTCTAATTCCGATGTGACGGAATGGGAGTGGCTGGAATGGCAGAAGCAAGCAAACGTCCGCTGACGCTGATCGGCGTACCGCTGGAGGAAGGTTCCGGCCGGGGTGGCGCGGCCATGGGACCGGCGGCGCTGCGCATTGCGGGCATCCGCACGGCCCTTTCCGATCTCGGCTATCCGGTGAGCGATCGTGGTGATCTTCGACCGACCCTGGCGGACGACCTGCCGGAAATGGCGCGCGCGCTGAACCTGAAGCGGGTTGGCGGTTTCATCCGCGATCTCGAACAGGCGACCTATGAGGCCGCGAGCGGCGGAGCCATCCCGATCCTTCTTGGCGGTGACCATTCGCTGTCCATGGGCAGTGTTTCCGGCATGGCCCGCCATGCAGCCGAGATCGGACGTCCTCTTTTCGTGCTCTGGCTCGACGCGCATTCGGATTTCAATTCACCCGAGACATCCCCCTCCGGCAACATCCACGGCATGCCGGTCGCTTACTTCTGCGGCAAGGCGGAATTCGCACCGATCCTCGACAAGGACCGGCCTTTCGTCGATCCGCGCAATGTCTATCAGGTCGGCATTCGCTCGGTCGATCCGGAAGAGCGCGAGCTGGTGCGCGCCAATGCGGTGAACGTGCATGACATGCGGGCGATCGACGAAAATGGCGTTGCGGCGATCCTGCGCACCATTCTGGAAAAGGTTTCGGCGGCAAACGGCCTGCTGCATGTGAGCTTCGACGTGGATTTTCTTGATCCGGATGTGGCACCGGGTGTCGGCACCACGGTTCCCGGCGGCGCCACCTTTCGCGAGGCGCATCTGATCATGGAAATGATCTGCGACAGCGGCCTTGTCTCCTCCCTCGATCTGGTGGAGCTCAACCCCTTTCTTGACGACCGCGGCAAAAGTGCCCGCGTGCTGGTGGAAATGACGGCAAGCCTGTTTGGCCGCCGCATTTTCGACCGCCCTACCCGCGCTGCCTGACCATTCCATTCCGGAGGAAACCCATGACCCGCGCTTCTGACCTGATCGCCACCGAACACCGTCTCGGTGCCCATAACTACAAACCGCTTGATGTGGTGCTGACCCGCGGTGAGGGCGTGCATGTCTGGGACACCGAGGGAAAACGCTATCTGGACTGTCTCTCCGCCTATTCGGCCGTCAATCAGGGCCATTGCCATCCGAAGATCCGCGAAGCCATGATCGAGCAGGCAGGCAAGCTGACGCTGACCTCGCGCGCTTTCCGCAATGACCAGCTTGCCCATCTCTATGAAGAACTTGCGGCACTGACGGGCAGCCACAAGATCCTGCCGATGAATTCCGGCGCGGAGGCCGTCGAGACGGCGATCAAGGCCGTGCGCAAATGGGGCTATGAGGTGAAGGGCGTTGCCGAAAATCAGGCCGAGATCATCGTCTGTGCCGACAATTTCCATGGCCGGACCATGGGTATCGTCGGTTTTTCCACCGATCCGGACGCACGCACCGGCTTCGGCCCCTTTGCACCGGGCTTTCGCGTCGTGCCTTTCGGCGATCTCAAGGCTTTCGAGGCCGCGATCACGCCGAACACGGTTGCAGCCCTCATCGAGCCCATCCAGGGTGAAGCGGGCGTGATCATTCCGCCAAAAGGCTATCTGCCGGGCGTTCGTGCGCTCTGCACCCAGCACAATGTGACGCTGATCCTCGACGAGATCCAGACCGGGCTTGGCCGCACCGGCAAGCTGCTCGCCGAAGAGCATGAAGGCATCGAGGCGGATGTCACGCTGATCGGCAAGGCGCTTTCCGGCGGTTTCTATCCGGTCTCGGCGGTGCTTTCCAATTCGGAAGTGCTGGGCGTGCTGAAGCCCGGCCAGCATGGCTCGACCTTCGGCGGCAATCCGCTTGCCTGCGCTGTGGCACGCGCAGCGCTCAAGGTGCTGACGGAAGAAGGCATGATCGAAAATTCCGCGCGCATGGGCGAGCGTTTCCTCGAAGGCCTGCGCTCTATCCGCTCGAATGTGGTGAAAGAAGTGCGTGGACGGGGCCTGATGCTGGCGATCGAACTTGATCCCGCCGCTGGCGGTGCACGGCCCTATTGCTACCAGCTGAAGGATCGCGGCCTGCTGGCGAAGGATACGCATGAACATACGATCCGTCTTGCGCCGCCCCTGATCATCACACCCGATCAGGTCGACTGGGCCGTGGAGCAGATTGCAGCCGTGCTCTGAAACAGGACGAAAAATCGGAAGACGCCATGCGGTCCGGGCCTGCCCCGGGCCGCGTTTTTTTTCGGGCAGGATTTGACACGTCAAAAGAGCAAATAGCTGCCTTGGCCCTTCTACCTGTTTCTTTTTGGCACAAATCGCAAATAGCTGTATAATTTATAGAAATTCATAATGTTTATATATTGTTATTAGTTTTCACATACCATTCGCCAGTCGGTTTTACCGGCAGACATGATGTCTTCTCCTCCCCTTGCATCAAAAAATGACCCGATACGCACCTGCGGTTGCATTGGAGCTAGCATGTCGTTGCGCTTACCGTTTCAATCCGATTCCGATGCCATTCTGAAGGCACTGAACAAGTCACTTGCGATGATCGAATTCGATCTGCAAGGCAATATCCTGTCTGCGAACCAGAACTTCCTCGATTTCATGGGCTACCAGCTGGACGAGGTGAAGGGGAAGCATCACCGCATCTTCTGTGATCCAGCCTATGCCAGTTCGCAGGATTACCAACGGTTCTGGGCCAATCTCGCCCGGGGTGAATTTGACCAGCGCGAATACAAACGGCGCACCAAATCGGGTGCGGAAGTGTGGATTCAGGCCTCCTACAATCCCGTTTTTCGGGGCGGAAAGCCCTACAAGATCGTCAAATTCGCAAGCGACATTACAGCGCAAAAGCTGAAAGCCGCCGAAGAAAGCGGCAAGATCGCCGCCATTTCCCGCGCACAGGCCGTAATCGAATTCTCAATCGACGGCACGATCCTGTCTGCCAACGAGAATTTTCTGAATACGCTCGGCTATTCGGCGTCCGAAGTTGTCGGTCGCAAGCACGCGATGTTCTGCGAACCGTCCTATGCGCAGTCGCCTGATTACCGTGCCCTGTGGCAAAAGCTCGGCGGAGGTGATTACGTCGCCTCCGAATTCCTGCGGATCGGAAAGAATGGCCGCAAGGTCTGGATCCAGGCCTCCTACAATCCGATTTTCAGCCCTGATGGCAAGGTCATGAAGATCGTGAAATTTGCAACCGACATAACGGAACGGGTGCAGGCGGTCGATGCATTGGCGCAGGGTCTTCAGGGTCTGGCCGCCGGCAATCTTGACCAGCGGATCGAGATTGCCTTCCCGCAGCAGCTGCTGCGCCTGCGGGAGGATTTCAACGATTCGATCGGCAAACTGCGCCATACGCTGGAAGTGGTAAGCCAAAATGCGAATTCGGTGACCAACAGCTCGAACGAAATACTCGCCGCAGCAAGCGATCTGTCCAAGCGCACCCAGTCACAGGCGGAATCAGTGGAGCGTCAGGTCTCGACGCTCGACCAGATCACCCGCATGGTGACAGACAGCGCCCATCGCGCCGAAGATGCGGGCACGCTTGTGGCAAAGACCAAGCAGGAGGCGGAACATTCCGGCAATGTGGTCCGCAAGGCGATCACAGCCATGGGGGCAATAGAGCAATCCTCGCTGTCGATTTCCAATATCATCGGCGTGATCGACGAGATTGCCTTCCAGACCAATCTGCTCGCGCTGAATGCCGGGGTCGAGGCAGCCCGCGCGGGCGAGGCCGGAAAAGGTTTTGCCGTCGTTGCCCAGGAAGTGCGCGAACTGGCCCAGCGCTCCGCCAATGCCGCCAAGGAAATCAAGCATCTCATCACCACCTCGGGCGAGCAGGTGAAGGAAGGCGTGGCCCTTGTCGGTCAGACAGGCGCTGCACTCGAAAAGATCGTCGAGCAGGTGGCGGATGTAAACGCCAATGTGGCGGCCATTGTCGAGGCTGCGCGCGAACAATCGGCAAGCCTCAGAGACATCAATCTGGCCGTCAATGAAATGGACAAGGGCACGCAGCAGAACACGGCGATGGTGGAGCAGACAACCGCATCTGCCCATGCGCTGGTGCGCGAGGCCGTGTCTCAGCTCGAACTCATGCGGCAATTCAGACTTGGTCAACCATCTGCTGCTATTGTCAAACCCAAACCGGAAATGCGTATTCCGGCTGCGGCGCCCCGGCCCGCCCCCACGAAAGTCCCCCGAATGATCGGCAATGCGGCCGTGGCGGTGACTGCAAGCAAAGATCACTGGGAAGAATTCTGATGGCGACAACGGTCAACTCCGCCAATTTCAGCGGCGAAATGCTGGAAATCATTGCGTTCCGTCTGCACGATCAGGAATTCTGCGTGAAGACAACGACAATCCGTGAAATCCGCGGCTGGGCACCCTGCACGCCCATTCCGCATTCTCCGCCGGAAATCATCGGCGTGATGAACCTGCGTGGCTCCGTGATCCCGATCATCGATCTGGCCTACAAGCTCGGCATGACCAGCACCGTTGCAAACGAACGCTCGGCCATCGTCGTGGCGGAAGTGCACACGATGGTGATCGGCATGCTGGTGGACCGGGTTTCTGACATACTCACCATCCCCTCCAGCCAGGTGCAGCCGGTTCCGGAGGTCACAGCCTCCTTCGACAAAACCTTCTGCGAAGGCATCATCGCCAACGAAAATGGCATGATCTGCTTCCTCAACCTTGCCAAGATGTTCAAGGATGCGGAACTGGACGATCTGGCCGCCTGACGCAGTCTGGCCAATTCCATTCGATCAAAACCCCGGTGGCCCGCCAGAGCAACCGGGGTTTTTCTAGTCGGCCCGTCAGAATGATCAGGCGGCAACCTTGCGAAGCAGATAGTCGTCAAGCACGCGCGTCTGCACTTCGGTGAAATGCAAGCCGCGTTTCGTGCGCCGCCAGAGCACGTCTTCGGCAGAGGCCGCCCATTCCTGCGACACCAGCCAATCCACCTCGACCTGATAGAGATCAGCCCCGAAATGCTGGCCGAGATCGGCCGCTCCGTGCACATCCTCAAGCATCCGGTGGGCGCAGGTGCCGTAGAGGCGGACCAGCCGGCGGGCGAGCCGCGCCTCCAGATATGGATGGCGCACCTGCAGGCGCTCGACTTCGGCTTCATAGCCATTCGGCGGGAAATCGCCACCCGGAAGCGCGCTCCTGGCCGTCCAGGCAGCACCGCGGGAGCCGAGCACCTCTTCCACCTTTTCGAGTGCATGCTCGGCGAGCCTGCGATAGGTGGTGAGCTTGCCGCCAAACACGTTGAGCAGTGCCGGCCCCTGCCCGTCTGCCTCAAGCTTCAGCACAT
Organism: uncultured Rhizobium sp.; assembly: GCA_945952315.1. Classification (GTDB taxonomy): domain Bacteria; phylum Pseudomonadota; class Alphaproteobacteria; order Rhizobiales; family Rhizobiaceae; genus Gellertiella. Next base: position 8,541 of record CAMFIE010000030.1, on the reverse strand, counting down.
ATTCTCGCGTTGTTTCCTGCGCGGCCGATGCGCCGTCGTCATAAAGCGGGCGAACGCCGGAATAGGTCCAGACGATATCGTCGCGCGTCACGGGCTCCGCAAAATATTCACTTGCGGCATTGCAGAGATAATCCACCTCCGCATCGGAAATCGCGACATCGCGCGGGTCACCCTTGTAGTCCTGATCCGTCGTGCCGATCAGCGTGAAGTCATTCTCGTAAGGGATCGCGAAGATGATGCGATTATCCGGGTTCTGGAAGAAATAGGCGCGCGGATCATCAAACTTCTTGCGAATGACGATATGGCTGCCCTGCACGAGGCGCACATTATGCGCATCATTGCGGCCAAGGGCACGGTTGAGAACCGTATCGACCCAGGGCCCGGCGGCATTGACGAGCATGCGGGCCTGCACCTCCTCAACCGCATCGGCACCCGCACGCTTCAATCCGATCACCCAGTGATCTTCTTCGCGATGGACGGCGGTGACGGCCGTGCGGGCATAGATCGAAGCGCCGCGATCTGAAGCATCGCGCGCGTTCAGCACCACCATTCGGGCATCATCCACCCAGCCATCGGAATATTCAAACGCCTTGGTGAAGAGCGGCTTCAGCGGCTTTCCTGCCGGATCGCGACGCATGTCCAGCGTCTTCGTCGCGGGAAGCAGCTTGCGACCACCGAGATGGTCATAAAGGAACAGCCCGAGCCGGATCAGCCAGGCAGGCCGGATTCCGCCCTTCTGGAACGGCAGCACGAAGCGCATCGGCCAGATGATATGCGGTGCCATGGCCCAGAGCACTTCACGCTCCATCAGTGCCTCGCGCACCAGCCGGAACTCGTAATATTCGAGATAGCGAAGGCCACCATGGATGAGCTTGGTTGCCCGGGAGGAGGTGCCGGAGGCAAAATCCTTCATCTCGGCAAGCCCAACCTTGAAGCCACGCCCGGCCGCATCACGGGCGATGCCGCAGCCGTTGATGCCGCCGCCGATCACGAAGAGATCGAAAGTCACCGGTTCTGACACGACTACCGCCTTTCCATGGCAAGAAATGCCCGAATGCCCCCGCATTCGCGCCTCAAGTCACTTAATGTGAAAATCAAACGAATGTCAAACGAAGATAAACGAACGCTCGCCTCAACTCCGCCCGGTTTCGATCAGCGTAACCTCATGGCTTTCGGCGATGGCCCGCAGATCGGGAAGCGGACAATGATCTGTGAAAAAGGTATGGACCTGTGACAGATGACCGATGCGCACCGGCGCGGTGCGTTCGAACTTTGTGCTGTCAGCCACGAGGATGACATGGCGTGCATTGGCGATGATCGCCTGGGCCACCTTCACTTCGCGAAAATCGTAATCGAGCAGAGCGCCGTCCGCATCGATGGCGGATGCGCCGATCACGGCAAAATCCACCTTGAACTGCCGGAAGAAATCCACCGCGGCCTCGCCGACGATACCACCATCGGAACCGCGCACCACACCGCCTGCAATCACGACCTCGATGGACGGATAGATGCGAAGCCGGTTGGCCACATTGATATTGTTGGTGATGACCATCAGTTCGTGGTGGCCGCTTAATGCTTCGCCGACCGCTTCCGTTGTCGTGCCGATATTGATGAAGAGTGAGGCCTTGTCAGGAATGAGGCCCGCAGCCGCCTTGCCGATCGCCTGCTTCTCGGCGGCCGCAATAGACCGGCGCGCCTCGTATTTCACATTTTCCGTGCCGCTCGGGAAAAGCGCGCCACCATGAATGCGCGTCAGGCTCCTCGCCTCGCACAGATCATTCAGATCCTTGCGGATGGTCTGCGGGGTAACCGAGAACCGGAGAGAAAGGTCATCCACCAGCACGCGCCCTTCGGCCTTGGCGATCTCGAGAATGTCCCTCTGGCGCCCTTTGAGAATCATCTTTACCTCCATTGCCGTACTGAAAATGTTATCGCAGCCCGTCAGAAAGTGAAACAAACGAAGAATGAGCGCGCATAGCCAACAAGTGTCGAGCTATTGATTTTTCGTTAACTTATTATATTGCTCGCGCCACTCTTAAACATTGTAATTCCGGGGTTCAAATTGTCGGGCACGAAAATTTCGGTGATTGTTCCAACCTATAACGAAAAGGAGAATTTGGCCCCGCTGCTCGCCCGAATGGATTTGGCGCTGTCAGGGCTGGATTGGGAAGTGATCGTCGTTGATGACAACTCAAGCGACGGCACCCATGAGGAAGCGTTTCGTCTATCGCAGCTGGATAGCCGGGTTCGTCTCATTCTTCGCCTCGCAGACAGGGGTCTTGCGCGGGCCTCCATTCAGGGCATGCTTTCGGCCAAAGGCAATATCCTTTGTATCATGGATGGCGATGGCCAGCATGATCCTAAATATATCCCCCGGATGATCGAGCGCCTGCTGACGGACAATCTGGATATTGTCAGCGCATCGAGAAAGCTGGATGAGATCACCGACCCGCATTCCCTTTCTTTCCTGCGCCAGAAGATATCGCGGTTCGGCAATTTTCTGGGAAGCCGCGTCATTGGCCGCACACTATCGGACCCGCTGACCGGGTTTTTCATGATAAAACGGGATGCGTTCATGCGCCTTGCCCCCGGCCTGAGCGATCCTGGATTCAAGCTATTGCTGGACATATTAAGCAGCGACCGACACCTGAAACATGCGGAGTTGCCGTTCGATTTCGGCACCCGGATGAGTGGTATTTCCAAGCTGGACAGTTACGTTGCCTGGCAGTTCCTGACTTTCCTTTTGAGCAAGGCGACTGGCTCCCTCATTCCGGCAAAGCTGATTTCCTTTATCCTTGTCGGAGTAACCGGCCTCGCCGTACATTTTTGCGGCCTCTATGCCGGGCTTTTGACGGGGTTGAGCTTCAGGCTGGCGCAGACACTGGCAACCCTCATCGCCGCCACGACAAATTTTGCATTCAATAACGTGCTGACGTTCCGGGACCGGCGGTTACGCGGCGCCGGCATGCTTTTGGGCTATCTCAAATATCTGCTCGCTTCGGCTTTCGGGATCGCGGCGAACATATCCGTTGCTGTCTTGACCTATGAGCGCTTCGGACATCTCGTTGTCATTTCAACGCTTGCCGGAATTGCCATTGATACGCTTTGGAAATTCGTGATTTCAAACAGGATCATCTGGAAATGAGCGCGCCTGAAAGACCACTTAATCCATCGGTCCCGCAGCCGATATCCTTCGATGTGATCAATATCTGGATACTGCTCCTCATTCTTCTTGCCTGGCTGATCCTTTTGCCCACGATCCAGCAGTCGATGTTTTTTGACGGCCTGATATACGCAAGCATCGCCCGAAACCTCGCAGACGGTGCTTCCATTTGGCGCCCCTCCTTTTCGGACACTATGTTCCCGGTATTTGCGGAACATCCCCCCTTGATGATGATCCTGGAATCGGTGCTTTTCAGATTTTTTGGAGATCACATCTGGGTGGAGAAACTGTTTTCCGCCGCGCTGATCCTGCCTGTGGGCTTTGTGCTCTTTTCGCTCTGGAAGAGAATAGCGGGCGATGATCAGACACTTGGCCGACTTGCTCCCCTTTTCCTCGTTTTCACATTGATCTGCGGCAAGTTCTCCTGGGCGTTTGCCAACAACATGCTGGAGAACATGCTCGTCCTGTTTGGTTATGCTGCAGCTCTATGCAGTTTGATCGCCGTATCCGCCGGGACACTGGCACGGCGGGCGGGCTTTCTGCTGCTTGGCGGGCTGCTTGTGTTTTCAGCCGTGCTCGTAAAGGGGCCGGTCGGCCTGTTCCCGCTTGCGACAATCGGCTTTTTCTGGCTGACACGCCGGGAAATCACCTTCCTCAATGCATTGCTGTCGACGCTATTCCTGGTGGCGGTTTTGGGCGCAGCCGTCGGGTTCCTCGCCCTGTTTGAGGAACCAAGGCTCTATATGGTCCGATATTTTCAGAGCCAGGTAATAGCAAGTCTGTCGGGTGCGCGCGGCAATGAGGGCGGCGGGGCCTATGCGGTATGGACACTGGTTCGCGTAACCCTCTATCCGATCGCCTTCACGCTCGGCACCTTCGCCGCTTACCACCTTGCCGGATCAAAACATCGTTTTGGCCGTACCGGGCCTGTTCTGGGAGAGGGGAGAGGCTCCAAGGCACTTTTCTATTTTTGCATGGGCCTTGCTTCCTCCCTGCCCCTGCTTGTCAGCCCGCGCATCTACAGTTTCTATTTCAACATAGCGCTGCCTTTCTATGCTGCCGGATGGACGGTGCTGATAGCCGCGCCGCTCACGGCCATACTTGCCGCATTCAAGGAAAAGACCGTGCTGCTTCTGAGGAAGGCCTATTCTGCCGCCTTGGCTCTTTCGTTGGCATTTGCGATCTCATCCCTCGGCGCACCGGGACGCGACGGAGAGCTCATCCGCGCAGCAGATGCCATTTCGCAAGCGGTTTGCCAGCATGGACCGTCCTGCCGGGTGCGGATTGCATCCTGCGGCAATGTCGGGACGGATTGGCAGTTGCATGCCTATCTGCAAAGATTGCACCACATCAGCCTCGAAACAGCCTCCGGCCCAGCCCTCTCTTCAGAAGGCAGAGACCATGTCATTGCCTCGGCGGACTGCCCGACGGCAGAACTCGATGCGTTCGTGAAGCTGGATCTTTCAACCGGACCCTATACACTCTGGGAAAGGAAGCGTTCCGTCAGCAGCGGCAGCTGAGCGGAGAGGAGCCGTGGTTACGCTTCCGCCGGATTTGCGCTAGAACGCGTGGACAGACCGCCTGACGGAAGCTTCCATGATCGACAAGCTCGAATATTTCATCGCTCTTGCACGCCAGCGGCATTTTGCCAAGGCGGCGGAGGAATGCGGGATTTCGCAGCCGACGCTTTCGGCGGCCATCCGGCAACTGGAGGAGCAACTGGGCGTCAGTCTGGTCGTGCGGGGATCACGCTTTCAGGGCCTGACGCCGGAAGGCCAGCGCGTGCTCGAATGGGCACGCCGGATCGTCGGCGATGCCCGCACCATGCGACAGGAAATGCAGGCCGCACGAAAAGGTCTTTCCGGCCACATCCGGCTCGCCGCCATTCCGACCGCCCTTGCCATGGTTCAGGATATCACCGCACCCTTTCAGGAAAAACATCCGGATGTGACCATCTCGGTTGCCTCCTGCACCTCGCTGCAGGTGCTGAGCCTGCTTGAAAACCTGGAGATCGATGCGGGCATCACCTATCTCGAAAACGAACCGCTCGGTCGCGTCACAAGCGTGCCGCTGCATGCAGAACGCTACCACCTGATCACCGCCAGAAACAGCCGTTATTCAGACCGGGAAAGCGTGACGTGGAAGGAGGTTGCCGATCTTCGGCTTTGCCTATTAACCCCCGATATGCAGAACCGGCGCATCATAAACCAGCATTTTGCCGAAGCAGGCGTGACCGTCAGACCGACGCTCGAATCAAACTCGATGATCGTGCTGTTTTCCCATTTGCGAAGCGGGCGCTGGGCCTCGATCATGCCGCTCAATGCCGCCAAGTCCTTTGGTTTTCCTGAAGAAGTCATCGCCATACCGATCCGCGAACCTGACACTTATCATGTGGTTGGCCTGATCGCGACGCATCGTGAGCCCTACACGCCGCTTGTTTCAGCCCTTCTGCATGAAGCGCGCATACTGAGCGAGAAACTGGCCTTCGATAGATAAAAACTATCACTTGACGGAACTGCCTTATTGACCGCCTGCCCGTGACTTGCGACACTTGGGCACAACAGGCGGCGACCGACAGAGATCCGGGCCCTGCAAGCCTTTCATTTCCTTGGAAATTCGATGTGCCGCAGTCCGCCTTGAAAACGGGTGTTCCGGTGCATCAAGCGTATCGGGAGACGCATTGATGACCATTCATGTTGCGAGCGGCGATCTTGCCCAGCGCGTCCAGTCGATCGTGGATCGGCTGATGGCGCTGGAAGGGCCGCTGTTGCCGATCCTTCACGAGGTGCAGGACGAGTTTGGCTATGTGCCGCAGGAAGCCCTGCCGGTGATTGCCGAAGCACTCAATCTGTCGCGCGCCGAAGTGCATGGCGTGATGACCTTCTACCATGATTATCGCAACCATCCGACCGGTCGGCATGTGCTGAAGATCTGCCGGGCGGAAGCCTGCCAGTCCATGGGCGGCGATGCCGTGGAAGCGCGGATCAAGAAGGCGCTCGGCATCGATTTCCACCAGACGACGCTTGACGGCGCCGTCACGCTGGAGCCGGTCTATTGCCTCGGCCTCTGTTCCTGCGCCCCGGCCGCGATGCTGGACGGGGAACTGCATGCCCGGCTTGATGATGCCTCTGTTGATGCTCTGGTTCAGGAGGCCCGCCGATGACCACCAGGATTTTCGTTCCGAAAGATGCCGCAGCCGTAGCCCTTGGCGCTGACAAGGTGGCCGCGAAACTCTCCGAAACCCTCAAGGCAAAAGGCATTGATGCCCGCGTCGTCCGCAACGGTTCGCGCGGCATGCACTGGCTGGAGCCGATGGTGGAAGTGGAGACTGCCCAGGGCCGCGTGGCCTATGGTCCGGTCAAGGCTTCCGATGTCGAGAGCCTCGTTGCCGCTGGCCTTGAAACGGGTGGCGCACATGTGCTGTCGCTCGGTCTCACCGAGGAGATCCCGTTCCTCAAGAAGCAGACCCGCCTGACCTTTGCCCGCTGCGGCGTGATCGATCCGCTGTCGATCGAGGATTACCGCTCGCTCGGCGGCCTCAAGGGTCTGGAGCGCGCCGTGTCGATGGTTCCGGCCGATATCGTCAAGGAAGTGACCGACAGCGGCCTGCGCGGCCGTGGTGGCGCGGGCTTCCCGACCGGCATCAAGTGGAAGACGGTGATGGAGGCGGTCGCCGACCGCAAATATATCGTCTGCAATGCCGACGAAGGCGACAGCGGCACCTTTGCCGACCGGATGATCATGGAAGGCGATCCCTTCGTTCTGATCGAAGGTATGGCGATTGCCGGGATCGCGACCGGCGCGACCAAGGGCTTCATCTATATCCGCTCGGAATATCCGCATGCGATCGACACCATGTCGAAGGCCGTGGAACTCGCCCGGGCGGCGGGCATTCTCGGCGTTTCGGTGCTGGGATCTGCCAACACGTTCGATATGGAAGTGCGGGTCGGTGCGGGCGCCTATGTCTGCGGCGAGGAAACCGCGCTTCTGAATTCGCTCGAGGGCAAGCGCGGCATCGTGCGGGCCAAGCCGCCGCTTCCGGCGCATCAGGGCCTGTTCGGCAAGCCGACGGTGATCAACAACGTCATCTCGCTCGCCTCCGTTCCGGTGATCATGGAAAAGGGCGCTGCGCATTACCGTGATTTCGGCATGGGCCGTTCGCGCGGCACGATCCCGCTGCAGATTGCCGGCAACGTCAAGCATGGCGGCCTGTTCGAAACGGCCTTCGGCCTGACGCTTGGTGAAATCATCGACGAGATCGGCGGCGGCACGGCAACCGGAAAGCCGGTCAAGGCCGTGCAGGTTGGCGGTCCGCTGGGCGCCTATTTCCCGCGTGCGCTGTTCGACACGCCCTTCGATTACGAAGCCTTCGCGGCCAAGGATGGCCTGATCGGCCATGCCGGCATCGTGGTCTTCGACGAAACGGCGGACATGCTGAAGCAGGCGCGCTTTGCGATGGAATTCTGTGCGGTGGAAAGCTGTGGCAAATGCACGCCCTGCCGCATCGGCTCCACGCGCGGTGTCGAGACGGCGGACAAGATTGCCCGCGGCATCGAGCCGGAGAAGAACATGGCGCTGCTGAAAGATCTCTGCAACACCATGAAGTTCGGCTCGCTCTGCGCGCTTGGCGGATTCACCCCCTATCCGGTGGTGAGCGCCATGACGCATTTCCCCGATGATTTCCGCCCAGCCCCGATGGTGGAGGCTGCGGAATGAGCGATGCCACCAAGGTAAAGGGTCCGGCCTCCTACTTTCCTTCCATCGAGAAGACGTATGGCCATCCCGTTGCCTACTGGCTGGATATCGTTCGTGCGCAGTCCGGCATGGCCCATATGCAGATCGTGACTTTCCTCAAGGAAAACCATGGTCTCGGCCACGGCCATGCCAATGCCCTCGTTGCCCATGTTCTCGCCGATGCCAAAAAAGGCGGGAACGGATGAACCCTCATTTTCGCTTGGTCACACTGGCCCTCTCGTCGACAGGAACGTTCCGATGACCCTCGTCCAAGAAATCGATTACGGCACCCCGGCCTCCAAATCCGAAACCATGGTGACGCTCACCATTGATGGTGTTGCCATTTCCGTGCCGGAAGGCACTTCCGTCATGCGCGCTTCCATGGAAGCGGGCATTCAGGTTCCGAAGCTCTGCGCCACCGACATGGTGGATGCCTTCGGCTCCTGCCGCCTCTGTCTGGTTGAAATCGAAGGCCGGGCGGGCACGCCTGCCTCCTGCACCACGCCGGTTTCGCCGGGCATGGTGGTTCATACCCAGACCGGCAAGCTCAAGGACATCCGCAAGGGCGTGATGGAGCTCTACATCTCCGACCACCCGCTCGACTGCCTGACTTGCGCGGCCAATGGCGATTGCGAGCTGCAGGA
>CAMFIE010000029.1 GCA_945952315.1 uncultured Rhizobium sp. | reverse complement strand
CTCGCAGTCGACCACGCAGAACGTGCAGGTCACGGTCACGGATGTGGCCCCGACCTTCACCTCGGCATCGAACTTCTCGGTTGCGGAAAACACGACGGCGGCGGGCACGCTGACGGCGACCGATCCGGGTACATCCTCGATCACCTATGCGATCACCGGCGGTGCGGATGCGTCGCTGTTCAACATCAACGCCTCGACCGGCGCGATCACCTTCAAGAACGCGCCGAACTATGAAAGCCCCGCCGATGCAGGTGCGGACAATGTCTATAACCTGACGGTCACGGCTTCCGATGGTTCGCAGACCACCAGCCGCAACATGACGGTGACGGTCACCAACGTGAACGAAGCCCCGACGCTGAACATCGCGGCCTCCGTAACGGTTGTCGAAGCGGCAATAGCGGCGCTTGCCACAACCTTCACCGGTTCCGATCCGGATGCGGGCGATACGGTCACCTATTCGATCTCGGGTGCCCAGTCGGATCTGTTCGAAATCGTCGGCAACAATGTGCAGCTGAAGAGCGGCGTTGCGCTGAACCATGACGTCCAGAGTGCCTATAACCTCACGGTGACGGCAACCGACAGCCACGGTTCGACCGACAGCCACAGCCTGACGGTCAATGTCGGCACGGAAAGCGATCACGTCAGCCTTGTGGCGAATGGCTTTACCACCGATCTCGACGCGACCGGTCACGTGCTCGGAACCGCCGATTTCAGCAATGGCGACAACGGCATCACCGTCAATCTCGCGACGGGCGCCAATGTGGCCTATACGGAAGGCGGCAACTCCACCTCGGTGCATCTGACGGCGATCGACAACGTGATCGGCACCAGCCATGACGATACGCTGACCGGCGATGCCGGCAACAACAACATCTATGGCGGTGACGGCAACGACACGATCTGGGGCGGCGGCGGGGTGAACTTCCTGTCCGGCGGCAATGGCAATGACATCATCCATGGCACGAGCGGGCATGACTTCATGTCCGGCGGCGCAGGCGATGATATCTTCTACACCTCTGCCCGCGGAAGCGATATCATCAGCGGTGGCACCGGTTCGGATACGGTTGTGTTCCAGACGCCGGGCTCGATCGTTCTCACCGGCCTTTCCGGCATCGAGACGCTCGATTTCCGCAATGGCGGCAATGATCAGGTGACGATCAACTCGACCACCTTGACCAGCCTTGCGCCGGAAACCGGAACGCTGACGATCAACCATGATGCCGGCGACACGATCACGCTGACCGGCGCGACCGATACCCACAGCACGACCATCGCCAACGGTATCACCTACAACATCTTCACCATGGAAGATGATCATCACACGCTGATCAACCTGCACATTCAGGCAGCCTGATCGGACAAGGAAAGACGCCCGGCGAGACAGGCTCGCCGGGCGTTTTCTGTTTTCATTCCAAAGCGTTCAGCTCAATTCAATCAGTACTTTACGCCCGGCAGCGAATTGTCGGTGCTGCCTGTCTTGACCGTGTCGATCGTGGTCGAGGGCAGAGGCGGAAGACCCGGCAGCGGCGGCAGGCCCTGAAGCGAAGCCTGCTTGTCATAGGTGGCGCTGTTCGGCTTGCGGATCAGGCTTGTCTTCGTCATGCCCGCGGTGCGCGGCGAGAGCGACAGGAGGCTGTCCACCAGCTTGCCACGCAGCTGAAGCGCGGAAATCTGTGCCTTGCGGCGGGTGAACTTCTGTTCGATCAGGTCGCTGCGGGCCTTGAAGAATTCGGACTGGCTGTCCAGGAGGTCGAAGATCGACTTTCCGCCATCCTTGTACTGTTCGAAATAGAGGTCGGCCACCTTGCGGGCGGCATCCACGCGCTTGGCAAGCGAGGAAGACTTGTCGCCATCCGCCTGCACGGCCCGGGCTGCATTCTTTGCGGATTCGCGCAATTCACGGCGCTGCTTTTCAAGGCGCAGCATCGCTCCGTCGATACGGGCCAGGATCTGCTCCTGCTGGCTGTCATTCACACCGCCGTCATAGAGCGGCACGCGCACGGTCGCGAGGAAATAGGCAGCCGTGCTCTTGTCGGTCGCGGCTTCCTCGTTGACATTCGATGAGGTGCGCACCGAGCCCTGTACGCCGATCAGCGGCAGCTTGCCGGCCTTCAGCGACGCGAGCTGATACTTCAGCGAATCGATTTCCTGCTGGATCGACACGACGGAAGGATGCTTGTCGAGCGCGTCATCGGTCAGCGTCGAGGGATCTCCGTCCAGGCGATCATAGGCCGCCCCGTCCACGAGCGACACGTCGATCCCGGTAATGTTGCGGAAACTGTCTGCCGCGTCGCTGCGGCTCGTCATCAGATCCACCAGCGTGGTACGGGCGGTCTCGAGACGCGTGGTGATGCGCTTGGTGTCGGCCACCGTCGAGTTGCCGTTTTCCTGGCTGAGCTGCACGAGGCCGAGGATCCGCGTATGCGCATCGATATTGCTGCGCACGATGGCGATCATCTCGTCGGCCTGCTGAACCTTGAGATAGGCATTCATCATATTGAAGGCGACTTCCTCGCTCTTCGAAAGGCGGGCGCTGGTGGCGCTGTCATAGGCCTTTTCGGCGCGGCTCACGTCGTTCTTGGCAGCACCGAAATCAAAGATGGTCTGCTTGATCGAGATCGAGGCATCGCGGCGGATCATGTCGCCTTCCGGCGTCGGCAGATAGACGTGCTGCGGACCGGCAGAGGCCGCGCCATCGACTGTCGGATATTTCGCTGCCTCGGCCAGACGGATGCCCGCGAATTGTTCCTTCTCGCGTGCGCCGGTAATCCCGATATCCGGATTGGTGCGAATGACCTGCGCGACGAGTTCGGAAAGGCTCAGGCGGCCCTTGGTCGAACCAGGCGTGGAGCCGGTCTTGATCCCGTCGGGATTGATCGGCGTTGCAGAGGCCAGCGACGGATCGAGATGGCGGCAGAGCGCATTCGGAACCGGTGTCTTCGCATTGGAATTGCAATCCTTCGGCACGGACTGCGCGCAGCCTGTCACCTGAAGAGCAATGAAAAGAAGAAGCATGCCATGAAGAGGGCTGACCAAATCTTTCTTTTTCGGCAGTGCTGCCACTGTCGTATTCTTTTTTCTGGTTCCAACCATATTTCTCTTCGCCCTTGCGACCCGGTGGCCTTTTTCAGGTTTCAGGACGTTCCCCAGCCTGAGAAAGACATGCAAACACATCTTCCAGTGTTAACTTTCCCTGGAAACGCACAACGACATGTCGGCTTGGATTGGCCACGCAATACAAAGGCTGCTCCCAAATCACCGTCCATGTGATTCGTCGGAGCCAACTTCAGTCATTTTCTGCGAGAAGTAAGGAAGTTGCAACGCTAAATGAAACTTTTTCGCACGATTATTGTTTTTAAATGAAATGGTTAACAGAACCTTAACAGAATTTCCCCGTTACACGGCCTAATTGTAAATTTTTCGTTAATACTTATGGCGGGCGACGGGCTTTTGGTCAGCTTGCGGCCGATTGCATGTCCGTACCGGCATGGTGTTGCAGGAATGCTTCGGCGGCGTCGCGCGCCAGGGGGCGGGAGAAATAGTAGCCCTGCATGACATGGCAGCCGACCGCGGTGAGGATTGCCGCCTGATGTTCGTTCTCCACACCTTCGGCCACGCAGTCGATTTCGAGTTCTCGGGCAAGAAGACTGAGCGATTGCACGATTTTATAGCTCTTGTCCTTGGTATCGATCTCGCAGACGAAGCTGCGGTCGATCTTCAGCTTATCGAGCGGCAGGCGGTTCAGGTGGCTGAGGCTGGAATAACCCGTGCCGAAATCATCGAGCGAAAGCCGGGCACCTGCCTTGCGAAGGGCCTCCATATTGGCGCAGGCGGCACGGAAATTGTGCATCACCGCCGTTTCGGTGAGTTCGAATTCGATGCGTGACAGATCGATGCCCCTCTGGTGCACCAGATCGATAAGTTTCTCTGCCCGGTTGTCCGCACAGATATCATAGGCAGAAAGGTTGAAGCTGAGACGCACATGCGGCGGCCAGCTTGCAAGCGCATCGAGTGCGATCGAGAGGAAATGTTCCGTCAACCCGTCGATCATGCCGATCCGCTCGGCTGCGGGAATGAAGTCGGCAGGGTTCACCGGACCGAGCACAGGGTTGGTCCAGCGCGCGAGTGCTTCGAAGGCCACAACCGCACCGCTGCGATAATCGATCATCGGCTGATAGACGAGCACGAATTCCCGGGCGATATCAGCCGACTTGAGGTGATATTCGAGCAGGCCCGTGTTGCGCATCGCTGCTTCGTGTTCCTTGTTGAAGATCACGGCGCAGCGGCGGCCCATGCGTTTTGCGCGATAAAGCGCGTAATCGGCACTTTCATATAGTTTGCCGAGTATGGCGCAGGCGTGCGGATAGCGGGCAAAGCCAATCGAAGCACCGATGCTCAACTGGTTGCCGCCAGCGTTGAAGGGGGCTGAAATCGTATCAATCGTGCGCTGGGCCAGATGCATCAGCGCCTCGTCATCCCCGGGCTTGTCGAGAATGATCGCAAATTCATCGCCGCCGAGGCGATAGGCCAGACCGATATCCTTGCACAGCGCCTCCAGCCGGTCCGCGGTCACGGCGAGCGCGCGGTCTCCGCAGGCATGGCCATAGATGTCATTGATCGGCTTGAAGCCGTCGAGATCGATGATGGCGATCACATAACCATCTTCGGACGGCGTGATGTTTTCGCGCTCGGCGAGATCGGCAAAGAAGCGTCGACGGTTTGCAAGGCCGGTGAGCGAATCGATGTTGGCGATACGGAAGTTTTCGTGACTGAGATCCTGAAGCGCGCGGCGCTGGGCAATCAGGACATCGAAATCCTTTGCATAGGCATGCACCATATAGCCGGTGCAGATCAGGGTGCTGAGGAAAATCCCGTTGAAGCCGACACCGAGTGCAAAGGGCACGCCGAATACCAGATAGAAGATCGCAGCCGGTGTGACGGCAAGCGATATCACGATCGCGGCCCGCATGTGCATCATGCAATAAACGCAGACAAGCGTGACCATCGCAAAATTCGAGGCTGTCAGCATCTGCAGGAAAGGCGTTGCATATTGCACCAGCATCAGCGGCCAGAGCGAAAGCAGGCCGATCAGCAGGATGCTTTCCACTGCAAACCGGCGAAGCCTCGCATTGATATCGTTCTGGGTTTCGGGAAGCGGCGCTTTCAGCCATTGGGCAATACGCAGGCCGGCGAAGGAAAACAGGACAATCGGAAAGACGGTGCTGAGCCAGAAGGGCGCATAGTCATGATAGGAATAGGACAGAAAGACGAAACATAGCATCGAGGCCGCGAAATAGATCGGCGTGCGCTCGATCCCTGTCTCCAGACAATTGGCCGCGAGCTCCCGGTCGTTCACGGGGAGCAGCAGAATCCTGTCAAGAATGTCCGCGCCGCGGCTCGCTGTCATCTAGCCCTCGCCCCGAAAGGCCATGTTTCCCGGATACTTGTACATCATGCTTACTTGTCCTGACCTTGCGGACTGTCCCCGTTCGGCACGGGAAGAATACCCGGCGCATGTAATCGTTATATTTCACTACACTCGCCTTAACGGAGGGTTGCGCTACAGCCTTTCCGCGTCGTTCTGGCGCATGGAATACCATTGATAGTAAAGAATACCTCGCGGCATTCCCTAAAATCTATCACATGTTAATTTCTTTGCAGGGCGGATTCAGCTGCCTTGATGGCGGAAGGCGCGGTTCTCGGTGAGCGTCGCCGCATCAAGAAAAGGCATGCGGCCAAGAAAGCCTTCCATTGCGGGCACGGTCACATGGTCGCGGTCCTGGTAGGTCTCGAACAGATCTTTCGTGGTGCAGATCGTCTTGTCATAGCCATCGGTTGCGGTGATGCGCAGTGCCGTGTAGCAGGTCCGGGTCAGCCGCGAACCCGAGATCATCGTGTGTTCGGCGATCTTCACATCCATTTCCGTCTGCGTGCCGAACCGGCTGGTGATCGCTGCCGGAAGGGTGCGGTCGATGATCGTATAGGCGATGATATAGCAGACGATCGTGAGTGCGCCGCCTGCGAGAAGCCGCCGATAGGCTTGTGGATCGGCTGGCAAGAGCGAGGCGATGTAAAGGCCGAGGAGAATGGAGGGCGAGGCGGCGATCAGGAAAGCCATTTCAAAGCCTTCCCAGGGCTGAAAGGTCGTGTCGCTGCCTGTCTTCACCAGATAGAACAGCCCGGCAAAGAACAGAACGGCGGCTGCAATCGCGATGACGGGATTTTCCCGGCAGAAAAAGCGCAATTCCTCGATCAAGCCCGCCCCCGAACCGGCCTGATGCCGATGGCTATTTCTTATAAATAAAATGCGGCGGATGCAATCGAGCCTAGGATCCGGCAAGAAGCCGGATGGCGATGGTGCCCATCACCAGCGCGATGGCGAGATCCAGAACGCGCCAGGCTGCCGGGCGGGAAAAGACCGGCCGCAGAAAGGCTGCACCATAGCCGAGCGCGAAGAAGAACAGGAAGGAACCGCTCATCGCGCCGAGCGCAAAGGAGATTTCCGAACCCGGAAAGTGAGTGGAAATGGTGCCGAGCAGCACGACCGTATCGAGATAGACATGCGGATTGAGCCAGGTGAGCGCAAGGCAGGTCATCATCGCTGGCAGGAGCGGTGTTGCCTGTCCGGTCTCAACCGTCAATCTGCTCTCATTGCGGATCGCGGACGTGAGGCTCCTGAAACCGTACCAGAGCAGAAAGGCCGCCCCGCCATAGCGCATCGTGGGTTCAAGCCAGGGCATGAGGCGGAGCACGTGCTTCAGGCTGGTGACGCCAAGAAGGATCAGCACCGCATCCGACAGGCTGCAGGTGAGGACCACGGCGAGCACGTGTTCGCGCCGGATGCCCTGTTTCAGCACGAAGGCATTCTGTGCGCCGATGGCAACGATCAGGCTGAGCCCCATCATCAGACCGGTCAGATAGGTGGAAAGTGTCATCGCCCGCTTGCGCCCCCGCACTGGTTTTACCCGCTCTAGCAGAGGCGGATCATTCAGTGTAGTTAACTTGCGTAACTTTGCTTAAGGCAGGCTAATGTCATGCTGGATTATGCGGGCCTGAGGGCGGTCTCTGCCATTGTCGAGACGGGCAGCTTCGAGAAGGCGGCTGCCCGGCTGAATGTCACGCCATCGGCGATTTCGCAGCGGGTGAAGCAGCTGGAAGAGCGGCTGGGGACGATCCTGATCGTCCGCGGCACCCCATGCGTGGCTACGGAAAAGGGCGAATGGCTTTGCCGCCATATGGAGCAGGTTGGCATGCTGGAAGCGGAGCTGCTGGGTCAGCTGCCAGGGCTTGCACCCGAGGACAGGGGCCAACCGGTGACGGTGCAGGTTGCGACCAGCGCGGACAGTCTGGGCAGCTGGTTCCTGCCTGCGATTTCCGCCTTCACGCAAAGCGCGCCCTTTCTTGTCAGTGTCGTGGTGGATGACGAGGATCACACCGCCGACTGGTTGCGGCAGGGGCGGGTGATTGCGGCGGTGACGAGCCTTGCCCGGCCGGTCTCCGGCTGCCGTCTGACCCCGCTTGGAACCCTGCGCTACCGGGCGGTTGCCAGCCCCGGCTATATCCGGCGCCATTTTCCGGACGGTGTGACAGCCGAGGCGCTCGCGCGGGCTCCGGCGGTGACCTTCAACCAGAAGGACGATCTTCAGGACCGCTGGATCCGGCAATTGACGGGCAGGGAAATCGTGCATCCCACCCACTGGCTGCCCTCCACGCAGGCCTTTCTCGAAGCCAGCCTTTCCGGCATCGGCTGGTGCATGAACCCCGCGCTGCTGGCCGATCCGCATGTCGAGAGCGGGCGGCTGGTGGATCTTGCGCCCGAATGTCCGGTGGATGTGCCGCTCTACTGGCAGATCAGCCGTATCGCGGCCGACCGCCTTGCCACTCTTTCCGATGCGGTGAGAACCGTTGCGCGGCAAAGGCTTCTGCCACCCGTCAGCTGACGGCAAGCACCTGCCCGGTATCATACTGGCGGACATAATCCACCCGCTTGCCGTTCCAGTGATAGGCATAGTGGCGGCCCTGGATCGGCAGCGGCACGATGTCCGGCCAGAACAGGCCGATGCACAGCCCGTCCTCCTTGCGCACGCTTGGCCAGAGCAGGCCATTGCTTCCCGCGTTTCTGAGCGCCCTGCCCTCCACCTGCGACGGCGCGTAATTGCTCGGATGAAGCACGCCCGGCACCAGCCGCACATCGTCCAGTTCGCAGCGGACGCTGCCGATCAGAACCCGGAAATCCGAGGTCCAGCCCGGTGACTGCGCGGTCGCGGCCATGAATGTCTGATGATGGTGGATGGTTTCGGCAAGCGCCACATCCTCGCTGTCTCCGGCATAATAGATGCCATAGCTGCCATCGGTAAAACGGCCGGGGCGAAGCGGCGAGCAATGCACGAAGGGCGCCATCACATAGCTCGCACCCGGTCCGGAAACCCGGCGGTTGGGCGGCACCTTGGAAAGGTCGCCCACCTCCATCCGCACCCGGGGATTGGTCTTGGCTTCGGCAGAAACCAGCGCCTCCCAGTCAGCAGGATCGGCTATGTCCTCGAACAGGTCGATGGGCGGATGGATCGAGCGGATGATGCGGTATGTCTTCGGCCAGTCCACCGGTCTGCGGATCGCAAACCCGCTTACCATGCACCGCGCTCCGCATCGAGATAGCGCCGCATGTCGGCCAGATCGGACATCTCGCCGCGCAGCATCAGCGACAAGGCGCTAGCGCCGCCAAAGGTCTCGTTCGGCCGGCGCAGCCACTCATAGCCGCGTGCCGGATCGCGGAAGAGATAGCGCAACCCTTTGTGAATGCCCATCAGATGCGCCATGCGCATGCGCAGATCCCGGTCGATCCGCCCGAAATTGCCTTCCTTCCAGCGCGCAAAGGTGCGGGCCGAAAGATCGCCGAGCAGCGTGCAGGCCTCCGCATCGGTCAATTGCCATGCCTTGAACAGGTTGACGGTGGCGCGGGCAAGCGCGCCTGCCTCCTCATCCGTGATCAGGGGTGTTTCGAGACCTGCCCGTGTGGCGATGATCGGCTGAAGCTGCATCACGCTCTCCTTTTGGCATGAAAATATCATTTTTCTGCCATATGGCAAGAGCGTGATGCCATTTCAAGGGTGGCCGCCGTCAGCGGCTCACCATCAGGCAAAGGATCGTGAACAGAACCTGCGCCGCGACATGGGCGGTGTTGGTGGTCGCATCATATTGCGGGGCCACCTCCACCACATCGCCGCCGACGAAATCGAGCCCCTTGAGGCCCCGCAACAGCTCCAGCACCTCGCGCGGGGTGAGGCCGCCCACTTCCGGCGTGCCGGTGCCGGGGGCAAAGCCCGGATCGATGCTGTCGATATCGAAGGAAAGATAGGTCGGCCCGTCGCCCACCACCTTGCGCGCCTTTTCGATCAGGGCGGGAATGCCGATCCCCGGCACTTCCTCCGCATGCACCACCGTCATGCCGCTCTCATAGGAAAACTCCCAGAGATATTCCGCCCCGCCGCGAATGCCGATCTGGATGGTGCGGGCCGGATCGAGCACGCCGTCCAGCACCGCCAGCCGGAACGGCCCGCCATGCTGGAACTTGGCGCCCTCGTAAGGCCCGGCCGTATCGCAATGGGCATCGATATGGATCATGCCGACCGGGCGTTTTTCCCCGACCGCCTTGAGGATCGACGAGGTGATCGAATGATCGCCGCCGACAGAGAGCGGGCGCACGCCTGCCCCCACCAGCTTCTTGTAGAAGGTCTCGATATCCTGATGGCAGAGCGCCAGGTCATAGCGGCTCTGCATCGGTACATCGCCGATATCGGCAATCTTTGCCCGCGAGAAGGGCGCGATCTGCATCACATGGTCATAGGGGCCGACACGCTCGATGGTTCGCACTGCGCGCGGTCCGAAGCGCGAGCCGTTGCGGTTCGTGACACCGAGATCCATCGGCACGCCGACAAGGGCGATGTCGAGCCCGCCGAAATCGGCAAGCTCCTGCGCATCCGGGCGCGGCGGTGCATCGAGAAAGGTCGGGATGCCGGCAAAGGGCCACTTGCGCCGGTCAGAGCCCTTGAACTGGGCGCTTGCCACCTCCTTGAACAGCGGATCGAAAATATCGCCGCCGGATGCATTGCCATATTTTTCGCGGAGCGCCTTGAGCTTTTCGGAATCGGTCATTCTGGTCCCCAAACGGTTGTTATTCCTGAAATATACCGGGTATTCCGGCGAAAAAGAGTGGCTTTCCGTCAGCGCTTCTGGATCGCCTGCAGCCAGAGATAATAGGCCGCGTGGTCCAGTTCCGCCCCGTCGCGGTTCTTTACGAGGTCGCGGAAGCTTGCCCGCACACTTTCGGAAAGCGGCAGCGACAGGGCCTGCTCACCGGCCAGCGCAAGCGCATTGTCGAGGTCTTTCAGCTGGGCCACCGAGCGCCCGCCCGGCGTGTAATCGCCGCGCACCATGCGGCTGCCATGCAGATCGAGGATCCGGCTGTCGGCAAAGCCGCCACGCAGCGCCTCGCGAAGCGTTGCGAGATCGCATCCGCCCGCCCTGGCAAGCGCAAAGGCCTCCGCCACCGCGCCGATGGTGATGCCGACGATCAGCTGATTGGCGAGCTTTGCAGTCTGGCCCGCGCCCACGGCACCCATATGGGTCGGGCGACCGAGGCGCGACAGCACCGGCAGAGCATCTGCAAAATCATCTTCCGAGCCACCGACAAAGATCGAGAGTGTCTTTTCCTCTGCCCCCTTCACGCCGCCGGAAACCGGGGCATCGATCAGCCGTTTGCCGAGGCTGTCCGCATGGGCGGCAAGCCTGCGGTCGCAATCGGGCTCCACGCTCGCCATGTCGATCACCAGCGCGCCATCGGCGGCGGCGGCGATCACGCCGCCATCCTTCAGCGTCTTTTCCGTCACCGGGCCATCGATCAGCATCGAGATCACCACATCAGCACCGCGGGCCGCATCGGAAGGGCTGACCGCAACACGGGCGACATCGGCAAGCGCCAGCGATTTTTCCGGCGACCGGTTCCAGACCGAAACCGGATGATGCTGCGCCAGATGCCGGGCCATCGGGCCACCCATCAGCCCGGTTCCGATGAAGGCGATCTTGCTCGTCATGAGGCACTCCCTGCTCTTTTGCCGGTCTTGTCCGGCAGGGTGGAGTTTCACCATTCGGCGGCGGAAGGGTCAAGCCGCTATCCGTCCTTGCCTCTGCCCGGCTTTTCCCCGGAAAAGCGCGCCTTCAGCCTTGCATCGCCGGGATTCCAGCTTTCCGATTGTCACAAATTCCTCTATGAGGCGGGCACGATAACCCGGCGTCTGGATGTGAGCGCATGATCAGCCTTTTCAAAAAGCTTCTTCCCCGCGAAGACAAGTTCTTCGATTATTTCCAGAGCCACGTCCGCACGGTCGTCGGCGCAGCCGGTGCCATGAAGGCGCTGCTTGCCGGCGAGGGTGATCTGGAAGCCCATTGCTCGCGCATCGTGACGCTGGAAAACGAGGCCGACGATATTACCCGCGAAGTCTTGCAGGCGGTGCGCCGCAGCTTCATCACCCCGTTCGACCGTGGCGACATCAAGGATCTCATCCAGTCCATGGATGATGCGATCGACATGATGCACAAGACGGTGAAGACCATCCGCCTGTTCGAACAGACGAGCTTCGAGCCGGGCATGCGTGACATTGGCGTGACCATTGCCGAATGCGCGGACCTGATTGCCGAAGCCATTCCGCTGCTCAACAAGATCGGCACCAATGCGCATCGTCTCTCGGAAATCGCCGAAAAGGTGATGAAGGCCGAGGGGCGTTCAGACGAGGCCTATGAAAAGGGCCTGAAGGACCTCTTCCGCAAATATGGCAAGACCGATCCGATGGCCTACATGATCGGCGCGGAAATCTATGGCGAGCTCGAAAAGGTGGTCGACCGCTTCGAGGACGTCGCCAACGAGATCAGCGGCATCGTGATCGAGAACGTCTGATGGAACCCACCCTTGCCTTTCCGCTGCTGCTCGCGCTGATTGGCGTGGCGCTGTTCTTCGACTTCCTGAACGGCCTGCATGATGCGGCCAACTCGATTGCGACCATCGTGTCCACCCGGGTGCTGAAGCCGCAATATGCGGTTGCCTGGGCGGCCTTCTTCAATTTCATCGCCTTCATGTTCTTCGGCCTACATGTGGCCGAAACCATCGGCAAGGGTATCGTCGATCCGGCGATCATCAGCCCGCAGGTGGTGTTCGCGGCCTTGATGGGGGCGATCGTCTGGAACATCGTCACCTGGATTTTCGGCATTCCGTCCAGTTCCTCGCATGCGCTCGTCGGTGGTCTTGTGGGCGCGGGCCTTGCCAAGACCGGCAGCGCTGCCATCGTCGCCTCCGGCCTCACCAAGACGGTGTTTGCGATCTTCCTGTCGCCCGCGATCGGCTTCCTGCTGGCACTGGTGCTGGTGCTGATCGTCTCCTGGGTCTTTGTGCGGCAGACGCCCTTTGCGGTCGACAGCACCTTCCGTGTGCTGCAATTCGTCTCCGCATCGCTCTATTCGCTCGGCCATGGCGGCAATGACGCGCAGAAGACCATGGGCATCATTGCCGTGCTTCTGTTCTCGCAGGGCTATCTCGGCCCGACCTTCCACGTGCCTTTCTGGGTGGTGATCACCTGCCAGGCGGCGATTGCGCTCGGAACCTTGTTCGGCGGCTGGCGCATCGTGCATACGATGGGTTCGAAGATCACCCGGCTCAATCCGATGCAGGGTTTCTGCGCGGAAACGGGCGGCGCGATCACGCTTTTTGCGGCAACGGCGCTCGGCATTCCGGTTTCGACCACGCATACGATTACCGGCGCGATTGTCGGTGTGGGCGCGGCCCGCCGCGTCTCGGCCGTTCGCTGGGGCCTTGCCGGCAATATCGTGATTGCCTGGATCATCACCCTGCCCTCGGCAGCGGCGATTTCCGCCTTCACCTATTATATCTCGTCGCTCTTTGCCTGAGCCTCGATGGCTCAGGTTTGCTGCAGATAGTCGGGGAGCCGGTGTTGCGCGACACCGGTGACGGCCGCCTCGACGCAAGCCGCAAGCGGCCCGAAGCGCATGCGTCGCCCGGTGAGACCCGGGCCGTAATGGGCGAATTTTCCGGAATTGGTCATGATAACCCGGGCGGAAGGCGGCAGGACCGGCTCCACCACCGTGCACCAGCAGGCATCGGTGACGATCCGGGCACCGAAGGCCTCGAGCCTCTGCTGAAGCCCCTCTTCTATCGCCCGCGCCTGTACCGCCCGCCCGCAGGTGATGACCATCGCGGTTGACGGGTTTACGGTCTTACCCTCCGTCAGCTGTGCAAGATTCCGGAATTCCTCGATGGAAAAATGCGGGTTTCCGAGCGAGACCAGATCGACCTTTTCGTCCGCCGCGCTGTTCAGTCGCCGAAAACTCTCGCCGAGATCATCAAGGCTGAAGGTGATTTCCGGCACGGGTCTGCCGCCGGTTGCCTGCTCCAGGCCATTCGCATCCGGTGTGATGCCGAGAAGATGAAACATCGGTGCACCGGAACTGGTGGCAAAGGCTGCGCCGAAGGCCTTCAGATCATCCGCAACCGGTTTCAGATGGGCAAGGCCGGAAATCACCGGAATCTCGGCGGGCGCAAGGTAGCCGCAGTGATAACCGAGGAGCGGCCAGAAACTGTCATCCACTGAACTGAAATCCGGCACGCGGATATGCAGTTTCGCCAACCGGTTCTCCTCGATATGACAGCCTGCCCGCGGCGCGCGACCCGTCAGCGCGATGCAGATATCGAGATAGTCGGGATATTTCATCGTGCGCGCGCCGAGCACGCTGTTGGCATAGACGACCGCATTCGATTCCGCCCAGACCACGTCTTCGCCCTGCTCCGGCGGGTGTTCCAGCAGATAGGGCGCGCAGGTGAAGCTCGGCTTTGCGCCCATCTTCACATAGGCATCGGCAAGCGCGCTCGCCGGAACGGCGATGGCCGGATCGGTGCCATGCTCGCGCCAGCGCCGCTGATCGACGGAAATGGCATTGAGCGTGGTCGGAACCGCAACCCTCCCGCCCCAGTCGGCCAGAAGTTCTGCAAAGCGCAGGCTCGCCGGGCCGGTATAGATGCAGCCATCGATATGGGCCTTGGTGACCGGGATCAGGTCGGGCGCTTCGAGAATATCCGCCATTTTCAGGATGATGCGCATGGCGGCGGCGCTGGCGCGCGAGCCCTTGCCGGAAAGCAGCGCCTCGTCTTCCGGCGAAAGCGTGACGGTGGAAGGCTTTGCGGGGTCCGGTTCCGGCAGCGGTTCGAAGCCATGATCCAAGGCGATCCGGTTTCCCCAGACCTGCACCCGGTCGAGTGTACGCAGTGCCTCGAAATCGGTTTCCGAAAGCGCCAGCATCGGAATGGAGAGGCCAAAGATTTCATCTGCGACGATGCTGCCGAGTGCGAGGATTTCCTCGCGGCGCGAAAACACCATGGCCGCCGGTGCGCAATGATTGGCAATCAGCTGCATCATCACGCTGGAGCCGGTGCAGGAGCCGCGCCCGCTCGGAATGGCAAGCACGGTTCCGGCGATGCTTCTCCCATGTAGCGGATGGCTGATATCGATCACCATCCCGGTTTCCGGATCGATCCCGCCCCAGAAACTGATCGGCATGTCGGAAAACAGCACCGGCCCCCGTGCTGCGCCGGAGACAAGTGCAAAGCCCTGCCGCTGCCAGTTTTCCATGCTGCCCTCCCCTGCCGACATGGTCTTTACGGCATCAGCGCGAGGATGTCTTCGTAAAGCTTGGCGGGAATGGTCACCGTGCCGCTCGCCATGGTGCGCTCGCGGGCTTCATAACGGCGCTGCGAGGGCAGGCGCGCGCCCTGATCGACAATGGCATCGAACAGCTTTTCGGCACGGGCCGCGTTGTCCGCGGAATTGTTGCCGCCAAACAGCTTGGTGTCGAAAGCAATGATCAGCTCGCCATGCAGCGGCGTGGCATTGGCCCCCTTGTCGATCTCCTGGCTCTCCATGCTGGTCAGGTCGCTGATCAGCGGCCCGGCGAGCAGTTCGATCATGATCGAAAGGGCCGAGCCCTTGTGGCCGCCGAAGGTCAGCATGGCGCCGGCCATGGCAGCAGCCGGATCGGCGGTCGGCTTGCCGTCAGCGTCGATGGCGACACCTTCCGGCAACGGCTTTCCGGCCCGGCGATGCAGCTCGATTTCACCGCGCGCTACCGCGCTGGTTGCGAAATCGAAGACGAAGGGATGCTTGCCCGGACGCGGCCAGGCAAAGGCAATCGGATTGGTGCCGAGCGTGCCGCGCGTGCCGCCTGCAGGCGCCACCCAGCTGTGGCTCGGGTTCATCGCCATGGCGGCAAGCCCGTCATTGGCAAAATCCTCCACTTCCGGCCAGAGCGCGGAAAAGTGGAAGCAATTGTTGATGGCCATCGCGGCAATGCCGGATTTGCGGGCCTTTTCAATGAGAAGCGGACGGCCGGCTTCAAGCGCCAGCGGCGAGAAGCCGCGCTTCGCATCCACGCGCACGACGCCCGGCGCCTGATCCACCACCTCCGGCACGGCCGCGCCATCAACCAGATTGGCACGCACCGTCGCCACGCACATCAGCAGGCGATAGAGGCCGTGCGAGTGGCACTCGTCGCGCTGCCCGGCATAGACGGTCCTTGCAATCGAGCGGGCATGGCCTTCGGAAAAGCCGTTTGCCGTGAGCACCGTCAGCGCCAGGGTCATGGCCTCATCAAGGGTGAGCGTCTTGTTCTCGGTCATTCTCATGCCTTTGCCGTTCGTTCAGAAACATAGGCCCTGTTCTAACGAAAGCGGCAGCAGATTCCAGACTATTTTCAGACGATTCCGCCGCCGGAACCGCTGACAGCGGGCCGTTTCGCCGCGACATCCGCCCGGTAGCCGGAGGCGCGATAGGTGGCGACCGGATCGATCGCACCGCCCTTTTCCAGCCGCGCCATCGCAAGGATCGGTTCCACATCCGTGCGGAAGGCGGTTTTCAGCGTGGCACTCGCCATCAGCGCATCATTGCCGTCCTGCGCGGCGGCGAGCGCTGCACGGTCCACGATCAGCGCCTGCGCATAGGCACGGTTCACCTCCATCGCAGAGACCATCAGGCTTTCGATCGGATCGGTCACATTGTGGCTCTGGTCCAGCATATGGGCCGGGTTGAAGCCCTTCACACCGGCCATTTCCGCATCCGCCAGCTCGTTGAACACGAGGAACAGCCGGTAGGGATCGATGGAGCCGGTATCGAGATCGTCATCGCCATATTTGGAATCGTTGAAGTGGAAGCCGCCCAGCTTGCCGAACTGGATCAGCCGCGCCACGATCATCTCGATATTGGTGTTCGGCGCATGGTGGCCGAGATCAACGAGGCACTGTGCCTTCGGGCCGAGTTCGGTCGCGATGATGTAATTCGTGCCCCAGTCCTGCACCACCGTGGAATAGAAGGCCGGTTCATACATCTTGTGCTCGGAAAACAGCCGCCAGTCTTCCGGCAGCGCCTTGTAGATCTCGCGCATCGAGGCGAGATAGCGCTCGAAGGCACGGGTGAAATGGCTCTGGCCCGGAAAGTTCGAACCATCGCCGAGCCAGACCGTCAGCGCCTTCGAGCCCAGCTTGCGGCCGATCTCGATGCATTCAACGTTATGGGCAATCGCCTGCTCGCGGGCGGCGGCGGAGGTGTTGGTGAGCGATCCGAACTTGTAGGAATGGGCCTGATCCGGCTGATCCTGGAAGGTGTTGGAATTCATCGCGTCGAAGCCGAGGCCGAGCGCATCGCCCGTCTCCTTCAGCGCCGCGATGTCTGACACCTTGTCCCACGGAATATGCAGGGAGACGGTGGGCGTGGTCTGCGTCAGCTGCTGGATCACGCCGCAATCTTCCATCTTGTCGAAGACATGGCGCGGCTCGCCCTTGCCGGGAAAACGCGCGAAGCGGGTGCCGCCGGTGCCAACACCCCAGGAGGGAACGGCAACGCCGAAGGCGGACACCTTCGCCTTGATCGCCTCGATATCGACGCCGCGGCGGTGAAGTACGGTCGCCAGATGGTCATAATCGGCCTTCAGCGCCGCATGGGCTTTCTTGTTCTCCCGTTCGATCAGGTCGGAACGGATCATCTCGCGTGTTGTGGTCATGGCGCTCTCCCGTTCCTCAGCGCGTGAACGACTGGGCATTGCCCGCGTCCACATTGATGATATTGCCGGTCGACTTGGCGCTCATGTCGGATGACAGGAAGAAGGCGGCTTCGGCAATGTCTTCCGGATAGACGCTGCGCTTCAGCATCGAGCGCTTGCGGTAATGCTCCTCCAGCTCGTCGGGCGACATGTTGTAGGCAGCGGCACGCTGCTCGCGCCATTCGCCGGTCCAGATCTTCGAACCGCGCAGCACGGCATCGGGGTTCACCACATTGACACGGATGCCAAACTCCGCCCCTTCGAGCGCAAGGCAGCGCGCGAGGTGGATTTCAGCCGCCTTCGCGGTGCAATAGGCCGCGGCATTGGGCGAGGCCGCAAGGCCGTTCTTCGAGGCGATGAACACCATTTCGCCGCCGGTCTTCTGCCGCTTCATAAGCCGGAAGGCAGCGCGCGAGACCAGGAAATAACCCTTGGCAAGGATATCCATGTTGCGGTCCCACATCGAAAGCGGTGTCTCGTCATAGGGGGCGGAGGAAGAAATCCCGGCATTGGAAATCAGGACATCCACGCCACCGAATTCCACGACGGATTCGGCAAAGGCGCGCTCCACGCCTGCCTCATCCGTCACGTCGAGTTTCAGCGAGCGGACGACATCGGCGCCATGATGGGCGGCGAGCTCCTTGTGCGCTGCGGCAAGGGCGGTTTCGTCGATATCGGCAATCACCACGCAGGCACCATCCTGCAGGAAACGGTTTGCGGTTGCCTTGCCGATACCGCCCGCCCCGCCGGTGACGAAGGCGACCTTGCCGGCCAGCGCCTTGGGCTTCGGCATGCGCTGCAGCTTTGCTTCCTCCAGCAGCCAGTATTCGATATCGAAGGCCTCCTGCTCCGGCAGGCCGCAATAGCGGGAGACCGAAGAGGCGCCGCGCATCACATTGATGGCGTTGACATAGAACTCGCCGGAAATGCGCGCCGTCGCCTTGTCGCGGGCAAAGGTGATCATGCCGACGCCGGGGATCAGATAGACGACCGCATTCGGATCGCGCATCGCCGGGCTGTCACCATGCTTGCAGCGGTCATAATAGGCCGCGTAGTCATCGCGATAGGCGGAAATCGCTGCCGGAAGACCGGCAATCACCGCATCCACGTCCGGCTTTGCCGGATCGAAATCCACCACCAGCGGCCGGATCTTGGTGCGCAGGAAATGGTCCGGGCACGAGGTGCCGAGCGCGGCCAGCTCGTGCAGCCGGTTCGAGCAGGTAAACTCCAGCACCGCATCACTGTCATCGAAATGGCCGAGCTTGCGCTCGGACGCGCTGATCATGCCGCGGATCACCGGCATCAGCCGTTCGGCAACGGCGCGGCGTTCGTCCGCCGCAAGTGCCTTCACTCTGGCGCCGCCAAAGGCCGGGCCATTGTTCTTGCCCGCAAACCAATGCATCGCCTTGGAAATGATCGCAATCGTCAGTTGATAGCATTCTTCCGCCGTATCCGCCCAGGTGAAAAGGCCATGGCTCTCCAGGATCACGCCCTTGGCATCGGGATTGTCCAGGCAGAATTTCTCCAGCCACAGGCCAAGCTCGAAACCCGGCTTCTTCCAGGGCAGCCAGCCGATTTCGGTCCCGAAGATTTCCGCAGTCAGCGCCTTCGAGTTCTCGGAGGCGGCGATCGCGATGATTGCGTCCGGATGCATGTGATCCACGTGCTTTTTCGGCACGAAGGCATGCAGCGGCGTGTCGATCGAGGCCGCGCGCGGATTGAGATTGAAGGTGCAGTGCGGAAGATAGCCGACCATTTCGTCTTCATGCGCAAGGCCACGATAGAGCGATTTCAGCGCCCGGAGCTTGTCCATGTAGAGCGTCGAAAAGCCGTCGAGCCTGATCGTACCGACATCGCCGCCGGAACCCTTGACCCACAGAACCTCGACGTCCGCGCCGGTGAGCGGATCCTTCTCCATCACCTTCGCCGAAGTGTTGCCGCCGCCATAGTTTGTCACGCGCTTGTCGGAGCCGAGGAGATTGGAGCGATACATCAGCAGTTGCGGCTCGCTCATCGCGGCCGCCTTGGCCTTGTCCCAAAGATTGTCGAGCGAATGAGACGATTGTGCTGGCGCCATGTTCCGTTTTCCTCCCGGCCGCGGGCTTCCTGGCTGCGGAATCCACGCTATTGTCGTGAAGATCAAATCCCACGGGAAGAGGATCATGTCAATCAAAAATGATCATTTCCGATCATATTGCAGCGCACAATGAAATAAAATGATCAGATGTGATTGACATTGAACGAAAGTGATGGAAGCATGAACGAAGGTGAGGAGACCCCATGCACGAGAAAGAACGTCACAGGATCATACTGTCCGCGGTGCAGGAAAAGCCCGTGGTCACAGTACCGGAGCTGGTGGAGCTGACCGACAGTTCCGAGGCGACGATCCGCCGTGACATAGCGGCCCTGCATGTCCAGAAGAAGCTGCGCCGGGTGCGTGGTGGCGCGGAGGCGCTGCATCCGCCGCAATTCGTCGGCCTTGCCGGTCGGCCCTTTTCGGTCAACGAAACGATCAACATCCGCCAGAAGCAATCGATCGCGAAAGAGGCCGTGGCGCTCTGCGAGGATGGCGATCCGGTGATCATCAATGGCGGCACCACCACCTTCCAGATGGTGCATTTCCTGTCGAACCGCCGCCTGCAGGTCTTCACCAATTCCTTTCCGATTGCCGAGCATCTGCTGAAGAATTCGAAGAACACGATCATGCTGTCCGGCGGCACGATCTATCGCGAGCAGAACATCATTCTCTCCCCCTTCGACAATGACGTGACCCGCAATTTCTATGCAAAGCGCATGTTCATGGGCGCGCAGGGGCTTGGCCCGCTCGGCCTGATGGAGGCCGATCCGCTGCTGATCCAGGCGGAGCAGAAGCTGATCGATCAGGCCGACGAGCTGGTGGTTCTGGCCGACAGTTCGAAATTTGCGAAGCGCTCGAGCCTCATCCTGTGCGGGCTGAAGCGCATTGCCACCGTCATTACCGATTCAGCCATCGAGGACCGGCATGCCGCGATGCTTGAAGCAGCCGGCGTCAATCTGATTGTCGCCAAAGTGCCAGACGTCAAATCCACATCCGCGGCCGCCCCGGCTTGAGAGGCAGGTTCGAAAGCGTCCGCGACCAAAGCCATAGCCCAGACATCCAAGGGAGGAAAACATGGGAATTCTGAAGAAAGTGCTCGTCCTTGCTGCCGTTTCGACGGCGCTGGTCGCCAATGTCGCGCATGCTGAGAACAAGAAGATCGCCCTCGTCGTGAAGGCGCTCGGCATCGGCTTCTTCGATGCCGCCAACAAGGGCGCGCAGGAAGCTGCCAAGGAACTCGGCGATGTCGACATCATCTATACCGGCCCGACCGACACGACCGCCGAAGGCCAGATCGAAGTGATCAATTCGCTGGTCGCCCAGAAGGTGGATGCGATCGCGATTTCCGCCAATGACAAGGACGCGCTGGTTCCTGCCCTGAAAAAGGCGATGGAACGTGGCATCAAGGTGATCTCGTGGGATTCGGGCGTGGCCCCGGAAGGCCGCATGATGCATCTCAACCCGTCTTCCAATGCGCTGATCGGCAACATGTGCGTGAAGATGGCGGCTGACAACCTGCCGGACGGCGGCGATGTGGCCATTCTTTCGGCAGCCGCCACCGCCACGAACCAGAACACCTGGATCGAGGAAATGAAGAAGGTGCTGCCGAACTACAAGGGCATCAACATCGTCACCACCGTTTACGGCGATGACAAGACCGACAAGTCCTATACCGAAGCGCAGGGCCTGATGAAGGCCTATCCGAACCTGAAGGCCATCATCGCCCCCACGTCCGTCGGCATCGTTGCCGCCGCGCAGGCCGTTGAAGATGCAGGCATGACCGGCAAGATCAACGTCACCGGTCTTGGTCTTCCGTCCGAAATGGCGGGCCACGTGAAGGCGGGATCGTCCAAGTCCTTCGCGATCTGGAACCCGATCGACCTCGGCTATGCCGCCACCATGATTTCCTACAATCTGGTGACCGGCAAGGAAGAGGCAAAGCCGGGTGCGGAGCTCTCCATGGGCCGCATGGGCAAGGTGAAGCTGGACGACAACAGCGAAGGCGCGATGGCCGATCCCTTCGTCTATGATGCGTCGAATGTCGAGGAATTCGCCAAGATCTTCTGATCGGATGGCGGAATGGTATGGCCGCGCCTAGCCCTAGGGCGCGGCCATATCCCCTCCCCGTTGGGGTGAGGCGGTTCTGGCCGGGGCCGGAACGATCTATCATGCAATGCAGGTTCAAAGACAGGACGGACAGCCCGTGACCTCCATGACCAGTTCGGACATCAAGGCCGATACGGGAAAGGTGCCCGAAAGTGGCCCGGCCATCCGGCTTTCCGGAATTTCCAAGAGCTTCCCCGGGGTGCGGGCGCTGAATGGTGTGAACCTGTCGCTCTATCCGGGTTCGGTCACCGCGCTGGTCGGCGAAAATGGCGCCGGAAAATCCACTCTCGTGAAAATCCTGACCGGCATCTACCAGCCGGATGAAGGCGAAATCCGCTGTGATGGCGCGCCTGTGCGCTTTGCCACCACCATGGATGCCGCCCGGCTCGGTGTTACCGCCATCCATCAGGAAACCGTGCTGTTCGATGAACTGACGGTTGCCGAAAACATCTTCCTCGGCCATCAGCCGAAAAACCGCTTCGGCCTCATTGACTGGTCCCGGATGAATGCGGATGCCCGCGCCATTCTGGAGCGTATCGGCGCGCGGATCGATCCCGAGATGCGGCTGCGCGATCTCGGCATTGCCAACCGGCATCTGGTCGCGATTTCGCGCGCGCTTTCGGTGAATGCCCGCGTGGTGATCATGGACGAGCCGACCGCGGCGCTCTCCCACAAGGAGATCGGCGAGCTTTACGAACTGGTGTTCAAGCTGAAGGCCGAGGGCAAGGCGATCCTGTTCATCAGCCACAAGTTCGACGAGATTTTCAGGATTGCCGACCGCTACACCGTCTTTCGCGATGGCGAAATGGTGGGCGAAGGCCTGCTTGCCGATGTGAGCCAGAATGATCTGGTGCGGCTGATGGTGGGCCGCGATGTCGGTCAGGTGTTTCCGAAAGTGCCGGCGGAAATCGGCGGTACGGTACTGACCGTTTCCGGTTACAGCCACCCGACCGAATTCGAGGATATCGGCTTTGACCTGAAGCGCGGCGAAATTCTCGGCTTCTACGGTCTGATCGGTGCAGGCCGTTCGGAAGTCATGCAGGCGCTGTTCGGCATAACCAGACCATCCAAGGGCGCAATCCGGATCGACAATGAACTGGCCGTGATCCGCAGCCCGGCTGAGGCTGTCGCGCGCGGGATCGTCTATGTGCCGGAAGATCGCGGCAGGCAGGGCGCGGTGACGGCGATGCCGATCTTTGCCAATGTCACCCTGCCCTCGCTGTCGCGCACCTCGAGGCATGGTTTTGTTCGCATGGCGGAAGAATTCGCGCTGGCCCGGGAATATACCGCCCGGCTTGATCTGCGCGCCGCCGCGCTCGATCAGGAGGTCGGCACGCTTTCCGGCGGCAACCAGCAGAAGGTGGTGATCGCCAAATGGCTTGCCACGAAACCGAAGGTGATCATTCTCGACGAGCCGACCAAGGGCATCGATATCGGCTCCAAGGCCGCCGTGCATGCCTTCATGAGCGAGCTTGCCGGACAGGGGCTTTCGGTCATCATGGTCTCGTCTGAAATTCCCGAAATCATGGGCATGTCGGACCGGGTGATCGTGATGCGCGAGGGGCGGATTGCCGGAACCTTTGCCCGCGAGGGGCTGACGCCGGAGATGCTGGTGCGGGCGGCCGCCGGAATTGGAGAAACGCCATGATGGCCCTGTTCAAACTGCGCGAGGTGCAACTCGTCGCCGTCATCATTGCGATGATCGGGCTGATTGCGATCCGCTTTCCCTCCTTCGTCGAACCGTCAAGTCTCGGCAATGTGTTCAACGACACGTCGATCCTGATCATTCTGGCGCTTGGCCAGATGGTGGTGATCCTCACCAAATGCGTGGATCTCTCCACCGCCGCAACGCTCGCGCTTTGCGGCATGGTGGCGGCCATGCTCAACAATCTCTACCCGGACCTGCCGGTTGCGCTTCTGCTGCTGGCAGCAATCCTCACCGGCGCGTTGGCGGGTGCCGTCAACGGGCTTCTCGTCTGGAAACTGGATATTCCGCCGATTGTCGTGACGCTGGGCACCATGACCATCTACCGTGGCATCATTTTCCTGATTTCGGACGGCAAATGGATCAATGCGCATGAGATGACCGATGGTTTCAAGGCGCTTCCGCGTGCGTCCCTGCTTGGCGTGCCGGTGCTGTCGCTTGCGGCCATCATTGTGATCGTCATCATGGCCATCGCCCTGAAGCGGCTGGCAACGGGCCGCGCCTTCTTTGCGGTCGGCGGCAATCCGCATGCGGCGGTCTATACCGGCATCGATGTCGGCAAGACCCGCTTCATCGCATTCGTGATTTCCGGCACGCTTTCCGGCCTTGCGGGCTATCTGTGGATCGCCCGCTACGCCGTGGCCTATGTGGATATTGCGCTGGGCTTCGAGCTGGATGTGGTGGCGGCCTGCGTGATCGGCGGCGTGTCGATTGCCGGTGGTATCGGATCCGTTGCGGGCGCGGTCCTCGGATCGCTGTTTCTCGGCACGATCAAGAATGCGCTGCCGGTGATCAATATCTCGCCCTTCTGGCAGCTTGCGATTTCCGGTTCCGTCATCATTCTGGCCGTGGCATTCAATGCGCGGGCCGAGCGCCGCAAGGGCCGCGTGATCCTGAAGAAAGCCGAGGTGGCCGCATGATGCCCGTTGAAAAGTCAAGCGAGCCGCGCTTCGTCCGTGACCGGTTGCAGGGGCGCTCCGAGCGCATCGTGAAAAGCTGGGAGAGCCTGCTGCTGCTGGTGGCAGTGGTGATCTTTCTCGTCAATGTCTGGTCTTCCCCCTATTTCCTCGATCCCTGGAACCTGTCTGACGCGACCTTCAACTTTACCGAAAAGGGTCTGATTGCCTTTGCGCTGGCGCTGGTCATCATCTCCGGTGAAATCGATCTCTCTGTCGCCTCCATCCTTGCGCTCGCCTCCACCCTGATGGGCCTTGCGATGACCCATGGCGCGGGCGTGCCGGAGCTGGTGCTGATCGGCCTGGGAACGGGCCTTGTCTGCGGGGCGATCAATGGGCTGCTGGTCAGCCGCCTCGGCCTGCCCTCGATTGTGGTGACCATCGGCACGATGAGCCTGTTTCGCGGCATTTCCTATATCATCCTCGGCGACAAGGCCTTTACCGGCTACCCGGCAGATTTCGCCTGGTTCGGGCAAGGCTATGTTTTCTGGGTATTTTCTGTGGAACTGGTGCTTTTCGTGCTGGTCGCGGTCTTCTTTGCCGTTCTCCTGCACATGACCAGCTTTGGCCGGATGATCTATGCCATCGGCAACAATCCGGTCGCCGCGCAGTTTTCTGGCGTGCGGGTGGAGCGGGTGAAATTCATCCTCTTCCTGCTTTCGGGTCTGATGAGTGGCCTTGCCGCCGTCTGCCTTACCTCGCGGCTGGGCTCTACCCGCCCGTCGATCGCGACCGGCTGGGAGCTGGAGGCCGTCACCATGGCCGTTCTCGGCGGCATCAATATTCTGGGAGGGTCGGGCCGCATCGGTGGCGTGGTGCTCGCGGCGCTGATCATGGGCATGGTCACCTTCGGCTTCGGTCTTCTGAACGTGCCGGGCATCGTCATGTCGATCTTCGTCGGCCTGCTGCTCATCCTTGTGATTGCCATTCCGAAGGTGCTGAACCGGCTTGCGCCGGCGAAGAAGCGGGGTTGAGCCATGGCCGGGCCGAACCATATCGCGGTGATCGATATCGGAAAGACCAATGCCAAGGTGGTGCTGTTCGATGCCAGCGCCGGGGCTGAGATCGCGGTTCGCAAGCGCCCCAACCAGCCGCTTCCCGGTGCCTACAGCCATTTCGATGTGGAAGGGCTCTGGCGTTTTTTCTGCCAGGCGCTTGGTGAAATCGAGCAGGATCACGGCATCGACGCGATTTCGATCACCACCCACGGCGCCTGCTTTGCGCTTTTGACGGAAGCGGGCGACCTTTCGCTTCCGGTTATGGATTACGAGGATACCCAACCGGATGGGTTTGATGCGGATTATCGCGCCCTTCGCCCGCCCTTTGCCGAAACCGGCTCCCCTCGCCTGCCGATGGGCCTCAATGCAGCCGCGATGCTTTACTGGCAGATGAAACGTTTTCCGGCGGAATTTGCCCGCACCCGCTGGATCCTGCCCTGGCCACAATACTGGGCCTTCCGGCTGACAGGCGAAATGGCGACGGAGGCAACCTCGCTCGGCGTGCATACCGATCTTTGGAACCCGCATGCGGCTCGGTATTCCAGCCTGGTCGAGCGGCTGGGCTGGACACGGCTGATGCCGGAGCTGAAGCCCGCCAGTGCGGTGCTCGGCCCTGTACGGCCTGACCTTGCCGAAAAGATCGGGCTGAAATCCGGTATTCCGGTTCACTCCGGCCTGCACGATTCCAACGCCTCGCTTCTGCCGCATCTTTATGCCCGAAAAGCCCCGTTTTCGGTTTTCTCCACCGGCACCTGGGTGGTGACGCTGTCGGTCGGAGCGGAAGACGTCGTGCTCGATGAAAGCCGGGACGTGCTGATCAATGTCAACGGCCGGGGCGAAAAGACGCCCTCTGCCCGCTTCATGGGTGGGCGTGCCTTCGAGCTTCTCGCGCCAAAGGGTGATGTGACGGTCACCGAGGCCGACCGGGCCGCCGTGCTTGCGCAGGGCGTGATGGTCTTGCCCTCCTATCCCGAAGGATCCGGCCCTTTTCCGCAGGCCCATGGCCGCTGGGTCGTGGAGCCGAAGACGGCGGGCGAACGGCTCTATGCCGTCTCTCTCTATCTCGCGCTGATGAGCGAGGTCACCCGTCAGCTTACGGGTGGACGCGGGGATGTGGTGGTCGAAGGCCCGTTTGCTGCAAACCGGGACTATCTCGACATGCTCGCCAGCCTTACCGGAAGACGGCCCATCGTGGCGGAAGGTCGCATGACCGGCACCTCTTTCGGGGCCGCCTGTCTTGCTCTGGGGGCAGATCACCTGCCCTTCGAAAGCAAGGCGGGGGAGCCGGTAACCCCCGACCCGTCCCATCTTGCCTATGCCGAGCGCTGGAGGCACCTTGCCGGAACCTGAAGGAGCTGACGATGAGTGAACTGGAAAGCCACGCCTTCCGCATGGTGCTGTTTCCGGGGCAGGCGGCGGAATACAAACGCCGCCATGACGAAATCTGGCCGGAGCTCGCGGTCCTTCTGAAACAGGCCGGTGTTTCGGACTATTCCATCTGGCTCGATGAGGAGACCAATCACCTGTTCGGCATTCTCAAACGCCGACGCGACCACCAGATGGACAGGTTGCCGCTGGAGCCGGTGGTGCGCCGCTGGTGGGACTACATGGCCGATATCATGCAGACCGAGCCGGACAATACGCCCGTGCAGATTGTATTGAAGCCAATGTTTCATCTCCATTAGGTTTAAAGGCCCGGATTAATCCGATCTTCAAAGTATTGCGGAATATAAAGTGCAACAACTGTCCAAAAATGCTCGATTTGTTCCATGTAACGGCGTCTCTCCAGCAAACCTATAAATAATCACCGGTTATTTTTCGTAGGTTTATACAAAGTTGTTATATTTAAATAATAATTCATTAGGGGATGTTGGCTACGGTCTGGCCTATAAAGGCATTGCCGATGGAAGGTGATGTGTCAGTTCCGCGGATGCGGAGAATGCATGAAGCCATTCTGAATTGGGTCCTGACCCCGGAGCTATTCATGCTGGACAAGGCCGACAAGGCACAACAACTCAAGGACAGGCTGGCCTTTGTGGATTTCGGCGATGCCGAACGCGATGCCCTGTTTTCCGCCCTTCCCATCATTCGCGGTGCGCTCGATGTCGCGCTCGACAATTTCTACGCCAAGGCGGGTTCCCATCCGGAAACCGCCAAATTTTTTTCGGGCAAGGCCCATGTCGCCTCTGCCAAGGCGCGCCAGATCAACCACTGGGAAGTGATTGCCACCGCCCGGTTTGACGGCGCCTATGTGGACGCGGTCACCAAGGTGGGCGAAACCCATGCCCGCCTCGGTCTTTCGCCGCGGTGGTATATCGGCGGCTATGCGCTGATCCTCGAAAAGCTGATCGCCGGTGTGATCGAGCGGGAACTGCAGGGCTTTCTGACCGGCGGCAAGGCCAAGGCGCTGAAATCCAGCATCGGTGCGGTGGTAAAAGCCGCGCTGGTCGACATGGACTATGCGATTACCGTTTATCTCGATGCACTGGAGCGTCAGCGGCAGGCTGCCGAGCAGGAGCGCGAAGTGCTGAAAGCCGAGCAGGATCGCGCGCTCGCGGAACTGGACGTGGCGCTTGGTCACCTCGCCGAAGGCAATCTGACGGTGCCGATCCAGCGCGAGCTTGCCGCGAACTTCGCGCGGCTGAAGAGCAACTTCAACGGCTCGATTGCAAGCCTCAGCTCTGCGATGGGCGAGATTTCCGAGGCGGTGCAGGAGGTGACGTCGGAAACGGGCGAGATTTCCTCCGCAACGGATGAAATGTCGCGCCGTGGCGAACATCAGGCGGCAGCGCTCGAAGAGTCTGCTGCGGCACTCGAGGAAATCTCGACGCTCTCGAAGATCACCGCAACCCGCGCCTACGAGATCCAGGAAATCATCAAGTCCTCGGCCGAGCAGGCAAAGCTTTCCGGTCAGGTGGTGCATGACACGATTTCGGCGATGCGCGACATCGTGGAATCGTCGGAACAGATCGGTCAGACCATCGGTGTGATCGATGACATTGCCTTCCAGACCAACCTTCTGGCGCTGAATGCCGGTGTGGAAGCGGCGCGTGCGGGCGAAGCGGGCAAGGGTTTTGCGGTCGTCGCGCAGGAAGTGCGCGAACTTGCGCAGCGCTCGGCCACCGCTGCAAAGGAAATCAAGGCGCTGGTCGCCCGCTCCTCGCATGATGTGGCCAAGGGTGTGACACTGGTGGAAAAGACCGGTTCGGTTCTCACGGAAATCGGTGGCAAGATCGGCACGATCCGCGAACATATCGACCAGATCGCGCAATCGGTATCCGAGCAATCCTCCGGCATTCACGAGATCAATACGGCGGTCGGCCACATGGACCAGATCACCCAGCAGAATGCGGCGATGATGGAGGAGACCAATGCCTCGATCCAGAACCTCAAGGCCCTGAGCAACGGGCTTCAGGAGCTGATCATGCGGTTCAAGGTCACAGATCGCGCGAGCAATCTCGCAAATCTGCGCCGAACCGGCTGAGTTTGATCCCGGTCCAGAAACAAAAAAAGCCGCCGGTCCTGCAACCGGCGGCTTTTTGATTTGGGTCTGTCTGATCAGGCGCCGACGGGGTGAGACCAGCCGTGGCTGTCATTCGACATGCCCTTCTGGATATTCACCAGTTCCTCGCGCAGGCTTGTGGTCAGGGCGCCCGTCTGGCCGTCGCCGATCAGGAATTCTCCATCCGCATGGCGAACCGTGCCGATACCGGCGAGAACGGCGGCGGTGCCGCAGGCAAAGGCTTCGACCAGACGGCCGCTCTTTGCATCGCTCTGCCATTCCTCGAAGGAATAGGGCCGCTCGTCCACCGTTATGCCGCGTTCGCGGGCAAGCGTCAGGATCGACTTGCGGGTAATGCCCGGCAGGATCGTGCCCTTGAGCGGCGGGGTGACCATCGAACCGTCCTTCATCACGAAGAACACGTTCATGCCGCCAAGCTCTTCGATCCAGCGATGCTCTGACGCATCGAGGAAGACGACCTGATCGCAGCTGTGCTTGTAGGCTTCCGCCTGGGCAACGAGGCTGCCCGCGTAATTGCCGCCACATTTTGCAGCGCCCGTGCCGCCATTGGCCGCACGCGTGTAATGGGTTTCAACCCAGACGGAGACAGCCTTCGCGCCGCCCTTGAAATAGGCACCGACCGGCGAGGCGATGATGCAGAACACATATTCATCCGAGGGGCGCACGCCCAGAAAGGCTTCGGTCGCGAACATGAAGGGGCGCAGATAGAGGCTGGCATCCCCGGAAGGGATCCAGGCGCGATCCACCCGCACCAGTTCTTCCACGGCCTTGATGAACAGTTCTTCCGGCACTTCGGGCATCGCCATGCGGCGGGCCGATTCATTGAAACGGCGGGCATTTTCTTCAGGCCGGAACAGGAGCACGCGGCCATCGTCGTTGCGATAGGCCTTCATGCCCTCAAAGATTTCCTGCGCATAGTGGAGCACCGCAGCGGCCGGATCGATGGACAGCGGCTTGCGGGCGGTGACCTTGGCATCCTGCCAGCCGCCATCGCGGGTCCAGCGGATGGTGACCATGTGATCGGTAAAGACCTTGCCGAAGCCCAGCGATTCCATCAGGCGGTTGCGGTCCGCCTCGGGAACCGGAGCCGGATTGAGATCAAGGGCGATATCCGGGATCTTCGAATGTGCATTCATGGCTTCAACCTTTAAAATAGGCAATCGGGCTTTGGTTTCTCAGGCGCGCATAAAAGCACGACGAAAACCGTTGCGGCAAGCATTTGCCTGATCCGCCGACGCTTGAAAATAGGCTTGCAGCGGGAAAATGCGTGCGACGGGGCCGCCACCCCGGATTTTCCGCCAGAATTGAAGGTCCCGCGATTTTTTCCCGCCGCACAGGGGCAAGGTCGCGATCTCTGCGGGGACCATTCCCTAAATATATGTTAAAATAAATATGGCGGTTTTAGAGAATAAAACCATGCAATCTTCAGTACATTGTTCAGTTATTGACCAATTCCGGCATCTCTCCGGATGTTTAATTTAGTTAACTATAGTTATTGTGAAAAAATAATTTGTCGCTGTGCATCGTCGGGTAAGGCGCGGGCAAATGAACTGTCCGGAGCAAACGAAAACAGGGCAAAAAGCCTAAGATCCGAAAGACCAGACCATGCTGGCACCAGGGGCGGATAAATCAGGGAAGGACACGACACGCAGCGTCGTCGTGGCCGCCGTGCTTTTTCTTGCCGCATTGCTGGTTCTTGCGGCACTTGCCACCCGCATCGTCACCATTATGGAAAGCTCGGCAACGGAGATCGATGATCGCCGTGCAACCCGCGGCGTCCAGATGCTGGTTCAAGGCATGCTGGGACGTATGCGGGATACGCTGAAGGAAAACGCGGTCTGGAACGAGGCCTACAATGCCCTGGAAGGCGAAGCACCCGAAGGCTTCATTGCCGATACCTGGGGTAATCCGAGCGTTGACTATCCGCTCTATGACGGCGTGATTGTTTATGATTCCACCGGTGGTGTGACGGCTGCCTATTTCAAGGGACTGCCGTTTGATCCAGCCAGCCGGTTTGATCTGTCCCTGCAGCCGATGGTGCGCCGCGCGGCCAACAGTCTTTACCCGACAACCGGCTTTCTGCGGTTTGATGGTGGCGTGGCTGTGGTCGGCCTGCAAGCCATTCGGCCAGAAAATGCCGAACATCCCGTCAGGAATGCCCATGTGCTGGCCTTCATGAGCCAATTGACCGACGAACAGATTGCAAGCCTTGGCAAACATGAAGGGTTCCGCAATCTGCGGCTCACCGACGGCTGGAAGGAGCCGGACCTGCATGTACCGCTCGCGGACTCCGCCGGTCGCATTCTCAAATATCTGAGTTGGGACAGTGATGACCCAGGAGCCGAGATCGCGTCCGAGGTGCGCCCTTACCTGATTGCGTCGGGTTTCGCTCTGGTCATCTTCATCGGCGGCGTGATTGTTGCGGCGGGCTATGAGCAGCGCCGCCTGCGTCGCACGGTTGCCCATTCCTGGCACCTTGCGACCCACGATGCGCTGAGCGGGCTTTTGAACCGCAGCGGCTTTTTCCGCACGCTGGACGATGTGCGTGCCCGTCTGGCACCCGATCGCGATGTCGTTGTCTTCCTGCTCGATCTCGATGGTTTCAAGGCTGTCAACGATACCTGGGGGCATGCGGTGGGTGACGAGCTGATCCGCCGTGTCGCGCAGGCGGTTTCCGGCTGTCACCGCGACATTCGCCACGCCGCCCGACTGGGCGGGGACGAATTTGCTCTGATCGCCGAAAACACCGCTGATATCAGCGGCATAGCCGCCGCAACGCTTGAAAGCATTTCCGCCTCCTTCCTGATCGATGGTCGTGCGGTGGAAGTGGGGGTCAGCATTGGCTATGCCTTCGGCGAGCCCAATCTGATGGCAAGCGAAATCGTGCGGCAGGCGGACCTTGCCCTCTACCGGGCCAAGGAATCCGGCAAGGGACGCGCGATTGCCTACGAATCCGTGCTTGATGCGGAACGACGGCAGGAAGCGCAGCTTGAAGCGGAGCTGCGTCACGCGATCACCGCAGGCAAGCTCGACACGGTATTCCAGCCGCAGTTTTCTTCCGATCGCAGCGAGATCATCGGTGTCGAAGCCCTGGCCCGCTGGGTTCGCCCGGGCGGCACGGTCAGCCCCGAAGTCTTCGTGGCGCTTGCGGAAAAATGCGGCCTGATCGAAACACTTGGCACGCACCTGCTTTCCGATGCAATGAAGCAGGCGGCGCGTTGGCCGGAGCTGATGCTGTCGGTCAATGTCTCGCCGCTGCAGCTCAGCAATCCGGGCTTTGCGGGTCAGGTATAGGATTTGCTGGACGAGCACGGCTTCGACCCGCGCCGGCTGACGCTGGAAGTCACCGAAAGCGTGCTTCTCTCCAATGCGGATCTTGCCCGCCGCTCCATCGAGAACCTGCGCCAGATCGGCGTTACCTTCGCGCTTGACGATTTCGGCTGCGGTTATGCAAGCATCGGGGTTCTGCGCCAGTTCGGTTTCGACCGGATCAAGATTGACCGGTCGATCGTCTGGTCGGCGGAAAGTGATCCGACCGGCGTAGAGGTTCTCAGAGCCACGGTCGCCCTTGCCAAGGCACTCGATGTGCCGGTCTCGGCCGAAGGGGTGGAAAATGCCAGCCAGGCCTTGATGTTGCAGGAAGCAGGCTGCGACAGCATGCAGGGCTACCTGCTCGGCCGCCCGATGACGGCGGCGCGCATTCACGCGGCGCTCAAGACCCACAATACCGAAATTCTCTACGATTTCACGGCGTAACGGACAAGGCCGGTTCAGCACCGGCCCGGCTGTCCCGGATCAGAAATCGCTGTCCATGCCCGGCACTTCGATATCGCGGTCCCGACCTCCGGCGATGATTGCCCGCTTGCCCACATGGTTTGCGGCTCCGACCAGGCCTTCCTGCTCCATCCGCTCCACCAGCGAGGCGGCGCGATTGTAACCGATCGACAGGCGGCGCTGGATATAGGAGGTCGAGCACTTCTTGTCGCGCATGACGAGTTTCACGGCCTTTTCGTAAAGATCGTTCACGTCTTCCTCGCCCATCGCCGAGCGGTCGAAAACGGGAGCGTCCTCCTCCATCTCCTCTTCCGTGGCTTCGGTGTCTTCGGTCACGGTGCCGAGATATTCCGGGCGGCCTTGCGTCTTCAGATGCGCAACCACCTTTTCCACTTCGAGGTCGGAGACGAAGGGACCGTGCACACGGGCAATGCGCCCGCCGCCGATCATGTGCAGCATATCCCCCTGCCCCAGAAGATGTTCGGCGCCCGGCTCGCCGAGGATCGTGCGGCTGTCGATCTTCGAGGTCACCTGGAAGGAGATGCGGGTCGGGAAATTGGCCTTGATCGTGCCGGTGATCACATCGACCGAGGGACGTTGCGTCGCCATGATGAGGTGGATACCGGCAGCACGCGCCATCTGCGCCAGCCGCTGGATCGCCCCTTCGATCTCCTTGCCCGCGACCATCATCAGATCGGCCATTTCGTCGACGATCACCACGATATAGGGCATGGCCGTGAGGTCCATTTCCTCCTGCTCATAGGTGATTTCGCCCGTGGTCTTGTCGAAGCCGGATTGCACGGTGCACAGAATGGTTTCGCCCTTGGCACGGGCCATCGCCACGCGGGCATTGTATCCGTCGATATTGCGCACGCCGAGGCGGGACATCTTCTTGTAGCGGTCCTCCATCTCGCGCACCGCCCATTTCAGCGCCATGACCGCCTTCTTCGGATCGGTCACGACCGGTGTCAGCAGATGCGGGATGCCGTCATAGACGGAAAGCTCGAGCATCTTCGGATCCACCATGATCAGCCGGCATTCTTCCGGCTTCAGCCGGTAAAGCAGCGACAGGATCATGGTGTTGATTGCAACCGACTTGCCCGAGCCGGTCGTGCCTGCCACGAGCAGATGCGGCATCTTGGCGAGTTCCGCGATCACCGGTTCGCCGCCAATGGTCTTGCCGAGGCAGACAGGCAGCTGGAAACGGCTTTCCACATAATCGCGCGATTCGATCATTTCGCGGAAATAGACGGTTTCGCGCACCGGGTTCGGCAATTCGATGCCGATGACATTGCGGCCGGGAATGACCGCGACGCGGGCCGAAAGTGCGGACATGGAACGGGCTATGTCATCCGAAAGCCCGATTACCCGCGAGGATTTGACGCCCGGAGCCGGTTCGAACTCGTAAAGGGTCACAACCGGGCCGGGGCGCACATCAATGATCTCGCCCTTGACGCCGAAATCTTCCAGCACGCTTTCGAGAAGTCCGGCGCTCTGCTCCAGCGCTTCCGGCGTTACCGCAGCGGTCTGGAGGACTTTCGGCTCCTGCAGCAGATCGACCGGCGGATATTCATATTCGCCTTCTGCGGGAACCGGCTTTGCCGCAACCGGCCTTTGAACCGGCTGGAAAACCGGAACGGGATGAACGGTAATCGTCGAGGCGACAGGCTGGGTGAACGTCGTTTCCGGCTCAATGTCCGGCGAAAGGATCAGGCTTTCGACCTCTGTCGGCGCCTGCGGTGCGGGTTCGGGCAAAACCGCATGGCGGACATCGATGGCCCGATAGAGCCCGGCGACCGACCCGGCAGCCTCAAGGGCAGCCCGTGCGGCCGCCTCGTTGGGGCGAAAATCCGGCACGGCGGTGAGAAGCACGGGCATGACCGGCGGAGCTTGCGGGACCGGCGGCTTCACCGGGGCCTGCTGCACGGCGGGAGGAACCGGCGCACGCAGCGGCGGGCGATAGGCAGGCGGCGTGACCGTGACCGCCGGTGCCTTTTCCTCGGCCGTCACCGCATCCGTCTCAGCGGCGAGCGCTTCGAAGAAGACGAAATCCGAGAGCAGTGATACCGGCCGGGCATAGCGCGGCTGGGGGGCGGCGGGAGCCATCGCGACGGGTTGCGCGATCGGTGCCGGATAGGTCATCGATGGTGCAACAGGCGGAAGGCTTGGCTGAACCGGCCTTGCGGGCGCCTGCATGGGTTGAGACAGGGCGCGCGCCATCTCCGGCGGCAAGGCCGGGCGCTGCGGCAGGCTCTGGCGATAGGCCGCCTGTTCGCCCGCATGGCTTGCCGCAAATTCCTGCTTCAGGCGATAGGTGATCGCGCGTGCACCAATCATCGGCTGGCCGGGATTGTGCGGATCAGGGATCGGCAGGCCGGAAATCGGCACCTGCGGTTGTGGCGGGATCGGGGCCGGCAAAGGCTGGGCCTGCGCAGCGGGAGCTGCTGCCATCGGCGGTTCGCTCGGAGCAGGCGGCGCCATCTCTGCCTGCTGCTTGCGGCTCAAAAGATTTTCCGGCGTGCGCGAAAAGCGGACATTGGGCGCCATGGTGAAGGCACTCTGCCAGTCCGGCATGTCACCGCGGCCTTCGATCTGGCTTGCCGCCATTTCGTCCGTGCCCGGCAATTGCTGCCCGGCGCGCACGGTGTTCTTGATGATGGTGAGTTCCAGTTCCGCGAGATCCGGGTCGCGGGCATTCTGCCCCTTTTCGCTGTTGTTTTCGCCGCTATTCGAGAAATTCGATCGGAAAAGACGCATGGCAACCCGTAATACTCGATACAAGGAACAATTGTGACGTTCCAATCAATAGAAAATAAACGTTAACGCCGCCTTGCCGGCGCTTGCCTGAGAGGCCCCGGCGACCCATCATGCAGAGAAATATTTTCAAGCCCGTGGGAAGGTGTGTGATGGCAAAAGACGGAGCGGTCCGGCCCGGTGATCTCGATGAAGAGGCCGAACGCCAGTTGCGGATCGATCTTGCCGCCGCTTTCGGCTGGCCGTTCAGTTCGACTGGCACGAATCGGTCGGCAATCATTTCAGCGCGGCCCTCTCGGCCGATGGCAAACGCTTCCTGATGAACCCCCGCTGGCGGCATTTCGGCTCAATCAGGGCGAGTGATCTCTTGGCGCTCGATGCGGAGGATCAGACCGTGATGGCAGGGCCGGATGCGCCCGACCCTTCCGCCTGGTGCATCCACGGCACGATCCATCGGGAAATGCCGTCGGTGCGGGTGATCCTGCATTGTCATCCGCCCTATTCAACCGCGCTTGCCTGTCTCAAGGACCCGACCATGCTGCCGATTGACCAGAATACGGCCCGCTTTTTCGGCATCACAGCGGTTGATACCCATTTCGGTGGCATTGCGGATGAGGCGGCGGAAGGCAGGCGGATCGCCAGCCTGTTCGGCAATCATTCCGTGCTGCTGATGGGCAATCACGGCGTCACCGTCACCGGCGAAACGGTCGCGGAAGCCTTTGAACTGCTTTATTTCTTCGAGCGCGCGGCAAAGACCTTGATGCTCGCTTATGCCTCCGGCCAGCCGTTGAACGTGATGCCGGATGCACTTGCGCAGAAAACAGCCGAAGACTGGCTTCCCTATCGCGGCATGGCCTTTGCCCATTTCGATTATCTGAAATCCACCCTCGACAGGACAGATCCGTCCTACCGCGACTGAAGCGCGGTCTCAAAGGCTGATCGCGGCCGTCCCGGCGACCGCCAGCATCGCGCCGAGCCAGGCGGTTTTGTGCGGTGCCTTGCCGCTGCGCAGCCACACCATTGGCAGGATCACCACGGGCGTCATCGAGGACAGGGTCGAAACGATGCCGACCTTGCCATGGGCGAGCGCTGCCATCAGCAGCGACATGCCGAGGCCGGTGCCGAAAATCGCGCTGACCACCACCATTGCGAGATTTCGAAGGGCGAAAGCCTCATTGCTGCGGATCGCCTGAATGGGCAGCAGGTTGATGGTCACGAAGAACAGCGCGCCAAGCCCGGCGCGGAGCGTCATGGCGGTAAAAGGATCGACACCGGAGGCCATGGCCGGTCTTGCCCAGAGGCTGCCAACCGCCTGCCCGAGTGCGGTGATCACGCCGAGCGCGATGCCTGCCCAGCCGAAGCGCTCTGCCCTCCCCTCCCCTTTCCCGCCGGGAAAG
This sequence comes from uncultured Rhizobium sp., assembly GCA_945952315.1. Lineage (GTDB taxonomy): Bacteria > Pseudomonadota > Alphaproteobacteria > Rhizobiales > Rhizobiaceae > Gellertiella. Next base: position 15,458 of record CAMFIE010000029.1, on the reverse strand, counting down.
CCGATCGCAAGAAGGATGCCGACCAAGACGAGCATGACGCCCAGCCCCTGCTGGCCGCTGACCTTTTCGCCAAAGATCAGATAGCCGAGCGCCAGCGCAAAGGGAGAGGTGAGCGTGAAGAGCAGGGCCGTGATCCGTGCGCCGGTGGCATAGATCGCCGCGTAATAGGTCGTGCTCGCAATCACGATGCCGAACAGGCTGGAGGCGCAAAGATAGGCAACCTGCCACAGTTCCAGCCCGTTCCAGCCGCCGTGTAACAGCGACAGAAGCCCGGTCAGCAGCGTTGCCGTCAGCATCTGCCAGCGCGCCAGCCGGAAAAGACCAACCTTGCCCTGCAATTCGCCGATGATCATGCCGCTGACGGCGAAACAGACGGCAGCGGACAGGGCGAAGAGTTCGGAAAACATCGATTTTCAGGACCTGAAGAAAGAAAAGTCACGGCGAAGGTTTCGTGGAGCTTGCAGACCCGTCTGCAGACCCGGCCCGAAACGGTAAATCAGCTTCTCGCAATATCTGCACTTCTTTATTGCTTCAGGCAATGACAGCGCGCGTGATTCGAGGAACAGGCCATTGCGTGAGACCGGGAGCGAAACGCCGATGAATGCCGATGGCCTGCAAGCCGTGCTCGCCGGTGTTGGTGCGCGGATGGAAGAAGACGATCATGCGGGTGCCCGCGATCTTCTGCTGACGATTGCGCCGCAGGTGCGCCGTCATCCTTTTCTCGCCAATTCGCTCGGGTATCTCCACCTGCAGACCGGGCGAAACAGTGAGGCGGTGGAATGGTTCGAGGCAGCCCTGGCGCTGAAAGCGGACTATTCCAATGCCGCCTCCGGTCTCGGCTTGGCATTGCAGGAAAGCGGCTCATTGAACGCCGCCGCCATGGCCTATGAAAAGGCGACAAGCCTTGCCCCTCAGGAGCCGGAAAACTGGTATAACCGCGCCTGTGTGCTGGCGAGGCTCGGACGGGTTGAAGAGGCGTTTGAAAGCCTTGATCAGGCGCTTTCGCTTCATCGCTTCTATGGCCGGGCGCATGTGAAAAAGGCGGAGCTCTTCGAGCGGCAGGGCAATCTCGATGCGGCGATAGCTTCGGCCAGCCGTGCGGCCGACCTTGCGCCGGAAGAGATCGGTCAATGGCGAATGCTGGCCGGTCTTTATTTCAGGCAAGGCAACAGCCAGCGTGCCATAGAATGTTTCCGTGTGGCGCTCAGCCTTGATGCAACGGATTTCGAATCGCTTGTCACCTGTGGCGATGTGCTGCGGCTGGCCGGTGCAATCGACGAGGCCGAAACCTACCTTGATGCCGCAAGACTGGTTGATCCCGGCCACAATGACGTGCTGATGCTGGCCGCATATCTGGCGCTCGCGCGCGGGGATCACGATCGCGCACGGAAGGGTTTTGCGCTGGTTGCCGAAAAGGGAGCCTATTGCACCTATCCGGCAGAGCGCCAGCCCGCCCGCTTTCGCGCCACGCTGCTGTTCACCCCGATGGCAGGCAATACGCCCTTTGAAGACCTGCTCGGCAACCGCAATTTTGACGCCGATGTCATGCTGGTTCTGCCGGGTTTCGACTATCGCCCGGAACAGCTCGCCAAGGTGGGTGACGTCATCATCAATCTGGTGGCCGATGCCGATCTTGGCCAGGATACGCTCGATGCCACCGAAGCGCTGGTGAATGGCGCGCAAAGGCCGGTGATCAATCCGCCGGAGCGGATCAGGGGCACGGACCGGCAAAGCATTGCCGAGCGGCTTTCCGGCCTTGCCGATGTGATCATGCCGGTGACGGAGCGCATCGAGGCGCGCGACCTGCTCGCCGCGGTTGAGGCCGGCACGCTCTCCTATCCCTTCATCCTGCGTCAGGCCGGAACCCATGGCGGCGAGGCCATGGAACGGATTGATGATGCGGCAGGGCTCAAGGCCTTTCTGGACGAGAACCGGGGCGAAAAGCTCTATCGCACGGCCTATGTGGATTACAGCTCACCGGACAAGCTGTTTCGCAAATACCGGTTTCTCTTCGTCGGCGATCAGATCCTGCCCTATCATCTGGCGATCGGTGAGCACTGGAAAGTGCATCACCAGAGCACCCGCATGGCCGAATTCGAATGGATGCGAAGGGAAGAGGCCGATTTTCTGGACCGGGCCGCAGCGGTCTTCGGAGAAAGACGGATGGCCGCGCTCGATGCGATCCGGCGCACGGTCGACCTCGATTATTTCGGTATCGACTGCGCGCTGGGTCCACAGGGGCAGGTGCTGGTGTTCGAGGTGAATGCGACCATGCTCATTCACTTCCACAATCAGGGCTTTGAATACAAGACGCCGCATGTGGCCCGCATCCGCGATGCCTTCCACCGTCTGGTGGAAGCCCGGGCGCTCAACCGCTGACGGAAAAAGGGCGCGACCGTGTCGCGCCCCCGCATTACCCGAGAAGCTTGCCGAGCCAGCCCTTTTTTTCCGGCTCTTCCGCCGGGGGATTGGCCGGTGCGCCGACCACTTCACCGAATGTCGCGAAGAAATCGCCCGCGAGCTTCTTTGCGGTGCCATCGATAAGACGGCTGCCAAGCTGGGCGAGCTTGCCGCCGATTTCCGCCTTCACCGTATAATGCAGGATGGTGGCCGCGCCATCAGCCTCCAGCTTCACCTCGGCGCCGCCCTTGGCAAAGCCTGCCATGCCGCCCGAGCCTTCGCCCGAAATGGTATAGCCGTTCGGCGGATCGAGATCAGAGAGCGTCACCTTGCCGGAGAAGCTGGCCTTGACCGGGCCGATCTTCAGGGTGACCTTGGCGGTCATTTCGGTATCGCTTGTCTTTTCAATGCTTTCGCATCCCGGAATGCATTGGCGCAGCACATCCACATCATTGAGCGCGGCATAGACTGCCTCGCGTGATGCCTCGATCCGCTGTGATCCGTTCATGTCCATGGCCATTCCTCCCGCTTGCCCGAACCGGCGGCGCGGTTTCGCCCGCGCGCTGCCGCCTATGATCCTATAAAACAAATCCTGTGCAAGCGCATTCGGCAAAAGGTATCAAGGCCTGTCGCAGGATCGCGCCAGAAGGGCTCCCCTCCCCTCTTCACATCCGTCATCAGACCGAGCGCATCAACCCGCCATCAACCCGGATCGACTGGCCGGTAATGTAGCCCGCGCCTTCTGAGGCGAGAAATGCGATTGTTGCGGCGATTTCCTCGGACGTGCCATAGCGGCCCATCGGCACGCTGTCGCGGCGTTCTTCCGTGGCCGGCAGGCTGTCGATCCAGCCGGGCAGCACATTGTTCATGCGCACATTGTCCGCGGCGAAACTGTCGGCAAACAGCTTGGTATAGGCACCAAGACCGGCCCGGAAAACGGCAGAGGTCGGGAACATGGCAGTGGGCTCACCCACCCAGGCGGTGGAGATATTGATGATCGAGCCGCTTTTCTGCTTCTGCATGATGGGGCCCACGAGGCGCACCATGCGGATGACATTCATCAGATAGACATTCATGCCCGTGAGCCACTGTTCGTCGGTGATCTCGAGCAAGGCGGCGCGCGGGCCGTGACCGGCGCTGTTCACCAGCACATCCACCCGGCCCCAGCGTTCCATCGTTTCCGACACCAGCCGCTCGAGGTCCGCCACCGACTGGTTGGAGCCCGTAACGCCCATACCGCCGAGTTCCTTCGCGAGCGCCTCACCCTTGCCGGAGGAAGAAAGGATCGAAACCTTGTAGCCATCGGCGGCAAGCCGCCGTGCCGCTGCTGCTCCCATGCCGCTTCCGCCTGCGGTGATGATTGCGACCTTCTCTGCTGTCATCTCTGTCATCCTTCCCGATGTTCGTTGCTCTCTCCTCTAGCAGAGGCAGCGAAGGCGGGCGAACAACTAAATTTTGTTCTTACCATGAGCGAAACTGTGGCGAAGGCTCGGCCCCCTGCCCTCCCCTGTCCGCCGGCCCCACCCGATAGGCCCGCGACCGCCGTCTTTTCAGATGCTCGGCAAAGAGGCGGATTGCGTCCATCTCGCTTGCGCAGGTCTGCAACCGGATGCGTCCCCTGGTGCCGATCCGGCCCCAGCGACGCACCAGGACCGGCTCGCCAAACAGCGTCTGTTCGATGGAAAGAACATAGAAGCGATGCCGGTTTTCCGCCGCTTCCACCCGTTCGAGATAGAGATTGAATTGCTGGTTCATGGCGCGATTCTGCCGCTGAGACCGGATCGGGTCCAACGACTTGTTGGAATCGGTCTGGCCTGATCGATTCATGGCGCTGATGGGTGAGTCGCGCGACAAAGGGGCCGTTCCCGTGCTTCAAGCGCTTCCGGAATGGCCATATGCGTGTTCCGTCATGCATGAATCCGGTGGATGGCTTAAGAAAAGGATTTGCCTCAAGCGGCTGGAATCGCACGGCAAAGCGGCAAATCCAGCGGTTTTCTGGCTGCTTCGGCCGATTGCGTTAACCTTTTGTTAACCCTATTTTTCTTGTCAGCAGAAGGGAATCGGCCATAATGGCGGCAAATCCTGCTCAGGCGGGAAATTATCGCCAGAACGGTAGTTGAGAAATGAACGCCCACATGCCTTTGCCGTCGTTTGAATTTGACGACAAGATATTGATGCAGGGTGCGGAAATCTCGCGCAAGCTGGATCAGCTGCGCTTCGAGAAATTTCCGCCGAATGCGCGGAAGAACCTGCGCCAGTTTTCCATGGCGGAGGTTGCGCACTATCTGGGCGTGAGCCCCAACAATCTGAAGCGCCTGCATCTGGAGGGCAAGGGCCCGGTTCCGGTAACGTCTTCGGGCGGACGCCGTTTCTACACCGCCGAACAGATGCTGGAACTGCGCTATTTTCTCGACCGCACCGGCAAGGCGGAAGCCAAGAAATATGTGCCGCACCGCAAGCCAGGTGACAAGCTGCAGGTGATCGCCGTTGTGAACTTCAAGGGCGGTTCCGGTAAAACGACCACGGCCGCGCATCTCGCTCAGCATCTGGCGCTTACCGGCCACCGGGTGTTGACGGTCGATCTTGATCCGCAGGCCTCGCTTTCTGCGCTCTACGGTTTCCAGCCGGAGCTGGATCGCAACCCGTCGCTCTATGACACGATCCGCTATGACGATGAGCGCAAGCCGATCACCGACGTTATCCTGCCCACGAATTTTCCGGGCCTTGATATCATTCCGGCCAATCTCGAACTGCAGGAATATGAGTACGACACGCCACTTGCCATGCAGCATTCCAGCGAAGGCAAGCGCTTCTTCACCCGCATGGGCAAGGCGCTGGCCGATGTGGACGATCGCTATGATGTGGTGGTGATCGATTGTCCGCCGCAGCTCGGCTATCTGACGCTGACGGCGCTGACGGCGGCGACCTCGGTGCTGATCACCGTGCATCCGCAGATGCTCGACCTGATGTCCATGTCGCAATTCCTTCTGATGCTCGGCAATATCACCCGCACTATCAAGAAGGCGGGCGCCAATGTGCGGATGGACTGGCTGCGCTACCTGATTACCCGTTATGAACCTGGCGACGTGCCGCAGGTTCAGATGCTGGGTTTCATGCAGTCCATGCTGGCGGAGGAAATGCTGAAGACACCGATGGTGAAGACCACGGCTATTTCCGATGCGGGTCTGACCAAGCAGACGCTCTATGAGGTGGACCGCGCCAATTTCACACGCGAGACCTATGACCGCGCGATTGACTGTCTGGATGCCGTGAATTTCGAGATTCAGGGTCTCATCCACAAGGCGTGGGGGCGGCTATGACTGTTGACGGCCGTAAAAACACGGTTTTTTCATTTGTATTTCAAGGCTCTATCTCTGACGAGGGGAGGGACTGATGGCCCGCAAGAACCCCTTTGCCAATCTGATGGACGAACCGATCCGCAGTGAAGAGCGACCGAGTGTTGATTACACGATCAAGGGCGCGTCGAAATCCATTCTGCGCTCCATCGACGAGATGGCCGAGCGGGCAGACAAGCTGCTCGAGGGCCAGACCGTGGTCGAGCTTGATCCGGTCCTCATCGATGCGTCTTTTGTGCGCGACCGGCTGGACGAGGACAATGCGGAGTATCAGGAGCTTTTGGAGGCCATCCGCGAGCGCGGGCAGGACAGTCCCATTCTGGTGCGCCCGCATCCGAAGCAGCAGGGCCGCTACATGGTGGTCTTTGGCCATCGCCGGCTGAAGGTCGCGGCCGCACTCGGACGCAAGGTCCGTGCGGTGGTGAAGGACCTGGATGACCGGGCGCATGTAGTGGCGCAGGGGCAGGAAAACTCTGCCCGCGCCAATCTCTCCTTCATCGAAAAGGCGCTGTTTGCAGCCGAGCTCTCGCGGCTTAACTATGATCGCGACAACCAGACGGTTCTGTCTGCCCTGTCGATCGACCGGGCGACGCTTTCGAAAATGCTTTCGGTCACGGCCATACCGCATGCGGTGCTTGAAGCGGTGGGGTCCGCCAAGGGGATCGGGCGGGACCGCTGGTATGAATTGAAGCAGCTACTCGAAAAGACCTCCAATCTCGAGAAGGCACGGGCCTTTGTCGAAACGGATGCCTTCGGGAGCCTGTCCGGTGATGCGCGTTTCGAGGCACTGTTCAGGCATGTAAAGCAGGCGCAGCATCCGGTTCAGAAGGGACAGAAGGCTTTTGCCAAGACCTGGTCTTCCGAAGACAGGCGTTTGTCGGCTTCGATGAAGAGCGATGGCAAGAATTTCACGCTGGCCATGAAGGCAAAGGATGCGGCGGGCTTCGGAGACTATCTCTCCGGCAGGCTGGCTGATCTCTACGCTGCCTATGTTGCCAGCCAGAATAGCGACAACAGCTAAGGAGCAGGACCGCAAAAGAAAAAGGCCCCCAAACGTTTCCGTCGTGGAAGCCCTTCTCTGTGTTCTAGCAGACCGAGAATCTCATTTCCACGAATCATAGTCAAGAGTCTTTGGCGCCGTTTTGGTGAGCAGATTTCTTTTGCCTTCGAAAAAGGTGAAGAAAAATGCAGAGTGGACATGTGACGACGCCTTTCGGGCGGCGACCGATGACCCTTGCGCTGGTGCGGCAGCAGATGGCTGTGGCCGAAATCAAGCCGGGGAAGGTGGTCAACAAATGGAAGGTCTTTCGGGACGCATCCGAAGCGCGTGAACGGCTCGGTCTCCAGGACCGCAGCCTTGCGGTTCTTGATGCGCTCTTGAGCTTCCACCCCGACAATGACCTGAAGCAGGACGGGCAGCTGATTGTTTTTCCCTCAAACCAGCAATTGACGCTCCGGGCGCATGGTATTGCAGGCGCAACGCTTCGCCGGCATCTGGCGCTTCTCGTCGAGGCCGGGCTGATCAGCCGCAAGGACAGTGCCAATGGCAAGCGCTATGCCCGCAAGGACAAGGGCGGCGATATCGAAAGCGCCTTTGGTTTTGATCTCTCGCCGCTTCTGATGCGCGCGGAAGAGCTGGCGCTGATTGCACAGGACGTGGTCGAGGCCCGGATGATCTTCCGCCGGGAAAAGGAAAATCTCACGATCCTGCGCCGGGATTTGCGCAAGCTGATTTCTGCGGCCATGGAGGAGGGTGCGGCAGGCAACTGGCAGGCGATCGAGGCAACCTATCTTTCCATTGTGCAGTCGATCCCGCGCGCGCCTGATCTTGCGATTGTCCGGGATCGCGCCGAAAGCCTCGCGCTCCTCCGGGACGAAGTGCTCAACATGTTGGAAATGCAGAAATTTTCCACAAATTCCAGCACCAATGATGCTCATAATGGGCAGCACATACAGAATTCAAAACCCGAATCCATCGATGAATCTGAACCTCGCCCTGAAAAAGCGAAGGACGAAACCGTGGTGCAAGAAACCGAACGGCCGAAGGAGCCGATGCGGGCCTTTCCATTGGGTCTTGTCTTGCGGGCCTGCCCGGATATCGCCGATTATGGACCGGGCGGCGCGATTTCGAGCTGGCGTGACATGATGACGGCGGCCGTTGTGGTCCGCTCCACGCTGGGTGTCAGCCCGTCCGCCTATCAGGACGCCTGCGATGTGATGGGGCCTGAGAATGCGGCAACCGCGATTGCCTGCATTCTGGAGCGGGCAGGGCACATCACATCGCCTGGCGGCTACCTGCGTGACCTCACACGCAAGGCCGCCCGCGGGGAATTCGGCCTCGGCCCCATGCTGATGGCACTTCTGAAAGCGCGCGGCGCAGATGGGCTGAAGGTGGGCTAGACCGGTTTGCCGCTATCGAGGCGAGAAAGAAATCCGGCGGCCTGTTTCCGGATTTCTTCACGGTCAGAGGGCGACATCCGGTTCCAGGTGGCATAGGGCTGGGCGAGGCGATGATTGGCTGCAAGCCTTTCTTCGTGACGGGCCAGAAAGTCCCAGTAAAGAGCGTTGAAAGGACAGGCTCCCTCCCCCGTGCGCTTTTTGGGATCATAGGCGCAGGTCGTGCAGTAATCGGACATGCGGTTGATATAGTTGGCACTTGCGGCATAGGGCTTGGTTCCAAGAAAGCCGCCATCGGCAAACTGGCTCATGCCGATCACATTTGGCAGCTCGACCCATTCGAAGGCATCGGCATAAACCTCGAGATACCATTCGTGCACCGCATGCGGATCAATGCCTGCAAGGAGCGCAAAATTGCCGGTGATCATCAGCCTCTGGATATGGTGGGCATAGGCGAGATCCGCTGTCTGCCGCACCACGGTGGACACGCAGTTCATCACGGTTTTTCCCGTCCAGTAAAAGGCGGGGAGGGGGCGGCGATGATCGAGAAAATTTTCATGCGCATAGTCCGGCCCTTTCAGCCAATAGACGCCGCGCACATATTCGCGCCAGCCGATGATCTGGCGAATGAAGCCCTCGACCGCATTGAGAGGCGCATGACCTTCCAGATAGGCCCGCTCGGCAGCGCGCGAAACTGAAAGCGGATCGAGAAAACCGATATTGAGATAAAAGGACAGCAGGGCGTGATCGAGAAAGGGATCGTCGGTCAGCATCGCGTCCTGCGTTGCGCCGAAAGCGGGTAGATGGTCGCGGATGAAGTCATCGAGCACCTGTTCCGCTTCTTGGCCGGTTACGGCGAAGCCAAAATGCGAAAGCGAACCGAAATGCTGCGGGAAGAGCCGCTCCACGGTCTCGAGCACCGCCCTTGTCATCTGATCCGGGGCAAAGGTGCGGCGTTTCGGTCGCAACAGGTCCGGGGCGGCCGGCTTTCGGTTTTCGATATCGAAATTCCATTTGCCGCCCACCGGCAGATCCCCCTCCATCAGCAGGCCGGTTTTCTTGCGCATATCGCGATAGAAGAATTCCATCGTCATGCGTGAGCGGCCGCGGGCAAAGGCGGCAAAGGCGCTGCGCGAGCACAGGAAGCGGCGATCTTCGAGAATGTCGACCGGAAGGCCGGTCAGTCTTTGCCAATCCTCGATTTCCTGCAGCACGCGCCACTCGCCCGGCTCGGTGACGATGATGCGCTGCGGGGCACAGGCCTCGACCGCGCGGCGGACCTCGCCGGTGAACGAGCCTGCATTGTCCGGATCATCGATACATGTATAGCGCACAGGGAAGCCATCCTGCTTGAGAGCTTCTGCAAAATGGCGCATCGCGGAGAAGATGAAGGCGATTTTCTGCTTGTGGTGGCGCACATAGGTGGCCTCCGCCATCACTTCGGCCATCAGGATCAGGTCGCGGGCGGGATCAAAGCCCGAAAGACTGGTCAGGTTCCTCGAAAGCTGGTCGCCGAGAACCACCACCAGATTGCGAATCGTCCCAGCCATGCCAATCGTCCCCCGGGTTTCTGTTCCGAACCCCGGTCGGAACAGATGCGAGGTCGATATAGAGCGCGTGAGCCGGGCAGCCAGCCTGCTTTCCCGTTCAATTCTGGACCGTTCGGTCGATCTCTTTTGCGCGTGTCGCGCTAAACGATCAGGCGGGCGGCGCGGCCCATTCGCCGCTCGGCGTTGTTATAATAGGCGGAAGCCTGCGAGACGGATTTGTGCTGCGATTGCTGCATCGCTTCCTGAATGGGAATGCCACGATTGGCCGCTTCGGTCAGAAAGCCCGAACGCAGCCCATGCGCAGAAAAGCGGTCGGCATCCAGCCCCGCCTTCCTGCATCTGTCCTTGACGACAAGATTGATCGACTGGGGGGAAAGGGGTCGCCAGCTCAGATTGCCCCACTGATCGATACGCCGGAAGACCGGCCCGCTCGTGATCCCGGCCGTCTCAAGCCATTGGCGCAAGATTTCGACGGGCCGGCCGATGAGCAGCGATGTGGCGTCATCATCCGCTGTCGTTGTCTTGGTTCGGCCGAGATGCAGCGAAAGACAGGGCAGGAGAGGGGAGGCGGGATTGGCAGGCTCTGCCGCCACCGGCTCTTCTTCGGCAAGATCCTCCACCCGGAGATTGGCAAGCTCCGAGCGCCGCCTGCCACCCGATGCAAAGGCAACCAGAAGAATGGCGCGGTCCCGCAGGTCCACCAGCCGGTCGGTGCTGCAGGTTGCAATCAACTGCCCGAGAATATCGGCGGTGACGGCCTGGCGGCTCTTGCGCTGGCGCGGGCGTCCCGCAGCGCGCGCGGCGAGCCTGAGAGCTGTCTTCAGCGAAACACTGGAAAAGGCCCCTTCCAGTCCCCGCCAGCGGGTGAGGATAGACCAGGACGTCAGCCGTCGCCGGACTGTCGACGGGGCGTGTGGGCCGTCGCTGCGCAGAAGACCGAGGCTGCGCAGCCCCTCTTCCACCTCGCTCGGCATGCCATGGGCGGGGTCGGCGGCGCGAGTGGCGGGATCGAACAGATGATGCGCCACGAATTTCAGCAACAAGGTTTCCGGCGCCGGCCAGGGAAGATCATCACCGGTCGCCAACGTGCACCAGCTTTCGAGATAGCCGAGATCAGAGCTCAGCGCGCGCAGCGTGTTGTCGCCCATGCCCGTGCGCGCCAGATGCTTCAGCGTTTCCACATCGTCATCCGTCAGCAGCGCTGCCAGTTGATCGCGCCGGTTAAAGGGCAGGATTGCGTCCAGCGCATCCAGTTCTTCCGCCCGCCTGCTGACCGCATCCGACACCAAGGCTCTTTTCACCGCGAATCCCCGTTCGAAAGCAAGGTGTTTGCGCCCACTCTATGTCTTTTGCGCGCTTTAATCCATCACTATCGATACTTGGACCCTATCGATAGTTATGCCATCCGAAGTCAAGCATACCATGTGAGGAACCCCAAAATACAGATAGAGTTCGTTTAACGAATCGTTTACCATGATTTCAATGGCTTACGATCTCGCAAAAATCAGCATGGCAGCTCTGATGGAGCCGGCATTCCGCGCCGGTATCGCACTGGCGCGTCTGGACGAGCGCATCGCCCGCTCACCGGTCGGCGCGGGCGTCCTCGAACGCCAAAACTTCGTCGATGCCTGCGCCTCGCTCTGGATCGACGGCGAACTCGTCCATCTCGAAGACCTCGTCCTCCACGACGCCACGAAGGATATTCGCACCCCGACCCACGAGCTCACCATCGCCCGCGACGTCTTGCGCACCCGCCGGCGGATTTCCGGGCAGTTACCCGACTGGGCTCTGTCCGCAGAGGGTTTGCGGGCGCTGCGCCAGACGTCGGAGATCGCGGCGGTCGGCGCGGAGGACGTGGGGATACGTGCCATCCGGCGCGAGACCATGGTCGATCGGGAAGGAGAACGGGAAGAGGGGGTTGATGCCGAAAATCCCCTCGGCCTTGACTATGCCGCCATCGATGCGGTGCTCGCGCGATCCGAAGCGGCGATTGCACAAGCAAGAAAGCCCGGTCGGGCTTCGGCCGATACTCGCGAACGAGACCCTCTCGTCTATGATCTCGACTGGGACGAGGATGCTCGGCTGGAGGAATGGCGCGGCGTCCTGCGGCAGGCTCAAGAATTGCCAGCGGTGCTGCAGGCGATCATTGCCTTGGATGCGTGGAACGAACTGTCTGTGCTTCAGCACGCGCCCTGGCTCGGCCGGCTGCTTGCCGCGTCCCTTTTACGGGAAGCCGGCATCACCACCGGCGCCCATCTGGCCACAATCAACCTTGGCCTGAAAACCATCCCCGTCGATCGGCGCCGGCATCGTGATCAGGAGACGCGGTTGCTCGCCATTGCCCGCGGATTTTTGGCGGCCGCGGAGATCGGGATGAAGGAGCATGACCGGTTGACACTCGCGAAGACGATTATGGACCGGAAAGTGGAGGGGCGGCGGACGTCTTCAAAGTTGCCGGGGCTGGTCGAGCTGGTCATGGTAAAACCGTTGGTGTCGGCCGGGATGGTGGCCAAGACGCTGAACATGACGCCGCAGGCGGCGCGGCGGATCGTGTTGGAGCTCGGCTTGCGCGAGATGACCGGGAGGGGGAGGTTTCGGGCATGGGGGATCGTTTGATGAGGCGGCCGAAACTATCGACGGCAGTTTTTTGGATAGCCGATGAGAATTGCGACTTGGCCGCAGCTATGAAATGGGCCAAAAGCTGTGATCAGGGGATATGATGATGCTAGCAACAACCGATCAGGAAATCAGGGCCGCGCTTCACAGAAAGAAGCTCCGTTCCTACCACAAGACCGACGATGTCATCATCGTCGACGAACTTGGTCTGTCGCACGCCAAGGTGAGGATTGATGTCGCAGTTATATCTGCGGAGGTCCATGGTTTCGAAATCAAAAGCAGTCTCGATACGCTCGACCGACTTCCGGGGCAGCTGGAATTTTATTCGAAGGGGCTGAGCAGGCTTACTCTTGTCTGCGCTGACAAACACCTGGCAAAAGCAGAGCGGATCGTCCCTGACTGGTGCGGTCTGATCAGGGCTGAAAAAGGACTGCGGGGTGGCATCGCCTTTGAAACAGTGCGGCGCGCTCGCGCCAATCCGACTGTCGATGCCATTCACGTTGCTCATTTGCTCTGGCATTCAGAGGCTGCCGAGCTGTTGGCAGGATTCGGCGCATCGCCGCGTGAACTCAAGCGAAGCAGGTTGCAGCTCTATATCGATCTGGCCGCTCAGATGCCTATCGCCGATCTAATAACGGCAATTCGCAATTTCATGGTGCAACGCTCGGCGTGGCGAGATCAGCCAGCACATGCATGATATGATGGCTGATGCCATTTTCCTTCCAGCGTGTCAGATTTGAGGGCGTTGCAAGCTTCTTCGCACACCGATCGATGTACTCGTCGCCCGCTGAAAAGTGCGGGCCGCAAAACTGGCCTGATTTGACAATGCTATCGCAGTGCGTGTGCATTTGCTCCGGGTCAGCTCTAAAAGCTCCACCTTTTCGAACATTCCATGTGTCGCCCGCGGTGTAGACGATCTTGCCTGCGGGCTTCAGCAAGCGCATGTCCTGGGCGGTGAACTCCGGGTGGACGATCGTGTAATCTCCAAAATTCGGAATCCGGCCAATCCCGGCGAGCTTGGCGCGCAATGCTTTGTAAAAAAGCCAGTCGTGCCGCTGCAGGTAGCCTCCCGGTTTGTCGATGGCGAGTATCTGAGGGAAACCTGTGCCGATCATCACCAGGGAACGGTAGCTTGTCAGATCCGACACATTCTCCATCGCCGCTATCAACCCATCGGCGAAGTCCGCGTAGGGCTGGAAATTCGGAGCGCCGAGATCGATGATGAGGTCTGTGTGCTCTCGTGTGAGGCCAATCGACGAGATCAGTGCGATTAATCGAGCATCGAAATTGGGCTTCATCACATGCTCAAGTCGAGCCCGGATTCCGACGCCGAGCTTGTCGACTGCCGCGATGCCGGCGACAATAGCATTGACGGATGACGGGGCATCCAGTGAGGTGATTGGCACAGCCCTCGATCCGAAACTTCGAATTTCTTCGAAGACGAACGACATGGGCGGTTGGCCATCCGCCATGCTTGTCGTGGCGATATTCGCGTGCACGTCAATCCAAGCGGGTCTCTTGCCCCACTTTTGCTGGTAGCGCTTCGGAAAAGTGTGGACCTGCTCTTGAACCGTCTTTTTCGGTCGACCTTCCTCGAAGTCGTATTCCGGTTCGGGGACAAGTATGAACGGAACAACAAACTGTTTCGCTGCGTCACTGAGACGGAACAGCGCCTGGTATTCGCCCTGGCGCCACCGTAGCGAAGGAACATACATGCTGGGAGTTAGCTTCATTCCATCAGCCCCTCAAATTGAGCCCGGACACTTCCTGACCCGACCAAGTTGGTGAAGAGTCGAAAGTCATTCCTCTCCTTCCTGATCCTGCCGGCAATGATGCTCGCGCTGATCCCGAGCTTCTCTGCATCGATGAGGACGGCCTCTTCCGTCAGCGCAAAACGAGAGAGGCACTTGCGCCACGCATCTTGCGGTATGAGATGGTCCAGGGAGAACTTGTCCGCGTCTTCTTCATATTGATCGCCCTTATGGCCATCTTCCTCATCGAAGAAATCGAAGCGAAGAGAGTTATACAGATGCAGGAAGACGTGTCCCAGCTCGTGGAACAGTACGAACCAGAAGTTATCTAAACGATCGAACCGAAGCGTAAGCGCGACAACAGGATTTCCAAATGGAGCGACCATTGCCGCGCCGTCGAGGTATGTCCCGGGAAGATGGCTTTGAACGACCATGCCGATGCCGTTTCGACCAAGGAGATCCCTGGCCTTGCGTGGCCCGTCACGATCTTTCGTGAGAGCGACCAACTGACCCAACCAGCGGTCGTCCAAGGTAAACTCGCCGATCAAACCCGCTTCGAAATCGTCTCTTGCCTTCTGAAGAACACGCGCTTGCCACGCCAGGAGCGCGTGCTCGTTCGGTGCGTTTCCGCTGTGCATTTTCTTGCGGTGAAGAGCTGTGGCGAACTGAGGCCCGGCTACTTGATGAAACCAGGTGCGGGCGGATACCGCCAGATCAGTGCCTTTAATCCAGCCGCGTTTTGCCATCTCTCGAAGTGGGAACCTGTTCCACTCAACAGAGTCCGCGTCAGACCAGTGAACCGCACCGGGTTTGCCGGAGGCTCCAACTTCTGAGAAAGTGGAGTCATCATGAGTAAGACAACGAACAAGTTTTCACCTGAAGTCCGTCAACGTGCCATCCGTATGGTGCTGGACCACGAGGCCGAGCATCCATCACGCTGGGCTGCCGTTTCATCTATCGCTTCCAAGATTGGCTGCTCGCCAGCCACGTTGCATGAATGGGTGAAGAAGACCGAGGTCGACAGCGGTAAACGAGCAGGCCTGCCGAGCGATGTGGCCGAGAAGGTGAAGGCTCTGGAACGGGAGAACCGGGAGCTTCGTCAGGCCAACGATATTTTGCGCAAGGCGTCTGCTTATTTCGCCATGGCGGAGCTCGACCGCCCCTTCAAGCGATGATTTCGTTCATCGACGAACACCGTGGTGTGTTCGGGGTCGAGCCGATCTGCAGACTGCTGCCGATCGCCCCGTCAACCTACTACGAGAATGTCGCCAAACGTCTGGACGTGGATCGCCTGTCGATCCGCGCCCGCAGCGATATCGGCCTGAAGATTGAGAGTAAGCGCCGTTACAAAGCCACGTCGGTTTATGCTTGACGGAATGGGATGACGT
>CAMFIE010000028.1 GCA_945952315.1 uncultured Rhizobium sp. | reverse complement strand
GCGTCTGCGTCTGCCGCCGACTGGAATGCTTTTTGCGCGGCGCTTCAGACAAAGATTGCTGCACTTCCCGGTTTTGCAAGCGGGGCAACGGTGTCGCGCCGCAACAGCGATAACGTTTCAGCTGAGCTTTCAATCACCTTTTCGGGTGCGCTCTCCGGCTCGGAATATGCGGTTACGGGCGATATCACGAACACGGCCGATGCATCGCTATTGATGACGCACTATACGGTCGGCGAGACGATCGGCGAGCCGCTTATTTCGGCTACCCGCAAGGGCTTTGCTGGTATGGGCATGTTTCAGGATCGCGCGATCTATTTCGCTCCGGCCGCAAAAACAGCCGCGATCAATATGTCCGAAGCTGGCGAATATTTTAATCTGAACATCAAAGCGGTTTCCGACAATGCCGCGCGCCTCGAGGCGCTCCGATCGGAAACTTCTGAAGTGATCAGAACGGTCTACGATAATGGCTACCTGGTCGTATTTACCGACCAGGGGGAATGGTTCTGCACAAACCGTACAGTATCCCGCAACGAAGCGATGAACTTCGTCAACAGCTCGAAAATCGGGATCATGAACAATTGCCTTCCGGCCGAGATCGAGGCGAAGCTCTATTTCGTGTCGGCCGATGGCGGCACGCTCTACAAGGTGGAATATGATGATATCGCCACCACATTCAGCCCGCTTGCCCGCAATGATCTGAATGGCGACCTGCTTTCCAAGATGAAGCGTATGGTAGTGCAGAGAAAGACGATCTACACGCCTAAGCCGCGCTTGTGGGTTTTGCGCCAGGATGGCCGTGTTGCCGTTGTGGTGATCGATGAAAATCAGGAGGTTTTCTCAGCCTGTGAATATCCGATCCATAACGGCGGGATCGTCCATGATATTTCAGTCGATGGCGATGAAAACGTGTGGATCACGGTTCAGCGCGGCGCATCACTCTTTGTCGAGGTGCTCGAGCCTACAGGGTTCAATCTGTTCCAGGGCGCACGCGTGCTGGCGCTTGACAGCTCCGGCCGTGTCTCGTTGCCCGAGCTGTTCTGGTCGAACGCTTCAATCTGGGCGGAAGATGCCACAGATATCTATGGCCCCTTTGCTGTTCTGACGGATGGCGGGGGAACGTACATCCAAACGGATATGCCCTCGATCTCGATCAAAATGGGGATCTGGGAGCCGCCTGTTTATGAAAGCATGCCCTACGTCAAGGTCACGGGCAATGATGAAGTGATCAGGCGTCCGGCCCGTGTTGCAGGCGCTCAGCTCTATATCATGGATACGCAAAGCATCGCGATCGGCGCAAACGGTCAACCGGCGAAGAATGTCCCACTGAACAAGGCCACCGATGATCTAAGTTCTGGTGTACAGCGCTCCGGCCATATTTTTGTCGCTGGTCTCAAGGGCGTTGCGATGGATGCAACGATCACGATCACGCAAAAGCGGCCCGGTAGGCTGCGGATCCGCGATTACATTCCGGTGGTGAAAAACTGATGGCACAGATGTTTCTCGGTCTGCTTGGTGGTGGTGCTGGGGCCGCGGCCGGTACGGCAGGTGTTGCCGCTGGCACAGCCGGTGTCGCTGCTGGTACCGCGACCGGGATTTCGCTATCGTCCGTTCTGCAGGGGGCGGTTTCCGTTCTGGGCATGGTATCTTCAATCGCAGCTGGTAATGCAGATGCCGAGGCATACAAGGCACAGGCAGAAGATGTGCAGCGCGAACAGCCGCTTGAGACCCTGAAGGGCATAGACAGGCGGTCAGCTATCCGCCGTGAAATGGTCGATGCACTGGGCAAGCAGGATGTTGCATATGCTGCATCCGGAACCGATCTCTCTTTTGGTACACCCGGCCAGGCCCGCCAGGAGGCCTATCGTCAGGCAGATAGTTCCCTCGAAGTTGATCAGGGAACGCAGGCGACGACACAGGCGCGCCTCACGGAAAAGCGCTCGAATTATCTCAAGATGGCCTCCCGTGCCAAGGCATCCGGTGTTCTCAACGCAGTTATGACTGGCATTCAGGGTTTTTCCGCATTGAAATCGCAAGGTGGTAAATGACCAATCGTCGAATGGATCAGGTCGGTTTTCGGCGCTTCGGCTCTGAAAACAACCTCTCGCAATCCTTGCTGGCCGTCGATCATCCTGATGGTGCTCTCGAATGGAAGGTCGCGCAACACCTTGCGAACCTTCAGGATCAGCTTGCGCGGCAGGCCGCAATTGAAAAAGAGCAGATGGGCGCAGCGGCTGGTCAGGCTGATGCTTCCATGGGAGCGCCAGGCGCAATGCAGATGGGCGCGCCAACGACGGTTTCGCGCAATGGCCAGGCGGGACATGTCCGCGGTGCGGCGAGCGGTCCAATCGAAACCTCTGGCCCGGCAATCGATCAGGCAAAAGCAATTCTTCGGCATGAGGAAGGTTTCCGGGCCAAGCCCTATTGGGATAAGACCGCCTGGCGCATTGGGTATGGATCGGACACGATTACCACGGCCGATGGCAAGCAGATGCCTGTCCGGCCCGGCATGGTGATCACTCAAGCCGATGCTGAGCGCGATCTTCACTATCGGCTTACCCAGCGTGAAGGTGCGCAACCTGCGCGCCAGCTGGGTGCTGTTTGGAACCGACTTGCGCCACAGGTCCAGGCAGGCTTGAAATCCGTCGCCTACAACTATGGTTCTTTGCCTTCTGCCGTGGTCAAGGCTGCGCAGAGTGGTGATCCTGCCGTGATCGCGCAGGCCGTGTCCTCGCTTGGCGCCAATAACGGCCGCCGTCAGCGTGAAGCCCAACACATGCTTTCTGGTGCTCATGTCGCATCCGTGAACCCGGATGGACCTGTGTCCGTTCTGCCTGTAGCAGGTTCGGAACGCCTTATGCCTGGTAAACCTGGCGGTTTCCGCCTCATGGCCGGAAACAGTATTTATGCGCGAGCCTACAATGTGGCTGGAACGCGAACCTACCTGCAGGAGCTCGAGCTCACGATGCTGCAGGACCAGCAATTGGTATATGATAAATATAAGGATGATCCCGCCAAGCTCTCTCAGGCTATGAACGATTTGCTGCAGGTGCATATGCAGGACCATGTATTTCCAGAAATTGCACCTGAATATTCACTGATATTCCGCAAGCAGGCAATGGCGCTCGAGGACCAGGCGCGCTCTCGTGCTGAGATGCGCCAGAAGCAAGAGGATCTTGTATCATTCGGAAATCGAGCTTCGGCGCTTGAAACGCAGAAGGATCGTGTGCTCGCCGGAATGCAGCCGGGAGATGCCGGTACCGAGCAGCAGCTCCATGCTCTGCAGTTGTCCGTAGATAGCCATTACGATGCTGCTGTTTCGCGCGGTGTGATCGATGCTACCACGGCGGCTGATGCCAAACGCAAGAGCCGCGATGACATGCTTTTGCGTTACTATGGCGGTCAGACAAAGGGGAAAAAGCCGGAAGAGATCCTGAAAATGCGCGAGGATATGCGCAAGGATTTCGCCGATGGAAAGCTGCCGGAGCTTTCAGGTGAAGTGTTGCAGCAGCTCGATGCAGGCTTTTTGAAAGCCAGCCAGGACGCCTTCACTCAGGGCGAGCAGCTCAATGAAGCGCTGACCAAAAAGGGTGATGCTCTTGCCGCCCAGGTCGCTGCTGGTACGGCTGCATCTGCTGCCGATCTTTCGGCACTTCAGCTGCAGGCCGGGC
The DNA here is from genome assembly GCA_945952315.1 of uncultured Rhizobium sp. Taxonomy (GTDB): domain Bacteria; phylum Pseudomonadota; class Alphaproteobacteria; order Rhizobiales; family Rhizobiaceae; genus Gellertiella. The sequence continues at coordinate 50,773 of CAMFIE010000028.1, read as the reverse complement.
AAGCTCCGAAGGGCAAGGAGATCGTTGCTTCGGCAATCCGCCGCGTTAATGTGGCCGATGCAATTCGCACAATGCCTATCCCGGAAGTGGAAAAGAACCTCGGAAAGTTGCTTGGTGACAAAGCCACTCCTGAGGATATCCGCTATGCACAGGAGCTGCTGAAAAAGCAGAAAGCGGCAATCGTCGCGGATCCGCTTTCGGTTGCCCAACAATATGGGGTGATCCCGGTATCCGGTTCGCTTCCGCTTGATGCATCGCCTCAGGAGCTTTCCAGCGCATTCCAGCAGCGCATGTCCGATGCCACACTTGCTGCGAAGCATTTCGGAGTGCAGCCGAAATATTTCCAGGAGGGTGAGGCCAAGGCAATCGAAGATGCCGTAAAGGCCGATCCAGAGCGCGGGGTGTCTATTGCGGCCGGGCTGGTCAGCGCTGCAGGTGACAATGCAGATCATGTCCTTGCCGAGCTTGGCCAGCAAGCGCCGATCGTGACGCTTGCCGGTAATGTGGTTGCGGCCGGTGGCAGTGTCTCGGCCGCACGGGATTTGATCGCGGGATCCTCAAAGCCCCTCGAGGGAGGCGACTATAAGGATATCCCGAATGAACAGCGCAAACCGGCCGCCATTGGTACGGCTGGTGCAGCGTTTGACATGATGCCCGATGAATTCTCAAAGGCTGAGCAGGCGGCGACCTTTATCGCCCGCAAGCGTCTGCACGATCAGGGTATCAGCGCAAAGGATAGCGCTGCCATTCCGGTGTTTCAGCGCGCGTTTCAGGAAGCAATCGGCGCTAGCTTTGTCGGCGATGTGCAGTTTGGCGGTATCGCCGCCTATGATCAGGGGATCGGTTATAGCGGCCGCAAGGTTCTCGTTCCGCCTTCTATGCGGGCTGACAAGTTTGCCGAAGTGGTCGGGTCTCTGACCATGGATGATATCGGCAATCCGAAGGGACCGAATGGAAGCGCCTGGACGATTGATAATTTCACCAGTGCAATTCCGGTTCCGGTACAAGGTGGATATGCATTCGCGCGCGGCGAGCCCTCATCCGGTGCCCCTATGTTCATTGCCGATGATATGGGGCGGCCTATCGTAATAGATCTTGCTTCGATGAAAGACCGGCTTTCTGCTCGAGTTCCGGGGGCCTATCGATGAAATTGCCGACACTCTCGAGCATCGATGCAAGGGATCCTCGCCAAGTCAGCACTGGTCCGAAAAGCTGGGGTGAAGCCTTTGGGGATAGTGTTTGGTCAAATGATGCCGTGATCAACAACATCGAAGGCTTCAATAATGATCAGGCCTCGCTAGCCGCCGCATATGATCGGAAAATCAGGCAGGTCAAGGATCTGACTGGCGTTGAGCTTGATAATCCTTCTCTCGTCGCTACGCCCTATGAAAAGCAGCTTTACGCACAGGGCGTAACAACAGACATGGTTTCCGGAGCCACACTTTCACCAGAAATCCGAAAGGCGAGGGAGGATTACTTTCGCTCACAGGTCGAGGATCTTGCTAAAAAGGATCCTCGAGTGCGCGCGGTGCTGGGCACCGGAATGGACGAGGCTGCCAATGCAGAAAAGCGAAAGGTGGAAGAAAATGCCCAGCTTGCCGGATCCGCACCAGAGCTCGGTTTTTTTGGGCGCTTGACTTCGTCTCTTGCTGGCGGCCTTATCGGCCAGCGGCATGATCCTATGCAGATTGGTCTTGGCGCGATCGGTGGCTTGGAAGCTTCTGCCAGTCGGTCAGTCGTTGCCAATGTCGGCCGGGCAATGCTGAGCGATGCAGTGATCAACTCTGGAACCGAAGCGGTGCTGCAGCTTGCTACTGCCGAGAACAAGCGCAAAGCTGGTTTGGAAACTGGCTTGGTGCCAGCACTTCAGCAAATAGGTATTGCCGGTGTTTTTGGTGGCTTGTTCGGCGGAATGACCGAAGGTGCCAGCGCCCTGGTGCATTCCTTGAAGCTGAAACCTGAAGCGCAGCCTGCTGTCGAGCGTGTGTTGCGCGGTAGCCCGGAACGCGGTGACGTCGAGGCCGTTGCAGACGCGCTTGGCGTTCCGGTGAGCCAAGAGCATCAAGGTCTCATGTCGCGTGCATGGGATGATCATGAGCTCGATGGTTATGGGCTTTCCGATAACGCAAGCCCAGATGAAATTGCCGTTTATGAGGCCGCGATGCGGCATGCCGAGGATCCCGATAACTTTCCTCCCCCTGAGGCTGTTGCTCGAATGCTGGCCGATCGGCGTGCTGAAAAATTGTTCCCGGCTGATATCGTCGATGCAGCGCGCAAAGGCGATGCGGATGCCATTGAACATGTCATGCAGGATCCGAGATTTGACCGGCCTGCAGAAGTGGTATCTGAGGGGCAAAAGCAGCGGATCACGTCGGCAAGCGATTTCCATAACAGCCCAGAGTTTCGCGCCGCACTTGATGAGTTTTCCAGCGCGGCTTCTGCCTCAGGCCTTCCGGATGGCTGGAAGATAAAGGATGAGATTGTCTCATTCGCAGCGGAAAGCCTTGCGACCAATCCGCGCCCGGCCGCTATGGCCCTTGCGGAGGCAATCATTCATGATGAGCGGCAACTTTATCAAATGCAGCTCGACAATGCCAGGGAGCCAACCAATGTCGATCCAGCAGACGAAATCCCCTTCTTTGGCGGAAAACAGTCCGGAGAACCTGCGCCAGCGCGCGAGCCGCTTGCAGGAGGCGGCCAAGACGGAAGCGGATCAGTCAATGCGCAACCGGATGCAAGAGGTAGCGGGCAATCTGATGGCATTAGCGCAGATGGCCGAAGCCCAGCCGAAATAGATGCTATTGCACCGGCGCGCTCGGCCGAGCCTCTCACTTCAGAAGCTACGCGCCTGGTTGAAGAGGTGCTGGGTGAAATCAACCGTGATGCGCCCGCCACTCTGGAAGCCATGATCCCTGTCTATGATAACCAGGGCAATGTGCTCATGGTCTCGATCGACGAAGCGCTGACGCTTGCCGAAGAGCCAGCCTTGCTCGCTGATGTATTGGAGGCCTGTAAGCTATGAGCTTGAATGATTGCCTGAATTCTGCAGTACAGCAGGGCGCAATTTCCCGCGACCAGGCCGATGAGATTAACAAGTTTTATCAGCAGAAGATCCGCGAAAAAGGCAACACGACTTCCGGCCGATCGGCGGCGAAGAAAGAGGCCGTCGAGGAATTGCGCGCGAAAGCGGAGTTGGCGCGCCGGCGCGTTCTGCTCTCCGAAAAAGCGAGGCGCGATATTGTCGATTTCCTCGACCAGCACCACACAATCTATGGCAAGGAAAGCAAGCTCGACGGCGCGCTTTCCCTGATGATCCACTACGGCAATGTCGGCACATTTTCCATGGTCGGCCGCATGCATGCGATTATCGGCTTGGCGCATAGGTCGCTCTCGGACGTGATGTATCATTTCCGGAAGAGCGGCGCATGGGGCAAGTATCGAAACTCGATCGACCTACCGGATCTCGTTCGCGGCATTCATGGTGAGGCCGTAGGAAATCCGGCTGTCAAGAAAATGGCAATCGCCATTCGCGGCGCTTACGAGGATCTGCGCCAGCGGTTCAACGCTGCTGGTGGCAACATTCCGAAGCGCGAAGATCATGGCTTGCCACATAGCCACGATCTCCGGAAAATCCGAAAGGCTGGCGGTGGCGATATCCAGAAATCGCGACAGGCCTGGAAAGATTTCATTCGGCCGCTGCTAGATCCGGAAATGATGAGCAATCCGTACACTGGCCAGAAAATCGGTTGGTCCGGACTGGATGCCAGCCTTGATCATGTGTTCGACAGTATCAGCTCCGATAACTTGGCGCATCTCGATCCTGCTTCACGGGCGCTCGGCAAGGGCTCGCTCGCAAATCGCCACCAGGACAATCGATTTTTGGTGTTCCGCGATGCAGAGGCCTGGCTCACTTACAATGAGCGCTTTGGCAAGACCGATGTGATTTCGGCGATCTTCGATCATATCAATGGAATGGCGCGCGATATCGCCGCGATGGAGCGATTTGGGCCTAACCCTGACGCAACAATCCAGTGGCTAACTCAGGTCGTGCAGAAGGATATCGGCGAGCAAATGGCTGGCAAAAAGGGGAGCAAGCTTCCCGGAATGTCGGCGCCAGCTGCAGCGCAATTTCGCCTCGAGGCGCTGTGGCAAAAGTTGCGCGGTACCGGAACCGTCTGGCAGGGCCCAGCAAAGATCGCAACGGATATCCGTAATGTCGCGACCTCGGCCGCGCTCGGTGCAACGGGCATTCTGTCATCGGTGACTGATCCATTCGTTGCGTCTGCCGCTCGGCGGCTGGCCGGTCTTCCGATTATCTCACAGGCGAAAGGTGTCCTGCGCCGCTTTGCTGATGATGGCGATCGGCGCGCAATGGCGCGTGCAGGCATGATCTGGGAAGACTTCATGTACACCGCCAATGAAAACGCGCGCTATGTCGGCGAGCTCTACGGAAACGAATGGAGCAAGTGGGTTGTCGATCGAGCGCTCACCTGGAACGCATTGAAGCCCCTGACCGATGCCCGCAAACGTGCTGAAGCCGGAGCATGGTTTTCAGAACTTGGCCGATTGGCTGAGGCTGATACCGACTGGATCGATGTTCATCCCCTGCTCAAGAAAACCATGGAGGGCTTCGGTTTCACTGCGGATGATTGGCATGCGATGCGCGGTGCGACTGATGCTGCTGGCTTCCTTTCGCCAGGCTCGATCATGACCAACACGAAAAGGCGTGATCTCGCTGAGAAACTCGGCGAGATGGTTACGCAATGGAGTGAGCGCTCCGTTCCGTCTGGTGATCCGCGTATCGAAACCTATGTGACTGGAAAGCAGCAGCGTGGCACGATCGCTGGTGAGATGATGCTTTTTGCCAAGCAGTTCATGAGCTTTGGGATGAGCTTCACTGCCCGTCAAATGGAGGCCATGCACCTCTATTCAATGCTCGGCCGTTCGCGCTCATCAAAGATCGGCCGCGGCGCATTCTATTTTACATCGATGGCCGTTCCTCTGACTTTCGGCGCTGCGTTTTATATGCAGGTTTCGAACGTGATTTCCGGCAAAGATCCGGAAGACATGAGCGCGCCTGACTTCTGGCTGCGGGCATTCGTCAAGGGCGGCGGTGGCGGTCTATTCGCTGATTTCATCGCCAAGTCGGAAAACCGATATGGGCAAGGCATTGCATCGACCCTTGGCGGGATAGGCGGCGGTTTCATCGGCGACACGGCTGATTTGGCCAGTCGCGCTATTCGAGCACCATTCATGGCTGTTGGCGGATCTGAAGAGGGCTCTGGCTTCGGCAAGAAGTTGCCGCCTTATCTGGCTCGGTACACGCCTTTTATCTCGACGCATCCTTTCACTCGTGTTGCCTGGCAGCGCATGTTTGTGGATCAGCTTCAATGGCTCACAGATCCGCAGGCGGAAGAAAGTTTCAAGGCAAAGAAACGGTCTGCATCCTACTGGTGGGAACCTGGTCGCGGACTTCCGTCGCGGTTGCCGGATTTACGCAATGCATTTGGTGAAGTGAACCACGTGCAATAGGGGGGGGCATAATTTGGCCCCCCTTAAATCAGTCGATGCCCAGCATCGCTCTCGGAACAAAGACTGTTGGGGAAGCTGGGCGCTTTGCGTCTGCAAATTTCATCATTCCACCGCCGTAGCACCCGGGGATCTTCCACAGGTTTGGCAGATGGCTGGTCCATTTCCGGTCGCTTTTCAGCTGCGCATACCATTGCCGGGCAAGTGCGCAGAAAATTCCGTCCTTTGCCATGACGATCCCATAAGGCCGGAGATCGATGGTTTCTCCCTGGCTCCACGCGGCGTTGAGCATTGTCCGGACGGAATAGCCTGCCTGGGTGGAATAGTCGAGAATACGGCTTAGGAGCTCCCGCGCGTCATCTGGCACCTTCGGGCGATCATAGCGAACGGCCGGATGCTGGCTCACCGGAGCTCGGCCATTCATATAGGCCTGCATGACGGCGAGGCGGTTGTCGTCGATAGATGCCAGCAATTCCAGAAAACGCATCGGCTCCGAAGCGGTCTCATTCGCACTGAACGAATGCTCCTCGACATAACCATCCGGCACAAATTTCCCGGTTTTTGCGATCTGCACCAGCACAACATGGCGCACCCAGCGGTCAAAAGCACGGGCGACAGGCTTGCGTGACTTGGAAACCAGCGCGAAAAGACCCGGTAGGGAGATGATATTCATTTTCTGCTGTCCACCGGGGGTGTCCATAATCTGGACACCCTTCTCATCGTCATCAAGGGCGGATACGACCTGCCGCTGGTTATGTAGGGCCAGCGCCTTGCAGACATCGACAGCAACGAACCATGGCTCATCAAAGCGCTCAATGACGCGGATCTGGTGTTCTTCAAACAGGAATTTCTGGATAGCGTTCATGATCAGGCCTCCTTGGCGGCTTTGTTGCGGAAGAACATCGCATTGGATCTGGATGCAGAGTTCACTTTATCGAGCGCGACATGCATGAGGGCTGTTAGGTCATCGCGCAATTCAGCGAATTCGGACTTCTCGAGCTGCTCGTGACATACGAGGCCGATGCGTAGCAGGCTGGCAAGTTCGCTCAAAGCTGCGTCAGTTTCTTGGGCAGGAAGCTTATATACATTGCTCATGGTCGGTTTCTCCGAGGTTGGACCAAAACCGCCAGCTTGCATCTGGCGGCCGGGCGACAGTGGGTTTGCAAGACCGGCTCGGAGACCGGCAGGGCATAGCCCTCCCACTACGCCCGACCATAAAAAAACGCGCTTGCGCGCGTTGGGCGCTCCGAGATCAGAACCCGCTTGCAATTCGGGACTTCACCTTTTTCGTGAAGTGTGATTAGCATTTTACATCTGGATTCTCGTGTCAAGGGGTTTTTTATGCGTAGTCTCATCTTGCTTTTTGTATTGTCTATTCCGACAATTTCTTACGCTTGCATGCATAATCCATATGCAACCAATTATAATGATCAGATTAATGATAATTTTGACTATGTGATTTGTCTGCATAACGAGCAAAATCAACTGATCAATAACTTGGTTGACAGCGTGAATGAATTGAATATGCGGCTCATGCAGGTTGAGCAAACAGGCTCATCTTCAGATACTTTAAAAATTAGGCTCGATGAAATAGCGAAAGATCTCCGCAGTTTGGAGGGTAGAACCGTGGAAATTGAGACTGCTCTTCAAAAGCAGACTCTGAAGTGATCGTTTGGCGCAATTCATCGTGTTGGCATTGCACGGGAAATTTCCTTCTATTGCCCCACTGAACCTGCTCCCGATACCCGTAATCTGTCTCTATCGATTTTGAGGCAGGTTGCACAATGGCCGATACTCCCTATCCGCTGACGCGGCAAACGCGTGAACATGCGCTGATCAACGGCAATGGTGGGACTGCCTACGGTCCCTTTGCGTTCAAGATCTTCGATACGGCTGATGTCGAGGTTTTGACCAAGGCGGCCGGGGCAACGAAATATTCTGTTGCCTTGGTGACGGTAGCGAAAGTTTCCGGCCTGGCGCTCGACAATTTCACGATTGCTTTCCCAACCAATGTGCCCGGAACCACGAAAATCAAAGTGCTTGGCAAACGGTTGCCGGAGCGATCAGCTGGAATTTCCAAGGGCACACGCCTCGATATCGATGGGCTCGAGAAAGAGCTTTCGAAAATCGCCGCTGCGCAACAGGAGCTCCGGCGCGATGTAATGCCGCTGGATCCGGAGATCGCTGAAGGATCGGCACTGATGATATCCGCTGGTCGCGTAGTCGAGGGGCCGAGCTTATCTGCAATTGCTGCGGCAATAAGCTACGCCAATGCCGCATATAACAGTGCGTCGGCTGCGGCTGCGAGTGCCAGTCAAGCTGCGGCAAGTGCCGCAGCCGCGGCCTTGTTCAATCCGGCAAACTACTATCTGAAAACCGAGATCGACGCGGGTTTTTATACCAAGGCCGCCGTGGATGCCGCGAAGGTAGACAGGGGCGGATCCACGCTTACTGGCTTCCTTGTCCTTCATGCTGACCCATCTGCCAACATGAACCCCGCCACAAAACAGTATGTGGACGGCAAAACAGTGCTGGCTACTCAGGCAGAAGCAGAGGCTGGTACAGAAAACACGAAGCTTACCACGTCGCTCAGGGTCAAACAGGCGGTTGTCATTAACAAACAAGCATATATCCATGTGCGAGACCAGAAGGCAGCCGGTGTGGATGGCGGGTCTGCCGCTGCGGGCGTTAACGTTCGCACTCTGAATACGGTTGTCCATAATGGAATTTCCGGAGCTAGTCTTGCCTCAAATAAAGTCACACTTCCGGCTGGCACATACTCGGTGTTTGGCCGTGTTCCTGCCTATAGCGTTAACCGCAACCATGCATGGCTTCGGACAGACACCGGCACTATTCTTGTCTTTGGGTCCGGCGCGTATCCATCGTCAGCAGCGGGCGGAACTACCGCAGACTCTGTGATGATTGGAAAATTCACTATTGCAGCCGCCGCTAATGTTGAGGTGGCACACTACTGTGCTTCCGCATGCGCCACTAATGGTCTTGGTGTTGGCGGGACCTCTGGCTCAATCGCAGAAATATTCACCGATCTTATCATCACGAGGCTTGATTAATGGCGCATGCACTTATTGTTGATGGTGACGTTGTTCAGCTTGACCTTACCGACGATCCGCCTGACGGTTACATTGAAGTGCCAGACTTCGTGCAGCCGGGCTACAGGCTCGTTGATGGAAACTTTGAGCTGCCGATTAATGTCTCTGCTGATCCTCCGATGCCCGCGCTAACTCAGCGCCAACTCTGGCTTACCGCTCTTCAGGCCGGGATCACTGAGGAAATGGTGGTGGCAGCGGTTAAGCAGATATCGGATGCCGAAGAACGGGAATGGACCCTGATCGAGATCCGCAAGTCTCAGGACTATGTCTATGACCATCCGGCCATTTCCAAAATCCGCACAATGATGGGGCTCCCTGAAGAGCAGTTCAAGGTTATGTGGCGATGGGCGGCGACACTCTGAAACCTGACATGGAATGCAGCTACTGGCCGGATGGTATCCCGACTTGGCTGGGCGGCAATGGCCATGAGTGGCTCGACTGCTGCCGTGTTCATGACCTTTCCGAGCAGACAGCTGCAGCAGCTTTCGAGCTCGGAAAGTGCGTTTCATCCTCCGGTCATGCCTGGATTGCCCTTGTGATGGTCGGTGGATTGCTCATTTTCGGGCCCGCTTATCTCGCCCTCAAGCGCCTGCGTAAAGCCTGATCTGCACCAGCGCGCACTAAACTACGCTCCATGGCCTTTATCTTTGCCTGAAACAGAGGGCAAACCATGGACCGCTTTGATCAATGCCATGCCGTGACTTCGAAATGGGAGGGTGGATGGTCCGATCATCCGGACGATCCCGGCGGCAAAACCATGTGGGGCGTCATCCAGGCTACCTATGACGCCTTCCGGCGCAGCAAGGGTCTCCCGCTGAGATCCGTTCGGTTGATAACCAAAGGCGAGGCGCTCGAGATCTACCGCAAAAACTACTGGGAAGCATGCGGCTGCGATCGCCTTGCGCCTGGTGTCGATCTTGCCGTCTATGATCCGGCCGTGAATTCCGGCCCCGGCCGTTCGCTCGCCTGGCTGAAGAAGTTCCAGGCCCAGCAGCTTTCCAGCGCTGAACTGATCCGCTCCATTTGCCGGGCTCGCTCCAGCTTCCTGCAGGGTTTGAAGACATGGAAAGTATTCGGCAAAGGCTGGGCCCGCCGTGTCGCGGATATCGAAGTGCAGGCCCTCAAGATGCTGTCGGCCGCGACCGGCGCCAGCGATAATCGTTTCAAGGAAATTGCCGGAAGCACTGCCGAGCATGAACGCACGGTAGCGCAGCAACGCACCAAAACTGCAAAGGCCTCTGGCGGGGCTAGCGCGGGCGCTGGTGCTATTCCGGCAGCCACTACCGCATCGCACGTCGATTGGACGGCGATCGCGCTCCTGGGCGGCCTGGCAGCGATTTTTCTGCTGGTCGCCCTCTACTCCATCCACCATGCCCGACTGGCGAAAGCACGGGCCGAAGCTTTTGAAGGAGCTGCAGCATGAGCCTCGATATCATCCTCGATGTTGCCACCAAGGTAGGCGCTCCGATTATCAAGAAGCTACTCACTGACACCGTCGGCGGGAATGTCGGCACGATCGGCGGCGCTGTTGTTGATGCGATCACGCAAAAAGCAGGTGCCCAATCACCGGATGCGCTCAACCAGGTTCATCCGGATGATCTCGAGGGCGCAGTGATTGCTGTCGAGCAGCAGCTCGCCAGCGCCTCGCTCGAGGCGCAGAAAGCGGGAAATGATCTGATGCTCGCTGAAATGCAGAAGGACAGCGCCTTCGGCTGGATGTGGCGGCCTGCGGGCATGTGGCTGATGCTTCTTTGCATCCTTTGGGATGTGATCGGAACGCCGCTCCTGAATGCCCTGTTCATCGCCGCTGGCAGTGCCGTGCAGATCCGGCCGCTTGTCAGCTTCCCGGAGCTCGTCACCGTCTTCACGGTCTATTCCGGCCTCTACATGGGCGGCCACACGGCCAAGCAGATTTTCAAGCGGTAACGCGCACCAGGCGCACGGCTTCAACAGGAAGGGGAAAGCCCAATGGTCAATGTCAATCCGGCGCGAGTGATATCGCAACCAGCCTCCATCTTGCTCAATGCGCTCAATACCGAGGCTCGCTGGGAAGTCGAAGGCGGGATGACCTATGTGCTTTCCCTGGTCAACCAGCCGGGGGCAACTGCGCAATTCGTCGGAACAGTTTCCTTTGAAGTCTCCACAGATGGGGCAACCTGGACAGCGGTGAAAGCGCTCCCGCTGTCCACGCCTACGGCGCAAGCGGTATCGACCACCACACTTGCTGGCATCTGGCTGATCGACGTACCGAACGGCGGGAGTGTCTTCATCCGCGCACGCATGAGCGCCTTCACCTCTGGTTCAGTAAATGCGCTCATCGCGACCTATGGTCTCCCGGCCGCTTCTGTTTCTTTGCCTTGGTCGTACACGGTAGCGCTGAATGGTGTGCTGCTGGGGCCACTCGATGCATCCGGCATCTCCGAAATCGATATCCAGATCTCAGCTATCACGACGACCGTGCTCACTGTAGAGGGTACAAACGATCCGACACTCGCGACCTGGGACACAATCCCGGTTCAGGATGTGAAGGTACCGGGATTGATCGGGCTCACGATTTCCACTGCCTCCACGTATCGCTTCTCGCCTGCAGGCTATCACTGGGTGCGCGTGCGCGTTTCAACGGCCGGTACGGTGCTGACAGTGCAGGGCGCTGTCGCACGCCTTGGACAGGCAACATTACCGGACTATCGTTTTGGTGCCACCTGGGATTACAACGGAACTATCATCGTAACTACGGATACGGTAATCAAGGCCGCTGCTGTGGGTCTCCGCAACTGTATGACATCTTTGCAGCTGCAGAACACGGGCGCTGCTGCAACGACATTCGTCGTAAAGGATGGGGCCACCGTCAAATGGCAATGCCAATTGCCTGCGTCCATGGCAACGCCCATTGATATCGAGTTTATCACTCCGATCAAATCCACGGCAAACACTGCTCTGAACATTGCCTGCGGGGCTGTGAGCAGCGTCTTCGTGAATGCCCAGGGTTATGTTTCGCCGTAAGGAATGAGCGGATGACGATTGATGATGTGATGAAGTTCACCGGGTTTTTCATCATGGTTGCTGGCTTCGTCGGCGGCATATGGGCCCGCCTCGAAGCGAAGAACAAGGCAGTAGAAAAAGCCTTGTCAGCAACCAACAAGGATGTTGCTGATCACCGGCTGCATGTCGCCGAAAACTATGTGTCTCGTACGGTGCTGCGCGAAACCCGCGATGAAATAATGACTGGTGTTGAGTACCTGAAATCGGCCGTCGATCGAATTTCTACGCGCATCGACCGCATCTCTGATAACCAGTCCAAGTGATCGTGAAGCGCAGTGTAAGACTGCGCTTCACGGAAAATGTCTCAAATCCAAGTCATTGATATCGCTTTAGATCATCTTAACTCTTAATCAGCGGGTCGTAGGTTCGAGCCCTACATCACCCACCATTCGTCTTTCTGGATCTCCTGGATAAGACAGAATATACCTTTTCACTAAAACACTGCTGGTTTTCAAGAAATTGGATGCGGTTTCCAAATCACGATCCGTTCCTGTTCCGGAAAGCCGCAGGCTGAATGTCTTTCCACCGTGCCTGCATCAGCTTCTGCTATTCGCTCTGAAGTTCATCGGCTGTTCGGTATTGATTTGTTCGAGATCCCGCGTGAAGAATGCCGCTGTTGCAGACCGGAGCTCGCTCGATCCATTCGCGATAGGCCGAGTGGATCGGTATCCAGGCCGTTGTCATGGTTTTTTCGAGCATTAACGGCGACTACGTTCTCGCTGTTCCCGGGCCGGGTCGCTTTTCAGTGGAATTCAACGCTCTGACCTACGAAATACAAAAAGCCGCCTGATACGATGTTCTCAGGCGGCAGAATCTATTGTGTTTGATTTGACTGCCAGCATGCAGCCTTGATCAAAGCTTCTGGTCCGGTGGGTTATTCTGAACCGCCTGGAGAGCACTGAGCATCAATTCCAAGTCCTCTGCGGCCTTCAATGACATTCTGAGCATGAAATCCATGCGCTCTTCAGGCGTCATCTCTTTCGTCGTTTTCTTTGGCTCAGAGCAGTTCTGCAATTGCTGCTTGATGTATCCTGTTTCGGACTGGGCCAATATCTGTCTCCCTTAACCAAGGTTGGTCCGCTACAGGGCTACGCAATTTGATCGGGCTTGGTTCAGAACTCTTCCCAAGATTCCGTTTTTACTGCAGCATTTCCCAGCGACATAGTTTGCCTTTGAGGCGCATTCGGCTTTCCGGGCACTTCAAGTGGAGCGGGTTGCTTGCTTCTTTCATGGCCCATTCGCTGTGCTTGACCGCTTCGGCTTGCCCCAACCTTAAACTGGGAAACGATCCTGAAGAGGGTTTCCGCGTCCTTCGCCAGACTGTGGGCAGCGGCTGACGTTTGCTCCACCATCGCCGCGTTCTGCTGAGTGCCTTGATCCATGGTGTTGACGGCAGTGTTGATTTCCCGCAGGCCCGTTGCCTGCTCCTTCGAGGACTCGACGATTGAGCCAACGTTGCCATCGACCCGAACAACGTGCTCGACAATGTCCTCAAGTGCTTTGCCCGTATCTCCGACCAGCGAGACGCCATTTTTAACGTGGCTATTCGAGGTGCTGATCAGATCCTTGATTTCCTTGGCGGCCTTGGCCGAGCGCTGGGCCAGTTCGCGGACTTCCTGAGCAACCACGGCAAAACCCTTGCCTGCTTCTCCGGCCCGGGCGGCTTCGACGCCCGCATTCAGCGCAAGCAGGTTTGTTTGAAAAGCAATTTCATCGATGACGCCGATGATGCTGCCGATTTCAGACGCAGAGGCCTCGATCTTGCCCATGGCGACAATCGCTTCGCGGACGATCAGGCCGGAACGCTCTGCATTCTCCTTGGTCTTCCGTACAAGCATGCCGGCTTCCTGGGCGCGCTGGCTTGAGTCATTCCCGGTGGTCGTAATTTCTTCAAGAGCTGCCGCTGTCTGTTCAATAGAAGCCGCCTGGCGCTCGGTTCTTTGAGCCAGATCATTCGATGCCGAGCTGATTTCCGTCGAGGCTGAAGAAATGGCGCTCGCGTTTTCTGCTACTTCCTGAATGGCCGAACAAAGCTTGTTGGCGGTGTTGTTGAAATCCACTCTCAACGTTTCGAGCGCGGGAAGGAACGGTGTGTTCAACTGCTGCATCAAATCGCCATCGGCAAGATGCCGAAGCGCAATTGCAAGTGCCTCTACGTTCTGCACCCGGGGCGTGACGTCGCTCGCAAACTTGACGACCTTGAACACCTTTCCATTGAAATCAAGGATCGGATTGTAGGTTGCCTGAATCCAGACCTGCTTTCCGGCCTTGCCGATGCGCAGGAATTCATCTGAAATGTATTCACCCGCTGCCAGCCGCTGCCAGAAGAGCGCGTAGTCCTCGCTTTTCGAATATCCCGGCTCGCAAAACATGGAATGGTGCCGACCGACGATTTCCTGAGCCTGATATCCAAGGGTTTTCAGAAAGTTCTCGTTTGCGGTCAGGATCTCGCCATGCGGTGTGAATTCGATCACCGCCTGTGCCCGTGACAAGGCCGAAAGCTTGCCTGCATCCTCCATGGCCTTCAGTTTCTGGGCGGTAATGTCGGTTGCAATCTTCACCACCTTCAGGAGGCGCTTTCCGACGAAAACGGGGTTATAGGATGCTTCGATCCATATTTCCTTGCCCCCTTTTGCAATTCGCTTGTATTGGCCCGCATCGAATTCACCACGACCAAGCTTCTCCCAGAAATGGCCATAGGCCTGTTCGGCGCTTTCTGCAGGGTCGACAAATATACGGTGGTGCTTGCCTTTTATTTCCGAAAGCTCATAGCCCAAAGCCCGGCAGAAATTTTCATTGGCGTGTAGGATGTTCCCCTTCATATCAAACTCAATAATCGCTTGAGATTTGCTGAAGGCATCAAGAATGCTTGCATTCACTCTGCCGATTAGATCAAACATGCAAAAACACCTTTTTGCCGGTACAAAGGTCGAAGGGGGAACATGCCGCTCTTTGCCAATGCGCATAATCACAAGGGCATCAATCTAGGCTTACTTGAATGGGACTGGATGCCACTTTTACGAGCTATCCAGTGTGAGCCACGTCGCGCAGGCGGCAATGCAATTGCGACTTATCAATTTTTAGGGTCTGAATGTTAATATTTCATTACATATTTTGGTCTGATTTGCGTTCACAGTGACCTGCCACTGATCTTTCATCCGGCGGCGATTAGAACCTGGGCGGTTATGAACCGCCGCAGGTTTCTGGACCAGCGGAGGCTGGAGTTTTCCGACTTCATTCAGGGAGGCGGGGTGGTTCGGAACCGGTTTCTCCCCAAGAAAGGCACTGGCTGGCCGCAACCAGACAGTGCATTCCCGAAGATGCTATTTCAGCAGCATGCATGGCGGAACCGCATCGGCGCCTTTCAGGCTCAGCAGTTTTTTCCAGCTGCTTTTGGCGCATCCTTTTGGCTTGGACGGAGGGAGGCAGACGGCGATCATCGTCCCCTGCTGCTCTTTGCCCAGGCAGGCCTCTACACCCTTTATACTTAGATATTTTGGTGGCAACGCAGCATAAGCGGCAATAGATGAGGCCACAATGACACTGCATGCTGTTGCAATGAAAACGCTTTTTGTATTCTTCATTTCGTTTCCCTTTTTTCCATTCACCTTCTTTGCGCAGGTGAATCGTTAACAGGGCTATCATGAGCCTTTTTAATGTCAATTCATTTGTCGCGGCTCGGATCTTGCGGAAAATACTACAGAAGAGAACGAATTTTGCAGGAAGATGCTCATGATCGAGAGCGTTTCCGATCGGTGTGAATGGGCTGTTCAATCCACATGGAGGCTGCCTTCCCCGAGGCAAATGGCGGCCGCGCGGCAGTGCCGGATTCATTTTCTTCAGTCCTGAAAAAGTCTGTCCCTGGATTGAAAAGTTTCAGGAGAAGGCCATGTGTTGAGGGAAAACCCTCATTGTGATGCAATCTTGAAGCGTCCTAATGTCCGCTCCTGTTCAATCGACCACCTATTTGGAGACAGCCCATGAGCGCACCGGAACAAGACAAGCGACCGCAGCCCGATCCAGCGGAAAAGAACGCGTTTTTCCCTTCGCGCTATTCTCTCAGCCAGTTTACCTCCACGAAATCCGATCTTGCCGGAGCGGATTATCCGTCGCCTTACAAGGGCGCCAAGCGGATATTGCTGATTGGCGCGGACGAGCGTTATCTGATGACCGACAACGGCCGTTTTTTCTCGACCGGCAATCATCCGGTCGAGACGCTTCTGCCGATGTACCATCTCGACAAGGCCGGCTTTGCTTTCGATGTCGCAACCGTTTCCGGCAATCCCGTCAAGTTTGAATATTGGGCAATGCCATCGGAAGATGCCGAAGTGCAGGGCTTTTACGACAAATATGCCACCGAATTCAGAACACCCTTCAGGCTTGCCGATCTGTTGGCGAGGGGCCTCGATGACTACGCCGCGGTGTTCATTCCCGGCGGCCACGGCGCCTTGATCGGTCTGCCAGAGAGCGAAGACGTACGGGCTGTGCTGGAATGGGCGATGGTCAGCAAGGCCTTCGTGATTTCCTTGTGCCATGGCCCGGCGGCATTTCTGGCTGTTACCGATCCGGCTGTCTTCGGCGGGTATAAAATCGTGGCATTTCCCGATGCCATGGACGCAATGACGCCGGACTTCGGCTATATGCCGGGACATCTGACCTGGAAATTCGGGGAAAAACTCACGGCACTGGGCTTTGAGCTCATGAACAAGGATATATCCGGAGCAGTCTATCGCGACCGCAACCTGTTGACAGGTGACAGTCCTCTGGCGGCAAATGCGCTGGGCAAGCTGTCGGCGCAAACACTGCTGGCCGAGATTGAAGCCAAAGCGTGAAGTATATCATTCAATGAAATCAGGCATATCTGAAGCGGCATTCCGATGCACGATCAGGATTGAAGGCGCAGACAAGCTTTCAACGATCAAGGACGAGGTGCGGAAGTTTTCCAAGTCACTTGGATATGACCGTTTCGTTCTGTTCTCGGTGGCAGCGCTGCATGATGAAGTGGTGCAGAACATTCTCTGGATCGAGGGAGACTGGTTTCCGGGTTCGGAAAAAATCGATGCCAAGCACTATTTCCAGCGCTGTCCCGTCACCCGCCATGTATTCGCTGCGAATGCGCCGTTCTTCTGGACCAAAATGCCCGGGGATGAGGCCAATTCCTACAAGGTCGTAGCCAGCCCGCGCGGCCCCGGCATTCACGGGGTCCAGATCCCGGTTTTCGGGGCGCTCGGGCTGGAGGGCGGCATGAGTCTGGGTGGGGAGACTATCGATTCGTCGCTGCAGACCCGTCTCGCCCTCAGCCTGATTGCCGCCTCGGCCTTCAACGCGGCCCGCCGGATCCTCGAGGGGCCTGCGGAAAATCCGTCCGGCGAGCTATCCGCCCGGGAGCGGGAGGTTCTCACCTGGATTGCCTCCGGCAGGCAGCAGGCGGAAATTGCCGCGATCCTCGGCATTTCGGAACGGACCGTTGAAAATCATCTGCGACGCATAAGAAAGCGTCTGGGCGTTGCCACAACCGCCCAGGCGATCCGGGTTGCCATACGCAACCGCAACATTTCAGTCTGAAAGACAAAGGGAGAAGCGGCATGGGGAAAATCGTGCTCATCACAGGTGCGGCTTCCGGTTTCGGACGGGGCGTGGCCTTCGGACTGGCCAAAAGAGGGCATCAGGTGATTGCAGGCTGCCAGATCTGGCCGCAGGTCTCGGAGCTGCGCCAGGCCGCGAAAGAAGAAGGGCTGGACCTGCAGGTCATCAAGCTGGATGTTCTCAACGAGATCGATCGGAACAAGGCCTTCGGTTTCGAAATCGATGTGCTCTTCAACAATGCGGGTATCATGGAATCCGGTCCCATGCTTGAGATCCCGATGTCCGTCATGCGGTCTGTTTTCGAGACGAATGTCTTTGGCGCGCTTGAGGTTGCCCAAGGCTTTGGACGGCAGATGGTGAAGCGCGGTTCGGGCAGGATTGTCTGGACTTCCTCCGTTGCGGGTCTGGTCAAGGTGCCATTCGATGGCGCCTATGCTGCATCCAAACATGCGGTGGAAGCCATATGCTCGGCTCTGCATGACGAGCTCAAGCCCTATGGCGTGGACGTGGTCACCGTCAATCCGGGCGCTTTCCGCACGGGGTTCAACGATACGGGCATGGAGAGCATGGACCAATGGTGGGAGCAGGGAGAGCGCGTTGTTGCGCACTGGCCGGTGCGTGAACTCACCCACCAGAGCGATCCCGCAGAAATGATCGAAGCCATTATCGAGGTTATCGAGGCAAAGAACCCCATGTATCGCACGGTTCGCCCGGCTGGCGCGGCCGATATGGTGAAGGCAGAGCAACTGGATGTCTGGAACCGTCGGGTGTAGCCAGCACCCCTGATGAAGCAAAGGCCGGATCGCCCTGACCTTGTCGACGGGCTTTTCAATGCGATCTCTGCAAACCGGTGCCAACAGCGTCTCAGATGATGGGATTGTTGTCATTTTTGCTGCGACTGTAGCTATTGGTTGCTATGATCAATTCCGGTGCGCAAAGGGTTGCCGGTGGCCGTTCGGTCGCCAATGGCTTTTCCGGGGGGAAGACAGACGTCCATGCTGGTCAATGATGCCAAACGAATCGGTCGTCGGAACATGACGGTCGGCCTTGCGAAACTGGCTGCATTCTCTCTTCTTGGTGCTGGCCCGGGAAGTGTTGCGCTTTCTGGCTACGTCGCCGGAAATCCGAAAAATGGTGGCCGCATCGCCCGGTCGGCTTCTCCCCGGTTCATCGCCCCGGGCGAGGAGGAGCGGCACGCCCTGACCTACATGGCCTTTGCGTCTGGCAGGGATGATATCTGGACCGAACCCTCTGGCAGCAACGCGGGCCTCTCCTGGGTTCGCCGTGATCTTGTGGATGTGGCCAAGGCGATTGGTGCCACGGAACCGGTTGTGATGCTGGTGCTTGGCGAAGAGGAAAGGGCGATTGCGCGGCAGCTTCTTGAAACGCCCAGCAAACGTAACCCGGTCATCCATCAGCGCTATGAAGGTCGGGCTTCCGGTATCGGTGGCGTGGAACTGGTGCTGGTGCCTGATGGTTTCAACGATTACTGGATGCGTGACACCGCGCCGGTCTTTGCAAAGAGCGCTGATGCACCGGACCAGCAGGTCGCAATCGGCTTCAACTTCAATGGCTGGGGAAATGCCAATTCAAGAAGCCGGTATGCTCCGCGCGGCAGCAACCGCACAAAACCCGCTCATTTCTACCAGCCCTTTGAAAAAGACCAGCAGGTTGCCGCTCTGATTGCGCAGCGGCAGGGATGCGAGCTGGTGAAAAGCACACTCACCCTGGAAGGGGGCGCCCTAGAGCTTGATGGGCAGGGCACGGCCATCGTAACCGCTTCTTCCATCTTGCATGTCAACCGCAATCCGCAGCTGTTTGATGTCGAGATGGATGGCAGGACAGTTGCCAGTGCGACGCTGCGGCCAAATGCAAAGGCGGAAGTGGAGGAGGAACTTTTCCGGCTTCTCGGCGTTACAAAAGTGATCTGGCTGACCGGGACGGCTGTGTTCCCGGACATTGGCGCGGAAGACGAAACCGATATTACCAACGGGCATGTGGATTTCTATGCCAAATTCCTGGCACCGGGAATTGTCGCCTATGCGCTCGATACGCATGACGCCACTGGCGAACGTGACCTGACGATGCGCCACCAGCAGGAACTGCAAGGGCAGACCGACGCAAGCGGGCGTGCGCTCAAACTGGTCCCGCTGGTCGCACCGCAAAGCTATGGTCAGGGTTTGTCCACTCGCCAAAAGGAAAATTTCGCGGCCGGCTACATCAATTTCTATATCTGCAATGGAGCAATCATCCTGCCCATGTTCGGAGACATGGCGGCGGATGCCGCAGCCCTCAATGCGATTGCACCCCATGCAGCCGGTCGGGATATCGTTCAGGTCGATATAACGGCAATCGGTTCCGGTGGCGGCGGGCTGCATTGTTCCACCATGCAGGTTCCGCTATAGGCGGGACGGACGCGTTCAACGGGCGTCCGTGCGGAGTTCAGATCAGACGGTCGGGATGATGAAGTCCGGAACGATGCCGGAGGCGTGGATATAGGGTTCCACCGGCACGCCCTTGAACAGGCCGTGCTCCGTCACCAGCACCGTGCCCCAGCCTTGCGATGCACCGCCGAGCACATCGGTATGCAACGTATCGCCGATCATGCAGACGCGAGCGGCATTTTTGGCGGCCGGATGGTTGCGGCGTACACGTTCATAGATTGATGGGAAGGGTTTGCCGTGGAAATGCACGGTGCCGAGCCCCAGACTTGCGAGCCGATAGCCGAAATAGCCGGGCTCCGTGCTCATGCCGTGTTCCTGCGGCGCGATGATATCGGGATTGCCGATGATCACCGGACGGCTTTTCTTTTGCAGCGATTGCTCCAGCATCGCCTGCCGCTGCGCCGACCACCGCAAGTTCGAGAGAAAAAGAAAGATCTCCGCCTGATCATAAAGGGCCATTTCGTCGCCCGGATGGATCACAGGAAAGGGAAGGGCACCGGCTTCACCTGCGTCGAGACCGAGCACGGCCACGCATTTGCTATCGGCAGCCGGCAAGATTGCCTCTTCCGCGGCCTGTCGGCTTGACGCGATATGGGTGCCGGGAAAGTGGAAGCCGAGTTTGGCGAATTTTGCAATTGCCGCATCGGCATCGAGGCTCGCGGCATTGGTGGCGACCACGCAGGTCTTGCCCGCCGCGCGCAACGCTTCCACGCAGGCAAGCGCACCGGGAATAGGTGCAGCGCCGATATTCAGCACCCCATATGCATCGAAAACAAAGACATCAAACCGGTCCTGAAGGGCGAGCAGTCCCTCGGCCCGCTCGAAATGTCGCGGAAATTTGGGCTTTGGCATCAGGGGGCGCGCCCATTCATAGCCTGCAAATGCGCCGCTTGCAGTGAATTCTGGCCATAAAGGGTTCTGTCCGGCAGGCGTCGGGAAGGCGATTGTCAAGGAAACCTCATTTTTTTCAAAAAAATTTCAGCCCGATCCGCATCAAAATCTGTTCCGTTCTGTTGCAGTTCGGGCCAGTCCTCCGGTTCGGCCGTTAACTTTTGACACGGCTTCGGGGGGGCTGACCACCCCCCGCGCACTCCAATGATTTTCTACCTGTAGCATTAACCCTATCGGCCCGCGATTGTGATCGCGGAACGGCTGCAAAACATGACGGATCACCTGTCAGGCAGGGGCAGAAGGCCGCAAAAAGCCCGCAATCAAAGGGATTCCCGCCACTCGAATTCCGTCTTTGAGTTGTGTTTCAGAATGATCTGTCTTGCGACCTTTCGTTAGCAGGTTGCGGGGCCATGCCTGTCTCAAATCGCTACGCGCCCCGGAATCCGGTCTGCCGAGATGGTTAAAATGCGAGGCAATGAATTAGGAGTTATTTATAACGCTTATCTTAAATCCTAAGCCAATCAATTTGGAGTTACGGATATGTTCGGTCGGTTCATCAGGAACAGGGCTGGGAATTTGAGCCTCACGACGGCATTGCTGATGGCACCCATGATCGGTGCGATCGGCGTGGCAGTGGATATTGGCAATGCGCAGATTGCCAAGAGCCATGTGCAGATGGCGGCCGATGCGGCTGCAGTGGGCGCCATTGCGGAAAAATCCACCGGGACCACGACCTCCTATGATCACGGAGACGAAGAGCTTTCGGAGAGCGAAACGGATGCTCTGAAACTCTTCAATGGCGAAATGTCGAATATTCCGGGCGTGACAATCCAGTCCGTATCCGTGGATGTGAAGAAGCGGGGCACGGTTCTTTCCTCGACGCTCACCTATTCCGGCAGCATTCCCACGACCTTCAGCCGCATCCTGGGCCAGAGGACGATCACCTTTTCCGGCAAGGCGACCGCGGAATTTGCCACGCAGACCTTCCGCGACTTCTATCTGCTGCTGGACAACACGCCGTCCATGGGCGTTGGTGCCACAACGGCGGATATCAACAAGCTCGTTGCCAATACGCCGGATCAATGCGCCTTTGCCTGCCACATCGTTGCCAATGGCGTGGAAAACAAGAACGACTATTACAACCTTGCAAAGAAGCTGGGGGTGACCACCCGCATCGACGTTCTCGCGCAGGCGACAGCCAGCCTTATGGACAAGGCAAAGCAGAGCCGCACGGTTTCCAACCAGTATCGCATGGCGATCTATACGTTTGGCGAGAAGGCCGAAGACATCAAGCTGCTCGAAGTGTCGCCGCTCACGGTTGATCTCGATGATGCCAAGCAGAAGGCGGCGGGTGTTCAGCTGATGACCATTCCGCGTCAGGGCTACGACAATGACCAGCAGACGAGCTTCGACACCGCGCTGACGCAGATCAAGGACAAGATTGGCAAGCCGGGCAACGGCTCCTCCTCGCAAACACCTGAAAAGGTGGTGTTCTTCGTGGCCGATGGTGTAGGTGACAGCTACAAGCCCACAACCTGCACCAAGAAGGTGACCGGCGGGCGATGCATGGAGCCGATCGACGTGCAGTATTGCACTGCCCTGAAGACAGCGGGTTACAAGGTCGCGGTGCTTTACACCACCTATCTGCCGCTGCCGACAAACGGCTGGTACAATGCCTGGATCAAGCCGTTCCAGAGCGAAATTGCCACCAGGATGCGTTCCTGCGCCTCGGATGGCCTGTTTTTCGAAGTGAGCCCGACCCAAGGCATTTCGGACGCCATGAACACGCTGTTCGTGCGCATCATCTCGACGCCGCGGCTCACCGGCTAAGTTCTCCTTCGCATCTCCCGGGGACGTATCGGGGGTGCAAAGCAAAAGGCCCGCTCCCCAGTAAGGCGGGCCTTTTGTCCTATTCTGCGCCGGGAATGGCTTACCCCTTTTCCGCGTAAAAAATGATAATAATCGATTTAAAGCGAACATGGTGACAGACCACCCGAATCCATGCCACTAAAGGCTAAAAGGGGAATTCCAGGTCTGGAGGAAACATGTTGAACCTGCTGTGGATGCGGGCGCGGGCAGCCGTGATCATTGTCTTGCTGATGCTGACGCCTGTCATGACCGGCGTTTCGCATGCCGAGCGCATGCCGCCGCAGAAGGTGTTGCAGACCTGGTATCGGCTGGTGCTGGAACTGGTTCGCCATACGTCGAATTATTCGCCACCGGTTGCCGCCCGCTCCTTCGCCTATATCGGCGTGACGGTCTATGAAGCGGCGGCGGGGGGCGATGCCCATCTGCAGACGCTTGCCGGCCAGCTGAACGGTCTCACCGCCGTTCCCGCCCGTGAAAAGGGTATGGCCTATGATGATGGCGTGGTGCTGAATGCGGCCATGGCCTATTCGATGAAGGAATTCTTCAGCCATACCGGCCCGACCGGCCAGCATGCCTTTGCCGCGACCGAAAAGAAGATGCATGCCAAGGTTTCCGATGGCCTGCCGGATGACGTGGTGAAGCGCTCGACCGATTATGGGCAGGCGGTGGCCAAGGCCATTCTCGAATGGTCGAAGAGCGATGGCGGTGCGGATGTCCAGAACATGGGCTTTCCGCTGAAATATGATCTGAACCCGAAGCCCGGCCACTGGGTGCCCACCTCGCTCATCCGCCAGCAGCAGATGCCGCTTTTGCCGAACTGGGGCAAGACCCGGACCTTCGCCATGCCGAAGGGCTCCACCTGCCGACTCCCGCCGCCCATCGAATACAGCGAGGAGAAGGGCTCTGCCTTCTACAAGGAGGCTGAGGAGGTCTACAACACCGTCAAGACCCTCACACCGGAACAGAAGACGATTGCCCGCTTCTGGTCGGATGATCCGATGTTGTCACCCACGCCCCCCGGCCACTGGGTCTCTGTTGCCTGGGAAATCATGGACAAGGAAAAGTCCGACCTCCCGACCGTGGTCGATACGATGGCGCGGCTCGGCGTTGCGGTTGCGGATGGCTTCATCGGCTGCTGGGACAGCAAGTATGAATATGACCTGATCCGCCCGGTGAGCTACATCAAGAAGGTGATCGATCCCAAATGGGAGACGCTGCTGATCACGCCACCCTTCCCGGAATATCCGAGCGGGCATAGCACCCAGTCGGGTGCCGCGGCTGCGGTGCTCGCCAGCATTTTCGGCGAAAACTATGCCTTCGATGATTCCACCCATGTGGCGGACAATATCCCGACGCGGCACTTCGCAAGCTTCAAGGCCGCCGCGGAAGAGGCTGCGATTTCGCGGCTTTATGGCGGCATCCATTTCCGCGCGGCGATCGAGCGCGGCTTGCAGCAGGGCTATTGCATCGGCGCCTATACGGTGGCGCTGAAGACCCGGAAATGAGGCCGATATCATGCGTCCAGGCATAGTTGCGGGCATTCTTGCCCTATCCATCAGCGTCTTTCAGGCGGGCCTTGCGCAGGCGGGCCAGCCGGTAACGCCGACATTCGACAACCAGACTGGCACCAGCGGCCTTTCCAGCCGCTATCAGGGAGACTGGGAATTCATGGTCGGCGGTGGGGTTTCCGCCTTCGATTGCAATGCGGATGGCTATCCGGATCTGCTTCTGCCGGGCGGCACGGACAAGGCGAAATTCTACCGCAATGACAGCACGCGGGGTGGCAAGCTGACCTTCAGCGAGCAGACGTCCGGCCTTGAGGTGGACAATCTGCTGGGCTCATATCCTATTGATATCGACAGTGACGGCATCATGGATTTGGTCCTGCTGCGGCTCGGCGAAAACATCGTGATGCGCGGCAAGGGTGCCTGCCAGTTCGAGCGGGCAAACGAGGCGTGGAATTTCGATGGGGGCAAGGCCTGGAGCGCATCCTTCGCCGCGACCTGGGAAAAGGGCAACAACTGGCCGACACTCGCCGTCGGTAATTACATCGATCCGGAGCAGGACATGCTGCCCTGGGGCTCCTGCACCGACAACTGGCTGCACCGCCCGGAACAGGCACCCGGCATCGAGAGCAAGCGGTTTGCGGCACCCAAGCCGTTGAAGCCCAGCTTCTGCGCGCTTTCCATGCTGTTTACCGACTGGAACCGTTCCGGCACGCCGAGCTTGCGCGTCTCCAACGACCGCGAATATTACAAGGGTGGCCGCGAGCAAATGTGGCACATCCCGCCCGGTGGGGAACCCGTGCTCTACAGCGAGGAGGAAGGCTGGAAATACCTGCGCATCTGGGGCATGGGCATCGCCAGCTATGACCTCGATTTCGACGGCTATCCGGAATATTTCCTGACCAGCATGGCCGACAACAAGCTGCAGGCGCTCGCAACCCTGCCCAAGGATGGCAAGGGCCCGGCGACCTACAAGGACGTGGCCTTTGCGCATGGCGCAACCGCTCATCGCCCTTATACCGGCGATGACTGGCATCCGTCGACCGCCTGGCACACGCAGTTCGAGGACGTGAACAATGATGGCCGTGTCGATCTGTTCATCGCCAAGGGCAATGTGGCGGAAATGCCGGACTTCGCCAAGCGCGACCCGAACAACCTTTTGGTCCAGAACGACGAGGGCAATTTCATCGAGATGGGCCTTGCCGCCAATGTGGCGAGCATGAACATCTCGCGCGGGGCAGCGCTCACCGATTTCAATCTCGACGGCAAGGTGGATCTGGTGGTCTCGAACCGCTGGAAGGATGCCGAGATCTGGGAAAACACCACCGCCAGGGCAGGCAACTGGATCGAGTTCCGGCTCGAGAACCCGGGCGCGAACCGCGACGCCATCGGCTCCTGGATCGAGGTGAAGAATGCGGGCCATGTGATGCGCCGCGAAATCACCATCGGCGGCGGCCATGCGGGCGGCGCGCTCGGCTGGCACCACTTCGGGGTCGGCGCCGACAAGGATGTCGAATTCCGGGTGATCTGGCCGGATGGCAGGGAAGGGGACTGGCAGACGGTTGCGGCCAACGGCTTTTATGTCGTGTCTCCCGGCAAGGCCGCCGAAAGCTGGACGCCGTCGCGCTAGACCTGTTCACCGAGCAGCAGCTGCGCCATACGGCTGGCCGCCGGTGTCAGCACCGTATCCGTGCGGGTGATGAAACCGAAGGGTTCCACCTCGATGCCGAGTTCCGCCGGAAGCACGCGGTAAGGTGCGTCCGGACCATGAGTGAAGGCGGCGCAAACGGCGTGAGCGAGCGGTGCAATCGCGTTCGATTGCTGAATCAGTGCCAGGGTGAGCAGGAAGGATGCGGTGGAGAATCGCTGCGTCGGCTCCGGCAGCTTCAGCGCCCTGAGGCGCGCGAGCACGGTTTGGGACAGAAGCGATTCCGGCCCCGGCATCACCCAGTCATACTGCATCAGTTGCGCCGGTTCGAGCGGCACTTCCCGCTCCAGCGGATGGCCCTTGCGGACCATCAGCGACACGGGCTCGGGGGCGATGGTCTGGGCCCGGAACATCAGCCGCTCCGGCCCGACGGGCAGGCGGGCGATGGCAAAATCGATTCGTCCGTTCAAGAGGTTCTGGCACAGCACGTCAGACGTCGCGACAATCACCTCGAAGGTCACCTTCGGCTGGGTTACGCGTGCGGTGCGCAGGGCAGGGAGCACCCGGTCGAGCGCCGGGCCGGTGACCGATCCGATGCGGACATGGCCGACATGGCCCATGTCGATTTCCTGCATCTCGCGGGCGGCATCGCGCAATTCCATGTGAACACGCTTTGCCCGGAGTGCCAGCGCCTCGCCGATCGGGGTGAGAACCACGCCCCGGCCCGTGCGCTCATGCACCGGGCGACCGACGATGCGCTCCACCTCGCCGAGAAGGCGGGATGCGGCAGGCTGGGCGATGCCCAGACGCCGTGCGGCATCGCTGATCTGACCGCTGTCCGAGAGCGCATCCAGCAGCCGCAGATGGGAAAGTTTCAAGCCCCGTTGCAGGAGCGCTTCGGCTCTATCCAGTTCTGACATAACATTTTGGCCATATCTATTTCCTGAAACATTATTTGACGGACATGGAGGATAATTGCAATCGTCCCGTCACGGCCTCGCAAACCAGAAGGAATGCGCAAGGACCGGATATGGCCGCAGAGAGGCTAGCGGCCCCGAGGAGGATATCATGAAACTGTTCAATAAGGCGCTCAGCGCGCTTGCACTTACGGCTGTCCTGCTGTCTGGCGCCGCGTATGCCGGTGACAAGGGCACCATCGGCATCGCAATGCCGACCAAGTCTTCCGCCCGCTGGATTTCGGACGGCAATTCCATGGTCGAGCAGTTCAAGGCCGCTGGCTACGACACCGATCTTCAGTATGCCGAAGACGATATTCCGAACCAGCTCTCCCAGATCGAAAACATGATCACCAAGGGCGACAAGGTTCTGGTCATCGCGGCCATCGACGGCACGACCCTTTCCAACGCTCTGGAATCGGCTCACGCAGCGGGTATCAAGGTTATCGCCTATGACCGCCTGATCCGTGACAGCGCCAATGTCGACTATTACGCCACCTTCGACAACTTCAAGGTCGGCGTTCTGCAGGCAACCTCGCTGGTCAACGGCCTGAAGGAGCGCTTCCCGGATGTGAAGCCGTGGAATGTCGAACTCTTCGGCGGTTCGCCGGACGACAACAACGCGTTCTTCTTCTATGACGGCGCGATGAGCGTTCTGCAGCCGCTGATCGACAGCGGTGACATCGTGATCGGTTCCGGCCAGACGGGCATGGACAAGGTCGGCACGCTGCGTTGGGACGGTGCGGTTGCCCAGGCCCGCATGGACAATATCCTGTCCGCCAACTACGGCGACAAGCAGGTGAACGGCGTTCTGTCTCCCTATGACGGCCTCTCCATCGGTATCCTGTCCTCGCTCAAGGGCGTTGGCTATGGCTCCGGCGACATGAAGATGCCGATCGTGACCGGTCAGGATGCGGAAGTTCCCTCGGTCAAGTCGATGATCGCTGGCGAACAGTATTCGTCGATCTTCAAGGACACCCGCACGCTTGCCGGTGTGACCGTGAAGATGGTGGATGCCGTGCTTTCCGGCAAGGAGCCGGAAATCAACGACACCAAGACCTACAACAACGGCGTGAAGGTGGTTCCTTCCTACCTGCTCGAGCCGCTGCCGGTTGATGCCAAGAACTATGAAGAAGTTCTGGTGAAGTCCGGTTACTACACTGCCGATCAGCTGAAGTAAGCCTGATCCGGGTGGATTGATCATGCCCGCCGCCTTTGTCAGAAGAGGCGGCGGGTATCAGGAATGAAAGGGAGGAAACATGGCAGCGCTTCTGGAGATGCGGGGCATCAGCAAGGTGTTCCCCGGCGTTCGGGCCCTCGATCATGTGAACCTCAGCGTCGAACCCGGCGAAATTCACGCGATCTGCGGGGAAAATGGCGCGGGCAAGTCGACCTTGATGAAGGTTCTGTCCGGCGTCTATCCGCATGGCACCTATGAGGGCGAAATCCTCTATGACGGCGCGCCGCTCGCGAACCGCTCGATTTCCGACAGTGAATCCAAGGGCATCATCATCATCCATCAGGAGCTGGCGCTGGTGCCGCTTCTGTCGATTGCCGAAAATGTGTTTCTGGGCAACGAGGTTGCCCGCAATGGCGTGATCAACTGGCAGGAAGCCTTTCAGCGCACCGAAGAGCTGCTGAAGAAAGTCGGCCTTTCCGAACCGCCCTCCACCAAGGTGGAAAAGCTCGGCGTGGGCAAGCAGCAGCTTGTGGAAATCGCCAAGGCGCTTTCCAAGAACGTGCGCCTGCTGATCCTCGATGAACCGACCGCCGCGCTGCAGGAGAACGACAGCCAGAAGCTGCTCGACCTGATGCTGGAGCTGAAGGCGCAGGGGATTACCTCGATCCTGATCAGCCACAAGCTCAACGAGATTTCCCGCGTTGCCGACCGCATCACCATCCTGCGTGACGGCTCGACGGTGTCCACGCTCTCGCGCGAAGAGATTTCCGAAGAGCGCATCATCCGCGACATGGTGGGCCGCGACATGGCGCACCGTTACCCCGAGCGCGAGCCGAAGATCGGCGACGTGCTGATGGAGGTGAAGAACTGGAATGTCTGGCATCCGGAGCAGCAGCACCGCCAGATGATCCGCGATGTGAATTTCCACGTCCGCAAGGGCGAGATCGTCGGCATTGCCGGGCTGATGGGTGCTGGACGCACCGAGCTTGCCATGTCGATCTTCGGCGGCAGCTATGGCCGCAATATTTCGGGCGAGGTGATCGTCAACGGCAGCCGTGCCGATACATCCACCGTCGCTCGCGCCATTGATGCCGGCATCGCCTATGTCACCGAAGACCGCAAGGGGCTGGGCCTCGTGCTGGAAGAGCCGATCCTGCGCAACATTTCGCTGGCCAATCTGGCAGGCATTGCCTTGCGCGGCGTGCTGAACACGGCGCAGGAAGCCTCTGTTGCCGAAGGCTATCGCAAGGCGATGGCGATCCGCACGCCGTCCGTGCACCAGAAGGTCGTCAATCTTTCGGGTGGCAACCAGCAGAAGGTGGTGCTGTCGAAATGGCTGTTCACCGATCCGCAGGTGCTGATCCTGGATGAGCCGACGCGCGGCATCGATGTCGGCGCGAAATTCGAAATCTATGGTCTGATGAACCGCATGGCCGAGGAAGGCCGCGGCGTGGTGATGATCTCGTCGGAAATGCCGGAACTGCTCGGCATGTGCGACCGTATCTATGTGATGAACGAGGGCGCCTTTGTGGGTGAACTGGCGCGTGAGGACGCGAGCCAGGAACGCATCATGTCGCTGATCGTGAGCAAGTGAGGGGGAGCTGGAAATGGCTGTTGTCGTCAAGAATGAAAATGAAAGCGCCAAGCCCGGCCTGGATTATCTGAAGGAAAATTTCCGCGAATACGGAATGCTGATGGCGCTGATTGCCATCGTGGTTTTCTTTCTGGTCATCGTGCGCGCTTTGCTCGGCGTGGATTTCCTCTCCGCCCAGAACATCACCAATCTCTTTCTGCAGAATTCCTACGTCATCATCATGGCGCTCGGCATGCTGCTGGTGATCGTGGCGGGTCATATCGATCTGTCGGTCGGCTCGGTCGCCGCCTTCGTCGGGGCAATTTCGGCGGTTATGAGCGTCAATCTCGGACTGCCGGTCTATGTGGTCGTGCCGCTCTGCCTCGCCTGCGGCGGCCTGATCGGCGCTGCGCAGGGCTATTGGATCGCCTATTGGCGCATTCCCTCCTTCATCGTCACGCTCGCGGGCATGCTGGTGTTTCGCGGGCTGACCCTCTGGCTGCTTGGCGGCCAGAATATCGGCCCGTTCTCCAAGGGTTTCCAGTCGCTGTCCACCGGTTTCATCCCCGATCTGCTGATGGTGGAACGGCCGAACATGACCGCTCTTCTGGTGGTGATCGTGGCTTCCGCGCTGATGGTATGGTTTGGCATCCGCTCGCGTAACCGGGATGCGGCCTATGGCATCCAGCAGGAGCCGACCGGGATCTTCTACATCCGCAATGCCGTGATGGCCGCCGCGCTGATCTTCGTCGGCTGGAAGCTCGCAAGCTTCCGTGGTCTGCCGAATGTGCTGATCGTGATGACCGTGCTGACCGTGCTCTATGCCTTCTTCACCGAGCAGACGACCGCCGGTCGGCGCATCTATGCCATCGGCGGCAATCTGAAGGCGGCAAAGCTTTCCGGCATCAATACGGAAAAGCTCGTCTTCCTCACCTTCGTGAACATGGGCGTGCTGGCGGCCCTTGCCGGCATGATCGTGACGGCGCGTCTCAACTCCGCAACGCCGAAGGCAGGCGTCGGCTTCGAGCTGGACGTGATCGCTGCCGTCTTCATCGGCGGTGCGTCGATGTCCGGCGGCGTGGGCAAGATCGTCGGCGTGGTCATCGGCGCCTTCATCATGGGCGTGATGAACAACGGCATGTCCATTCTCGGCATCGGCATTGATTACCAGCAGGTGATCAAGGGTCTGGTGCTGCTCGCCGCCGTCATCTTCGACGTTTATAACAAGTCCAAGTAAGGAGGAGAGGCATGCTGCTCTCCCAGATCAATCTTCCCGGCGGCGGCAGGGCTGTCGTTGCACGCGACGGTTCGGAAGCGGCCATCGTCAAGGGCGCGACCAGCGTCTACGACCTTGCGCTTTCGGCCATCAGGGCGGGCCGCAGCCTGATCGGCGAAGTCATGGCGCACGGGCTGGGGGAAACGGTGGATCTCGCCGCGATTGCCGCAGCCGGAAACCTGCGTTTGCCGATCGAGCATCCGGATCCCGCCCATCTGCATCTCACCGGCACGGGGCTGACCCATCTCGGCTCGGCTTCGGCGCGCGATGCCATGCATGCAAAGCTTGAGGCGGCTGTTGAAACGCTGACCGACAGCATGAAGATGTTCCGCATGGGCCTTGAAGGCGGCAAGCCTGCCGAAGGCGAGGTGGGCGTGCAGCCGGAATGGTTCTACAAGGGCAATGGTCACACGGCGATTGCGCCGGGTGCGGCGCTGACCTCTCCCGGCTTTGCCGAGGATGGTGGCGAGGAGCCGGAAATCGCGGGCATCTACATCATCGGCCCGGATGGCCAGCCCTACCGTGTCGGCTGGGCGCTGGCGAACGAGTTTTCCGATCATGTGACGGAGCGGGTGAACTACCTGTTCCTCGCCCATTCGAAGCTGCGGCAGGCGAGCTTCGGCCCGGAAATCCTGCTCGGCGAATTGCCGAAGGATATTCGCGGCACGACCCGCATCCGCCGCGATGGCGCGGTTCTGTGGGAAAAGCCGTTCCTCTCCGGCGAGGCGAACATGTCGCATACCTTCGCCAATCTGGAACATCATCACTTCAAGTATGATCTTTTCCGCCAGCCGGGGGATGTGCATGTGCACATGTTCGGCACGGCGACGCTCTCCTTTGCGGATGGTATTCGCACGGAGCCGGGAGATCAGTTCGAAATCGAGGCGGGGCCGTTTGGCCTGCCGCTCGTCAATCCGCTTTCCAAGGCCGCTTCGCAAGCGGGTGCCGTTGCCGTCAAGGCTCTTTGACTGTCAGAGAATTCAGGAGAATGCCATGAGTTTCAAACCCGCACCCTGGCCGCGCAAGCTGCGTTCGCAGGAATGGTTCGGCGGCAGCTCGCGTGATGCGATCTATCATCGCGGCTGGATGAAAAATCAGGGTTTTCCGCATGATCTGTTCGACGGGCGACCGGTGATCGGCATTCTGAACACCTGGTCGGAACTCACGCCGTGCAATGCGCATCTGCGCGATCTTGCCGAGCGGGTGAAGCACGGTATCTACGAAGCGGGCGGCTTCCCGGTCGAAGTACCGGTGTTTTCCGCCTCCGAAAGCGCCTTTCGACCGACGGCGATGATGTTTCGCAATCTGGCGGCGATGGCGGTGGAAGAGGCGATGCGCGGCCAGCCGATGGATGGCTGCGTGCTGATGGTGGGCTGCGACAAGACCACGCCGTCCCTCCTGATGGCCGCCGCCTCGACCGACCTGCCCTCGATCATCGTCACCGGCGGGCCGATGCTGAACGGCTACTACAAGAACGAGCGCGTCGGCTCCGGCACGCATCTGTGGAAGTTTTCCGAGGCCGTGAAGGCCGGGCAGATGACGGCAGATGAGTTTGCCGAGGCGGAAGCCTCGATGAGCCGAAGCCCCGGTTCCTGCAACACGATGGGCACGGCGTCCACCATGGCCTCGATGGCCGAGGCGCTTGGCATGGCGCTTTCCGGCAATGCTGCCATTCCCGCCGTCGACAGCCGCCGCCGCGTGATGGCGCAGCTGACCGGCCGCCGCATCGTGCAGATGGTGAAGGATGACCTGAAGCCTTCCGACGTGATGACCAAGCAGGCGTTTGAAAATGCGATCCGCACCAATGCGGCCATCGGCGGTTCCACCAATGCGGTGATCCACCTGCTGGCAATCGCGGGCCGTGTGGGCATCGATCTGACGCTTGATGACTGGGATCGCTGCGGCCGCGACGTGCCAACCATCGTCAACCTGATGCCGTCGGGCAAATACCTGATGGAAGAGTTCTTCTATGCCGGTGGCCTGCCGGTGGTGATCAAGCGGCTGGGCGAGGCGGGCCTGCTGCACAAGGATGCGCTCACGGTTTCCGGCGAAACCGCCTGGGATCAGGTGAAGAATGTGGTGAACCACAATGAAGACGTGATCCTGCCCGCCGAAAAGGCGCTCGCCAAATCCGGCGGCGTTGCGGTGCTGAAGGGCAATCTCGCGCCGAAGGGTGCGGTGCTGAAGCCATCGGCTGCCACCCCGTCGCTGATGGTGCACCGGGGCCGCGCGGTGGTGTTCGAGGATATCGACGACTACAAGGCGAAGATCAATGACGAGGCCCTCGACATCGACGAGACCTGCGTGATGGTTCTGAAGAACTGCGGTCCGAAAGGCTATCCGGGCATGGCCGAGGTGGGCAATATGGGCCTGCCGCCCAAGGTGCTGCGCAAGGGCATCACCGACATGGTTCGGATTTCTGACGCACGTATGTCAGGCACCGCCTATGGCACGGTCGTGCTTCATACCAGCCCGGAGGCGGCCGCAGGCGGCCCGCTCGCCGTGGTGCAGAATGGCGACATGATCAGCCTCGATGTGCCGAACCGCTCTCTGACGCTGGAAATTTCGGACGAAGAGCTGGCCGCTCGCCTTGCAAAATGGAGCCCGCGCGAAGAGCCGCCGGCGTCCGGCTATGCCATGCTGCACCACACCCATGTGATGGGTGCGGATACGGGTGCCGATCTCGACTTCCTGAAAGGCTGCCGGGGTGCGCCGGTGGGCAAGGACAGCCACTGAGGCTTCATCAGGTCCCGTGTGAAGATCAGGGGCTGACGGCCTGCGCCGTCAGCCTTTTTTAATGCCTGCATAGCGGAAGGCGACGAAGCTCATCAGGCAGGCGACGGAGAAGGCGTTGAGCGAGAACAGCGATTGGAGATGCGCTTCACTCCAGCCGTAAAGCGGCTGGCCGGAGCGGCCATGGAAAAGGACGAAAGCCAGGAAGCTGAA
The DNA here is from genome assembly GCA_945952315.1 of uncultured Rhizobium sp. GTDB lineage: Bacteria > Pseudomonadota > Alphaproteobacteria > Rhizobiales > Rhizobiaceae > Gellertiella. The sequence continues at coordinate 17,218 of CAMFIE010000028.1, read as the reverse complement.
GGCGGCGAGCCCCCGCTGCCACCAGACCTCCCGGCTTTCGAAGGAAAGGGCGGCGAGCATGACGCAGGGGGCGAGAAACAGCTCGGTTCCCGCCGCCTGCCCGAAGATCTTGCCTGCCAGCACCGTATCGCAGATGCCGAGAAAGGGCAGGCCGAAGCGGGTGGCGAGCGGCAATTGCCGGGCCGCAAGGGCCAGCCCGGCAAAACCCAGACCGGCCACCATGGTCAGCGTTGAGACAAGCACGCCTTCGCCGGTCAGATACCAGACGTAAAGCGGATAGAAGGGCTTGTTGAGCGCAATCACCCAGCAGAGCGTGACGCTTGCGGCCGTCAGCGGATCAAGCGCCGGACCCGCGGCTCCATTTTCAGCCTGCATCGCCATGCACCGGTGCCAGCCGGTAGTGCCCGACGCCCCAGACTTCACCCTTCTGATGGCCGAAGAGCCCGGCTGTCGCGAGGAAAAACATCCGCCAGCGGCGCTTCCACAGTCCGGCATCCGGGCCATAGACGGCGGCGAGGATGCGGCTCACGTCGGCATCGTTGTCATCCATGTTTTTCAGCCAGGCAAGCGCCGTGCGGCTGTAATGGGTGCCGCTCCAGCGCCACTCCGCTTCCACCGAAAACAGGTCGCCGAAGCGGTGGGGCAGATCATGGGCGGGCATGATGCCGCCGGTGAAGAAATGCTGCGCAATCCAGTCAGCCGGGTCAGCGTGGTCGAAACGATAGGAGCGGTTGATATGGGTGAAGACATGCAGGAACAGGCGTCCATCCCGTTTCAGCCAGCTGCGCGCACGCGCGAGAAGCTCGCGCCAGTTCGACATGTGCTCGAACATTTCCACCGACACGATCCGGTCATGCAGCACCGGCGTGGTAAAGGCGTTCATGTCCGCCGTGATTACGGTGATGTTGGAAAGCCCGCGCTTCACCGCTTCCGCCTCGATATGGGCGCGCTGGGAGGCGGAATTTGAAACGGCAGTGATGCGCGAACGCGGAAAGGTTTTTGCCATGTAGAGCGTCAGCGAGCCCCAGCCGCAGCCGAGCTCCAGAATGCTCTGGCCATCGCGAAGATTGGCATGGGCAACGGTTTCCGCCAGAGCCTGCGCTTCGGCCTCGCCGAGATCTTTGTTTGCGGCCGCATAGAGGCAGCTCGAATATTTGCGATGCGGACCGAGCACCAGGCCGAAGAATTCGGCCGGCAATTCGTAATGCTGCTCGTTCGCCTTGTCAGTATGAAGCGCCACGGGAAACAGCGGCATGCTGTCGATGAACTTGTCCTCGACGGAACCCGGGACGGCGGCCAGCTTTCGCTTCGTGCGGCCACAGAGGAAGTCGATCCCGGCAAGGGTGACGCTGTCGGGCAGGGGGGTGCGTTCGGCGGCATTGATGGCAAGCGCGATCATGTTCATGGATCAAACTCCGTCAGCGTTGATTGGGTAACCGGCGCGGGCCGGGAAAGAAGGCATTCACCCGGGTTTGAAGGGCGCGGAACTGATCTCCGCGGCTTCTGATCATATGTTCTTCGAGTGGCGGAATGCCGGAAACATGCACCAGCAGCCAGTACATCTGCAGGGGTGCCAAAAGGGCAAGCAGGACTGCCCAGCCGGAGGCGGAAAGCGCGATCACCACCAGCGCGCACCAGAACAGCCATTCGAAGAAATAGTTGGGATGGCGGCTATAGGCCCAGAGGCCGCTTTCCATCACACTCGACTTTGCCTGCGGCAGGCGGCGGAAGTGCTGCAATTGCCTGTCAGCGATTGCTTCCCCGCCAAGTGCAATCACGGCAAGGGTTACGCCGAGCATATCCAGGAGGATCAAAAAGGCGGTCTTGCCGCTTGCGGCAACATGGATCGCAAGCACCAGAATGAAGGCGGCCACGGCTTGCACCTGCAGGAAAAGGAAGAGGCGGAGCGAGGCATTCTCCCCCCATTCTTCGATCAGCTTCTGATAGCGGGGGTCTTCGCCTGCACCGCGCGTGCGAAGGCCGATATGGCCGCCGAGCCGCAGCGACCAGAGAAGAACGAGAGCGGCGACCATCCACCGGCGCTCGGCTGTGCCTTCCGCAAGCAGGGCCGCGACAAGGCCGAAGGCACCGACGGCAAAGGACCATATTGTATCCACCCAGCCGCTCGAGCCTGTCAGTCTCTGCACGGCCCAGGCAATGCCCATGGTCAGGCTCAGCCCGATTGCCAGTTGCGCCAGAAGCACGCCGTCAATCTCTGTCATGGAGATGTCTTTCCCTTGTGATCTTCCGCTATGACGCAGTGGAGGGGGCAAAAGTTTCAGGAGGCGGCGGAAATTCCCGGTGAAACTTTTTCAGCCGCCGGGGCGTCAATGGGCCGGGCCCAAACGATATACCTTGCAGGAAAGGATGAGACCGGGATGCGCCGCCTTCTATTCCCAACGCTGTTCACCATGTCTGTCATTGCAGCCTCGGCAGGTTCTTCAACCGCCGAGGCGGTAAGTCCGCTCGGGCTGTGGGCACGGGGTGATGGCGTGGCCAAGGTGAAAATCGCACCCTGCGGCGGCAAGCTTTGTGCGACCAATACCTGGATCAGGCCCGGTACATCCGGCGAGAAGGCCGGCGATGTGCTTGTGATGTCGGTGAAGAAGGACGGTGAGGCCTATACAGGCTCCGCCTTCGATCCGCAGCGCAATCTCACCGTCAGCATGACCATGACGGTGAAACCGCAGACGATGGTGACCCGCGGCTGCGTGCTTGGCGGGATTTTGTGCAAGAGCGTGAAATGGTCCCGCATCGAGTGATCGGCCGAGAATGATCGGCGAAGGAGCAGGGAACCAAAGCGGACTGCCGCTGTTTACCGTCAGGACAGGGCCTGCATTGCAGCGCGCCCGCCAATGGAAAACAGGGAGACCCTCATGCAGATTTCAGCCATGCAGGTGGTCGCCGAACAGGGCGGCTCATTCGGCTTCACGGTGGAATTCATCGGCACGCAGGGCGATGTCGTGTCAGTTCTCGTGCGCAATGACCATGCCCGAACGCTGACGCGCTATTCTGCCGTTGCCAAGGCGCAGGACATGATGCGCGATCTGGGAGAACAGGAGATTGACCCGGCCTTGATGGATGGCGGGGCTTCGACGCCCGCCGACTCTCTTGCGGCCAGCCAGACAGCCCGGCGAAAGGGCGATCAGAAGGCAATGGAAGAGCAACTGGATCGGGGATTGGAAGATTCCTTCCCCGCCAGCGATCCGGTCTCCATCACGCAATCGAGCATCGCGACCTCACCGGAAGGAAAAAGGACCAGCTGACCCGGTTCGCAATGATGCGGATGGACGGCAAAAACGCCGCCCGTCCGCGCTGACTGGAGGAAAGCGGGGACGGGCGACGAGGGGGGCGACGAGGGAATGGTCAGGCCGCGTGAAAGGCGGGGATGCCTTCGCCGGAAGCGATGAAATACAGCGTCACATTCCGGTTTTCATCCGGATTGGGCAGGGGTTGTTCGTCCGGCAGGATTTCCGTTTCCGGTTCGATGAGCGGATGTTCCTTCCAGCAGTCGGGGCGTGGCTCGCGATTGAGCGGCCGGGTGAAAGGGTTGATCGGTATCATGGTCTCCTCCAATTTGTTTTTGCATAGTGACGTTGGCTGCAAACGGTTCCCGGTCGGCGACGGGCGGTCCCGTGGATCACGGAGAGCCCAATGCCTCATTCGGGGCGGGGCGGTTCAACAGATAGGCCGCAATGGCCATCCCGAGAAGCAAAGGGCCATCGACCAGCAGGATCATCCAGAATAGTTCGTTCATGACGCACCTGTTTGGTTGTTTTCCTTGAATAAAACGAACGGGGCTGATGATCGTTCCCTCAGAATCGATCGGACGCTGTACTGAAATTCATGAACCGGACCTGTTCATGGGCCTGCCTTTGTCTTGGCCGGTGCAAGAAAAAGGGCGGCCTGTTTCATGGCCGCCCTTTCGTTCTTCAAGACTGTCTGGAGGCAAAAGCGTCAGGCCGCCTGCTTTTCCGCAGCGGCATTGAGGGCGTCTTCTGCAAGCTGCGTCAACGCCTGGTCTGCCGCGCTTTCTTCCTTCAGCGTGGCTTCCAGCAGTTTCACGGCATCCTTGTATCCAAGCTGCCTCGCCCATGCGGCCAGCGTGCCGTAGCGGGTGATCTCGTAATGCTCGACGGCCTGCGCCGAGGAGATCAGGCCGGCATCGAGAGCCGGTGCGCCCTTGAAGGTCTCCATGATTTCCTCGCCTTCAGCGAGAATACCCTGAATGGCCTCGCAGGTCTTGGTCTGCGCGCGCTTGCCGATGGAATCGAACACCTGCTGCAGGCGCTCGACATGGGTTTCCGTCTCTTCCAGATGCTTTTGAAAGGCCGCCTTCAGCTTTTCCGACCGGGCGCCCCGTGCGAGCCTGGGCAGCGCTTTCACGATCTGGCGCTCTGCGAAATAGATGTCCTTCAGTGTTTCAAGGAACAGGTCTTCGAGCTTCTTCTCATGCATGATCATCTCCTTTGGCTCTTCAAGCCCCCGGAGAGGAACCGGGGAGGGCATGCATTCGTTCCGGACGCGCCAATTTTTTGCGACCCGCCCCTCAAAAAAACGCCTTCCGAATCCGCGACTTCTGGTCCGCACTGCAAATTGTTATGCATGACAATTTATAGTGGAATATTTTCCTTCAACGGTAGAATAGTGGTCACAACGGACGAATTGATTTGATGATTGTCAATTGGGTTGCGGGCTATGCCCTGACCTGTTTGTGAAAGGTGCAGGTAGATTGCAATGCCTGACTGGAAACGGCCTTGTGTCTTTGCAGCTTGACGATAGAAATCGCTATCCGGTTGCCGTTCTGACAGGCAATCGCGCGGAGCCGGTGCAGGCGCGCGAGGGGGGCTAATGACCGATACAGGCAGGCAGGGATGGCGAAAACGCTATGGCGTCGCCCTTATGGCCGTGGGTTTGGCAACGTTGTTCTGCGTGGCGCTCGTGGGGCTCACCGCCTTGATGATCTGGCAGAACTATCGTTCGGCGCAGGCGGCTACTGAGGCTCGTGCGGTCTCCTCCGCGCATGTGGTCGCGGCCAATATCGAATGGATGATCGAAGCGAGTGATCAGGCGCTTCGGCGCATCGATGCCGTGTTCATGAACAAGCCGATCCAGTCTTCCGCCAACACGATCATGGACATGGCCGAGGCGGTGGGAGATCTGCCCATCGGTTTTCAATACTCCGTCTATGACGAAACCGGGCGTCTTCGGCTGTCCAGCGTGCCCAATGCGGCCACGATCAATGTCTCTGATCGGGACTATTTTCGCGAGGTGCAGGCAGAAGACCGCACCATCGTTTCCCGCCAGCTGCAGGAGAGGGTAACCAAGGAGCAGGTCTTCATCATTGCCCGCCGCATCAAGCGCGAAGGCAATTTTCATGGTGTCGCAACAATTGCCGTGCCGGTGCGCAAACTGGTCGAATTCTGGAGCTCCCTGAACCTCGGTAGGACATCCACTGTCGGTGTCATCCATGATGATGGCTGGCTGGTGGCGCGTTATCCGCTTGCACCACAATCAGTGAATCTGAGCAATGCGCCACTCTTCAGCGAGCCCTATCGCTCCCAAAACAACGGATTTTATCATTCCTGGATCTCGCCCATTGACGGACGCTCGCGGCTCGTCGGCTTCTGGCGGGTGAACAAATGGCCGCTGATCGCAATTACCGGCATCGAAAACAGCGAAGTAAGCGATGTTTTCTGGAGAACCATGGAAAAGGAAGTGGTTTTCGGCCTGCCGTTCATCCTGCTGCTGTTGATCGAAGGCGTGGCGATCGCGGCTTTGCTCAAGGCCTATATCCAGCGAAATAGACAACTTGAACTGGCGCTTGAGCGGAACAATTTCCTTTTCCGCGAGATTCATCACCGTGTGAAGAACAATCTTCAGGCCGTTTCAGCGCTGGTGCGGCTTCAACCCATTCCCGAGCAATCCCGTCGGGAAATGGCCCATCGCATATCCGCCATGATTGCGGTGCACGAGCATATCTACCAGTCGGATCAGTTCGACCGGGTAGAGGCCGCTCCCTATCTTTCGCGGGTGATCTGCGAAATCGCCCGTGCCTATGCGGGGCAGGTCGAGGTGGAAAGGCATCTGGAGGATCTGGATGTCAGCCGTGATCAGGCGCTACCCATAGGCCTGATTGTCAACGAGGTGGTTTCCAACGCCTTCAAGTATGCCTTCAGCGCCGAGCGTAAAGGCAAGCTGATTGTTGAATTGGTGCGTGAAGAGCCGTTGCTTGCCCGCCTGACGATCCGCGATGACGGACCCGGTTTTGACGTTGAACAGGCGGCAACCGGAATGGGGAGCAAGCTCATTGCCGGCTTTGTTGCGCAACTGGGCGGGCAATATTCGATCGACGGTGCGAGCGGCACCATGTTTACCATGACATTCCCGCTCGACGGGGTGACATGAACCATTGAGGAGAATGCCATTGCCGGCTCACCACGCCCCGCTGCGTATCCTGGTTGTGGAGGATGATTTTCTCATCCGTCTGAATACGGTCGAAATGCTGGCAGAGCTGGGCCATCAGGTGAGCGAAGCGCCAAGCGCGGAAGACGCGCTTTCACAAACTGAATCCGCTTCCTTTGAAATCCTGTTGACGGATATGGGGCTTCCGCGCATGTCGGGCGCCGCTCTGGCGGCCGCGATCCGCAAGAGACAACCCGGCATTGCCGTCATCTTTGCGACCGGGCATGGGGGCATCCCGGAGCTTGGGCACGGTTCCGCGCCCATCCTTCTGCAAAAGCCGTTTGAAATCGAGCAATTGCTGAAGGCGCTCGACATTGCCCGCGGGGCGCTGCAATAGGCCTTCTGCACATGTTCCGATGCCGCCCGTTTCAGGTGACGGGGTGGGGCACAAAGGAGCATCATTTCTCTATTTCGCATCCGCTGCCGGAACGGCTAACCGCGCCGAACGTTATTTCTGGATAGGAAAGGAGAACATGATGGTCCTCATTCTTCCGGAAGTGCAGGGCAGGGGTTATTGCCCGCAAGGGGCAGCGACGGCCGGTCTGCACGCCTCGCTGCAACACGCCATTCTCTCGGGCTGCAACGAAGATCTTGCCCATATCAATATCCGTGTTCTTGGGCCCTATGTGGTGATCGAGGGGCTCGTGAATGACCACAGCAACATCAGGCGCATTCGTGACATCGCCGAAGCCATCGCCGGAAAGGGCAGGGTGCGCCTCGGCCTTTTCTGCCTTTGAGGCGAAGGAGGAGGGGAATGCCCCTCCTCTCCGTTTTGCTACGGGTTTTGCGGCGGCGGGGCCGATCCGGTTGCTCCATTCCCGTTCGAAGGCTGGGTTGGCACCGTCTGCGGTGTCGTGTCTGTCGATGACGGAGAGGGTTCGGACGGGCTTGTTGCCGGTGGCGTCGCGGCGGGAGCGTTTGCGCCGGGCTCGCCGGATTGCGACCGGTCCGGCGCCGTTGCGGGTGGCGCTGTTTCGGTGGTTGCCGACGTGCTGCTGTCCTTGTCCCCGTAGGCTCCGGGGCCCCAGTTTTCCACCGCAGCCCAGACGATCAGGGCGAGAACCAGTCCGGCCAGAAGAACGGCCAGCACCGGTCGTCCCATCTTTCCCTGCCTTGTTTCAACGCCGCCATATGTGCGGCTGTCCCCGTCATTCGACGTCCGCCCCGCATTCCTTTGTGGGGACGTGTTGGAGCTTGAAGGATTGTCCGATTGCATCGCTATTCTCCCTGACTGGTTGAAGGGTAAAGGAGAACCGGAGCAACCACCCTTTCGTTCCATGTCCTGTGCCGCAAAGATCGTCCGCGGCCATGGAACCGGACGCGGATGAAAGCGTTTCTTTCGTGAACGCGACGGCGCGCCGGATTGAAGGCTCCCTTTTTCCCGCGCCGATGCGTTTGCTCCAGCGACCCTAGAGAGACCTGCGCCCCTTCCGAGGGGCGCCTTTTTGTATTTGATCAATATTTTCTTCGTATTAACCATTCATATAAAGGATTTATTAGTGAGATTGGCTCGTTTGATTTAAAATATATAGTATAAATGTTGTTATTAACCGTGACTTCATCAAATTGGATTTCAGTGGAGGCAATCAAATCAAACAGGTGTGACATGAACAGGCTTCCGCTCGTCCGTATTCTGGCTCTGCTGGCGCTCTTGCAGCCGGTTTCGGCTGTTGCTGCTGATTGGGTTGTCGCCAAGGTCAGCCAGCCGTCCCGGTTTACGGTTGACAAGAAAAACTGGGTGACGATCAAGCCCGGCATGACCATTTCCAGTGAAAGCTGGATCAGCACCGGCCCGCGCGGCCGCGTGACCCTGCAGCGGAACAAGGACGTCGTGACGTTCCAGCCGGGCACGCTTGTCGGTGTGTTCGAACGGGCCGGGATGGCAATCCATACCGATTTCGCACAGCAGTCCGGGACCATCAGCCTCAATATTGATCCGCAGAAGAAACCGCATCTCGCTGTACAGACCCCGTTCCTCGCGGCAGTCGTCAAGGGCACGCAGTTTTCGGTGACCGTCGGCAAGACCGGCGCGAAAGTGGGTGTTTCGCGCGGTCGCGTGGAAGTCACGGATGCGCAGACGGGTGAACGCACCGGCATTCGTGCCGGTCAGGAGGCGAAGGTGGACGCCGACCCGCAGACGCCCATGTCCCTTTCCGGTTCCAATACGGATTTCGAGCCTGTCGTAAAGGCAGCCGCCTTCACCCCGATGCTTCCGCCAGCCGGTCAGGCAACGGTTCTGGGTGACCCGGCAGCGGCGACTGCAAATCCGGCTGCGGAGGATGTCCAGCCCGGTCTGAACGCCGCACAGCCCGCCGGGATGCTTAACGTGAATGAAGATGGTGTGAACAGCCAGCCTTCCCAGAAGAAGAGCTTCCTTGAACGTCTGTTCTCGCCGAGCGCAACCAGCAGCGAGCAGGATAGCTCAAAGAGCGGGAAGTCGAGCGCCAACTCGAATGGCAAATCGTTTGAATCGGGCAAGTCTTCCAGCAACGGCAAATCGTCTGAAGGCAGCAAGTCTTCCGGTTCCGAGAAATCCTCTTCTTCTGAAAAGTCCTCCTCCGGCAGCTCCGGCGGTTCGGGAAGCTCCGGTCATTCCAGTGGATCCGGCAATTCCGGAGGCTCTGGCAATTCCGGTGGTTCCAACTCGAAATCGGATCACGAAAGCAGCTCCAAGTCGAGTGAAAGCAGCTCTTCTTCCTCCGGTGGCAAAGGCTGGTCGGACAAGAAGAGTGGTGATAATGAAGACTGATCGTGAGGAATCAGCCCGGGAGTTCAGGTGAAAGCGGAAGTCAGCGTTTCTCTGAAGCGCAGGGTGTTTCTGGCGGCAAGCCTCATCCTGTTCTTTCTGACGGGCTATTTGTTCAATGGTCTGGACAAGCTGCACTGGCTGGATGACCAGCTGGTGGAAAAGCGTATGGCGCTGGAGCCGCGTCGTGCGCTCGGCAATTTCGCCTATATCGCCATAGACAAACGCAGTCTCGATGAGCAGGGTATCTGGCCCTGGCCGCGCTCGATCCACGGACGCATCGTGCAGGAACTGGTGAAGGCCGGTGTCAAGGACATTGCCTTCGATATCGATTTTTCCGCCCGTTCCACGCCTGCGGAAGACAAGGCCTTTGCCTCGGCACTGGAACAGGCAGGTGGAGGCGTGATCCTCGCATCCTTCCTGCAGCAGTCCGGCGTGGGCAGCAACGAGAGCCCGCTTTCGCTGAATTATCCGATCCCGGAACTGGCGGCCAATGCCTGGGTGGGGGCGGTCAATGTTGTGCCTGGCGATGACGGCGTGTTGCGTTCCATGCCCTATGGCATCAACACCAATGAAGGCCCGCTGCAATCGATCCCGGCGATCTTCGCAGGTCTGAACGATCCGCGTTTTGACAGCTTCAACATCGATTACTCCATCCGGCCGGATAGCGTGCCGGTGTTTTCCGTGTCGCAATTGCTGGCCGGAAAGCTGGCCGATGGTGCATTGCGTGACAAATCCGTGCTCGTCGGTGCTTTTGCCGTCGAGCTCAAGGATTATTTCAATGTTCCTGTCTGGGGCAATATCAGCGGCCCGATGGTGCAGCTCCTCGCGGCCGAAACGCTGGCTCAGAACCGTACCGTGGAATGGCTGGACAATTGGGCAAGTGCTGCGGTTGCCGGCGCCGCCGTGCTGCTGTTTTTCATGCTGCGTCCGAAGCGGATGACGCTTCAGTTCCTGCTCCTGATGGCGATTGCATTCGCCGTCGAGGCAGGGGCGACCTGGCTGTTCAAGGCCCATGCGCTGGCCCTGCACACGGCAGTCATTCATCTTGCTCTGGCGCTTGTTGCCTTCAGCCGCATCGTATTCGAACTTGATTTGCGCCGCTGGCTGCACCGCATGGCGAAACTCGAGAGCCGCAACACACGCCAGATTCTGGAGCAGGTGATTACCGACAATTCGGATGCGATCGTGATTGCCGATGAAAGTGGGAAGATCCTCGAGCTCAGCGTTCGTGTGGCGGATGTGTTCCGGCCGACCCGTACGGTGGTAGAGGGTGATCCGCTCAATCTGGTGGCGCCGCCGCGTATTCTCGCAGAAGTTACCCGCGCGCTAGAACTGGCGCGTCAGGGCGAATCCGGTCGCACCGATGTCCGCGAGATCGATATCAATGTCGCGGATGGCACCTACAGCATTGAATATTCGATCACGCCCTCGCGGCTTGAAAGCGAGAATGGCGAGATTTTCATCGTCTGCATCGCCGCACGCGACATTACCCATCGCCGCCAGCAGGAAGAGGCGCTCGACCGTTTGTCGCGTTATGACGTGCTGACGGGCGCGCTGCGTCAGACAGAATTTGTCTCCCGGCTTCAGTCCATGCTGAAAGCACGAGATGCTGGCGCGCCGCAGCGGCGGCAGGCCATCAGTGTTTTCTCGCTCAACCTCCATCGCTTCAAGACGATCAACGCAACGCTTGGGCGTGAGGTGGGTGACGAACTGCTGATCGAGGTGGCGCGGCTGCTTGAAACCTTCGATTCCGGCATTGTCCTCGTCGGCAGAACGGGTGGCGATTCCTTCTGCCTCGCGCGCTTTGGCGGCATTGCAAATGGCGAGGGCGAGCGCTTTGCCGAAAGCCTGATCCGCTCGCTCGGCGCGCCTTTCACGCTCGGCGATAACCGCGCCAAGGTGGGCGTGCATATCGGCTTTTCGACGGCCGGGGCGGATGAGCCCGCCGATGCCGCCCAGATGCTCGACAATGCGGAATTCGCGCTCGATGAAGCCCGCGTGATCAATGGCTCCGGCTGGGCGCGGTTTGACCCGGCGGCGTCTTCCCGCATCACCAAGGCGCGGCAGGTGGAGCGCGAGCTCTGGCGCTCGCTGGAGCGCAATGAAATCTCCGTTTCCTACCAGCCGCAGGTGAATATTACCGATCGCCGCCTTGTGGGGGTGGAAGCTCTGGTTCGCTGGAACCACAATACATTCGGCCTCGTTTCGCCCGGCGATTTCGTGGAGATTGCGGAAGCAAACGGCTTTGTCGAAAAGCTTGGTCAGTGGGTGCTCTGGCGCGCCTGCGCGGATGCCATGAGCTGGAATGCGCCAATCACGGTCGCGGTGAATGTCTCACCCCTGCAGTTTACCCGCGGCGATATTGTCGGCGATGTGCAGCAGGCGCTTTCGCAAAGTGGCCTGCCGCCGCACCGCCTGCATCTCGAAATCACGGAATCTGCCTTCCTTGGCCAGACCGGTGAACTCGTGGAGAAGCTCAACCAGCTGAAGAAGCTGGGTGTTTCGCTGGCGCTTGATGATTTCGGCACCGGTTACTCATCCTTCGGCTATCTCGCGAAATTCCCGCTGGACAAGATCAAGGTGGACCAGATGTTCGTGCGCAAGCTTACCGACGATGCATCCAGCCAGGCGATCATCCGCTCGGTGCGTTCGCTCTGCGAGGGCCTGTCGATCAAGATGATCTGCGAGGGTGTGGAAACGGAAGAGCAGTTGCGCATCCTGCAGCAGATCGGCTGCGAGGAAGGGCAGGGCTGGCTGTTCGGCAAGCCGCAGCCCAACGATGCGATCATCGAGCTGACCACGCCTGCGCGCGCCAATCTGGCCTGAATGCCCTGATTTTCGGGATTGCTGCGCGATTTGGCCTTTCTTGAGCCATGATATGTATTAGAGCAGAACCTGACGAAAGAAACGGTGGAATCAGGCCACCGGTCAGGGGTTCATCATGCAGGCTTTGAAGCGCCGTACCGGCGTGTTTCTTCGCTCGGTCGTCTTGGCAATCAGTGTGCTGGCAGGTCTGCCGGCAATGACCGTTCCGGCTTTTGCGCAAACGGCGGAGAAAGCCACTACAGCGCAACCCGCTGCCGCGCCTGGCGTTGCACCTGCTCCGGCCCCGGCCGCAGCGCCTGCGCCGCAACCGGCTGCCGATGATCCGCTGGCGCCTGTTCGCGTATCGATCGACAAGGCACGCCGACAGCTCGATTCCTTTTCGGACCTCGTCACCAAGGGCGCGGAGGACGATGCGCGGCTGGTGGATCTCAAGGCAAAGGTCGATGATCTTGCGCGCACTGTGCTGAAGACATCCGTCGGCCTTCGGCCGCGCCTCGAACAGATCAGCAAGCGGCTGACAGAGCTCGGCGATCCGCCAAAGGATGGCCAGCCACCTGAAGCCGATGATGTGAAGGCCGAACGCAACAGTCTGACCGATGAGCGCGGGCGTATCAATGCCATTACCGGGGATGCGGAAAAGCTGTCCGTGGATGCCGGGTCGCTGGCCAACCGCATCACAGAGCTGCGCCGCAAGCTGTTTACCGATACGCTGACCCGCCGCTCTGTCTATACGCTCGACATGTTCCGGGAAGCGTCCAGTGGGCTGGTCGCAGAGGCCGCGGATTTCCGCCGGGCAACGACAAGCTGGATGACTTTCGTCTGGCGGACCAAGCAGTTCCAGCTGTTTTCCGCGTTGGCCCTGTCGATCATTGCCGCACTGGTGTTCCTGTCCGGCGGTTATCGGGTGCTGGGTGTTCTCATTCGGCGCAAGTCGGAAGACGGGGATCCGCCCTATATTGCCCGCCTCTCGGTGGCTTTCTGGTCGACGCTGCTTTCGGCGATGGCGCTGTCGTCGTTTCTGGCGGCGAGCTATTTCTTCCTCGATACATTCAATGTGCTGCGGCCGGACATTGCCCCGATGGTGGGCGCACTGCTTTCGGTCATCGGCTTCGTGTTTTTCGTCTGGCGTCTGTCAAACGCGGTGTTTGCACCCTCTGCCCCGAGCTGGCGGCTGGTGCGCGTTTCAAACAGCGGTGCCCGCTGGCTGATCGTCTTCATTGTCGCGATGACGGTGGTGAATGGTCTGGAAAATCTGCTGAATGCGGTCAGCGTTGCGCTTGGCTCGCCGGTCGTGCTGACGGTGGTGAAAAGCCTGATTGCGACCGTGATCATCGGGCTGATCCTGATTGCCATGACCTTTACCAAGCCGGTTCTGGCGGCAAGCGGTGATCCCGAGGAAAGGGGGCGCCCGTGGCCGCGTTTTCTTTCGGGGCTGCTCAGGCTTGCTGGTGCGGCCATCATCCTCATGGCGCTGATCGGCTATGTGGGGCTTGCCCGCTTCGTTGCCACGCAGATCACGCTTACGGGCGCCATGCTGGTGCTGATGTATATCGGCATCATGTCCGGCAAGGCGGTTGCCCGGCAGAACAGTTTTGCCGGAACGCTGGTTGGCCAGTTCATGCGTCACCGCTTCCAGATGGATGCGGTGGGGCTGGACCGGACGGGCCTCGTCGCAGGCTTCGGCATCTATCTGCTGGCGCTGTTGACCGGCATTCCGCTGATCCTGATTTCCTGGGGGTTCCAGGTCCGTGACCTGCAGCTCTGGGCCTATCGTCTCTTCACCGAAATCACTATCGGCAATATCTCGATCTCGCTTGCGGGCATATTCAGCGGCATTTTGCTGTTTGTGGCGGGCCTTTTCGGTACGCGCTGGTTCCAGCGCTGGCTGGATGGCTCGATCATGGCCCGCAGCTATGTGGATGCCGGTGTGCGCAATTCGGTGAAGACCGGCGTGGGCTATCTCGGCGTGGCGATGGCCGGGCTGATCGGAATCTCGGCGGCGGGCATCGATCTCTCCAGCCTCGCGCTTGTGGCCGGTGCCCTTTCGCTCGGTATCGGTTTTGGTCTGCAGAACATCGTGTCCAATTTCGTATCGGGCCTCATTCTGCTGGTGGAGCGCCCGTTCAAGGTGGGCGACTGGGTGGTGACGGGAACGACGGAAGGCTTCGTGCGCCGCATTTCCGTGCGTGCAACCGAAATCGAAACCTTCCAGCACCAGTCGATCATCGTGCCGAATTCCGAGCTCATCAATGCGCCGGTCGGCAACTGGACGCATCGCAACCGGCTCGGCCGGGTCGAAATCCCCGTTTCGGTGGATTACGGAAGCGACCCGAATGTGGTGATGGACATTCTGCTTGATCTTGCCAATCACCATTCGCTGGTGCTGCATACGCCGGAGCCGTCCGTCGCCTTTCTGCGGTTTGGTGACTTCTCGCTGGATTTCGAGCTGCGCGTCTATCTGGCCGACCTTTTCAACGGAACCCAGGTGCGCAATGACCTGCGCATCGGCATTCTCCAGCGCTTCAACGAGAAGGGGATCGTCATTCCGCGGCCGGAGCGCAATATCAAACTGACACTGCAGGACGAGGAAAACGGCCCGGCCAAAGTGCAGGAAAAACTGCGGCAAAAGGCACGGGAAAACGCGAAACCGGAGCCGGAAGCGACCGAACGCGGCTGAAATCGGGCATGAACATGGCATTCATGCGCCATTCATGGCAAAGGTTCTATACAAGACGCATGGATAGTGCTTCTCTGGGTTGCACCATCCCCCACAGAGGACGGCACGGACCCTGTGCCGGATGCATCGATGAACCGCATGATCGCAGTTTCCCTCGCACTCTTCCTCGCCGCTGGCTCGGCTGGCGCTGCAACACTGAACAATGTCGGCAATACCCCGGTCGTGCTTCAGGTCGCAGAGACCAATGGCCGCGTCGATGTTTCGCTCGAACCCGGCCAGAGCCAGGAAATCTGCCCGGAAGGCTGCTTCATCACCCTGCCTAACGGTGATCACGTCGGCCTGACCGGCAACGAAACGGTCGATATTCAGGATAGCGGCGCAACCGTACGCTGACCCGCCCAAGCAGCGCATCCGGACGCGCAAGGCCAGTCCATTCCATCGAAGAGCCACAAAGGCGCGGTTGCCGGACAAGACGGCAATCGCGCATTGCATGTTTTTTATGCAGTTGAGTAACACGATTAATCATTAGGAAAATTGTTTTCTGTAAGTTTACCGGACGAGATTTAGACAGGGTCAGGGCGGGCGAATGGCGTTTCTTGGAATATCGGGCATGCATTATTCCGGCGCTTCGCTTTCCGGCGCGCGCATTCTGGTTGCGGAAGATTCCAATGTATTTACATCGATGATCAGCAAGCGTCTGAAGGAGCTTTTCGACATCGACGTGCTGATCTGCCGGAATTTCGAAGAGCTCCAACTGGTCTATGACAAGTCCGAAGAGCCGATTGCGCTTGCGATTTCCAACATCAATCTTCCGGGCGCCGAAAACGGCGAAGCGCTCGACTATCTGATTGATCTTTCGATCCCCACCATCGTCTTTACCGGTACTTTTCAGGAAAGCACCCGCGAACAGATCCTGGCCAAGGATATTGTCGACTATGTGCTGAAGGACAATATCTTCGCCGTCGACATGCTGGCGGAATCGGTCTGCCGATTTCTCACCAACCAGCGCCACCATGTTCTGATCGTTGATGACAGCGCCACGGCGCGTGCGCTGCTTTCCAGCCGCCTCAAGCGCTACAATTTCCGTGTCAGCCTTGCGGAGAACGGGGCAAAGGCGCTGGAGATCCTGAAGGCCAACAAGGATATCGGCCTGATGGTGACCGACTACAACATGCCGGATATCGACGGCTTCGAGCTTACCCGGCGCATCCGCGCCAATATAGGCTCGCATCAGCTGCGCATTATCGGTGTTTCTTCTTCGAACAACCGTCTGCTTTCGGCACGATTCCTCAAGGCCGGTGGAAACGACTTCATGCTGCGTCCGTTTATCGATGAAGAGTTCTACTGTCGCGTAAACCAGAACCTGGATACACTTGTGCAGATCAAGGAGGCGAAATCCGCCTGAGTTTACAACCTGGGCGGCGGTAAACCGTTATATGCGAGTAACGTCAGATTCTAGAAATAGAATTGAATATACTACGTATATTTACGGATTTTCCGAAAATTGATTAATCAATGCGTGCTAGTTTCTGGGACAGAGACAAGTCTGGATGGCGAAGGGGCAAGCCCCGGGCCGGACAGAGAGCCACGCGGAGCATGGCATAGTGCGTCTGATAGGTACGACGGATCAAGAGATGACCGAGTTAGGCCTGAAAACGGAAACAAAGCCCACGATCCTGCTGGTGGAGGATTCCCGCCTCTTTACCTCCGTGCTGTCGTTCCGTTTCCAGAACGAGCTGGGTCTGAATGTCCATCACTGCGGCTCGCTCGGCGCGCTGCAGCAGGCGCTTTCGAACAGCGAGAACCAGTTTACACTGGCCATGGTGGATCTGAACCTGCCCGGTTCTCCGCGCGGCGAAGTGTTGAACCTCACCCTTGAAAACAACATCCCGACCATTGTCTTTACCGGCAGCTTCAGCCCGGAGATGCGCGCCGAGATCATGCAGCGCCACGTCTTCGATTATGTGATGAAGGACAATGAGCTGGCGCTGGAAAAAGCCTTCGCCGCCGTGCGTCAGGCTCTGGACAATCGCAAGCTCAAGGCGCTGGTTGCCGATCGCAGTGAAAGGGACCGTACCCTTGTTCTGCAGTGCCTTCAGCGGCTTCTGTTCCAGGTCGAGGAAGTGAAGAGCGGCTGGACAGCCCTTTCCATGCTGGAAAAGGATCATTTCGATCTGGTCGTTACCGGCGAAACGCTGATTGACATGAGCGGGGCGGATTTCTCCCGTCGGGCGCGCAAGCAATATGCGTCCAACCGGCTGTCCATTGTCGGCCTGTATTCGCCGGAAGACGAGCTCAATGGCGTGAACTACATGCGTGCAGGCGCGAGCGATGCCGTGCGGCTGCCGCTGGTGATGGAAGAATTCCAGTGCCGGATTTCGCATCAGATGGATCTGCTGGGGCAGATCCGCACGCTGCGCGCCACGGCCGCATCCGATTATCTGACCGGTCTCTATAACCGCCGCTTCTTCTTCGCTGAAGGGCCGAAGCTGATCACCCGC
>CAMFIE010000027.1 GCA_945952315.1 uncultured Rhizobium sp. | reverse complement strand
TTCGGCTCATTCTTTTTTTGGAAAAAGGGACATTCCGGATGAACCGGGGCGCGGCGATATAACGTCATGTCCGCCGGGGATAGTGCGTCTTCCGGCTGCCGCTCCCTGTCTTTGTATCTAAGTTTACTTATCCATCAAGATATAAATTAACGTTCCACTAACCATAGGCAAGCTCTGGGCAAGGCTCGCGGATGGAGCCACACGCGCCGAAGGCCGCCCGTTTATCCCACACTCCGTCATCCTCGGGCTTGTCCCGAGGTTCTGCGAGGTCGAACAGGATCAATAGCTTGGCAGATGCTCGGGACGAGCCCGATCATGACGATGACACAGCCGAAGCGGCGCAGGAAACGCAAAGGCCGCCCCGGTGGAGGCGGCCTATTCTCTTGGCGCGGTGGGGCGGCGTTTAGCCGTTGCGGAAGAGCTGCATGATGTTCGATGCATTGGTGTTGGCGATCGAGAGCGACTGGATACCGAGCTGCTGCTGGGTCTGGAGCGCCTTCAGCCTCGTCGAGGCCTCGTTCATGTCGGCATCGACCAGCTGGCCGACCCCCTTCTCGATCACCGAGACGAGATCCTTCACGAAGTTGGTCTGCGAATCGACGCGGGCCTTGATGGCGCCGAGTTCGGCGGTCACGTTGGTGACCGTCTTCAGGATATTGTCGACAGATTTCAGCATGGCGGACAGCTGCTTGTCGGTCACCGCGCTGCTGACGACGATTTCCGCCGCCGAATAGGTGGTGGTGTTGTTGGTCGTGCCTGCCGTTACCCCCTGGTTGGCTGTCGTCTGGGAGGTGATGTTCACGAGGAAGTAGTTGAAGATATCCCCGGTGTCGTCAATCGTGTTGCGGTTGGTCAGGAGGCCGCGGCGGGCATCGCCCTTGTCGAGAAGAATGGAATTGGCGGCGTTGAAATCGATGGTTTCGATGCCGATCTGGCCGGAGGCATTGCGGGTGAGCGCTCCGACCATCTTCTTCGTCGGGAACGTGCCGGTGGTCGAGTTGTAGAGCCAGTTCTCACCGGAGAAGGAGGCGGACATGCCGACAGAGACCAGCTGCTTCTTCAGCTGGTCGATTTCATTGCCCACCTTGTCGCGGTCCACGCCCGGTTCGCTGGCCGTCACCATCTTGTCCTTGATCTTCTTCAGAAGGTCGATGGTCTGGTTGAGGCCGGCATAGGTCGTGTCCGTCTTGGCGGCGGCAAGGCCAAGCGCGTCCACGATGGTGCCCATGGAACTCTGGTCGGATTTCATCGAGGATGAAATGGACCAATAGGCCGCATTTTCCGAGGCATCCTTTACGCGGTAACCCGAGGAAATCTGGTCCTGGGTGGCTTCCATGTTCTGGTCGATGGTGCGGAGCGTCTGCAATGCACCGAGTGCCGCCACATTGGTCAATATGCTGGTCATGAAAATACGCCCCTGTTCGGCTTATGCTTTCGTAAAATAGGGACATTCCGGGAGGGACCGGGGGCGGCTCATGACATCATGTCGGCCGGGTCTGGTATCCAGTCGTCCGGCTGCCGCTTCATGACCAATCTTTTATCGTGTTTTACTTATCCTTCAAGATATAATTTAACTGTTCTTTAACCAAAGGCAAGCCTGGCGCAAGGCGGCGGCGGGGCGAAGAGGCGCGCTGTCCCGCTCGGAAAGGGGAAACAGAACGACGAAGGCCGCCGGGTTGCCCCGGCGGCCTTCGAAATCCAAAAAAAAGCGGCTTCGCTTAGCGGAAGAGCTGCATGATGTTCTGGGCGCTGCTGTTGGCGATCGAGAGCGCCTGGATGCCCAGCTGCTGCTGCGTTTGCAGCGCCTTCAGCTTGGTCGATTCCTCGTTCATGTCGGCATCCACCAGATTGCCGATACCCTTCTGGAAGGTTTCGTTGAGACCCTTCAAGAAGTTCGTCTGGTTTTCGATGCGCGACTTGATCGCACCCAGCGTCGAAGCACCCTTGATCACGTCCGAGAGCATGGCTTCCAGCGAGGTCTGCATGTTGGCGAGGTCGGTTGCGGCGGTGCTCGCATCCACCTTGATTTCGTTGCCGGTAGCGTTCGAGTTGGCGGGGCACTGGACAAGCCAGAAGTTGCCGGAGTTGGTGCGCTTCTGGCTCAGGATGCCGTTCGCCTGGGTACCGTCGATCAGATTCGACTGAGCCGTTGCAAAAGAAATCGTCTGGATCGCTACATTGCCGGACGCGTCGCGGGTAAAGGAGCCGACGATGTCCTTCGAGGTCGCCATGGCGGTGGTCGAGTTGTTGTAAAGCCAGTTTTCGCCGGAGAAGGCGGCGGAGGCCGCCGTGGTCTTGATCTGCTCCTTGAGCTGGGTGATTTCCGCATTGATCTTGGTGCGGTCGGCGCCGGGTTCGTTGGCGGTCACCAGCTTGCTCTTGATCTGGGTGAGAATGTCCTTGACGGTATCGAGACCGGTATAGGCCGCTTCCACCTTGGCCAGGCCGAGACCCAGCGCGTCGTTGACGGTGGAGAGTGCTGCGGCATCGGATTTCATGGTGGTGGCGATGGCCCAATAGGCCGCGTTGTCCGCAGCGGAGCCGACGCGAAGACCCGTGGAGATACGGTTCTGGGTGTTGCCCATGTTCGTATCGATCGTGCGCAGGGTCGCGAGTGCAGACAGTGCGGAAGAATTGGTCATAATGCTGGTCATGATGATTGCCCCTTGGCTATACGCGAAACATTGGAAGGGACATCCGGATTTGATACCGGCAACGAAAGGCGGCTTCATGCCTGTTGATGCTTGTTTTCCCCGTAGGCACCAATCATCGTTGTGTGATTATTTTCTAACATTCGGATCTTAACAGTTTCTTGCTTTCTAATTTTCTTTTTTAAAAAAGTTCGGGGGCGGTTTTGCCGCCCCCGTTTCTTCAGTCTTGGCTGTAACGCACTACCTTTGGAACCAGCCTTAGGACCGGAAGAGCTGCATGAGGTTCTGTGCCGTGCTGTTGGCGATGGACAGGGACTGGATGCCGAGCTGCTGCTGCGTCTGCAGCGCCTTGAGCCGGGTCGATTCCTCGTTCATGTCCGCATCGACCAGCTTCGACACGCCTTTGTCGATGGTTTCCGACAGTGTCTTGACGAAGTTCGCTTGGCTGTCGATGCGCGCCTTGGACGCACCGAGCGTGCCCGACACATTCACCACCGAGTTGAACATGGTGCTGACCGCCTGCATCATTTCACCGATAATGGCGGTGGATGTGGCATTGGCGAGCGTGATTTCATTGGAGCCGTTCGGCGCGGTGCCGCCGGTTGCAAGGATAAGATGGTATTTGTTGGTGCCGACGGTATTGGCCATGGTGAGAATGCCACGCGAGGCGGTGTTCTTGTCGATAAGGCAGGATGCGGAGGCATCGAAGGAGATCATCTGCAGGGAGACGTTGCCCGAACCGTCACGGGTGAAGGAGCCGACCATATCCTTCGTGCCGATGGCGTTGGTGCCCGTGTTGTTCAGCCAGTTTTCCCCGGAGAAGGAGGAGGAGGTGGCGACCGTGGTGATCTGCTGCTTCAGCTGGGTGATTTCATCGAAGACCTTCGAGCGGTCGACGCCCGATTCCTGCGCGAGGGTGAGCTTGTTGCGGATTTCGGCCAGCAGGTCTTTCACCTGGTTCAGGCCGTTATAGGCCGTATCGACCTTGGCCGTGGCGAGGCCCAGTGCATCCGATACGGTATCCAGCGATCCCTTGTCCGACTTCATCGTGGACGCAATCGACCAGTAGGCGGCGTTGTCTGCCGCTTCACCAATGCGCAGACCGGAAGAGACATGGTTCTGGGTGTCTTCCAGGTTGGAGTTGATGCCGCGCAGAGTAGCGAGCGCCGCGATGGCGGCGTTGTTGGTCAAAATGCTCGTCATGATAAGTGCCCCTTTGGCTAAAATGATGAATAACAGGGACATTACGGACTCTATACCGTGGGCAACGGGGTGCATCATGCTGTGGCGCTTGCTGTTTGGCCCGTCCGTTGCCGTATGACTACTTTCTAAACAAACGTGGTTAATGACACGTAAATCTCTAATGTTTTTTGTTCTTATTTTTTAATCTACTGATTTATAACGGAAAAAGGCGCGCATGCGAAAAGGGCCGCGCTTTTGGCGCGGCCCCCTCGGGTTTCAGATCCTGAAAGCTGCCGATTAACGGAACAGCGAGAGGATATTCTGGGAATTGCTGTTGGCGATCGACAGCGCCTGGATGCCCAGCTGCTGCTGCGTCTGCAGCGCCTTCAGCTTGGTCGATTCCTCGTTCATGTCGGCATCCACCAGCTTCGAGACGCCCTTGTCGATCACGTCGGAGAGCGACTTCACGAAGTTGTTCTGCGTGTCGATGCGCTTGTTGACGGCGCCCAGCGTGGCGGCGGTGTCGGTCATGCTCTTCAGCGTGGCGTCCACGGCCATGATCATGCCTTCGACCTGGTCGTCGGTGGTGGCCGAGGAGATCTTCACTTCCGTGCCGGTTGCAGCGGTCGCCGAGGAAACGTTCACCAGATAGTAGGTCTGGGTGGAGGTCGTCGTGCCCGAGGGCTGCTGGACGGTGACGCCCACGGTGAGAAGGCCGCGGCTGCCGACCTTGGTGTCGACCAGAACCGCCTTGGAGGCGTCGAAGTCAACGGTCTGGACCGAAACGGAGCCGGAGCTGTTGCGGGTGAAGGAGCCAACCATTTCCTTCGTGCCGACAGCGGTCGAGGAGTCGTTGTAGAGCCAGTTTTCACCGGAGAAGGAAGCCGACTGGGAAACCGAAACCAGCTGGTTCTTCAGTTCGGTCAGTTCCTTGTTGACCTTGTCGCGGTCCACGCCCGGCTCACGGGCGGCAACCAGCTTGGCCTTGATTTCGGTGACGATGTTGATCGCCGTGTCGAGACCGGAATAGGCGGTGTCGGCCTTGGCCGAAGCCAGGCCAAGCGCGTCCTGAACGGTGGAGAGCGCCTTGTTGTCCGAACGCATGGTCGTGGCGATCGACCAGTAAGCCGCATTGTCCTTGGCGGTGTTGACGCGGTAGCCCGAGGAGATCGCGCCCTGGGTGGATTCCAGGCTCTGGTCGATCGAACGCAGGGTAGACAGTGCCGCAAGCGCCGAAGAATTGGTCATGATGCTAGACATAGTGATTGTCCCTTTTTACGCAGAACTATGGGAGGGACATACCGGACTTGATACTTCACCGGTGATGACAGATGGCTTCATGCCTCTCGGCTCCGCATTTTCCTCGTGGGGAGACCAAACCCGTCATGTGATGATGATGATGCGTGGAAATTATTTCAGACAACTTAATTTGGACAGAAGCATTCGAACGGTGCATGCCATGGTAAACAAAGGGTAAAGAAACAGGGATGATTTGATTTTAATTTTCGAAGGCGCGCGGGAAGGAAAAAGCCCGGATTTCCTCAGGAAAATGAGCGCACAAGGCTGCCGACGAGCAGGTTCCAGCCGTCGATCAGGACGAAGAACAGGATCTTGAAGGGCAGAGAAATGGAGGTGGGCGGCAGCATCATCATGCCCATCGCCATGGTGATCGTGGCGACGATCAGATCGATGACCAGGAAGGGAAGGATGATGAGGAATCCGATTTCAAAGCCGCGACGGATTTCCGAAATCATGAAGGCGGGCACGAGCACGCGGTAATCGATCTTGTCGCCGGTGCCGACCGACTGGTTCCGCTCGCGGGCGATATCCACGAAGAGCTTCAGGTCCTTGTCGCGGGTATTGGCGCTCATGAAGGTGCGGAAGGGCTCGGCAATGCGGATGACCGCTTCCTGCTCGGTGATCTTGTTGTCGAGCAGCGGCTGGGCGCCGTCCTGCCAGGCCTTGTCCAGCGTCGGCGCCATGACATAGAAGGTCATGAACAGCGACAGGCTGAGAATGATCATGTTCGACGGCGTGGAGGCGAGGCCCATGCCGGAACGCAGGATCGAAAAGGCGATGATGAAGCGCGGAAAGCTCGTCACCATGATCAGGATGCCGGGGGCGATCGAGAGGACGGTGAGCAGGCCGAAGGTACGGATGATCCAGGCGGCGGCAGAGCCATCCACGGGCACATTCAGGATGTTCGTCGAAAGCTGCTGGGCAGCCGCGACGGTGGGAACCATCAGCAGAGTGGCGAGCACCGTGAAAAATCGAATCATTCGACGACAAAGGTCCTGAACATGACCTTCGATACGCGCCCTTCCGAGCGCAGGTCAACACGCTCCTGAATGTCATCCCGAAGATATTCGAACCCGCGCGGCCCCTCGATCTGCTGCAGGGAAACGGTCCTGAGATAGGCCATGATGTCCTGGTGGATGTCTTCGGCAATCTTTGCGTCCGGCGGACCGTTGAACATCAGGGCGACATCCAGTTTCACCCAGTTTTCCGAGGGATAGGCGAGATTGGTGGTGATGGGCTCCAGCTGCACGATGCCGTTGGCGTCGGTGGCGATGCGCGGCAGCCCCTCCCCGTCCTTCTTCTCTTCCTTTTTCTTATCGCCTTCGGCGGCCGCCTTCTTGGCGGCCTCCTCGCGGGCGGCCTTGATCTGCGGCATGAGCTTGTCCGACAGCATGCCGCCGATCACCCAGCCGCCGCCGCCGCCCACCAGCGTGAGCACGGCGAGGGCAGCGATGAGCGGCAGGGCGCCGCCCTTCTTTTTCGCTCCGCCTTCGGTTTCTGCTTCTTCCGCCATGGTGTCCTGCCGTCAGAACGGAGAGTAGAGATCGACCGCCTGCTGGCCGACCGGTGGCTGCTGCACTTCCGTCAGGCGGCCGCGGCCGCCATAGGAGATGCGGGCTTCGGCGATGCGCTCGTAGGAAATGGTGTTGTTGGCATCGACATCCTGCGGCCGCACGATACCGGCGACGTTCAGGATGCGCAGTTCGTGGTTGACGCGCACTTCCTGCGAGCCGGAAATGATGAGATTGCCGTTTTCCAGAATGCCCGTGACGACAGCGGCGACGAGAAGGGTCAGCTTCTCCGACCGGCTCGTGGTGCCCTTGCCCTGGGTGGATGTGTCGGATCCATAGGACGCATCGCCGCTGGTCGCAGGGTCCCAACCCAGAAGGTCCGTCTTGAGAGACCAGTTGCCGCCGCTTTTGTTCTGGCGGCTGCGGTCGGTCTTGTTGTCGAAGGAGGCCTTGTCGTTGATCTGGATGTTGACGGTCAGGATGTCGCCGACGTTCAGCGCGCGCGCATCCTTGAAGAGCGCGGCGCGGCTGTCGTTCCACAGCGAATAGCCGACGGCGGTGCGCGCCGGCTCCTTCGGGTAAAGTGCCATCTGCTGGGTACGGCCATATTGCAGGCCGCTGCCGATGGGGCTCATTTCCGGGGCCCGTCCAATTTCCCGGGCCGCCTGGCTCTGGCATCCGGCCAGCAGGGCGGCGGTCAGGATCGCGGTTACACACTTCTTCATGACGGGTCCTTGGAGGTATTGGGATCGGCAGCGCTGGTCATCACGGCCGCGACCATGGCGGCCTTGCGCGGATCCATTTCACTGAGGATCAGGCCCGATTGCCGGGCCGGAAGTTTCATGATGATCGATGCGGCGATCTCGGGCTTCAGTTCCTGAAGCTGGGGGGCGGCCGCATCGGCCTTCATCGTCTTGTAGACGCTGACAAGGTTCGCCTCCGTCTGGGCGAGGAAATCATTGCGGCGCTTCAGCCAGTCCTCGTATTCCGCCTTGCGCTTCTCGAGAATGGTGATGCGGGCATTGATGTCGGTCTGCAGCTTCTCCAGTTCCTGCTTCTGCAACAGGTAGCGCCGGTCCTTGGCGGCATCGGCGATGTTGGTGCAGAACTTCTGGATCTCCTCCTCGGAGGTCATGTCACCCACCTGGCGCGGCTTGGGATAGGCCTGCGCCCCCGCGCCATCGGCCGGCGGTTTTGCAGCGGCTTCCACGGGCGCTTCGGCCGCGGAAGCCGGCTCGGCCTGGGCCTCTTCCGCCCGCACGGGGTAGAGAAGGCCGATCACCAGAAGGGCTGCGGCAGCCGTGCCGGCGGCGAGCGAACGGGAATGGATCAATCTGTCAATCATTGCAGAACGAGCTCCGCTTGGAGGGCCCCCGCGGACTTGATGCCCTGGAGGATGGCGATGATGCCGTCGGGCTTCACGCCGATATTGTTGAGGCCGGCGACGAGCGTCTTCAGATCCGGCCCTTCGAGCTCGGCCACCTTGCCGCCGGTTTTCTGGGCGGTGATGTCCGTCTGGGGCTGGAGCGCCGTCTGGCCCTTGGAGAAGGGTTCGGGCTGGATGACCTGGGGCGTCTCGGTGATCTGGACGGTCAGCGTGCCATAGGAGACGGCGACCTTGGAAACCCGGACATCGGCGCCGATGACGATGGTGCCCGTCCTCTCGTTCACCACGACCTTGGCCGGCGTGTCGGTCTCGACCTCGAGATTTTCGATTTCCGCCATGAGGCCGGCGAGATCGGCGGTCTTCGGCTTCTGGACGGCGATTTCCTGGCTGTCGCGCGCCTCGGCAATGGGCGCCCCGTATTTCTTCGTCGCATAGCGGTTCACCGTATTGGCAAGGCCAACGGCAGTGGTGAAATCGGGATTGCGCAGCTGCAGGACGAGATCGATGCCGTCCTTGAAGCGGGAGGGAAGCTGGCGCTCGATGATCGCGCCGTTCGGCACGCGGCCGGAGGTGGTGACCCCTTCAGTGACGCTGGAGGCCTGCCCCTGCGCGGTGAAGCCGGAGACGACGACGCTGCCCTGCGCGACCGCATAGATCTGCCCGTCGGCGCCGGACAGCGAGGTCATGATCAGCGTGCCGCCGCGCAGCGACGAGGCATCGCCGAGCGAGCTTACATTGACGTCGATGCGGCTGCCAGGGCTGGCAAAGGGCGGCAGCGTGGCGGTGACCATCACGGCGGCCGTGTTCTTGGCGCCCGACTGGCCACCCTGCGTGGAGATGCCGAGGTTCTGCAGCATGGCGCGCATGGACTGCTCGGTGAAGGGCGAGGCACGCAGGCTGTCGCCCGTGCCCTGCAGGCCGACGATCAGGCCGTAGCCGATCAGCTGGTTGTCGCGGCCAGCCTGCAGCGAGGCGATGTCCTTGATGCGCGAGACGGCAGCGGCAGATGGCGCAGTGCCGACGGCAAGGAGGGCCGCGGCCAGCAGGGTGTGGAGGAGAAAGCGCAGTTTTTTCATTTCGCTACCACATGGATCGTGCCATCGGCCATGACCGTGCCGCTGACGATCACGCCGGAATCAAGATTGCGGGCCCGGATGACATCGCCCACCGCGGCATCGGTGAGCGGCGATCCCGCGGCGGAAATGGTCATGCTGCCAAGGGTGAAGGTGAGCCGCACGGTCGACCCCCTGGTCATGGCGAAGGGCACCCTGAGCGCGGAGACCGGGATCGTCCGGCCGGGCAGCAGGGTCGACTTCGCGATCATGCCGATGACTTCGTTGCTGGTTCGCGCGTAATCCCCCGAGAGGTTCGGATTGGTGACCTCTACGACCTGAATGCGGTCGCCGGAGATTTCCTGCCCGGGATAGATGATGGCGGATGGCACCACGGCGGTGCCGAGCGAGCCGGCGGCGAGCGCCATGGCAGGGCCGAACAGGGCTTTCGCTGCGAGCAGGACGGCGCCTGCGCGTTTGATTGCTGTCTGGGAAAACGTCATGTTCGCCCTGCCTTTCTTTCCTTACTTCAGGTTCTTGCTGACAACGGCAGCCATTTCATCCGCGGTCTGGATGACCTTGGAGTTCATTTCGTAGGCGCGCTGGGCGGAGATCATCTCGGAGATTTCCTTCACCGCGTCGACGTTGGAACTCTCCAGATAGGCCTGCTTGAGCGTGCCGAAACCCGGGTCACCCGGGGGCGCCACGATTGCCTCACCGGACGCCGCCGTCTGCTGGAAGAGGTTGTCCCCCATCGGCTGCAGGCCGGCCTCGTTGACGAAGTTCGCCATGGTGAGCTGGCCGAGCTCGGTGAAATCCGAGGAATTGCCGATGCGGGCGAAGACCTGGCCGGTGGCGTTGATCTTCACTTCGCTCGCATCCTGCGGAACGGTGATGTTCGGCACGACGGCATAGCCCTCGATGGTCACCAGCTGGCCCTGCGCATTGGTGTTGAAGGCGCCGGCGCGGCTGTACATGGTGGTGCCGTCGGGCGTCTGCACCTGGAACCAGCCGCGGCCGATGATGGCGACGTCATACTGGTTGCCGGTTTCCTGCAGTTCGCCCTGCTTGTGGATGTTGCGCACGGCGGCGGTCTGCACGCCGAGGCCGATATTGGCACCTTCCGGCACGACGGCCTGATTGGCGCGGTTTGGAACGCCCTGGAGCCGGTCGGCCTGGTAGAGCAGGTCGGTAAACTCGGCGCGGGCACGCTTGAAGCCGGTCGTGTTGATGTTCGCGATGTTGTTCGCGATCACTTCCAGATTGGTCTGCTGGGCATTCATGCCGGTTGCGGCGATGGAAAGCGCTCTCATGCTTTGGGGCCTCGAATTTCGCTAGATCTGCATTTTGGTGACGTCGAGGAAGGCGGAGACCACCTTGTCGCGCAGCGTGATGGCGGTCTGCAGGGACTGTTCCGCCTGCATGACGGCATCCACCACTTCACGGGTGGAGGCCTTGCCCTGAATGCCGGCGAAGGACATGGCTTCGCCCTGCTTGATGTTGTTCATGGCTTCGGAGGCCATGCTGGTCAGCACTTCGCCGAAGGTCTGGCCGGTGGCGAGTGCCGGGGTGGCACCGTCCGTGTGGCGGGTTTCGAGGAGCGTCTTGCCAACGGCGCCGAGGCCGCTGATGCTGCTGATTGCGTTCAGTGCGTCGATCATTGCGATGCCTTCAGGAGGTCGAGGGTCGCCGAGATCAGATCGCGCGACTGCTTTACGGTCTGGAGATTGGCTTCGTAATTGCGGTTTGCTTCCCGCATGTCTGCCATTTCCACGAGAATGTTGACATTGGGCATCTTCACCATGCCCTTTGCATCGGCGGCCGGATTGCCCGGATCATATTCCTCGATGAACTTCGAGCGGTCGCTGCCGAGCTTTTCGACGGTGACGACCGAGGCGCCGGAGGCCTTGTCCAGTTCCGAACCGAAGGTGATCGTCTTGCGCCGATAGGGATCGGCGCCCGGGGTGTCGCCCGTGGAACGGGCGTTTGCAATGTTTTCCGAAACGATGCGCAGGCGGGTCGCCTGGGCTTCCATGCCCGTTCCGGCGATTTTGAGGGATGCTGCCAAGGGGTCCATGATCCGTTACTTCCTTACCGTCATCAACATCATGCGATGGAAGGATTTGACGAGCGCTGCGTTGAGCTCGTACTGGCGCTTGATTTCGCCGCTCTTGGTCATTTCCTCGGCCAGGCCGACCGTGTTGCCGGATTCCTGCACGCCGATTTCATTGACCAGCTCGGCCTCTCGCACCTCGACGTTTCCGCCGATGCCTTCAGGATTTCCGGAGAGGTGGGCCGGATTGGTCCGGGCCATCTGGAGGCTGCCGCTGTTGTCCAAGACCGCGTTGAAGGGGGTTACGTCCTTAGCGCGATATTTCGGGGTGCTGGCATTCGCGATATTGGCTGCCACCACCTCCTGGCGGACCGAAAGCCACTCGGCTTGCCGGGACGCCAGGCTGAAAAGTTGGATAGGCTGCGTCATGCTGTTCTCCGTCTTGTCCTGTCCCGAACCTAGGCAATTAATCTTGCGTGGGACTTACGGAAAACCGCTTGTCTAAACCCTTATTGCGTATCGAAGACATCGCCCCGAGAGGTGACGGTCACCCACTTGCCTTCGCGCTGTTCGATGGCGGCGAGACGGCTCTGATCGGGCAGGATCGAGCCGACGCGGACGAGATACATGCCCGTGCGATCCTCGATCATGGCCCGGCCATTGGCGACATGCATCAGGCGGAAGCCGGTCTGGCCCGGAAAGGGCTGCTCCTCCATGGGAGGCTCCGGCGTGTTCCGGTTCTTGCCGAGGCTCGAGACCGTTGCCGTGGTCAGCTGGTCCAGCGAAGGGGCCTGGGGATTGGGGTTCTTGTTCTTGTTGACCATCGCCATGGGCGACACGCTGAAGACATTGCGCGGGCCCGTATGCGGCAGGTCGCGGCTGCGGTCGATCGCGGCCACGCGAATGCCGAACTTGTCCTCGTTGAAGAAGACATACCAGGGAAAGAAAGCCGCCGCCGCGGCCATGGTGATGCCGGCGGAGATGAGCAGCCGATCCGCCCAGATCGACTTGCCCCCTCTCCGCGCCAGCGGCTGGACGGGCTTGTCGTCGTCCTCGTAGTCCATTTCGGTCACGTTCCGTCTTCCTTCATGATCAGGGCGCCTACCGCACGGCGCCGTTCTTCAGGCCATTGGCGAGATCGGCAAAAGCGTCGTTTGCCGGCTTGTCGCCCGGCGACTGCTTGAGCACCTCGTAGATGATCGGCACCTGCTTGATGGCCATGTCGAGATCGGGATCGCTGCCCGGGCGATAGCCGCCGATCAGGCGCAGGTCCCGCGTTTCCTCGAAGCGGTGGATGAGCGATTTCAGCCGGCGCACCAGCTTTTCCTGGTCGGGTGTCCATGCCTTGCGGGCAAGACGCGATATCGAGGCCAGCGGATTGACGGGCGGATAGCGCCCCTCTTCCGCAAGCGTGCGCTCGAGCACGATGTGCCCGTCCAGAATGCCGCGGGTGGAGTCCGCGATCGGATCGTTGTGATTGTCGCCATCGACGAGGATGGAGATGATCGCGGTGATCGTTCCTGCCCCTTCGGCCCCGGGGCCGGCGCGCTCGAGAAGGCGCGGCAGTTCGGTGAAGACCGAGGCCGGATAGCCGCGGGCAATCGGCGGCTCGCCGGCCGCCACCGCCACTTCGCGGATCGCATGGGCAAAACGGGTGACGCTGTCGACGATGAGAAGCACGTTGTCGCCCTGGTCGCGAAAATGTTCCGCGATGGTGACGGCCGAGAGTGGCGCCATCTTGCGCAGCATCGGGCTTTCATCGGAGGTCGCGACCACGGCGATCGACTTCGCCATGTGGACGCCGAGCGTATCCTCGATGAATTCACGCACTTCGCGGCCACGTTCGCCGACCAGCGCGATCACGACCTTGTCGAAGGCATCGGCGCGCGCCAGCATGGACAGCAGGGTGGACTTGCCGACGCCGGAGCCGGCGAAGACGCCGAGGCGCTGGCCGTAGCAGAGCGGGGAGAAGATATCGATGGCCCGGACGCCGGTCTTGAAGCCGGTCTCGACGCGCTGGCGCGTCATGGAGGGCGGAGCGGTGTTGGAGATCGGCCGGCGGACATGGCCCGGCGTGAGCGGGCCCATGCCGTCGATCGGTTCGCCGAGCGCATTGATGGTCCGGCCGCACCAGCTGTCGTCAGGGGCAATGCGGAAGGCACCCTTGCGGATGATCGTGTCATGAATGCCGATGGGCTCGCCGGGCTCGATTGGGCAGACATAGACCACGTCCGGCTCGACACGGATGACTTCCCCGAGATGAATGCCCGAGGCGCTGCGATGGGCGACGAATTCGCCCAGCCGGACATGCTTGGAAAGGCCCGATACCGTGTAGTGGCCGGCGGCGATGGTCTGCACATGGCCGCCATGGGTCACCGCATGGGCGGGGCGCGCATAGCGGTCGACAAGGCCCGCAAGCTGGGTGAGCTTGCGGGAGACGGGAAGGTCGTTCAGCACTGCCTCGGTCATTTCCATGCTCCCTGCCGGGCGTTGCCATCAATCGGCCCGATCCGCCGGACGTCGTTCAAAAGAGTTCATTCTTCCGGCGCTCCTGCCTGAGCGCCCCGCCTCCCCTCATGGGAAGCGCCTGCCGGTCTTGGCGATCTTCCCAAATCAGCGGCTGCCGCCGAGCGTCTTCAGGGCCTCCGAGAGCGAGCTCTCGCTGTCGCGCATCAGGGCGGTGATCTGCTCGAAGGCGCGGTTGACCTGGATGAGCTGGGTCATCTCGCCGATGCCGTTCACGTTCGACTGTTCGACATAGCCCTGCATGACGCCGACATCCGGCTGGTCGACCACCGGGCGCGGCGCCTGGGTGGAGATGACGCCGGAGTTTTCGAAGCGGATGAAGCCCTGGCTGAGATCGGCGGTGAAGAGGCCGAGCGAGCCCACCAGCTTGCCGGCCTGGTAGATATTCCCGTCGCGGCCGACCTTGATCGGCCCGCCGTCGCGCGGCACCTGGATGGGCGCACCGCCCGCATCCAGCACCGGATAGCCGCGGGTGGAGAGGAGCTGGCCCGTATCGGACAGGGAGAAACGTCCATCGCGGGTGAGCACCTTGCCCACCGGCGTGTTGATGGCAAACCAGGCATCGCCGCGGACGGCGAAATCGAGCGAGTTCTCCGTCTGCACCATTTCCCCCTGGCGCTCCGAGAGATAGTCGTTGCCCTGGGAGACGAAGGCGACCTTGGCACCCAGATCGTTCTGGGTGTTGCTCATCACCTGGTCGAACTTCACATCGGTGGAGCGGAAGCCCACCGTGTTGGAGTTTGCCATGTTATCGGCGATGGTCGTGAGGCGCCGCTCGAGGGCGATCTGCGAGGAAAGCGAGACATAAAGACCGGACTGCACAGCCACATACTCCGCTGGATTCAAGAAATCGGCGGCGGGCCCGGCAGCCTGGCAGGGCGAAACCTGTGCCGTTCCGGCACCGGAAATTCCCCGATGCGTTAACGAGGTCCTCATAACGCACCGCCATAATGGCAACCGGGCATGATCGCCCTGTTTCGCCGAATGTGCGGAATAATGCTTGCGCGAAACTGGCCCTTGCGAGCCCGGCCCGGACAACCCTTCAGGCTCATGACAAACAGCCTCACGCAAGCCTCGAATCCTAATCCAGACAACGACATTCAATCACCGAGCATGGGCAAGTCATGAACATCATCATTGGACTCGTGATCACAGCAGGCTGCATCATCGGCAGCTTCATGGCCATGGGTGGCCATATCGGGGCGCTCTGGCAGCCCTTCGAATTCGTGATCATCGCCGGCGCCGGCATGGGTGGCTATATCATGGCCAACCCCATGAAGGTGGTGAAGGATACCGGCAAGGCCGTTGGCGAAGCCTTCAAGCAGTCGGTGCCCAAGGAACGGGACTATCTCGACGTGCTCGGCGTGCTCTATTCGCTGATGCGCGACCTGCGCACCAAGTCGCGCAACGAGATCGAAGCCCATATCGACAATCCGGCCGAATCCTCGATCTTCCAGGTGGCGCCCTCGGTGCTGAAGAACAAGGACCTGACCGCCTTCATCTGCGATTATGTGCGTCTCATCATCATCGGCAATGCCCGCTCCCACGAGATCGAGGCGCTGATGGACGAAGAGATGAACACCATGCTCTACGACAAGATGAAGCCCTATAATGCCATCACCTCCATGGGCGACAGCTTCCCGGCCATCGGTATCGTGGCGGCGGTTCTCGGCGTTATCAAGGCCATGGCACACATCAACGATCCGCCGGAAGTGCTCGGTCACCTCATCGGCTCGGCGCTGGTGGGCACCTTCCTCGGCATTCTTCTTTCCTACTCGGTCTGCAACCCCATCGTGGCGCAGATCAAGGGTGTGCGTACCAAGCAGCATCGGCTCTATATCGTCGTGAAGCAGACCCTGCTCGCCTACATGAACGGCTCGGTCCCGCAGGTCGCGCTCGAATATGGCCGCAAGACGATCTCTTCCTACGAACGTCCTTCCATCGACGCCGTTGAACAGGAAATGATGAATCCTGGCGGTGAAAACAAGGCAGCGTGACGACTATGACAGAAGCAACTGCAGCATCCCCCGCGACGCGCATGGATCCTGCCCTCCTCGCCCGCCTGACCGGCGGGCTGGGCGACCGGCGGACCATCGACAAGATCTGCGCCGATTTCGGCCAGCTCTATTCCGATTTTCTTCCCGACGTTTTCCACAGCGAGACCCATCTCGACGTCAATGTCGGCTATGTGGGCTGCGAAACAGGCCTGATGAGCGATCTCGTCGCCGAAGTCAGCGATGAATGCGTGGTGGCAGATGCCTCGCTGCGCAACTGGTGCCCGGGCTTCCTGATGACCTGCGGCAACGGCTTCGTGATCACGCTGATGGAGCACATGCTCGGCGCGACCAGCGACACGATCGAAGAGCCCGTCATGCGGCCGCTTTCCAAGATCGAGCTCGACATGGCCATCATGGTCTTCGAAAAGATCGGCAGCGTGCTGAAATCCGGTGTCAATGCGCCGGGCGGCTTCGAAACGCTGATCGAGCGGCCGCAGAATGCAGAGGACCGGGCCAAGCCGGCCGCCGACGAGCCCGACCAGTATGCCGCGGTGATCCGCCTCAACATTTCGCTGGGTCCCGTCACCACAGAGTTCAGCCTGATCGTGCCGCAGAAGGCGCTTCTGAAGACCACCGTGGTGTTTCCGAAGTCCAAGGGCCAGCAGGCCAAGGGCAAGAAGGAATGGGCCGAGCAGATCGGCGAACAGGTGCGCCGCTCGCAGGTGACGCTCGAAGCGCGAATCAAGCTCCAGACGCTGACGCTCCGCACGATATCGAAGCTCGCTGCCGGCGATGTCATTCCCTTCTTCGATGCCGAGGACGTCCATGTGGATGTCAGCGCCAACGGCAAGGAGATGTATGTGTGCGAATTCGGCAAATCCGGCGCCAATTACATGGTGCGGGTGAAGGACAATGTCAGTTCGGATGACGAAATCCTCCGTCATCTGATGAGCTGATGCCGGTTCGGCCGGCGAAGGCAGTTTGACGCAAGTTTCAAATGGAATAGTATATTCATGGCTACTCAAAAGAACCCACTGGATTCCGATTTCTCGATGGATTCGATCGGCAGCGATGCCGACCTCGAAAATGCCATCGACGATCTGCGCGGCGTTCTGAAGAACGACGCGGATGGTTCCCTGCCGGATCTCGACAGCTTCGGTGGCGATTTCGGCGCCGCGGCGGGTGGCGGCACCGATCTGTCGGCCTTTGGCGGGCAGGACTTCGGTTCGGCACCCTCGCCCCAGGCCAGCGGCATGAACGAGGGCTCCCGGCGCCAGGCGCCCGGCAGCGCCCTGAATTCCAACCTCGACCTGATCATGGACATCCCGATCGATGTGCAGATCGTGCTGGGCACAAGCCGCATGCAGGTTTCGGGGCTTATGAATCTCAACGAGGGCGCCACCATCGCCCTCGACAAGAAGATCGGTGAACCCGTCGACATCATGGTCAACGGGCGGCGGATCGCCCGTGGCGAAATCACGGTTCTGGAGAATGACGATACGCGATTTGGCGTCCGGCTGATCGAGGTTATGAGTACAAGGAAAGTCTGATCCCGATGTATGGGACAGCGAGGGTGAAAGACCATGATGGACTTTGACGATTTCGGCGGAAACCTGCCAGACAAACCGCTCTCACAGGCCGACAAGGCCGCTGCGGTTCTCCTGGCCATGGGCAAGACCGTCGCTGGCCGGCTCCTGAAATATTTCACGCAGGCCGAGCTGCAGGTAATCATTGCCTCCGCCCAGACCCTCCGTACCGTTCCCCCGGACGAACTGGCCCAGCTGGTGGCCGAGTTCGAAGACCTCTTCACCGAGGGTGCCGGCCTGATGGACAATGCAAAGGCCATCGAAAGCATCCTCGAGGAAGGGTTGACGCCGGAAGAAGTGGATGGCCTGCTTGGCCGCCGCGCCGCCTTCCAGGCTTACGAATCTTCCATCTGGGACCGCATGCAGGAGGCCGATCCGGCCTTCGTCGGCAAGTTCCTCCTGCGCGAACACCCGCAGACCATTGCCTATATTCTCTCCATGCTTCCCTCCTCCTTCGGTGCCAAGGTGCTGCTGCAGCTGCCCGACAGCCGCCGTGCTGACATCATGAACCGCACCGTCAACATGAAGGAAGTGAGCCCGAAGGCCGCCCAGATCATCGAAAACCGCGTGATGGAACTCATCGGCGAGATCGAGGCGGAAAAGAACTCCATCGGCACCAACAAGGTCGCCGAACTGATGAACGAACTCGACAAGCCGCAGGTGGATACCCTCCTCAACTCGCTCGAATCGATCAGCAAGGAAGCCGTCAACAAGGTTCGCCCGAAGATCTTCCTCTTCGACGACCTGCTCTACATGCCGCAGCGCAGCCGCGTCATGCTGTTCAACGACATTGCCGGCGACATCGTCACCATGGCCCTCCGCGGCGCGCCGAACGAGATCCGCGAAGCGGTTCTCTCGGCCATCAGCCCGCGTGCACGCCGCATGATCGAATCGGACCTCGCCTCCGGCACCCAGGGCATCAACCCGCGCGAGATTGCGATCGCACGCCGCGCGGTCGCCCAGGAAGCGATCCGGCTTGCCAATGCAGGCCAGATCGAACTCAAGGAAAAGGAAGCGGAAAAGTCGCAGGAAGCCGCCTGACGACCGATCGCTTCCCCCGCTGGCGGCAAAGCTGGCGGAGGCAATGCGCGCCCAGCATCCTGGCCCCGAAGAAATCGAGCCCGCTTGCGGGCATCAGGGCCTCTCCTCCACCCCGTTTTTGCCCGGAAGGCGCTCCGCCTCTGCCGGTGCTTTTGCGTTTAGCGGCACAAGGCTCTCGCTTTCCACAGCCAGCGCCGTTCCCCTGGCTGCCGCTTTCCTTTAGACTTCCTGCAAAGGGGCCGACTTTTCGTTCCGCCCCACGCTGTTGAGGCCTGAAGCGGATGTCTGACGAACAGGACAAGGAAAGCAAAACAGAAGACCCGACAGAGAAAAAACTGCGGGACGCGGCAGAGAAAGGCAATGTTCCCTTCTCGCGTGAAGTCACCATGTTTGCTTCCGCGCTCGCCATCTATGTCTATATGGTATTTTTCCTGCCCAGTCGCTTTGCCTCCACGACCGAATCACTGCGCGACTTCTTCGAAAAACCCGATCAGTGGCAGCTCGAATCAAGCATCGACGCCTTGTCCATCTTCACCAATCTTGGCTGGGCTGCATCGGGCATTCTTGCCCCCATCCTCATTCTGCTGATGGTTTTCGGCATCGGCTCGTCGGTGCTGCAGAATATGCCGACCCCAGTGCTCGAACGAATCAGGCCGCAATTTTCCCGAATCTCGCCTGCGAGGGGCCTTTCGCGCATCTTCGGCGTGCAGGGCCTCGTGGAATTCGGCAAGGCGCTCTTCAAGATCGTCATCGTGTCGA
The DNA here is from genome assembly GCA_945952315.1 of uncultured Rhizobium sp. Taxonomy (GTDB): domain Bacteria; phylum Pseudomonadota; class Alphaproteobacteria; order Rhizobiales; family Rhizobiaceae; genus Gellertiella. Next base: position 36,882 of record CAMFIE010000027.1, on the reverse strand, counting down.
TCATCATGTTCTTCGCGCTGAAGAGCGAGTTTTACGGCTGGATCGACGCGATGTTCTCCGATCCGCAGGTCATTTTCGTGAAGATGTCCGGGGCGATGAAGCATGTCATGATCGTCATCCTGCTGTCGACGGCGGTGGTGGCGGCGGCGGACTTCTTCTGGACGCGCTACCACTGGTTCAGCGAATTGCGCATGACGAAGCAGGAAGTGAAGGAAGAGTTCAAGCAGAGCCAGGGCGACCCGATCGTCAAGTCCCGCCAGCGCTCGATTGCCCGCGACCGCGCGCGCCGCCGGATGATCGCCAATGTGCCGCGCGCCACGCTTGTGATTGCCAATCCGACCCATTTTGCCGTCGCGCTGCGCTATGTGCGCGAGGAAGACGACGCTCCGGTGGTGATTGCCAAGGGGCAGGACCTCATCGCGCTCAAGATCCGCGAGATCGCGGAGCAGAACGGAATTCCCGTATTCGAAGATCCGCCCCTTGCCCGCTCCATGTTTGCGCAAGTCTCGGTAGATAGCGTCATCCCATCGGTTTTTTACAAGGCCGTTGCGGAACTGATCCATCGTATCTACGCCGCATCGCCACAGACGAGACGGATCCACTGATTCACATGAAGACCTGCGCATTTTCCGCCGCCCGTGAGCAAATCATTGCCGAAGCCATTAGCCCCGTCGCGACCGAGTTGCGCCTGGTGGACGCCGCCGATCTGATTTCCATGCTGCGCTTCGAGTGCCATGGCAGCCTAGCGGATCTGGTCGCCTCGGCGTCCGAGATGTTCTTCCATCCCGGCACGATCAATTTCGGCGCCGGCGGCGATTATGTGCTCGAGTGGAACGGCGCTCCCGAGGTGACTCTCGATCTCGAAATCAAGCCGAAGGGCCTCACGGTCTATGCCCGGCTGTTGCTGAAGGACAAGGAAGCCGGGGTGGAGATCAACCACATCGCCTTCCAGGATCCTTCCGACGATCCGAACGTGAACACGGCCTTCCTGCGCAAGAGCCTTGAGGAAGCCCGCTATACCAAGCCCCTGGCCGAAGCCGCCTGAGGCTGACACATTCAAGCATCGACCCCCGGGCCGCACGCCTTGTGCGGCCCTTTTCATTGCAGGGTCTTGAGGCTTTCAGTGCTTCTTTTCGTCCGGCATCGCGCTTGCCGACAGGAAGGCATGGAGCCGGTCGGGAGGCATGGGGCCACCCAGATGATAGCCCTGGCCAAATTCGATGCCGATTTCGGACAGGGCGATTGCCTGTTCCTCGGTTTCTACACCCTCGCAGACGGTCTCGGCGCCCAGCGCAATCGCCATGCGATCCGTGCTTTCGATGATCTGGCGTGCCCGGTCCGAATGGGCGACCGGTGCGGTCAGAACCCGGTCCAGCTTCAGCATGCGGAAATCGAGGGAGGTCAGCCGCGAGACATTGGAGAAGGCCCGGCCGAAATCATCCACCGCCATCAGCGCCCCGGCGAGCCGGAGAATACGCAGATTGTCCTCGATGACCTCCGTATCGTGCAGTTCGCCGTCTTCGGTGATTTCCAGATAGAGCGCGCCGAGCGGCATTTCATATTCATAGAGAAGGGCTGCCACGGCCGGGCCGAAGGTGGGCATGGCGAGAAGGCCGGGCGTGACATTGACGCACATGGGCACGGCGCGACCGACCTGGCGCAGGCGGCTGTAGGTCGCCAATGCCTGGCGCACCACAACAAGGGTCAGGGACTGGATCGTCTGGCGCCGCACCGCGCTTTCGACGATCTCCATGGCGTCGATCGCCCCGAGTGCGGGATGGTTCCAGCGCACCAGCGCCTCGACATAATGGGTCTTGCGATCGGACAGGCGCACCACGGGCTGATAGGCCACATGGATCTCTCCATTATAGATCGCCTTTTCAATATCCGCATCGAGGATGCGGCGGCGCTCATATTCACCGTTCATGTCGGGCACGAAGGTGCGCACGCAATTGCGGCCTGCGGCCTTGGCGCTGTAGAGCGCTATATCGGCGCGGCGCTTCAGTACGTCGGGATTGGGCGGGCCCTCCTGCTCGGCCGCATGGCAGATACCGGCGCTGGCGGAAATGGTGAGTTTCGGCAGGTCGCTGTAATTCTGTTCGCAAATGAGGGTGAGCGCACGCGTGGCATAGGCTTCAGCCCGCGCAAGCGTGCCCGTGAGAAGAACGGCAAATTCATCGCCGCCAAAGCGCGCGGCAATATCGTTGCGGCCGATCTGCCCGCCGAGAGCGGTCGCGACATGGCGCAGCAGCGCATCGCCCGCCGCATGGCCGTGCTCGTCATTGACCTTCTTGAAGCCGTCGAGATCGAAATAGATCACGGAGAATTCGAGATCGGCAGCGCGGATCTTCTCGTCCAGCACCTCTTCGAAATGGAAGCGGTTGCTGATGCCCGTCAGCTGGTCGGTACGCAGAAGACGCTGCTTTTCGGCCACCAGCCGGTTGAGCTTGCCGTTGAGGCGGCGAGACAGCACCAGCTCCGCCAGCACATAGGCAATGGCAAGGGCGCTTACGGCCCCGAAGCCGGTCTGGATCCAGCGCAATGCATCGACACTTTGCAGGCCCGTCTCCACGCTTTGCGCCATGCGGCGCTGGCGCGCGTTCCAGGCAAGCTCGCCGAAGGCCGCAAGCCGTCCGGAATAGCGGCGCTGCAGCGATTCCAGCGGCTTGAAGCTGGCTGGCTCGCCCCGCTTCAGCTGCTGCACGCCCCGATCGAAGGCGGGCAGATCGGTCACGATCTCGCTGATCAGGGTCTTGTCCTGCTGTTCGCTGGGAATGGCCTGGCGGAAAGATGGCGAATTCATCACATTGGCGCGCGACCACATGAGGTTCAGCGCGAGGTTGACATTGTCGAGCGTGATGGTGGGATCGCCCGATGCGTAGAGTTCAGCCACTTCGAAGAAGCGGTTCATCTCCGTTTCGAAACGGGCGCTTTCTTCCAGACGGCCCGAAAAGAACAGTCGCTGGCTGATATTGGCACTGACTGCGCCGAGGCCCAGCTCGCTCCATACCAGCATCCCGCCGATCAGCAGGATGATGGCGGGAAAGCGGAGCAGAGGCAGAAGTCGGCGCAGTTCCGGTCTCATCATTCGACGATGAGCTCCTTGATCTGCCAGACGCTGCGAGCCTCATAGAGGGCATCCTTCAGCTCGGGATGATCGACGGTGGGATAGACGATCCAGGCCGGACCGCGGTCGCGCACGGACAGCGTCTTGCCATCCACTTCGGTGGCGGCCAGCACGTCGTAATTCTGCACATCCTCGATCGGGATATCGAGCTCATAGCCATCCAGCGCCCGAGCGGTGATCTTGCTGCCGGAAACGCCGGCCGCCGAAAGCACGTCGCGCAAAAGCGGACCGCCTACCTCCTGCACCGCGCCGGCGCCGCCGGGCAGCACCGCCTTGTAATGGTGCATCTGGAACTTGGCGAGTTCGGCGGCGGTTACATCCAGGGCATGGCTGCCATCCTTGGATTGCACCCGGAATAGAACGTCCTCCGCATGGGCCGGCGCCACCAGCGGCGCAACCAGCGAAACCAATCCTACAAACAGAGACAGCGCGACTTTCATGAACCCCTCCATCGTCCCGTTACGGCACATCTCGTTGCTATCACGGACAAAATGAATTTCTCCGGAACAGCTATGTGAATAAACCATCATAGGATGAACGGATGCTTGCCGCGGCCGGCTTCGCTTCGGCGCGGGCCTTTGCCCATCGCCTGGCTCACAGGGAACCATGCGGAAAGGGATGGGCTAAGCGCCTGTATTATATCAATTATTCCAACGACAAGATTTCAGGCTGGCAGAAAGGATGGGTTAACCCTCCGCACAGGCGGCTCTGTTCACAAATACGTGATTGGTGCCGATCAGCTAATAAAACCGAGACGAATGGCCTTGGCGATGGCCTGTATGCGGTTCACCGCATCGAGCTTGTCAGTGGCCGAGCCCAGATAGGCATTGACCGTATGGACCGAGAGACCGAGATTCTCGGCGATTTCTTCGCTGATCCGGCCGTCGCCGGCAAGCTGCAGGCAGGCAATCTCACGCTCGCTGAGCGCCTCCGACGTGTTCTGCCGCCGGTCGTCCAGCGAGAGAAGATCGGTCATGACCTGGCAGGCCTTGCCGTGAAGTTCGAGGATCGTGTCGCCGGCGAGATCCAGATAGGGTGCGGTGAAGACGACAAAGCCATTGCCGACGGCCCCCAGGCGAACCGGAAGGGCCATACCCGAAAAGGGCAGGACACGGCCCTTGAGCCGCACCGAAAGGGGCGCGAATTCCGGCGCCTCGGCGGTGCTGGCATCGTCGCGGCCATTCCACATCAGCGGCAGCAGCGAGGTTTCGATATGCTGCAGCATCTGCTCGCCATAGGCATCGAAAAGCTGCTTGGTGATGACGGTGTTGTTGGGACCGAAATTCTCGAGTTCGCAGATCAGCTTGCGCTTGTTGGGCGTGCCCGAACCACCGACGCGCAGCACCGCAAAATGGCGCGCATTGATGGATTTCTGCATGAGGACGAGGCGGGGGAAGAGATCGGACCGGCTGGAAAAACGGGAAACTCGCAATGTCGTGACGCCGGCTGAACCATCCGCCCCGTTATCCTGCGGAAATCCCATGTTCGGCCCCTTAAACAAGGTTGTTCCTGACGGCGTAGGCGATGGCCTCGGACCGCGTCTTCGTCGCCGTCTTGCGCATCACGCTGGTGATGTAATTGTTGATCGTGTTGCGCGAGATGCCCAGAATGACCGCGATCTCATCGCTCGTCTTGCCTTCGGCAATCCAGTAGAGGCACTCGATCTCGCGTTCGGTGAGGTCACAGTCGCGCTCGCCCTTATGCACCGAGGCTTCGGCGAAGCTGCGCATGTAGCCGGCCATCAGGCCAACATCGCGCAGACGGTCCGGCGAGAGGATGAAACCATCCGCATAGATCAGCATGAGGGACAGCCGGGTGCGGCCGACATTGAAGGTCAGGCTGCAATACTGGCGGCTGGTTTCCGGCGGCAGGTCGATGTCATCCGGGAAGGAGACGAAACCCGGCTGAAGCAGCGCCATGCATTTTTCCAGCTCGGTGCTGCGCGCATAGTCCCCGGCGATCAGGCCCGCAACCACCCGCACCAGATCGAAGGGCCAGTTGGAGGAGACGACGAAATCGAGACCGGGATCCTGTATGAGGTCGCAGCGCACCAGCAGAAAGTGGGAGGCGCCGGCATAATCACAGAGCAACGACAGGGCCTGCGGCAATTGCGAGGGCTTCGTCATCGCCGCCAGCCGCGCAATGACCTGCGCGCGCGTGGGCGTCTTCGAAGCAGCACTGCGCAGCGCCGGCGTTCTGCCACGCCCTGCCTGTTCCGCCTGCAAGATCTCCATCTCCATTCAACTGCCCCCTCGCCGTCCTCGGGAATGCCCCCATCCCGTACCGGCCGGCTCGAATCCGATTGCAGGAAGCCGCTCCAGCCTTGGCCTGGAAACCGCCTTGGCCGCAAGCCGACTCACACCTGCTGCCATCGTGATGCACCCTGGGAACGCCGATTTCAACCGCCACAAAGCCTGAGGCACCCACGAATCCGTCTTGCCAGAATAATTCAGCTTACGATTCGCGGCAACAGGATTTAGCTAAAAAACATACCAGACTTCAGTATAGCGAGGCTGATCAGGGGCTGCATTGCGCGCTGCAATAAATATGAATAGACAACCTTCCAGATAAATTTCCGCATTACGGGACAAGAAATAGATATCAGTATCCGGTTTTTTGTAGAAAATGACACTGAGAACAACGAAAGACAACTTCCCAAAAGCGGAAGGTAAACTTTTCAGCTTTATTCGTTTGCCATTAGCCTGCGCTTTGCCTCGAACCTTAAGCGACTGTAAACCTTTGGGATTGTGAGTGCTTTTCAGTTATACAGCAATTTCAGCGCCCGATGATTGTATCATAGATTGTATTTATTGAAGCGGCGCAACCGCCCCCTCCCTCGCCTCGCTCACGCCGGACGGAAGAGGCCCGCCTTGGCGGCGGGCCCGGGATCGTGATGCGGCTTCTTCCCTGATCAGGCGGCCTTTTCGGTCGCCCATTTGCGCAGGATCTTTGCGGCGCGCTCCTCGCTGATTTCCACCATGCGGGCAAGTCGCTTTTCCGGCCCTTCCTTGACCTTGCGGTTGAAGCCGCCATCCGCATCGAGACCCAGCACTTCGTCGGCGCTGTCGAAGCCGAAGTCGGAGCCGAAGCCATCCATCAGGCCGCCGCCGGTATTGCCCATGCTGGGGGTGAAGTCCGGCAGTTCGAGGGTGCTTTCCTCGCCCTCTGCGCCGACGGTTGCCGGCGGGGTGGCACTGACGGCCCGGACGATGGGGCGGACACCCATCCAGATGATGACGAAGGCGACACCGAGGAAGGCCAGCGAATTGATGATGCCGGCGAGGTTGCGGCTCAGCATATCCATGACGCCGGGGCCGGTGGCCGCTTCATCGAGGAGCTGTTCGTCGAGGAAGTCCATGGCGGTGACCGTCACCACGTCGCCGCGGTTCTTGTCGAGGCCGGCGGCCGAGCTGACGATCTTCTGCATTTCGGCGAGATAGGCGTCGATCTTGGCCTGGTCGGCGGGTTCGCCGACCATCTTGGCAAGCCTGCCCTTGTTGACCACGACCGCAACCGAGATCTTCTCAAGACGATAGCTGTTGCGCGTGGTGGCAACGGTCTTGCTGTTGATCTCGTAATTGGTCTGCTCTTCCTTCTTGTCCTGCTGGTCGGAGGATTCCGGGCCGCCGCCGCCGCTTGCGGGCGCGCCCTGGGGCACGTTCTGCTCCACGGTTGCGGCATTGTCGCTCTGCTTGGACTGGGACTTCTGCGCTTCCTTGGTGACGCGAACCGACCGCTCGACGCGGGATTCCGGATCGTAGGTGGTTTCCTGGATCTGCTGGACGTCGGTGTTGAGCTGGGCGGTGACGCTGGAGCGGAAGTTGTCCATGCCGAGGAAGGGCGAAAGCGCCTTGTCGATATTGGTTTCGATCTCTTCCTGCACCTGCTGCACCACGCCGAGATTCTTTGCCATGGTGCCATTGCCGCCCTCTTCGCCGGAGGCGAGAAGCTGGCCGGTCGAATCGAGCACGGTCACGTCGTCGGCTTCGAGACCCGGGACGGCCGAGGCGACGAGGTGGCGGATCGACGGTGCTGCCTTGCGCCCGGCCTGGGCCGTGGCGCGGATCATCACCGATGCGGTCGGTTTCTGCTCGCCGCGGCGGAAATTGCCGACATCGGGCATGACGATGTGAACGCGGGCTGCGGAAATGCCCTGGATGGTCTGGATGGTGCGTGCGATTTCACCTTCCAGCGCACGAACGCGGGTCACTTCCTGCATGAAGGAGGTCAGGCCGAGGGAGCCGACATTGTCGAAAAGTTCATAACCGGCATTGGAGCTGTTCGGGAGGCCCTTTTCGGCAAGCAGCAGGCGCGCCTTGCCGGTCGTGCCGGCAGCCACCTGGATGCTCTTGCCATCCGTACCGACCTGGAAATCCACATTCGCTTCGGAAAGCGCGACGCTGATCTGGTTCAGATCGCTGGTTTCCAATCCCACATAAAGGGTCTCGTAAGCGGGCTTGTTGACATAAAAGCCGGCCGCCAGGACCAGGAGGATGGAGACGATGCCCACGCCGATCAGCGCCATAAGCTTCGCCTGACCGAGCCCCGCTAGGTTCTTTGAAACCTGAAGTAATTGATTTAACAGATTCATTCTGTTCTCGCACCGTCAATCAGAGAGAATAGTCCTGTGACACTGCGAAGAACCTTAGGAATCGAAGCTTGCGCGAACGTTTCGCAGCGGCCCGATCCGGCCGGCGTCCCTTACCGGGAACGTCGGCAAAAGGGGCGACGCTCGTCGCCCGCCCCCTGAAGAGAGGGGCATGCCGCCCCTTTCGACCCGCTTGTCAGAAGAAGTCGAAGTCCCCGGCCGCCTTGCTCAGCGGCTGGGAATGACCGTGGCGGATCGCGCCGGCCAGCGCCTTCTGCATGTCCGCCAGCTTCACCAGGCTGACCGCGGTGCTGACATCCACCAACCAGTCGTCGGAAATGCCGCTTGTCACCGTATCGATGAATTCTGCGAGACCGCGGGTCTTCTGCACGGCAAGGTCAATGCCCTGCAGCACCTTCATGCAATCGGCGGATTGCACGGCCACGTCATCGACGAGGTCGAGAAGCTGCGGTTCGATGCGCTCGATCAGATATGCAACATCGTGCAGTTCCGAGACAATGCGCATCAGGACTTCAGGCAATGCCTCTTCCATGTTCTGCTCCACTTTGTGATCTGTCGAACCCATAACCGCCTTTGCCTCAGAAGAACTCGATGCTGCTTTCCACGGGCTTGGCTACGGGTGCCGGGCGCTGTTCCTGCACCACGGTCTTCTGGGTTTCGGCACCCGTCAGGGGGTACTGGCGGGCACGTCCGCTGACGGGCCAGTATTCCAGCTTGCGGCCGAACTCACCGCCCGTGCTCTTTCCCACGATCGGGATCCCTTCATCGCGGAGGAATTGCTCCGCGAAGAGGGCATTCTGCTCGCCGACATTCGAGAATGTGGCGATGGTCTTGGCGCCGCCGAAGATCTTTGCCTCCAGCCGGTCGCGCCGCGCGCCCTGCTTGAGAAGCCCGTTGATGAGCAACTCCATCAGGTGCACGCCATACCGGGTCGCGTCTCCTCCTCCAGCCATCGAGGTGGCGGAACCCGGCAACAGGAAGTGATTCATGCCGCCGATGCCGGCGACCGGATCACGCATGCATGCGGCGACACAGGATCCAAGAATGGTCGTCAGGACCACGTCAGGATCTTTGGAGACCTTGTATTCGCCCTGAATGATGTTGACCCTCTTGGAAACCCCTGCAATCGTCATTTCAGCGCTCCAAACACGGCCTCGATGGCCGCCTTCATCTTCTCGATGGTAAAGGGCTTGGCGAGAACATTGTTCGCGCCGAGCTGTGCAGCCTTCTGCACCAGGGCCCGGTCACCCTGCGCGGTGAGGATGATAAACGCCGCCTTTTTCGTCGTCGGGTTGGATCGCACCGCCTGCAAGAGGCCGATACCGTCCATCTTCGGCATGTTGAAATCGGAAATGACCAGATGATGCGGCTGTTCCGCCATGATCTTCATTCCCTGCTCGCCGTCACCGGCGGCGGTAATCTGCTTGAAGCCAAGCTGTGTCAGCGCATCGCTGAGCAGCAGGCGGCTGGTGACCTGATCGTCGACGATCAGAACTTTGATTTTCTCGGCCAGAGACATTTTAATCGCTCCCTTCTTTTCGGGCGGCTGTGATTTTCAGTACTTCTTCCCCGATAGCCCCCAGCGGGAGTTGCTGCTCGACGGCACCCAGTTCGTGGGCGACGCGCGGCATCCCGTAGACGACGCAGGTTTTTTCGTTCTGCCCAATGGTGCGGGCACCGGCGTGCCGCATCTTGAGCAATCCCGCCGCCCCGTCCCGACCCATGCCGGTCAGGATCACGCCCACCGCATTGCGGCCGGCGAGCTCGGCAACCGAATCGAAGAGGACATCCACCGAAGGCCTGTGGCCATTGACCGGATCCCGTTCCACGAGACGGCAGCAGGGAGCTGCAGAATTGGTGACTTGCAGGTGGCGCTCGCCACCGGGTGCAAGATAGATCTTGCCCACTTCGAGCCGCGCGCCATCGGTCGCCTCCTGGACGACCGGGCGGCAGAGCCGGTTCAGCCGCTCGGCGAAGCTGCGGGTGAAGGTGGGCGGCATATGCTGGGTGATCACCGTCGGGGGACAGTTGACCGGAAAATTCTGAAGCACCGTGATCAGCGCCTCGACGCCGCCGGTCGAGGAACCGATCGCGACGATCTTGCGGCCGACCCGATAGCTCGATGCGGCGGAGACGGGGGCCGAAGCGGCGGGCGAAGCCGAGGAGGGCCGGCCGGCCGCGCGGTCGCGGTTCGAACGGGCGGCGGCTTTCACCTTCTCGGCGAGATCGCCGAAGGGGCGCGGTTCACCCGGAGACGGCTTGCCGACGCAGTCGAAGGCGCCGATTTCGAGCGCGGCAAGCGTTGCCTCCGCACCACGATGGGTGAGGCTCGACACCATGATGACCGGCATCGGCCTGAGCCGCATGATGCGCTCGAGGAAGTCGAGCCCGTTCATGTTGGGCATTTCGATGTCGAGCGTCACCACATCCGGGTTCAGCTGCTTGATTGCCTCGCGGGCTTCCAGCGCATCGCTGGCCTGGCCCACCACGGAAACTTCGGGATCCGAGCGCAGGACGGCCGTGATCAGGCCACGCATGGTTGGGGAATCGTCAACGACGAGGACGCGCGCGGGTGCCATCAGCGTTTCCCTCCCTTGCCCAGGTAGCGATATGTGGTGATGCCGATATTGTCGAAGCTGTCCTTGGACTCACCCGCCACCCTCTCGGAATGGCCGATATAGAGGTGCCCGCCGACCGGCAGATGTTCTGCAAAGCGCGACCAGATGCGGATCTGGGTGGGTTCGTCGAAATAGATCACCACGTTGCGGCAGAAGATCACGTCGAAGGGACCCTTGAAGGGCCAGTTTCCGAGCAGGTTGAGCTCGTTGAAGGTGATGAGCCGCTTCAGCTTGTCATCCACCTGCCACCGCCGGCGCGGATTTGCCGGGTTTTCCGAAAACCACTGCTTGCGCATGGCGGGCGAGACGGTTTCGATGGCGGAGTCGTCATAGGCGCCGGCCCGGGCAAGCGCCAGGATCTTCGGATCGATGTCGGTCGCCAGGATCTTGAAATCGTAATCGGCCGCATTGGGCAGCACGGAAAGCACGGTCAGGGCGATCGAATAGGGTTCCTGCCCGTCCGAGCAGGCGGCCGACCAGATGCGCACGCGCCCGCCTGCCTTGGCACGGGCGACCAGATCCGGCAGCACCTCGGTGCGGAGATGGTCGAAATGGTGGTTCTCCCGGAAGAAGCGGGTGAAATTGGTCGTCAGGAACGACAGCATTTCCTTGCGCTCGGCCGCGCCCTGCGGGGAGGAGACGAGGTCGCAATATTCGCGGAAGCCGCTCAGACCCAGCTGGCGAATATGCTTCGACAGACGCGAATAGACCAGCGATGCCTTGGAATCGTTGAGATAGATCCCCGCATCCGAATAGATCATGGAGGCGATCTGGGACAGGTCGCGCCGGGTCAGCGGATATTCTCCGCTGGCCATGATCTCGTCGGCGCCCAGTCTCGTATCGCTCATGTGCAGCGCTGTCATGCGGCCTCGCTCTCGGTATCGGCAAACAGGGCCTCAAGCTCGATGAGGCAGATCATGCGTTTCTCGATCGCGAGGATGCCCCGCGCGAACTGACGCTCCAGCTCCGAGGAGACTTCCGGCGTCGGCTGGATGTTCTCGTCGGTGACGGTCAGGATGTCGGACACGGCATCGACCAGCAGACCCACGACCTTGGTTTTCACCTGCGCCACGATGATGACATGGCGTGCGGTCGGATCGGCCGGCTTCATTCCGAGCCGGGCCGAGAGGTCGAGGATCGGCAAAACTGCGCCGCGAAGGTTGATCACGCCCATCATGTAGGAGGGGGAATGGGGCAGCGCCGTTGCCGGCGTCCAGCCGCGGATTTCCCGGACCGACATGATATTCACGCAGAACTCCTGATCGCCAATGCGGAAGGCGATCAGTTCGCGGCTCCCCTGGTGCAGATTTTTTGCTGTGTACGACATGACTTTATCCAGCTGATGCGTAGGCCATTTCAGGTTTCAGAGACTGTCCACGCGATGCGGCCACCACCGCATCGACATCAAGGATGAGCGCCACACGGCCATCGCCAAGGATGGTCGCGGCGGCAATTCCGGGTACATGGGTGTAGTTCGCCTCCAGGCTCTTGATCACGACCTGGCGCTGGCCCTGGATCGCATCGACCATGAGGGCGCGCTGGCCGCCGCCTTCCGATTCCACCAGAAGCGCCACGCCGTCGACCGGGTTTGCCTGGGTGGAGCGGAAGTTCAGGATCCGGCCCACGTCGACGAGCGGGCAGAAGGAGTTGCGGATCGAGATCAGCCGCTGGTTGGCGCCGAAGGAATGGATCGCTGCGGGTTCGGGCTGCAGCGTTTCAACGATGGCGGTGAGCGGGACGACCAGCGTCTGGCCGGCAACCGTCACCACCATGCCGTCAAGCACGGCGAGGGTGAGCGGCAGGCTCATGGTGAAGACCGAGCCGTGGCCGGGCTTCGAGGAAATGTTGATGCGGCCGCCGAGCGCCTGGATCGAGCGCTTCACCACGTCCATGCCGACGCCGCGGCCGGAAATGTCGGAGAGCTTTTCGGCGGTCGAGAAGCCTGGCAGGAAGATGAGGTTGTCGATTTCCTCATCGGACAGGTTGGCATCCGGATTGATGAGATCCTTGTCGATGGCCTTCTGGCGGACGCGCTCGCGGTTGATGCCCGCGCCGTCGTCGGCCAGCTCGATCAGGATGCGACCCGAGCGATGCTTGGCGGTGAGGCGGACCGTGCCTTCCGGGTTCTTGCCGAGCGCGATGCGCTTTTCCGGCGTTTCCACGCCGTGGTCGACGGCGTTGCGGATCATGTGGGTCAGCGGCTCGGCGAGCTTGTCGATGACCGTCTTGTCCACTTCGGTGTTTTCACCTTCCGTGATCAGGCGGATGGACTTGCCGGTCATGTCGGCGATTTCGCGGACGATACGCGACATGCGCTGGAAGACCGGCTTTACCGGCTGCGCGCGGATCGCCATCACGCTGTCCTGGATCTCGCGGGTGAGCTGCTGGAGCTCTTCAAGGCCCATGTTGATGGACGAGGCGCCGTTGTTGTCATTCTCGATCACGCTCTGGGAGAGCATGGCCTGGTTGATCACCAGCTCGCCGACGAGGTTGATGAGGCGGTCGACGCGGATCGTCTGGGCCATGCCGGCGGCATTGTTCGCGGCGGCGGCCGCGGCGGCATTGGCGGCGGCTGCGGAAGCGGCGGGCGCTTCCTTCTTCTCGGCCTTGGCGGCGACGGCATTGTTCACCGCATTCATGACCGCGGTTGCGGTCTCGGCGGCGGCAACGGTCTCTGCAGCCGGGCTCGGGGCCGGTGCTTCGGCCTTGACTTCAGCGGGCGCGGGCTCTTCGTCGAGGATCGAGAGATCGAAGGGAACCGGGACCATCGGCTGGTCTTCGCTGACAATCGCTTCGGCAATCGGCTTCACCTGGAGATCGCAATCCCATTCGGCGAATTCGAAGACGGTGCGGATCGCATCCTCGCCCTTGTCGGTGGCGATCGAGATGACCCAGTGGAAATAGGCAGCTTCCGGATCCAGCTTGTCGAGGGTCGGCAGGCTGTCCATGTTGCAGAAGATGGTCATTTCGCCGACGCGCGAGAGATCGCGCAGCAGGAGGGCCGCATCATTGCCCTTGGCATAGAGATCCGACCGGGGCTTGAACAGAACCTCGTAGGCGGGCAGATCCTTGGCTTCCTCCTCGACGGCCGGGAAATCGTCGAAGGAGAAGGGAATGGGCTGGAAGCCACTGGAATCGGTGGGCGCGGGAGCGGCCGCGGCAACAGGGGCGGGCGCCGGGGCGGCCGGCGCTTCCGGCGCGGCAGCAGCCTGGGAGAGGGGCTGCCCGTTTGCCAGCGCTTCCAGCTCCTTCACGAGAGCCCGGCTGCGGGATTCATCGACGCTTCCGCCGTCACGGGCGGCATTGGTCAGATCGGCCAGCACGTCGGCCGACTTCAGCATGACTTTCAACACATCGGGCGTCGGCTCCAGCTTGTTGGAACGGACGCAGTCGAGCGTGGTTTCGAACACGTGAGCAAAGGCGACCAGATCGTCGAGACCGAAGGCCCCTGCCCCGCCCTTTATGGAGTGAACGGCGCGAAAAACGGCATTGACCGTTTCCGGATCACGATCACCGTCATTCAACTTCAGAAGACCGGATTCCAGTTCGGCGAGCTGTTCCTCGCATTCCTGGAAAAAGATCTCTTTGATTTCGTTCATATCCATAGGAGTAGATCCCGTTAGGCGGTTACACGCTCGATGGCATCAATCAGTTTGGTCGGATCGAAGGGCTTCACGATCCAGCCGGTGGCGCCGGCCTGACGTGCGCGGTTCTTCTTTTCCGCATCGCTTTCGGTCGTCAGCACCAGGATCGGGATCGCGCGGTACTTTTCGTTGCGGCGGACACCCTCGATGAAGCCGAAGCCATCGAGACGCGGCATGTTGATGTCGGTGACAATCACGTCGGGATTGGCTTCCTCGAGGACTTCGAGGCCCTCGACGCCGTCTTCCGCCTGGATGGTCTCGAAACCCGCATTGTTGAGGGTCACGAGCAACATGTTGCGGATGGTACGGCTGTCATCCACGGTTAGAACCTTCTTCTTCATCGCTTAATTCTCCTTGACAAGAAATTGATCGATATCGATGCCGATCAGCTGCATCGTCTTGCCGAACGCATCGGAAACCCCGGTCATACGGTAACTTTTTTGATCTTCTTCCCATGTACGGGCGGCGGACATCAGCACCTGGACGCACTGCGTCCCGCACCGCTGGACATCCGAGGCATCGATCACGAGGTCACGGCCGCGCATGGCCAGAAGCTGGCCATGAAGGCCCACGGCCTCGTTGAGGTCGAGGACCGGATTGAGTTTGAGGATATGTGCACTGCCACTCGCGGCCATCGTTTCAATCCTTGCCTTGTTCCATTCTCCCGACCGGCAAACCGGCCGCTTCTCATGCTACCCGTCTCTTCCCCTCACCGGGACAGGGCCTGGAGGTAGGCGGGGAAATCCCCGCTCCCGTCGGCCTCGTCATGCCAGTGAAAGTCCTGTTCCTTTGCCACGGGCATTGCCGGCCGATCCGTCTTCGGCAGGTAATGCAGGCTGCTGCGCCGTTCGGCTTCGCGCCGTTCGATGCGAAATTCGCGGATCGTCTGTCCGAGCTCGAGGATGACGCTGTGCAGGCGGTCGCCCTCGCCGGCCGTATCCCGGGCTTCGGCCGCAAGGCCGTCGAAACGCTGCCCGATACCGCCGATCGCCCGGTTCACGCCTTCGAGATCCCGGGCCTGGCCGGCGGTTTCCTCGGCAATGCCCGCCACGGCGCCATTGATGCCGGTGACCTGCTCGGCAATGGCAGCAATGGCTTCCTGGGTGCGCGCCACCATTTCGACGCCGGAATCGACCTGCGCCTTGGTGCCCGTCACCAGCGTCTTGATCTCGCGTGCCGCATCGGCGGAGCGCTGCGCAAGCGCGCGCACCTCCTGCGCGACCACTGCAAAGCCGCGGCCGCTGTCGCCCGCGCGGGCGGCCTCGATGCCGGCATTGAGGGCGAGAAGATTGGTCTGGAAGGCAATTTCGTCGATGACACCGATGATCTGTCCGATCTGTTCGGCAGAGGCTTCGATGCCGGCCATGGCCGCAATGGCCCGGCCGACGATCTCGCCGCTTTCCTCGGCTGCCCGGCGGGTGGAGGCGGAGGCGGCTTCCGCGTGGCGGGTCGCCTCGGCATTGCCGCGGACCCGACCGACAAGCGCGCCGAGCTCACCCATGGCATCGCGCAGGTGATCGGCCCCCTCGGCGGTGACCGAAAGCGCGCCGGCATTGCGTTCGGCAAGCCGCTTCAGGCCGCTGCCCGCTTCCTCGGCCCCGCCTGCAAGGGCGGTAAAGGTCTGGCGCAGCGCCTCTATGGCTTCCGTCAGTCCGTCTGCCAGGCCCGCATAGGCTTCCGGAACGTCGTCCGGCAGGCGGGCGGTCAGGTCACGGTCCCGCAGGGCGGCAAAGGAATCGGCAAAGATGCGGTGGACTTCCTGGCGCTCGGCCTCCTGGGCCGCCAGGAGGTCGTCGCGGTGATCGCGGCGCAGCTCGTTGAAGCGGAGCGAGATCGCAATTTCGGCATCGACCATGGAAAGCCGCGTTACGGCGGCGACAAGGGCGCGCATCTCACGGGCGCGGCGGCGGCTTGCGGGAAGCCAGCCGCGGTTTTCGCCCGCCTCGGTGAGGCCGACGATCAGATGTTCGAGCACGACCGCGTGGGCCGCCATGTGCCAGCGCGGATCAAGCCCCATTCGGGCCTCCGCATCGGACAGCACCTTGACGCGCTCCGCATAGAGGCTGTCGAAACGGGCATCGGTCAGCACATCCCAGTGGGAGGCCATGAGATCGTGGAGACGGTCGAGCTGGCGGTCGCTCGCAAAATTCTGCGCGGCATCCGCATGGGACTGGAAACGTTCGAAGAGATCACGCAGGCCAGCCTTCACGAGCGGCTCAAGCAGCGTCCGGTGCCGGCGCACCAGCTCGCATTCGGCTTCGGCCAGTCCGGCAAAGCGCAAGCGGTCGCGCAGGCTGCCTGCCTGTGCCCTCCTGGCCTGATCGGATGTCGTATCGTGCCCCAAGACCGACCTCAAAACCACTCCGGCCCCTGCCATGGCAGAGCACCGCAACTGACGGATGACCGGAACCTGACTGCCGTGGACGCCAGACCGCGTGACGGTGCGGCTGGTGCCAAACCTGGCTCCGGAACTCAACTTTTTCTTGGAAAATACCGGGTCGTGACCGGTACGGCGGGGCGGCTATCATGCCTGAGGGGAGCTCGTGCAGCTTCCCATTCCGACGTGTCCCTAAATGTTTATGGTTAATTCCTTGCCTGAAGGTTAATGCTTCTGTCAATGCACCGCAAATGAAACAAATCCCTTGTTTAAATCGTGCTTGAGGAGGCCCAGACAGCCATCCACGATTGCAGGAAAGGCGGTTTCGCGCAGGAAGCGAAGCGATCCAGGGGCCGGGCCACCGCCCCTTTCAAGGAAAGGCTCGCGCAAGCATATCCGCCTATTCATGGAAACACAGATGGAGATGACCTTCACGGACGAGGAGCGAACAATGATTGTTCTCGGTATGAGCGTAGCGCTGATCACCACCCTCACCCTGTTGGCGCAGACCCTTCTGTTGACAATCGAGAAGACGGGACGGGCAGGCCAGAAGCCCGTGTTCTGACCCAAGCGGACACGGCCCGACGCCAGCCCGCGCGCGGACCCCGCTTCCCGATTGACCGGAAAAGCCCGATTGGCATTCCGGATGCGGCGGACCTGACACTTGCATGACTGGAAAATGCGCCGGACAACCGGCGCATTTTTCGTTTCCGGCCTCAGCCTTCCGGCGTGAAGCCGAGCCGTCCATTGGCCTGGGCATCGGCCATGAGCACGGCGAGCGCCGCAGAGCCGGTGCGCGAGGCCGTATCGTCGGCGCGGCTCGTCAGGATGATCGGCAGGCGCGCGCCGAGCACCAGGCCGGCAGAGACGGCACCCCCCAGAAGGATCAGCTGCTTGGCGAGCATGTTGCCAGCCTCGAGGTCCGGCATGAGGAGAATGTCCGGATCGCCCGCGACCGGCGAGACAATGCCCTTGGTACGCGCCGCCTCGAAGCTCATGGCATTGTCGAAAGCCAGCGGCCCGTCGACGATCGCCCGGCGGATCTGGCCGCGATCGGCCATTTTCGAGAGGCTTGCCGCATCGATGGTCGATTGCATGTTGGGATTGACCGTTTCGACCGCCGAAAGGATGGCGACCTTGGGCGTAACCGGCTTTTCGGCAATGCCGCAGAGAAAATCCACCGCATTTTGCAGGATATCGCGCTTGGTCAGCAGATCGGGGGCGATGTTGATGGCGGCATCGGTGATGAGAAAAGGCTTGTGATAGCTGTTGTCGGCCATGGCGAAGATGTGGCTGATCCGGCGCTCGGTTCTGAGCCCGCTCTCGCGCTTGACGACCTCGCCCATCAATTCATCGGTATGAAGGCTGCCCTTCATCAGCGCCTGCGCCTCGCCGCTGCGGGCGAGTTCGACTGAGCGCGCCGCCGCCGCATGGCTGAAGGGAACATCGATCAGGCGATAGCCGGATATGTCGAGATGGCCCTTTTCGGCCGTCTCGCGGATCTTCGCATCGGGGCCGATGAGAATGGGTTCGATGAGGCCGAGCGTGGCCGCCTCGATGGCACCGGCGAGCGCATCTGGGCTGCAGGGATGGACGACGGCAGTGCGGATCGCCGGCTTGCGCCGGGCGCGCTCCAGCAGTTCGGCTGCAACCTTCACCGTATCGAATCGGACTTTCATGCGCTTGACCTTCGCTGTGCTTGAGGCTTTCCGGCCTTTCATGGGCGGGAAGAAAGCCGGGGGCCTTGATCCCGGTCAAGTTCCTTCGGATCTCTCGCAAAGTCCAGCCGACGGCGATCGGTCCCGCTCAGTCGAGCGCGTCAAGTTCGTCTTCGCGAAGCTCCAGCACCCGGCGGGCAACGGAGGCGGAAAAGCCGTTGCGGGCAAAGGCTGCAAATTCCTTCATCCGGCGCTTTTCGTCTGCCTCCACCTTGCGGAAGGGACCGAAGGCCCGCTTGCGGGCAAAGGCAATGGCCGATTTCAGGTCATCCACCTCTTCCAGCGCCTCGTCGATCAACGGTCGCGCCACGCCCTTCAGGCCGAGATCCCGGGCGATGCGCCGCCGCGACCGGCCGCTTCTGGTCGCGCTGCCGATCTTCACCTCGGCATAGACCCGGTCGTTCAGGAAGCCGTGTTCCTTGCAGAAATCCACCCCATGGCGCGCCAGCAGGCGCGCCTGTTCTTCCTCCAGACCTTCGAACTTCGTCAGCGCCTTGCGCCGCAGCGCCTCGAAAAGCTCATGCTCGGTCATCATGCGGCGGTTCAGCCGGTAGAGGCTCGAATTCTTCGCCCAGGCCAGCATCCGCGGGGTTGGCGCGGCGGGCACTTCGCTCTTCGGGTCAGAGGGCTCTTCCATGGGAATCCGGGCAGTTGCAACAGGCACGGGCTGATAGGTGGAATAGCGGGTGAGCAATAGCAAGAGCAAGGCGTGTTGTGTGCATTTCGCCTGCCATGGCCGGGAGAAAGTTCCGGCGGGACGGATTTTGATGCGCGTTCCGTGCCTGCTCATCCCTGTTCAGCACCGCAATACTTCGCCCAGCGCTCTGGCGCAGCACGCAATATATTCATTTTGAATGGAAAAAATGGTGCTGCTAGAGAGATTTGAACTCTCGGCCTCTCCCTTACCAAGGGAGTGCTCTACCCCTGAGCTATAGCAGCCAACCGTTTGGCGACGAACACTGTTCGTGCCGGAGCGAGGCGGCTAATGCCACAGGATTCGGATGAGCGCAAGCCGCATTTTGAACTTCTTTGCGCAGCGGTGTTGAAAAACCGTGCAGCATCATAAAATGATCGGGGCGGAGCGGATTGCCCCTTCCGGCCGCTTCCGGCGGGACCCGGGGCGGTGTGACGCGCAGGGAATGGCCTTGCCGCAGCAAACAGGAAAAGAGATGCAGGCGCCTGAAAAAGAGGATGAATTTTCCGGAGATGCCGGGCTTGAGGCGACGGCTGAAGGCGAGGATGGCCTGCCGGCCCGCAAGCGCAACCGGCTGGCGGAAGCCGAACGCCGCAAGGCGCGGGCGGCGGAGAAGCTTCGAGAAAATCTTCTGAAGCGCAAGCAGCAGGTGCGCGCCCGCCGTGCGGGCGAGGCGGAAACCGGCATCGGCCTTCCCGCCAGCCGGGCCGAAGAGGAGGGAGAGGGTTCCTGAAGTGATCGGGCAGGCCCGGCCCTCCGACAATCCGGGAGGACCGCCTACCCCAAAAGGGCCGCATTCGCTGCCGATGTAGCGGAACGCGGCGGCGGATCAGGCTTTCTGAATTGAAGCCGGGCAATATTTGTTTTAAGACCCGCGCTTTCTACTCATGCGGGGAACCGGGGAATTTCATGGATCGGATCAGGATTGTCGGCGGCAATGAACTCAAGGGCGTGATCCCGATTTCGGGCGCTAAGAATGCGGCGCTGCCGCTGATGATCGCCTCGCTCTTGACCAGCGACACGCTGACGCTCGAAAACGTGCCGCATCTTGCCGATGTGGAGCAGCTGATCCGCATTCTCGGCAATCACGGTGTCGATATCTCCGTCAACGGCCGGCGCGAAAAGCAGGGCGAAGGCTATTCCCGCACGATCCACTTCACCTGCCGCACCATTGTCGACACGACCGCCCCCTATGAGCTGGTATCGAAGATGCGCGCGAGCTTCTGGGTCATCGGCCCGCTTCTCGCCCGCGAAGGCCGTGCCCGCGTATCGCTTCCGGGCGGCTGCGCGATCGGCACCCGGCCGGTCGATCTCTTCATCGAGGGCCTGCAGGCGCTGGGTGCGACGATGGAAATCGATGGCGGCTACATCAATGCCACCGCCCCGAAGGGTGGCCTGATCGGCGCGCGCTACACCTTCCCGAAAGTCTCCGTCGGCGCGACCCATGTGATGCTGATGGCCGCCGCCCTTGCCCGCGGCACCACCGTGATCGGCAATGCCGCGCGGGAGCCTGAGGTGGTGGATCTGGCCGAGTGCCTGAACGCCATGGGCGCGCGCATTCAGGGTGCCGGTACCTCCACCATCACCATCGAGGGCGTGAGCGCGCTTTCCGGTGCCCGCCACCGGGTGCTGCCTGACCGGATCGAGACCGGCACCTATGCCATGGCCGTCGCCATGACCGGGGGCGACGTGACCCTTGAGGGCACGCGCGCCGACCTGCTCGAAACCGCGCTCGAAGCCATCCGCCGGGCGGGAGCGGAGATCACCTCCACCTCCACCGGCATTCGCGTGGTGCGCAGCGGCGGCCTCATCAAGCCCGTGGATGTGGTGACCGACCCCTTCCCGGGTTTCCCGACCGATCTGCAGGCCCAGTTCATGGCGCTGATGACCCGTTCCAGCGGCGTTTCCCATATTACCGAGACGATCTTCGAAAACCGCTTCATGCATGTGCAGGAACTGGCGCGCCTCGGCGCGAAGATCTCGCTCTCCGGCCAGACGGCCAAGATCGAGGGCGTGCAGCGGCTGCGCGGGGCGCCTGTGATGGCGACCGACCTGCGCGCCTCGGTTTCGCTTGTTATCGCCGGGCTTGCGGCCGAAGGCGAGACCATGGTCAACCGCGTCTACCATCTCGATCGCGGCTTCGAGCGGCTCGAGGAAAAGCTCACCCGCTGCGGCGCCACGGTGGAGCGCGTCAGCGACTGACCGCTGGGAACCACCCTCCCCCGCCCCCATTTCCGGACGGGGCGGGCTGGTTTTTTGCGCTGCAACATCCTATTTGCGGGTTAGGCCAGGGGTTTCAACCCGCCCTTGCAGCATCAGGTGACAGATCATGAGCGCATTGAAGCTTCTCGCACTGGATATGGAAGACCTCTCCATTCTTTCCGCGCATCTGCAGGACAGCGTGCTGAAAGTGGGCGATCTGAGCTTTGCCGCCCGGCAGGGTATCTTCGTTGCCGCCGTCAACCGCTTCGTGTGGGAAGAAGCCGCGACGCGCAAGGAGCCCTTCGAGCGGCGCCGTGCCGCCCTCACCTTCAAGCGTGTCAAGGCGGTGCGGAGCACGGGTTTCGACCGCTCGAACCGCGAGGCGGTGCTCTCGCTTCTGGCGCTGCGCTTCGAGCAGGCAAGCGACGGGCCGGAGGGAAGCGTGGAGCTGGTTTTTGCCGGCGGCGGCGCGATTAAGCTCGATGTGGAATGTATCGAGGGACAGCTTGCAGACACGGGCGGAGCGTGGGAAACCAGATCCCGGCCCGACCACCCGCTCGACAGCTGATTGCATGGCATGCAACGGCCCGTTAAGGACGGGAACGGACATATCCAGGGGGACAAGACGACAGTGGCAATCTGGCTTGATCACGCAGCGGACGATTTCGAAGCGCGTTTCGCGGAATTCCTGACCACCAAGCGGGAGGTTTCGGAAGATGTGAATGCCACGGTGAAGGCGATCATCGACGATGTGCGCGCCCGCGGCAACCAGGCCCTTGCCGATTACACGCTGCGCTTCGACAAGCTCGATTTCCGCGACAAGCCCATGCGGGTGAGCGAGGCGGAGCTGGACGAGGCGCTTGCAAGCGTCGATCCCGCGATCGTGGATGCCCTGCGGCTTGCCGCCAGGCGCATCGAATCCCACCATGCCCGGCAGATGCCGAAGGACGACATCTACGAGGATGCAATCGGCGTCGGCCTCGGATCGCGCTGGACGGCCATCGATGCGGTGGGCATTTACGTGCCCGGCGGCACGGCGAGCTACCCGAGTTCGGTGCTGATGAATGCGGTGCCGGCCAAGGTGGCGGGCGTGGAGCGCATCGTCATGGTCGTGCCGGCGCTCAAGGGCGCCATCAACCCGGCGGTTCTAGCGGCTGCCAGGATTGCCGGAGTCACCGAAATCTACCGCATCGGCGGGGCGCAGGCGGTAGCCGCCCTTGCCTATGGCACGGAAACGATCGCGCCGGTCTACAAGATCACCGGCCCCGGCAATGCCTATGTAGCCGCGGCCAAGCGCCAGGTCTTCGGCACCGTGGGCATCGACATGATCGCCGGTCCGTCGGAAGTTCTGGTGATTGCCGACGGCGAGAACGATCCGGACTGGATTGCCGCCGATCTTCTGGCCCAGGCCGAGCATGACGAGGGCGCGCAATCGATCCTCCTCACCGACGATGCGGCTTTCGGCAAGGCGGTGGAACAGGCCGTCGAGCGCCAGCTGAAAACCCTTTCCCGCAACGAGACCGCGGCGGCGAGCTGGCGCGATTTCGGCGCCATCATCCTCGTCCGGGACCTGAAGGACGGGATGCCGATTGCCAATCGCATCGCGGCCGAGCATCTCGAGCTTGCCATGGCCGATCCGGAGCCTTTCATTTCCGGCATCCGCAATGCCGGGGCGATCTTCGTCGGCCGCCATACGCCCGAGGTGATCGGGGATTATGTGGGCGGCTCGAACCATGTCCTGCCGACGGCCCGTTCGGCCCGCTTCTCCTCGGGGCTGTCCGTCCTCGATTTCGTCAAGCGCACCTCGATCCTGAGGCTCGGCGCCGAGCAGCTGCGGGCGCTTTCGCCCGCCGCCATCACGCTGGCGCGCTGCGAGGGACTGGATGCCCATGCCCGTTCCGTTGCCATCCGCCTGAATGAAGGGAACTGACAGATGAGCGCGAAGGGTGCCCATCGGCTCTGCGATGTCATCCTGGATGAAACCATCGGCCGCTCGACGCCCGATGTGGAGCATGAGCGGGCGGTCGCCATCTTCGATCTCATCGAGGAAAACAGTTTCGAGCCGGCGGGGCATCCGGGCGGGCCATACAAGCTTTTTCTCTCGCTTGTCGATTCCAAGCTGGTCTTTTCGATCAAGACCGAGGACGGTGCGGATGTGGCGACCCATATCCTGTCGCTCACGCCGTTTCGCCGGATCATCAAGGATTACTTCATGATCTGCGAGAGCTATTATGAGGCGATCCGCTCCTCCACTCCCAGCCAGATCGAGGCGATCGACATGGGGCGTCGCGGCATTCACAACGAAGGCTCGCAGACGCTGATGGACCGGCTGGAGGGGAAGATCCGCATCGATTTCGACACGGCGCGACGGCTGTTCACGCTGGTCTGCGTGCTTTACTGGCGCGGATAGGGTGCCCATGGACCAGCCGGGGGGCCCAAGCGATCGCCAGAAGGTGCCGGGTGCCATCCTGTTCATGTGCGCCATGAACGCGATCCGCTCGCCGATGGCAGAGGCGATCGCCAAGGCGATGATGCCGCAGGTCTACATTGCCTCGGCCGGGGTGAGGCGCGGCGACCACGACCCCTTTGTGGACGTGGTGCTGGGAGAAATCGGCCTTTCGCTCGGCAAGCGGGAGCCGCAAACGCTCGAGGATCTCGAGGACGATTATTTCGACCTGGTGATCACGCTTTCTCCGGAGGCGCATCACCGGGCGCTGGAACTCACGCGGTCCAGCGCCGTTGAGGTGATCTATTGGCCCGCGGCCGATCCGAGCGCGGTTTCGGGCAGCCGCGACCAGGTGCTTTCCGCCTATCGCGAGGTGCGCGACGGGCTGGAGCGCATGATCCGGGAGCGTTTCGCCACCCGCCCGACCGGGGCACAAGGGCCCGGTTGAGCGAATAGACCGCAAATCGTGCCGGAAACCCCATCTCCAAGGTTCACAAAGCCTTGCCGATTGTGTAGTTTCCGCGAAAATTTTTACCGAGGTTGACGCGGAAAATCCGCGAACCGCTTTCAAAGGAAGACACCCGCTGCATGGCAAAAGAAGAAGTCCTCGAATTCCCCGGCATCGTCACCGAACTGCTGCCCAACGCGACCTTTCGCGTGAAGCTGGAGAATGACCACGAAATCATCGCCCATACCGCAGGCCGCATGCGCAAGAACCGCATCCGCGTTCTGGCCGGCGACAAGGTGCTGGTGGAGATGACGCCCTACGACCTGACCAAGGGCCGCATCACCTACCGCTTCAAGTAAGAAAACCTTCTCATCCAGGATGAATGCCCGTGCTGAAACAGAAGCTGATCCTGGCCTCGGGTTCTCCGCGCCGGCTTGACCTCCTGAAGCAGATCGGCATCGAGCCCGACCGGCTGATGCCCATGGATCTGGATGAAACGCCGAAGCGCGCCGAGCATCCCCGTTCGCTCGCCAGGCGCCTCAGCGGCGAAAAGGCCGCGGCCGCCCTCACCGCCATCAAGGGCGATCCCGCCTGGCAGGGCAGCTTCGTGCTCGCAGCCGATACGGTGGTGGCCGTCGGCCGGCGCATTCTCGGCAAGGCGGAGTTTTCCGACGATGCCCGCGCTTCGCTGCACCTCCTCTCCGGCCGCAGCCACTGGGTCTATACCGGGGTCTGCATCGTGACGCCCTCCGGCCAGTACCGGCAGAAGGTGGTGGAAACCAAGGTGCGCTTCAAGCGCCTGTCGCGCAAGGAAATCGACACCTATGTGGCCTCCGGCCAGTGGCAGGGCAAGGCGGGTGCCTATGGCATCCAGGGCATTGCTGGCGCTTTCGTCCAGAAATTGTCGGGTTCCTATACGAATGTGGTGGGACTGCCCCTCTTCGAAACGGCGCAGATGCTGGGCGGCGAGGGTTTTGACGTGATGGGCGGCTGGCTGGACGGCTGAGACGATGAGCGATCCGAAGACCGGCTCCGCCAAGGTGGAGCCCTTGAGAAAACCCCGCCCCTGCCCCGAATGCGGGCGCCCTTCCGTACGGGAGAGCTACCCCTTCTGCTCCGAGCGCTGCCGCAATGTGGACCTCTCGCGCTGGCTGAACGGCAGCTATGCCATTCCCGTCAGCGAAGACGAGACGAAGGCGGGCGGCGACGATCAGGGCTGAGAGGCGTTGTGCGAAACGCAATCGGGCAGCGGCGGGAAACCGCCGCTTTTTTCTTTTGTTGACAAGGCGATAGGCACCGAGCCGCCAGATTTTTCACGGTCTGGATATTTCTTTGAAAAAAGTGTCATGAGGTGCTGGACATAGCCGGTGAGGATGCTATAACCCCGCTCGCTTCCGGGGGAAACACCCCCCGCCGGTCACAGACCGGACGGCGAAAGCCGAGATGCCCGGATAGCTCAGTTGGTAGAGCAGCGGATTGAAAATCCGCGTGTCGGTGGTTCAAATCCGCCTCCGGGCACCATTAACCTCTTAAAATCATTGAATTTTTGAAAAGCTCTTTGAGTCCGCATGTGCCGGAAATATGCTAGCACACGTCTAGCACACCCCGCAAAATTGCTCTTTTCCTTCAAGGCCCGCCACTCCTGTCCCGGGTTCGGGTTAGCGCAGCTTTAACGCGGGATGCGCTACCAATGTAGCGATCGGAGGCCCATGTTGCAGCGCGCGAAGCACCCTAAAAAACCCTTTACCCTCTTCCAGCGCCCTGGCGGCTCCATCTGGTCAGTGCGGTTTTCTGCCGGCGGCAAGCAGGTAAGGAAAAGCCTCGAAACCGACAACTACGATGAAGCCCATCATCGTGCATATCAGATATGGAGCGAGGCGAATTATCGGGTGAAGAACGGCTTCACCGCGATCGTACGCCCGTTTGAGCAGGTCGCTGAAGAGTTCATCAAGCTTGTCATCGCGGAAAGCGAGCGCGATGACCGAAGCGAATACCATCCCCGAGATTGGCCGCCGGTCATCCGTCGCTATCTCGTCGGCTTCTTCGGTGACAAACCCATCGATACAATCCGCGAACCGGATATTGAACGCTACATCGAATGGCGCAGGACCTATTGGACGACGGGACCGGGCAAGGATATTCAGCATATTCACTACGAGCGTGGCGGAAAAATCCTGCGACGCTCCGTAAAGCACGTAGTTCCCTCTATAAGCCGCCAGCGCGGCGAACTGACTATAGTACGCGCTCTATTCAAGCAGGCGTTGAAGTGGGGCTATTGCGGCAAGCTCGATATTGCCGACATCAAAGTTCGCAAACGTATCGACAACAGCCGACCGAGTTTCACGCCGGAAGAATTTGAAACGCTCATCGGCACCAGTCTGCAACGCATCTATCCCGATCACGCCGGGCAAGGAAAACTGATCCGTGGCAAAGACGGCAGGGTCTGGCGGCAATTTCGGCAGAACCTGCATGTCATTTCTGACAGGCTGAAACTGCACGCCCATATCGAAATCGCCGCTGGCAGCGGAATGCGGCCAACAGAGCTTAAGAACCTCAATTGGGGCCATGTCGTCGGTTTCCGCTCAGCACGTCAAGGCAAGCTGGAAGATCAGGATGTTCGCCTCCAGGTGCAGGGCAAAGGCAAGCACGGCGCGGTTGTGCCGCAATTGTCCGTCATCCCATGGCTTCATGCGTTATGGGATGCTTTCGAGCGCGAAGTCGGGCGCCAACCAAATGATGATGATCCTGTATTTGCTGATCATCACGGCGAGCGTATCCAGAGCTTCAAGAAAGGCTTCTCTGAGCTTTTGAAAATCTGCGGTCTGCAGGCGGACTTTCGGGGCGTGGCGCGTACCACCTATTCATTGCGACACTACTATATCTCGGAGATGATCGCTCGCGGCGTAGACGTCTATGATGTCGCCCGAAATACCAGAACGTCGATTGCGATGATCGACAAACATTACGGCCAGGTAAGCACCGAGCGTCGCAAGGATCAGCTGAGGCCGGATCATAAGGAATGGTGAGTGCCACGACAATGACAGACGACTGCGGCTGTTGAAGCTCAACTCGTTGTGGATCTCTCCAATGATAGCATACTGAGGCTTCGTGCATTTGAGTGACGAAGCCAAGTTGAAACTATTCTTGCGAGCTTTCCCGCTTCTCACTATCGCGGTTTATCTTTCGCAGCACGACGTGAATGGTCGACAAGAAGAAGTAAAACATCCAGCTTAACCACAGGGCGGCGTCGTAGCCGGTTTTCTGTTTATCGTTATGATGTCTGATGCCGAAATTATTGGCGATGTTGAACAAGTCATTCTCGTCTTTGTTGTCGAGGACAGTTTTTACCTGTGGCCGAAGGTACTCAAGGACATCGGCCAGATCACGAACCGCTTGTCGCCGGTCATCGAGACTTGCCCCGTGGCGCCGGTACTGCGTAATCGCCACGTCAATGCGGCCGCGGATATTCTTGTCGTTCGTCGGTGTGTCAGCAGCAAAAATGGCCTCAAACCCTCGATCGGGTTTGTGCAGAACGTCACCAGCTTCTGATAACGCAAATTTTTCTTGATAAAGGTCGAGAAGGTCGTTGATTTTCTCTCGGAAGACTTTCTCGCCCTCGTGTTTGTTGAAGGTCTCCCAGTGCATGCCGCAGTCGCTAAATGAATGATACGTGCCATCTATCGGCTTGGAGACAACCGAGAAAAGGTACTCGATAACGTCGAGCAAATCATCTTCCGTGTAAAAGGCGCACTTTTCGCCAATGGGCCAAAGACCGTCTTTTCGTAGCTTCAGCATCATGTCGAGATCGGGAGATAATATTAGACCCGGCACATCCCCCTGATCGACGCAATACCAGCCGAGATATTCATTGAAATAGCCTTCAGCCCGGAGGTCTCCGTACAGTCGGGAAAACAGATCTCTGATGACTTCAAGCGGAAAGCCGGCTGCGTTCTTATTTTTTCCGGTTCTTACCGAGTAGAACTGCTTTGTCATTTGCAACCCCTTTGACATTCTCAACACTTTAAAGCGGCGCGGCATGTCTTCCAAGTGGATCGAACTTCCAGAAAGTCTTTGCTCGACCTTTTGGGGGACGGCTGTATCCCGGAGACACGTTCAACGGCTTCAGGAAGGATCACAGCATGTCTCATCTCAAAGCTCTCAAACTCACCTCTGCAGTCCCGGTTCGCGCTGCCGCCGATCCGGTACAGCGTTCGCGGGAAAAAATCATCGCGGGGCTGGTCGAGCAGAAGCAGATGGCCGCGGCGAAGATCGCCGGTCAAGTGTTCACGCCGACACATATCGTTCGCAGGAAAAACGCCGAGGGTATCCGCATCGAGGTCGAAGCACCCAAGCGCGTACGTCAGGGCTGGTTCACTGATGCAGCAGGCAAGGTCTTTCTCCGCCTACGCTACGCCGGCAAGACAATCGAATTTGCAAAGGATAAGGACGCTGTGGAGGTCGGCGAGTTAACGGCTCTGCCGAAGATCATCGATACGCTGATTGACGCTGTTCGCGCTGGCGAACTCGATGCACAGCTGACTAATGCGGCCGCCGAGCGCGGACAGCTGTTGCGCAAGAACGCATAAAGCGCGTATTTTACGGCTTCGCTGGGTCAACGGACATGGGATCAAAGGATCTCATGCCCGTAGCGAGTTCGAGTGAAGGCGGAGCGCGCCACAGAGCGTCACTGGCAAGCGTTTTGATCTGGCAGCTGCAAAGCCCTAACAAATGCTTTCGTCAAAGCCGGTGACATGTCTAAGCGTATTGTAGACAGTATGTGCCAGGCTTTCGACCGACCCGGAATATATACGCGTAAAACTACCCTATCCTCCTGACTTGAAATAATAAACCGGCAGTCTGCAAGCTCTGCACAAGCTCGCCTCGCTACGCGGTTTACTGGTGGCCCCGCTGATGCACAACCAGCAGTGCAGAAAGCAGTTTGGTCTTACTTGTAGGAGAGGCGTCTTGGTCAGTATTCTTACAAACAATGCCGCGATAGCTGCGTTGTCGACTTTGCGACATGTCGATGGTCAGATGGATAAAGCACAAGAGGTAATCTCTAGTGGTTTTCGCGTCCAAAAAGCGCAGGACAATGCTGCCTACTGGTCCATTTCCACCACTATGAAATCAGATCATTCTGCTATCTCGGCAGTTGCGGATGCACTCGGCCTGGGTGCATCGTTGACCGATGTCGCTGCTACAGGAACGACTGCTATCGTCGACATTCTGTCGAGCTTCAAGGCAAAGCTGGTCGCCGCGGCCGAACCTGGCGTCGACAGATCGAAAATTCAGAGCGAATTGTACCAGTTGAATGCCCAGGCAGAGGGTATTGTTAAGTCATCGAGCTTCAACGGAGAAAATTGGCTGCAGACCTTTGCGCCTCAGCATCTCGCCAAGATGGGTCCACTGGACACGACTTTGGTAGAAGCATTCACGCGCTATGACGACGGCGCCGTCAGGGTGTCGACGATCGTCGTGAACCTGAAGACGATCAGCATGCTGAACGAGGGCGGCGGCGGCATACTTCAGAAGGACGTGGAGACCCTGAACGACATCGGTGGCTTCCGCGGAGCAGAGATAAATTCGATCGCGCACGAGGGCCATGAAGCCCGTGCTTTCACAGGTCCTCATACCTTTTCTGCAACGGATAACGTCAAATTCGACATCGTCGTCGATGCGGGTGTTCACTCGCCGGGGATAACCTTTTCAAACCTTACAATCGATAGAGCCACTGTGAATGCCGCTCTAGGTATATCGACCGGTACGATTGCCTCCGGTTATGACATGCGGCGAGTTCTCGATTACGTTTTCGCAGCCAACTCCGTTCCTGCGACTGCTGACGGAGGCAGATTTACATTAGGTGCAGGGTCAGGGGTTTTTGAGATCAGCTCGACTGAAACTTCAGGCCACCCTGGGTCCAGTATCGACATACTTAACGCTGTCTCTAGCTTCGGCAACGAGCTGGGTCTGCAGGGTGCTCCGTACCTCAATCATGACGACATGTATCCAGCGGCCTCCTTCAATTTCACCAAGCCCTTTACAGTTGGTTTGAAGGCGCAGGTCTTCTACGACGTAACGGTAGGACCTGTCGGCCCGACCACGATTACAATCGACCGGGCAGCGGTCGATGCCGCCCTTGGTACAAGCGATGGTTATATCGGCAATGCTGCGGATTTTGCGAAGGTCATCAAAGCCACCACCGCCGGGATGGGCCTCGAGGTTGTGACCAGCGGCTCGCTCATGACCTTTTCGGCGGATCAGACGATTTATCCTGAGGCAGGCAATCGCGCGGCGCGCGTTGTGGTAACAAACATTCGTTCCAATCCTGTCTATGACCTCCCGTTCGATCTCAAGGAGGTTGACGTGACCAGCGACAACTTCACCATCGGCGAATACATACAGGGGCTGGATTACATGCTTTCCCGCGCCGTCAACAGCGGAAGCCTGATAGGGTCAATTCAGAAACGCATCGAAATCCAATCCGATCATGTCTCCGCACTTCTCACTCACATAGACAAAGGTGTCAGCAGATTGATTGATGCAGATATGAACGAAGCATCAAGCCGGCTCAAGGCACTTCAGGCGCAGCAGCAGTTATCGATCCAGTCACTCCAGATCGCCAACACGAACGCGGAGAAGATCGCTCTTCTGTTCAAGGGAAATTAGAGGTCCATGATGCGTCGAGCCGGATGAGCCAATAGAGCGTCACTGGCTCATCCATCCCCTACCCTTCTTCCAAGTCAGCATCAAGAGCTAAGCCGCGGCTTGCCAGAACACGGTCAACGAGCGTCACACACAGGCATTTGGGCGGGACGCAACGCGGCATTGCTTTTGCCCTGCGCCGCACTCTTTGACGCTTCCCTGCTTCTGTACGATGCACGTTGTTCGCAAAGCCTCCGCGCAAGCCGCGCACGCACTGTTGGGTTTTCCCTGCTGTCCTTTAAAAGTTGACCTTTACCTCATCTGAAACTTTGCTGACGCTGCACCACAAGTAGGAGAGCTAATGCAGCACTGGGGCGGTATACCGAACGATCCTTCTGCAAAACAGGCACGGGCGCAAGACGATCTTGCCCTGCTGTTTTCTTCGGACCTGCATGTAGGCTCCGAACGCCTTCCTGCGCAAAAGCGCAAGGGCACGGCGCTGAACATGCGCTATTACATCGACGACGCGATGCACCAGCGCGGCTATTCTTCGGCGCTGTCATGGCGGGCGGTCCTGCTGTTTGCGCTGACCGAGGGCAGAAGCGTGACCGTGCAGGAGATGGACCTGCCGGGACGCTATCGGCGGCTGTTTCCGCACACGCTGCTGCGCCGCCTGCATTGGCACGCACGGCCGAATGCGAACTTCCCGCCGATTGCTCGTCTTTACGATCCTGATGGCGACGCCGTCCTGCTGCTGACCCGCAGCCGCCTGTGCGGCCATGCCGTCGATGTGCTCCACAATCTCAGCCATGGCGGGCCGGTGTTCCAGTCCCTGTGCCTCTCCGATATCATGGCCTTGCGCCCTATGCTCGGCATCGATCTTGTCCGCGACGAGACATTTTCGGCCACCCTGCCGATCAGCGCCTATCTGCAAGCCGCCGCCGTGACAGGGCGGATTGTCGAGGAGCCGGAGCTTTCAAGCCTGCCGCTCACCGGCCATGTTCCCCGGCTTGCCATCCCGCCATCATCGAAGGCGGTTGCGAGCGTCTTCGATCAAGCATGCCGCGAGAAACCGATGATGGCCAAGCTGCGGGGGCGCACGATCTATGATGACTACAATTTGAATGCGATCGGGCACTGACCCCGTAAACGCAGGGGTTCCGGGGCCTGTTCGGCCCCGGATTTGTCGTGTTTCACGACAACTTGGACTCTTCGGCGGGCTTACTCCCTATGGCGCGCATCCGGCGGAGACCCACCAGATCCTCAAGACGCTGGAACATCTGCCGATAGCTCAGCCCTTTGATATAGGCGTAGTCGGCTCCCAACACCTGCAAAAGCTTTTCGTCGGAAACAGCCTCGCCTTCGGCCGCCAAAATCTTCTGCGCCAGCGGCAGAAGCTCATCCGGCATCGGCCAAGGGCAATGCGTGACCTTGCATCGGTCACGGATCGGCGCGGCCAGCTTCTCCAGATGATTGGTCGTCAGGATGAACAGCGTATAGGCCATCAGCCTGTCGATTTCGGCCTTCAGCGCATTTTGCGCCGAACCGGAAAAGCCATCCGCCTCATCGATGATGATGATGCTCAACTGCTTCTCGTTGAACTTCGTCACCGATGCGAAGGTCGCGATTTTCTCGCGCACGGTGTCGATGGAATTCTCCATGCTGCCGTTGATGAACAGGATATCGTGCTGCGACACATCTGCGCAGAGGTTTTCGGCAAGCATCCATGCGAATGCGGTCTTGCCGGTTCCAGCCGGGCCGTAGAGCAGCAGCGGGCGCGTGTTGTTGCCGCCAGCATAGCTCATCACGGCGAGCCTCTGATTGTAATGGTGGAAATCGGACAGCACCTTCGGTCCGTAAGTAACGGCGTAATTCATCGTAAATCTCCATTGTTCGGAAAAGGTGGGGTGGCCTAAAACCACCCCGGCAAAATCAAGCCTGTACGGCGTCTTCCATCGCGGCCTTGAGGCCGGTCGCCGTAACGCCGTTGACCTCGACGGATCGCGTCTTGCTCTCGCTTTCGGGTGCATCGGCGTCCTCGCCTTCGCTGGCCTTCGCGATAGCCGCGAAAACAGCGTTGAGAACCGCATCTGTGTTCAGCGTGAGCAGGACATCGTGGCCGCTATCCGGGTTGCGGCGGCTAATATGGACGAGGAAGCCATCGGCGCCATCCTTCATGTCTACGGCCTGAGCCGCCGGGATGACGAAAACCGGCTTAAGCTGCTTGCGCAGCCGCGCCTTGCCGATTTCGAACGGCTTCTTGTCCGAAGACCTGACTTTCGGGGCACGGATACTCTCGATGCCGCCCTCGTCCTTGATCCACTTGACCAAGTCTTCAGGGGTCTTCTTTTTGGCCTGCGCGGCTTCGAGAACCTTGCCAAGTGCGCTTGCGCGGCGGCGGTCCGTATCACCGAACACGATCTTGACCGCAAGCGAGGCCGCAGGGGTTGCCGCATTCATGCTGATGTCGAAAACGGCCGCAACCTCGCGGAGCTCTTCCGCCGTCGAGGACAGCAGCAGCCGATAGGTCTCGGCAAGGATTTCGTACTTGCGGTGATTGCTCACGGCAAGCTCACCGGCTTCCCAAGCCTGACGGGCGGTGCGAAGCGTGGTGACCTTGGCCTTCAGGCTCGGTTCGGCCTGCATCTGTTCGGTCAGGCTGCGCGGAGCCGCCGAGGTTGCCGTGGGGATGGTTTCCTGTGCAGTTTCAGACATTTGTTTCTCCTTCATGTCGTGATGGACAGCCAGAAGATCGCCCGGACCCGCAAAATCATCACCGAGTATTATTTTTGGAGGTATCGGAGATATGTCTTTATTTTCAATTTCTTAGGTGATGCCGATTTTTGAGGCCAGGTTTCGGACAGGAGAAACGCGTTGTATTTGCGCGCAACCTGCTCCGCTAAATTCAGATCCAGGCGAAGGTGCTTGCTGTTCGGGCTGACCTGCACGGCGGCCTCGATGCAGATGGCCAGTCTTGCCGAGCGTGACTGGATTGCCTTCAAGGTGGAAAAGACTGGCAAAGATGCCACGCTATACCGCTGTTCGAGCTTCTGAATATCGATAGGTGAAAAGTATCGTGGGTTCGCCAACTCGCGTTCGACGTTTCTCAGGATGGCGCAGGCATCGTAAGACTGCGTCGCACGCCACTCTTTGAACCGTTGCTGAAACGACCCCGCAGCATATTGAGGCCCCTTCTTGCGCTTCTGCTCATAATAATGGCTGATCGCTTCGAAGCGTTCCTGCGCAGAACCGCGCATTATCAACGCGAACGCATCCGGCTCCACCGGGCTGGCAGCTGGCGCACTGAGCCGTCGTTCCACTTCCTGTTTGATGGCGCGCTCGCGCGGAAACATTCCATCGTGGAGGAAATCATAGAGTGCTTTGCGGATAATGGCGGCGCCTCTGACCAACCGCGCAGGGGATTGTTCGATCCGGTCAGGGATCGGCCAGGGTTCGGGCCAATAGAGCTTGATGAGGGCCAATTGCTGCAAGCTGAAGCCCCGCAACGGAATATGCGCAGGCAGCACCTTGCGGAAAGGTCCGCGTCCCTTTCCATACCGGCGCATCGGGGCTTTCTGACGAAGAAAATGATCGAGGCGGGCGGTTTCGTGCAGCGCCCATAACCGCTCAAACAGATCGATAGCCGCGATGGTGCTCAACGGAACGACATCGTCGCGGAAAACGGCGCGTAGGCGCTGAACTGCGGGAACCTGTGTATGAGCGGGGAAAAGAGAATTGCCGTAGTGAGGGGAAATGCTGGTCATGGCCGACATTGCGCTGAATTTTTTGCCAATCCATTGTAGTCGAAAGTTTCGCTCTGCGTCATCGGCAAAGCCATATGCGATGTTCGGGGAGAGTTTCGATCCGGACGGATCATTCGGTGGGATTTTCTGACGGTGTCGATGTCTGAGCATCTGCCGTTGGCCTTCGACCGTATCATGCCCGGCACAGTCATTGCGAAGACGTTCCTGGTTCTCTTGAACCTTGTCATCTGTTGGTAGAATTCAATTACCGCTCTGTGGGAAAAGCAGTTCTTTGAATGTCGGCCATATCGCGTTGGGCTGCTCGATACTCAGCGATGCCAAGCTGTCACAGCGTGCGATAGATTAGTTCGGGGTTTGCTTCATGAAATCCCGCGTAAAAGCGACCTGTTCCGGGTTAAAGCCGAAACGGGTCATTTCCTTGGCGCAATATCTGGCAACACCTGCGCAGTCGTAGACCTCCTGCAGGTCGTATCTGCCGTCGCGACAGACGCGATGCCATTGCATTTTTGTCAGCGCATCGAATTCTTCGAATGATGCGTTCGGCACGCGCAGCAACCCATGGGCGTGAATATTGCTGTCGACATGCTCTATGAAGAATATGCCGTCTGTTCTTTCATGCGGTAGGCGGCGTGCAAACTTTTTGCCAAGCACGGCGCGGTCGATACGCCCGCAGAGCTTACCGAGCTTTTCCCTCATCGTCGCAAGGTGTGGTTCGGTAGGGTCGGTAAGGGTCACGAAGAAATTCGGCTCGAATGTTTCAGCGAATTCCGCCCATGCCTGCTGAAGTTTCTTGTTGTGCCCGTAGTCGGTTTCCATGCCGTTTCTCCTGCTGCTCGCCCAGCAGCGCCTTCCGATAAATATATCCGGCTATTTATGGATCAGCAGCGGAAGCCTGCATCAAACAGGTCAGAACCGCAGTTCTTGAAGGAGGACAACAATGGGCAGCGATATTGAGTTTCTGGAAGCCATCTGCGAGCGAATGCAGGAAGTCGGGCTTGTGCAGAGCAAGGCCGATTTTTCGACAAGGATGCTCGGTAAGGGTCCAAGCTATCTGACATCGATGAGCGCCCGAGACAGGAAGGTGCCGGATGAGGTTATGGCTTTCCTGATCGATCAGGTGACGGCAGACATCGAAGCCGACGATGTCGCAATCTTCATTCTATACGAACAATGCGAACAACGCAGACGTGCCCGACTTCACCGCAATGACCTGCTCGGCTTGATCGCACACCACCGGGCAATGCCGATGGATGACAAAACGAAGTCATTTGAGGAACCGAAAAGGACCGTCGTTGCATCCCCAATCCGGCAGAAGCTTATCGGCTGGCTGTCACGCCACAGCAGGGCAATACCGTGACTATTGAACTTGCCGTGTTTTACGACAACTCGGCTATAGTAGATCGACCGCCGCTTTCATCATTTCGTCGCGCACATCGATATAGCGTTGGGTGGTTGTCAGGTTCCGGTGACCGGCGAGTGTCATGATTACCTTTGGACTAACGCCGGAATGCGCAAGTCGCGTGATGAACCAGCGGCGACCGCTGTGCGAGGTCGCCCCGTCGAGACCGGCACTCTTATATAGTTGTCCCAGCAACTGACAGAGTGTATTCGCGGAGAACGCGGTGCGCTTCTGGGTCAGCAGCAGTGGCGTGTCGGCGTCCCGGTCTGTCGGCCAGTCCGTCCGATGACGTTCGATTTCCCGGCGCAGTTTCTCATTCAGGAACACAACGCGGGTATGACCGCCCTTGGTAATCTCAGCCCGCAGCCGCAATTGTTCGCGAACCTTGCCTTCTCTGTCAATCACGTCGCGCACGGTCAGCGCAGCAATTTCCCCAACGCGCAATCCGGCGAGATGCGACAGCATCAACGCCAGCCTGTTTCGTCCCGCGTGTTTCATCTGCGCCACCACGGCCAGCAGCCGCTTGAATTCGGCATCGGTCAAAACGCGCGCTTGCTTCATCAGAACCTCACGAAATGCACAGAATACGTGCCTTTCGTTATGTTGCCGATGGCCAGAAAGGGCGAGCGTCGATTGCTGAACCGAATTAGCTCTGCGGAATCAAAGCATCAGCGGTGTTCAGTGTGGAAATCTAAGAAAATTTGCATTTTATGAGGTCCTGGAAAAACATAAGGCTGGGAGGGTGGCTGTGCAAATTCCGAGGAGTTCAATCTGCTCGCTCTTGCGCTGTTACGCTGCTGTTGAATAGCTACGCGGACGGATTTCCAACTGAGATTCTTTGAATGTGAACTCCGACATCAGCTTGAACAGCAGTTCAGCTTCTCGTGCCAGTCCATGACTTGCCAGCCGGGTCATCACAAAGGATATGACTGCGATAGGAGGTGCGGATCTGGCCGAGCTGCACCTCAATATCTTTTGCCGCTTCAAGAGCTGGCATCCAGGTCTCTGCGATCTCTGCCTAATCTAAACGTCATGGGTTAGGATCTCGTTATTGATAAAAGCCAGATGCACCGCAGCTACCAGTGCGGCGTAGACTATGTATCCGGCGCAATCGGCGCATACACTTCGGTATTAGATGATTGTCCGACATCAGCGCCCCTGAGACCAAACTGGCTTAATTGAGAAGAGAGGATT
>CAMFIE010000026.1 GCA_945952315.1 uncultured Rhizobium sp. | reverse complement strand
ACGCGATCGTAGCTGCTGAGCCGGAACCGGCTGAATATGTAAAGGTTTGCGACGCTTTCGGCACCGGCTACTTCTACATCCCGGGCTCCGAAACCTGCCTCAAGATCGGCGGCTTCGCTCGTTACCAGGTTGACCTGACCTACGACAGCAAGGCTGATGACTACGGCTGGAACACGAAGGCTGTTGGCTACTTCTCGCTCGACGCAAAGTCCAGCTCTGAACTCGGCGACGTAGAAGGCTTCATCGGCGTTGAAGGCGACATCTACGGCGGCGGCGCTAAGAACGACTTCTACATGGGCGAAGCTTGGCTCTCCGTTGGCGGCTTCAAGGCCGGTTGGTTCTACTCCTGGCTCGACGCTGGTCTGGCTGGCGAAACCGACTCCATCGGCGGCTCCGCTACCGAATTCGTATCGGCTTCCTACACCTTCAAGGGTGAAGGCGTATCTGCTGGCGTAGCTATCGACGAGCTCGTCGACGGTGACACCATCGGCCTCCAGGGCATGCTGTCTGCTTCCGTTGGCGGCGTAACGGCTGACCTCGTTGGCTACTACGACACCGACGCTTCCGAAGGCGGCGTTCGCGCTATCCTCGGTGCAGAAGTTGGTCCGGGCACCTTCCAGCTCGGCGCTCTGTACAACTCGGGCGTGAACACCTACAACACCACGAAGGAATGGGCTGTAGCCGCTGCTTACGCAATCAAGGCTACCGACACCCTGACCGTAACCCCGGGCGTTCAGTACACTGAAAACCTCGACGGTTCCGACGCCTGGAATGCTGGCGTAACGGTTGACTACACGCTCACCGAAGGCCTGACCACCAAGACCTCGGTACAGTACGACAACGGCACGGACGCTGTAACCGGCTTCTTCCGTATCCAGCGCTCCTTCTAATCTGCGCTTGATCTAACGATCCTCGCGGTCCGCAACCATCCAAAATGGTTGCGGACTGTGATCTTTTTACCGCGCTGCGATCCGTTTTTGATCGCATTCGCGGTTTTTCGCGTTTGTACACTTGCTTTTTTTCTACATTCGATAACAGCGATAACGCAAAATGAATTTAGCGGGAACCTATCGCAGTGGCCATTGGCAGTAACAGCAATCCGGAGTCTGCGACTCCCTATTCAAAAAACGGCTACAGTGCCTATTCCCTGAACTATGATTTCAACCATCCAAACATCATTTCAAATGAACAAGAACACACTCTACTGGATTTATTGAATAAATACGCAGATTTGCTTTGGGACGAAGGCTCACATAAATCAAACGTAATTTCTTTTATACATGAATTGCATTCAATACTTCCTGTAAAGCATTTTCGGACTTCACTTCGGACTATCTTGATCACCTGATCCGCGCCTTGCGGAAGGGCGGAAACAGCAACGCCACCATCAATCGCAAGATGGCTGCCTTGAGCAAATTGCTGCGAAAAGCCGCGGAAATGGGTGATATTCGCAGCGTTCCGGCCATTCGTCGTCAGAAGGAAAAGGCTGGGCGCATCCGGTTTCTCGAGCATGACGAGGAAGAACGGCTGTTTTCCGCGCTGCGCGCCCGCTCGGAGCTCTACTACAATTTCTGCCTGTTTCTGGTGGATTCCGGCGCCCGTTTCAGCGAGGGAACAGGCCTGCGCTGGAACGACATCAACAATGGCCGGGCGACCTTCTGGATCACGAAATCGGGCCGCAGCCGATCGGTTCCGCTGACGGCGCGGGTACGCGATGCCATTGCCCGGTCGAAGGGGCGAAAAGGCCCGTTCTGCGATATCGACAAGCACCAGTTCCGCACCGCCTGGCTTGCGGCGAAAGCGGAAGCGGGCCTTGGTCAGGAGAAGGAAATCGTGCCGCATATCCTGCGTCATACCTGTGCCTCCCGGCTCGTTCGGGGTGGCATCGATATCCGCCGCGTGCAGATGTGGCTCGGCCACCAGACATTGCAGATGACCATGCGCTATGCCCACCTGGCCGAGCAGGATCTCGATGTCTGCGTGCCGGTTCTGGAGCGGCAATATCAGGAGGCGCGCAATGCCTGAAGGCTTCGATTCCATGACCGGAAACGGGATTTGCGTTTCTTTCTCCCGCCTTCGAAATGCGAAAGAATATTGCGCGCTTGCGGAATAAATAAACAGATTGCGCCCGCTTGTCCGCTTCTCAATCGGCAAGTGCCATGCGATGATTTGCGACGATTTCAGGTCTCAAGGCATTGTTTCAACAGGCGGCACCGGCGCTCGGGAGAAGCGCTTGCCGGTCTGACGGGAGGAGGCATCGATGTTTCAGGCGAGCATGCGTTTTGCACTTGGCGAGGAGGTGGAGAGCGTTCGCGACATGGTCGAGCGCTTTGGCCGCGAGCGGCTCGCACCCCGCGCGGACGAGATCGACCGCAGCAATGACTTTGCCCGCGATCTCTGGCCGGAACTCGGCGCGCTCGGTCTGCTCGGCATCACGGCTGATCCCGCAATCGGCGGCTCGGGCCTCGGCTATCTCGCCCATGTGATCGTTGTGGAGCAGCTTGCCCGTTTCTCCGCCTCGACCGCGCTTTCCTACGGTGCCCATTCCAATCTCTGCGTCAACCAGATCAACCGGAACGGAAGCGAAGCGCAGAAGCAAAGCTATCTGCCGAAACTCTGCTCTGGCGAGCATGTCGGCGCGCTTGCGATGTCGGAACCGGGCGCGGGTTCGGATGTCGTCTCGATGAAGCTTCGGGCGGAAAAACGCGGCGACCGCTTCATCCTCAACGGCAACAAGATGTGGATCACCAATGGTCCGGATGCGGATGTGCTGGTGGTCTATGCCAAGACCAGCCCGGATGCGGGCGCAAAGGGCATCACCGCCTTTCTGGTCGAGAAGACGTTCAAGGGTTTCAGCACCGCCCAGAAGCTCGACAAGCTCGGCATGCGTGGGTCAAACACCTGCGAACTGGTCTTTGCCGATTGCGAAGTGCCGGAAGAAAACGTGCTGGGTCAGCTGGATCAGGGCGTGAAGGTGCTGATGTCCGGGCTGGATTACGAGCGCGTGGTGCTGGCAGGCATCGGTGTCGGCATCATGCATGCCTGTCTGGATGTCGCGATGCCCTACGTCCATCAGCGCAAGCAGTTCGGGCAGGCAATCGGCGAATTCCAGCTCATTCAGGCAAAGATTGCCGACATGTATACCGCGATGAATTCCGCCCGCGCCTATGTCTATGCGGTGGCTTCCGCCTGCGACCGGGGCGAGGTTACCCGGCAGGATGCCGCCGCCTGCTGCCTCTATGCCTCGGAACAGGCAACGCAGCAGGCCTTGCAGGCGATCCAGATTCTGGGTGGCAACGGCTATATCAATGACAATCCGACCGGCCGCCTGCTGCGCGATGCCAAGCTGATGGAAATCGGTGCCGGAACGTCCGAAATCCGCCGCATGCTGATCGGCCGTGAACTGTTCAAGGAAACTGCCTGATGGCTGTCATCCCCTCCTCCTACAATCCGGCAAGCCCGGAGGCCGCCGCAAACCGGGCCGCGATGGCGGCAAAGCTCGCCGAGGTGCAGGCCGCGATGGAGATCGCCCGCGCCGGTGGCGGGGCCGAGTCGCGCGAACGGCATGTGAAGCGCGGCAAGATCCTGCCGCGCGAGCGGGTGCAGCGCCTGCTTGATCCCGGCTCCCCCTTTCT
This sequence comes from uncultured Rhizobium sp., assembly GCA_945952315.1. Classification (GTDB taxonomy): domain Bacteria; phylum Pseudomonadota; class Alphaproteobacteria; order Rhizobiales; family Rhizobiaceae; genus Gellertiella. The sequence continues at coordinate 52,529 of CAMFIE010000026.1, read as the reverse complement.
GGAAGTGGGCCTCACCGCGGCTCACGGGCTATACGATGGCGCCTCCCCCTCCGCAGGTCTCATCACCGGTATCGGACGAGTGGAAGGCCGCGAGGTGATGATCGTCGCCAATGATGCGACGGTAAAGGGCGGCACCTATTATCCGATGACGGTGAAGAAGCATCTGCGGGCGCAGGAAATCGCCGCGGAAAACCGCCTGCCCTGCGTCTATCTGGTGGATAGCGGTGGCGCCAACCTGCCGAACCAGGACGAGGTCTTTCCGGACCGGGATCACTTCGGCCGGATCTTCTACAATCAGGCGCAGATGTCGGCGGCGGGCATTGCCCAGATCGCGGCGGTGATGGGCTCCTGCACCGCCGGCGGGGCCTATGTACCCGCAATGTCCGACCAGTCGATCATCGTTGAAAATCAGGGCACGATCTTTCTCGCAGGCCCGCCGCTGGTGAAGGCAGCGACGGGCGAGGATGTGAGCGCGGAAGATCTCGGCGGCGGCGATGTGCACACGCGACTATCGGGCGTTGCCGATCATCTGGCCGCCGATGATGCCCATGCGCTTCTTCTGGTGCGTCGTGCCGTTGCCTCTCTCAACAGCGTCAAGCGGGTGGAGCTTGCGCTCCGGACACCGGAAGAGCCGCTCTATGATCCGCAGGAAATCGCGGGCATCGTGCCCTCTTCCCTCACCCAGCCCTATGATATCCGCGAGGTGATTGCCCGCATTGTCGACGGATCGAGGCTCGATGAATTCAAGGCGCGCTATGGCACCACGCTCGTTACCGGCTTTGCCCATATCATGGGCATCCCGGTCGGCATCATTGCAAACAATGGCGTTCTGTTTTCCGAAAGTGCGCAGAAAGGGGCCCATTTCGTGGAGCTCTGCTCGCAGCGCAAGATCCCGCTGGTCTTCCTGCAGAACATTACCGGCTTCATGGTCGGCCAGAAATACGAGGCCGAAGGCATTGCAAAACATGGCGCAAAGCTGGTGACGGCGGTGGCAACAACCGCCGTGCCGAAAGTCACGGTTCTGGTCGGCGGCTCTTTCGGGGCCGGAAACTACGGCATGTGCGGACGCGCCTTTTCACCCCGATTTCTCTGGACCTGGCCGAACAGCCGCATCTCCGTGATGGGCGGGCCGCAGGCTGTCGGCGTGCTGGCGACCGTGCGCCGCGAAGCGCTGGAGCGGGCGGGCAAGAGCTGGAGCGCGGAAGAGGAAGCCGCCTTCCGCCAGCCGGTGATGGAGCAGTTCGAGCGGCAGGGCCATCCGCTTTATGCCTCGGCGCGCCTTTGGGATGACGGCATCATCGAGCCATGGAAGACCCGTGAGGTGCTGGCCCTCAGCCTCTCAGCCGCGCTGAACGCCCCCGTCGGCGATACGCGCTTTGGCCTGTTCCGGATGTGAGGTTTGGCCGATGTTTCGAAAAATCCTGATTGCCAATCGTGGTGAAATCGCCTGCCGCATCATCCGCACCTGCCGTAAACTGGGTGTCGCGACCGTTGCCGTGCATTCCGATGCGGATCGCGACGCGCTGTTTGTCGACATGGCCGACGAAGCGGTCTCGCTCGGCGGTCAGACGGCATCGCAAAGCTATCTGAAGGCGGACCGCATCATTGCGGCTGCGCTTTCCACCGGGGCAGAAGCCATCCATCCGGGTTACGGCTTCCTCTCGGAAAATCCGGACTTTGCCGAAGCCGTTACAAAGGCCGGCCTGCGTTTCATTGGCCCGCCCGCCTCCGCGATCCGCGCCATGGGGCTGAAGGATGCGGCAAAGGCTGCGATGGAAAAGGCGGGCGTGCCTGTCGTGCCCGGCTATCACGGCGCTGCAAACGATGCGGCAACGCTACTTTCTGAAGCCACGCGCATCGGCTTTCCGGTGCTGATCAAGGCGCGCGCCGGTGGTGGCGGCAAGGGCATGCGGCGGGTGGAGCGGCCAGAGGATTTCACTGCGGCACTCGACGGCGCCCGCCACGAGGCGCAGGCGAGCTTCGGGGATCCGGCCTGCCTGATCGAGAAATATGTCACCCATCCGCGCCATATCGAAATTCAGGTCTTTGCCGATGATCACGGTGAGGTCGTGCATCTGTTCGAGCGCGATTGCTCGGCGCAACGCCGCCACCAGAAGGTGATCGAGGAAGCCCCCGCCCCCGGCATGCCGGAGGAGATGCGCGCCGCGATGGGCGAAGCCGCCGTAAAGGCTGCGCGCGCCATCGGCTATTCGGGTGCCGGAACGGTGGAATTCATCGCCGATGCCTCCGAAGGGCTTCGCATGGACCGGTTCTGGTTCATGGAGATGAACACCCGCCTGCAGGTGGAACATCCGGTGACGGAAGCGATCACCGGCGTCGATCTGGTGGAGTGGCAATTGCGTGTTGCCTCTGGCGAACCGCTCCCGAAGCGGCAGCAGGCGCTTGCGATCCATGGCTGGGCGATGGAAGCCCGGCTTTATGCGGAAAATCCCGCCACCGGCTTCCTGCCCTCGACCGGACGCATCCGCCATCTCCGCCTGCCGGAAATGGAAGCGCGGGTCGAAAGCGGCATCCGTGCGGGCGACCTGGTGACGCCCTTCTACGATCCGATGATTGCCAAGATCATCGTACATGGCGAAAGCCGTGAAGCCGCGCTCGACAGGCTGGTCGCAGCCCTCAATCGAACCGAAGTGAGTGGCGTCGAAACCAACAGCCGCTTTCTCGCCCGCCTTGCCCGACAGGCGGATTTCGCCGCGGGCAATCCCGATACTGGCCTGATTGCTCGCGCGCTCGACGATCTGCTGGCGGAAGGGACGCCCACCCCCGAGACCAAGGCTCTTGCCGCCCTGCTGCTCACGGATCTGGACCGGCTGCCGGATGATCCTGATCCCTGGGCGAGCCTCAAGGGATTCCGCGCCCTTGGCGAGGCGGAAGAGATCGTGGTGCTTGCGGGTGCGGAACGGCCTGAGACAGTCTATCTTTCACGGCAGGATCGGCATTGCTGGCGGGCGCGGATCGGCGCGGCCGAATGCAGGCTGCGCCTCACCCGGTCCGGTGAAAACCGCTTCCGGCTGGAAGCACAGGGACATGACCGGCAGGGCAGCTGGCACCGCGACGGTGAAAAGGCGGTGATCCGCATCGGCGAGGACGAGCATGTGTTCCGCCTCCATGATCCCACCCCTGCAAACCGTTCGGCTGCAGGCGGCAATCAGGTGACGGCGCCGATGCCGGGTCTCGTCAAGCGGCTTCAGGCAAGCGTCGGCCAGCAGGTCCGTGCCGGTGATCCGCTGCTGGTGATGGAGGCGATGAAGATGGAACTCACCCTTTCCGCCCCGCGCGACGGGACGGTGGCAGCGGTGAACTGCAGCGAAGGCGCGCAGGTGGCCGAAGGCACGCTTCTGGTGGCGCTTGAAGCACAGGACGAGGCCTGAGCCATGACCCGAACCGTGCTGATCCACGAAATGGCGCCGCGCGATGGCCTGCAGAACGAGAAGCGGCTGATTTCCACCGCCGACAAGATCCGGCTGGTGGATCTTCTCTCGGAAGCCGGGCTGAAGCGGATCGAGGTGACGAGCTTCGTACGCGCCGACTGGGTGCCGCAGATGGCCGATGCGAAAGAGGTGATGGCTGGCATCAACCGGCGGCCGGGCACGGACTATACCGTGCTGACCCCCAATCTGCGTGGCTTCGAGGCAGCCCTTGCCGCCGGTGCGAACCGGGTGGCGGTGTTTGCCGCCGCTTCCGAAAGCTTCAGCCTGAAGAATATCAACTGCTCGATTGCAGAAAGCATCGCGCGCTTCCGCCCGGTGATGGACAGTGCCGCCCGCGCGGGCATTCCGGTGCGCGGCTATATCTCCTGCGTCACGGATTGCCCCTATGAGGGTGAAGTCGAGCCGCAGGCGGTCGCGCATGTGGCCGAGGCATTGCACGGGCTCGGCTGCCACGAAATCTCGCTTGGCGATACGCTTGGCCGGGCCACACCGGAGCGGATCGCGCGGATGCTCGACGCGGTTCTCGACGTCGTACCTGCAGAACGGCTTGCGGGCCATTTCCACGATACAGGCGGTGCGGCCATCGCCAATATCGAGGTGGCGCTGGAAAAAGGGCTGCGGGTTTTTGATGCATCCGCAGGCGGGTTGGGCGGCTGCCCCTATGCGCCGGGTGCCGCCGGCAATGTTGCGACCGGCGCCGTTCTGATGCTGATGGACCGGCTCGGGTTTGAAACCGGGATCGATGCGGCGAAACTGGCCATTGCCGAAACCTTTGCCCGCAGCCTCAAGGAGACGGCATGATGCAGTTCGAAACGATCCTGCTCGATGTGGACGCACGCGGCATTGCCTCGCTGACACTCAACCGTCCGGACAAGCACCATGCCATCAACGAAACCATGATGCGCGAGCTGATTGCCGCCTGCGACAGGATCGATCAGGACCCTGCTATCCGGGCTGTGGTGATGAAGGCCGAAGGCAAGAGCTTTTGCGCGGGCGGAGATCTCGGCTGGATGCGGGCGCAGGCCGCCCTTGACCGGGCAGGCAAGATGGACGGCGCGCGCCTGCTTGCCGGGATGTTGCGGCGGCTGGACGAGCTCTCGAAAGTGCTGATCGCCCGCGTGCAGGGCAATGCGGCAGGCGGCGGCATCGGGCTGATCGCGGTTGCCGATATCGTGATTGCTTCGGAAACCGCAAGTTTCGCGCTGACGGAAACGAAATTGGGCCTGATCCCGGCCACCATCGGCCCCTATGTGGTGCGACGCATCGGCGAAGGCCATGCGCGCCGCCTGATCCTCAATGCCAGCCGGTTCACGGCGGAGGATGCGCTGCGCTTCGGTCTCGTCTCCCGCGCGGTCCTGCCCGAAAAACTGGATGACGCCGTCGAGCAGGAGCTTCGCGCCCTGCTCGATTGCGCGCCGGGTGCTGTTTCCGATGCCAAGCGCTTCATCCGCGCCCTTGCCCGTGGCGAAACATCCGATCCCCTGTCCTTCAGCATCGAGGCGCTTGCCGACCGCTGGGAAACGGCAGAAGCAAAAGAACGGATTGTGCGCTTCCTCGGTGGTTGAGTATCATCGGCAGGAAACGGGCGGCATTTGGGAGCGTTTTCATGGATGACAAGGACCTCGCGCTGCTGCGCGCGTTGCAGGACAATGCGCGGCTCACCTCGATAGAACTGGCCGAGAAGGTGCATCTGTCACCATCCCCGATCCAGCGCCGCCAGAAGCAGCTGGAGAAAGACGGGGTGATCCAGTCCTATGTGACCCTGCTCGATCAGGAAAAGCTCGGCCTCAAGGTCAGCGTTTTCATCTCCGTGCAGCTCGTCAGCCAGGATGACGAGAATATCTCCTCCTTCGAGCGCGATATCGCCACAATACCGCAGGTCATGGAATGCTATCTGATGACGGGTGACTACGATTATCTGCTGCGCGTCGTCACCCGTGATCTCCATGAATTCGAGGAATTGCTGCGCTCGCGGCTGATCAAGATGAAGCAGGTGAAATCGATCCGCTCCAGCTCCGCGCTGCGCCGCGTGGTCTACAAGACCGCCCTTCCCCTCTGATATCGCTTACATGTGCAGGCCATGCCCGAGGGCGGCCATCGCCGCCTCGGGGAAGGCTTCCGACAGTGTCGGATGCGCATGCACCGTGCCTGAGATATCCTCGAGCCGCGCGCCCATTTCCACCGCCAGCGAAAAGGCAGCGGAAAGCTCCGAGACATGGTCGCCAACCGCCTGGATGCCGAGCACCAGATGATTGTCGGCCCGCGCCGTCACGCGCACGAAACCGTCCTCACCGCCCAGCGTCATCGCCCGGCCATTGGCCTGGAACGGAAACTGGCCGATGATGATATCAAGCCCTTGCGCCTTTGCTTCGTCCGGCGATAGCCCGACGGACACCACTTCCGGCGAGGAGAAACACACGGCGGGGATTGCCCGCTTGTCGAAGGCGCGGGATTTGCCCGCGATGATCTCCGCCACCATTTCCCCTTGCGCCATCGCGCGATGGGCAAGCATCGGCTCGCCGGTCACATCGCCGATCGCATAAAGACCGCGCATCGAGGTGCGGCACTTGTCATCCACGCGAATGAAGGGGCCGGCCATGTCGAGCACCAGTTCCTCGCGGCCCCAGCCTTCGGTCACCGGCTTGCGGCCAACGGTGACCAGCAGCTTTTCCGCCGAAAGCGTCTTTTCGCGACCATCGGCGGTTTCGAGAAGGAGTGCGCCATCGCCGTTGCGGCCCTTCACCTTCGTTGCGGCAAGAACGGTGACGCCGAGCGCCTGCAACCGCTTTTCGACCGGGCGAACAAGGGCGGAATCATAGTGCGGCAGAATGTGTTTCTGCGCCTCGATGATCGTCACCTTCGAACCCAGCCGGGCAAAGGTGGTGCCAAGCTCGATGCCGATGTAGCCGCCGCCGATCACCGCCAGCGACTGCGGTATTTCGGTGAGCGAAAGCGCCTCCGTTGAGGAGAGCACATCGCCGCCGAAGGGCAGGACCGGAAGCTCGACCGGGGCGGAACCCGTTGCAATCACCGTGTTTTCCGCATGGATCACCTGCGTGCCGGTTTCGGTTTCCACCGCCACAGTCTTGCCGTCGCGGAAGCGGGCATGGCCGATCACGGTTTTCACGCCCGCCTTCTTCATAAGGGCGGCAACCCCGTTTGTCAGCCGGTGCACGATGCCGGATTTCCAGCCCTGCGTCGCGGCGAAATCCAGCTCCGGGCGGCTGTGGCGAAGGCCGGCCGGAGACGGCTTTTCCGAACGCCTGACTGCGTGATGGAACTCTTCTGCCGCATGGATCAGCGCCTTGGAGGGAATGCAGCCGATGTTCAGGCAGGTGCCGCCCGGCCTTGCCTTCTCGACGATCACCGTATCGAGACCGAGCTGTCCGGCGCGGATGGCGGCGACATAGCCGCCGGGACCGGCACCGATGACGAGAAGCTTGCAATGGATCTCTTTCATGTCAGTCCTCGACAAAAATCATGGCCGGATTTTCAAGCAGCGCCTTGATGCGCTGGATGAAGGTTGCGGCATCGAAGCCATCGATCACCCGGTGATCGAAGCTGGAAGAGAGGTTCATCATCTTGCGCGGCACGAACTGCGTACCATCCCAATGCGGACGCACGACCAGCTTGTTCACGCCGATGATCGCCACTTCCGGATGGTTGATCACCGGCGTGGAAACGATGCCACCCAGCGCGCCGAGCGAGGAAATGGTGATGGTGGAGCCGGACAGCTCTTCCCGGAGCGCCGTGCCATTGCGCGCCGCCTCGCCGAGACGCGAAACCTCGCGCGCGCAATCGTGAATGTCGCGGGCTTCGGCATGGCGCACCACCGGCACCATCAGCCCCGAAGGCGTCTGCGCGGCAATGCCGATATGCACGCCGCCATGCTGGCGGATGATGCCTGCCTCGTCGTCATAGATCGCGTTGAAGATCGGCTGATCGGCAATCGCCTTCACCATGGCCCGCATCAGGAATGGCAGAAGCGTCAGCTTCACCCGGCCCGGTTTCAGGCTGCGGTTCATGCTGGCGCGCAACTCCTCGAGCGCCGACATATCGACCTCCTCCACATAGGTGATGTGGGGAATGCGGCTTTTCGACCGGCTCATCTGTTCGGCGATGCGCCGCCTCAGACCCGCCATGCGGATTTCCTTGACGGACAGATCCGGCTTCAGCCCGCCCGCCTGCGGCTGGACCTGCGGCCCGGCGAAATGCAGGTCGAGATCCTCATGCGTGATACGGCCAGCCGGGCCGCTGCCCGCGACCTGCCGGAGATCGACACCCGCTTCGCGCGCCCGCAGCCGCACGGCCGGGGATGCCAAGGGTCGCTCGCCTTCGGCACGGGGTGCGGCGGCATGAACTGTGCGGGCGGGAACGGCTGCCGGTTGGGCTATGGCCGGTTTCTGCGTCACCATCCGGTCCGGTGTGACCGGTGTTTCCGGCTTGGCAGACGCGGCGGGTTGCGGTGCCTGAGGCGCCGGCTCTTCCGCCGCGTCATCGCCGCCTTCGCCCGCATGCTCGATCTTCAGGATCGGTGTTCCGACCGGCACCATGTCGCCGATGGCGGGGCCGACCCAGATCACCTTGCCTTCGACCGGGGACGGGATTTCCACCGTCGCCTTGCCGGTCATCACGGCGGTCAGCACATCGTCTTCCCGCACCAGATCGCCGGGCTTCACATGCCATTCGACGATTTCGGCTTCCGCCACCCCTTCACCGACATCGGGAAGCTTGACTGCAAGAATGGCCATCTCAGACCTCCATCATGTCTTTGAGTGCCTGGCCAACGCGGGCCGGGCCGGGGAAATAGTCCCATTCCTGCGCATGCGGATAAGGCGTATCCCAGCCAGCGACCCGCATCACCGGTGCTTCCAGCGTGTAGAAGCAGTGGTCCTGCACGAGGGCTGCCAGTTCCGCGCCGAAGCCGGAGGTGAGCGTTGCCTCATGCAGAACCATGCAGCGCCCGGTCTTCTTCACCGAACGGATGATCGCTTCCAGATCGAGCGGCAGCAGCGTGCGCAGATCGATCACCTCGGCATCGATGCCGGTTTCTTCCGCCGCGGCAATCGCCACATGCACCATCGTGCCATAGGTGATGATCGAAACCGCCTGCCCTTCGCGCGCGGTAACGGCTTCACCCAGCGGCACGACGAAATGCCCGTCCGGCACTTCGGCGGCGGGATGGCCCGCCCACGGGGTCACCGGCTTGTCGTGATGACCATCGAAGGGGCCGTTATAAAGCCGCTTCGGCTCCAGAAAGATCACCGGGTCGGGATCCTCTATCGAGGCAATCAGCAGGCCCTTGGCATCATAGGGGGTCGATGGCACGACCACTTTCAGGCCGCAGACATGGGTGAACAGCGCTTCCGGGCTCTGGCTGTGGGTCTGGCCACCGAAAATGCCGCCGCCGGTCGGCATCCGCACCACCATCGGACAGGTGAACTGGTGGTTGGAGCGATAGCGCATGCGCGCCGCTTCCTGCGTGAGCTGGTCATAGGCCGGATACATGTAATCGGCGAACTGGATTTCCACGCAGGGCTTCAGCCCGTAGGCCGCCATGCCGATCGCCGCGCCGACGATGCCGGATTCGGAAATCGGCGCATCGAAGCAGCGGGTGCGCCCATATTTCTGCTGCAGGCCCTGCGTGCAGCGGAAGACACCGCCGAAATAGCCGACATCCTCGCCGAACACGACTACCCGGTCGTCCCGTCCCATCGAGACATCCATGGCGCTGCGAATGGCTTCTATCATGGTCATCCGTGGCATGGCTTACACTCCCGCCTGCTGGCGCTGACGTTTCAGATGCGGCGGCATTTCGGCATAGACATCCTCGAACATGTCGCGGGCCGTGGGCTTTCCGCCCGCATGCAGCGTGCCGTGCCGTTCGGCCTCCTTCTGGGCGGCGACCACCGCATCGCGGATTTCGGCCTCAAGCTGGGCGTGCCGCTCCTCGCTCCAGAGCCCGCGCCGGATCAGATGGTTCTTCAGCCTCAGGATCGGATCGCCGAGCGGCCATGCGCCGGATTCCTCCTTCGGCCGATAGGCGGAGGGATCATCCGAGGTGGAATGGGCACCGGCACGATAGGTGACATGCTCGATCAGCGTCGGCCCGCCATTTTTCCGCGCCCGGTTAGCGGCCCATTGCGCAGCCGCGTGCACGGCGAGATAATCATTGCCATCCACCCGGAGTGCCGGAATGCCGAAGCCGAGACCGCGGGCCGCAAAGGTGCCGGAGCCGCCGCGCGCGATGCCCTGAAAGGTGGAGATCGCCCATTGATTGTTGACGATATTGAGCACCACCGGTGCCCGGTAGGTCGAGGCGAAGACCAGAGCGGCATGAAAATCGGAGGCCGCCGTCGAGCCGTCGCCGATCCAGGCGGAGGCGATTTCCGTGCCCTGCCGGATGGCAGACGCCATGGCCCAGCCGACCGCCTGGATATATTGCGTGCCGAGATTGCCCGAAACGGAGAAGAAGCCGTGGCTGCGGGCGGAATAGAGCACCGGCAGCTGACGCCCCTTCAGCGGATCGGCATCATTGGAATAGATCTGGTTCATCATGTCGACCATGGGATAGCCCGACGCGATCAGCAGGCCCGCCTGCCGGTAGGTCGGGAAATTCATGTCGCCGGGCTTCAGCGCCCTCTGGAAGGCACAGGAAATCGCCTCCTCGCCGAGATGCTGCATATAGAACGAGGTCTTGCCCTGCCGCTGCGCCATCACCATACGCTGGTCGAAGGCACGCAGCAGCATCATGTGGCGCAGGCCCTCGATCACATCCGCATCCGAAAGCGAACCGGCCCAGGGGCCGACGGCTTCGCCCTCCGGGTTCAGCACCCGGATGATCGAATAGGCGAGATCGCGCATGGTCTCGGCATCGGCATCTTCCGGCGGTCTGCGAACCGATCCGGCTTCCGGGATTTCAACTTTCGAAAAATCCGGCTTGCCGCCCGGCCGCACTTCCGGCTCCGGCACATGCAGGCTCAGTCTGTCGCTCATCGGCATGGTCATTTCCTCCGGAACCGTTGCCTCAACAATCAACGCGCAGCCATGCGAAGCGCTCCGTCGAGGCGGATGACGGAACCGTTCAGCATGGTGTTTTCGATGATGTCGGCGGCAAGCCGCGCATATTCGTCCGGCTTTCCCAGCCGCTGCGGAAAGGGCACGGATTGCCCGAGCGCCTGCTGCACCGGTTCCGGAAAAGACGCCATCATCGGCGTTTCGAAAATGCCCGGCGCAATCGTCATCACCCGGATGCCGACACGGGCAAGCTCGCGGGCAATCGGCAATGTCATGCCCGCAACCGCCGCCTTGGAAGCGCCATAAGCCGCCTGCCCGATCTGCCCCTCGAAAGCCGCGACGGAGGCCGTGCTGATGATCACCCCGCGCTCCTGATCTGCGCCCGGCGGATTGTCCGCCATCAGGCCCGCCGCATGACGGATGAGGTTGAAGGTGCCGGTGACATTGATTGCCAGCGTGCGCGAAAAACTGTCGAGCCCGTGCAGACCGGCCTTTCCAAGCACGCGCTCGGAAGGTGCGATCCCCGCGCAGGCAAGCGCACCGGAGAGCGGACCGAATGCGGAAACTCCGGCCGCGAGCGCCTCGCCCATACCCTTGTCATCGGTCACATCGAGACGGGTGAAGCGGGCCTTGTTGCCCAGCTCGTCGGCCAGGGTCTCCCCGGCCTCCGCATTGAGATCGAGCAGGCTCACGAAACCGCCGCGGGCGACAACCAGTCTCGCAGTTGCGGCACCAAGGCCGGATGCGCCGCCTGTGATTGCAAAATGATGACCGGAAATCTCCATCTCTGTCTCCTCAGAAGCATTCGACGGCAAGGGCCGTGGCTTCACCGCCACCGATGCAGAGCGAGGCGATGCCGCGCTTCAGCCCGCGCGCCTGAAGCGCATGCACAAGGGTGACGATGATGCGGGCACCGGATGCCCCGATCGGATGGCCAAGGGCGCAGGCGCCACCATTCACATTCACCCGGTCGCGGTCGAGCCCGAGCTCCCGGATGGCAATCAGCGTGACGACCGCAAAGGCCTCGTTGATTTCCCACAGGTCCACATCACCAGCACTCCAGCCGAGCCTTGCAAGCAGCGCCTCGATGGCGCCGACCGGAGCCGAGGTGAATTGGGCCGGTTCGCGGGCATGGCCGGAATGGCCGAGAAAGCGGGCCAGCGGCTGAAGGCCGCGCGCTTCCGCCTCGCTTTCGCGCAACAGGATAAGTGCTGCGGCACCATCGGAAATCGAGGAGGAATTGGCGGCCGTCACCGTGCCACCCTCGCGGAAGGCCGGTTTCAGCCGGGCAATCTTTTCCGCATCCGCCTTCGGTGGCTGTTCATCCTGTGCAAGGGAAACGGTGTTGCGGCCCTCGCCCTCGCTGATTGCGGCAATCTCGGCCGCAAAGGCATCGCTCTGTTGCGCCGCGAGCGCCCGCTCCAGCGATTGCCGGGCGTAAGCGTCCTGATCGTCGCGGGTAAAGCCGAAGTCTGCGGCGCTGTCTTCCGCGTAAGTGCCCATCAGGCGGCCGGAATAGGCATCCTCCAACCCGTCAAGGAACATGTGATCCTTGAGCTCGGCATGGCCCAACCGGGCACCGCCACGGGTTTTCAATGAAAGATAGGGCGCGTTGGACATGGACTCCATGCCACCGGCAATGACCACGCGATTGGTTCCGGCAACCAGGCTGTCATGGCCAAGCATCACGGCCTTCATGCCCGAGCCGCAGACTTTGGAAATGGTGGTGGCCGGAACAGAGCGGGGCAAGCCACCCTTCAGCGCCGCCTGTCGCGCCGGGTTTTGCCCGAGGCCGGCAGATAGCACATTGCCCATCAGCACTTCATCAATGGCATCCGGCGAAAGCCCGGCAGCCTTGAGCGTGGCGGCGATCGCATGGGCCCCGAGCGCGGGCGCGACAAGCGGCTGAAGCGCCCCCTGAAAGCCACCGATGGGCGTGCGGCGGGCTGACACGATAACGACGGGATCGGCAGCGGGTGAAAGCCGGAAGACCATGGCTCAGACCTCCCCTTGCCGCAACGGACACGCTAAGACCCGCAAACCCTTCATCATCGCATCTCCTCCCGAATGTCAGCGATGGAAGGATGATATCGCGATGGACGAGGAGAATCTCCGCTATCTCATGCGGCCGGACGGATCGGCGCGCAGAAATCACGCAAGTCTTACCGCTTCCACGCCGATTTTCACCAATGCGCACGAAGCGGGCCATGAAGGCACTATAGATCGCACGGACTCAAGGCGAGGTGGCTGTCGCAACGTGCATTGTCTTCCGTCGAGATCTGCGGCCGGCGCTGTCAAACACCAGTGTGGTCGCCCGGGACTAGGCCCATTTGCGCAGACCCTGTGCCCGAACTGCATGTCGCTTCGCTCAGTTATAAGGTAAAATTACCCTATAAAATTCACAACTTTATGCGTTTGTAGATAGAAAGAATCATTTATTGAACGAAATCCAATTGCATGAAGTGAAAAATAGCAATTTCAACATGTTTTCTGTGGGGATATACGCAGAATTTTGCGTAACTCCGCCTTATTTCCATTGACGAATTGCCGTTCCATTCGCTTGAATTGGCCGCTGTTGAAATTAATATTTCACAATAAATCTCTGGCCAACCCATTAGCCCATTTGATAGAATTCATGTCAGTACTGTTGCGCACCATCAAGGCATTCCCGACGGGACGGACGACCAGCGAGCTTCTTGTCTTGCTCGACAGTGATATCGATCCGCAACGCCGTTCCGAGATTTTCGCGGAACTTGCATCGCTTTCAGCCACCGGGAAGGTGTTCAAGGGGCGCGATGGAAAATGGCGCTGTGCCACGCTTCAGCCTGCATCTCCGTTTTCCAATAGTCCTCCCGAAAAGGAAAATCCGCCGCATGCGCCGGAAGAGAGGCGGTTGCTTGCAGCACTTGCCCGTTTCCAATCGATCTCTCAGCCTGCGATCGAAACGCCGATGGAAGATGCGATGGTGGGACACGATCCTGCAGCGCTTCTGCGATATTATCGTTCGGCGCTTAGAACCGATCCGAGAGGCGCGATATCGCAGGATGCCGAGCGTCACGGGCAGCAATGGCAGTTGATATTCGGCTCTGGACCTCTGTCTGTCGAAGACGGAGAGGTATTGCGCATTTCCATTTCGCTGGACCAACTTTCTGACGATTTCCGCAAAGCGCTCGTGAAACGGGAGGCGAATGAGCAGACACTTGCGGTGGGATGGCCTATCGCCATCGGCACGAAGTCTGGCGCACCGGTCGTTTGGCCGATCGGGCTGATCAATGCCGAATGGACCCACACGGAAACCGACCTGGAACTCGTGGTCGAGCAGGACGATGTCCTTGTAAATCCCGAATGGCTGAAAAGCGCCGCGCGCCCCTCCGGCTGGACCGAAGCCGCCCTTCGGTCCGTTTTCATGCCGGCAGAAGGACTTGGTCTTCCCGCCGATGATTTCCTTTTGCGGCTGAAGGAGGCAATGGCAGGCCTGTTCCGGTCCAAGATAACCGGGCGCCAACTCGGCAGCGAGGTTGATCCGTCAGCTGTCGGCATCTACGACATGGCCGGCCTTTTCCTTCCGACCGACAGTACGTTTACGGCTGGCGCCGTGCGCGATCTCGATATGATTGCGGCCTGGCCGGTAGAACAGATTGCCAGAACCGCCCTTTCCTCCTTGCTCGGCATAGCGCCCGAGGCAGAGGTTCGCACTGCCCCCGCACTCAACGCAGGTCCGCTGAACCGGGAACAGATCACAGCGGTACGAGAAGCGGTCAGGAGCGGATTGACTGTGGTCACAGGTCCGCCGGGAACCGGGAAAAGTCAGGCGATCGTATCCATGGCAGCCTCGGTGCTGGCCGATGGTGGCACTGTTCTCGTGGCCTCCAAAAACCATCAGGCCCTTGATGCGGTAGAGGACCGGTTGGGAAGCATGGCTAAGGACGTGCCCTTCCTCGTTAGGACGCTTGATCCCGCCCGGAGCATAGACAGGTCTTTTGAAGCCGTTCTGGCTGAACTTGTTCGGGAACCGACCCGCGCCATACCGCAAACAGATCCGGTGGCGGTAGCGCGGATGATTGCTGTTGCCCGGCAAAGAGCGGACGCTCTGGACGCGCATGCAGAGATTGCGCGCCTGAATGTTGCCATCGCCGATTATCTCGAGCGGATAGAGGTGCGCGCGCAGGCAAACCCCGGCACACCGGACCCGGCTCCAGATGCCCCCACAAGGCGTGGGCTTTCCGGTCTGATCCTGCGACTGCTGCAGTTGTTCCAACGCAGGCGCGCAAGTGAGAGCGACGACCTGCATATCGGCGATGGAGCGTCGCTTGCCGCTCTACAGACCCATATTGGAAAACTCCGCCATCAGTTGCTGGCTTTAGGCCAACCGGCTGATCCCGTTGCGCTGACAGAGGAAGTCGCTGCTTTGCTGCGACAGCTTCTGCCACGCATACTGGCGTCACGCGCTGTACTATCGGAGGACGATCGCAGCCGTCTGGGACAAGATTTTGCCAATCTGCAGCTCATGCAGGGCAGCGGATTGTCCAACGCACTGACCCGAGATGTGGTGAACCATCGACCATTGTGGCTTGCGTCGATCCTCGGAGCACCCAAGCGTATTCCGCTGGATGACGGATTGTTCGATCTGGTGATCTTCGATGAAGCCAGCCAGTGTGACATCGCCTCTGCCCTGCCCCTTTTTGCGCGCGCAAAACGTGCTGTCGTTGTGGGAGATGAACGCCAGCTGTCCTTCATCAGTCCATTGGGCATCGCCCATGACCGGAACCTCATGCAGGCGCAGGGACTGTCCCTGTCCGGCATGGGGCGTTTTGCCCAGAGCAAGCGCTCGCTATTCGATCTGGCAAATCTGACGCCTGGCGCGGCAAAGGTCATGTTGCGCGACCAGTACCGGTCTGCCACGGGCATCGTTGACTATATCAATGCGGAGTTCTACGGCGGGCGGCTGCGGGTTGCCGCCGATCAGGACGGCATGAAAGTCCCAAAGGGTGCCAAGCCGGGAATCGCCTGGACAGATGTGCCCGCTCCATCCGCCCCCATGACCAGCAATATCAATCCGGCGGAAGTATCTGCGATTGTCCGGCATTTGCGGGTTCTGCTCGAAGAGCAGGCCTATGACGGCAGCATCGGTGTGATTGCACCGTTCCGTCCCCAGGTGCAGGCGATTTCCGAAGCAATAGCCGCAGCCTTGCCTTCCGAACGGACGGAAAAAGCGGAATTGCGGGTTGGAACCGTCGACAGTTTTCAGGGTCAGGAGCGGGACCTCATCCTGTTTTCCCCGTGCCTCGGGAAGACCAGCGCAATGTCCGCCGTCACGTTCGTCCAGAAGGACTGGCGTCGGCTGAATGTTGCTATCAGCCGCGCACGCGCTGTGGCCCATGTTTTCGGAGACCTCGCCTATGCCCGCTCCGGCAAGATCAAAAGCCTCCAACGGCTGGCGAGCATCGCGACCGAGCCGCGCGCCAGAACCAGGGACGGGACCTTCGACAGCGAATGGGAACGGCGGGTCTATTACGCGCTTAAGGATGCCGGTCTAGACCCTATACCGCAATATGAGATGGCCGGGCGGCGGCTCGACTTCGCACTGTTTGGAGACAAGGGCATCAAGCTCGATCTCGAGATCGATGGAAGGGCCTGGCATTCCGATACGGACGGAAATCGCAAGCTCGCCGATCACTGGCGGGACAAGCAATTGAAGTCGCTCGGATGGCGTGTTCAGCGCTTCTGGGTTGACGAACTGGCTAAGGATTTGGAGGGCTGCATTGCAATCATCAAGCAACAATTATCCTAGGTCGCGCCGATATACCTATATCGCGGGGCTTCTCGGCACCGTGTCCGTTCTGGTGCTGGGCGTGCTGCTTTTTCAGATCGACCGGCTTGAGCGCACCTATGGCATTATCCGCGCTGACTTCACGCGATTCACGCAGGAACGCGACGAAGCAAAGGTTCGCCTAAATGGCCTGTTACAAGAAATCTCCCAGCAGACCGACGCACAGAGTGCGATCGAAAAAGCCGTTGCCGATCTGACCGGAAAGCGGGATGAACTGACGATTGAAATCGGCAGGCTCGGCAAAACTCGCTCCGAAAGCGAAAAAGCAATCGCTGAACTTGCCGAGAAGGAAAAAGCAGCGCGGCTCGCAATCGACAACGCAGCGGAGCTGCGCGATACGATCCGGCAGCTTTCGGAACAAAAGGCCAATCTGGAACGCGACATCAACAAGCTGAACCAGGACAAGGCCACTCTGGACCTGACCCTCATTCAGGCAAAGAGCGACCTTGGCAAAAGGCAGGACGAACTCGACACCCTCGAAAGTCGGCAAGGCACGCTGAATGAGACCATCAGCAAGGGAGAGGCGGAAGTCGCTGTAATCGAGCAAAAGCGGCGCGAAATCGCTGATCTCGAGAAACGCAAGGAGGATCTCGATGCCGCGCTCAAGGACCTTTCTGAGGAAAAGGACCAGAAACAGCAAAGCCTGAACCAGCTCGCGAGTGATATCCGCACAGCGCAGGCGGATGCTGCCGAAGCGCGCAAGCAGCAGGACGACGAAAAGCTGCAACTGGAAAAAGCGGAAACCGACCGCAAGGCGCTTGAGAAAGATCTGCGCGCGCTGGAACAGCGCCAGACAAAGCTGCAGGGTGAGCTCGCCACCGCGACAACCGGTCTGGAAAAGGCGAAGCAGGAGGCGGCCGATGCCGAGGCACGGACCAAGGCGGCCGAGGCCGCCTTGCTTCAGATCCAGAGCGAGACGGCGACTTCCAAATCCCAGATCGAAGAGCTTCGAAAGGAAAAAGCTGCAGCAGATGCGGATCTGATCAGCGCCCGGGAGGAACTCGCTACATTGTCGCTCCTGAAGGAGCAGACCAAGGCCGCGGCTGCCGATCTTCCCCGCCTGCAAGGCCAGAAGAAGAGCCTGGAGGATGCGATCAGCAGCCTTTCGGAAGAACAGGGCCAGATGGCAACCGACCTCACGTCACAGCAGGCTGACCTGGAGCGCATCCGGAACGAACTGGCTGACCTCAATGGGCGCAAGGGCATGCTGACCCAGCAATTGGCCGATCTGACCAATGCCGTCGCGGCTCAAAAACCCTCGACACCAGCGAAGGAGCCGAAGAATGTTCAGTGAGAATAGCGCCCTTCTCCTCATCCTCGCGGTAACCGTTTTTTCCCTGATCGGGCTGCACACGATTTTTGCCATCTACAATGATCGGGTCGTAACAGCGCGTGCCCCCCTTCGGGATCTTGATGAGCTGGTCGCCCAGATCCAGAACAAGCGCACTGAAATTCTCGATATTGACAATGAACTCGCCAAACGGCGGGAAGCGATTGCCCATATCGCGGATATACAGGCCGATTGCGACGCGACGATCCGTCAATTGCATGAGCTCAAGGCAGAATTGAACCAGATGGACGAACGCCGCGCGGAGGTGCGTGCCGTTCGCGACGAGATGGAAAAAACGCTTGCCGAGAAGTTCGGCCTCGATGCTGAGCTGGCAACTGCCCGTGCTGATCTGGATGCCGTACAGGACAGGCTGATCGCCGCGGAACGACTTTTCGCGCAGATCGAAGTGATGCAAAAGGAAAAAGAGGAACTGGAGGCAAAGCTGAAGGACCTGCGCGACAGCGTGCGATCGCTTGAGGAGGCGGAGGCCCGTATCAGCGACCTTGGCCGGCAGGCAGAAGCGAAGGAGCGTGAACTCCGCCAGATGGAGGCAGACGCAGAGCGCATCCGGCAGCAACTTGACGGGATGCGGGAGCAACTGGCGGCGGAAAGGGCAGCCTCGGCTGCAGTTTCGGCAGAATTCGCGCAGGCCGCCGCACGGGTCGCAGCCTCGGAAGAAACGATACGCGGACTTCACCAGGATATTTCCCGGCTTGAAGACCGTCGGGCGGCACTTCAGGCTCAGCTCGCACAGATGGGTGAGCAAGTCGGTGAGAATGAGTACGCCACTCCGGAAAGCATTGAAGAAAAGCTCAAGGAACTGAAAGTAAGACCGCCGGTGCTTCAGCAAATGGCGCAATGGAAGGAAAGAGCCGGTGAAAACGAAGCCGAGGCTCTCAAGCATGTGATGGAACGGCTGAGGCAGAGCGGCCTTGAATATCACCCCCGCGTCGTGAAGGCCTTCCACACCGCCATGAAAGTCAACGAGACGGCGCAGATGGCGGTGCTTGCCGGTATTTCCGGCACCGGCAAGAGCCAGTTGCCGCGCCAATATGCAGCCGGCATGGGTATCGGCTTCCTGCAGGTGCCGGTTCAGCCTCGCTGGGACAGTCCGCAGGACCTCATGGGCTTTTACAACTACATCGAAAAGCGCTTCCGCCCGACCGATCTCGCACGGGCACTCTACCAGCTTGACCTCCAGAACAATCCGGATTCGACGTTCAAGGACCGGATGATGATGATCCTGCTGGATGAGATGAATCTGGCACGCGTCGAATACTATTTCTCGGACTTCCTGAGCCGTCTCGAGAGCCGGCCGCCTGCTGCGCGTGTGGGCGACAAGACGTTGCGCAAGGATGCGGAGATCGAACTCGAGATACCCATGCCGAAAGGCGCGGACGCACCCCGCATTTTCCCCGGGTACAACCTCCTCTTTGCAGGAACGATGAACGAGGACGAAAGCACGCAATCGCTCTCCGACAAGGTCGTGGACCGGGCCAATGTGCTGCGTTTTGCAGCGCCGCGAACAATCCACACGGGAACGGCGCAGGGCAAGGCCTCAGAACCGGAAGCCCTGTCGGCCAGACGCTGGCGTGAATGGGTAAAAACGACCGGCGACGTGGAAAAGATGCCCCTGGTGCGCGAAAATACAGAACGCATGGCAAGCCTTATGACCGAATTCAAGCGGCCGTTCGGGCACCGTCTGGGACGCGCGATCCTCTCCTATGTCGCCAACTATCCGGTTGGTGACCGTGGAGCGGAAGTTCACGTGGCCTTGGCAGATCAGGTGGAGATGAGGCTGTTGCCCAAGCTACGCGGACTGGAGGTCAGCAATTGCGAGGGGGCTTTCAGCGCGCTCAAGGACTTCGTCTCGCGGGATCTGCAGGACAACGTGCTCGCCGAAGCAATACAGGAGTCTGTGCAGACCGCCGAGCAGGGCTCCGGCCAATTCGTCTGGAATGGGGTAACCCGCTGATGCTTCATCTTGCGCGGCCATGGGATGGGCAAGGTCGGTCCGCATTTGGCGTGAATGACTGCCTCATCAGCGAAGCAACAGGCACACCGCCCAGGAACGTTGACCACAGTGTTCTCATGCGGTCCGTGCTTCGCGGCACGCAAACGCACCTGCTGCTTCATCCCTATCCCCGAAAAGGTCATGGCGACCGGCCACCGCGCTATGGTTTTCCGGTGCGTCCGCGCGCGATCAAGGAACAGGAGACGCCGCAGGAAACCGAGGCTCGCGCCTGCCTTCAACGTATGAACGAAGTGCTGGCGCGCGTGCAGGAACTCGGCGATGCCCTCGATGATCCGCTCCACGTCTGGTCACGATTGCGCGCGGCATGGGACAGGGCGGAAAACGAGGAAAATCCTCGTATGGCGGAAATCGTCAGGCAGGCACGCGAAATCGCGCCGCATTTGCGCGACCTTGATGCGCGCATCCGGCGGGTGCTTCGGCGGGCGAGAGAGCGCGTTTCACTCGACCGTGTTCAGGAAATGGACAGGGCCTCGATGCTCTGGCTTGTTCGCCAGCCGGGACGAACTGTTTCGGAACGCGCCGGTCCAAGCCAGCGCATGCTGGCCACCGTGCGGCGCGAGAACTTCGACACGCCGGAAAATCGCGTTCTGCATGCCTATACCCGCCTCGCCTCCGACATCGCTCGAAAATGGATGAAGGAGCATCCCAAGGCAAAGGCAAGTGTCCGATACAGACAGGTCGAAGCCTTCGCAAAACGCTGCAACATGCTTGCCGAGCACCTGATGGACCTTGATGTGAGAGTGGCGGATGCCGGTATCACACCAAATTATGTGCTGATGCAGGATCCAGGCTACAGCCGCATATACAAAGCTTGGCTTCTGTTGCTGAAGAATGAACTGATTATCGATCAGCTTTGGGCCTGGCAGGCAGAGACCTGGACCGACTTCTGTGTGCTGGCAATTGTGCTGGCCCTGCATGAGCTGGACGATGCTGAGCTGATTGCTCAATCACCCATCGTCTGGCGCTCTGAAGCGATACTTGGCCGATGGTTCCATCAGGATCGACCGATTGCGGTCTTCTGGCTGAAGTCGCTGGATCGCATTGTGGAGGTGCAGGCCCGGCCGGAAGCGCCCGGTATGTTGCTCGGATTTGCCCGGGCGCATGTGGCACTGCGTATCACTGATGTGCGTCGGGTCGAGTTGCCGCGCCGCGTTGCGGTCTGGACCCCGCACGCTCTCGCCCGGATTGATCTCCAGCAAGGCGTGGAACAGGCGCATCGCCGTCTTCAGGACATTCAGCAATTGAGCGCAGCGGAAACCCTTCGCCACGGCCTTATTCTCACACCAGCGCATGGCACCGCGCAGGTGGAGACACGCGAAGGGCCGCGAACGCAGGTGCAGGCCATAGCGTTGGATGCCTCTGGTGTCGGGCTTCGCCTTGGGCTGGAGGCGATACGGGCCTTTGCCCGCAGCGAAATCTATCGGGTCAACCGATGAGAAAGCTCTGCGGCTACGATCTCAACGGCTGGCGTGACTTTGGTTGCCGGAACTGGCTTGTGCGGCCGGATGGAGACGAGGAGGAAGTGTCCTGCTCGGTTTCGCACGGCGGCATCTGCGGCGTTGTGGTGCGTGTCGGTGACGGTCAGGACACGCAATTCGTGGGTGGCGCTCAGGCAATGCTGGCACCTCATGGCCTTGGTGCTGGCTGGGGGGATATCGGCAAAGAGGAAAACCGGCTTAAAATCATCGATATCCTGTCGGATGCTGATCCGAAAGTGGAGGTCCTTGCAAAGGCCCTGACCGGGCTTGTGCCGGGATCTGGCTTTGGCGTTGCGAGCATTGATGACGAGCCGGGATCAAGTGAACTTCTGCAGGACCGGCTGCTCAAGGCCTTGCGAAAAGCCCGTATTTCCAGTCCATTGCTGGTCTGGCGCCCCGTGCTGGCAGCGCTTTACGCCATCGAAACCGGTGCTGTCGATCGCCCGATGAAGATTGGGGTCCTCTGTCATTCAGCAAAAGGCTTTGCCCTTCAAACGCTACAAATCCGGATGGAAGGCATTGGCAGTTCCGGCATTCTCGCACCGGAGCGAAGCCGCTCTGGCGAAGTGCTCGAGTCCGGATGGGGCTATGCGCCGCTTCTGGAACGCGCGCATGAGGCTCTAAGAACTTCAGCGATGGGTGGCGCTCCGCAATCCATTGCATGGGCCAAGGCCAGCGGCAGGATGATCCTCGGATTGCCCACGCAGGCGGAAATGCTCCGGCTGGACAATGGAGACTGGCAAATGCTGGTTCCACCCGGCTCGTTGCCTCTCGACGGACTGCCCCCACCGGATGGGCTCCGGCAAGCCTTCAGGAATTGTGATCTCCTGCTGTTCGAGACCCTTTCAGAAGGGGTGATCCGCGAGCGACTGACAACACTGCTTGCGCCCGTGTTCGAAAAACCGGTTTTCGCACTGCCACCGGATGCTGTCGCCATTGGTGCGATGATAGGTGCCCGGCGATACAGCAGCCAGGAGCCGGTCTATTTCGACTTCCTGCCGCAGATTTCCACCATCATTCAGTCCCCCGAAGGCCCTGAAAGCTATGATCTGGTTGATCCTGGCACCACACTTCGGGCTGGAGAGACCTTTCGCAGTCCGAAGCCCGCACAATTTGCGATACAGGCCGGACAGGAGCGGTTTTCCATCTATATCCGCAAGCAGACGGCGGATCGGCCACGCAAGGTCACCATCCGGATCGGCGCAAAACTGTCAAAGCAGACCCCGGTGGATGCATGGGTCGAACAACGCCCGGCCTCGGGCAGTGCAAAGATCCAGCTTATGTCATCCGACCTCGCCCAACAGTTTCAGGCAGATTGGGACAGTGCCGAAGAGCTGCCTCAAACATGGGAGGATCTGCTTGCATCCTTCGAGAAGCCCGCACCCACGATCCCGTCCCGCCTCATCCTGCCCTGCGGCATGAATGTGTGGCACGACAATGCGCGAGGGGATGGGCTTCTGAAAATCGTTGCAGACCAGGTAACCCGCGCCCATGTGGACTGGAAGGCTTTGGCAGACAAGATGGCTGCCCGGCCATTCGGGCACTATGCCCTTTCGAGCGATGGGGAATTTCCAGGGGAGATTGATGAGGCAACACGGACGGATGTTCACCGCCTTATCGAACGCGCCATGGCCCATGTGCGCCAGCGACTTGCGGGCAAGATCGACGACGACAATCAATCACTGCGCTTTCTCACCTGGCTGTTTCGCCTTTGTCCGCCAGAGGTCACCGTCTGGCTGCTGGAGGCCTGGGATCAACAGGTTCGCGGGCACCGGCTGATGACGCATGGCAGCCATTGGAAACTCGCCTATCAGGGGCTTGGACGTATTGTCAGCAAGGGTTCGCACGAGCAGCAAGCGATCCACACAATCCTGCGAAAGCGGATTGATGAATGGACTTGGCAGCGGGAAACAGCAGCCATGGCCTTTATGCTTTCCCGCTCGGATACCGCACCAAGGGCGCTTTCCCGCAAGGATGTCGAGCGTATAGCCCGGCGCGTCATCCTCGAATTCAAGGATAATATCGGCAGCAATTACAATCGCTTCCAGTATGCGCCCTTTCTTCTGGTCGGTCTTCTGCGGTGGCGCCTTGTGGAACCTTTCGCGCTGGTGGCCGGTCATGATCCAACAGCCGATGGGCTCATGAGGGCCGTGGAGATAACCCTCAAGGACCTGAATATACCCAGCCGAGCGAAAGCGAAGGCTAAATATGGCCGTATTCTTGAACAGGTTGTCGAGGAACTGGCAGGAAGCGGCACCAACCCCGATCTGTTGCTTGATATCGCCAGTGGCGGCGATGATTCCGATACCTAGTCGCGTTCGGCCGATCCCGTTTTTTTTGCAAAATAAGTCAAGATCGGCCAAACCGGCCAACAGTCTATTGCAGCAGCTTTGTTCCCGGAGCTTTTCATACTGCTCTCTTGGCGTGCTAACCGGCGTCCGCCGCGTCGTGGTCCATGTCCCAATACCACGCAATCGCGGCTTCTTATCATGATTGTGGCAAGCCACCGCGCAGGAAGCCCGGCATTTCTTCGGCCATGAAATCAATAAAGGCTTTCACTCTCCTGCTTGCCAGTCGCTTGCTGGCATGGAGTGCCCACAATTCAATATCACCATCCGGCAGACGTCCCCAATTCTGCAATTGTCCGCTTTTGATTTGGTCTATGACCAGCATTTCCGGCAGGATTCCAACGCCAGTGCCGGTCAGAAGAGCATCCCGGATGATCAGCGGCGACGGCAATCGAAGGATCGTCTTCAGGGTGAAATGCTGTTCCTCGTTGCCCCGCAAAACGGAACGCTTCTGAACCTCAGGCGCGGAGGAACCGGCTATAAACGGCAACGGGGTCTCGGGATCGCCAGACCGCTGGACTTGCGCAGATGCAACCAGTAGCAGACTATCACGGTGGAAACATCGCCCGATCAGCTGGCTATCGGGTCTGGGGTTGATGCGGATCGCCACATCATAGCCCTCCTCAATCAGGTCCACATGCCGGTCCTCGACGGTAACCTCCAATTGGATGCCGGGATATCTGCGCGCAAAGTTGGCAGCCAAGGCACCCATGGCCAGATGCCCGAACATGAGCGGGCTGCTTACTCTCAGCTTGCCCTGTGGCGCGCCCCGATCGTGTGCAAGGCTCGAGGTGATATCCGTAAGCTCTGCCAGCAAATTTTCCGTTCGCGCCCGAAGAAGCGACCCCTCATCCGTCAATCGGAACGCGCGGCTGTCGCGGTCAATCAGCCGCAAACCGAGACTGTCTTCAAGCGCCCGAATATGCCGAGAGAGCGTTGCTTTCGGTTCACCAGAAATCCGTGCAGCAGCGCCAAACCCGCCATGGCTCACAACAAGATGAAATTCCCGAAGTGCATTCAGATCGATGGAATGTTTCATATTTGGTCCGGACCGTCCAAATTATCGAGCCTGACGTCGTCAATTGAGACACTCTATCTATGCATGGTCGTTCGATCAATCAGTAACAAAGGTCACACCCGTGCAAGTTCTCGCTGTTCTCAAAACCCTGCCCTCAACCACCATGGATCATATCGGCCCGCTCATTAAACCAGAGGCCGCTGAGCTCTGGACGATGGTGCTCGACGGCACCCTACGCTCTACGCATTTCATTCAGGCCCCCGCCGCAAAGTTTCCCGAAGGCGTAGTCCTTTTGCTGGAAACGGACAGTCCGGAGAAAGCAAGAGTGCTGATCGACCGGCTCCCGATGGTATCCCATGGCCTTGTCGAAGCGGATGTCTTGCCTCTGGCGCCATTCACCTCATATGCCGCGCTCTTTGCGGCCCTCCCGACGCACATCTGAAAAGGGAGGCCATGGTTATGACAAATCCGATCTATCACCATGCTGACCCTGCGGATCTCGCGCTGGTCGCTGCCATCAGGGAGCAAAACGCTCCCTTCAAAGGGATCAATTCCGGTGTTGAGGCACGCGAGGGTTACGACCTCATGATCGCGGCCATCCCGGAGGCAGAAAACGTGGAATACAGCGCCTCGACTGTCGGGGGCGTTTCCGGCTTCTGGTGCAAGCCGAAGCAACCCGCGGCGAAAGATCGTGCGATCCTCTATCTGCATGGCGGTGCCTATATTCTTGGCTCTGCCAAGGCCTATTGCAATTTTGCAGGTCAGATCGCGGCCAGAACCGGTATCTCGGTGTTTGTCGCAGACTATGGCCTTGCGCCCGAACAGCCTTTTCCGAAAGGCGTCGAGGATGCTCGTGCGGTGTGGCGAGACCTGGGGGCTGCTGGCTTCACGAAGCTTGCAATCGCCGGTGACAGTGCCGGAGGCGGCCTTTCGCTCTCTCTTCTGGAATGGGCGACGCGTGAAGCGGAAAAAGGTCGTGGTAAAGCCCCTGCTGCGTGCGCCGTGTTTTCACCTTGGCTTGACCTAGCACTGACAGGAGAAAGCCATGTCAGCAAAGCGGAGGAAGAACCCTATCTGACATTCGCGATGCTGAAATCGTCGGCGGATCTCTATCTTGGAGGAAATGACCCGAGAACGGCAGCAGCATCTCCGCTCTACGGCGATCCATCCGGTTTGCCCCCGATACAAATCCATACGGGAACCGCCGAGATCCTGCTGGATGACAGCTTGTCCTACGCTGCAAAGATTCACCAATCCGGTGGACGTGCGGAGGCGCATATCTGGAACGACATGCCGCATGTCTTCCCTGCAAGCTTCACGCTGTTGAAGGCAGGAGAGCAAGCTCTGGCAATGACGGCTGCATTCCTGCGCACACATCTGGGCGATTGAGCGACTTAACCCGTTGATCGGCATCAACAACCGATCCCGTTCTCACACCATTCAACTGAAAGAAGACCCGACATGACAATTCTCATAACCGGCAGCACCGGAACCATCGGCCAGCAGGTCCTGGCCAATCTGGCCGAAAAAGGCTCAGACGTACGCGCATTGACCCGCAATCCGGAAAAGGCGTCCCTGCCCCAAGGCATCATACCCGTGAAAGGGGACATGCTCGATATCGGCGCCATGCGGGAAGCATTGCATGGTGTTTCGACCCTGTTTCTCTTGAACTCGGTAGCGGCCGACGAACTGACGCAGGCGATGCTGACGCTCAACCTCGCCCGAGAGACCGGCGTGAAAAGCCTGGTATATTTCTCCGTCTTCAATGCCGATACCTTCAGCAACGTGCCCCATTTCGCCGCAAAACATACCGTTGAGCGGATGATCATGGATTTTGGCATTCAATCCACGATTCTGCGACCAAACTGTTTCATCCAGAATGATCTTTGGCTTAAAGCACCGCTCACGGACTACGGCATCTACCCGTTCCCCATAGGGTCTGCCGGTGTCTCGATGATCGACGTCCGGGACATTGGTGAAATTGCCGCAGGCGCCATTCTTGCGCGGGAAAACGGGAGCCAAGGTCCAACAGACGTTCTCAACCTATCCGGTCCGGAAGCATTGACCGGTACCGGCAATGCCTCGATCTGGGCTGAGGTGCTTGAAAGGCCGGTGAGTTACCCAGGAGACAAGACAGACAGCTTCGAAGCGCAGATGGCCGCTCATGGTCCGTCCTGGAGCGCCATGGACATGCGACTGATGCTTGAACGTTTCCAGAAGGATGGAATGAAAGCGTCGTCAGCAGATGTCGAGCGCCTGACCCATCTCCTCGGACGCGAGCTGAAGACCTATCGCAATTTCGTCGAAGAAGCAGCGCGAAGCTGGGCAGACAACTGACTTGAACCTTGACAATGACGGGAGCGGATCAGTTTGCGCGATCCGCTCCCTCGTCATGATGACGGCCGCTGGAAACTCTGCGACGATGCGCAAGACACACGTCAGGGGTGGCTGCAGTTCTGCAACCACCCCTGCATCATACGAGGTCATGTCAGCCTGGTGAGCGACCGGAACGGCTTTCAGGACAGCCAAATTTCCATCCATCAAAAGCAGGCGACGCATAGAGCCGATCATAGCGTTGGTGCTCTCTGTGATGTCTGTCAGACGGTCGATACTCGGTTCAAACCTCCGCCTGCCTGTCGCCAGCTTAAAAACCGAAGACTCTCCCGAAAACTGGAAGAAGCCGGGTCTCACGGCACGGGATGAGTGGATGAGCGTGCAAGACTTACACGCACCGAAAACGCTCACTCGGTCAAAGAGGCGGGATTCGCCAGATCTGCAGAACGTCTGTCAGACCGGTGCGAAAATGCGGCTTTTGCATTTGTCGTGACATTTTTTGCAAATTTCGCGCCCGGCTGTTGTCTGCCACCTGTAATGCAAATAGAAGCAAAACCCTGATAAAACCTGATAATCGACGGTAAATCATAGGGTTACGGCGACAAAAAGCGAGCATCACCGTGATGCAAAAAACTTGCGGAATTCGCCAAAACTGGCGCACCTGATGGCTTCTCGATTTTTTTGAGAGCGCCCCGCAAAAACCTTACAAAGACTTCTCGACAAACCTTCAAGTCTTTGAAAAATCGACAACAACGAGTTTCAGTTTTCATGCAGATAGCATCAAAGCCGAAGATTTTCGACCGGGAAATTTCAAAACTGAAAAGCAACTCGGTTGCTTGGTCTAGAAAACATAGAAAATTCAACGACATGAAATGTAATTTAAGCCGTCACTGAAGCAACTGAGGTTTCAAGTAGGGTAAAAACCCCGCCTATTTCTGACCTGCGAGAATTCAGGTGAAGCCATGACACTATCCAAGTAGACGACCAGAGATTGCATCCTCAAAATAAAGGCTCGCCTGGGTGAATAGAATGAACGTTTTCACGACAATTAAGCCGAGCGTTTGCCGGTGCCTGGCGCATCTTTTGCTGCCAATAGTTCCCTTCGCAGTTTGGCCTCTTGCATCAATAGGGCTGCGTCCGTTTCTTCAGGCCCAGCGTCGCGAGGCAAGATGCGAGCGATGTTGTCGAATACGGACTTTGCAATTTTTGCAGATCCCCGATCTGGGATAGAAACATTCAGTTCTTCGTGTACCCGCTGCACGAAACGAGCAATGCGGACAAACAACTCGGCATCGGCGTCAGATCCATTCCAATCGCGCATTCTTATTGGACCCAAACCTGACAAGATCCATCCAGGGTTAACACCCAACTTTTCAAAGCTAACGAGCGTTTCGCCGCTGGGAATATTCCTACCAGCCTCAATGCCTTGCCAAGACCTCAGGGATACACCCATTCGCTCGGCAATTGCCTTCTGAGACAAATTCAACTCGCTTCTTATCAACGCCGCTCTCTGCGCGATTTCCTTCGAATTCACTTCCGAAACCCAAAATACCGCAAAAACCGAATGCCGCCATTTTTTGCGTTGCATACCGCCAATTTTTGCGTTATTCCTCTCTATATTCATAGACCAAATCACCCATGAAAAGGGAGGCTGGCCAAAGCCTCCCGATCCACAACGAGGAATACCATGCACCATGACCGCACTGCGGACAAGGCGGCTCGACGTCGCCTTGAAGAGATGACGCGTATCAAGCGTTTGCTTGCCGAAGCAGGTCTTACGCTGGTCGGCATCGACGAGGAATACAAGCTCGCCAAGGGCACCTGCGGCAACACTCTTCAACAGGCGAATATCGCCGGTGAGCGAGCCATTGCTGCAGCTCTGCGCCGTCGACCCGAGCATCTGTGGCGCACCCGGTATCACTCTGACGGTCGTCGTATGTCGCCCCAGCCACAAGAGAACTACATTCGTCCACCCTCCATGAAGGCCCGCCGTGCCAAGCACGAGGCGATTGCCTCATCGGTCCAGGAGGCTGCATGATGCGTGGCTCGGCAATCTGTTCTAGCCTTTGTCATCCGGGATTTCACCGGCAGGGACGCCACTCCCCGGCTGTCCAGCATTGCCGGGCCACGCTTGAAGCATCTGGCGGATCGCTGATGCGCACAACGTCCAAAGCGGCAGATGATTTCGACGGTCGAAACCCCTTCAATCCGCCTTTGAAGCCCTCATATTGTCCTTTCGAAACGGCTGCGATTGCTCTCGTTTTGACGGTGGCAATGGCGATCAGCATCGCAATGATGTGCGCCGCTTTCGACTTCGGCCAAGCGCCGGTTCGATACTTTCAGAGTTTTGGTAGCCAGCAGTCATCACTGAAGGTGGTTGGCGATGTTTAACCCCCACAACATCGACAGCCGACAGCAGCTGATGTTGACTTGCTGTTATCAATCTGTCCGTGAGCATTTCAGCCATCTGGCGATCCGCGACATCATCGCACCGCCACATGGAATGTTCGATGCGTTGCTCGCGCGACAGGTTGCAATCACGCTGATGCGGGACGAGTTCAACGTCCCGCGTCGGCGGATTGCCACGATGCTTTCGCGCCAGCGCACACGCATCTCTTTCATCATGCAAACGGTGACATTTCGGCGCGACTGCGCGGTCTTCGAGATCGCCTATCAGCGCATGGCAAGCCGCGCGCGGGAAATCTTCAATCGAGAAATCAGAAAGGCCGCTGCCTGATGGCCAAGTTCATTCGTATCCCTGTATCGAGCATCCATGTCGGTGAGCGCCAGCGCCCGATTGACGCGGACCATGCCATTGCAATCGCCGCCTCGATGGAGGAGCGTGGCCTGATCAACCCGGTTACGGTCCGCTCAACACCCAACCAAGGCGGCGGCAAGACGCCCTTCACCCTAGTCGCTGGTGGACATCGGCTTTTTGCGGCCAAGAGCCTCGCATGGGATGAGATCGATGCAATCATGGTTGCAGCCGATGCTAACGAAGCCATCCTGATTGAAATCGCGGAAAACCTGTTTCGCAACGAACTGACCGCGCTCAACCGGGCGCTCTTCGTTTCGAAATACCGCGAAACATGGGAAGAAGCGCATGGGCAGATAAATCCAAATGGCGGTCGCCCGATCCGGAAACAGGGCCACGATGGCCCCGTTTTCTTTGCACCCGGACGTGAACTCTCCGAACGGGTTCAAGAACGCCTTGGCATCAGCGGTCGGACGTACAAACGTATTTCGCAGATCGCCATGAACCTGCATCCAGATCTGCGCCAGGCATTGCGCGGCACCGAAATCGAGGACGATCAGTCGAAGCTCTTGAAGCTCGCCAAGCTGGACCCGGAAAAGCAGGCGAGCGTTGCGGCCGCGCTTTCAGAGGGTGCCGATTTCGCGAAGGTCATGAGCTGGTTGAAGCCGCATGCCGAAGGACAGGAAGCTTCCAAGTCGGAAGATGCGACTTTCAAACGCCTGGTCGCACTCTGGGATAGCGCCGACGAGGATACTCGTCGCCGGTTCCTGCAGCATGTCGGCAGCAAGGAAGATTTCTCATTCCTTGAGGCAGCAGAATGAGCAACGATCCAAACCAACTCGATTTCTTCGCCACACCTGTTTTCCCGGTGCGCGAGCCAATTCCGCACATCGATCTCGACCGGTACCGCTCCAAGATCAAGCGGGCGATGTCCCGCGCAATCCGCGAATGCCCACATAGCCGTCAGGTGATTGTCGCCCGAATGGCGCAGTATCTCGGCCTTGAAACAATCAGCCGGGCATCGCTTGATGCCTACACGGCTGAGAGCAACAGCAGCCATGATGTGTCCCTGATACGCTTCACCGCTTTCGTTCATGCCACCGGCGCACTTTGGCTTTGGGATGAGGTCGCCTCCATCCAAGGCGTTACGGTCTTGATCGGTGACGAAGCCCGGCTTGCCGAGCTCGCTCGCCTTCAGCAGGAGCGCCGCCGAATTGAAGCTGAAATTCGCCGCCAGCGCATGCGTCCGGTCGACATCAAGCGGGTGCGATAATGGCGGGAAAGAAGATCAGCATCATCGGCCAGATCGCGGAAATCGACCGCGAAATTGCAGATCGCCAAAAGCGATATCCGCACCTCGTTTCCGCTGGAAAAATGCGGCAGGGCGAAGCGGAAATGCTGATGGAGCGGATCAATGCGGTCCGCGACACACTGGTGTTTTGCAAGGATCACGAGGCGGGCATTCGGGAGTACTTCGCGGCCAAGAAGGCGGAGGGCTCCCGATGAAGGAATGGTTCACCATTGCTGAACTGGTCGCTGCGCGGCTTCCGGAGCTTCCCAGCACCGCATTTGGTTTGCGCAAATTTGCAGACAGGAACGGTTGGGATGCTCATCAGTTCCTTTGCCGTAAAAATGAGGCTGGCGCGGTCGAGTATCATTACAAAATTCTTCCGAGAGATGCGCGGGCGCGTGTCGTATTCGATGGAACCATCACGAAAACTGCTGCTGAAATTGACACCCGGGGGCCGCTTGCCTGGAAGAGGTTCAATCTGCTGACCAACGATCAGCGCGCAGTTTGCGAGCGCCGCCTTGAAATCCTCTTGAAGGCCGAAGAGCTGCAAAGTGGCGGATGCAAGTCCAACATTCTGAAAAGGTATCTTTCAGATGCCTTTGGAATTGATCTCGTCACACTTTATCGCTGGCGCAAGCTGGTCGAAGGATACCATCGGCACGATTGGCTCGCGGCACTCGCCCCTTCAAATTCTCAATCCGCAAATGGGGTAATCGCCCAGGTCGCCGAATGCCATCCCGAAGCTTGGAAGCATCTTTGCTCCGATTTTCTCCGCGCCGGTGAGCCGAAATTTGCCGCTTGCTATCGTCGGATGCGAGAAGAAGCGGCGATTGCCGGGTGGGAGCCGATACCTTCAGAAATCACCCTGCGCCGCCGTATGAATGCCGAGTTTCCGCCAGCTGCCCAGGTGCTGGCCCGCAAGGGTCGGGAAGCCGCGCGCCGGATGGTCCCCTCTCAACGGCGCGACAAGAGCGGTTTGCATGCCCTTCAAGTGGTCAACACGGATGGTCACGTTCTCGATCTGCGTATCATCGCCCCATGGTCGAATGAACCGGTGCGCATCACGCTTCTTGGAACGCAGGATGTCTATTCAGGCAAAATCCTTTCGTGGCGATTGTGCCAGGCAGAAACATGGGAAGCCGTGCGCTCTGCAATCGGCGACATGGTCGAGCAATTTGGCATTCCCGAACTGTTCTTCATGGACAACGGCAAGGCCTTCGCCTCGAAAAAGATATCTGGTGGCGCAAAATCCCGTAACCGGTTCAAGATCCGCGAAGACGAGATTTCCGGACTGCTGACCACGCTGGGTATCGAAGCGAAATTCACGACACCGTATCGCGGCCAGGCCAAGCCGATTGAACGCGCTTGGAAGGATCTGGCGCAGGAGATTTCGCTGCATCCGTCCATGGACGGTGCCTACACCGGCTCCAATCCGCAAGCCAAACCGCACAACTATGGTGCCCGTACCGTTACGCTAGAAGAGGTGCAGCGTCTGACCGAAAACCGGGTTGCCGAGCATAACGCCAGGACCGGTAGGAACAGCAAGATCGCAAACGGCCGCTCCTTCGATCAGACATTCGAGGAAAGCTACAACAGCCACGCGCATCTTATTCGCCGCCCCACGGCTGACCAGCGTTCCCTGTGGTTGCTCGCCACCCACCAGCTAACCGCCCGCAAACCTGATGGCCGCATAGAATACCTCGGCAATCGATATTGGAATGTCGCGCTCAACGGATGGATCGGCAAGAAGGTTACATTCCGGTTCGATCCAGACCGTTTACACGATCCGATCAAGGTCTATGACCCACAGGGTCGCCTGATCTGCGATGCCAAGTGCATCGACGATGCCGGGTTCACCTCTATGGCTGATGCGCGCTCCCGGATGCGTGAGGAAAAGGAATTTCTCAACGCCAGCAAAGCCTTTCTCGCAGCGCGCGATCTTCTCAAGCCGAGCGAACTTGGTGCGCTCGCTCTCGGGAAAAAACCGGAACGTCCAGAACCTTCGAAGGCAGTCGTCACCCGCATGGCGACCACGAAGGCTTCCGGCAACGCGCTTCGGAAGGTCGAACCAGACATGCTGTCTGATGAAGAATTCAGCGAAGGTTTCTCGAACGCCATGTCCCGGATTTCGAAGGTCATCTCGCTATCTGATTTCCCGGCCAAAAGCCGGGGGAGACGGTAGGCGTTTACCGCCTACCGAGCATGCCTGACATCAGTTGGGAGAAATGAACCGCAGTGTATCGCGTACGGTTCCTAAAAAAACGGGCGGGAAAACCCGCCCATCAAATCGGCCCCGAAGGGCTTTGAACGAAGGAACCTTTACCATGAAAGCCAAGACGAACACAACCGGATGGGAGATCAACAAGCCCACGGCTGAATTTGTCACCAAGCATCCTGCCTCGGAGCTCGATGTGTTCAACGAGCTGCGCGCTGACGTAGCCGAGATCGCCAAAGCGAACGGTTGGAACAAGGCGGAAATCTGCCGCCGCACCAACATAGCAAATTCAACTTTCACACAGTGGTTTTCCGGGCAGTATCTCGGCACTCTGGAAAACATCAATGCCCAGGTCGAGCAGTGGCTGAAGGCTGCCAGTGCTGCAAAGAAGATTGAGGACCATATCCCCTCCTCGCCCGGCTTCATCGACACCAGGCTTTCCCGCGATATCTTCGATACGCTGATCTGGGCGCAGGCGCTTCCTGACCTCGTCATGATTACCTGCGGCGCGGGCATGGGCAAGACTGCCGCCTGCCGCCAGTACGAAGCCACGCGGCCTCACGTCTACATGGCAACTGTTTCGGAAAACACCAAAACGGTTCACGGCATGCTGGTCGAGCTCGCGGCCGAACTCGATGTGACCGAACACAACCCGGCTCGCCTCGCCCGCGCAATCGGCAATAAGCTGCGACGCATGGGGAGCGGTACGCTTCTTATCGTTGATGAAGGTCAGCATCTCGATGACGCCGCTATCAATCAGCTTCGCCATTTCGTCGATGTCTACCAGTGCGGCGTTGCTGTCGTAGGCAACAAGGAAGTTTACGACCGGTTTCACAAAGGTGCCAAAGGACGCTCCTATGACCAGATGCGGAGCCGGATCGGGAAGCGTCTGCAGATCGATATTCCTCACAAGGAGGACATCCTCCTGTTCATCGACGAGTGGGGCGTAAGCGATGAGGACGCTCGAACCGAGCTGCTCGGGATCGGCCTGAAGGGCGGCGCGCTGCGCCAGATCGACAAGACGATGAAGCTGGCAACCATGCTGGCAAATGGCCTCGACCAAGAATTGGATATTCGTCACATCCAGAAGGCTTGGAAGAACCGAAATGTAGGAGACCTGTCATGACGGTTCTCCTCTCCCACGAATTGGATGATCTGCGAGCCAACCTGCTCACCCATGTTTCGTCCGGTGCAGTCACGACCACCGCAATGCTGCTGGCGGTTTCGGAGCACCTGCGCAGGTTCGCGGCGCTTGCCGACAACATGGAACAGGAGCTCCAGTTTTTCCGACTGATTGAGGCTGGCAAAAATGGCCGAGAAACTGTCAACAAGCTGGCAACGGACGCCATGGGCAGCCTGCTGCTGGAAACCGGCAAAGTTATCCGGCCAGATTTCAGGGGGCAAAAATGATCCCGTCCAGCTGGCTTGCATCCGTCCACATTGACGAACTGCGCAAACTTTTCCGCGAGGAAGTGAAGCCCGGCCGCGTCATCAACGCCGCGTCCGTCGCCCTCATCGCCACCAAAATCAACTCCTGCTTCGAGATCGCGCGCGAATTCGAGGCGGAGCACTTCTTCGAACAACCGCCTCGGCCAGTACCGGCAGCATCGGCAAACATCATCCCCTTCCGCCGCAGACCCCGATTTTCAATCGTCTATCACGGCCCTTCAGATGGAGGTGACGCCGCATGAAAACCGTCTCGATCAAAGTTTTGGTCCCGATCAAGGATGTGATCTCCGCACTCGGCAACCAACATGAGCTTGTGCCGAGACCAGTGGTCATGAGCGCTCGCAAAGTTTCCAAGGACACCGCAACTGAGGCCTTCATGGCCGCAGCGCAATCGCTCTCAGAAGCTTACGAGCGCCTAGACGAAGTCCGGTACACCCGCGACGAACGCCGCGCCATGGAGGCCGTAATCAAGGCCGCAGGCACTGTTCGCAACACATTTCGCACAATGAAACAGAAGGAAAGAACCAATGGAATCTGAAGCCATGGAAGCCGTGATCCTGCAGGAAAAGCCGGACACCGGCGTTACACTCGTAAACGGCCGGGAATACATGCCCGATGCGAAAGGCAACCTCGTTCCCGTCGAAATGATCAAGCCCGCCGACAAGCTCGAGGATGAGGTTGTCCGCAAGATCGTCGGTTACGCTGTCTCGCTCTCCGACCAGATCGCCCGGTTCCGCGCTCATACCATGGATGACCTGGGTGGTTTCGATGCGCTCCTCGCCCAGGAGTACAATCTCTCCAAGGGAGGCGCGAAGGGGAACCGGACATATCAGACCTTCGACGGTTTGATGCAGGTGAAAGTGGCAGTGGCCGATTTCGTCGATTTTGGCCCCCAGCTCCAGATCGCCAAGAAGCTGCTCGACGAATGCCTGACCGAATGGTCAGCCGACAGTCGCCCGGAAATACAGGCCATCATCACGCGCGCCTTCAATACCGACAAGGAAGGTCAGGTGAATCGCTCTGAAATCTACATGCTCCTTCGCATGCAGATCGACGATCCGCGCTGGTTGGCCGCGATGAATGCGATCCGTGATGCGATGCGCATTACCGGTTCCAAGGAATATGTCCGCGTTTATCGACGCTCGAAAATCACTGATCAGTTTCAGGCGGTGACAATCGATCTCGCCAGGGCAGGTGGGTGATGTCCGAACTTCTCACCGCTCGGGTCAAACTCCTCGTATCGGTCACCAACTGTCCGGCTTGCGGAGCACCCATAGCTTCTGGTGGAGGCGGTATCGCCTTCGCCACTTCCACCTTCCAATGCGGGTCCACGTTCTCGATCTGCCAGGAGGAAATTGCGCCTACAACGCCATGTCCAAGCCCGTCCTATGTGGCGGCCCTTCATCTGAACATTCAGGCAGAGGAGGAGATGCTGACATGACGACCTCCCGTCAATCCGAAATCCTCGCCGTCCTCGTCGAAGAATTCCGTGCAGACGGGTGCGAGGTGTTCACCAGCGAAGGCAATACCTACGCCCGCGTGCCTGAGCCGACCGAAATTGGCACCATCATCATGGTCGAGCGCAACTTGACGACGCTCGCCGGGCAGATCGACAGGAGGATCAAGTGACTTCTTCGATAGCAGCAATCCATGTCGCCAAGAAGGCTCTCGGGCTGGACGACGACACCTATCGTGCCAAGATGATTAACATCGTCGGCAAGTCTTCGGCCAAGGATATGACCGAGAATGAGCGCCAGAAAGTGCTCACTGTATTTCGCAATGAGGGCTTTCAACCGAAGGCCGCAGATCGGCGCGCAGATGGTCGCCAGAAGCTCACCGGCAAATATGCCAAGAAGCTTCAGGCACTCTGGATAGCGGCATGGAACCTCGGCCTTGTCGACAACCGCGATGACAGCGCCTTGTTGGCATTTGTGAAACGACAAACCGGTATCGATCATACTCGGTTCCTTGCCTACCATGACGATGCGACCCGAGCGATAGAGGGGCTCAAGTCCTGGATCAGCCGATCTGCAGGTGTCGGCTTCGGAAACACGAACGGCTATGACTGGCTTCAGAAGGATGGGGCAAAAATAGCCTGGGCGCAGTGGCGGAAGCTGTATCCGAGCGCCAGTCTCATAGTCCGTCCCGGATTTGATGCTTTCGTTTATCGCATCATCGGGGCGGAGGTTTACCTCGCTGCCGTTACCGCCGGTCAGTGGCAGATGGTGATGAATGCGCTCGGCGAGCGCATTCATGAGCAGAAGGCAGGTCAGAAATGACCTGCTCAGTAGTCGTCAAATACGCCAATGCCGAGCAGCATCGTGATCAGCCAGAGATAGAACTCAAGCGGCGAGACGCTGCCGTACAAGAAGGTCAGCACCATGCCGAGGGTGGAAGCGATGGCATAGAGAACGAAAATCACCGCGAGAATGCGACCAAAGGTTCCGGTTTTGTGAGCCATCGGCTCTCCACAATGCACACACTGGAATGCACGGACAGATACTTTTTGCTTACAGGTCACGCACTCCGTCAAATTGACCGGCATCACCGACGGTTTTGCCTCCTGAACAATCTCTTCCATTTCTTCTCTCCTTGGTTGGCAACCCACAAACCGTCGCACAACCAAATCTCTGATTGCAATGCCTGGTCCCCTCTTCTCCCCAAGGTGCGCAGTATGCGCGGAGGATTGTGAAATGGCGTCCACGCTCCCGCTGTTCGATTTCGAAAAGTCCGTTGAGACAAACCGCCTTCAACGGGAGCGTGAAGCCCTTTCGAACCGCATTCAAAACCTGCGGCCGAACTCTCACAAGCGGGTGGAGCTGGAGTTCCGTCTTCGGGAACTGACCATGCGTCAGATCACCATCGAGAGCGGGTTTTCCGCGAATGAGAGGTCATCATGACCGACTTGCCAGAATTGCTGCAGGAACTTGCTGATCTGATCGGCCTGCAGATGGCCTGGCGTCTGGCCGAGGTCAAAGGTGGTCAGAGCGTCTTCATTCCCAAGGTCATACCCGAGGATCATTGGCTGGCCGATATCGTTGGTATCGACAACGCCAGGATTGTTGCGGCATACCTCACCACTGGTGCCGGTGTGACTGTCATGATCCCGAAGGGAGAAGCGGTCAGCAGGGCCAAGAAACTTGCCCTGGTCAAAAAGATGATCGAGGGCGGCGCTTCCGCCAACCAGATTGCCGCCGCCGCAAAGATCACACAGCGTCATGTTTTCCGCCAGAAGGCCGCTCTCAAAGGCAGACTGCACAACCGCCAGCTCGACTTGTTCGCCAGTCTTGATGATCAGGGTGACAAAACCTGATCACCCCTGACCTTGGTCAGGTTCAGGTCCATCGGTCGCTCCAGTTAAATTTGCTCTATTCCGGGTTTTTAAAATTCCGTTTTGGAGCACGATAATGGCCGAAGCGCTGAAGCCGCTTGTATCTCGAATTTCCCCTGCCCTTCTTTTGCGCACTGCCGGTTATATCCGCAGCGGCAAAGCTCATCGGTCCGTTCTTCTGAATGTGGCGGCACTGGCGGACGCGTTGCCCCCGCTGATGAGCCGGTTCTACATTGATACACCGATGCGCATCGCGCACTTTCTGGCGCAGCTCGCTCATGAAAGCGACAGCTTCAACGCCTTCGAGGAATATGCCTCCGGGGCTGACTATGAAGGGCGCAAGGATCTCGGCAATGTGCGCAAGGGTGACGGCAGGCGCTACAAGGGCCGCTCGCCGATGCAGGTCACCGGCCGGATCAACTACCGGAACCTCACAGCATGGATCCGCAGCCTCAGAATTGACTGTCCGGATTTCGAAGCCGAGCCGGAGCGGCTGACCGAGTTCCCATGGGCTGCATGGGCCTGCGTCTGGTATTGGGAGACGCGCAAACTCAACGTGCTTGCGGACCGCGACGACTTGATCGGCATCACCCGTGTCATCAATGGCGGCAAGAATGGTCTTGCTCACCGCGCCGCCTGTCTCTCCATGGCAAAGGATGCAATCGCCGAAATCGAGGCATTCGATTACGGAAAGCCGGGCGTTACAGTTCTGCACCGCGGCTCGTCCGGTGATGCCGTCGAGGATCTGCAGCGGAAGCTCCAGCAGGTCGAGCTTTATCATGGCACGATTGACGGTGAGTACGGCCCGGCGACCGAACAGGCAGTCCGGCTTCTGCAGGGCACTCTTCATCTCACCGTTGACGGCATATTCGGACCGGCGACCAGTGCCGCTTTTGTGAAGTTCGGTCAGGAGGCACGTTGATATGGAGCGCCCGTCCTATTCCACCTCAAAACGCCACCTCTGGATTTCGTCGGCTCTTGCCTGGCTTGTGATTTTCATCCTTGCGGTCGGTGCCGTTTTTGGGTCCGAGCAGGCCGTGGCATTCGGTACGATTGCGCTCCCGTCGATGGTCGCCCTCATCGTGGCGCTCCTTGGTATCCATCGTGGATTTGGTTCCGTGGACATGAAGACGATGGCTTTCAACGCTCGAGATCAGCCGAAGGAGGAGACCAAGGAATGACGGCTATACTCGCACTTTTGTCCCGGAACGGGTCAAGCCTCGTGATCGCTGCCGTGCTGATTGCAAGCTCGGCCGCGATCTACGGCGTGACAGCGCTTCGAATTGACCGCCTGGTCAAAGAAGCGCGGCAAGCAGAACAGAATGTCTGGCTCCTCAAGATCGAGGAAATGAAACGACTGTCGGCCGAGGAGGCTGTAGCTCAAGCGCGCCGATCTGCCGAGGTCGAGGCGCAGGCCGCCGAACGGATTGCGGCTACTGAGCGAAACTACACCGAACTGGAGAAAGATAATGCGGTTCTGCCGGATAGCTCTGAGTGTGGCCTTGGCGCTAAGCGCGTCCGCCTGCTCAACCGATAAGACGAACATCACTATTCCCATGCCAGCGCCGGACGTCGTGCTCCCGGCAATGGCTCTGCGCGCGTGTCCGGCCCCGGAAGCCTTGCCGGACCGCGCGCTCTCCGAACGCGAGGTCACATCCCTCTGGGGAAGTGATCGCTCATCACTTCGAACCTGCGAACTCCGCCGTCAGGCCGCGATTGCCGCGATCAAAAGGACAGCCCGCTGATGAATATCGAACCGATCATGCC
This sequence comes from uncultured Rhizobium sp., assembly GCA_945952315.1. GTDB lineage: Bacteria > Pseudomonadota > Alphaproteobacteria > Rhizobiales > Rhizobiaceae > Gellertiella. The sequence goes on along the minus strand of CAMFIE010000026.1, from coordinate 12,879 downwards.
GTGGTTGGCTGCATTTCTGTCCATTGCGGCCGTGCTGGGTCAATTGAAGGCGTTCTTCTCATCGGGCGAAAGGCAACTTGGGGACCGCCTCGAAAAAGCCGAGAGCAAGCTGATCGATCTCGACCGCCGCACTCAGTCTATCGAAGGCGAGATGAAGCACCTGCCTGATCGTGAGACCTCTCACAATTTGGAGTTGGCGCTTGCAAAGATATCCGGCCGCCTGGACACGCTCGACGAGCGGCTGAAGCCCATCGCCGCCACCAGCGGCCGCCTGCAGGAATTCTTGTTGGAGCAAGCACAAAAATGAGCATCGAAAACATCATGCTGGAAGAAGCCCGCCTCGCCATTTTGAAGGAGCTGGTCAAGGAACATGATCGCGCGATCACATCCGAAGCGATGCGGCGCTATCTGTTGACCACGCTCCTGATCAACAAGCCGCGTGAATGGGTGGAAGAACAGTTCCAGTACATGAAGGATATGGGGGCCGTGCGCCTTATCTCTGCCGACACGGTCAAGATTGCTCGCATAACCGAGCGTGGCGAGCACCATCTCAGCGGCCTTGTCAGCATTCCAGGCATTCAGCGCCCGAGCGGCCTATAGGGAGTTGATAAGATGGCAAAGACCGGACGCGGGTGGTTGAACAGTCTCGAACAGATGCCGGAGGAGTGCCAGCCCATTATTGAATGGGCAAATATCGAACTGAACAAGAGTACCCGGACCCAAACCGATATCTACAGCGAGTTTGTCTCCCGACTTGAGGCGCTGCAGAAGGAGTATCGGGGTGAGCTCGAATTTTCAATTCCGAGCTTCGCGTCGTTCAATCGCAACTCTCTGAAAAAGGCTAGCTTGGCAGCGGGTCTGAATGAAACCCGAAAGATCATCCAGGCATTGAAGCCGTTTTATGATGCCGATGCGTCCGACGATCTGACCATTATTGCATCTGAGGCTATCAAGTCGCTTGTCCTCGAGCTCTATTCCGCTCGTAAGTCCTCGGGCATTACCCCAAAAGACGCGATGGCCCTTGCCAATGCCCTCCGCTCCGCTGCTCAGGCTCAGGAAATTTCCACATCTCGACGGCAGGCAATCCAGAAGGAGTTCGGTGAAAAGGTTGTCGAGGCTGTTTCAATGGTTGCCAAGGCCAAGGGGCTTAGCGCTGACACCGCCGAAGAGATCAAATCCAAGATCCTTGGGATTGCGGCATGAGCCGGGAATTCAGCCAAGCTGAATGGGCAGAAGCCCGCCGCCAGGCGATGAACGTCCTGCCGGGCCTTACGGCAGAACTCGGCCTGCCAAAGGTTCTTATTCCCTATCAGGCAAGGACGCTTGCCCTTCTGGATTCAGCGGCCTGCCGGGTTCTCTTCATCGAGAAGTCCCGTCGCATCGGCCTCACCTGGGGATTTGCTGCCTATGCGGCTCTCCGAGCAGCTCGTGCCAAGACCGCAGGCGGCATGGATGTCATGTACATCTCCTATTCGCAGGAGATGACGCGCGAATTCATCGACGCATGTGCCATGTGGGCGCGGGCTTTCTCTGACGCGGCCCTTTCTGTCGACGAATACCTTTTCGACGATAGCGACAAGGAAGGTGATCGCTCCATTCAGGCTTTCCGCATCCGGTTTGCATCCGGGTACGAGATCATCGCTCTTTCATCTGCCCCACGCACCCTTCGCGGCAAGCAGGGCGTCGTGATGATCGATGAGGCCGCATTCGTCGACAATCTCGCCGAGCTGCTGAAGGCCGCACTCGCCTTCCTCATGTGGGGAGGTCAGGTTGTTGTCTGCTCGACCCATAATGGCGTCGAGAACGAGTTCAACAAACAGATCCAGGACATCCTCGCCAACCGGTCGAAATACAATCATCTGAGGATCGATTTCGACCAGGCGCTGATGGATGGCCTCTACAAGCGCATCTGCCTGGTCACCAACAAGGAGTGGTCACCCGAGGCCGAGGCACAATGGCGTCAGGAGATCATCGATTTCTACGGTGATGGCGCGGATGAGGAACTGTTCTGCATTCCGACCATGGGCACCGGGGCATGGTTGCCAGCACCTTTGATCGAGGCGCGCATGACGGCCGATGCGCCCATTATCCGGTTTGAGCTTCCTCCTGACTATTTGCACCGCTCCCGGCTGGAGCGTACCCTGTTGATGTTCCCGCACATTGCGGCCGTGCAGGAGGCGATCAAGAAACTCGACCCCTCACATATGCATGCGCTTGGTTTCGACTTCGCCCGTGTCGCCGACCTGTCCGTTGTGAAGCTGCTTTCGATTGACCGGCTGTTGAAACGGCGCTCGGCACTGACCGTCGAAATGCGCAATGTTCCCGGTGACGAGCAAAAGCTGATCGTCGGCATGATCATGAAAGCACCGCGGCTGGTGGGTGCTGCATTCGATGCGACCGGTATGGGCTGGACGGTTGCCGAAGACATGGGCCGCATCTACGGCTTCCGGGAAAACAACGGTCTGGTCGACCCGATCAAGTTCTCGGTCGACTGGTACCGGTTCAATATGCCGCCACTGAAGGCAGCCTTTGAAGACGACGCCATTGCGATCAGCAAGGACGAGGAGCATCTCGGCGACCTTCGCCTGGTCAAGGTGATTGCCGGGGTACCCTCGATCCCGAAGCTTCGTACTGGTGAGACATCCAAGAAGCGTCACGGCGACTATGCGGTTGCACTCGCCCTTGCCTATTTCGCGAGCGTCCACCAGTGGCACGAGATTGCTTACACGCCGGTCAGCGCACTCGGCTCACTTGTCGGTGATGACGATGATGACGACGGCGGAAACTACCATGGAAGGAAGCATTGGTGACACGCGCATCTGCCATTCTCGGCCCCAACGGCCAGCCGATTGTTGTCGCCGATCTCGCAAAAGAGGTCGCCACTCCCACGGTCGCCGGAGTTCGTCGAACCCACGAGGACCGCGTTGCCTCCGGAATGACACCGGAACGGCTTGGCACCATGCTTCGCGATGCGTCTACCGGAAACGCCCGGTCCTATCTGACGCTAGCCGAGGAAATGGAGGAGCGATATCTGCACTACGCTTCCCAGCTCCAGACACGTCGCCTCGCCATCGGTGGCGTCAAGTGGTCCATCGAGGCGAACAAGGTCGAACAGCGCATTCTCGATGCTGTCGAGGAACTGATCAATGACGACGGTTTCGAAAACGCTGCCGGTTGCCTGACCGACGCTATCTCCAAAGGCTATTGCCTTGTCGAAATGAACTGGGAATACGAGCGCAAGAAGCTCCGGCCGGTCTCTTACGTCGAGCGGGATCCGCGCTTCTTCCATTTCGATACGCTCTCGCTTCGCGATCTACGCCTCGCGGTCGATGGCAATGTTGAAGGCGAACCGCTGCCGGAAGCGAAGTTCCTGCGCCATGTTCCCATCACCAAGCTCGGCATACCGATCCGGCGCGGTGTGGCGCGGCCTGCCGCTTGGGCCTATCTTATCCAGCAGTTCACGCTTCAGGACTGGGCAGCATTCTCCGAGGTTTACGGAATGCCGCTCAGGGTCGGCAAATACAATGCGGCCGCGAGCGCCAAAGACAAGGCCACGCTTCTGAAGGCTGTTGCCTCGATCTCCAATGATGCGGCCGCAATCATTCCGGCGGGCATGGAGATCGAGTTTCACGAGGTAAACGGCACCAATGGCGCTGCCGTCTTTGGCGGTTTGCTCGATTACATCGACAAGCAGATTTCCAAGCTTGTCGTCGGCCAAACCATGACCAGCGATAACGGCTCCTCGCTCGGCCAGGCAAAGATCCACAATGAAGTCCGCAAGGATATTTTGCGGGCAGATTGCCATCAACTCACCCAGACCATCAATCGTGATCTGATCCGTCCCTTCATCGATCTGAACTTTGGCCCACAGGATATTTATCCGGAAGCGCAACTGCTCGTTCCGGATGAAGAAGATACTGTGGCGCTTTCCGATGCGCTGTCGAAACTGGTGCCGCTCGGCCTTCGTGTGAAGCAGGACGAGGTGCGAGAGAAGCTTGGACTTTCCGATCCGGCGGCCGAAGATACCGATATTCTGACGCCACCCGCGCGGCCCGATCTTGTCGGGCTGCCAAATGATCCTGCACCGTCGCAGCCCAAAAAGCCTGTCGCAACCAATCCACCTGCAGGCAAACCGGACCTGTCAAGGAAGGCGGCGCTTGGCGCAATCATCGCGGACCATCGTCGCTCCTGCAAATGCGGGGCATGCACCGCATTCCTTGCGGCGGAGGTCGGCATTGCCGACGCGATTGAGGAGATCGACACCCTGTTTTCGGCAGCCATGGAAGACTGGCAGGCTATGGCAGACCCGATTGTCCAGCCAATTGCCGACATCATCGCCAATGCCAACTCTTTTGAAGAGGCTTTGACGATGCTTCAGGCGGCAGGCCCCGACAGCCGGATCATGGCCGAGCGGCTTCAGCGCCTGACGGCAATTGCGCGTGGCATCGGCGACCTGGCTGATTGACCATGCCGACATTGAAGCGCGGATTTATAGCCCCGGAAGAAGTCACCAGCTATTTCGAGCGGAAGCAGTTGCGGCCAGCCTTCAGCTGGCAGGATGTCTGGGCCGAAGAACATGCCTACGCGTTCACCGTCGCAAAGGCTGTTGATGCCGAGCTGCTCACCGCCTTCAAAGGATCGATCACCACCGCGATACAGGATGGAAAGGGTTTCGAGCGCTGGCGGGAAGACATCAGGAAGGAGCTTGCCCGCCTCGGCTGGCTCGGTCCTCGTATGGTCAAGGATCCAACCGGACAGGATCCTGACCGGATGGTGAACTTCGCAAGCGACCGGCGGCTGAAGACAATCTTCTGGTCAAACATGAACTCGGCCAGATCGGCCGGGCAATGGGAGCGGGTGCAGCGCACGAAAAAGGTTCTGCCGTATATCCTTTATGTCCGCACCACCTCGGCCGATCCGAGACCGGAGCATCTGGCATGGGTCGGACTGGTTCTTCCCGTCGACCATCCCTTCTGGAAAACCCACTGGCCGCCGAACGGATGGCTCTGCAAATGCCAGGTCCGGCAGATTTCGGCGCGTGAGGCCGCAAGCCTTATCGGTACCGAGCGCGTTTTCGGAAAGGACCAGGATGGAAACGATATCCGGATCCGCTACACCGACAATCCTCCCGATCTCGGGCCGGACCAGTCGCACCGGAACCGCCGCACCGGCGAAATCAACACCGTGCCTCCTGGTATTGATCCCGGCTGGCACACCAATCCCGGCCTTGCCCGCGCGTCGACGCTGATCCAGAACCTCAACGACCGCCTCGCAACGACGCCAGCGGCCGACGCGACCGCAATCCTGAAGGAGCTTTGGGAGGAACCCTTCTTGCGGATCGTACCAAAACTTCCGGAAAAGGTCTGGTTGCCTGCCGGTGTATCGCAGGAACTCGCAACCGAGCTCGGCGCTTCTTCGCCGGTCGTCTCTTTGCCGACTGACGTGATCCTGAAGCGGTTCGAAGATCACGGGATGAACATCGACGACTTTGCCCTGTTGCCTGACATCATCCAGGACGGGCAAGTCCTGCCGGACCCGAAAGGGAAAAAGGATACGAGATCGCTGATCTGGCGGGTCGGGAAGGTCTGGTGGCGTTCTTTCATCAGCGTGTCCAACAATGGCTGGCTGCGCGTGAATTCGCTGCATGAGCGAGACCTCGCCCATGTGAAGCGTGAGTTTGCCAGGGCGAATGTCCGGTGGCCATTTGAAGATTGAGAGCGGCGGGGTGGGACCGCATCCCGGCCTGTCCGGGCACCCACACTTCGGACATCGAGGTCTAAGGACTTCACCGCCGCTCTACACATATTATGCCCCTTGTCGGGGGATTTTTCAAGGATCGATAGAAACGGCCACTGACGCGGGTCATCTGGGCAGATGCCCGGATATGGCGGCAAGCCTCATGACGCCTTCACACGGGCTTTGAAGGGGCTTCGAAATCGATCCTGTCTTTATATGGGCGGGTGAATGTTCGGTCGGGGCATCTGTGCCATCCGATGCGCCTGAATTCAGACACTGACCTCTGTCATATCCTGATGCAGCTCCATGAGGTGGCAATATCGCCTCATGAACAAAACGCACCTCACCATATCCCGCTTCGCGCTTCTCGCCAATCCGCCGATTGAGGATACGCCCGGCCTTGGCTCGGTTGTTATCGATGTGCTTTCAGCCGAGCCGGACGCAACTGACGGGCAGCCGTCCTGGATCAAGATCAGTCCGCGCGGCACCTTTACGACGCGCTGCGGGCGAACCTTCAATGTCGATCCGGAGGCGCTTGTCGCCCGGTTTGACAAAGAGGGTGTGAAGATCCCCGTAGATATCGATCATGCGACCGCAAAGAAGGCGATGTTCGGTGATGCCGCCCCCGCAGTTGGTTGGGTGGAGGAGTTGGCCGCGCGAGAAGACGGCCTCTATGGCCGCGTCGACTGGCTGGCAGAGGGGAAGTCCATCCTTTCGGCTCGGACCCACCGCTACGTTTCGCCCGCATGGCCGCACGATGATCGCGGCAATGTCTCATACCTGCACAGCGTCGGCCTGGTTGCCGCCCCTGCTCTTTCCATGCCCGCAGTCGCTTCGGCCGGGCTCACAAAACCGGAGACCTCCATGTTGAAAGCCATCGCCAAGGCCCTCGGCCTCAATGAAGACGCAACCGAGCAGTCCTGCCTTTCCGCGATTTCGGGTCTTGTAACCCGTGTCGATCCGGCAGTTCATCAGACGACGCTCGATACGCTCGCTGCTACACGGACCGAACTCGAAACCCTCAAGAAGTCCGGCCGCGACAAGGAAGTCCATGACCTCCTCGAGGGCGCGCTGACTGCGAAGAAGATCACGCCGGCACAGCGTGAAGCCTATGCCTCGCTTTGCGCAACCGATGATGGTCTCGCCGGTGTCAAGAAGATCATCGAGACGCTCGGCGTCGTGCTTCCCGAAAGCGGCCTCGACAAGCGGACACCTGCCGACAAGGTCGCAACCCTCTCAGCCGAGGATCGGGACATCATGGCCCAGCTCGGCCTCACCGAAGAACAGTTCCGCAAGTCGAACGGCCTTAACGCCGCCTGACCGGCACCAAACAGGAGAATGAACAAATGACGGCAATGTCGCAGGCCCGCTCCGTCGTCGAGAGCAAGGCCGAATTCACCAGCGGACCGGTCAAGGCCGCAACGACGATTTTCCAGGGCGCGCTTGTCGTCAATGACGGAGGCGTGCTTGGCCCTGGCCGCACCGCCCTCAACCTGGTCGCAATCGGGGTCGCCGAGCAGACCGTCACCAATCCCGGTGCTGCCGGTGAAAAGCGCATCACGCCGCGCCGCGGCACGTTCAAGTTCGCGAACCTTGGCGCTGACGCAATCACCGAGGCCGATCTCGGCAAGGATGCCTACATCGTCGATGACCAGACGGTCGCCAAGACCTCGGGCGCGAACACCCGGTCCGTTGCTGGAAAGATCATCCAGGTGGACAGCGACGGCGTCTTCGTGCGCGTCGGCTTCTGATCCCGGTTTCAACCCCTTTCAAAAGGAAACATCAATGCCCAAGGTCATTACCCCGGCCGTTATCGATGCCATGAACAAAGGGTTCAACACCTCGTTCCAGCTCGGTCTCGGCTCCTACACATCTATGGTCGCAGTGCTTGCGACTATCATCAATTCGACCAGCTCCGAGGAAACCTATGGCTGGCTCGGCGATATCCCGAAGCTGCGTGAATGGATCGGTGATCGCCAGATCAAGGGTCTTTCGGCCAAGGGCTATACGATCAAGAACCGCAAGTTCGAAAGCACGATTGAAGTTCCGCGCGACGACATCGAGGACGACAAGCTGGGCCTGTACGGCCCGCGTATCCAGATGCTCGGCCAGTCAGCCGCCCAGCATCCGGACGAAGTCCTGTTCGAACTGATCAATGCCGCCTTCACCACGCTCTGCTTCGACGGCCAGAATTTCTTCGATACGGATCATCCGGTCGGGAAACCAGGCCAGGAGGCCTCGGTGTCGAACATGCAGGCCGGTGCCGGTGAGGCATGGATCCTCGCAGACATGTCCCGGCCGCTGAAGCCGTTCATCTTCCAGAAGCGCCGCGACTACGCCTTCACATCCAAAGAAGATGCGCGAACGTCCGATCATGTCTTCATGCGTGACAGCTATCTCTACGGTGTAGATGCCCGCGTTTCGGCAGGTTTCGGCTTCTGGCAGATGGCATTCGGCTCGAAGGCTCCGCTCACCAGTGCAAACTTGCGCGCGGCTTATACGGCGATGTGCAATTTCACGGACGATGAGGGTCGCAAGCTCAATATCAAGCCCACCCATCTGATAGTCGGCAACACCAATCTCTTTGCTGCGCGTGACATCTTGCTGTCGGAAACGCTCAACAACGCGACCAACACCGACCGCAATCTCGTCCAGATCCTGCCCGCTTCCATGCTCCTGTAACTTGGGAGCCGCATATCCCGAGTTAGATCGCCGACGACCTTTATTGCCTTGGGGGTCGTCGGCGGTTTTCTGGCAAGCAGCGCTGTCATCGATGCTTTCCTGAGAACCGCTAGAAAGGAGTGCCTCATGGCAAAGGAACAGAAATCCCCAACCGGGAACGAAGGCGAAGTCAATCAGCAGGCGTCGAAAACCATTCTCGTCGTGTCGGCACCCGGTGGCCCGCGCCGCCGTTGTGGTCGGGCATTCGGCCCGGTTCCGGTTGAGATCCCGATTTCCGAGCTGGGCGACAATGCCGAGGACATCATCAATGAACTGCGGGCTGATCCGCTGCTGAAGGTTGATGGCCGCGTGGCCGATCCCGAGCCTGCCGCCTCCGCCGAATAATCCCCCCGAGAGCGACCGACCGAGAAATCGGGGCGCGGCGATCCGGCCGCGCCCCGTAACCCAAGGAAACCAGCTCCATGTCTTTTGCGACCATCGACGATCTCGACGCCCGCTATCCCAACGAGCTGACCCTTATTGCAGCCGATGAACAGACCGGCCTTCGCGATAGCACACGCATCGAGCTTGGCCTGAAGGACGCCTCAAACGAGGTTCGTGCCATTCTTGCAGCTCGCTATTCCACGGCTGACCTCTCCGCGCTGGACGAGCCTTCGGCCGATATCGTCAGTGTCTACACCATGGATATTGCGATGTATCGCATCGCGCTCGCCTTCACCCGGTCCTCCGAAAACATCAAGGAACGGTACGACCAGGCAATCAAGCGCCTCGAGGCCATTGCCAGTGGCAAGGGAGCACTCACCGTCATCAACAGCGCCGCAGGTAGCGGATCAGGTGCAGGCAATCCGTCCGACGACGTCACCAGCACTGTCGGGCAGAACGAAGTCGTTCTCATCGCTCCTGAGCGCATGTTCACGCGCCAGCGCCTCGGGAGTATCTGATGAGCGGGATTTCCGTCACAGTCGATGCAACCGATCTCGACCAGGCATTCCTTCGCCTGAAGCCGATCTTCGCCTTTGAACCGTCAGAGCTGATGACCGCAATCGGCGCAGTTGGAGAAAGCCAGACGCGGCGGCGCATCTCCGATGAGAAAACCGCTCCGGACGGAACCCCATGGCAGGCAAACCGGCATGGCGGCTCCATCCTGCAGGATACCGGCCAGCATCTTCTCGCCTCTGTCGCCTGGACCGCAAATGCCGATACCGCCGAATGGGGTGCCGCTTGGGAATTCGCCCATGTTCACCAACATGGCGCGGTGATCGTGCCGACTGATGCAAAACGGCTCGCCTTCATGGCCGGTGGTGCGATGCGGTTTGCCAAGAAAGTGACAATTCCTGCCCGGCCTTTCGTTGGTCTGTCCACAGACAACATCGCGGAAATCATCGACGTGGTTTCCGATCACTTCGGGATGCTGCAATGAACCCGGTATCCCTTTCCTCGCTCATCACCAATGATCGCCTCGGCCCGATGCAGATGGCAATCGTCGGCACGGTATCGCGCTTGATCGAAGGAGTGCGTGTTGTTTCGCATCCCGGCAAGGTAGACATTTCCGAGCTCGTCCAGAAGTCTGTGGTATCAGCGCCTGGTATTGGTATCGGCTGGAGCCGCATTCGCCGAGCAGCTCTGAGCGACGGTTCCTACAGTCTTCTCATCGAATGGACCGCCTATGTTGTTGCAGAGGCCCAGGTTGTCGGCATGCGCCGTGTCGAGAAAGAAGCCGTCGGTCTTGCGATTGGTTCCCGTGTCCTTTCGATCCTCGCCGATCAGGCCGAGCCGTTCTGGGGCCTGACTGGCGTCCTGCCTCCGGAGGAAACACCCGCACCCGAGTTGAAGCCGCTTTTTACGGTTCGGGACGCATCACAAGGGGTCGCTTATTATTCCGTCACCTGGTCGCAGGCGATAGCCGATATCGGCGCGGGACATTTCCCGGATGCAACCGGCACCGCGTATCCGGACGCCGGTGTGATCGGCTACGTGTCAGTCGATGAGCTGAACAGCCTCCTCGGCTTCCTCCCTGCAGAGGAGGTTGGCCCCGATGCGTGACCTCACTTCAACCGAAATCCGCCGCCTTCATGTACTGATCGACCGCTCAGAGCGCCGCCAAGCGTTGAGCCGCATTCCCGGCAAGGTGCACGAAGTGGATGCAGGCAAGAGGTTGTTGCGCCTGAAAATCGGCACCAAGCCGGACGGAACGCCAGTTCTGAGCCCGTGGCTGCGCTGGCAGGAAGCGGCCGCAGGAGGCCTCAAAATTCACTCGGAGCCAGCAATCGGCGAGCAGATGCACATGGTGTCATCGTCCGGTGTGGTCGGTTCTGGATCCATCGCCACACCCGGCACCTATGACAAGGACAACAGCGCGCCGTCCAACTCATCGGACACGGCCGTCTTTGAACGCGGCCAGGCTCGGCTCGAATTCGGTGCCGATGGCACAAAAATTCATGGTCCAGTCGATTTCGTCGGTGGTCCCGTCACCAATGACGGCGTGCCGATAGGAAAGACCCACCGCCACACTGAAGTGTTCCGGGGATCCGATGTTTCAGGCCAGCCCCAACCCTAAAGGAGAACAGTCGATGGCTCGCAAGACCAACGAACCACAAATCACCGAAGCTGCATCTGAAGCGGTTGCACAGGACACTGCTGCGGCTGCCAGCAACCAGCCGGATACGAAATCAGCCTATCGGGTAACGGAACGTGCCCCCCAATATGTTGCCGGTCAGCGCGTCAAAACGGATGACATTCTCCACCTGACCAACGACCAGGCAATGTTCGAGCTCCATTCCGGCCACATCGTTGCAGCGGATGAAGCTGCTTCGAACGATCTTTGAGGGGCGTTTGAATGGCTGGTGAAATCAGGTTTCGGACCGGGATTGATGCGGTAACAGGTCGGCGGCTCTCCGGAGTTGCCCACTTGCTGCAGTCGCTCGGCAAGATCTGGTCCACCCACCTCGGCTCACGCGTCATGCGGCTCAATTTTGGTTCGGATCTGCGCAGTCTGCTGGCCGAGGATCTGACACCGGCAATTTCGCTGCTCATATATAATGAGATGGTTCTGTCTGCCGCGCAGCACGAACCGGAATACAGCCTTTCAGAACTGCAGCTTGTTCGCCTAACCGAGAGCGGCACATTGGGCCTTCGCCATGCTGGCCTTTATTTCCCTGAAGGCCGGTTCGGCAACTTTGACATGGCGATCCCGGTCACAGCGCCTGCCCGGCCGCTACTGATATCGGGAGCCTCATCATGAACGAGCTTTCATCCCTCCCGAAACCGTCTGTCATCGAAGATGTCGACTACGAGGTCATTCTCGCGCGTAAAGTCGCCCGCTTCAAAGGGATATGGGAAGCGATCCGCACGGCGCGACCGGAGCTGGACCTTCCACCCTACGATGTCGAAATGATGGACAGCGATCCTGCAATGATCGTTCTGCAGGCAGACGCGACGGAAGACATGGTGCTGCGTGCGCGTATCAACGATGCGGCTATGGCAGGCCTGCTCGCCTTTGCGACGGCGAGCGATCTTGAACACCTCGCCGCATTTTACGGCGTGACCAGGCTTGCTGGTGAGCTTGATGATCGCCTGAAGGAGCGTGTCGTTCTTTCCATTCAGGGTCGATCCACGGGCGGTCCAAAAGAGCGTTACAAGGCTATCGCGATGGCGGCCGACCTCCGCGTCAAGAGCGTAGAGGTTTACCGTGTCGGCCGCAGCCCATTGATCCATGTGGCAATTTTCTCGACCGAGGTGAACGGGATAGCAAGCCCTGACCTTCTTACAACGGTGAAGGCCGCGCTGGAGGCTGATACGGTTCAGCTTGCCAATGACGAGTTCCAGGTCGCTTCGGCTGTTCAGCGTGTCGTCAACATTGCGGCCGATGTCTGGCTTTTGCCGAATGCCGATATTGCAACTCTTGAGCGGGCTGAAGGGGAGTTGCGTTCTGCCTGGGCAATTGAGCGGGCGCTCGGCCGCGACTTCATTTTGTCCTGGTGGCAAGCGAAACTCGCAATCGCTGGCGTCCACCGTATCGTGCCTGCGCCCGGCTCTCAGGATGAAATCGCAGCTTCCCACGAAGCGCTTGCGCTGGGTAATGTTACCCTCACACTTAGAGGGAGGGCATATTGACCTCCCTTCTTCCTTCAAATTCTGACCCTTTCGAAGTCGCAAACAATCTCACTCGGTCAGTGGACTTGCAGGAGATCAATGCTGCGGTTCCGTTCATCACGCGGGCAAAGCAGCTTCCATTGCCCTCCTTTCTGCCGTTTCTGGTCTGGGAATACGGGCTGGGCATGCTCACTCCCTATGTGCCGAACCTTTATGATCTGGTGCTCGAAGGGGTGAAGTGGGAACGCCTTCGCGGCACCTATGCCGGAGTTGCCAAGGGTCTGAGTTTCATCGGCGTCACCGCCGCGCTCGTCCCGGAATGGCATGGCCGGAACTGGTGGAACTCCAACCAGCTCAACCTTGATGCGC
>CAMFIE010000025.1 GCA_945952315.1 uncultured Rhizobium sp. | reverse complement strand
ATCCAGAACGACATCCTCAAGGAGTTCATGGTCCGCAACACCTATATCTATCCGCCGGAACCCTCCATGCGGATCATCGCGGACATCATCGAATATACCGCAAAGGAAATGCCGCGCTTCAACTCGATCTCGATTTCCGGCTATCACATGCAGGAAGCGGGCTCGACGCTGGTGCAGGAGCTCGCCTTCACGCTGGCCGACGGGCGCGAATATGTGCGGGCAGCCCTTGCCAAGGGCCTGAATGTTGATGATTTCGCGGGCCGCCTGTCGTTCTTCTTCGCGATCGGCATGAATTTCTTCATGGAAGCGGCAAAGCTGCGCGCGGCGCGCCTGCTCTGGTCTCGGATCATGGAGGAATTCCAGCCGAAGAAGGCCTCCTCGCTGATGCTGCGCACCCATTGCCAGACCTCGGGCGTGTCGCTGCAGGAGCAGGACCCCTACAACAACATCATCCGCACGGCGTTCGAGGCGATGTCTGCGGTGCTTGGCGGCACCCAGTCGCTGCACACCAATTCCTTCGACGAGGCGATTGCCCTGCCGACCGAATTTTCCGCCCGCATCGCCCGCAACACGCAGCTGATCCTGCAGCACGAGACGGGTGTGACCAAGGTGGTCGATCCGCTCGCCGGTTCCTATTATGTCGAGAGCCTCACGGCGGATCTAGCGGAAAAGGCCTGGGCGCTGATCGAGGAAGTGGAAGCCATGGGGGGCATGACAAAGGCGGTTGCCGCCGGTCTGCCGAAGCGGATGATCGAGGAAGCCGCGACCCGCCGTCAGGCAGCGGTCGACCGCGGCGAGGAAGTTATCGTCGGCGTCAACAAGTACCGGCTCGAGACCGAGCAGGAACTCGACATTCTGGAAATCGACAATACGGCCGTGCGCGCCTCGCAGATCCGCCGTCTTGAGCAGATCAGACGTCAGCGTGATCCGAAGCGGGTGGCCGATGCGCTGGCAGCGCTGACAGAAGCGGCACGCACCGGCACCGGCAATCTGCTCGAAGCCGCGGTCGAGGCCGCGCGGGCACGGGCAAGTGTCGGCGAAATCTCCGATGCGATGCGTGTGGTCTTCGGCGATCATGCCGCAAAGCCGGAAGTGGTGCATGATGTTTACGGAGCCGCCTATGGCGACGATCCGGAATACCAGAACCTGGCGGGCCGTATCCGCGACATGGCCTCGACGCTGAAAGTCAAGCCGAAGATCATGGTTGCGAAGCTCGGCCAGGACGGGCATGACCGGGGCGCGAAGATCATCGCCTCGGCCTTTGGCGATGCCGGTTTCGAGGTCGTCGCGGGGCCGCTGTTCCAGACCCCGTCCGAGGCTGCCGATATGGCGATTGCCGAAAAGGTGCATGTGATTGGCGCGTCCACGCTGACGGCCGGTCACAAGACGCTTCTGCCGCAACTGGTCGAAGAGCTGAAGGCGAAAGGGGCCGAGCACATCATCGTGGTCGCCGGGGGCGTCATACCGCGGCAGGACTATGCCTATCTGATGGAGCGGGGCGTTTCCGCCGTCTTCGGTCCCGGCACGAATGTGCTGGAGGCCGCCCGCGCGGTGCTGGACCTGATGCAGGGTCGCCTGCGCAACGCCTGATCCGGTCGGCTGGTGCCGACCTTTTCAGGCCTTGAGCCAGAGCTTGATGATCAGTGAGACCAGCCCGGTTGCCGCAACGCCGCCGAGCCAGAGCAGCACGAACCAGAACAGGCGGCGCGGAAAGCTCTTGCCGATCATCAGTGATATCCGTCCTCGTGGGTGACCTTGCCGCGGAATACCCAGTAGGAATAGGCGGTATAGGCAAGGATCAGCGGGATCAGCACCACGGCTCCCGCAAGCAGGAAGCCGAGGCTCTTGTCCGGGGCTGCGGCATCGGCAATCGTCACCGCATGCGGCACGATATAGGGGTAGAAGCTGATGCCGATGCCCGCGTAACCCAGCACGAAAAGCCCGAGCGCGCCGAGAAAGGGCAGATGATCCGGCCCGCGCTTCAGGCCGCGCAGGATCACCAGCAGGCAGAGGAACACCAGCACCGGCACGATCACCGAGAAGGCCGCACTTGGGCCGTGAAACCAGCGTTCGAGATAGAGCGGACGGGTAAACGGCGTCCACAGGCTGAAGACGCCCATGGCGGCAATCGTGCCGAAGGCGGCGATCCGGGAAATCGAGCGCGCCTTTTCAGCAAGCGCGCCTTCCGTCTTCATCACCAGCCATGTCGCGCCGAGCAGCCCATAGCCGATGACCAGTGCAAGGCCGGTTGCAATCGAAAACGGGGTGAGCCAGTCCCACCAGCCGCCCGCATAGGCGCGGTTTTCCACCTTGATGCCCTGCACCAGCGCGCCAAGCGCAATGCCCTGGCAGAAGGCGGCAAGGGTGGAACCCCAGTTGAAGGCATAGTCCCACAGGAATTCCGCCCGCCGGGTGCGCCAGCGATATTCGAAGGCGACGCCCCGGAAGATCAGCGCGAGCAGCATCAGGATGATCGGCATGTAAAGGGCGGGCATGATCACCGCATAGGCGAGCGGAAAGACGGCGAGCAGCCCGCCGCCGCCGAGCACCAGCCAGGTTTCGTTTCCATCCCAGACCGGCGCGACGGAATTCATCATCACGTCCCGGTCCTGTTTGGCGCGAAACAACGGGAAGAGAATGCCGATGCCGAGATCAAAGCCGTCAAGCACCACATAGGCGAGCACCGCAAAGGCAATGAGGGCTGCCCAGATGAAGGGAAGATCAAGCACCATGATGGCCTCCACGGGTTGCGGAATGGGCAGGATTGGGCAGGGATACGGTGCGCAGCGGCCCGTCCTTCAGGTCCTGTTCGGGCAGTTGCGGCAGCCGCTTCATCAGCCGGAGAATGTAGAAGGTGCCCGCACCGAAAACGAGGAAATAGACAATGATGAAGGCGATCAGCGAGGCAGCGACGGCAGGTGCCGCGACATCGGAGCGGGATTGCGACGTGAGCAGCAGGCCGTAGATCGTCCAGGGCTGGCGGCCCACCTCGGTGGTGATCCAGCCCGCGAGCACGGCAACAAATCCGGCCGGTCCCATCATGAGCGCAAAGCGGTGCAGGGCGCGGGACGCATGGAGCGTGCCGCGCAGGCGGTGCCAGAGGCTGAAGAGACCCAGTGCCAGCATCAGCATTCCAAGGCCCACCATCACCCGGAAGGACCAGAAGACGGTAGCGACCGGCGGCTCCCTGTCATCCGGGATCGTATCGAGACCGGCAAGCGGGGCATTGAGATCGTGCTTCAGGATCAGGCTTGAAAGCTTCGGAATGGCGATCTGATAATCCACCCGGCGCTCTTCCTGATCGGGTAGGCCGAAGAGGATGAGCGGTGCGCCATCCGGGTGGCTGTCGAAATGGCCCTCCATCGCCATGACCTTCGCCGGCTGATGTTCGAGCGTGTTGAGACCGTGGGCGTCCCCGGCGACGATCTGCAGCGGAGCGGTTACGGCGACCATCGCCATGGCCATGGAAAACATGGTTTTTGCCCGCGGGTCCCGGTCTCCCTTCAGGAGATGCCAGGCACCGACCGCACCGACAACGAGCGCCGTCGTGAGATAGGCGGCAAGCACCATATGCACCAGCCGGTAGGGGAAGGACGGATTGAAAATCACCTTCCACCAGTCGACGGGAATGAACTGCCCGGCCGCATTGATGGCATAGCCATCGGGCGTCTGCATCCAGCTGTTGACCGAGAGGATCCAGGTGGCCGACATCAGCGTGCCAAAGGCCACCATCAGCGTTGCGAGGAAGTGCAGGCCCGGTCCGACACGCTCGCGGCCGAACAGCATCACGCCCAGGAAGCCCGCCTCGAGGAAGAAGGCGGAGAGAACCTCGTATCCCATCAGCGGGCCGATCACCGGTCCGGCCTTGTCGGAAAACACGCTCCAGTTCGTTCCGAACTGGTAGGACATCACGATGCCGGAAACCACGCCCATTGCAAAGGCGATGGCGAAGATCGTTTTCCAGAAATCGAACAGGGCGAGATAGGTCTGGTTGCGGGTTGCAAGCCACAGGCCCTCAAGCACGGCAAGATAACTTGCAAGCCCGATGGAAAAGGCCGGAAAGATGATGTGGAACGAGATCGTGAAGGCAAACTGGAGCCGGGCCAACAGCTCCGCATCGGTAAACAGGGTCATGATTGGCCATTCCTCCAGGTCAATGTGGATGAATGTGCGAAGACACAATCTTATGCCCGGAAAGAGTGCGCCGAAATTGCCGAAAATCAAGGTATTGCGGCATTATGCCGTTGGCGTTGCGCCGATTGTCGCAGGCCGCATCAATCGTGCGGGCGGGTGGCGATGTAAAGCGCAGGCGCTGCCATCGCCACGAACACGCCGAGCGCCAGCTTCAGCGAGGGCGCACGGGTATAATAGAAAATGCCGTAGCTCACCGCGATCATGCCGCAGGCAATGATCTTGGCACGGCGGGGGATCGCACCCCTTTCCCGCCAGCGGGTCAGCGTTTCACCAAAGACCGGGTGGTTGAGCAGCCAGGCTTCCAGCTCCGGCGAGGAGCGGGCAAAGCACCAGGCCGCAAGGATGAGGAAAATCGTCGTCGGCATCACCGGCAACAGCGCGCCGATAATGCCAAGCGCAACGAAGAACCAGCCAAGGCCGAGATAGAAATAGCGCATGCTTCTCCCGCAGCTCTGGGAAGGGGAGGCCTCGCCTTCCCCTGCCGAAACTCTGCGGATCAGAATAGACCGATTCTCATTAAAAAAGCGCCGCCACTCATTTCGGCGAGGCGGGATAGCCTTCCTCGGCAAGGGCCTCTGCGATTGCCTTCGGCTCTGCCCTGGTCTCGATGGAGACCGAGCGGGAGGCGAGATCGGCAGTCACGGTCGCATCGGCATCCAGCGCCTTCACCGCCTTGGTCACGGTTGCCACGCAATGGCCGCAGCTCATATCGGGAATGGAAAGCTCGAGCATGATTGTCTCCTTCATGAGGGCAAGGGTTTATGGCAGGACTATCGACCTTCCAGCAGCGGGAAGGTCAACCGGAAAATTCCGCAAGCGCCCCGGCAAAATGCCATTGACCTTCCATCGACTGGAAGGCTTAGGCCTTCTTCTGGAACAGACTTTCTGAAAGGATGAAACCATGGCCGCGACCCTTCTGCGACAGACCCTTCCGGTAGAAGGCATGACCTGCGCCTCCTGCGTGCGGCGGGTGGAAAAGGCGATTGCGGCGGTTGCGGGTGTTGAAAGCGCTTCCGTCAATCTCGCCTCCGAAAGCGCCGATGTGGTGGCGGAGCCCGCCGCCCTGCCGCAGGTGATCGCCGCTATCGAAAAGGCTGGCTATGCCGTGCCGGAACAGAGCCTGACGCTGGATATCGACGGCATGACCTGCGCCTCCTGCGTGCGGCGGGTGGAAAAGGCGCTTGCCACCGTGCCGGGCGTGGTGGAGGCAAGCGTCAATCTCGCCAGCAATCAGGCAAGGGTGACGGCGCTTGGCGCCCTGAAGACACCGGACCTGATTGCGGCTGTGAGAACCGCCGGTTATGAGGCCCGTCCTGTTCGCGATGCGGCCAGCGCCGGTCTTGACCGCGAAGAGCGCCGCGCCGGGGAGCTGTCGAAGCTGAAAAGGGATCTGCTGATCGCCACGCTTCTGGCGATCCCGGTCGTGGTGGTGGAAATGGGCGGCCATCTGGTGCCTGCCTTCCACCACGAGATGATGATGCGTTTTGGCGAGCAGTCGCTGTTTCTGATGTCTTTCGTGCTGACGACGCTGGTGCTGTTCGGACCGGGCCTGCGCTTTTTCCTGAAGGGCATACCGGCGCTTTTGCGCCTGTCGCCGGACATGAATTCGCTGGTGGTCGTCGGCACCACGGCTGCCTGGGCCTATTCCAGCGTCGCGACATTCTGGCCCGGGCTTTTGCCTGCCGGAACCGCGACCGTCTATTTCGAATCCGCCGCCGTCATTGTCGTGCTCATCCTCTTTGGCCGGATGATGGAGGCGCGCGCCAAGGGCCGCACTTCGGACGCGATTTCCAAGCTGATGAAGCTGCAGGCGAAAACCGCCCGCGTGGAGCGCGATGGCGCTTTCATCGATGTGCCGGTGGAAACGGTGATCGAGGGAGATCGCGTGCAGCTTCGCCCCGGCGAGCGGGTGCCGGTCGATGGCGAGGTGACCGAAGGCCAGTCCTTTGTCGATGAATCGATGATTTCCGGCGAACCGGTTCCGGTGCTGAAACAGGCGGGCGCGGCGCTCACCGGCGGCACGGTCAATGGCTCCGGTGGCCTCACCTACCGCGTTACCCGCGTTGGTAAGGATACGGTTCTTTCGCAGATCATCCGCATGGTCGAGGCCGCGCAGGGCTCGAAGCTGCCCGTGCAGGCGCTGGTCGACCGGGTGACGGCCTGGTTCGTGCCAGCCGTGATGCTAGCGGCGCTTCTGACCTTCGGCATCTGGATGGTGTTCGGACCGGAACCGGCGCTCTCGCACGCGCTGGTCAATGCGGTCGCGGTGCTGATCATTGCCTGCCCCTGCGCCATGGGTCTTGCAACACCCGCTTCGATCATGACCGGTACGGGCCGGGCGGCCGAGCTGGGCTTCCTGTTCCGCAACGGTGAGGCCTTGCAGGGTTTGCGCGATGTTAAAACGGTGGCGCTGGACAAGACCGGCACGCTGACCAAGGGCCACCCAACCCTGACAGATGTGGTTCTCGCCGACGGTTTCGAGCGGCAGGTGGTGCTGGCAAAGGCAGCCGCGGTGGAAGCGCAGTCCGAACATCCGGCGGCCAGGGCGATTGTCGATGCCGCCCGCGCCGATGATCTTGTGCTGCCAGAGGTTTCCGGTTTCGAAGCCGAGGTTGGCTATGGTGTGACGGGCAGGATCGGCCCGGACGTGATTGCGATCGGTGCCCGCCGGTTCATGGAAAAGCTGGGCGTCAATGTGGAGGCGCTTTCCGCCGAGGCGGACAGGCTCACGGCAAAGGCGCGCTCGCCGCTCTATATGGCCATCGACGGAAAGCTGGTTGCCCTTCTGGCGATTGCCGATCCGATCAAGGAAACCACGCCCGCCGCGATCCGTGCCTTCCACGAGGCCGGGCTTAAGGTGGTGATGATTTCCGGTGACAACCGCGCGACGGCAGAAGCCATTGGCCGCGAACTCGGGATCGATGACGTGGTGGCCGATGTGCTGCCTTCGGGCAAGGTGGAGGTGATCCGCCGCCTGAAGGCGGGCGGGGGAAAGCTCGCCTTCGTTGGCGACGGCATCAATGATGCGCCGGCCCTTGCCGAGGCGGATGTCGGCCTTGCCGTCGGCACCGGAACGGATATCGCCATCGAAAGCGCCGACGTGGTGCTGATGGGCGGCGATCTCAAGGGTGTGGCCAACGCGATTGCGCTGTCGCGCGCCACGATGCGCAACATTGCGGGCAATCTCTTCTGGGCCTTCGCCTATAATGTGGTGCTGATTCCGGTAGCGGCAGGCCTGCTTTATCCCGCCTTCGGCATCACCCTCTCGCCGATGCTAGCGGCAGGCGCGATGGCGCTCTCCAGCGTCTTTGTGCTCGGCAATGGCCTGAGGCTCAAGCGCTTCCGCGCCGTGGTCTGAAAAGGGTCAGCCGAACACCTTCTCGCAGAACACCTGATTGCCCGCCAGTCCCTCGATGATCGGACAATCGGGGCGGTTGTCGCCATGGCAATGGGCAACCAGATGGTGGAGCGCCTTTTTCAGGCTGGTCAGCTCGGCAATCCGCTGCTCGATATCCTGAAGCTTGGCTTCGGCCAGCGCCTTCACCTCCGCACTTTCCCGGTTCTCGTCATCATAGAGCGAGAGCAGCTGGCGGCACTCGTCCACAGAGAAGCCGAGATCGCGGGCGCGGTGCAGAAAATGCAGCCGTCGTACATCGCGGTCGGAATAGTCGCGGTAGCCGTTCATCCGCCGGTCGGCCTTCAGCAGCCCGATTTCCTCATAATAGCGGATGGTTTTCGGCGGCAGCCCGGATTTCATCGAGGCCTGGCTGATATTCATGACACGTCTCCCGGTAGGATGAGCCCTGATAATAAACCTTCCTGTCACTGGAAGCTCAAGGGCTGAATTTTGATTGTGTCGAAGGCAGGCTTCTGCCTTTGCGTCTTGGCGGTGACGTGATATATCACACCGACTTTTTGAGATCGCAAAGCCCGGAAGGACATCATGAGCATTCACCAGAACCTGATCGGCGGCACCTGGACGGGGGCCGATGCCATTGAAAACATCAACCCTTCGGATGTTTCGGATGTGGTCGGTCTTTACGCCCGCGCCAGCGCCGATGACGTGAAGGTTGCGGTTGCGGCGGCCAAGGCGGCCTTTCCGGCCTGGTCGCGCTCCGGCATTCTGGAGCGCCATGCGATCCTGCGCAAAACCTCGGACGAGATCCTTGCCCGCAAGGACGAGCTTGGCCGTCTCCTGTCGCGCGAAGAGGGCAAGACGCTGGCCGAAGGCATCGGTGAGACCATCCGTGCCGCCCAGATTTTCGATTTCTTCGCGGGCGAGTGCCTGCGTCTTGCAGGCGAAAGCCTGCCGTCCGTGCGTCCGGGCATCGGCGTTGAAGTCACCCGCGAGCCGATTGGCGTTGTCGGCATCATCACGCCCTGGAACTTCCCGATTGCCATTCCGGCCTGGAAGATCGCGCCCGCGCTCTGCTATGGCAACACAATCGTGTTCAAGCCGGCCGATCTCGTGCCGGGTTGCGCCTGGGCGATTGTCGATATCCTGCACCGGGCCGGTCTTCCGGCAGGTGTGCTGAACCTTGTCATGGGCAAGGGCTCGGTCGTTGGTCAGGCCATGCTCGACCATCCGGATATTGCCGCCATGACCTTTACCGGCTCGACCGGCACCGGCAAGCGCGTGGCGCTCGCCTCCATCGAGCATAACCGCAAGTTCCAGCTGGAAATGGGCGGCAAAAACCCCTTCGTGGTGCTGGATGATGCCGATCTTTCCGTCGCCGTCGAGGCCGCGCTCAACTCCTCCTTCTTCTCGACCGGCCAGCGTTGCACCGCCTCGTCGCGCCTGATCGTGACCGAAGGCATCCATGACCGGTTCGTGGCCGCGCTTACCGAGCGGATGAAGGCGGTCACCGTCGACAACGCGCTGAAGGCCGGCACCCATATCGGCCCGGTCGTCGATCAGAAGCAGCTCGAGCAGGACATGGACTATATTGCCATTGGAAAGGCGGAAGGCGCAAACCTCGCCTTCGGCGGCGAGCGGCTGAACCGCGAAACCGAAGGCTTCTATCTGCAGCCGGCGCTCTTTACCGAAGCAACCAACCAGATGCGCATCAGCCGCGAGGAAATCTTCGGGCCGGTCGCCTCGGTGATCCGGGTCAAGAACTATGAGGAAGCGCTCGCCACCGCCAATGACACGGCTTTCGGTCTCTCCTCCGGCATTGCCACGACCAGCCTGAAATATGCGACCCATTACAAGCGCAATGCGGAAGCGGGCATGGTGATGGTGAACCTGCCGACGGCGGGTGTGGATTTCCACGTGCCCTTCGGCGGCCGCAAGGGCTCGTCCTTCGGCCCGCGCGAACAGGGCCGCTATGCATCGGAATTCTTCACCACCGTGAAGACGCAGTATACGCTCGCGGGCTGATCAGATCAGATCCCGAAAGGAAAGGGCCGCTCACCCGGAGCGGCCCTTTTTCATTCAGGCGACAATGCCGGGAAGCTGCCCCGCACCGACGGCGGACACCAGCGCCCCTTCGCGCACCAGCCTCGTGGCAATCGCCATGTCGGGGGCGAAATAGCGGTCTTCCTTCAGCGTTGGCACCTCGGCCCTGAGGCAGGCGCGGGCCTTTTCGAGCATCGCGCTTGAGGCAAGCGGCGCATGGAAATCGCAGGCCTGCGCTGCCGCAAGCAGCTCGATGCCGATGACATTGGCCGCATTTTCCGCCATCCGCAGCAGACGCCGCGCGCCATGGGTGGCCATGGAAACATGGTCTTCCTGATTGGCGGAGGTCGGAATGCTGTCGACGCTTGCCGGATAGGCCTGCTGCTTGTTTTCCGAAACGAGTGCTGCGGCCGTGACCTGCGGGATCATGAAGCCGGAATTCAGTCCCGGCACGGGGGTGAGAAAGGCGGGCAGGCCGGAGAGCGCCGGATCCACCAGCATCGCCACCCGCCGCTCGGAAATCGAGCCGATCTCGCAGAGCGCCATGGCGATCATGTCGGCGGCAAAAGCCACCGGCTCGGCGTGGAAATTGCCGCCGGAAATCACCTCGCCGGTATCGGTAAAGACCAGCGGATTGTCGGAAACGCCATTGGCCTCGTCCGCCAGCATGTCGGCGGCCTTGCGCAGGATATCGAGTGCCGCGCCCATCACCTGCGGCTGGCAGCGCAGGCAATAGGGGTCCTGCACACGGCTGTCATTTTCGAGATGCGAGAGGCGGATCGCGGACCCGGCAAGCAGGCCGCGCAGTGCCGAGGCCACATCCTTCTGCCCCTGATGGCGACGCAGCGCGTGAATGCGCGGATCGAACGGGCCGTCAGACCCCTTTGCCGCATCGACCGAAAGCGCGCCGGTGACCAGCGCTGACTGGAACACGCATTCGGCCTGAAACAGACCGGCAAGCGCCAGCGCCGTCGAAACCTGCGTGCCGTTCAGCAGCGCAAGCCCTTCCTTCGGGCCAAGCGTCAGCGGCGAAAGACCATGGGCGGCGAGGGCTTTGCCCGCTTCCATCCGCACGCCCTTCACGAAGAATTCGCCGACCCCCATCATCGCCGCCGTCATGTGCGAAAGGGGCGCGAGGTCGCCCGAAGCGCCGACCGAGCCCTGCGCCGGGATGACCGGGATCAGGTCTTTCGCAAGGCAGGTTTCGAGGAAGGCAAGCGTTTCCCAGCGCACGCCGGAGGCGCCCTGACCGAGGCTTGCCATTTTCATCGCAAGGATCAGGCGGCTGATCGCGGGATCAAGCGGCTCGCCGACGCCTGCCGCATGCGAGAGCACGATGTTGCGCTGCAGGCTGACAAGGTCCTCGTCCGCAATCCGCACACTCGCAAGCTTGCCGAAGCCGGTATTGATGCCATAGACCGGCTCGCCTTTGGCAATGATGCGGCGAACGGTTTCTGCCGCTTTTTCAACGCCTTCCCGGCAGGCGGGGTCAAGGCTTGCCCGCGCGCCGCGGTAAATTTCCCGAAAGGTGGAAAGGGGCACGTGTCCCGGAACCAGAACCAGATCGGGGGCGGTCGTTTCGGTGCGCATCGGTCAGCTCCTCCGGCAGCGTCAGTCTTGTCTCCGGAATATGTATATACAAAATAATCCGCAGTGCAAGAAGACCCGCCGACCGGCGGCGGGCCGATGGGCGGGCAAGGGGCTCGGGCAGGGAGCGCGAGCAGGAGATCGGAAATGTCAGCCCTTGGTGATGCTGATCAGGATCACGAACATGGTGGGCACGGCCGCTAGGGCGGGAATGATGATGCCGGGATAGCCGAAGGTGATGGCGGCCAGCAGCCAGGCGAGCATCAGGTTGACGACGAAGAGCACACGGGCCGTATCCGATCCGGTCATCGCCTCCTTCAGCATCCAGCCGACGACGGGCACGTGATAGACGATGGAAAGCATGGCAAGGACTTTCGAAAGGGCGAGCGCCTCTGAAGACGCACACCGGTTGATGATAATCAAATGGCTAGGCTGCATCTTGACAAAAGCCAATGTGGCAATTCGCCCATCGCCCCGGGCGAAATGTCGCGGGCAATCGGCCATCCTTGCTTGACAAAATCGGCGGAAAAATCGAGTTAGACAGGCAATCACCTGCCCGGCCGGATGGGCCCGGCATCCGCTCTGGCCAGAAGGTTGACCTGCCTTGCGAATTCTCTCCGAAGCCCATTTTCCCGAATTGCCGAATTACTATCGCGGCAAGGTGCGCGAGAACTATGATCTTGCCGACGGCAGCCGCATCATCATCTCCACCGACCGGCTGAGCGCCTTCGACCGCATTCTCACCTGCATTCCCTACAAGGGGCAGGTGCTCACCCAGACGGCACGCTACTGGTTTGAAAAGACAGCCGATATCTGCCCGAACCACGTGATCGCCTATCCGGACCCCGCTGTCGTTGTCGGCAAGCGGCTCGATATCCTGCCGGTCGAGATCGTCGTGCGCGGCTATCTGGCGGGCACCACCGGCACCTCGATCCTCACCCTCTACAAGAAGGGCGAGCGGACGATGTATGGCGTGACCATGCCGGACGGCATGCGCGACAACGAGAAACTGCCGGTGCCGATCATCACCCCCACCAGCAAGGAATTCGACGGCGGCCATGACGAGCCGCTGACGCCGGACGAGATCGTCTCGAAGGGTCTGCTCACGCAGGCGCAGTGGGAAACGCTCTCTTCTTACGCGCTGGCGCTTTTTGCCCGGGGGCAGGAGCTTGCCGCAAGGAATGGCCTGATCCTCGTCGATACCAAATACGAGTTCGGCACCGATGAATACGGCACCATCATTCTCGCCGATGAAATCCATACGCCGGACAGCTCCCGCTACTGGATCGCGTCGAGCTATCAGGCTGCGTTCGAGGCAGGCAAAAGGCCGGAAAGCTTCGACAAGGATTTCGTGCGCGCCTGGGTGGCGGAGCGCTGCGACCCCTATCACGATGCCATTCCGGAGATCCCCGAAAGCCTGATTGCGGAAACCTCCAGGGTCTATATCCGCGCCTATGAGGCGATCACCGGCCTGACTTTCGTGCCGGATGACAGCGGCGCAACCGCGCTGGAGCGGGTGCGGGCCAATCTTTCCCGCTATTTTCCCGGCTGACCGGTCCAGCCCGGACCCATCGCCAAGCTTTTGAAATCAAACGCTCTGTCCTCCCGGCAGGGCGTTTTCCGTTTTTGGGAAACGAACGACGCGATACTTAACATGTGAAATAACTTGACAGCGCTGCGCTTCGCTGCAAATCTCCGCCGCGCCGGGGTTAAGAATGCGTAAACAATGCGGAACCTCCGGCGGAATGAAACGTGGAGGGACCCATGGCAGAGACGCCAGCAGCAAGCGGTGCAAACCAGCTTCGAAAGAACAGCCTCGGTGTAGGCGCAGTGACATTTCTCGTGATTTCGGCGGCAGCGCCGCTCACCGCGGTTGCGGGCGGCGTGCCGATCAGCATGCTGCTGGGTAATGGCGCGGGCATCGCGGGCGCCTTCGCGCTGGTGACGATCGTGCTCATTCTCTTTGCCATCGGCTATGTCGCCATGGCGCGGCATGTGAAGAATGCCGGTGCCTTTTATGCCTATACCGCTCGTGGCCTCGGCGGCCATCTCGGTGGCGCGGCCGCGCTGATTGCGATCCTCAGCTACAATGCGATGCAGATCGGCGTGCTTGGTCTGCTTGGCGCGGCCTCTGCCGGAACCTTCAACCCGCTGATCGGGCTTGATATTCCCTGGTGGGCCTGGTCGCTCTTTGCCATCGCCGTGGTTGCCGTGCTCGGCTACCGGCAGGTGGATCTTTCGGCCAAGATCCTGATGGTGCTGGTGCTGCTCGAATATCTGATCGTGCTGATCATCGATGCGGCGATTTTCCTGAAAGGTGGCGATGCCGGGCTTTCCATGGCACCCTTTACCGCAGAGCAGGTGCTGAGCGGCTCGCCCGCGGTCGGCATTCTCTTCTGCTTTGCCGCCTTCATCGGTTTTGAGGCGACCACCATCTATTCGGAAGAAGCCCGCACGCCGGAAACCACCGTGCCGCGCGCCACCTATCTTTCCGTGCTGCTGATCGGCGTGTTCTACATGATCACCGCCTGGCTGATGGCCGCCGGTGCCGGCATCGACAAGCTGATGCCGACGCTGCAGGGGCTGAAGGACCCGACGACCTTCCTGTTCGAACTCGCGGGCCGCTATGTCGGCGAGCCGGTGCCGACGATCATGGGCTTCCTGTTCGTCTCCAGCCTGTTTGCCGCCGTGCTCGCCTTCCACAATGGCGTTGCCCGCTACAAATATGTGGCCGGCCGCGAAGGTATCCTGCCGGACAGCGTCGGCGTGACCCATCGCCAGTTCCAGAGCCCGCATGTCGGCTCGATGATCCAGACGGTGATTGCCGTCGTCATCACCGCGCTCTTTGCCTGGCTGCAGCTTGATCCGGTGCTGGCGATGTTCACCTGGCTGACCCAGCTCGGCACGCTCGGCATTCTCGGGCTGATGGCGCTCACCTCCTTCGCGGTGATCGGCTTCTTTGTCCGCAATGGCGCGATGGGCGAAAATGTTGTGATCACCAAGGTTCTGCCCGCGATTGTCGGGGCGATCCTCGTCTATCTCTTCGTCTATATCTTCTCGAAGTTCGGTGATCTGACCGGTGCCGCAGGCTCGCTCGGCGTCATCCTGCCGTCGCTGGTGCTGGTGGCGGCCGTGGTGGGCTTCTTCCTGTCGTCACGGCTTGCCGCCCGCGACCGTACCCGCTTCAACAATATGGGTTCGGGTGCCTATAGCTGAGCCGGATTCCGGCCCTTGGAAAAGGCGGGGGCCTGGCTCCCGCCTTTTTGTTTTGAATTGTATATTTACGGCGCCGCCAAAAATACATATGCTGGGCAAATGGGTAATCAAACCGCCATCATTGTCGATCATATCGTGCGCTCCATCGAAACGGGCAGGCTCAATCCGGGTGATGTCATCGAGGAAAAGGCGCTTGTGTCGGAATTCGGCGTCTCGCGCACACCGGTGCGGGAAGCGCTGCTGCAGCTCGATTCGCTCGGGATCCTGAAGCGCAAGCCGCGCGGCGGTGCGGAAGTGTTTCGCCCGACGCTCGAGGAATTCCTGGCGATCCTCGAAGTCCATGGCAAGCTTGAGGGGCACGCGGCAGCGCTTGCGGCACGGCGGCTGTCAGTCGGGGATGCGGACGCGCTGGAGCGGGCCTGTGCGGCCTGCGACGAACATATTGCCCGTTTCGGCGATGGCGAGCCCGATCTCTATTATCAGCACAATCTCGATTTCCATCTGGCGATTGCGCTGGCCGCGCATAATGGCGTGCTGCTCGATCTCATCCGCACCAATGCCCGCAAGCTGCTCGCCTATTACCGCGCGCGCTACCGCTACAAGGGCAGCATCGGAAAATCCGCCGCCGAGCACCGGCAGATTGCGGCCCTCATCCTCGACCGGGATTCGGAAGCGGCCGAAAAGCTGATGATCAACCACGTGACCTTCGACAGCGTCACGGCCATGGACCTGATGGCGGTGCTGTTCAGGCCCTGAGCGGGCGGCGGGACGGTTACGCCCCGCCCTTCAGGAAATTCAC
This sequence comes from uncultured Rhizobium sp., assembly GCA_945952315.1. Classification (GTDB taxonomy): domain Bacteria; phylum Pseudomonadota; class Alphaproteobacteria; order Rhizobiales; family Rhizobiaceae; genus Gellertiella. The sequence continues at coordinate 45,093 of CAMFIE010000025.1, read as the reverse complement.
GATCCAGCGGGCAAAGAACCGGCCTTCTTCCGGCTGGCGCACGGTCACGCGTGCCTTTTCAAGGGTTTCCGGCGGCAGGATATCCACCATTTCCTCGACCAGCCCGGTCATGAACGGGGCGGTCATTTCCGGGTGATATTCGGTGGTGAAAATGTGATCGCCGATGCGGAAGGAGCCGATCGGGCAGAAATCATCGCCCCCCAGATTTTCCGCGCCCTCCGGCAGGCGCGTGACCTGCTCCTTGTGGGCGGAATAAAGCGTGACCTCCCGCTTCTCCGGCTGCATCCAGGGCGCAAAGCGCTCGTAGCGGGTCACCGCCGTGCCGAGGCCCCATCCGGCCTTGGCCTTCTTCACCTCGCCACCCAGCGCCAGGGCAATCGCCTGATGGCCGAAGCAGGCGCCGAATTGCGGAATTTTCTTCGCTTCCGCCTCCCGGATGAACTGGAGCAACCGGGCGATCCACGGATCATCGCCGCCCACCGAGGCCGGGCTGCCGGTGATCACATAGCCGTCATAGGCGTCCACGATTTCAGGAAACACATTGTCCTTCACGGGAACCGTCTCGAAGGTCCAGTCCGGCGCGAGAGGCTGCAGAAGCTCGGTAAAACGCACGCCGTCATGGGGGAAATGGCTCGCAAATTCGGACGTGTCATTGCTGGTGAGCAGGATCGCAATCGAGCGTGACGTCTTGCCGGACATGGCCTTTCCCCTTTGCATGCAGCTTTATGCTGTTTTGTGTGCAGAAGCCTATTGAAAATATACTTAACATGTGTTCTATTTTTCCGCAATGGTCAAGCAAGGAGGAACATGATGTCGGTCTGGGCTGCTGCGGATGATGGATATGCCGATCTTTCCAACCACGATTCCTTCGTTGCGGGGCCGCCGCATGCCACCTTCGCCCGCCTGCGCCGCGAAGACCCGCTTGCCTGGTGCGATTATGCGGGCGGCAAGGGGTTCTGGTCGGTCACCCGCCATGCGGATATTCTGGAGCTGAACCGCGACAACCAGCTCCTGAGCTCGGCGCGCGGCATCCGCATGGAAGACCAGACCTACGAGGAATATCTGGCGCGGCGCACCTTCCAGGAAACCGACCCGCCGGATCACACCCGTGTGCGCACACTTGTCGCCAAGGCCTTTTCGAAGCCGGTTGTTGCGCTGTTTGAGGATCGCATCCGCAGCCTTTGCGACGACATTCTCGATCAGGCCCTGCCGCTTGGCGAGTTCGATGCGGTGAAGCTGATTGCGCGGCAATTGCCGATGCGCATGCTCGGCCAGATCATCGGCACGCCGGATGAAGACCTCGACTGGCTGGTGGAAAAGGGCGATGCGCTGATTGCCAATACCGATCCGGAATTCACCGCCCATGTGCTCGACAAGTCGGATACGGATGCCTATCGCCTGATGCCGTTCCGTTCGCCGGCCGGTGCCGATCTCTTCGACTATGCCAAGCGGCTGATGGAAGACAAGCGCCGCAAGGGCGATGACAGCGGCGTGCTGAGCCTCATCACCAAGCCGGATTCCGAAGGCAATGTGATCTCGGAAATCGAGTTCCGCAATTTCTTCTGTCTGCTGGTTGCCGCCGGCAATGACACGACGCGCTATTCGATTGCCGCCGGGCTCTATGCGCTTGCGACCCGGCCGGAACTTCTCGCGCAGCTGCAATCCGGCAATGAGGCGATCTGGGACACCATGGCGGATGAGGTGATCCGCTGGGCATCGCCCACCATGTATTTCCGCCGCACGGCCACGCGCGATTTCGAGATGCATGGCAAGACGGTGCGTGAGGGTGACAAGGTGCTGCTCTGGTTCCTCTCCGGCAACCGCGACGAGACGGTGTTCGAGGACCCGATGAACGTGAACCTGATGCGCACGCCGAACCGCCATGTGGCCTTCGGTCAGGGCGGGGCGCATGTCTGCCTCGGCATGTGGCTCGCAAGGCTTGAAGTGCGCCTGCTTTTCCAGGAACTTGCAAAGCGCCTGAAGCGGATCGAGCAGGCGGGCCCGCAGGCCTATCTGCGCTCGAATTTCGTCGGCGGCATCAAGTCGCTGCCGGTCCGGGTGGAACTGAACTGAAGGCGGGAAACCGCCCCTACAAAAAAGAATGCAGGCATGAAACCGCCTGAACACGCATAGTCGAACAAATCGCCGTTCTGGGAGGACAGGCATGGCCAATGAACGTTTGCGGGTGCTCTTTTGCGATCACCTTAACCTTGCCCGCGGGAAATATCTGCCGATCAAGAAGGCATCGAGCGGCAGCACGCGCGTCTGTCAGGGCACTTTCGGGGTGACCTATGACAAGGACCTGATCCCGGCTCCCGGCTCCAAGGTGCTGGAAGGCCTGCCGGACGTGGAAATCCGCTTCCGCGAAGAGGATATCCGCGACAGCTGGTATCCGGATACGAAAGTGGTTGTCGGCGATCTCTACGAGGATGGCCAGCCCTTCGGCGCCTGCGGGCGTCACGCGCTGAAGAAGGCGATTGCCGACTGGAATGCGCTCGGGCTCGACCCGATGGTTGGCCTGGAACTCGAAGCCTTCGCCTTCCAGCAGCGCGAGGATGGCACGCTCGTGCCCTATGACACGCCGAAGGCTTATGTCTATTCCACCGGCCCCTTTGCCGATCCGCATGGCTTTACCGAAGCGGTCTGGGACCGGGCCAGCGAGCTGGGATTTGCGATCGACAGCCAGACCTCGGAATTTGATACGCCGCAGTTTGAATTCACGCTGACCTTCGACCATGCGCTGAAGGCGGTGGATGACATTTTCCTGTTCCGCCAGCTCGCCCGCGAAGTGGCGCTGGAACATGGCATCATCCTCACCTTCCTGCCGAAGCCGATCCTCGCCAAGGGCGGCTCGGGCCTGCATGTGAATTTCTCCTTCAGGGACACAGATGGCAACAATGCGGTGGGCGAACCGGACCGGCTGAGCCCGGTTGCGGAAGGCGCGATTGCCGGTCTGATGCATCACCATCAGGGCATGGCGGCGCTGGTTGCGCCGACCGTCAATTCCTATCAGCGGCTGAAGCCTTCCTCGATGAGCGGTTACTGGCGCAACTGGGGTGGCGATCATCGCGGCGTGACCACCCGTATCTCGGCGGAGCGCGGCCCGAAGGCCCGTATCGAGCACCGCATGGGCGATGGCGCGGCCAATCCCTATACGCTGGTTGCGACCGTTCTGCAGGCCGCCCGTCTCGGTTACGTCAACAAATATCCGCTTTCCGCAGCCGAAGGCGGCGATTGCTTCGAGGTGATCGATGCGAAGGATGGCGTGGCCGACAATCTCTCCGGCGCGCTCGATGCGCTGGAAGCCGATACCGCGCTGATGGATGCGGTCGGCCGCCTGCTCTGCGAGAACCACATCTTCATCAAGCGTGACGAAGTGACGAAGACCGCAGCGCTCGAGGACGAGGCCCTGCGCGACTTCTACATCAACTATATCTGACCGGACGACTTCCGGATTTGAGGACTGTGCAATGACCAAGATCACCTGGGTTCTGAAGGACGGAAGCCGGATTTCCGCCGATGTGGCCGATGGCACCAACCTGATGGCGGCGGCAGCCTCCGCCAATGTGCCGGGCATCATCGGCGAATGCGGCGGCTGTCTCTCCTGCGCCACCTGCCATGTCTATGTGGACGAGGGCTCGCTTGCCATGACCGGCACGGCGGATGGCACCGAGGACGCGATGCTCGATGCCACCGACGCGCCGCGTCAGGACAACAGCCGGCTGAGCTGCCAGCTGATTGCCGGACCGGCGCTGGAAGGCCTCGTGCTCCACGTTCCGGCCTGAGGAAATGCAAGAGGAAGGGCAGGGCATTTATTCTCGGTCAATAATTGGGCTATAACAGGCTGTAATACCAAGGATCATTGCACCGTTGGCCGGTATGGCCGCAATAGCCTATGACAGTCTGCCGGGAGCAAAGCCCATGCCCTTTACCTCATCGCCCCGTCTGCGTGCGGCCGCCCTTGGCGCTCTTGCGCTTGCGACGGCCCTGTCCCCGGCTGCGGCGGCTTCTCCGCTGTGCTATCGCGGCGTGAACCTTTCCGGTGCCGAATATGGCGCGCGCGGCGGCAAGCTTGGCACCGACTATATCTACCCGAGCACGAAGACCATCGGCTATTTCGCAAGCCAGGGCATGAACGCGATCCGCCTGCCGTTTCGCTGGGAGCGTATCCAGCCTGCGCTCAATGGCCCGCTCGACAAGGGCGAGCTGAAGCATCTGCATCAGGCCGTGCGCGATATCCGCAAGAGCGGCATGACGGCCATTCTCGATCCGCACAATTTCGCCCAGTATGACAAGAAAAGCATCGGCACCGGTGACGTTTCGCCGGAAGCCTTCGCCGATCTCTGGGCCCGGCTTGCGGCGGAATTCTCCGGAGACGAGGGCGTGGTCTTCGGCCTGATGAACGAGCCCTTCGACATGACGGCGCCGGACTGGCTCACCGCCGCCAATATGGCGATTGCCGCGATCCGCAAAAAGGGGGCGACCAATCTGGTGCTCGTTCCCGGCACGCTCTGGAGCGGGGCCCATAGCTGGACAAAGCCGCTGAAAGGTGGCTCGAACGGCAAGGTGATGGCTGGTGTGCGCGATCCCGGCAACAATTTCGCCTTCGAGCTTCACCAGTATCAGGATGCGGATTATTCCGGTACCAAGGGCGAATGCAGCCGGGCCGCCGATGCGCGTCAGGCGATTGCCGATGTCTCGACATGGCTGCGCAAGCACAAGGCGCGCGGCTTTCTCGGCGAATTCGGCGGCACGAAGGACGAGGGCTGCCTTGCCGGTCTGAAAGGCATGGTCGAACAGGTCTCCGCCGACAGCGACGTCTGGATTGGCTGGGCCTACTGGGCGGCGGGCGAATGGTGGCCGGAGGCCGAGGCGCTCAATATCCAGCCGCGCGGCAAGGGCACGCCGCCGCAGCTTCAGGCGCTTTTGCCCGCGCTGCAATCCGGCCCGGCCGATCCGGATCTCTGCGCACCGAAACCGTAACGGTCCCAAACCGGAGGATGCCCATGGCGGAGGTGAAGCTCGAGGAAAGCTGGAAGCGGGTGCTCGCGAGCGAATTCGACAGCGCCTACATGCAGGAGTTGCGGGCCTTTCTTCTTTCCGAAAAGCAGCAGGGCAAGCGCATTTTCCCGAAGGGCGCGGACTATTTCCGGGCGCTTGATCTCACCCCCATCGACAAGGTCAAGGTGGTGATCCTCGGGCAGGACCCCTATCACGGGGCAGGCCAGGCGCACGGGCTTTGCTTCAGCGTCCAGCCGGGCGTGCGCATTCCGCCCTCGCTCGTCAATATCTACAAGGAAATGCAGAGCGATCTCGGCATTCCGCCCGCCCGCCACGGTTTTCTCGAAAGCTGGGCACGGCAGGGCGTGCTGCTGCTCAACAGCGTGCTGACGGTGGAGGAGGCGCGCGCCGCCTCCCATCAGGGCCGCGGCTGGGAGCGCTTTACCGATCAGGTGATCCGCGCCGTCAACGATCAGGTCGGGCACTGCGTCTTCATCCTCTGGGGTTCCTATGCGCAGAAGAAGGCGGCCTTTGTCGACCAGAGCCGCCATCTGGTGCTGAAATCCGCCCATCCCTCGCCGCTGTCGGCCCATAACGGCTTTCTCGGCAGCCGCCCGTTTTCCAAGGCCAATCAATGGCTGGAAGAGAAGGGCAGGGGGGGCATCAACTGGGCGTTGCCTGAGAAGGTGGATTGAGACTGAGGCCGCGAAATATTTTTGGCTGAGGCAACTGCCAAGCCTCGGCAGGCGCAAAGGCCTGTGCTACGCCTTCTTCCCGGCCCGGCAGGATTTCGGCAAAGGCTTGGAAATTTTTGCGCGCGTGGCCCAAGTCATGGGGATAAATCATGAGCCATCATCTGCAATTCTATATCGACGGTGCCTGGGTAGACCCGGTGACGCCTGCCCGCATCGACGTGATCGATCCGTCCACCGAAGAGGTCTATACCCAGATTTCCGCCGGTTCGAAGGCGGATGTGGACAAGGCCGTCGCGGCTGCAAAGGCTGCGTTCCAGACCTTCTCCCAGGTTTCGAAGGCTGATCGCCTCGCGCTTTTGAAGCGCATTCTCGAAGTCTATAACGAGCGCTACGAAGACATTGCCCAGGCCGTCAGCCAGGAAATGGGCGCGCCCATCGTCTTTGCGCGCACCGCGCAGGTCTGGGCCGGTCAGGCCCATATGGAAGCGACGATCAAGGCGATGGAGGAATTCGAATTCTCCCATCGTCGCGGCAGCACGATGATCGTCAAGGAACCGATCGGCGTCTGTGCGCTGATCACGCCGTGGAACTGGCCGCTGAACCAGATCGTCTGCAAGGTGGCACCCGCGATTGCCGCAGGCTGCACCGTCGTGCTGAAGCCGTCCGAAATCGCCCCGATTTCCGGCATCATCTGGGCCGAGATCATGCATGCGGCGGGCGTGCCGAAGGGCGTGTTCAATCTGGTGAACGGCACCGGCCCGGATGTGGGCCAGGTCATGTCCGGCCATCCGGATGTGGACATGGTCTCCTTCACCGGCTCCACCCGCGCGGGCATCATCGTTGCAAAGACCGCAGCCGATACGGTGAAGCGCGTGGCGCAGGAGCTTGGCGGCAAGTCGGCCAACATCATTCTTCCCGATGCCGATTTCGAGGCGGCGGTGACGTCCGGCGTGCAGGGATGCTTCGGCAATACCGGCCAGTCCTGCGATGCCCCGACCCGCATGCTGGTTCCGGCCGCCCGTCATGACGAGGCGCTGGCGATTGCAAAGACCGCAGCAGAGGCGATGAAGGTCGGTGATCCGCGTTCGGAAGAGACCGAACTCGGCCCGGTCGTTTCGGAAATGCAGTATAACAAGATCCAGGGCCTGATCGAAAAGGGCATCAAGGAAGGCGCAACGCTGGTGACCGGCGGTCTTGGCCGTCCGGAAGGCCTGAACCGCGGCTACTATGTGCGTCCGACCGTATTCGGCCACGTGAAGCCCGGCATGACAGTGGAGCGCGAGGAAATCTTCGGCCCCGTCCTCTCGGTCATTTCCTACGAGAACGAGGAAGAGGCGATCCGCATCGCCAATGACACGGTCTATGGTCTTGCCGCATATATCCAGTCGAAGGATATCGAGCATGCCCGCAAGGTCGCCGCGCGCATGCGGGCGGGCACCGTCAACCTCAACTATCCGGACTGGGATACGATGGCGCCCTTCGGCGGCTACAAGCAGTCAGGCAACGGCCGCGAATATGCCGACTGGGGCATTCACGACTTCCTCGAAATCAAGGGCATCGTCGGCTACGGCGACTGACCGGTCTCCAGTTTGGAACAAAGCCAGAGGCCGGTGCCGCAAGCGCCGGCCTTTGCGCATGTATCAGCCGCATTTGTCGAAGCATGAGAATATTTCGTGGAAGGGCCATCTTACCGGGCTGGCATGCTTCGGCTAGCTTGGCAAAACGGTTGCGCCGCGCTAGCCGATATTTCAACCCTTTTTCCCGTCTTGCAGGCTCCATGACCTCTTCCGAACAGCATCAATACCGGCTCGGCGCATTCTATGTGGCGGCCTCGGCGGTCGCCTGGTCGCTTTCCGGCCTGTTCATCCGCTCGATCACCACCGATCTTACCACGCTTTTGTGCGTGCGCGGCCTGTTTTCCGGAACCGCGGTCTTTGCCTTCTTCTTCTATACGGAAGGCATGCACGGTTTTGCGATCCTGCGGCGGATGGGCTGGCCTTTCGTCTGGATCACCTTCTTTTCCGCGGCCAGCATGATGTCCGGCATCGGCTCGATGTGGTATGCCTCGGTGGCCGATGCGATGGTGATCTACGCAACCACGCCCTTTCTCACCGCCGGCGTCGCCTTTGTCATGATCCGCGAAATCCCGAGCCGCTCCACCATCATTGCGGCAGCCATCGCGCTTTTCGGGGTGATGATCATGCTTGCCGACAAGAGCGGCGGGGCAGGCAGCATGTTCGGCAAATTCCTCGCCTTCGTGATGGCGATCACGGTCGCCTTCATGGCCACGATCATGCGCCAGTACAAGGAGATGAACATGCTGCCCGCCATGGCGGCCTCCGCCTGGCTCTGCTCCTTCGCCACCATCTGGTTTGCGAGCCCGCTCGGCATTTCGATTCACAATCTTGGCCTGATCTTCGCCTTTGCGCTGGTGCAGAATGCCATGGGCCTCATTCTCTACACCTTTGGCAGCCACCGCATTCCGGCAGCGGACGCGAGCCTGCTCGTCTCGCTGGAAGTGCCGTTGACACCGCTCTGGGTCTGGCTTTTCATGAGCGAAACGCCGACGCTCGGCACCATCATCGGCGGCGCGGTGGTGGCGGTCGCGCTGTTCGGCCACATCTTTTATGAAATGCAACGAAACCGCAGCCGCGCCGGAGCCCGGGCATGAAACCGAATGTGCTGCTGATAACCGCCGATCAATGGCGCGGCGATTGTCTCTCCGCGCTCGGTCATCCGGTGGTGAAAACGCCGCATGTGGATGCGCTCGCCCGCGAAGGGGTGCTCTTTGCCCGCCATTATGCCAGCGCGGCGCCCTGTTCACCGGCGCGCGCCGGGCTTTATACCGGCCTTTACCAGATGAACCACCGCGTCTGCCGCAATGGTACGCCGCTCGATCACCGGTTCGACAATGTAGCGCTGGCCGCCCGGCGTGCGGGCTATGATCCGACCCTTTTCGGCTATACCGACACCGCGCCCGATCCGCGGGTGCTTGCCCCGGCCGATCCGCATCTGACCAGTTATGAAGGCGTGCTGCCGGGCTTTACCGTGCGGCAATTGCTGACCGAGGACGAGAAGCAATGGCTTTCCTGGCTGCGCGGACGCGGTCATCAGCAAGCGACCAGCCGCGACGTGCATCTGCCGAAAGGTTCGACGCCGGGCGAGGTCACGACCAATCCGCCCGCCTACAGCGCGGAGGAAACCCAGTCGGCCTTTCTGGCAGGCGAATTCCTGCGCTGGGCGGGCGAGCAGGAGCGGCCCTGGTTTGCGCATGTCTCCTTCATCCGCCCGCATCCGCCCTTCGTGGTGCCGGAACCCTATAACCGCCTCTATCAGCCGCAGCCGGACGATGCCTTTCACCGTGCATCAAGCCGTGATGCGGAAATGGCGCTGCATCCCTATCTCGCCTTTGATCTGCCGCGCCAGAAAAAGGGCAGTTTCCTGCACGGCGCTGCCGGTCCCGTCTCGGACTGGAATGCGGAAGAGATTGCCCGCATCCGGGCGATCTATCACGGCATGATCACCGAGACCGATGCCCAGCTTGGCCGGATCTTCGATGCGCTGAAGGCGATGGGGGCGTGGGAAAACACGATCGTCATCTTCACCTCTGACCATGCGGAAATGGCGGGAGATCACTGGTCCTTCGGCAAGGGCGGCTTCTTCGACGGCAGCTATCACATTCCGCTGGTGATCCGCGATCCGCGCCGCTCCGGGGCGGCGGGACGGCAGGTCGACCAGTTCACCTCGGCTGCCGACATTCTGCCGACGCTGCTCGATGTCTTTCAGGTACAGCCGAAGAACGGGCTCGATGGACGGTCGCTTTCTGCCTTTCTGGAAGGGCGCGCGCCGGAGAGCTGGCGCAAGGCGATTTTCTGGGAGTTCGATTTCCGGGACCTGGAAGAGGGGGCGGCAGAGGCGCATTTCGGTTTGTCATCGCGGGCCTGCAATCTCGCGGTATTGCGTGATCATCGCTATAAATATGTGCATTTCAATGGCTTGAAGCCGTTGCTGTTTGATCTGGAAAATGACCCGTCCGAGCGGGTAAACCGTGCCGAAGACCCGGCCTATGCCGCAATTCGGCTGGAATTTGCGGAAAACATGCTGTCGCTGCGTGCCCGCCATCTGGACCAGACCCTGGCTTTGACCACCCTCACGGAAAAGGGGCCGGTCACGTCAACCGGCCTTTAGACCTGCTTCACCAAATGGCATTAGGCTTGAGTAAAGTACTTTTGCGATATGACTTTCGTCATCTTGCCGTGGCAAAGAGAAGGCGCAAGGTGGCGGAGAGATCATGACGATTGTTGGAGAGGGCGTGCCGATACCCGGAAAAGATCACAGCGAGGCGCATGATCCGGCCTATGATTTCAGCCTGTCTGCCGCGCTGAACTATCTTGCCGGGGACGAAAGCCGCGAGCGGATTTCCATCCGCGATATCTTTCAGGCAATGGGAGACCGCGCCTTCGGTGCGCTGATGCTGATCTTCGCATTGCCCAACTGTTTTCCCACGCCACCCGGCACCTCTGCCATTCTGGGTGCACCGCTTGTGTTTCTCACCGCACAGCTAGCCTTTGGCCTGTCGCCCTGGCTGCCGGCCTTCATTGCCGATCGCTCGATGGCACGAAAGGATTTTTCCGCGATTGCCTCGCGCATGACGCCCTGGCTTGCCTGGGCGGAACGCATGCTGAAGCCGCGTTTCACCTTCCTTGTGCATCCGCCAGTCGAAAACCTGCTGGGTTTCTTCTGCCTTGTGCTAGCGATCATTCTGGCGCTGCCGGTGCCGCTTGGAAACATTCTGCCAGCGATAGCGATCTGCCTGTTTTCCTTCGCCATTCTGGAACGGGACGGGCTCGTGGCGCTGATGGGCCTCGGTGTGGCGATCGCGTCGCTTTTCGTGGTTGCGGGCGTGATCTATGCGCTGTTCAAGGCATTGATCTTCTTCATCACCAATGTACTGATATGATCCTTGAACAAGGCCGGTGAACGGCCTCAGGGAGGGATCATGCTCAAGGGAATTTCACCGCTTCTGGATGCGGATCTGCTGCATGCGCTGCGCGCGATGGGGCACGGCGACAGCATTGCCATTGTCGACACCAATTTTCCGGCAGACCGCTTTGCCCGTTCCACCACGCTCGGGCGCCCGCTGAAGATCGGCTGTGCCACGGCAGCGGAGGCGACCCGCGCCATTCTCGGGGTCATGCCGCTGGATACATTCGTTCCCGGCGCTGCAATCCGCATGGAAGTGGTGGGTGCACCCGACAGCTGGCCGGATGTGCAGCGGGAGGTGCAGGTGGAGGTCAACCGGGCGGAAGGCAAGGAATGGCCGCTCGAATCGCTCGAACGCTTCGCCTTCTATGAGCGGGTCAAATCGGCCTATGCCATCGTGCAGACCGGCGAACGCCGCTTCTATGGCTGCTTCGTCTTCTCGATGGGCGTCATCCCGCCGGAGGCCTGAACCGTCTCCGTAGCCAGCGATCAGAAGACGCGCTGGCATCCCGGGTTTCCACGCCGTTTCAGCCCTGAAGAACCCGGTGAATTGCGGCGACCCGTGCCGCCCTTTCGGCTGCGAACGGACCCCGCGTGCCGGAAACCGCCTTTGCCGCGAGCTCGATCAGGGCCATCAGCCCGACCGGGTCAAGACCGGCGCGTTGCGCCTGCACGGGCCCCGCCATCACGATTTCCGCCTCGTCTTCCTGCCAGTCTTCGGGCGCAGGCGTGATCGTCATCACCCGGCAGCCATTGTCCTTTGCCAGCCGCGCCACGCGCTTCAGCGCGGCATTGGCCGGATAATCGTCGATGATCACCAGCAGGCAGTCGCGGCGCGAGCCGCTCAGAAGCTCAAGGCAGGGACCGTCATTCGGCCCCATGTGGCGCACGCCCTCGCGCACTTCATGCAGGCGCGCGGCAAGCCATTGCGAAAAGGGCAGCATGCTGCCGAGCGACGTGCAATAGAGCTCGCCCTGACGGCTCAGTGCATCGAGCGCCCGCTGCCACACGGGCTCGGCCGAAAGCGCCTGTACCTGATTGAGCGCGTCCATCTGCTCGCGCAGGGCATTGAAATCCCGGCCCGGCTCGCTGAAGCCCGGAATGGCATGGTTTGCCTCGAAGGATGACAGGGCCGCGGAGGGGCGGGCAGGCGGCTGTGGCATGCGATAGCTGTCGATATCGAGCATGCGCAGATAGCGCCCGACGGTCATCGGGCTCAAGTCCAGCCGGTCGGCCACATGGGCTGCCATCTCGAAGGATATGTCCCCCGGATGGTCAAGATAGTAGCGGGCGAGCCTCTTTTCCGCAGGCGTGCCAGATTTCAGGCTCTGGTTGAACTTGTCTGATAGCGTTTCCACGTGTTCCCCGATCTCTATGCGAATTCCGCACCGCTTGCTTTCCCCAAAAAGCCGCAGGCCCGGAGACTGGCGCACCCTCTTGCGCATCGTCATTTTCGATAAGTTGAGGATCATATTAGGAAGCCCTTCCACCACAAGGGGTCCCATCACGATTTCGTGCTGAAACCGGAAAAATGACAGACTTGGCATAGTCCTTGACTGAAGCGCTCTGTTGAAAAGCCCATTTTTGGGCCATTTGACTTTGCGAAACGGCGAATCAGTCTGTTGCAAGTGGAACAAGTGGGGCCGGTTCGCCGGTGGTTTTCTCAGGCGATTTGCACAGATCCGCGATCACGCATCGCGCGCATTCGGGCTTGCGGGCCTTGCAACAATAGCGTCCATGTAAAATCAACCAATGATGCGCGTGGAACAGATATTCGCCCGGAATAATTGACATTAAACGTTCTTCAACCGCATCCGGCGTCTTTCCGGGGGCCAGTTTCAGCCGGTTCGCGATGCGGAAGACATGGGTATCGACCGCCATGGTGGGAATGCCGAAGGCCATCGACAGGACCACATTCGCGGTCTTGCGGCCAACACCCGGAAGCGTCATCAGCGCCTCGCGGCTGCGCGGCACCTCGCCGCCGAAATCGCGCATCAGCTTTTCGCTGAGCGCAATGACATTCTTCGCCTTGTTGCGGTAAAGGCCGATGGTCCGGATGTGGGAGATCAGTTTCTCCTCGCCAAGCGCCAGCATCTTTTCCGGCGTATCGGCAATGGCAAAGAGGGCGCGGGTCGCCTTGTTCACCCCGGCATCGGTTGCCTGCGCGGATAGCGCCACGGCCACCACCAGCGTGAAGGCATTGACATGCTCCAGCTCGCCCTTCGGCTCCGGCCGCTGCACCGAGAAGCGGCGGAAGATCTCCACGAGTTCATCCCGCGAATAGGCGCTTTTCGCCTTTCGCACCGGCTTCCTCGCCGTTGAAGTGCTCTTGCGGCGGCTTGCCGCATTTGACTTTTCGTAAGTTTCGGTGCTGGAATCCGGGTCACGTTTTTTCATGCGACAAACTATAGCGAGCCGCTGATGGATGGCAACGCCGTGACGATGGATGAAAAGCCCGTGTTCGCTGCCGAACTGGTGCCGCACCGTTCGCTCGGGCGGCGCGGATGGCGGGTGCTGATGCTGCTCACCGGCGTGCTGAGCCTCGTGCATGTGCTGTTCTTCACGTTCACCGGCGCCTGGCCTGTCGCCCTGTTCTTCGGGCTGGATTTTGCCCTGCTCTTCGGCGCTTTCGCGCTGAATTACCGCTCCGGCCTTGTGCGGGAAGAAGTGGTCGTGTCGCGCACGAAGCTGCTGGTGCGCAAGGTCGATCCGGCAGGCCGCGCCCGCGAGATCGGCTTCAACCCCTTCCACACCCGCTTTGATGTGCAAAGGCATACCGATATCGGCATCGTCTCCATGCTGATATCGGGCGGCGGCAGGCGCACGGATATCGGCTCGTTCCTGAACCTCGATGACCGGGAAAGCTTTGCCAAGGCGCTCACCCGCGCGCTTGCGACCGTCAAGCGGCGTATCTGACCGTCCGGCAAGAAACGGGTGGCGGCGGCCTGCCAATCATGGTCTCTTCGGCGTCAACGGAGATTTGCCATGACCATCAATGCTGCCCCCTACAAGGACGTGACGCCGGACGGATCGGATTACGACACCGTTTGCCAGGTGATCGAGCTTCTGAGCGACGATTACCGCGCCCAGCCCTCGCTGGACGAGATAGCGCATCGGCTCCACCAGTCGCCAACCCAGTTGCAGAAGACTTTTACCCGCTGGGCGGGCCTTTCGCCCAAGGCTTTCCTGCAGGCCGTGACGCTGGATCATGCCAAGCGGCTGCTCGGGCATGAGGGACTGCCGCTTCTCGAAACTGCGCTGGAGCTTGGGCTTTCCGGGCCGGGGCGGCTGCATGATCTGTTCGTCAGCCACGAGGCGATGTCGCCGGGCGAATGGAAGGCGAGGGGTGCGGGGCTGACCATCCGCTACGGCTATCACCCGTCCCCTTTCGGGCTGGCTCTGGTGATGGTGACGGAGCGCGGCCTCGCGGGACTTGCCTTTGCGGAGCATGGCGGTGAAGAGGCCTGCTTCCGGGACATGGCGGACCGCTGGCCGAATGCCATCTATGTGGAGGATGCGGCGCTCACCGCGCCCTATATCGACCGGGTCTTCGATCCCGAAGCCTGGACGCAGGGCCAGCCGCTCCGGGTGGTGCTGATCGGATCGGACTTTCAGGTCCGGGTCTGGGAAAGCCTGTTGAAAATCCCCATGGGCAAGGCCGTGACCTATTCGGATATCGCCCGCGATATCGGCCAGCCGAGTGCCTCGCGGGCGGTCGGGGCAGCTGTCGGGCGCAATCCGCTGTCCTTCGTCGTGCCCTGCCACCGCGCGCTTGGAAAAAGCGGTGCGCTCACCGGCTATCACTGGGGGCTCACCCGCAAGCGCGCGATGCTGGGCTGGGAGGCCGCCCGCACGGGGGCCGTGTGAACCTTTCACCTGTGAATTAAACCGATTGAAATTTCGGCCGGCCGTCACCACTTGTCCCTTGACAAGCGCGGTTGCGGCTGGCGATAGTCGGTCCCAGAACACAAGGGCATCCCGGTGACGATGCCCCTGGAGGATCGGGATGGCTGAGATGACCGGTGAGAGGATGCGGCAGGGGGGCGTGAGCGCCTCTTTCGGCACGCATGCCGGCATGGCCGCACGATATTGGCGCCTCTATCGCTTCGCCTTTGCGGGCATCTTTGCGGCTTGCTGATCGCTTTCGTCCCCCGCTGTTTTCTCCTCCGGCCTTCGGCCTTTCGCAATGCCTTTTCGTTTCAAGCATCACAAGGAACAGGAACCGATGACTTCCAAGCTTGACCAGCTCCGCGCGATCACCACCGTCGTTGCCGATACCGGCGACATCGAGGCGGTTGCGCGCCTGAAACCCGTGGATTGCACCACCAATCCCACCATCGTGCTGAAGGCGCTGTCCACGCCGATGTTTGCCGATGCGGTGAAGGAAGCGGTGGCCTGGGGCAAGGGACAGGGCGGCTCTTCGGACGGCGTTGTCGCCGCCGTGGCCGACCGACTGGCCATTTCCGTGGGTGCCGCCCTTGCCGGTCTGGTGCCGGGCCGGGTCTCGACCGAAGTGGATGCCGACCTTTCCTTCGACACCAAAGCTTCGGTGGACAAGGCGCATCAGATCATCAAGGCCTATGAGGCCCGTGGCATTGGCCGCGAGCGCATTCTCATCAAGCTTGCCTCCACCTGGGAAGGCATCCGCGCCGCGGAAGTGCTGCAAAAGGACGGCATCGACTGCAATCTGACGCTGCTCTTCTCGAAGGCGCAGGCGATTGCCTGTGCCGATGCCGGTGCCTTTCTGATCTCGCCCTTCGTCGGCCGTATTCTCGACTGGTATGTGAAGTCGACCGGCAAGACCTATACGGCCGAGGAAGATCCGGGCGTGGTTTCGGTGCGCTCGATCTACAATTACTACAAGGCGAACGGCATCAAGACCATCGTGATGGGTGCCTCCTTCCGCAATGTCGGGGAAATCGAGGCGCTGGCCGGTTGCGACCGTCTGACCATCAGCCCGGCGCTGCTCGACGAGCTGGCAAAGGACGAGGGCACGCTTGTGCGCCGTCTTGATCCGGCAGGCGCCACGGCGGACCAGCCGGTGAAGATGGACGAGAAGACCTTCCGCTGGATGATGAACGAGGATGCGATGGCCACCGAAAAGCTGTCGGAAGGCATCCGCCTGTTCGCCAAGGACCTGCTGGCGCTGCGGGCCATGGTGGCAAAGGAACTTGCTGCCTGATCCTGCAGACGGATCAAGGGACCGGAACAAGGGGCGGCCTGCCACAGGCCGCCCTTTCCGTTTTCAGGGGGCAGATAGGGGGCATCTTCGCTTGACGCACCGTGAATATCCTGTTTACATATGAATTATTGATCCACAGGTGGTTGTTGCTACCGGTGAGAAGAGCGGCTGCGGCGCGCCTTTGGACAGGCCATGATGGAAGAGGAGCCACCATGACGGAATTTGACCCGAGAACCGTGCGGCAATGGTGGGAAAAGCCCACGAAGCCGAAGCCGATCGTGATCTTTGGCGCCGGTTCCATCGTGGGAGATGCGCATTTGCCAGCCTATCAAAAGGGTGGCTTCCCGGTTGCCGGGATTTACGATCCGGATCTGAAGAAATCCGGCGAACTGGCCGCGAAGTGGAATGTGAAGGCCTTTTCCTCGATGGAAGAAGCGATTGCCGTGCCGGATGCGCTGTTTGATCTGGCGACCCCGCCTGCCGCCCATATCTCCATCCTCGAGCGCCTGCCGGAAGGCGCTGCCGCGCTGATCCAGAAGCCGATGGGACCGGATCTCGATGCGGCGACGGACATCGTGCGCACCTGCCGTGCGCGCAAGCTCAAGGCCGCCGTGAATTTCCAGCTGCGCTTTGCGCCGATGATGCTGGCGCTGAAGGATGTGGTGGACAGGGGCTATCTCGGCGAGGTGGTGGATTTCGATGCCTGGCTGGCGCTTGCGACCCCCTGGGGTCTCTGGCCGTTCCTGAAAGGCCTGCCGCGCATCGAGATCGCCATGCATTCGATCCACTATCTCGATCTCATCCGCGGCCTGCTCGGCAATCCTGTGGGTGTGCATGCCAAGACGCTTGGCCATCCGAACCATGACGTGGCGCAGACGCGCACCTCGGCGATCCTCGATTATGGCGACCGGGTGCGTTGTGCCCTGTCGATCAATCACGACCATGATTTCGGCCGCAAATATCAGGCCTGCGAATTCCGCATCTGTGGCACGAAGGGTGCGGCCTATGTGAAGCTCGGCGTCAACCTGGACTATCCGTGCGGCGAGCCGGACGAGCTGTTCATCCGGCCGGCCGGGGGGCTGGACTGGGTGGAGGTGAAGCTCGCGGGCGCCTGGTTCCCGGATGCGTTTCTCAACCGGATGGCCCATCTGCAACGCTTTGCAACGGGCGAGGACCCGGTGCTGGTCGGCAATGTCGAGGATGCCTGGTCGACCATGGCGCTGGTCGAGGCTGCCTATCAATCCAGTGCCGCGCCAGCAACGCCGATTGCCTGTCTGCCGGTCTGACATTCAGGGACACGTCTCAAACGGAAAGGTTTTGAGCATGACTGCCAAGGAACTGCTTCTGCTCGATGCGGATGACAATATCGCCGTCGCCCGGCAGGATCTGAAGGCCGGAACGCGGCTGGAGGTGCATGGCAGCCCTATGGTGCTGGAGCGCGATACGCCGACCGGTCACAAGATATGCATCCGCCCGATTGCGCCCGGCGAAAAGGTGATCAAGTACCGCACGCCGATCGGCTCGGCCCGCGTGCCGATCATGCCGGGCGACTATGTGCATATCCACAATCTGAAGAGCGACTATCTGCCCACCTATACGCTGACCGGCGACAACATCAGAAAGGGTGCCTGACATGATCAACGGCTATCTCCGTCCGGACGGGCGAAAGGGCATCCGCAACATCGTGGCCGTGGTCTATCTGGTGGAATGCGCCCATCACGTCAGCCGCGAAATCCAGATCCCCTACCGAGATCAGGGCGTGCATGTGATCGGCTTTCCGGGCTGTTTTCCGAATGATTATTCGCAGCGCATGCTGCAGAAGCTCTGCACCCATCCGAATGTCGGCGCGGTGCTGCTCGTCTCCCTCGGCTGCGAGGGTTTCAACCGGCATACGCTCTACGAGACCATCGAAAAGTCGGGCCGACCGGTGCGCCTGATCGGCATTCAGGCCGCAGGTGGTACCAAGACCACGATTGCCGAAGGCCGCAAATGGGTGGAGGAACAGCTCGAAGCGCTGAAATCCACGCCACGCGCGGAAATCAAACCGCACGAGCTGATCGTCGGCACCATCTGCGGCGGCTCGGATGCGACCTCGGGCCTGACGGCCAATCCGGCCATGGGCCGCGCCTTCGACTATCTGGTGGCCGATGGCGGGGCTGCGATCTTCGAGGAAACCGGCGAGCTGATCGGTCTCGAACAGGTGATGATGGACCGGGCCGCAACGCCGGAGCTTGCGGGCGAAATCCTCTCCTGCATGCAGAAGACCGCGAAGTATTACGACACGCTCGGCCATGCGAGCTTTGCCCCTGGCAATGCGGATGGTGGGCTCACCACCATCGAGGAAAAGTCGCTTGGCGCCTATGCCAAGAGCGGGCAGGCGGCGATTTCCGGCCTGATCAAGCCCGGCGACGAGCCGCCGACCGGCGGTCTCTACCTGCTCGACGTGATCCCCGATGGCGAGGTGCGCTTCGGCTTCCCGAACATTTCCGACAATGCCGAAATCGCCGAGCTGATTGCCTGCGGCAGCCATGTGATCCTGTTTGCGACCGGGCGCGGCTCGGTGGTCGGTTCCGCCCTTGCGCCGGTCATCAAGGTCTGTGCCAATCCGCATACCTATCGCCGCATGTCGGAAGACATGGACGTGAACGCGGGCCGTATTCTGGAAGGCACGGCCTCGGTGGACGAAGTGGGCCGCGAGATCTACGATCTGATCAAGCGCGTGGCCGGTGGCGAACAGACCAAATCCGAGGAAATGGGGCATCAGGAATTCATCCTGACCTACAAGAGCTTCGAGCCGATTGGCCCGTCCTGCCTGCCGACCGCGCAAACTGCCGCCTGAACACGAAAAGGAATTCAAAGACATGTCCCATGGACTGGAAGGCAAGACCGTTCTCATCACCGCAGCCGCACAGGGCATCGGCCGGGCAACCGCCGAGCGTTTCGTCTCGCTCGGCGCGAAGGTGATCGCCACCGACATCAATCTCGAAAAGGTATCGACCATCACAGGCGCCGATGGCCGCAAGCTCAATGTGCTCGATGGCGATGAGGTGAAGGCCTTTGTCGCCTCCATCGGCTCGGTCGACGTGCTGTTCAACTGCGCCGGGTTCGTGCATGCGGGCTCGATCCTCGAATGCGAGGAAAAGGACTGGGACTTCTCCTTCGATCTCAATGCCAAGGCGATGTTCCGTCTGTGCAAGGCGGTGATCCCCGGCATGCTGGCCAAGGGCAAGGGCTCGATCATCAACATGGCCTCGGTTGCCTCCAGCGTGAAGGGCGTGCCGAACCGGTTTGCCTATTGCGCGTCCAAGGCGGCCGTTGTCGGTCTCACCAAGGCGATTGCCGCCGATTTCGTGACCCGGGGCATCCGCTGCAATGCGATCTGCCCCGGCACGGTCGACAGCCCCAGCCTGCATGACCGGCTGCGGGCGACCGGTGATTATGAGAAGGCCATGAAGGATTTCATCGCCCGCCAGCCCATGGGCCGCATCGGCACGCCGGAGGAAATCGCCTGTCTGGTGACCTATCTCGCCAGCGATGATGCCGCCTTCACCACCGGGCAGACCCATATCATCGATGGCGGCTGGGCGAGCTGATCGCCCCTTTTCCTTTTGTCCCGAACAGGGAAGGATCGAACCGGCGATTCGCCTTCAGGATCGCCGGTTCGTCTTTGATGCGGGGTGAAACATGAATGACAGGCGCGAAGGCGGCTTTGGCCTCACCACATCGGCGCTTGTGCGGCTGCATCCGCAGATGCTCGTCAGCATGGCTGTCGGCGTTTCGGTCTGGGCCTGGCTCGCACGCATTTCGCCGGGGGCGGATCACGTGGTGCTGGGATGGGATGCGGGCGTTGTCACCTATCTCGCGATCAGCTGGTATTTCATGCTGACAAGTTCGGTCGAGCGGCTGAAGAAGCGCGCCGACAACATCGACCTGCCGGATGGCCCGGTGCTGCTGTTTTCGATCATCGCGGCCGCGGCCAGCTTCTTCGTCATTTATCTCTTGCTGCAGGGCGTGCATCAGGGCGGCGGCAATCTTGCCACCACCCGTCCGCTTGAGGCGGCAGCGACCATCCTGCTCTCATGGATTTTCGTGCACACGCTGTTTACGGTGCATTATGCCCATAATTTCTATGCCAACGAGGGGCCTGCGCGTGGCCTGAAATTTCCGGAGGACTGCCCGGAGCCGATCTATTGGGACTTTCTCTATTTCAGCTTCACCATCGGGGTCGCGGCGCAAACCGCTGACGTGGCCGTCACCAGCATGCCCACCCGCCGCCTCGTGCTCGCCCACTCCATCCTCGCCTTCCTCTTCAACACCACGATTGTCGCACTGGCGGTGAATGTCGGGGCAAATCTGATCTGAGGGGGCGAAGCGCATCGAAATCTCTGCCCCTCATCCCCCTGCCGGGACCTTCTCCCCGCTCGCGGGGAGAAGGGGACTGGAGTTGTCGTCTTCCGTCCTTCTCCCCGTCAAAACGGGGAGAAGGTGGCGGCAGCCGGATGAGGGGCAAAGGCTGCAAATGCGGCGCTTCGCACTTTGATCCGCAACACCCCCACCGCTTTTTTTGTTTGAGACCCCCACCCCTAACCCCTCCCCACAAGGGGGAGGGGGATTTTGCGGCAAACTCAACCCACTCCCTCCCCCTTGTGGGGAGGGCAGGGGTGGGGGTCTGAAAGCTCATGAAGCGCGAAGCACCCCTACTCGCCGCTGCCAATGCGCGCCATTTCCACTCGGTACCATAGCAGTACCCATGTGAGAGCAATGCAAAGTCCCGGCCAACCGATGACGATGGCGGCTTTGACCCAGTCGGGGGACTGGCTGTAAAATTCGATCATGTTCCTGCTCCCTCGCGGTTGAGGCCACAGAGCAAATCTCTGGCGGCCAGGGGAGCTGAAAAACCGTCCAACAAACGGCGTCACTGCCTTTAGGCTTTCGCCCTGGACATGCGCAGCAACCTCCCCGGCCTTAAGAGGCAGGTGAGTGCGTTTTAAGCACGGGTAAGCACTCCCTGAAAAGAGAGTACCTGCCGATGTTGGAAGGGGTTTTCAGTCCCCTGAACGGCTTCTGCCCGTTCGATCAGGAAGATAAGATATTTCGGATATGAAGGAAAGCGCTTATTCGTGGCTGGATGTGGTGTTCTGCCCCTCATCCCCCTGCCGGGACCTTCTCCCCGCTCGCGGGGAGAAGGGGACTGGAGTTGTTGTCTTGCGTCCTTCTCCCCGTAAAACGGGGAGAAGGTGGCGGCAGCCGGATGAGGGGCAAGGCTGCTAATGCGGCGCTTCGCAGGACGCTTCAATAGACCCCCACCCCTGACCCCTCCCCAC
The DNA here is from genome assembly GCA_945952315.1 of uncultured Rhizobium sp. Classification (GTDB taxonomy): domain Bacteria; phylum Pseudomonadota; class Alphaproteobacteria; order Rhizobiales; family Rhizobiaceae; genus Gellertiella. Next base: position 23,908 of record CAMFIE010000025.1, on the reverse strand, counting down.
AAGGGGGAGGGGGATGGTTGTGCCTGCTGATCCATCCCTGCACTCAACCGTCATCCTCGGGACAAGCCCGAGGATGACGACGGAGATGTTCTGATATCACCTCACAGGAGCCTCACACTCAGCCCACTCCCTCCCCCATGTGGGGAGGGCAGGGGTGGGGGTCTGAACACTTATGAAGCGCGAAGCTCCACAACCGAAGTGCGGCTCACCCGTGGGCGATCATCACGTGGCGGACGGCGGTGTAGTCTTCGAGTGCGTAGATCGACATGTCCTTGCCATAGCCGGATTGCTTCAGGCCGCCATGGGGCATTTCGTTGGTCAGCATGAAATGCGTGTTCACCCAGGTGCAGCCATATTGCAGGCGGGAGGCGGTTTTCATGGCGAGCGAAATGTCCTTGGTCCAGACGGAGGAGGCAAGGCCGTAATCGCTGTCATTGGCCCAGACCACGGCCTGCTCCGGATCGTCGAAGCGGGTAACCGAAACCACCGGGCCGAACACTTCGCGGCGCACGATCTCGTCATCCTGCAGCGCACCGGCCACCACCGTCGGCTGGAAGAAATAACCCTTGTCGCCCAGCACCTTGCCGCCGGTTGCGATCTCGATATGCTTGAGCTCGGCAGCGCGGGAGACAAAGCTTTCCACCCGGTCGCGCTGGCGCTTCGAGATCAGCGGTCCGATTTCGTTTTCGGTATCATCGGCCTGGTTGAGCTTGATGGTGGAGACGGCGGCGGAGAGATCGGCAACCAGCCGGTCATAGATGCGGCCATCGGCATAGATGCGGCAGGCGGCGGTGCAATCCTGTCCGGCATTGTAGTAGCCGAAGGTGCGGATGCCCGCGACCACGGCATCGATATCGGCATCGGCATGCACGATCACCGGCGCCTTGCCGCCGAGTTCGAGATGCGTGCGCTTGACGGTCTTCGAGGCGGCGGCGAGAACCTTCTTGCCGGTCGCGACATCGCCGGTGATCGAGACCATCGCGATCTTCGGGTGGTTGATCAGCGCATTGCCGACGCTTTCGCCACGGCCGAGCACCACATTCACCACGCCTTCCGGCAGGATATCGGAGAGCACTTTCGCAAGCTTCAGCGCCGTCAGCGGCGTTTGCTCGGAGGGCTTGAAGACGACCGTGTTGCCGGCGCCGATGGCGGGCGCAAGCTTCCAGGCCATCATCATCAGCGGATAGTTCCAGGGCGCGATCGAGCCGATGACGCCGACCGGATCGCGGCGGATCATCGAGGTGTGGCCGGGCAGATATTCGCCTGCGACCGGGCCGTGCATGGAGCGAACGGCACCGGCAAAGAAGCGCCAGCAATCGACGATTGCCGGGATTTCATCATTCTTCACCGCATTGATCGGCTTGCCGCAGTTCAGCGCCTCAAGGGTGGCAAAGCCGTCGGCCTCGCGCTCGATGGCATCGGCGATCTGCAGGAGATAGGCGGAGCGCTGGGCGGGCGAGGTCTGCGACCAGCTGACGAAGGCCTTTTCCGCCGCATCCACCGCTGCATCCAGCTGCGACATCGAGGCTTCGGCGAGCTTCAGAACGGTTTCACCGGTCTTCGGGTTGAAGATCTGTTCCTCGGTCTCCGTGCCGCTTTCGAAGGCGGAGCCGATCAGCATCTGGGTATCCATGGCGTTCTCCCTGTTTCAGTCGGTCAATGTCATTTGCCGCTTCCGGCAATCTGGTCGCCGTCGCGGGTGAGGTAATAGGCGGCAAGAATGGGCAGGAAGGTGACCAGCACCACCACCATCGCCACCACATTGGTGACGGGCCGCTGGCGTGGGCGGATCAGCTCTTCCAGCATCCAGATCGGCAGCGTTGATTGCTGGCCGCCGGTAAAGGTGGTGACGATCACCTCGTCGAAGGACAGTGCAAAGGCCAGCATGCCGCCCGCCAACAGCGCGGTCGCAATATTGGGCAGGATCACATAGCGGAAGGTCTGGAAGCCATCGGCGCCGAGATCGTAAGAGGCCTCGATCAGCGAACCGGAGGTGCGGCGGAAGCGGGCAACCGCATTGTTATAGACCACCACCACGCAGAAGGTGGCGTGGCCGAGAATGATCGTCCACATCGAGAACGGAATATCGAGCAGCGAAAAGGCCGAGCGTAGAGCAATGCCGGTGATGATGCCGGGAAGCGCAATCGGCAGGATGACGAGCAGCGAGATCGCTTCGCGGCCGAAGAATTTCGTGCGCGAAACGGCCGCCGCGCAGAGCGTGCCGAGCACCAGCGCGATGACGGTGGCAATCGAGCCAACCTTCACCGAGAGCGAAAGCGCTTCCCAGACATCCGGCCGGTTCCAGGCAATGCCGAACCATTGGGTGGTGAAGCCGGGTGGCGGCCACTGATAGCTCTTTTCCTCCGTGGTGAAGGCATAGGCGAAGATCAGAAGGATCGGCAGATGCAGGAAGGCAAGGCCACCAATCGCGGCGAGCTTCAGTGCCAAGGGTGCGGCATTGCTCCTAGAGTGCATCGAAAGCCCCCTTCTTCTTCGCGGCCCAGAGATAAAGGGCCATGATCAGGATCGGCACCACCGAGAAGGCGGCGGCAAGCGGCACATTTCCGGCGGTGCCCTGCTGGGTATAGACCGCCTGCCCGATGAAGAGGCGCGAGGAGCCGACGATCTGCGGAATGATGTAGTCACCGAGTGTCAGCGAGAAGGTGAAGATCGAACCGGCGATGATGCCGGGTAGCGCCAAGGGCAGGATGACGGTGCGGAAGGTTTGCGAGGGTGTGGCGCCGAGATCGCCCGCCGCCTCGATCAGATTGCCGGGCACGCGCTCAAGGGCGGCCTGTGTCGGCAGGATCATATAGGGCAGCCAGATATAGACGAAGACGATGAAGGTGCCGATATAGCTCACCGAAAGGGAGTTGCCGCCGATCACCGGCAGCGACAGCACGCCATCGAGCAGCCAGGAGAGATGCAGCTTCTCGAAGGCCCAGGTGAGAATGCCTTCCTTGGCAAGGATCAGCTTCCAGGCATAGATCTTCACCAGATAGCTCGACCAGAGCGGCAGCATCACGCCGAGATAGAACAGCGCCTTCCATTTGCCCTGCGCATAGCGGGCGGCATAATAGGCAATCGGAAAGGCGAGAATGGCGGAGGTGATCGTCACCAGCGAGGCCATCACCACGGTGCGCAGGATGATGTCGAAATTCGCCGCCAGCAGCAGCTGCTTGTAGGTGGAGAGCGTGAATTCATAGACGATCAGGCCCGAGAACTCGTCGATCGAGAAGAAGCTCTGCAGCAGAAGCGCGATCAGCGAGCCGATATAGATCACCCCGAGCCAGAGCAGCGGCGGTGCGAGCATCAGCACCAGCAGCAGGCCGGGCCGCCGCCAGAACAGATCGGAGGCTGCGGTCAGAAGACCGGATTTTCCTGTCAGAACGGCGGGTGAGGGGGAGGCGCTCATGCCGCATCATCCATGTAATGCAGGTCGGAGGCGGACCAGACGAGCTGAACGGTTTCTCCTACCTGCGGCACGGAAAGCCCGGCCGGCACCATCGCATGCAGCTTCACGCCATCTGCATCCAGCGAAAGCCGCGTGGTGGAGCCGAGGAAGTTGGAGACCAGAACCTTTGCGGCCACCCCGCCTTCGGCGCCGATGCGGATCGCCTCGGGGCGAAGGCTTGCCCAGCGCTTTTCCCCGCCGAAGCGGGCCATCGCCTCCGGTGCGATCACATTCGAGGAGCCGACGAAATCGGCGACGAAGCGGCTTTGCGGGCGCTTGTAGATTTCCTCCGGCGTTCCGGCCTGCACGATCCTGCCCTGATTGAACACGGCAACCCGGTCGGCCATGGAGAGCGCCTCGCCCTGATCATGGGTGACGAAGATGAAGGTGATGCCGAGCGAGCGCTGCAGCGTCTTCAGCTCTTCCTGCATCTGCTCGCGCAGCTTCAGGTCAAGCGCGCCGAGCGGCTCGTCGAGCAGCAGCACGCGCGGCTTGTTGACGAGCGCACGGGCAAGCGCCACGCGCTGGCGCTGGCCGCCTGAAAGCTGGCCCGGGCGGCGGCTGCCATAGCCCGGCAGCTTGACGAGCTCAAGGGCCGCTTCCGCCTCGCGCAGCCGCGTTGCCTTGTCGACACCCTTGACCATCAGCCCGTAGGCGACATTGTCGAGGATCGACATATGCGGAAACAGCGCATAGTCCTGAAACACCGTATTCACATTGCGCTTGTAGGGCGGCACGCCGCCTGCGGGCTCGCCGAAAATCCGGATTTCGCCGCCGGTCGGCTGCTCGAAACCGGCAATCAGCCGCAGGCAGGTGGTCTTGCCGGAACCCGACGGCCCGAGCATTGCGAAGAATTCACCCTCGGCAACCTCGAGATTCACCGCATCCACGGCGCGTACCGGGCCGTAATGGCGGGACGTGTTCGAAAATTCGACAGCGGCGGTCATGGTCGCTCCGGTGAAAAGACTGAAATTACAATCATATTGATGGATGGGGCGAACCCCTCATCCGGCTGCCGCCACCTTCTCCCCGGCGGGGAGAAGGATGATGCCGCACCGGCCAGCCACATATCTCCTCTCCCCGGCGGGGAGAGGGTCCGGCAGGGGGTGAGGCGGCCGCTTGCGCATGGCTTGCGGCTTTCCTCACCCTGGCAGTCTGCCGCGTCTTACCGTCCGCCGATCACACCGATGTAATCGGAAACCCAGCGGTGGTAGGGCACGCATTCGCCCTGGCTTTCGCACTGCGACTTCGGGGTGCGCCAGAACTTGATCTTGTCGAAGTGATCGAAGCCGTTGGTGGCGCAGCCTTCGTCGGTCAGCAGTTCGTTGCCCTTGCAGGCGGCCGGAACGGATGGAACCGCACCGAACCAGGCGGAAACATCACCCTGCACCTTGGCATTCAGCGAATGCTCCATCCACATATAGGCGCAGTTCGGATGCTCGCTTTCCGAATGCAGCATGGTCGTGTCGGCCCAGCCGGTCACGCCTTCTTCCGGGAAGGTCGAGGCGATCTTTGCCTTTTCGGAGGCCAGCAGGTTCACCTGGAACGGCCAGGAGCCGGAGGCGACCACGCCTTCATTCTTGAAGTCGTCGATCTGGATCATCGCATCGTGCCAGTAACGGGAAACGAGCTCGCGCTGGCCGCGCAGCAGGTCGAGCGCTGCCTTGTACTGGTCTTCGTTCAGCTCGTAGGGGTCCTTGATGCCGAGTTCCGGCTTGTGCGCCATCAGGTAAAGGGCGGCATCGGCGATATAGATCGGGCCGTCATAGGCCTGCACGCGGCCCTTGTTGGACTTGCCGTCCGGCAGGGTCATTTCCTCGAAGACCACCTTCCAGCTCTTCGGCGCCTCGCCCTTGAAAGCATCGGTATTGTACATCAGCACGTTCGGGCCCCAGACATAGGGAACGCCGTAATGGGTGCCGTTGACGGTGTGCCAGGCCGCGTTCTGCAGGCGCTCGTCCAGCGTCTTCCAGCTCGGGATCAGATCGACATTGATCGGCTGCACGCGCTTGCCTGCGATGAGGCGGAGCGAGGCGTCACCCGAAGCGGTGACGAGGTCGAAGCCGCCCTCGTTCATCAGCGCGACCATTTCGTCGGAGGTTGCGGCGGTCTTTACCGTCACCTTGCAGCCGGTCTCCTTTTCGAAGCCGGTCACCCAGTCGTAATTCTTGTCGGTTTCACCGCGCTCGATGTAACCGGCCCAGGCAACGATAGACAGCGCGCCTTCGCCCTTGCCGATTTCCTTCAGCGCTTCGGCCGCGGTCACTTGCGAGGCAAAGCTCATGACAGCGATGAGGCTGGTGCATGCATGCAGGATCTTTTTCATGCGGGTCTCCCGGTTTGCTTCTGTTTATGGTTCCACTCTTATGGTGGAGATTGACGTGAATCTGCAGCTTTCGCAAATTCATAATGGAGAAAGCCGGTATCGGAATTTCCGATATGTCGTGCCTATCTCTGCCGTCCGCTTCTGAGCGATTCGGCGATGCCGACAAAATCGCGTGCCGCTTGCGGCAGGCTGGACCCCTTGCGCCAGACGATGCCCACCTGCACCACCGGCAGGGAGCCCGAGACATCGCGGCTTTCGATGCGGTCGCCTTCCAGCGACCAGGGGCGATAAACGAGATCGGGAAGCAGCGCGATGCCTGCCCCGGTCGCGACCAGCGAGCGCACCGCTTCCACCGAGCGGGTGCGGAAGGCGACATGCGGGCGCGCGCCCAGAGCCGTCAGCAGCTTGCCGGTGTTTTCCTCGATTTCGTCGATGGTCAGCATGATCAGGGGTTCGCGGGCGATATCCTGCACGCTGATGATTTCCGCGCTCACCAGCGGATGGCCGATGGGCAGCCAGAGCCGATAGGGCGAGGTTTCGAGAATTTCGGCCTGCAGCGCCATGCGGTCGCGCAGGTTGGAGATCACCATCACCGCCACATCCAGCTCGCCGCCGATCAGGAGATGTTCGAGATAGGAGCCGTTGTCCTCGATCGCCGTCACGTCCACATCCGGGCAGGCGCGGCGATAGCGGGCGAGCAGGTCGGAAAGCACATAGCCCGCGACCAGCGAGGTGACGCCGATGTTCAGCGTGCCGGTCGACTGGCTCCGCTCGGTCTGGAAGCTGTTGCGCGCATCGGAAACGGTGGCGAGGATTTTCGTCGCATGCCGCAGAAACTGGTGGCCATTGTGGGTGATGGTCAGCCCGCGCGCATGCCGCTCGAACAGTTCGACGCCGAGATCATTTTCGAGGTCGCGGATCGCCTCCGTCACCGAGCTTTGCGAGATCGACAGGCTCTGGGCGGCCCGTGTCACCGATCCAAGCTCGGCAACCGCCACGAAATACTGGAGCTGGCGCAGCGTGAAGGCCATGGCTTGAACCGCTCGTCCTTTCTGCCGGTCAGACCAGCTCGGTGGCGCCTTCGGGCGGCAGGCTCAGCGGATTGCGGGCCGCCTCGTCCAGCAGCCATTGCCGGAATTTCACCGCATCCGGGTTCGGCCTGCGCCGACCCTCGGTGGTGAGAAGATAATGGCCCTGCTCGATGCTCGCCGTGCCGGGCAGGCAGCGCACCACCTTGCCGCTCGCCAGCGCGCTTTCGGCAAGACAGGCAAGAACCGCCGCCGGACCCACGCCTTCGGCGGCATATTCCAGCGCGGCAATCGAGGTATCCGAATTCAGGCCCTCGTTGTTGGGCGGATTGATGCCCATCGGCTTCAGGAACCGGTGCCAGAGATTTTCGTAACCCGTCACATGGATCAGCGGCATGCGCTTCATCAGCGCCTCGATGCCCTCGCGCGTTGCCATTTCGGCGGCAAGATCGGGATGGCAGACGGCAATCGCGGGTGATTGCACCAGCATATAGGCCGTATAGCCCGGCCAGATACCGTCTCCGAAGCGGATGTCGATATCGGTCGCCTCGTCCGGTTCGGTATGGGACCAGACGACGGAGACGAGGCGGATCGAAATATCCGGATAGGTGGCGATGAAGCTGCCGATCCGGCGGGCAAGCCAGAGGCCGAGAAAGGAAACCGGCGCGCGGATGGTGAGCGTGCGCTTCGAGGACGAGCCGAACAGGCCAGCGGTTGCCGCCGCAAGCTCGCCGAAGGAGCGGCGCAGCGGCGGCAGATAGGCGGCCCCCATTTCCGTCAGCCGCAGGCTGCGCGGCAGGCGCTCGAACAGGGTGACGCCCAGATGCTTCTCCAGGCTCCGCACCTGATGCGACACAGCCGCCTGCGTCAGGTTCAGCTCTTCCGCCGCCGCCGTGAAGCTGGAATGCCGCGCGGCCGCCTCAAAGGCGCGCAGCCAGGGCAGCGGGGGCAGGTGATAGCCGGTGGGTGGAAGCGTGTCAGGCATGTTTCGCAATATTCTGCATCAAGGGACGGCGAAACTAATCACACTTGCAAGGGCTTGGGAAGGGAGCCCGCACCCTGCAAGGGGAGATTGCAGCCGCGCCGCACCGGGCGCGGTCAACCGTTCTTGCCAATCATCAAGCCGGCCTTGACGCCCACCATGATCGCCGCCGCATTGGTATTGCCGGAAATCACCGCCGGGAAGATCGAGGCATCGGCGACCCGGAGCCCGTTTACGCCATGCACCTTGAGCTGGGGATCGACCACCGAGGTTTTCGGGTCCGGCCCCATGCGGGCGGTTCCGCAGGGGTGATAGACCGTGCCGGACCGGCGGGAATAATCGAGCATCAGCTGCTCGTCTGTCACCACGTCGCGGCCCGGTGCCAGCTCTTCCTCGATGATTTCGGCAAGCGCTTTCTGGCTGGCCAGCAGCCGGAGCAGTTTCACGCCCTCCAGCATGTCCTGCCGGTCTTCCGCAACGCCATAGACATTGGCGCGGATCGCTGGCGCGATGGCGGGATCACTGGTCTTCGCAAGGATCGTTCCGCGTGCCTTCGGTCGGCAGGTGGAAAGGCCGATGTTGAAGCCGGGAAAGGGATCGGGCGTCAGCAGCGGGCGGGTGCCCACCTTGCCGGTAAAAGTGCTGATTGCCTGCAGATAGAGCTGGATATTCGGCCGGTCGAGGTCGGGCCGGGATTTCACGAAACCGCCACCCTGGTTGAGGCTGAGGCAGAGCGGCCCGCGCCCCCGCAGCAGGAAATTCAGGCCCGCGAGCAGCTTGCCGATGGGGCTGCGCAACTGCGCATTCATGCTCTCGCCTTTGGCGCGATAGGTATAGTTGATGCCGAGATGATCCTGCAGGTAATGGCCGACGGCGGGGCTTTCATGCAGGACGGGAAGGCCTGCCGCCAGTTGGTCCTCGCCTCTGCCGATGCCGGAGAGTTGCAGGAGATGCGGCGTGTTGACCGCACCGGCGGACAGGATCACCTCGCCGATGGCGCGGATCACCTGCACCACGCCCTCCCGTTCCACCTCAATGCCGGTGGCGCGACCGTGTTCCACGATCACCCGGCGCACGAATGTTTCCGAAAACAGCGTGAGATTGCCGCGCTTCAGGGCCGGATAGAGAAAGGCCTTGGCCGCAGAACAGCGCCAGCCGTTCTTCGTGTTGATCTCGTAGATGCCCATGCCTTCCTGGCTTTCGCCATTGAAGTCCGGGTTATAGGCAAAGCCCGCCTGCCGGCCCGCCTCGATGAAGCGTTTGGCAAGCGGATGCAGCATCCGGGCGGGGTTGGTGATGTGCACCGGCCCGCCGCGACCGCGATAGCGGTCATCGCCGCTTTCGGCATCCTCGATTGCCTTGAAGACCGGCAGAACATCGGCATAGCTCCAGCCGGCATTTCCCTCCGCTGCCCATTCGTCATAGTCCTCGCGGGCGCCGCGGATCCAGACCATCGCGTTGAGCGAGCCCGAGCCGCCGATCACCTTGCCGCGCGGCCAGTAATCGCTCTGGCCGTCGAGGCCGGGATCGGGCTCGGCCCGGTATCCCCAGTTCAGCCGCATGTCATAGAAGGTCTTTCCATAACCGAGCGGCATCTGGATGAAGAAGCGGCGGTCGGTGCCGCCCGCCTCGACAATGGCGATCCGCGCCTTCGGGTTGCGGCCAAGCACTTCGGCAAGCGCCGAGCCCGCCGAGCCTGCGCCGACGATGACGTAATCGAATGTGCCGAGAACGGGGAGCGCTGCGCCGGTCATCAGGGTCTCACGCTTCCAGTTCGGCGGGGAAGCCGGGGGCGCGAAGGTCCGTGCCGGTGGCGTCTTCCAGAAGCTTCACCACCTGGCTCGACCAGGCATCGCCGCCATAGATCGCCTTGGCGCGCACGAAGGTCTGCTCGACCAGCCCGGCCAGTTCCAGCGGCACGCCGAATTCGCGGCCGAAGCCGAGCGCGAAGCCCAGATCCTTGAGCGCCAGATCCATGGTGAAGTTGATGTTGTAGGAGCCGTTCAGGATCACCTGACCTTCGGTCTCGTGCACGAAGCTGTTGCCGGAGGAGGCCTTGATGATGTGGAAAGCCTGGGTGAGATCGATGCCGCCCTTCTTCGCCAGCATCAGCGCTTCGCCGGTGGCGCAGAGATGGATGAAGGCGAGCATGTTGGTGATGACCTTGATCACCGCCGCCTTGCCGAGATCGCCCGCATGGAAGATCTGCTTGCCCATCGCCTGGAAGGCAGGCTTGTGCTTTTCGAAGAGATCGGCATCGCCACCGGCAATCACGGTGATTTCGCCGGAGGCTGCCAGATGCACGCCGCCGGTGACCGGCGCTTCCATCATGCGGATGCCGTTGTCTGCCGCGATCTTGGCGAGCCGCGTGACGGCATCGGTATCAAGCGTCGACATCTCGATCCAGGTCGAGCCCTTCTTCAGGCCCGCGAGAATGCCGTTCGGCGCGGTCAGCACCATTTCGGAAACCTTGGGCGAGGGCAGGCAGGTGATCACCGCATCCACCTGCTCGGCCACCGCCTTTGCGCTTTCGGCAAAGCCCGCGCCCTTGGCGATCAGCTTCTCCGCCTGCTTCCTGTCGATATCCGTAACCGTGACCTTGAAACCTTCCCGCAGCAGGCTGCCCGCCAGATTGCGCCCGAGATTGCCGAGGCCGATAAAACCGTAATGCATGGTGATTTTCCCGATCTGTTGTTGTTTGAATGCTGAAAGGTTGGCGGCTCCTCCTCTCCCCGGCGGGGAGAGGATGCCCGGAGGGCAGGTGAGGGGGCCGCCTGCTCGCACGCCCCCTCATCGCCTCGCTTTGCTCGGCACTTCTCCCCGCCGGGGAGAAGAAGGTCCGAAAGGTCCCCACAAGGGGGAGGGGGACCAAGTGTTATTCTCCCCGGCCCACCGGCCCGAAGGTGGGCACCAGATGCAGCGCCTTGCCTTCATAGGGATGGGCAAGCGCCACGTCCTCGTTGAGCTCCACGCCCAGACCCGGCTCGCTCGGCGGAATGACATAGCCGTCTTCCCACTGGATCGGCTTTTTCAGCAGCTTTGCCTGGAAGCCGTCCCAGCGCTCGATGCTTTCGAGGATCAGGAAGTTGGGGCTGCAGGCGGAGACCTGGATATTGGCGGCGCCGACAATCGGCCCGCAATAGAGATGCGGTGCGATCTGGGCATAATGGGTTTCGGCCATGCCCGCGATTTTCTTCGCTTCCAGAATGCCGCCGACGCGGCCGAGATTCATCTGGATGATCGAGGCGGCGCCCGTCTGCAGCACGCGCTGGAACTCGTATTTGGTGGTGAGCCGCTCGCCTGCCGAAATCGGGATCGCGACGGCACGGGCAACCTCGGCCATCTGTTCCGGCATTTCCGGCGGGGTCGGCTCCTCGAACCACAGCGGCTGGTAGGGTTCGAGCGCCTTGCCGAGCCGGATTGCACCCGAGGTGGTGAACTGGCCATGCGTGCCGAACAGCAGATCGCAGGACGTGCCGACCGCTTCACGGATGCGCTTGCAGAAATTGCGGGAAATCTCGATGCGCTCGAGGCTCGGCTGGCGCGGATCGAAGGTGGAATAGGCGCCGGCCGGATCGAACTTCACGGCGGTAAAACCCTGACGCACGTAATGCAGCGCGCGCTCTGCCGCGGTGTCGGGGTCCGAATAGGCCTTGCTGTTCGAATAGGCGTGTTCGCCCGCAGCAAAATCCGGATAGATATAGGTGTAGCTTCTGAGCTTCTCGTGCACCTTGCCGCCGAGAAGCTCGTAGACCGGCTTGCCGGTGGCCTTGCCGATAATGTCCCACATCGCCATTTCGAGACCGGAAATCACGCCCATCAGCGAGATATCCGGGCGCTGCGAATAGCCGCGACCATAGGCATTGCGCCAGAAGGTCTCGATGCGGAAGGGATCGCTGTCGAGCAGGTGATATTCGAAAATGTCGCGGATCATCGCCTCGACCACCTTCGGCGCGAAGCTGGCCGAATAGACCTCGCCCACGCCCTCGATGCCATTGTCGGTGACGAGCTTCAGGAAGATGAAATAGCGCCCGCCCGCGAAAGGCGACGGATTGCCGACGATGAAGGTCTTGAGACCGGTGATTTTCATGCGCATCCCCTCCTGATTTGCGAAGCGAAACGTGGCCGGTTCAGGGCGCGCTGACAAGGCCTGCATTTTTAACCTATGGGGCGGTTTTGTTTGTGCGAAACGACTTTCTTTCAAATCATTCTTTCCGCTTCGGCTCGCTCCACAAAACAAACAAGGCCTATGGCTCCGTTTCCTTTGTTTGCAGCCATAGCCGCCTGCGGGCCAAATTGCGGCGCATATGAAGCAGCCCTTTTCAAGGGTGCGAGGGGGGTATTCAAGGCATGGCAAAGGCGGTTCCGGAAAAGGCAAGGGTGGTCATCATCGGCGGCGGCTTGTCCGGCTGTTCGGTCGCCTATCATCTGGCAAAGCTTGGCTGGACGGATGTGGTTCTTCTGGAGCGCAAGCAGCTGACCTGCGGAACCACCTGGCATGCGGCGGGCCTGATCGGCCAGCTGCGCGCCTCGCAGAACATGACCCGTCTCGCCAAATATTCCGCCGATCTCTATGTCAAGCTCGAGGCCGAAACCGGGATCGGCACCGGCATGCGCCAGTGCGGCTCGATCACGGTGGCGCTGACCGAGGAGCGCAAGGAGGAAATCTTCCGCCAGGCCTCGCTTGCCCGCGCCTTCAATGTGGATGTGCGCGAAATCTCGCCTGCCGAGGTGAAGGCGCTCTATCCGCATCTCAACACATCGGATGTGGTCGCGGGCGTGCATCTGCCGCTCGACGGCCAGTGTGATCCGGCCAATATCGCCATGGCGCTCGCCAAGGGCGCGCGGCAGAACGGCGCGCAGGTGATCGAGGGCGTGAAGGTCACCGCCGTCAACCACAAGGATGGCCGCGTTACCGGTGTCACCTGCGTTCAGGAAGGCGAGACCTATACGATCCAGGCCGATCATGTGGTGAACTGTGCCGGCATGTGGGCGCGTGATCTTGCCGGATCGACGGGTGTGACCGTGCCGCTGCATGCCTGCGAGCATTTCTATATCGTGACGGAACCGATTGCCGGCCTCACCCGCCTGCCGGTGCTGCGCGTGCCGGACGAGGCGACCTATTACAAGGAAGATGCGGGCAAGATGCTGGTCGGCGCCTTCGAGCTGAAGGCCAAGCCCTGGGGCATGGAGGGTATCCGCGAGGATTTCTGCTTCGACCAGCTGCCGGATGACTTCGACCATTTCCAGCCGATCCTCGAAGATGCGATCAACCGCATGCCGATGCTGGAAACGGCGGGCATCCACACCTTCTTCAACGGCCCGGAAAGCTTCACTCCGGACGACCGCTACTATCTCGGCGAAGTGCCGGAGCTGAAGAATTACTGGGTCGCGACCGGCTACAATTCCATCGGCATCGTCTCCTCCGGCGGTGCGGGCATGGCGCTTGCGCAGTGGATGAACGATGGCGAGCCGCCGTTCGATCTCTGGGAAGTGGATATCCGCCGTGCCCAGCCGTTCCAGAAGAACCGGACCTATCTGAAGGAGCGCGTATCCGAAACGCTCGGCCTTCTCTATGCCGATCACTTCCCCTTTCGCCAGATGGCAACCTCGCGCGGGGTGCGCCGCACGCCGCTGCACGAGCATCTGAAGGCGCGCGGTGCCGTCTTCGGCGAAGTGGCGGGCTGGGAGCGGGCCAACTGGTTTGCCCGTCCCGGACAGGAGCGCGAATATCGCTACAGCTGGAAGCGCCAGAACTGGTTCGAAAACCAGCGCGAGGAACATCTCGCGGTGCGCAATGGCGTCGGCTTCTTCGACATGACTTCCTTCGGCAAGATCCGCATCGAGGGCCGCGATGCGATGGCCTATCTGCAGCGCCTCTGCGCCGCCGAAATGAACGTGCCGGTCGGTCGCATCGTCTATACCCAGATGCTGAACCAGCGCGGCGGGATCGAATGCGATCTCACCGTCACCCGCCTTTCGGAAACCGCTTTCCTCGCGGTCGTTCCGGGCGCGACGCTGCAGCGGGACCTTGCCTGGTTCCGCCGTCATATCGGTGATCAGTTCGTGGTGGTCACGGATGTGACGGCTGCCGAATCCGTGCTCTGCATCATGGGGCCGAAGGCGCGCGAACTGATGCAGAAGGTCAGCCCGAACGACTTTTCTAATGCCGCGCATCCCTTTGGCACCGCGCGGGAGATCGAAGTCGGCATGGGCCTTGCCCGCGCCCATCGCGTCACCTATGTCGGCGAGCTCGGCTGGGAGCTTTACGTCTCCTCCGACCAGACGGCGCATGTGTTCGAGACGCTGGAGGCTGCCGGTGCCGATCTCGGGCTGAAGCTCTGTGGCATTCACACGCTCGACAGCTGCCGCATCGAAAAGGCCTTCCGCCATTTCGGCCATGACATCACCGACGAGGATCACGTGCTGGAAGCGGGCCTCGGCTTTGCGGTGAAAACGGCGAAGGGCGATTTCATCGGCCGCGATGCGGTGCTGCGCAAGCAGGAGGAGGGGCTTGCCCGCCGTCTGGTGCAGTTCCGTCTCACCGATCCCGAGCCGCTGATGTTCCACAACGAGGCCGTGGTGCGCGATGGCAAGATCGTCTCGATCATCACGTCCGGCAATTACGGCCACCATCTCGGCGGTGCGATCGGGCTTGGCTACGTGCCCTGCAAGGGCGAAAGCGAGGCGGATGTGCTTGCCTCCAGCTACGAGATCGAAATCGCAGGTCGCCGCGTGAAGGCGGAGGCCTCGCTGAAGCCCATGTATGACCCGAAGGCAGAGCGCGTGCGCGCCTGATTTCACTGTAATTCCTGCCGGTTGGCCCGGCTTTCAAGGAGAAGACGTGCATGTCCATGGATGATACCGACGCCGCCCCGAAGCGCAGATCCGGTGGCCGCGCTGGCCGCATTGCAGTGCGCTCGGCACCGCTTGCCGATAATGTCCGCCCTGTCCGCCCGGGCCTGCCCGGCGGCCAGTATCGACCGCTCACCGATGAGCAGGTGGCAAAGATCCACAATGCCGCGCTGGATGCGCTGGAAAAGATCGGCCTGTCGAATGCGCCGAAATCCGGCGTGGAAATTCTCACCGGTGCGGGTGCGATCCTCGGCGATGACGGCCGTATCCGTTTTCCCCGGGCGCTTGTCGAGGACATGCTGACAAAGGCCGCCCGCGATATCACGCTGTTTGGCCGCGAGGAAAAATACGATCTGCATCTCTCCGGCTCCAAGGTGCATTTCGGCACGGCGGGTGCGGCGGTGCATGTGGTCGACGTGGAAAAGCGCGAATATCGCGAATCCACCTCCAAGGACCTGCTTGATGCCGCCCGCCTCGTGCATCACCTCGACAATGTGCATTTCTTCCAGCGCGCCATGGTCTGCCGTGACGTGCCGGACAATTTCATGATGGATGTCAACACGCTCTATGCCTGCTGCGCGGGCACGACCAAGCATGTCGGCACCAGCTTTTCCGATCCCTCGCATGTGAAGGGCTGCTTCGACATCCTGCACATGATTGCCGGTGGCGAGGACAAGTGGCGCGAGCGCCCCTTCGTCTCCAACTCCAACTGTTTCGTCGTGCCGCCGATGAAATTTGCGGAGGAAAGCTGCATCGCGATGGAACATTGCGTGCGCGGCGGCATGCCGGTTCTGCTGCTTTCGGCAGGACAGGCGGGCGCAACCGCGCCTGCCCCGCTCGCAACGGCCATCGTGCAGGCGGTGGCGGAGTGCCTTGCGGGCGTCGTCTATGTCAATGCGATGAAGCCGGGCGCACCGGCGATCTTCGGCACCTGGCCCTTCGTCTCCGACCTTCGCACGGGCGCCATGTCCGGCGGCTCGGGCGAGCAGGCGCTGCTCACCGCAGGCTGCGCGCAGATGCATCGCTTCTACAATCTGCCGGGCGGGGCTGCCGCCGGTATCGCCGACAGCAAGCTGCCGGACATGCAGGCAGGCTGGGAACAGGCGATTTCCAACGTGATGGCCGGGCTTTCGGGCCTCAACATGGTCTATGAAGCGGTCGGCATGCATGCCTCGCTGCTCGGCTTTTGCCTCGAAAGCCTGGTGCTCGGCGATGACCTTCTCGGTCAGGTGCAGCGCTGCATCCGCGGTATCGATGTGACCGAGGACAGCATTTCGCTCGAAACCATGCGCTCTGTCTGCCTGGATGGCCCCGGCCATTATCTCGGCCATTCCCAGACGCTGAGCCTGATGCAGACGGAATATATCTATCCCGCCGTGGCCGACCGTTCGAGCCCGAAGGAATGGGTGGAGCTTGGCCGTCCGGACCTGATCGAAAAGGCGATCGAGCGCAAGAACAAGATCCTGTCGGAAGCGGCCAAGACCATGATCGACCCGGACGTGGATGCCGCGATCCGCAAGGCCTACCAGATCTACTGCTGATCGGACCTTCCATCTGACGAAGACGAAAAAGGCCGGACCCCGTTCCGGCCTTTTCTGCGTCCGGCTTTCATTTTAGGCGTGTGCCACCAAGACGAGTATAAACTACTACAGTTGTTTTTAAACATTCTGAAACGCTGCTGTTTTACTCTACCGGCTGACCCTTGTTTGTCTTGCGTGGAGTTGGTCATGTCGGAGCAGAGAGCGTGAAGATCTCGCTGCGGATATTCCGTCTGTCGAAGAAGATGGTGCTGATCCTGGCTGGCGTGCTCGTTCTCGGCGGCGCGGCCGGTGCCACGGCTGTCTATATCGGCAAGGACAAGCTGCTCGGACCGCCTGCGGAAGTGGTCAACGGCGGTGAGTGCACCGACGTCAAGATCATGAAAATCCACAAGAAAAACCGTTACTGGCTGCGCAAATACGTCGAGATGGAAGCCTCTGACGGCCTGACACGGCTGAAGACGGCGCTGCGCGTTGCCGCCATTCTTTACGAGAAGGAACAGCCGGACCTCGTGCAGGTGGTGGTGCTGGACAAGAATGGCCCGAAGACGCGCGCCGGCATGTCCGGCCATGCCATCGGGGCGGACGTGATCTATGTTCCCCATCCGGAAGAGATCGCCGATCTTGCCGATGTGCCGGTGCTCCAGGCGTCCTATATCGACAACAAGCCGAATGCGAGCGGCGGTTTCTACGGCCAGAAGATCGAGGTGCCGCCGGACGAGGCGCGCCAGATCACCGCCTCCATCGAGGAAAAGACCGACTGCATCGACCCGACCATCATCGAGGGCGTGAAGACCGGCGAGGGTGCAAAGGCTGAAGGCGAGGGCGCCAAGGCCGAAGGGGAAAAGCCTGCCGAAGGCGGCGGCCATGGTGCTGCGCCGAAGGCGGAAGGCGAAGGGGCTGCCGCCGAAGGCGAGGCGCCGAAGGGCGAAGGCGAAGCCGCCAAGGCGGAGGGCGAAAAGCCTGCCGAGGGCGAAAAGACTGCTGCCGAGGGCGAGGCTCCCAAAGAAGACAAGGGCTGGTTCGGCTCGATCAAGGCGATGATTTTCGGCGAGGACAAACCGGCTGCCGAAGCGCCGAAAGCGGAAGGCGAGGCGGCTGCCAAACCGGAAGGGGAAGCTTCAGCCACCGAAGGGGCTGCCGCCGAGGCCAAGCCTGTGGGCGAGGGCGAGGCCGCACCGGCGGAAGGTGAAGCGGCGACGGAAGAGGCTGCGGCCCCTGTCGAGCCTTTCGCACCGGGTGGTCTGCCGGATGCCAAACCCGCCGCCGGGCACAAGAAGAAGATCCTGCTCCCAGCCGAAGGCGAAAGCGCTGCCGAGCCCGCACCGCCTGCGGAGGGCGAGGCCAAGCCTGCGGCTGAAGGCGAGGCAAAGCCTGCCGCCCATAGCGGCTGACCGGTCTACCGGCCCCTGCGTGAATAAAAAAACCCGGCGGATCGCTCCGCCGGGTTTTGTCTGTCTGCTTTTTCCGCTCAGTCTGCCTTCTGGCGGCGAGCTGGGAAGAGGATCACGTCGCGGATCGAGGGTGCATTGGTGAGCAGCATGATCAGCCGGTCCACGCCGATGCCGAGGCCACCGGCGGGCGGCATGCCCTGATCCATCGCATCGAGGAATTCGTCGTCCAGCTGCTTGTCCTTCTCGCCACGCGAATGGGCCTGCGTCAGCTGGTCCACCATGCGGGCGCGCTGTTCCACCGGATCATTGAGCTCGGAGAAGGCATTGCCGATTTCCCAGCCATTGCAATAGGTCTCGAAGCGTTCGACAAGCCGCGGCTCGCCCGGCACTTCCTTGGCGAAGGGCGAAATGTCCTTCGGGAAATGGGTCACATGCGAGGGCTGGATCAGCGAGCCTTCGACGGTTTCCTCGAAGATGAAGGCGAGGCATTCGCCCCAGGTCGCATCCTTCTCCACCTCGAAACCGGCGGCCTTCGATGCGGCGCGCGCCTCTTCATCCGTCTTGATGGCGAGGAAGTCGATGCCGGTCTTTTCCTTCACCGCATCGGGCATCGGCACCCGTTTGAACGGACCCTTGAAGGAGATCTGCCTGTCGCCATAGGTGAATTCGGCGGAGCCGTGGATCTTCACCGCCAGCTCCTCGAACATGCGCTCCACGAGGTCCATGATGTCCTCGTAATCGGCATAGGCCCAGTAGCATTCCATCATGGTGAATTCGGGATTGTGCCGCGTGGACACGCCCTCATTGCGGAAATTGCGGTTGATCTCGAACACCTTGTCGGTCAGTCCCGAAACCAGCGTGCGCTTCAGGAACAGTTCCGGCGCGATGCGCAGATACATGTCGAGCTTCAGCGTGTTGTGATGGGTCTTGAAGGGCTCCGCCGTCGCGCCGCCATAGACGGAATGCAGCATCGGCGTCTCGACTTCCATGAAGCCGTCATTTTCCATGAAGCGGCGGATGCCCGAGATGATCTTCGAGCGCTGCTGGAAGCGCAGCTTCGATTCCTCGTTTGTCAGAATGTCGAGATGGCGCTTGCGGTAGCGGATCTCGATATCGGCAAGCCCGTGATACTTCTCCGGCATCGGCAGAAGCGTCTTGGTCAGCATGGTGATTTCATGGGCGTTGATCGTCAGTTCGCCGCGCTTGGTGCGGCGCACGGCCCCGGTAACCCCGATGATATCGCCTAGATCGATCATCGGCAAAAGCGCGCGCGCCTCTTCCGGCGTCGTGTCCTTGTGCGAGAAGATCTGGATCTTGCCGGAGGCATCATGCAGGTCCATGAACATGCCGGAATTGCGCGAGGAATAGACGCGGCCTGCCACCGTCACCACATCGCCGGATTCCGTATCCGGTTCCAGACCGGCATATTTTTCGGCAAGTTCCGCATTGGTGATCGTGCGGTGGAAATGCGCCGGATAGACATCGCCGATCTTCTCGCGCAACAGGTCGAGCTTCTGGCGGCGCACTTCGGTCGCATCGGAGGAAAGGGCGGTTTCGGTCGTCTTCTCAGTCATCGTGATGTCCAGCGATCAGTTCTTCGGGCCAAGCATGGAAGCGGCAATCTGGATGGCAAGCTTCAGGCGCTGGCGCACCACGGAGCGGCCGAGCAGCGCCATGCTGTCAAAAAGTGGCAGCGAGCGGGAGCTTCCGGAAACGGCGACGAAGAGCGGCGCCACCACCACCTTCAGCTTCTTGCCCAGCCGGTCGGCCACGGCGCGAAGCTCGGCTTCAATCGAGGCAACGGTCCATTCCGGCATCTTTTCCAGATCGGCCTGCACGGTCGAGAGGATATCGTGCAGTTCTTCCGGGGTCGATTTCACCTTGGCGAAATCCTCGGGGCCAAGGCCAAGCTCGGATTTCAGCAGGAAGCCTGCGAGGTCCGGCAGCTCGCCGAGCTTGGTGATGCGCGAACGCGACAGCTTCAGGCCTTCCTTCAGCCGGTCGTTTTCCGAGGCCCAGGCGAGAACGCGGGCCAGGAAATCCTCTTCCGTGATGGCCTCGCGCAGCCAGCGGCCATTCAGCCAGTCGAGCTTCTGGATATCAAAGATCGCGCCCGCCTTGGAAAGGTTTTCCGGATCGAACTTTTCGGCAAGCTGATCCATGGTCAGCAGCTCTTCACCCTCGGCGATCTGGATGAAGAACAGGCCGAGGAAGTTCATTAGCGCTTCCGGCAGATAGCCGAGCGCGGAATAATAGGAGATCGAGGTCGGGTTCTTGCGCTTGGAAAGCTTCGACTTGTCGGCATTGCGCATCAGCGACAGATGCATGAAGACCGGCGGCTTCAACCCGAGATACTGGTAGATCAGGATATGCTTCGGCACGGAGGCAAGCCATTCCTCGCCACGCGCCACATGGGTGATTTTCATCAGATGGTCATCGACCACATTCGCCATGTGATAGGTCGGCATGCCGTCGGCCTTCAGCAGAACCTGCATGTCCACCGCATCCCACGGAATTTCCACCTCGCCATAGACGCCATCGACGAACTTGCACGACCCTTCGGTCGGGATTTTCATGCGCACGACATGCGGCTCGCCGGCTGCGACGCGGGCGGTCACTTCCTCGGCCTTGAGGTTGAGGCACAGACCATCATATTTCGGCGGCTTGCCGGAGGCGCGCTGCTCCTCGCGCATCTTTTCCAGCCGGTCCGGCGTGCAGAAGCATTGGAAGGCATGGCCGTCGCGCACCATCTGGTCGACGAAGGGGCGATAGGTCTCCTTGCGCTCGGACTGGCGGTAAGGGCCGTAGGGGCCGCCGACATCGGGGCCTTCCGACCATTTCAGGCCACACCAGCGAAGGGCCTCGAGCACCTTTTCCTCGTATTCGAGGGTCGAACGGGTCGCATCCGTATCCTCGATGCGCAGGATGAACTCGCCGCCATTCTTCTTCGCGAACAGATAGTTGAACAGCGCGATATAGGCGGTGCCGACATGCGGCTCGCCGGTCGGGGAGGGTGCGATGCGTACGCGGACGCCGGAAGTGGTCATGATGCTTGCCCGTGCTGATTTCGGTGTCCCGTCCCGCGCCGATCGGACGCGGGCGAGACGGCCCGGATGAATGCGGAATGCGAGGCCCGTAAGCGACCGGCAAGGCCGGATTGCGGGCGCACTGTTTCAGGCTGGCCTTAGGCCATATTCAGCCGGGCGCGTCAAGACAGGGCAGGGGCAATGCCCCTTCAGTGGCCGCCGGCCTTCTTCTTGCCGCGCCGGGCCAGCATGTTGAGGATTTCCACCAGGGCGGAAAAGGCCATTGCGGCGTAGATGTAGCCCTTCGGCACATGGAAGCCCATGCCATCGGCAATCAGCGTCATGCCGATCATCATCAGGAAGCCGAGCGCCAGCATCACGATGGTCGGGTTCTTCTCGATGAAGGCGGAGAGCGGGCCGGAGGCGACCAGCATCACGGTGACGGCAAAGATCACGGCAACGATCATGATCGGCAGATGCGGGGTCATGCCAACGGCGGTGATGATGCTGTCGATCGAAAACACGAGGTCGAGCAGAAGGATCTGGCCGATTGCGGCTGTCAGGCCATTGTTCACCGAGCTTGCGATGAAGTCCTCGCCCTTTTCTTCCGGGTCAACCGTGTGGTGGATTTCCTTGGTGGCCTTCCAGACGAGGAAGAGACCACCGGCAATCAGGATCATGTCCTTCCAGGAGAAGGCATGGCCGAACAGCTCGAACACCGGATTGGTGAGCTGCACGATCCAGGCGGCGGTGCCGAGCAGCGCAAGGCGCATGATCAGCGCCAGCGCGATACCGATGTTGCGCGCCGGGCGGCGCTGTTCCGGCGGCAGCTTGTTGGTCAGGATCGAGATGAAGACGAGGTTGTCGATGCCAAGCACCACTTCCATCACGATCAGGGTGATGAGGGCGATCCAGGCGGACGGATCCTGGATGAGGGCGACGATATCCTGCATGTAAATCTCCTGTCTTGCGGCCTTCACTCGGTAAAACGGATTGCGCCGGGCTGCAACCGATTGTTTTCCGTTTCAAGGCGTGAGGACGGGAGATGGGGTCGCCCGGGGATTTTGCAAGCCGGACGTGATCGTCTTCAGGCGGCCTTTGCACCATAGGCGGCGAGGAAAACCCGCACCGCGCCGCGGATCGTGTGCTGCATTTCCTCAACGGTCGCCTCTTTGACGCGGTGGCCGAAGAGGCGCGGCTTGTGCAGGCCGGCCGTCGACATTTCGATGAACTGCACCGCGGCGAGCGGAATGTCATCGATCACAAGGTGACCCTTTTCCACCCGCTCGGCAAGGAAGGTCTCGATCACGTAACGCACGCTGTCCGGGCCGGTGGTGAAGAAGCGGTCGGCAAGCTGCGGCATGCGGTCGATCACGCCGATCACCATGCGCATGGCATAGATCGAGCCGGGCTTGAGCACATGCGAGGCAAAGGCGAAGCCGAAGTTGAACAGGCTGTCGGCCACCGGTCCATCACCGGAAAGGGCACTGCGCATGGAGGCAACCATGCGGGAACGCTCGCGTTCGATCAGCGCCGCAAACAGGTCTTCCTTGTTGTTGAAATAGACATAGATCGTGCCCTTCGAGACCTGCGCCTCGCGGGTGATGTCATTCATGGTGGCGGCATCAAAGCCGGATTTCATGAAAACGCGCTTCGCGCCTTCGAGGATCTGGTCGCGCTTGCGCGGATCCTCCCCCGCCGCACGTCTGCCCTGCAATGCGCCAACATCGCCGGAACCCATCGGGTTCGGGGCGTCAGTCACCACATTCGCGATCTTTCGTGCACCGTTCATTCACTTGCCATACATCAAAAAGTTTTCGAACCACGCGGTTCGATTTCGCTTGATATGAAACTTTAATGGCATTATGTCAATGTTTCAAAATCAAACCGTTTGGTTCGATCTGATTTTTAACGGCAGGATGATCATGGCAGCGAATAACAGGGCAGGCGCTATCCGGGCGGTTGAAGCGGATCAGACGGAAAATGCGGATGCTGCTGTCAATGGCGATGCCGTTTCGATGGACGCAACGCCTGCTGCCGAGCCTCTGCGGGCCGAAGCGCGCGCGGCTGCACCTGCCCAGCAGGCGTCTCCTGCGCCAAAGAAAAAGAGCAAGGTGCTTTACGTCATTCTTCTTGCGCTGCTCGGTGCCGGCGGGTGGTATGGCTACAACTACTGGGTCGATGGCCGCTTCATGATCTCCACCGATGACGCCTATATCCAGGGCGATATCGCGACCATCTCGCCGAAGGTTTCGGGCTATATCGAGAAGGTGAATGTCACTGCCAACCAGCATGTGAAGGCCGGTGACGCGCTGGTGACGCTCGATGCCGGGGATTACCGCATCGCGGTTGATCAGGCCAAGGCGGCGATTGCGTCGGCAAAGCTCTCCCTTGACCGGATCGATGCGCAGATTGTGGGCGCGGAAGCGGGCCTGAAGCAGGCCGAGGCCCAGCAGGAGGCAAACCATGCCGAGCAGCGGGGTGCCCAGCTTGCCCAGACGCGCGCCAAGGAATTGTCGAACCGCGCCGTCGGCTCTGCCGCAACGCTTGATGCGGCCGACGTTGCCCTTTCCCGCGCCAATGCGGCGGTTACGGCGGGCGAGGCAGGCATTTCTGTTGCCAAGGCCAATATCGGCCTGCTGAAGGCCCAGCGCGCCGAAGTGGAAAGCACCTTCAAATCGCTTGATCTGGCGCTTGCGAAGGCCGAGCGGGATCTGGGCTTCACCGTGCTGAAGGCGCCCTATGACGGGATTATCGGCAATGTCGGCGTGCGCGAGGGCGATCTTGTCTCGCCGGGCGCGCGGCTGGCCGCCCTTGTTCCGTCGAACGAGCTGTTCATCGAGGCCAATTTCAAGGAAACGCAGGTTGCCCGCATCGGCATCGGCGCCAAGGTGCATATCCTGGTCGATGCCTACAAGGATCAGGACCTGATCGGCACCGTGACCTCGATCTCGCCCGCGTCGGGTTCCGTCTTCTCGATGCTGCCTGCGGAAAACGCGACCGGCAACTTCACCAAGGTGGTGCAGCGCATTCCCGTGCGCATCTCCATTCCGGAAGACAAGCTCAAGGAAGGCGTGCTGCGCGCTGGCATGAGCGTTGTCGTCGATGTCGACAGCCGCACGGCCCCCTGACCCTTAAGACCGGAAGGCGAGGACAATGGCGTCCACTCCGATGAAAGCGCCCGGTGCCGTCGCCGTGGCCAGCGAGAACGAGCGTCTTGATCCGCGCCGGGTCGTGGCCTTCTTCGCCATGGTCTTCGGCATGTTCATGGCGATCCTCGACATCCAGATCGTCTCGGCCTCGCT
>CAMFIE010000024.1 GCA_945952315.1 uncultured Rhizobium sp. | reverse complement strand
GAGATTCATGAGCGTCTCGTGGGCTCGGAGATGTGTATAAGAGACAGACGTTTGTGCGGTGGTCTATCGGCGTCATCATTGCCGGTTCCGCCGTCCAGATTACGGCCATGCTGTTTACCTAAAGGGGGACAGTCATGAAGCCGCCACAGCAGCAGCACGAAGCGTTCCCCCTGTTCAAGGGGGCAACGCGACTTCCAACGATTTGGGGCGTGCCGATGATTCCGCTAATGGCAATGGTCATGGGCGTGGCCGTCATAGCGTTGACGGTCAGCATCTGGTGGTGGGCGCTTGTGCCGCCGCTGTGGTTCATCATGGCCCAAATCACGAAGAACGACGACAAGGCGTTCCGTATCTGGTGGTTGTGGATTGATACCAAGTTCCGCAACCGCAACAAGGGCTTTTGGGGCGCATCGTCGTATAGCCCCGCTAACTACCGAAAAAGGAGATAGGCATGGGGGCAATTGAATCCCGCAAGCTCCTGGCTTCGGAGACGCCGGTAGGCCAGTTCATTCCATACTGGGGTCAGAACAAGAGCTGCTCGAAATCGTACGCTAAGACCGAACGGAGCGGGAACGTCATGCAGCGCGGAGGATTCTTCCAGGAAGTCGCAATGGCCTGAAGCCTTCGGGCATCTGCTGCTCGGTGTCCCAGGAATAGATGCCGGTGAGATTTATGTGCTCCCAGCTGAGTGGCGAGACATGCTTGAGCAATATGTCGGGGATAGTTCGACCACTTTGACGCAGATGGGCTACGGCACGGCTGAGATAAACGGTATTCCAGTGGACGATGGCGCTGACGACAAGGTTGAGGCCCGAGGCACGGAATGCCTGACTTTCGAACGATCGGTCGCGGATTTCGCCGCGCTCATGGAAGAAAACGGCCCGCTTGAGCTTGTGGGCGGATTCTCCTTTGTTAAGACCGGCTTGACATCGCCGGCGAAGTGCCGGGTTGGAATACCATTCGATCATAAACAGGGATCGCTCGATGCGCCCGAGCTCACGCAGGGCTTTCGCCAACTGGCTCGGTTTCGAGGATGCCGCCAGCTTTTTGAGGATCATTGAGGGCGCAACAGAGCGTGTCGTGATTGATGCCGCCAGATGGAGAAGGTCATCCCAGTGTTCCAGAATGAGGGCGGTATTGATCGGCGCGCCGATATGGTTGGCCAGTGCTGGATATGAGTCGGCCTTTTCGAAAGTATGGAACTTCCGGTCCTTGAGATTGCGCAGCCGAGGCGCAAAACGCTTTCCGATCAGAGTGAAGAGGGCAAATACATGATCGCTCGCACCTCCGGTATCGGTAAAGTGCTCCTCGATCTCCAGGATGGTGTCGTGGTCGAACAGGCCGTCGAGAACATAGGCTGCCTCGCTCTCGGTCGGGCTGATCGGCAGAATGCTGAAATAGCCGTACTGATCGGAAAGGTGGCTGTAAAATTTCGAGCCTGGCTCGCTGCCATAATGCAGGTTGATATCACCGCGTTTGGCGGCACGATCACTGGCCCGGAAGAACTGACCATCAGATGATGCGGTCGTCCCTGTTCCCCAGAGCTGGGCGTGGGGATGACGCGCATGGGCGTCGGTCACACATGCCTGCGCTGCGCGATAGGTTTCCGTGCGGGCATGGAACATGCGCATCCATCCGATCTGATGGGCGCTGATCCCCTTGGAGGCTCCGGCCATACGTTTCGGGCCAAGATTGGTGGCGTCCGCGAGCGTGCCGGCGAGCATGGCCGGAATGTTTTGCGGTGAATCGCCCGTTCGAACATGGGTGAACTGGTCGGCAAAGCCGGTCCACTCATGCACGTCTCTTAAGAGATCCGGCACTTCGACAAGCGGATACATTTCGCTGAGTTCGATATTTAGTTCATCGGCTGCAGCGGGCACTTCGCTCGCCAGCGGTGTTACAATCAGGGTTCCGGCATCGAGACGGACGCCTTCAAGTTTGCCGTTGCGGGCGCGATGGGCGAGACGTTTCAGATTGAAGTCCAGCAATTGTTGCATTTCGGTGAGCCAAGCCACCCCGTCGCGCTGCACACCGAGCCCAAGCTGGTCAGTTTCCTTCAGCTTGGTAAAAGTAGGGCGGGGCATGAAATTTTCATTTATCGGCCGGAACGCCCTGCTGCCTTCGACCCAGATGTCGGCCGAACGAAGCCGCTCGCGCAACGCTGCCAGTGTTGCAATCTCATAGAGACGGCGATCGGCCTTTGCCTGCCCGAAGATCAGTTTACGCTCCGCCGCGCCGAGATGAGCGATCGGGACACGTTCGGGAAGCACGCGCCTTCCTTCCGCGTAAAGGGATCTGAGTGTTTCGATCGCTGCCAGCAAAGGATCATACCGACGACTTGAATGGAATGTGAAGGTCAGGAGGAACCGGCCTGCATAATTGCGAACATTGGCATATTGCTCAGCTGCAATAAGCAAGGGTGAGGCGTCATTGTCTTCCACCATCGCCGCAAGCGTCGGCTTTGCCTGCACCAAGCGATGCCAGCCGACGTGGCGGTCGAGCGTTTCAATTGCATCTTCATCATTGTCATTGGCGCACTGAAGAGCCGATATCGTGTCGAGAAACAGCCGTAGTGCCTTAGCCGTCTCCATCCGGGTGTTCACATGGCGCTGCTTCTTGCGGTTATTCGCCTGCGAAAACAGCCTGCCGATCAGCTTGATGAACATGGTGACTGCGGCGTCGGTGAGCTTTTGCCCAAGCTTGATGATCTGCGCGATGATCGTCGCGCGCCGCCGACTGGCGTTGAAGTCGGCGGCAAGCCATGCCGGTGTCACATCGCCCTCCCGGACCATCTGCTCCCAGCGACCGGAGTGGATGCGGGCTTGTAGTCGGGGATCGATATCGAGCGCGCGGATGAAAGCGATCCTGTCGGTCAGCGTGACCAGGTTGGTTGCTCCCGGAGCATCTGGCGCAGATCGCAGCCAATGGAATCGCGTCTGTCGTATCTCGGGATCAACCGTCAAAAGATCATCGAGGGATTGGAGCTTTTCGGCTGAAAGGCCCGATATCAGGGCAGCCTCGGCGCGACGGCGGGCTATTACGCGGCCGGCAAAGCCGATCCGCTCTATTGTGTCAGGTGCGGGAAGTAACACCTTCCGCTCCCGCAGCGTGGTGACAATAGCTTGGGCAATAGAATGGCCCTTGTCCGTTGCGGTCGCCGTTTCGACGGCGGATAGTAAGGCGGCGCGCCGGTCCTGTGCTGTTGCTGTTCGTTTTCCAAAATAGGAAAGCAAATGCGCGATATGCTCGCGGCGAGTTTCCTCCCGCCTGGCATAGGAACGGAAACTCTCCGGATCAGCATCCAATTGTTCGGCTATATAATTGAGCATCGCCCTCGGCGGAATTTCGTGCACCATGAGAGCCCGGCCCGGATGCCGCATCATGCAAAGCTGGACAGCAAAGCCGAGCTGGTTATGTTTTCGCCTGCGGACTTCGATCTCCAGCCGGTCCGATGGAGATAGAGTGTAGTGACGGATCAGACTATCCTCATCGGTCGGTACGCCGAACAGCTCCTGTTGATCCTGAATTTTGAGAAACTTCCGCCGCGCCATTTTTTACTCCATACAAACTTGCGTCGATGGTTCCGGGCATGTCCGGAAACGGTCGTTTGCGTACAGGCCTAAATCACCCTGTCCACAAATTATCTTGACTTATTTGTGGACAGGCATCACCTTTCGGACAACCTATTCGGACGAAATTGAACCTTATGCCACGCACCTTTGCCTATGTCCGTGTCTCCACGATCGGACAGACCACCGAAAACCAGATTCAGGAAATCGAAGCGGCCGGCTTCCACGTCGAGCCACGCCGTATAGTCACCGAGACCATCTCGGGCAGCGTCGCCATTGCGCAGCGCCGGGGTTTCTCGCGACTGATGGATAAACTCGAAGCCGGGGACGTGCTCATCGTCACCAAGCTCGATCGGCTCGGCCGAGATGCGATCGATGTCAGTACGACGGTCAGGAAACTGGAGGAGCTGGGCGTGCGGGTCCATTGTCTGGCCCTCGGCGGCGTCGATCTGGCGAGTTCCGCCGGGAAGATGACGATGAGCGTCATCAATGCCGTCGCTCAGTTCGAGCGTGATCTGCTGATCGAACGCACGCAGTCGGGCCTCAAACGAGCCAAGTCGGAAGGCAAGACCCTCGGCCGTCCCGCTCGGCTCAATGAGAAGCAGAAATTGGATGTTCTCTCGGATTTGGCGGGCGGGATGAGCGTTTCCGCACTCGCCAGAAAATTTGACACCAGCCGCCAGACCATCATGCGTGTCAGGATCGAGGGCGACCGCTCCGTTTAAGCCGTGACTTGAGTAGGCACCCGTTTCCCTTTCGCCTCACCCCGCGCAGCAGGACAGTTTTTTCACATCCCTGTCGAAGGTCTGAGCCGCAAGCTTCAAACCTTCGACAGTCGTCAGATATGGAAAGATCGTCTCCGAGAGATCATCGATCGTCAGGCCGCAGCGGATGGCCAAGGCTGCCGTCTGAATGCTGTCAGCACCCTCTGGTGCAAGGATGTGAGCGCCAAGGAGTTTCCGGGTTGACCCGTCGGCGACCAGCTTGATCAGGCCGCGCGTGTCGCGCGCCGCCAGCGCCCGCGGCACATTGTCGAGGGAAAGGACGGAGGTGCGAACCGAATGTCCGGCAGCCCGCGCCTGCGCTTCGGTCATGCCGACGCTCGCCACCTGCGGATCGGTAAAGACCACGGCGGGCATTGCGGTGTTGTCGTAACTCAGGCTGTTGCCGTTCAATGCGTTCTTGGCGGCGAGCTTTGCGCCATAGGCGGCCATGTAGACGAACTGATCTTTTCCGGTTACATCGCCGGCGGCATAGACGCCCGCCTTCGAGGTGCGCATGCGATCATCAACGATGATGGCCCCGGCCGGTGTCAGGTCTATACCGGTTTCAGCAAGCCCAAGGGCTTCAGTGTTCGAGCGGCGTCCCGTCGCCACAAGAATCCGCTCGGCAGTCAAGATTTCCGGACGTCCGTCCCGCGCGATGGCGAGGGCAACACCACCATCATCGGTCTTGCGGGCGGACTCGTAGGTAATGCCGCTGACGATTTTAATCCCCTCATCGGCCAGATAGGTGGCAAGCGCAGCGCCGATTTCGGGTTCAGCCTCCGGCAGAAGCCGGCTGCGGAACACGAGTGTCACTTCGACACCGGCCCGTGCGAAAGTCTGGGCAAGCTCCACGCCGATGTAGCCGCCGCCAAGCACTATCATCGAGCGTGGCAGCTCGGTCAGGGCGAGCGCTGTCGTGCTGTCGAGCGGCGATACGTCAGCGATCCCCGGAATCCCCGGCAACGCCGGACGCGCACCGGTGGTGATGATAATTCGCTCGGAGCCGATGTGCTGGCCCGCGACCTGGACACCGCCGTCAACGAGGCGGGCCGGACCTTCGTGGTAGACCACATTGTTGTACTCCGGCAGCAGATCAGCGTATTTCGCCTGTCGCAGACCGGCAACCAAAGCGTCTTTCTGGGCGATCTGAGCGGCCCAATCAACCACGCGCGCGCCGCTTTCGATCCCATCAAACCGGGCAGCCGCATCGTTGGCGTGACGTACAGCCTCCGTGGCCCGGATCAGGGCTTTCGAGGGCACGCAGCCGATGTTGACGCATGTACCGCCGATCGTGCCATGCCCGACAAGAGCCACTTGGGCGCCTAGTTCGGCGGCCGTGATCGCGGCGGAGAAACCGGCCGAGCCAGCTCCGACGACCACAAGATCATAACGGCCGTTGCCTTTGTTGGAAGTTGGAACGTCGCAAGCTTCACACATTCAATTCACCTTTGTTGTCTTGTTATTCATCGAGCAGCAATTGGCATCCGCTGATGAGGCGGAACGCCGACGCCGGTAAAGATAAAGTGCGGACGCCCCAATCGCGGCGAGAGCGATCGGGATCAGCACATAGCCGGCCGCTGCGAACCATGCGGAAAAGCCAAAAGAGCCAGCGGCGACCAAAAGAAATGGCGCGGCGCAACAGATGACGGCGAGAAACCCGACTTCGCCAAGGCCGATGAACTTTCCATCTGTCATGCTGAACCTCCTTACTGCGAAACGCCGGACGGATAGCCAGCATTGGTGGTTGCGGTGATCAGCGCGGCGACATTCGTCTGGCTGTCGTCAAAGCGCACCTTCGCGATCGCCGCGCCGGTCGCCTCCGATACATCAACATCGAGCACGCCTGGAACGTTGCTGAGTGCCCGCTTCACAATCGGGCCGCAGAGTTCGCAGGTGGCATTGGCAACATTCAAGGTTACGGTCTGCTCGGCGGCAAAAGCGTGACCACCCGTCAGCAGGGACGCAGTAAGGGCAATGAGGGGCAGGATTTTCATGAGATTCTCCTTGGGATTAAGCATCGAGGACAAGGCGGGCGGCGTAGGGAAAGCCCACGGCGATAATGATCAAGACAGTTGCGACCCAAAGGCCGATCTTGGCGTTCCGATGGGATGATGGACGCGCGCAGTAGGAACCCTCGGCGCATTCAGCCGCCTTCGGCCTGCGATAGACGAGATAGAAACCGTAGCCGAGGCAGGCGAGCGCGATCGTGATAAACACAGGCTGGTAGGGTTCGAACGCGGTCAAATTGCCGATCCACGCGCCGCTGATGCCAGCGAAGAACAAGGCAAAGGGCAGCACGCAACAGGTTGCTGCGCCCAGTGCCGCAACGATGCCGCCGACCGACAGCAATGCTGCCCGATCAAAACCCTTTTCGGCTGGCTCTGTGACTGTATTTGCCAGCGTCCGTGTTTCATCCTGCTTCATCGTTCACATGCTCCCGCAATTGATCTATCGTGACCCTAGTGCCTGTAGCGACTACAGGGTCAAGCGAGAAATTTTCACGGATTTGTGCGAGCTATGTGATGACACAGAATGATGAATTTTCGATCGGCGTGCTGTCCGAGCGCAGCGGCGTCAACATAGAGACGATCCGCTATTACGAGAAAATCGGCGTCATGCCGAAGCCCGCCCGCAGCGCAGCGGGTTATCGTATCTACACAACTGAACACGCAAGGCGGCTGCATTTCGTGCGGCGCGGCCGTGAACTCGGCTTCAGCCTGGACGAGTTGCGCGGCCTGCTTCGCCTGGTCGATGGGCATACCTACACCTGCCGGGAGGTCCATGCGCTCACCATCGAACATTTGAAAGATATCCGTCAGAAAATCGCCGATCTGCGGCGTCTGGAGCGGGCCATGTCGAATATGGCGGCGCAATGCACCGGCGATCAGGTTCCAGAATGTCCGGTCATAGATGCCCTTTTTGAAATGCGGTCAATCAAGCGTTCCCGCTCCGTTCAAGCTTAGCGTACGATTTCGAGCAGCTCTTGTTCTGACCCCAACAAGGGGCTGATCTCCAAGGCCTATCAGGATCACGGCGGGCTGGTGAATGGTCGCAGGCTCTATTACGAATACGGGCCGAGCGGCTATGGCAGGCCGATGCTGCTGAAGGATTCCACCGGCGAGCCCTATCATGTGAGCTTTGCCGAAGCGGGCCTGGACATTCTCGACCAGATCCGCAGCGCCGCCCGGGAAGGCTTTGCCACGCTGGGCGCGCTGCACACCTCGATCTCCACCCAGCTCGACTTCACCTATGACCATCACGCGCGGATGGAAAAGGGCATCGGCCGGCTGGTGGATGCCGACATGAACGAAGACAGCGCCCGGATGAAGGCCGCCGAGATGAAAACCCAGCTGGCGACCATGGCGCTGCAGATCGCAAACGCCGATCACCGCAACATCCTGCAGCTGTTCCGCAACTGAGAACAGAGCGGGCAGGGCAGGGTGGTTGACAGCTGTCAACCTTGCTCCAGCGCCTTCAGCATCGGCAGGATCGAGAACTGGCCCTTTTCCGCCTTGGCGGTGAGGCTGCGCAGATAGCCGCCGGGCGAGCGGATCTCTTCCGCCCGTTCCAGCATCATCGCAACCACGCTGGCCGCCTGTTCGCGACCGAGAACCGCCTCGGCCTTCGCCCAGGCATCCGGAGAAATGCCGAGCATCGAGCGCACCAGCCGGGTGACGCCGAAGAAATCGGCAAGGCCGCGAACCTGCCCGTCCGGCGCATAATCGGACAGGGTAGGGCAGGCCTTCAGAATCCGCTCCAGCCGGACGGGCATGGATTTTCTCTCGGGCGCTTCGGTCTCTTCCGGCCTTCTGTCCGGCTTTGCGTTGTCGAGACCGGATTTTTCCCTCTCTTCCAACTCATTGCCGCTTAGTTCAAAGGAAGTATCTGTATTTGAATTCTGATTATGGCGCTCGAATTCGCCGTCACTGGTGCTCATTTCCTGTTCTGAAAGCGTTGAAAGGTAAGCACTTTCCACCTCTGCCCGCAAAGCCACGAGGCCTTCCAGCCGCGCTTCGAGATCGGCTCTCGCATCCTGCTTTCGAATGCGCAGCGTGAAGCTGGCAAAGCGGCTTGCGAGCTCTTCCCACGGGCCGGGGCGGCGTTCTTCCAGCGCGGTTGCAAGAATGCGGCCGATATCGCGCTGCTCCAGCGTGATCTGGCTGCGCAAAGCCCGCTCCTGCCGGTAGAGGGCCCGGGCCTTTTCCGCCCGGTCGAGGATTTCATCCGCCTTCAGCGCCAGCGGCGCCAGATCGAAACCATAGATTTCCGCGGTCTCGCCCGGCCCGGCCTTCACCCGGTAGCGCTTGCCATTCGGGCTGTCGCGGCGAATGAGAAAGCCCTGTTCGGCCAGAACGGCGAGGTGACGGCGAAGGGTGGGGGCAGACATGCCGCACAGCCGCGCCGAAAGCGCCCGGTTGGAAGGAAACACCATCACCGGTTCGGCCCCATCCACCTCCCGCCCCGGCACGAAGGAAAGAAGCGCCTCAAGCACCGCAATCGCCCGGTCATTCAGGCCGTAGTGAAAGCGCGCCTCCGTCAGCGCCTCGATCAGCGCCCATTTGTCGGCCCGGCCGGTCTCGTTGCCGCCTTCGCCCGCTTTCAGCCGCGCCTGCCGCTCGGCAACCGCCTTCTGGGTCAGCGCCTGGCGCGCAGAAAACCGCCCCCCGCCAAACGGCGTGGTGATGTGATGCTCCAGCATGTCTGTTCCTCTCGTCCGGAGGCAAGCGGATGCCAGGGCATAACCGGTTCAAAGCATAGAGTTTCTTATCTGCAAACCGTCTTTTCGACGGGCAGTGCTTGACTTTGAAAAGCGGAAGTGATTCTCTGAAATTGCTACGTTACAGAGGGCTTCCGGGGTGGTTACGCCTTGGAGGTCCTTTTTTCTTGCGCGTTTCCTCGTCTCGATGTTGACGTTGATGGTGATGTTAAACCGGAACCACCTAGAGCATGTCCGGCGAACACGGGTTCACCGAACCTGCTCTTACTCTTTGTTTTAGCGCATTTCCGGACGGAAAACCGTGATGACACTTTTCCTGGAAATGCTCTAATGGCGGACATCCGGCCATGACTTATTTCTCCGCCGTTAGCCGATCCCTCAACACGTGCTCGATCGCCTCCAGAAGGGCGGCATCCGGTGCGGCGGCAAGGGTGATCTTCACCGCCTTTTCCCGCGCATCGAGCCGTGCGAGAACCGCACCCTCCGCAGAGGTGATGACCTGCCGCACCGGCTTCGGCTTCGGCATCCGGTTCGCCAGCCGGGCAAAGACGCGCTGGAAGCGCACTTCGCCCGGCAGTGCCGCAAAGCCCTTGCGGTTTGTCTCATCCATCGCCTTTGCCGGTTCGGAGCCGATGCCCTTTTCGAACAGTTCGGCAAAGGCAAGCCAGCGCTCGCGGCCGATTTTCGGCGCCGGGCCGATGCGGCGGATGATGCTTTCCGGCACATGATCGGTGAGCTTGGCCAGCCGCGACATCTCGTCTTTCTTCAGCCCGCCCAGCGCCTCGCCGATGACCTTGCGTGACAGGCCGCGGGCGGAAAGCGCCTTGGCAAACATCGCCTTTTCCACGAAGGAGAGGTTGCGCCGCTCGGCATTTTCCTTGCCCTGCGCCAGCACCAGCTCTTCATCCGAAAGGCTGCGGATGATCGCCTTCACCGGCATGCCGAGACGGCGCGCCGCCTTCAGCCGCCGGTGCCCATAGGCCACCTGATAGCGGGTCTCGCCCCTTTCCAGCGGGCGCACCAGAATGGGCACCTGCTGGCCGGCCTCGCGAAAACTTTCCACCAGCGCGGCAAATTCCGCATCATCCTCGTCCTCAGGCGTCAGCCGGTCGGAGACGAAGGAGGCGGCAATCAGGGCCGTATCGAGCGAAACGATCCGGTCGCCCTTTTCAAGGGCGGCCCGCAGCGCGCGTGCCTCTTCCGCCTCGCGGGTGATGGCATCGAGCGACAGGCCCATGGCCTTGACCGCGCCGGAGGCCGCCCGGCCGCCTTCGGCCTGCGGATAGCCAGGCATGCCCGCAAGCGTCTGCTCGCCATCGCCCTCGGCAAAGCCCATGGATTTGGTTTCCGGCGCCGGCGCATAGATCGGACCGGCGGAAAACAGGGCTTTCAAATTGTTCTTTCTGTCCCGCCCTGTCATTGGCCACGCCCCCATGCGGAATGGATCAAGCCTTCGATTTCCACATTCACCGCCTCCAGCGCCTCCATGGCGCGATCATAGGTGCCCCGGGAGAAGTTTTCCCGGCCCACTTCATAAAGCGTCTGCTTGGTCAGGCCCGCATCGGAAATGGCGGTGGATTTCACCATCGGCGCGGTCAGCACCCGCTCGCCGAACAGCGAGCGCAGGAAGCCGACAATCTGCGCCTGCGGCCCGTCATGCGGCTCGAAGCGGGTGACGAGATAGCGCAGGAAATCGAAATTCAGCTGGCCGCCCGCCTCGCGCACCACCGAAAGCAGATCAGACGTCATGAACAGGAACTGACTCATCGAGGCCACATCCAGCATCTGCGGATGCACCGTGACCAGCACCGAAGTGGAAGCGCACAGCGCCGAAAGCGTGAGATAGCCAAGCTGCGGCGGGCAATCGATCACCACCACATCATAATCGGCGGCCACGCTGGCAAGCGCCGTCTGCACCCGCGTGAAAAACAGCTTGTCCGTCTCGCCCGCGCGCCGTTCGGAAAGCGCCCGCGGCGTGGCATGCTCGAATTCCTGCAGTTCCAGATTGCCGGGCACCAGATCCAGCCCATGGAAATAGGTCTTGCGGATCACGTCCTTCAGCGGCCGCGCATCGCCATCATAGCGGATCGCGCCATAGATCGTGTCATTGCCGGAGAGATCCAGCTCCGGCTGATAGCCGAACAGCGCCGAAAGCGAGGCCTGCGGATCAAGATCGACAGCCAGAACCCGGTGGCCGGTGAGCGCCAGATATTGCGCCAGATGCACGGAGGAGGTGGTCTTGCCCGAGCCGCCCTTGAAATTGGTGACCGAAATCACCTGCAGATGCTCGCCCGCCGCCTCATCGCGCCATTTCACATAGGCGCGGGCCTTGGCCTGATTGCCCTTCACCCGGGCCTGACCGGCAAGATAGTGACGCAGCGCATCAATATCGGCGAGCGTATAGGAGCGCCGCCCGCCCGCTCCCACATCCGGCTGCGGCCCTTCGCCAGCCAGCGACAATTGCCGGAGATAGCCATCGGACACGCCCACCAGCCGGGCCGCCTCGACGGACGAAAAACTGCGCAGCGTCTTTTGCGAGGCCGGCGGAAACAGCCGCTCGCGCATGGCCTGAAGCTGCCGGGACAGCGCCTCGGCATCATCGGCAATGGTCTGATCTGCTGGTCTTTCCTGTAACGTCACCCGCTCAACCCGTTCGCGGACTTTTCCGCGCCTTATCTTCCAGTGCCGCAAAAGGCCAACAAGCAGCCTCAACAGGACACCCGGCCCGAGGCCGCTTCTTCAAAAAGTTTCGCCCGATTCTGCCGCCTGCGGCAAGAGAGACGATTACGCGGGGGAGGCGAGTTTCAGCCAATCAATTCATTTACGGCATAACTACCGAAAGCGCCAAATTCCGCGTTAATGACGGTGGAAGAGAATCGCATCCCCGTCAAGCGTTTTTTAGTTAATGAATAGTTAACGCTACACTGCCGAATCGCACCCCTGTCAAGCAGGCGGGCCGGACTTTCAGACCGCACAAAAAACCCGTGCTGGTTCCGCAAAAAATCGAGCGATGAAATTTCCCAATGTTTTCTCGCGCGCGCCCGCGCGATATGCCTGCAAAAATTCACGATCCATTCCTGAGCATCGTTTTCTGCTTCCTGTGGACATTAATTTTGCAAGCCGCTGAAGGGGGAGGGGAGGGCGCAAAATTCATGAATCAGGCCTGTGTTTCGGCAGTATTCAGAATCACATAGCCGCGCCGTCTTTTCGCATTGGAAAGGGCCGCCACCCGCAGAGACGCTTCCTCTTCGCAGGCAAAAGCCTCGCTCAGCACCCGCCCACGCGTTCCGATCCGCCCGAAGCAACGGCTGATCATCAGCGTTCCATAAAGATCCCGCTCGACGCTCACCCGATAAAACCGCGCCATATTCCGCGCCCCATCCCGCCGCTCCATGTAAAGGGGCGCGGGGAGGCTCTCCGATGTTTCAAGATCACCCACATTTTCCATGCCCCACCCTTGCAAGGCATGACGCCACCGTCCAACGCAAGTTTTGAATCAATCGGGGTGGACGGATTCAGGATGGTGATGGGTGGGGGAGGGGTGCAAAGGACAAGTGAGTGGAGCTGATCGCCGGCTTAGGCCAAGGATACGAGTATAAAGGCGCATTTTCAGCCTCGGCCTTTGCTTGCGAAGCGCAATCGCGCCTTCAAGAGCTATTGCCCACATTATCAGCCTTGTGAACGCGTTCTGCCGGATATAATAGAAAATCACCAACAAGTTTACTACTTCTCGCCTCGATGTGGAAAACTCGGGTGATCGGTTCGGGTTATCCGAAGTTTTTGGGAAATTTAAGAAGCCGGATGTTATACTAATATGAAGCGTCTTGTTGATCTTGTGGTATCGTTGATCGCGCTATCGGTCATGTTCGTTCCGATGATGCTGATAGCCTGTGCAATCCGATTCACCTCACCAGGCCCGGCGATCTATTGGTCAAAGCGGGTTGGTCGGGATAACAAGCTCTTCTTGATGCCAAAATTCCGGACAATGAGAGCTGATACGCCTCCTGTTGCCACACACCTCCTTCTCAACCCCGAAAGTCATATAACCTCGATTGGACAAGTATTACGGAAAACAAGCCTTGATGAGCTGCCGCAGCTTTGGTGTATCTTGAAAGGTGAAATGAGCCTGGTCGGCCCGCGTCCTGCCTTGTTTAATCAGGAGGATCTCATCCAGGCGCGCACCAGGGCGGGCGTTCACAAACTTCTGCCAGGTTTGACGGGGTGGGCGCAGGTGAATGGACGGGATGAATTGGAAACAGTTTCAAAGGTAGCCTACGATGCTGAGTATGCGGAAAAGCAAAGCTTGATGTTTGATTTATGGATATTGATCCTGACCGTGCAGAAGGTGGTGAAAGCTAAAGGAGTTTCACATTAATAGACAAAACACGAAATTGTATCAAAAGAGATAAAAATAATTGGTTGCCGATTATGGAACAGAGCGAAAATGATAAGGTTTTGTGCGCCTGGACTTAGATTGTAGCGTCACTGCATTCATATCGGAGTTCTGTTACTGACCTACAAGCATTCTCAGCATGATGTCGAGAAGACAGTCTGGGCCGTCGGTGACGAATAGCTATAGCCATGAAGAATTCGGGTGATTGATCAAAAGCAACCTGTTATTCAAACCTTTAGCGCACCGGATACAATAATGGCACCAAACTCAGATTGTTGCTTATGCGTTGCATTTGATCAATCAACCCCAATTCAAACGGGGTCGTAAGTCGAACCTTTCTGTTCCATTAAGGCCAGGCGCGATCAACTTCGTCAGCTGGATCTCGAATTGAAGTTGATTTCGCACAAGAAACTCCCTGCCTATCATCAACGATACAATCATAGACAAGCTGTAGCGTCGGCGGTTTGTCTCTCATTCCTTCAGCAGTCGAACGATAGTTTCGGCAATGCCTTTTCTTATCGAAGCGAACGGTTTACCGTGAATGTTTGCGACAGACCGCTTGTCTAGTCTGGTTGGCTTCAGATCTGCCAATGTTGAAATGGTTCTGGAAAATCCAAAAAACTCAGGTTTACCACCAGCAACCAATTAACGTGCATAACCTGTCAGGTAAATGAATGCCCAGCTTTGTTTGATTCCGCCGAACGGTTTGCTGCCGGTCCTCGATCCCGCAACAAATCGATCGGTCACCCGAAAGCGCGTGTTAAGGGGCGCGTGCAGAAAAAATCCATCTCTTTACGTTGGGTACTACACAATGTGAACAAAGCCGACTATGACCACATCTATAAGTTGTTTGCAATTCATCGCACTGCCGAACATGGGCGATCGCGCATGAACGATTTCTGCGATGTTAAGGCATGATGACAATCGTTCGGTATTGAACTTGGGATTCCAAATTCTTCGACTTCTGCCTAGCGGGACATCTCCGCGGTCGAGTTTAGGAACGGGGTCGGATAAACACTAAAGCCGTGGACGGTGAGCTGGCCGATTATGGTACACGTTTCCTGGAGTGTAAGACATCAATTGCGCAAATCCGTTGCCACCCAAGAATGGGTACGACGGAGTTGTGTGAACCTTCGGCGATGATGGACAGCAAATGGCAGCTATGCTATCGCGAGCGCGAATTGGATCGAAAAGCTCATGAAAATAGGTAATCGCAGCATTGGCCTTGGCCACCGCCCGTACATCATTGCGGAAATGTCTGGCAATCATAATCAGTCGCTGGACAGAGCCTTGGAAATTGTCGAAGCGGCAGCCAAATCCGGCGCCGATGCGGTCAAACTGCAGACTTACACCGCTGATACGATTACCCTTGATTCATTCGGTCCTGATTTTGTGATCAATGATCCTGACAGCCTTTGGAATGGTCGTAGACTTCACGAACTCTACAATGAGGCGCACACGCCCTGGGATTGGCACAAGCCGATCATGGACCACGCAAGAGCGCTTGGCATGGATTGCTTCAGCTCCGCGTTTGATGATACGGCAGTAGATTTTCTTGAAACTCTAGGGGTGACCGCTTACAAGATTGCTTCTTTCGAATGCACCGATCTTCGGCTGATCGCCAAGGTCGCGCGCACCGGAAAGCCTGTGATCATCTCCACCGGCATGGCGACCGTCGGAGAAATCGACGCAGCCGTGCGCACCGCGCACAACAACGGCTGTCAGGACTTGGCAATCCTGAAATGCACCAGTACGTATCCGGCCACGCCGGAGAATACCAATATTCGCACCATCGCCAACATGCGCGAAACATTCGGCTGCGAAGTCGGTCTGTCCGATCATACGATGGGGTGCGGCGTGTCCGTGGCGGCTGTGGCCTTTGGTGCCAGCCTCTTCGAAAAACACTTCACCCTCAGACGCGCGGATGGTGGGGTCGATTCCACCTTCTCGCTCGAGCCGGAAGAATTCGCACAGCTGCGGCTCGAAACTGAAAGAGCATGGTTATCTCTCGGGCAGGTCGTCTATGGTGGAACCGAGGCTGAAGCTGGCTCTCGGGCCTTCCGCCGATCGCTCTATGTGGCCGCTGACATGAAATCAGGCGAAAGGTTTACCAGTGAAAATCTTAGGATCGTGCGTCCTGGCTATGGGCTCGATCCGAAGTTCTATGACATCATCTTGGGCAAGCCGGTGAAACGCGACGTTGCAAAGGGCGAGCGGGTTAGCTGGGAAATGATCGCATGAGAGAAGAAGCGGCTGTTGCGCGATCCAACCTGCCAGTCGTGCTGGTTTTTAGTCGAGCCTACATAGCCGATGAATTTCGCGAGAATGTATCGCCTCTGAAAGACGAGTTTGATTTTCGGTTTCTGTGCGACGGAAAAAAGCCAGGAACCGAAGACACTCGAGCGAGATTTTATCATCATTGGGCAAACCAGAAGACTTTTTCCGGCTTAAGTCAGGTCGAAATTGAAGAAGTGCTCCGCCGGTGCCGGCTTCTTCGCAATTTGCCTCGCGCTAATGCGCTTCGGATGCTTCATGCCATGGCGCATACGCTCCATGAGTATTTCGAAGCCAACAAACCTGATCTCGTACTGTCGCACCTGGTTGATGAATACATCACCCATCTGGTGTCGATCTTTGCCGCCCGGCGCGGTATTCGTTACATCGCGTATGTCTATTCTTATTTCAGTGGTTACGTTCAAGTGCTGCAGGGACGTGATGGCTCTCCGCACAAGTTCAGAACGCCCTCACAGGAAGAAATCGCTGCGATTTGCGCAAAGTATTCAGTTGGAGATTTCCGACAGGATTACGCGCAGCGGCCAAAGGGTACCCGATTGCGGCAACTGAAGGGGATTCTGCGCTATAATGTCAAGTTGGTCTATTTCTGGCTGATGCGTCGGATACAGAATGACCCGCTGAACATGCATTACCTAATCACGCCCTATGTTGCAGAACACAGACGTATGTCCGATTTGCCCGCGCGTGAGCAGTTTCACATCGATTGGCGTGAGCAGCTGGCTTCGAAGGATGGGAATGGCAGGAAGGTGCTCTTCATGCCGCTGGGCTACTTCCCCGAGTCTGCCATTGACTATTGGGTCAACGATACCTCGATCATCAACTATGAAGACAAGACCGTAGAGATGGTTCGCGTGCTGGCCGAATCTTTCTGCCTGGTGATCAAGGAGCATCCGCATATGGTGGGGTCGCGGAATCCTGAGTTTTATGATCGGCTTAAGGACATTTCCAACGTCGTCCTTGTTCCGCCGGAAGAACATGGAACCAGTCTCATCGTCCAGACAGACGCGACACTAGTCGGCGCAGGCAGTGCGGGGGTAGAGGCGCGCCTTCGCAACAAGCCAGTTTTCACATTCTGTGACACATCCTACTGGTTCGAAGGGTCGGGATCGGTGTTTTTACCTCTTTCTCGAATCGGTGATTGGCCAGAAAAAATTGCCGACTCCTTACGCGAGGTCACCGCAACGGACCCTATGGCGACATCCAGGTTCGCCCTGGAGTGTCTGCGATCAACCGCACATCAAAAACCGGCGGTCGGACGCTGGCCGCAATGCGACCCTTCTGACCTGCGGGACATGTTGAATGCCGGCCTTACCGGGAAATTCGGCAGTTGCGCAAACACAACCTCGGGCACCACCTCGTCTCCGGACAAGGTTGCCTGATATGCGTATGCTGCTGCGATACAGCCCACCCTGCACTCCGTCCATTGAACCGAAAGCCCGTCTACTATGAAATCCTATTTCGAAATCAAGCCAGGCGTACCGGCGCTCCGATATCTGTTTACCTATGGGTTCCTGACCTGGCTCGCCTCCCGCGCTGCCAAGCGCAAGCACAGGATGTTTACGCAACTCTCTGGCAGCATCGACAAACATGTGATGGCCGAGGGGTATTTCGAAGCCGGAGTCCTGGAAATTCTTGAAGAGATCTGCCGTAAGACCGGCCGAACCAAGCGGATGATCGACATCGGTGCCAATATCGGCAACCACACTGTTGGCCTCGCCCATGTATTCGACAGAATTGAGAGCGTTGAACCGCACCCCATCCTGTTCAAAATCCTCGAAGCCAACACGCTGGGAAACAATCTGCTGAATGTGACACGACACAATGTCGGCCTTGCCAGCGAGGACACCAGTGGAACGCTTGTGGAATCAGCTACAGAACACGGGCTGAGCCGAGTGCGAGAACGTTCGCAGCTGCTGCCGGAAGTATTTGGCTTGTCAGCCGAACAGTTTGGTACCGAGCATAAGGTCGAGCTGGTTTCGGCGGACGAGTTCGTTCGTCAGTTTTCTAGCGATCTGAACCAGACATTCATCAAGATTGATGTCGAGGGCATGGAGGAGGAAATCATGCTCGCCTTGCGGTCGATCTTCCATGAATTCAAACCGCTCGTGGGTTTTGAGTGGTTCACCAGATCGCAGCCGAAACTGGCGGAATTCGTATTGAATTCCGACGGTTACGAATTGTGGGGTGTCCGCGTACATGACAAGGGCCGAAACTATTTGAAACGCGCGGTGGCCCTGGTGTTCAGTGGCCGTTTCTATACTCTCGAGAAACTGGACCCCAAAAATCTTGACGACGTATATCCGCTCGCGTTTATGGTCCCGAAAGACAATTTGTCCTGAGGAACGCCGGGCTAACCATGGGAACCTTGGTTCCCATTTCGCCTGAAAGAACCGTATTGGCGAAATGGGACAAGCGGTCTTCTACCGTAAAATGTCCTAGATTTGAGAAAGTAAGATGATGACGCTTAAGGCCTATGACGAAACGCTAATTACGGACGATATGTCCATATTCGTGACAGGTGGAACCGGTTCATTCGGTCAGGCATTCGTGAAGCGCGTGCTCGAGCAATGCCCAAACATCAAGCGTCTTGTTGTTTTCTCCCGCGACGAGCTCAAGCAGTTCGAGATGCAGCAGCGCTTTCCTGAAAGTAGATATCCAGGTCTGCGTTATATGCTGGGTGATGTACGCGACCGTGGCCGACTGGTTCGAGCCTTGGAAGGGATTGACATCGTTGTTCATGCCGCCGCCCTGAAGCAGGTTGTGGCAGCGGAATACAATCCGATGGAGTACATCAACACAAATGTGCTTGGAGCGGAAAATCTTATTGAGGCATGTCTGTCCAACAAGGTGAAAGTGGTCATCGCTTTGTCAACCGACAAGGCGGCCGCACCGATCAATCTCTATGGCGCGACCAAGCTTTGCTCTGACAAGTTGTTCATTGCTGCCAACAACATTCGGGGATCCCGCGATCTTCGCTTTTCCGTCGTGCGATACGGCAACGTGATGGGCA
This sequence comes from uncultured Rhizobium sp., assembly GCA_945952315.1. Lineage (GTDB taxonomy): Bacteria > Pseudomonadota > Alphaproteobacteria > Rhizobiales > Rhizobiaceae > Gellertiella. The sequence continues at coordinate 43,058 of CAMFIE010000024.1, read as the reverse complement.
GTCGTGGGTCGGTAATCCCGTTCTTCCTGAACGCAAAGGCTTCCGGGGTCCTGCCCATTACCGACCCGCGGATGACGCGGTTCAATATTACCCTTGAAGACGGCGTCAACATGGTGCTCTGGTCCATCAAGAACGCCCAAGGCTCAGAGATCCTGGTTCCAAAGATCCCGTCCTACCGGATTCTCGACGTTGCTGAGGCGGTCGGGCCGGAGTGCGAAAAACCGGTGGTTGGAATCAGGCCCGGCGAAAAGATCCATGAAGAAATGATAACCGTCAGCGACAGCCTCAATACAGTCGATATTGGCGATTACTACGCGATCCTGCCTGCTAGCGGCGATGAAGTGGTTGAGCAGTATCTTGCTAAGACCGGTGGACGCCGCGTCGACAGTGATTTCAGTTATAATAGCGGCACCAATGTCGACTTCCTCACAGTTGATCAATTGCGTACGTTGATTACGGATCATGTGGTGAAGGGTTAGGTGCGGTAATCTGATATGATCCCTTACGGCCGCCAGGATATCTCAAAAGATGACATCGATGCAGTCATCTCCACGCTTACCTCTGATTATCTGACGCAGGGCCCCGCCGTTCCTGCGTTTGAAGCCGCGGTCGCTGAATATTGTGGTGCCCGCCATGCGGTGGCCGTCAACAGCGCTACCAGCGCTCTGCACATCGCATGCATGGCGTTGGGAGTGGGGCCAGGTGATATTGTTTGGACGTCTCCCATAACATTCGTGGCAAGTGCAAACTGCGCGCTCTACTGTGGTGCAGATGTCGACTTTGTGGACATCGACGAGCACACATGGAACATGTGCCCCGAAAAACTTGGCAAGAAGCTGGAGCAAGCGAAACTGACGGGGCGGTTGCCAAAGGCCGTGATACCCGTTCACTTGTGCGGCCAGTCTTGCGATATGGCTGCGATCAGCGCACTTGCACGAGAATATGGCTTCAAGATCATAGAAGATGCCTCTCATGCGATTGGCGCTGAATACGCGTCGGCACCGGTGGGTAATTGTGCCCACAGCGACATTGTCGTGTTCAGCTTTCATCCGGTAAAGATTATCACCACCGCAGAAGGCGGCCTATGCACCACCAATGACGCCGCTCTGGCGCAAAGCATGCAGTTGTTGCGAAGCCATGGTATCACCCGAGACAGCAACTTGATGACACATCAACCCGATGGGCCTTGGTACTATCAGCAGGTTTCGCTGGGCCTGAACTACCGGATGACAGATTTGCAGGCGGCGCTCGGCCTCAGCCAGATGTCTAGACTGCGCCAATTCGTAATGCGACGGCGCGAAATTGCTGCCCGCTACGATCACAAGCTGAGAAACAGTGGTCTGCAATTGCCAACGCTGATCGACCAGGCAGTTTCATCTTGGCATCTATACGTTATTCGCGTGAATCCCGATATACGCCTCAAGGTTTTTGAAGGCCTCCGAAAAGCCGACATAGGCGTTAACGTACACTACATACCGGTACCGAGCCAGCCGTACTACCGTAGTCTCGGGCATGATGCGTCCCTTTATCCGTCCGCGATGAACTACTACGAGCAAGCGATTTCGATTCCGGTTTATGCATCTATGACCAATGAAAACGTGGACTATGTTGTCGATCAAATTCTCCGATTGCTGGAAGAGAACAGATGATAACGGCCGTAATCCCTGCGCGGGGTGGAAGTAAACGTATCGAGCGCAAGAATATCCGCTCGTTTGGTGGCAAGCCGATGATAGCTTGGAGCATCGAAGCAGCAGCGCGAACCCGCCATATCCAAAGAATCATCGTGTCGACGGATGATGAGGAAATTGCGCAAGTTGCCCGTGCATATGGGGCAGAAACGCCTTTTGTCCGGCCGACCGAATTGGCTGACGACCATGCTACTACAGGTGCGGTAATGAAGCATGCGGTTGGCTGGTTGTCGGGCAACGATATGGGGGAAGACCCAGTTTGCTGTATCTATGCCACGGCACCGTTCTTGCGCGAAACTGACATTGACGATGCACTGGATGTATTCCAGACTTCTCAGGCTGATTATGTTTTCTCCGCTACCACATACGCATTTCCCATCCAGCGGGCATTCCATCTAGACGAGAAGCATCAAGTGCAGATGTTTCATCCTGAACACCTGACAACGCGGTCTCAAGATCTTGTCGAAGCCTACCATGACGCCGGGCAATTTTACTGGGCTTCGCGAACGGCATGGCAACAGAGCCGACCAATCTTTTGCCCGCGATCAACCGCATTTCTGTTGCCTCGATATCGGGTCCAAGATATTGATACGCCCGAAGATTGGGAACGTGCGGAATGGATGTTCAGGCAGATGCAAGAAATGAACAACCCTTTTCCACGAGGATCATTATGAAAAAAGATCAATACGTTACCGAACAAGAAGCCTTCTGGGCAGGTGAGTTCGGAAACGAGTATATCAATCGGAATCAGGGGGACCAGCTGCTTGCTTCGAACCTCCAGTTTTTCAGCAAGGCATTGGCGCAGACCGCCCGTTGCGACAGCTGCATAGAATTCGGCGCAAATATCGGGATGAACATCCGGGCGTTGAAACTTCTGCATCCTGGTATGCAATTCAACGCAATCGAGATTAATGCTCAGGCTGCCGAAGAGCTTGGAAAAGTGATTGGTCCCGAGAATGTTCATTGTCAGTCGATCACAGACTTTTCTCCGACGCAGCAATGGGACATCACGCTTATCAAAGGCGTTCTGATCCATATTAACCCGGAAGTGCTCGGTCAGGTTTACGATCGTCTGGTGAAATCGACGCGCCGATACTTGCTTGTATGCGAATATTACAATCCGGCACCGGTAGCGATTGCTTATCGCGGGCATTCGGATCGCCTGTTCAAACGTGATTTTGCCGGTGAAATCATGGAAAGATATCCGGAAATGAAGCTTGTCGACTATGGCTTTGCCTATCGCCGCGATCCCAAGTTCCCGCAGGACGACATCACCTGGTTCCTGATGGAGAAGACCGTAGAGGACGGAGCCGACCGCTGATGCTGACCTATTGCCGAAATTGTATCATGCCCGACACAAAGCCGGACCTTCGCCTTGATGGAGAGTTTGTGTGCAATGCATGCCGGAGCTATGAAAACCGCAAGACTGTCGATTGGGATAAACGGCAACTGGAGCTGAATGATATTCTGTCCCGTTACAGATGCACAGACGGGTCCAATTGGGATTGTATTGTTCCGGTGAGTGGCGGGAAGGACAGCACCTACCAGGTGGTCAAGATGCTGCAGCTGGGTCTTAACCCGCTTTGTGTCACATCTACGACCTGCGACCTGTCAGATATTGGTCGCAAAAACATTCAGAACATCAAGAATCTCGGCGTCGACTATATTGAGGTTTCACCTAATCCAGTCGTTCGAGCGAAGCTTAACCGCATCGGCTTGACGCAGGTTGGAGATATTTCCTGGCCTGAACATGTTGGGATTTTCACGATTCCGGTGCGTGCTGCAGTTCAGTTCAATGTTCCATTGATTATTTGGGGCGAGAATTCGCAGAATGAGTATGGTGGCCCAGCGACTGCGGCTGAAGACAATGTGCTGACACGACGTTGGCTCGAAGAGTTTGGTGGCCTGCTTGGCATGCGGGTGACCGATATCATAGGCCAGCATGACATCCAGGCCCGAGATCTTATCAACTACAGCTATCCGACTGACGAAGAACTGAACCGCGTCGGAGTGACTGGGTTGTTTCTGGGGCACTATCTGCCGTGGGATGGATTGAGCAACACCCTCGTTTCGGTTGCAAACGGGTTCACGAGCTTCCACAAGGCTGTGGAGGGGTCGATCGTGAACTATGAGAACCTGGATAACTACCAAACTGGTATCCATGATTACTTCAAGTTTCTCAAGTTCGGTTTCGGCCGGGCAACAGATCTGGCCTGCCTGCATATCCGGCGAGGTCGACTGACGCGTCAGGATGCCCTTGACGTCGTGAAAGTTCACGATGGTAAGTTCCCCTGGTTCTATCTGGACAAGCCGCTTGAGAAGATCCTTGCTCCCCTCGAAATGACCGTCGAGGAATTCATTAAGGTCTGCGACCGGTTCACCAACAAGAAGATTTTCAAGCGCAACGCCGATGGCAGCCTGATGAAAGACAGACAAGGTAACCTCACCAAAATAAACTACGACAACGTTTGAAGTCCATATGAAGATCGGAATTGTCGATTACGGTGTAGGGAATATAGGTTCGCTCGAGCGTGCGCTTGAGGAGCTTGATATAACGGGTGTGTTATTGAAGGACCCGTCACAAATAACGAGTGTAGAGCGCGTTATTCTTCCCGGTGTCGGCAGTTACACGGAATGCATGATGCGGCTTCATGCGGGCGGTTGGGTTACCGCGTTGAAGAAATGCGTTCTGACAGACAAGATGCCTCTCTTGGGCATATGTGTTGGAATGCAATTGCTGTCCGACTTGGGTGTAGAAGGTTCGGCTAACGAGGTTGGTACCGCTGGCTTGGGCTTCGTCCCTGGTACCGTGCTTAAGTTGCCAGCGGCCGACCACGGACTTCGGCTTCCGCATGTGGGTTGGAATGAGGTTTTTAGCCGCAATTCCGGCGCAGCCTTGCTGGCCGGGATTCCAGACGGATCCGACTTTTACTTCGTCCACAGTTACGCTTTCAATACTGTTAATCCCGAACATGTCGCCGCGGTTACGGTCTACGGTACGGAATTCGTTGTGGCGGTACACAAAGACAATGTCTGGGGCACGCAGTTCCACCCGGAGAAGAGTTCACGCGCAGGATTTGCGGTGCTCAAGAACTTCGCGAGCTTTTGACGATGCTGAAGACACGGGTCATACCCACTCTACTCTGGAAGCAATTCGGCCTGGTTAAAGGCGTGGGCTTCGATAGCTGGCGGCGGGTTGGTCCGGTATTGCCGTCAATCAAGGTCTACAATCAGCGCGAAGTCGACGAATTGATTCTTGCCGATATTACGGCCCATATTGACCAAAGTGATCCTGACTATGAATCGATCAACGATTTCGGCAGGGATTGTTTTGTTCCTCTCACATTCGGTGGCGGGATTCGTGACATCGAGCAGGTTCAGATTCTCCTGCGCGCGGGTGTAGACAAGGTTAGTCTCAATACATCCCTGTACGATAAACCCCAACTCGTTACGGAAATTGCCAGCCGTTATGGAACCCAGTGTGTCGTTGCAAGCCTTGATGTGCGCAGCGATGGGGCGGATTGGCGGTGCTTCAGCCGAGCTGGCACATTCGATACCGGCAAGTATGTGGTCGCGTTCGCAAAAGAGATGGAGGACAGGGGAGCGGGCGAGATCCTCCTTACCTCTATTGAACGAGATGGCACCTTCAAAGGTTACGATCTAAAGTTGGTCGAATCCGTCGTGAAGGCTGTATCTATCCCCGTGATCGCATCGGGGGGGGCTGGAAGTTACCAGCATATGGTGGAAGTTGTGAGAGATGCAGGGGCATCGGCCGTTGCCGCAGCCAGCATATTCCATTTCACCGAACTCACGCCGGCAGGAGCCAAGCAAGCTCTGGCAGAGGCGGGCATACCTGTCAGAAAGGCTTATAGACCCGCATAAAGCGCCAGCAGGTGTCCAATGAACCTGGTGCAAGAGACACGAGGTGGCAGATATGCCATCAAGCAGACCGGTGGAGAGATGCAGAACATTCCCAGCGTTACCGTGGTTATCCCTGCCTACAACTCGGCAAGGACGATTGCATCGACCCTCGCAAGCTTGATCGCACAAACCTGCACTTCTTGGGAGGCGGTGGTGGTCGACGATCATTCTACCGACGCAACCCGCAGCATCGTAACAGATCTTGCAAAACAAGATGGCCGCATCCGTTTGTTGCCACTTGACAAGAACCACGGTGCTCCGGCCGCCCCACGAAACCGGGGCGTTGAAAGCAGCAGTAGTCCTCTTGTCGCCTTCCTTGATTCAGATGATATCTGGCACCCGCAAAAACTTGAGATGCAGCTTGCAATGCTGGAAAAGGAAAACGCGGTGTTCAGTTGCACGAGCATGCGTGATTTTGCTGATGGCACTGAGGTTGCGCATGCGGTGATACAATCCCCACCGCGATGTCACTGGATTTCTTTTGCCAGACACCGCATCAAAGGCCGAATCCCGACTTCGAGCGTGGTGATGTCGCGCGATCTCGCACTACAGTTTCCGTTCGAAGAGGACCTGCGCTACAAGGCGGTGGAAGATTACCACTGTTGGCTGCGGATCCTGCGCAGCGGAGTACGATGCCTCAAGCTTGACGAGCAGCTACTCCACTATCGTCGGGTTGCCGGACAGATATCAGGATCAAAACTCGTCATAATGCGACGCCTCTTTCACGTTCACCGCAACTTCGAGCGGACGGGTATTGTGTCGGCGGCCTTTTTCACCGGAACCCATCTCCTTCTGGCGTTCTATCTTCGTTTCATAAAAAAGGGTTTGTGATGGCTTTAACGGCAATTGTCGCCGGCGGCGCCGGTTTTCTGGGATCTCATCTATGTGACCGACTTCTGTCGGAAGGACGGCGCGTGATCTGCGTCGACGACCTGTCTACCGGTTCGGAGAAAAACGTGGCGCATCTGGCCACAGAAAGTCGTTTCGATCTCGTCCGACACGATATTTTGCATCCGCTTGATATCAAAGCCGACGAAATCTATAATCTCGCCTGCCCGGCATCCCCGCCCAAATACCAATTGGACCCTATCCGCACCACGCAGATTTGCGTACTCGGAACAAACAACTTGCTTGAATTAGCGCGCAAGAACAACGCGCTTTTCTTTCAGGCGTCTACCAGCGAAGTCTATGGCGATCCGGAATTGCATCCGCAACCGGAAAGCTACCGCGGCTGTGTGAACCCAATCGGGATCAGGGCTTGTTACGACGAAGGCAAGCGCTGCGCCGAAACTCTCTGCTTCGACTATCTGCGCTTTCATAATCTTGATGTGAGAGTTGTTCGCATTTTCAACACCTACGGCCCCCGCATGGCTGCAGATGACGGGCGGGTCGTTACCAATTTCATAAATCAGGCGCTGAATGGCGAGGACATTACGATCTACGGAGATGGATCACAGACCCGCAGCTTCTGCTATGTAGACGATCTGATCGATGCGTTTCGCGTTTTCTCCTCTGCGCCCGTCGGCTTCCATGGGCCGCTCAACACCGGAAATCCCGAGGAGTATACGATGATCCAGCTTGCCTCGCTGATCATCGAACTTACCCGATCAACGTCCCGCTTGGTGTATCGCGATTTGCCTCAGGATGACCCTCGGCAGCGTTGCCCGGACATAACATTGGCGCGTGAGACGTTTGGCTGGTCTCCACGCGTGAGTGTCCGCGAAGGGCTCACTCGCACAATAGAGTACTTTAAGAATCTGTAGAAGTATCCCACATCGCCTATATTTCCGTCAGTTGAGCGATGGTTGTGTTCCGATTGGGTAATATCTAAGCCTAGCCTCGCGCGCACGCTCATGCGTGTATACGTTCCGCATATCAACAAGTGCATCGCCGCGCATGAGTTCCCGCGCCCGAGCAAGATCAAGGGCGTGGAATTCACCCCATTCCGTTAATACTGCAACGCAGTCGGCATCCTTGAACACATCACGCGACGCAGGCACCCAGTTCACGCCAGGTAGCAGGTAGCGGGCATTCTCCATTCCGATTGGATCGTAGGCAGCGACGCTGGCACCTCTTGCAAGGAGCGAAGGCAAGATCGTAAGGCTAGGTGCATCGCGCATGTCGTCGGTGTTTGGTTTGAACGTCACGCCGAGAATACCGACCGCTTTGCCATCTAGGCTGCCTCCGACCGCCTCTGCTATCCGCTCCACCATCGCCTGCTTTCTGGCTTCATTGATCTTTTGCACCTGCTCAACAAGCGATATCGGCGAATCGAATTCGCGCGCCTGAAAGATCAGCGCAGACACATCCTTAGGAAAGCAGGAGCCGCCGTAACCCGGGCCCGGATGCAGGAACTTTTCGCCGATACGATGATCTTTTCCGATAGCCGTTGCGACCTCGGCGACATTTGCACCCACTTTTTCGCTGAGATCAGATATTTCGTTGATAAAGCTGATTTTCATGGCAAGAAATGTATTTGCAGCATACTTGGCCAATTCTGCCGAAACGCGAGAGACAGTTAGGATCGGAACGTCCCGCATCGCCAAAGGCTGATACATGTGGCGTAACATCTTGGTCGCCCTTTCGGAATTGGATCCGATGAGTACACGGTCAGGCTGCATGAAGTCTTGAACCGCAGTACCTTCCCGCAAGAATTCGGGATTGGAACAAACATCAAAATCTGCATCAGGCCGGAGCGAACGGATATAGGCCTCAATCTTGTCATTGGTCCCAATCGGAACCGTCGATTTCAGTATGATCACCGTATAGCCCTGAATATGGGATGCGATTTCGCTGACCGCACTCATGACTTGTGACAGATCCGCCCTGCCATCCTCGGACATCGGCGTGCCGACAGCGATGAAAATGAGATCCGATGAGGCGATTGACGCATCGACCCCACAATGAAAACTCAATGCTCCCGACTGGCCATGGCGTGCCAACAAGTCGTCCAAGCCGGGCTCATAAATTGGGGAAATTCCCTTGCGCATCTGCTCTATACGCGCCGCATCATTGTCGATGCAGGTAACCGCCCATCCGAGCTCTGCAAAGCAGGCACCGGAGACGAGACCAACATAACCGGCTCCGACGATTGATATTTTCATGGCTCGCTCCCTGCCTTGCTGCTTTTTGGCCTCGCCTGCAATTTGCTACAGCACAACTTGTGCTGGCCTGCCACCAAACCAGCTTTGAAGCAACATTTATCGCTGTGACCCTGGGGTCTGGTCCACACATTTACTCGGTGTTTCGCGCATCTTTCCAAGCGGATACCATCATTCCAAAGGAATGGTGGGCGCTTCCAATCTCGTTGAGTACGGATGCATCCACGAGCCGCAGAGGGGAATTGCGCGTACCGATGCCATACGATTGTGCAATGCTGAGATCTACAGTGCGATGAAGATGAATTCCTGGAATGTAAAGGTCGGGGCGACGGGAAGGTTTCAGATCTGGAAGCAACATACACGCAACTTCGCGCGTCCTGTCAGTCACCTCGCGGATAACGTCGGTACGCACCGAAATCGGTGCGATCTCGTGTTCGATCTTGTAGGCGTCGCGTACACGAAGTTGCGCGTAAACATTAAACTGAGCGGCCTTCGGAAATAGGCCGAACTTGTTGAATAGTGCTTCGGAGATGAGGCCCGGATCTGGTGCTTTTGCAAGACGCCCAAGAATGGATTTCGTGGGAAGCCCGAAAAGGGCCCTCCGTTCTATTCCTCCGTCAAGTATTGCAAAACCGAAACGAGCTGGCCGGACGGTTAGCAGGGCTTCCACATCCCCCGTTTCAATCGTCTTAATCAGGTAGCCTTCAGGGCCATGGTACACTTGAGGTGTAACACCTGAGTCATGCGATATCAGGCCCAGCGACACGATAACATGATCGGAAGCGAAGCCAGTCAAGAGGTCATCTCCGAAGCTTCGGGCAAGAATGTGCGGGGAACCAAGGGCGCCGCCACAACACCATACTCTCTGGGCACGGTAACGCCTTCCCTCGGCAACCACGACAGCGCCGGAGCCTTCTAATTCAACGGTTGATACCATTGCAGGTTCGATTGTTAAGTCGCGCGACTTCAGAAGCCTTCCCCAATGAGGCAGCGGGCGAATTGGATGTCGCGGTACAAATAGCGCAGGCGCTTCCAAGTCCTGATATCTTGCGGCTTTGGGGTAAAACTCCGCAAACAGTGTCACAAAATCGCTCTGATCAATGTGCCCTGCGGGGTTGGCTGCAGGCGTGGGAATTACGCCATGCCAGAAATTGCCTAGGCCACCTTGCCCGAGATACTGACAAGGTACACCCTTAATCTGTGGGTACTCGACCAATCGCCCGTCCACCGGGCCGCCCAAAACAAGTGTCTTACGGCGCGTCGGAAGACCTATCGCAACGGCCAAGCCTGTGAGGCCTGATCCTATGATGATATCGTCGAAGACCATAACCGATTACTCAAGTTGATGTAGCCATACCATTTCCAGCCAGCGGCCCGGAGGACGACGTCCAAGGGGCGCAGCAGGCAAGGATAGCCTGCGCACAGTTGCTGAAGGGTATCATAAGCCCGATGAAGCGCCTTCTCCAGCGATGATCGGTGAGGCTTGTCTACCATCGAAAAAAGGTGAAAGGTGCCCGAATGCAGATCCGGTCCGTCTCGGAAAAACTGTACAAGTTCTTCAAGACTAACCGCTGCGGTGCGTCCAGACGGCAAATCAGATGGCGTAGTGTAAACTAGCCCCAACTGTACTATCACGGAATTCGGCAGCTTGGTCGCAACATAGGCTGCAGCTTGCGCCTTTACCCGCGGATATTGATAGCACTGTGTTATCTGACACACATTGGTCGTTGCTGTAGAAAAATAGACCACGCGCCCGGTTTTGATCTGACCAAGGCAATCAATCATCTGACTGTTTTCCATCGCATCGCGAGAATAGGAGAGCACCCAGATTTCGTCATCCGGCGTGAATGCGTGGGCTGCAACGTCCTTATGCGACAGGACTTCGTCAAACTTTCCGACCAGCTCCGGATATGAGGACAACTGGCGCCATAAAGCGGAGTTTCTGCCGATCAGGATGCGTTTCATATCAATCCGTACCCATCCTGCATTTCCCTCTGCGCCGCTCTACTCAATAGTAAGGTTCCAAACAATTGTAGAACAACAGTCTAACCGGTGTTGGCGCGGCAACGAACAAAGTGAGCCCAATCACCAACACGGGCGTTTAGCCCTCGCCGTCCTTACACGAAACTCGCTGCTAACTTCAAGCTGTGCGATCGGTTCAAGATGCTTCCTAAACCAAAGGTTTTATCGTCGGTCCCTGCCCCTGGTTTATTGGACACTGCAACAACAGTTTTGTTCGAATTGAAAGAGAACTCGCGATATCCCGACACAAGCCGCCTTTACATGCAAGATCTCCCACGATCAGCAGAATGAACACGTATTCTGAAGGCCATGGATAGAAAAAGATCACGAATGAGTTACCCAGCTAACCTTGCCCTGATAAGCGTCAACCGTCCTGCGAGAGTTCGTATCGCACTGCGTCCGGCTTGTCCTGTTGAGCCGATATATTGAAACCGAGCCCCTCGAATACTCGTATCGAGGCAGGGTTTGTAAGCTTTACGTAACCCGATACACGCGCTCTTGCGTGAACATCACAAAGCTTGCGAATAGCCATATCCAGCATCGGGCGTGCGATGCCGCGTCCCCGAAACAGTGGAGCGACAAGATAAGAAATCTCCCAGCTCCGGTCTGGCTGTCGCTCGAAGCGGACTTGCCCAACAGGAATTCCGTTCGGTGATTGCGCGAGAAGAAAAACCACATCAGTCGATGACAGGCGACGCGCATACCAGGCCGCGTGCTCCTGAGCAGCAATCGGACGAGGGTTGAAGGCATGGCTTCTGGTAACCGGATCATTTGCCCAACGTAAAATGACGTTGCTGTCCGATGGCAGAGCGAGCCTCAACTCCAGGCTCTCATTTCCCTGATACATCACGATGTCGGCAACCCGTTCAGTTCCCAGTGCGTCCACAAGCGACATCATTTGGTTAGCCGCGTTGGCATCTGTATGTGCGGCAAGAACTGCACGCAAGTCATGTACCAGCGAGTCAATGGATACTACATCGCTCCGCCCTAACCAGGAAATGAACCCCCGTCTCTGCAACTCCTGCGCAAGCGGTTCCTGATTTTCAGCAATGGTGACGACGGCGGCCGATAGGCCAAGTGCCATTCTTTCCCAGCTTGTGGTCCCAGATGCGCCGATGAACAGATCTGCGCCAGCCATGGCTTCGGCGAGATCAGGAAGTTGGCCGGAGAGCGAAAAGCGTCCATCTCTGGCGCAAACCTCCGCGACCTGCCGGCACTGCGGATTAGACCGGTCGAGAACGATACGGGCGGCAAAATCCGACGGAAGCTGCGTAAGCGCGTTAACCGTCATAGACGTCATTTCTTGGTCAGCACCCCCAAAGTAAACAAGAAGAGATCGCTTTGGCTTGGTAACGCGTGTAACCTGGGACCGCAGCTCCGCGTAACGGGACGCGATCAACGCATAGGTCGGACCGATCAGCTTCACGCAGTGATCCGGAACGAGTTCATCATATCGGTCCAGGTACCCGGCTACCAGGTTCTGATCGAGAAGGACATCCGCGTCATGTACCCGGTTGGCGAGGTCATCGATGACCAGAAGTCGCTGTGTAACGGAGCGAACATGGCTTTCCCAAACTTCTCCCAGTTCATAGTGATCTACGATAACCCAGGAGACTCGCTCCTCGCGAGAGGATCCTTGCTGTATCGCTTCCAAACACAGCTGGGCGTCCTGCTCTTCCGAGAGTGTTGCGATGCTCTCGGAAGGATCAATTTCTGCGACATGAAACCCGTCATCGCGGACCCGCTCAATCAAGTTGCCGTTCAATGTCCGCATCAAGAATACAACCGTAGCACCCCGCAACCGCAGCTTTCGTGCGAGGGTGAGGCATCGCATCACGTGGCCCGAACCAATTGTCGATGATGCGTCTGCTCGAATGACAATTCTCATATGTCCCGCACCAATTCTATTCCAGTTGCCCAGAATTGTGGAAGTCTTCTGATACTTCAGGGCTCTCGTGTTGCAGCTCCAATCAACACAATCAACGGGCCAATAACTACGCCTCGGTTTGGTTCATATCCTTGCTGGAGGCAATGATTTTTGCCGGGACGCCAACGGCGACAGCATGATCGGGGACATCCTTCAACACAACAGCGTTCGCGCCAACGATGGCACCGACACCGATCCGCACCGCGCCAAGAACCTTTGCACCGGACGTAATGATCGCCCCATCGCAAAGATGAGGGCGGGCTTCCGGTTTGTAGGCAAAGTCAGCCAGTTTACTGCCAAGAGTCACCTGCTGGTAGATGGTAACGTTGCGACCGATATAGCCGGCACCGATGACGGTACCGTGGGAATGAGGAATGATCAGCCCTGGACCGATTGGCAGCTGTGCAGGGACTTCGATGCCGAAGATGACGAAATTGCAAAGACTAACCAGTTTCGCTATCCGTCTCCAACCACTTCGATGCAGGCATTGTGCCGTCCGCACCAAGCTCACGCAGGCGAAGCGTGCGGAGAAACTGGATCGCATGCGCCGTCTGGTCGGCTCTTCTCCAGCAAAATCCTTAAGTCGCGCCCAATCTGCGTCGAGAATCTCGCCGTAGGTCATCGTGTCGACCGGATTGGCAGCAAACTTCAATTGAGGCGCTCCATGTCCTTTTGCCGACGCTTGTCCTGCGCTCGGCCGATCGCGCGGTCGGCCCACAAAATCTGACAGGTACGCCCCGCCACGATAGCCGCTGCATATCCTTCGTAACCGCCTCTTGTCCAGAGACAAATTGCAAAGCCGCCGCACAGGACCGCGAGGTTAACGAACGCGGCCGCCATAAGGGCCTTCTCTGCGTCGAGCGCAATCAGGGTCCAGTCGAACAGTTGCGAAACCTGGGCAGCCACAGCAAGCGCCGCCATGAATACGATTGGCCCGCTAAGGGCATATTTCACCCAATAGGCGTCCAGGAACAGCACATAAAGACCCACGAAAGAACAAAGCGTCCCGCCGAACAGGATAGCCGCTAGCAGGGAGGCCTGCTTGCGTGTACGGGAAAGCGGCTTCAGTGTCTGGTCCAGGGTAAGCGCGCGCACGGTATCTGGACCGAATTTCTGCACAAAGATGCCGATAAGTGTCGCCGCCGCAGTCAACCATATACCAAGGAAGGCATAGGTCTTGGCGACGTTAATGTCATCAAACTGTGTAATTATGGAGCGATCGAAGGTGGTCGATAGAATGAGCACCATCTGGGAAAAGAAAAGCAACATGCCATCGTGCTTGCCGGAAACGACTTCCTTGACGGCGTCCGGCGCTGGCTTGGGCGCTTTACTGGCCTGCTGATAGAAATAGAGTGTAATTGCCAATCCGAGCAGGACGGTTGCGATTGCTTCGCTCAGCAGCGCCATACGCCAATCGACCAGTGACGCCACAGAAACGCAGACCACCAATGCCACCAGCGTGCGGAGCAAGTTGAAGAGGCCCAATTGCGTCAGCTTTTCCAGAGCGCGAAACATAGACCCGGTAAGGACGAAGATATTGGTGCCATAAGCGAAAACACAGGCGGCCACTGCCGCCAACGCGCCAGTCGTACCGTAGATCCAACCGATCAGCGACGCCGCTGAGATGATCGCCAGACCGTGGCGCAGGGCTAACTGCAGCATTATCCGTCGCAGATCGTCGGCCATTTCCTGGAATCTGCCATAAGCGGCCATCCGGGGAAAACGCTTGACGGTCGACTGGGTAAGGCCAAAACTCGTGAACTCCGCCACGAAACCAACGAGTGCAAATACACTCGCATATTCCGTAAATTGCGCACTCGGCAAAATATGCGCAAGTATGGCAATCTTGATGATAGAAATGCCGCTTCCAAGCGCCATTATCATATAAAATATTGGAACGTTTCCGCGCACACTGTTTCCGGCCTCTAGGTTGTAAAATGGATCTCAACACGGCAGCCGCTTCTAAAGAAGCCGGACTTGACACCGGATCAAGCGAATTCCCCGCCTTCTCCATCAAGCAAAAAGGCGACTTATGGCATCCAAGCCCGCGCTTTGCTCCAATCGCAGCTTCCTATACTGGAGCACGGAATGTTTGTCATCATCGTTGTTACAATGCCTTCACGCCCAGCTAAACCACCGGCGCAAAGCAACCGGAGGTTTGGCTATACCGAAAGCGACGACTGACCAGCAAAGAACCGGCCACATATGATTGACGATTGATACAATCGGCGACATAGCTGCCACAGTCATCATGGCAGGAAACGCCAAAGCGGAAAATGTTAGTCCCACCTGTCGGCCGAATAAGTTGGCCGAAAAACCCAGTCCCACACCAATCGCTATCCCAAAAATTGCGCCTCCGAACATGCCAAAATCAAGGAAGCTTGCACCTATCATGGTGTTGTATAAGCCAACATTAGGAAAACATGATTTATATTCAATTCGGAAGTCTGTCCCAAACAACTTGTCACTAATTCGAGCAATCTGTGGAAACTGAAAGGCCCCACCGCCATAACAAAAGTCACGCTTCGACATTACGATATTTAGTTCGTTTACACCGTGCGTCGCGTATAGCCAGAAAAACTTGATAGTTGAACTGTATTTACTATTTTTGATAGCTTCCAAGCCAAATTCGTTACCAATTATCTCCATAGCAAATCTTTCATACGCGTTATTCTCACCTTCCCCACTATCAGTATATCTTCTTTCGAAAACTGAAGCAGAATAGCTGAAAAGAATTGATCCATATATACCTAGAATTACAATCATTGTAATAAGTTTATTCTTTATAAGAATTTCACCTTGTTCATTTTTCCTAAATAGATCGCCGAAAAGCAAAAAAGCCAAAGCGAAGTATGTAGCGAACAAGAACCACCGCCCACCCTCGAACTTGCCTTGCTCATAGAGAAAGGCGATCATGGCCAAGCCAAAGGTCAACCAGGCAAACTTCGATAATCTGCGCCATTCAAATCCAACGATCAAAAAAGCTGGAAGGATGGCAGGCATCATTAGTCGTCCAGATCCGCTTAGCAAGGAGGCGGATGCCCCTGCCATGCCACGGCTAACTTCAAGAATGCGTACCTGCGTGACTGGGAGGTTAAATCCATAGTTCCGGACAACGGCGAACTCGAAAATGATGAAACACGCGCCGATAACACTCACGACTGAAAGGAAGATTACAGATTTGTTCATATCAACATAAGATAAAGGAAGATCACCGCATCTTTTCCGCGCAATCCAACCACCAGCCAAAATGCTCAGAGAGAAAACAGAGAGCCAGACAAACAGAAACCAATTTGTTACGGGATCCAGTGGGCCCCATATGCCACCTATCGGTACAGCCCTTAGGCAAAAAATGAAGCACCAGGCGGCCAAGAACATAGCGGCGGCTGCAAACTCAAATCGGTTGCGGATTGAATTCAGCATGGATTATATCCGAAATATAGCTTTTTAATTAACCCTAGAATTGCCCTATTTGGGGGATTGGCGCAAGTACACGTTATACAAACGGACGGATTTTATCCGCGGCGCCACGAAAGTGGGTAATCCCCCCATTTAACGGTGTCGATCAGTAGAATCTAAGCTGCCATTTTCAGTTTCTGCCTTGGCGTGATGCCGCCGATGGCCATATTGGGCGTTGCTGTATGTCCAGAGCCAGCGTGTGGCGTGTTCCTACGCCTCCTTGATGGTGTCGAAGGTAAAACGTCCCAGCCATTCGTGTCGAATCGTCCGGTTGTAGCGCTCGATGTAAGCGTTCTGTTGTGGCCTGCCCGGCTGGATGTGGGTGATGGTGATGTTACGCCTTTCCGCCCAGGCCAGCAGGTTGCCGCTGATATATTCCGGGCCATTGTCCACCCGAATTGTCTCCGGCTTGCCGCACCATTCGATGATTCGGTTCAGCGACCGGGCGATCCGTTCGGCTGGCAGTGAGAAATCGATATCGATCCCAAGCCCTTCCCGATTGAAGTCATCGATGACGTTCAAGGTCCGGAACAAGCGGCCGTCAGCCAACTGATCGGCCATGAAGTCCATCGACCAGACCCGGTTGGGCTGTTCTGGCACCGCCAGTGGTTCTGGCCGCTCCCGCATCAGACGCTTCCGCGGCTTGATCCTGAAATTCAGCTCCAGCTCGCGATAGATGCGGTAAATCCGCTTGTGGTTCCAGCCAAAGCCCTTGATGTTGCGCAGGTAGAGAAAACAAAGGCCGAAACCCATTTCCTCCTGGCTGCCGTCAGCCGCAGCAGCCAGTCGGCAATCTCGTTGTTATCGTTATCCAGCTTGCGTCCATAACGATAGCAGGTCTCGCTTACCCCGAATGTCCGGCAGGCGAGCGCCACGCTGATGGTGTGGTTCTCAACGCATTGCATGGCCATCTCCTTGCGTTGAGATAGCCTCAGCGCTTTTTCCAAGCGCTTGCTTCTGCCGCCGGTTCTCGTCCTCCATGCTCTTCATCTGCGCCACCATCGAGGCATCCATGCCGCCAAGCCGCGCCCGCCACTTGTAGAAACTGGCATCGCTCATGCCGTGCTACCGGCACAACTGCGCAACAGGAATGCCGTGCTTCGCCTGCTTCAGGATCGCCATGATGTGCGCGTCACTGAATCGTGATATCTTCATCGGAATCTTCTCCAAATTCATGGTGAGAAAATTCTACTTTTAAGCCCGGTTATTTTGCGGGGGCATCCACCCCATCAGTTCAATTCTCGATGGAAATATCCGCTAACGCCGGGTCACTACTCAGTGGAAATCAACACTCAACAGCAAAACCGTGAAACTCTTGAAATTCGTCGCTAGGATATCAAGCCCTTAACAGCCACTTGTAAAGTCCCACGCTCGACCACTCGTTAATATGGTCAGCAATCCACCAAGCTGGGCCTCCTCGACGCCCTTCGCCCGGGGAAGAGGTGACAATCAAGTCTAGCAGTTCACCAAAGGTGAACTGCCGCAGCAAGGGGGTCGTGCTCGCTCAGACCTACCCTTAACTTGCTCATAAATTCCACAACCAGCCCCACGCGCGTCACTGCGAAAGCAATTTCTCGATCAAAGGCGACCCCGTAACAAGGGGCGACAGCGATACTGGCGCCATCGGCAACGAACGTAGCGAGGTCGCTCGCCACATCGTCACTGAACAGACAGATGTGATCAAGTCCGCCGCCTTGCGCTAGGCGGTTTTTCACAGGGTTGTCATTCCTATCAACAGGCGCCACCAGTTCGATAGGAGTCGAGCCCTTAAAAATCAGGAGAGAACATGCGACTTTTTGTATAGGATCAACCGTTGGCGGGACAACTACCTGCGCGCCTAATTTGGTCCATGCCTTCATAGATCGATCCATGTTGGGTACGACATACCCAAGGTGGAACATTTTACGTGGATCGAAATCCCAATCCACGACGCTGCCCTGATGGTCAGGCATCGACAAAATCATTGCTCCCAACTACCGAAACGTGAAGGTACACCGGTACGTCAAGGGGGTGAGTTGCGCGGGTAAAAGTGGTCTTCCCCTCTTGGCTCGCTGTCAGCTCGAAGCCGTGCCTCTCGAACAGATCGGCAACCATTCCGTTCTTACGGGTTTCAATAACCTCACCGACAATGGCACTAGATCCCCTTCGTCGGGATTGCTCAATGCCGAAACCGATGATCGCGCTTTCAACGCCGCGGGCAAGCACCCGACAGGACAGGAGCAGCGTGTCGAAGTATGAGACCTGACCGGAGTGCAAAAGGATCGCTACACCAACGATACCATATTCTCCAAAACGGTCCTCGACACTTACGCAGTAAACGTCGGACTTGGGATCCTTTACAAAGTCGGAAATTTCCTGCGTTGTGTACCGTTTGGTTGTGACGTTGAATTGGTTTGTCTTGTTTACCAGCTGGACGACCCTAGAAATCTCGCCTTCACCCACCGGCATGATCTTGATGCGAAGGTCGAGACTCGCAAGATAATCCTCGGGCGCCAACGTTTGGGCCAATTCCATGCGCGAGACTTCATGCTGCATCATCGCCACGCGTTGGGCGTCTTCAGCAGTAATTTCGAGCCTATCGAACAGCTGGTAGTTGCCCTTGAGCAGGGTCAAAATCGAAACCGTATCATCTGGCAGGAGCAGGCAAGTCACGCCTGCTGCATTTGTTGCAACCTCATCAATTTCGAACGGGCTATCATCGATAAAGACCAGAGAATCCAATCCGATGTTCAGTGTCTCGGCGATTTTTTTAAGATTGGAGGATTTGGGTTCCCAGTTAACTTGCCACGCTGAAATATCAGATTTCGTCAGTACCATGGCACTGTGGCTCTCGAACATCTCATCCACTTCACATGGATTGTTCTTGCTACAGACTGCGAGCATGACGCCGGTTTCTCGCAATGCCTTTAGCTGCCGCTGGAATTCTCGAAATGGCCTGCCAGGAAAATCGTCAGATAGGGCAACGCCAGAGACACCGTCTTCACCAATGATGCCTCCCCATAAAGTGTTGTCACAATCCAACACGATGCATTTTTTCGGCTCACGGGTTTGTATCGTCTGAAAGCGCACAATCCGTTCGGCAAGCTTCAACTGAAGCTTTGGACTGTATGGCTGCCGGTAAAGCATATCATCTCGCGGGCTCAGGCTATCAGCCTCCCCCAACCGTCCGATTAGCTCCTCGATATCTATCGTATAAATTCGGGCATGGGACTGCGCAAGTTCGCATATCTTAGCGCAGACACTATACCAATATGCAGTCAGCGGAGAAGATCGAGAGAATGCAGACAATCCCTCATTTGATGAACGTGGCCGAGGAGGCATGCCGAGCACGATAGTGCCTTGATAATTTGCTCGAAGATGTCGGATGGCCGCGAGCGTCGCTTCTGCGGCCTCTGCCACAACTCGTGCGTCATCCGATGGAGCAAGGTCCTCAAGCCTGAATGCGACGGCAATCAGGTCAGGAGCATTCGGACCAAAAGTACCTACGTGGTTCAAACAGGCGCTAATGATCTGATTGTAGTCCGAGGCGACCACTGTCGGTTTGGCATAACCTGAGTCCAACAACAGGCCACCGACCAATTCGACAACGCCTTGATCGGTGAAGCTGCAGGAAAGGCCGATGGTAACGTCAATTGGGCCGTCATTTGTAGTCGATGCGGCATGGTTGCGCCATGATCGCGAAAGACGTCGGATTCTATCCTTGTCCGAGTGGGCGCCGTTGTCAGTCAAGCGCGACGCCCTTCCCGAGCAGTACTTCACGGGCGATGCCGATTGTACGCATCTTCATGACTTCCTTGCCAGAAAGGGTAACGTTGAATTCGCTTTCGATCGCAGCAACCAACCGCATTGCGGCAAGACTATCCCACCGTTCGACGCTCTCGGGGTTGCTTTCATCTGAAAGCTCCGAAGGGTCTACCCCCAGTTCGTCAGCAAATAATTCAATCAACTTGTCGGCCATTGATATCGGCGCCTTTCTAAGGTGTCTGGCTGCGTTGCGGCACAGCGATTGATCGTATATACACGCCGCACTTAACCACTTCAAGAAGGGCAAATTGGCCGTGATTAGCGAAAAGTTCAGCGATCTCCGAACAGTCGTGGCGGCTCAAATCGACGCCTTTCCGGACCACAAAAAGTTCCTCGATCGGAGACTTCGCGATCTGAATGAAGCCGAATTCCAGGCACTCGATGAACTGGCAAGCCACATCGTAAAGCTGACCGGTAACAGGCTTCCCATCTTCGCCGAAGACTACGCATGGCTGTGTGCTGAGCAACTTAGCGAGGAGTTGTTTTTTCGCCGCAACGGTCACTACCGGCTCAGCACCTTCAAGGACGCGTACGAGCAGGTCTACAGCAACAAAGAGTATATGACCCGCTACATGAACGGGTTGCTGATGACGCAGTTATGGTGGTCCAATCACACCGGCGTCATGCAATACTACCGGAGCGAGTTTCTGGCTCAGAACCCAGAACGCTATACACATTTGGAGATCGGCCCCGGCCACGGCCTTTTCCTTTACTTCGCCGCTGGCGATCCACGAGCTAGCAGCGTCACAGGATGGGATATTTCGGAAGCCTCTATAGCGTTGACGCGGGAAGCCCTCCTGACACTCGGGATCGAAGCCCTTCCGAATCTAGAACTTCAGGACTTCTTTAAGGCTCCGACGGCCCGCTTTGACAGCGTCGTCTTCAGCGAAGTCCTAGAGCATATGGAAAACCCGCAGGATGCATTGCGTGTGATCCGTCCGCTTCTGACTGAGAATGGTCGCCTTTTTCTCAACATGCCCATCAATAGCCCAGCGCCAGACCATCTTTTCAATGCAGACAGCCCCGACGAGTTGAAGAAATTTGTCGAAGACGCTGGCTACACTGTGGAAAGAAGTTGCTACCTGCCTGCTACAAATCAGTCTCTTGAGATGTCTCTTCGTAAAAAAATGACCATTTCCTGCGTATTCGTGCTTCGGCGGGCTTAAGCGTACTGAATTGAGACTTTCCGCATGGCACTAAGTGATCCACGTTACCTTATTTTCTTGGCGGCGATTGCTTACTGCCTTGTAGTCTCTGCGCCGTCAAAACGCGCAGTTCTCCTACTTGCGTTCAATTTCGCGTTCCTTCTTCTGCTTGGCCCCCACTGGTATATTCCGCTGATAGTGGCAGCCTGCGGCTATGTGGGAGCGCTCGCCCTGCAGCGTATGCAGGATGCACCCGCGCGCGATGCATCTTTCGTGGGGTTGCTTTTTGCGCTGTTCGCGCCTCTCCTTTTCTACAAGTACCTCCCTGTCGTCGGGGGCCTCTCTGGGATCGGGATTAGCTCCCGACTGATTTTGCCGATCGGAATTTCGTTCTACACCTTTGCCACGGTCGGCTATCTTATTGACGTCTACGTTGAGAAGATCGAGGCTGAGCGCAACATTCTGACCTACGCCAATTTCGTTCTCTTCTTCCCCAATTTTTCTGTTGGTCCTATCGAACGAGCGGGGCATTTAATTCCCCAACTCAGCAACATCGGCGTCTTCGATGCAAAGCGAGCTGTAAGTGCTCTGCAGTTCATTCTAATTGGCTACGTGTACAAAGTGGTGGTAGCTGACAGCCTCGCGCCGATCGTTGACAGCGTTTACGCAGACTACGGATCCCATAGCTCGGCAGACGTATTCCTAGCGACCTTCTATTTCGCGTTCCAGGTATATGCCGACTTTGCGGGATATTCGCTGATCGCGATTGGCAGCGCTCGATTGCTCGGCATTGAGCTGCTTCCGAACTTCCGCCAGCCATACTTCAGCGAAACCGTTGCTGACTTCTGGCGGAGATGGCACATTAGCCTTTCGAACTGGTTTCGCGACTATGCGTTCACTCCACTTCATTTTCGGCTGCGCAAGTCAGGAAAATGGGGAATCGGTGTGGCCCTAATCGCCTCGTTTGTCCTTGTAGGGTTATGGCATGGCGGAGCCCTGCAGTTCGTCGTATTCGGGTTGATACACGGCACTCTGGTCGTCGTATCGACCTTCACTCTCCGCTATCGAAATGAGATCTGGACGAAGGCCCGCGTGCCTGTTGTAGCCGTGAAAGTCATACGAATAGCAATTACGTTCACGGTAGTTTGCGCGACGCTAGTTCTTTTCCGTGCTGCCAGCATGCCTGACGCGATAGCCATATACGGAAAAATTGTAAGCTTTGACGGGCCAAGGACAATTTCGCTTGCAGGCCCGGGCGCACTGATAGCTGCACTGATGGTCTGCGACTGGCTCGCCTACCAGAATGTCTCGATCTATCGGATTGGGGCACGACTTAGATGGTCGCTATACTATGCCGCCATAGCCCTTGTTTGCTCCGCGAGCATTATACATCTCTCACAAGGTAGCTCTTATGCTCAACAGTTCATCTACTTCAAATTTTGATCGGGATGAAAGATGCGGCCTGACAGGAGCTGATTTTCGGAAGCGCCTGGGCAGGTTCCTAATACCGTTCCTTGCTCTTCCATTTATCGGATTTGTTCTTTTTCTGACCGGTGAATTTGTTCCGGCGAGGATCGTCGCATGGGCCCATTCGAAGGGTTACCCCGTGATCTTTCTGCAAAAGTACTCAGATCATAACTTCGCGCTCAAAGTCGCCGCTGCAAACGAACTAAAGCCTGACGTTCTCGTCCTCGGCAGTTCCAGAACGAATCAATGGCGAAGCAAGCATTTCGAGCCTTACAGCTTTTACAACGCGGGAAACATCTCAGCGCGTAATGCCGACCTGACTGAGTTTTTGGACCGCTTGACCTACAATCCGCGCGTAATCATTTTTTCGATAGATTTCTTCATGTTCACTGACGCTTGGTCTCCTCAGTCGGATAATGTTCTGAAAGAGGACATAAGCTTCCCAGATGAAGCGGCCTACATACTTCGAGGGCTGGTAGGTGGCTATCTGGACGGCACAGCACGGCTGATTCCAAACCTGCGCGAACCGGTCTACGGCTCAATCGCGATTGGCTTGCAAGCGAGCCAATCAGGCAACGGGTTTCGCAAGGACGGTTCCTATCAGTACGGCACACTCTATCGAGGAAGCAGTCAGGGTCTGGTCTCGGTGTCTGTGGCGAAGCAAAGGATTGAGGACGGTACAGCTCCGTTCTTATTCGCGTCTGCTGCCGATGGCGCGCAGATCGATGCCTTTCAAAGGTTTGTTAAGAAAGCTAAAGCCAAAGGCATCTCATTAGTGGGTGTGACAACCGCTTTTGACCCATCAGTCGTGTCAGCGATGGAAGCGTCATCAAAGCACCAACTGTGGCGCACGTTCCGGTCCAAGGCGTTTCGCTCGTGGCTCGATTCACTTGGCGTGGTGACTTTTGACTTCACAGAACTAAGTTCCTTCAACGGTCGACCGGAGGAGTTTATCGACACATTCCATCCGAGCGAACCAGCATTTAGCCGACAGCTCGTTACCATGCTGACCCGAAAGGAGTTTTCAACACTTCTTCCAAAATTGAACGTTGACCACGTGCGGTCAGCCTTATCACACGCGAATGCGTTTGAGGTGTATCGTAACCAGTTCTAAAGAGTGAGGTAGTTAGCGCTGCCGGTATAGCTCTCGCTGTTGGGCTGCCTCCAGCCTCCGCTGATCCAGAAACCTGGGGCGGTTCATGTCAAACCAGCAAGCAGCTACTTCAGCATCAGGGCAATCGGTGCTTTCAAGACGCATCGGCCTCACGCGAGACAGGAGGGTCTGGATCGCCCGGAAACGCCGCGATCAACTCGTCCACGGCGGGGATGGGGAATTGGCGGTTGATTGTCAGGGCGTAGAAGCTTTCGGTGATGCCGTCGAGGGAGACGATTTCGCGAAGGGCATTGGCCTGCAATTCGTCGCGCACCACGATGGGCGGCAGCGGGGCGAGGCCGATGGCTTCGCGCGCCATCAGGCGCAGCATCGCCATGTCATCCACCTCAGCCACAATCACCGGCGTCACGTTCAGCCTTCTGCACAGCGCATCGAATGCATGGCGAATGCTGCTTGTGCGGGTGGGCAGGATGAGCGGCATGCCGTCGATGGCCTCCTTCACCATGCGGGCAGTGGCATTAAGCGAGGGCGCGGCAAACAGGCTGATCCTCTGTTCGGAAAGCCGGTGCGCAAGCAGGCCTTCCACCGCTGGCGGCGGCTCGTTGCACAAGACCACATCGAGATCGAGGCGCCGCAGCTGGCCCTCAAGCTCCGGCAGGCTGCCCGAGGTGAGCACGATTTCGAGATCGGCCCGCCCCAGACAGGGCCGCAGGAATTCGATCTGGAAATTGCGTGAAAGCGTGGCCAGCGCCCCCACCCGCAACAGGCGTCTCTGGCCGGCTTGCAGCTTCAGCGTCGCCACGAGATCATCCCCCACCGCAAAGATCGCGTTGGCGTGATCATAGGCAATGCGGCCCGCCTCCGTCAGCACCAGCTGCCTGCCGGAGCGAATGAACAGCGGATGGCCAAGCCGCTCTTCGAGCAGGCGGATCTGGGTGGAAAGCGCCGATTGCGAAACGGCCAGCCTTTCGGCCGCACGGGTGAGATTTCCCTCGCGGGTCACCTCCCGGAAATAGCGCAGATGATTGTAGTTCAACGGACTCATTCATCCATTATAGAGAACGTTTTGTTCCAAACAATGAATTTTTCAGAACGATAAAACCCGGTTACACCGCGCAGACTTTCAAACGGCAGGTGACCCATGGATGCGCTTCTTTCTCCGATGATCCTCTTCTTCGCGCTCGGCAGTTTCGCCGCATTGATCCGCAGCGATCTCGCAATTCCCGAAACGATCAGCAAGGCGGTGGCGCTCTATCTGATGGCCGCGATCGGCTTGAAGGGCGGCGTGGAGCTGGCGCAATCCGGCTTCAGCGGCGAGCTGGTGGCCGCGGGCCTCGCCGGCCTTCTGCTCAGCCTGCTTCTGCCCTTTCCCGCCTTCTTCCTGTTCCGCTGGCTTGGCCGGCTGAAGCGGATGGAAGCGGGCGCTATAGCCGCCCATTATGGCTCGGTCTCGGTCGTCACCTTCGTCACGGGCATCGAGATGCTGAAGGCGGTCGGCCTGGCAGCGGATGGCTATATGGTGGCGGTGATGGCGCTGATGGAGGCACCGGCCATTCTGGTGGGCCTATGGCTTGCACGCGCGGGCAGGCATCAGGCTCCGCAACAGGCCCCGCAACAGGCTGAGGCAAAGGCAGCAACACAGGCAAAGGGCGGCCATAGCCCGCTGGAAGCCTTCACCAATGGCTCTGTCGTGCTGCTGATGGGCAGTTTCGGCATCGGCCTCATGGTGGGAAAGGAAGGGTTTGCCCCGGTTGCGCCACTGTTTGAAGGCGGGTTCAAGGGCATGCTGTGCCTGTTTCTGCTGGATATGGGGCTCACCGCCAGCCGCCAGCTGCTGGCTGCCCGCAGCCTCACCCCGGCTCTGGTGGCGAGTGCGCTGGTCATCGCGCCGATCAATGGACTCCTCGGCGTCTCGCTCGGCTTTCTCGTCGGCCTTGCACCCGGCTCGGCGGCAGCGCTCGGCATTCTCGCCGGCAGCGCCAGCTACATCGCCGCCCCGGCTGCGATAAGGCTGGCACTGCCAGAGGTCAATGTCGGCCTGCCGCTCACCATGTCGCTCGCCGTCACCTTTCCCTTCAACATCCTCTTCGGCATCCCCGCGCTGATCACCTTGGTGCAATGGCTGGCTTGAGATCAAGCAACGGAAGGGAATGGACAATATCCAGCAAGCGGACGGAAAGAACCTGTTTCCGTCCGCCAGAGGCGGCAGCGGATGTTGTGCCCCATAGCTATCGATAGGGAACAAGTATCGATAGTGATGGCTATAGCGTTCAAAAATCGGCCATTGCCGATGAAGACCCATCTTTATTATTCATGAATCACATTCCATTCGCGAGATTGATTTCGTTTTCATGCTTCCGTTACCGTCGCCTCCCTGATTGTTAAAATAGTGATTTGGAGTATTCAAATGCAGGCTGGAGACGCGCAACCCGGTGAAGCGGAGCAGGTGAAGGCTCCGAAGCCTTTGGGAGTGAAGGCCTATGGCAGCACGCCGCATCTGCCGGGCAGCCGGATGGGCCCGGGCGACTGGGGGATGACGGAAGCGCAGGCCGCCCTGCTCACGGGTGATGTCAGTCGCAAGGGTGACGAAGTCATCGTGACGGAAAAGCTCGATGGCTCCTGCACTGCGGTCGCGAAAAAGAACGGCACATTGATCGCCTTGCAGCGGGCAGGCTATAGGGCCGATGCCTCGCCCTATGAGCTGCACCACGCCTTCGAGCGCTGGACAATGCAGCGCGCGAAGCTTTTCGATGCACTGCTGAATGAAGACGAACGCGTGGTCGGCGAATGGCTTCATACGGCGATGGGCACGCTCTATGACATCCACAATCCGGAAGATCTGTTCCCGGTCTTCACGATTTTCCGTGGCAAGAAGCGGATTCCCTACGAGGAATTCCGGCATCGCTGCGAAAAACTCGGGGTCCAGACGGTGCCGCTGCTTTCGAAGGGCGCGGGCTTTCCCGTCGAGAAAGCCATCGAAATGCTCGGCACCAACGGTTTCAGGGATGCGAAAGACGGCATCGAAGGCGCGGTGTGGGTTCTCGAAACCCATGGCGAATTCAATGCGATTGCCAAATTCGTGGTGCCGCACAAGGTGGATGGCAAATACCTGTCCAGCATCACCAACGCGGGCGATGTGCTGAATTACAAGGGGCCGGATTTCTAGGCACAGGATCAAGCCCTGGCCTTGATTATCGGCCCCCTCCCCTCACTGAAATGTTTTCAGGTAGAGGGAGAGAAGCTGGGTCTGGGAGGAAATGCCGAGTTTTCGGTAGACGTTCCTGCGGTGCACCTTCACCGTGCCGGTGGAAATGCTGAGCCTGAGGCCGATGGATTCGGAGGAATGGCCCTGCAGCACCAGATCGATGATGGCGGTTTCGCGGGCGGTGAGGTTGAGATCCCGCCAGATCGCCTCCATCCGGCCTGAGGGCGCAAGCTCCACGCCGCTTGCCCTCCCCTCGGCCTCACCGGAGCCTTCAAAGCGCTGGGAAAGGCCGCGCCAGAACTGGCGCGCCATCGCCGCCACCAGCGGATCGGCCTTTTTCAGCAGTGCCATTTCCGCCGCCGGAAAGGCGCCGGTCTTTTCCCGGCGCATCAGCGAGAGAACCACGGTCACGCCATCGCCGATATCGATGAAGAAGCCCACTTCCTCGGCAAGACGGGTCTGCATGTAATAGCTGCGGTAATATTCGCTGGAAAAGAACCGGTCCGGCGCAAGCTCCCGCATGCGGAAAAGCCCGGTGCGGCCCGCCCGCGCCGTGTGATAGAAGGGATCGAGCAGATAGGGCCCGGCCTGATAGAGGCTGACATAGATGACCTTCTCGTCAGGATCGAAGGTGCTGTAGAGATCGATCGGCACATCGGAGCCGCGATAGGCGAAGATCACCAGATGATCGAAGCGCACCAGCGCCGAAAGCAGGTGGCGGAAAAGCTCGCCCGTTTCGCGGTCGCTGCCCTCGGTCCGCCCCACCAGCGGCACCGTGGCCCGGAACAGGGCCTCGAAATCGACGCTCATGCGCTTCGCAACGCCTCCCCTATCCTGTACCCTGCCTGACGGCGCGATTTCCGGCCCTTCGGATCAGATAGATATATATCTTCCACAGCGGCTTTTCAGCTGAAATACCTCTTTCGGGGTATATACTGTTTCTGAAGCCAGCCGCTACTCTCAGCCCCAATAACGGTGGCAGACGGCGAAAAGCCGCGAAACGACAAACCGTAGGGAACAGTTGTGGCATCCGCACTTCCGAACGACATCGAGTTCCGTTCGGTCACCAAGGCCTATGGCGCGGTGACTGCCGTCCGGGACATCAATCTGGCAATTCCGAAGGGCTCGTTCCTTGCGCTGCTCGGCCCGTCCGGCTGCGGAAAAACCACCTGCCTGCGCATGATCGGCGGCTTCGAACAGCCGAGCGAGGGCAAGATCCTGATCGACGGACGGGAGATGAACGGCGTGCCGGCCTATCGCCGCCCGGTCAACATGGTGTTCCAGCACTATGCGCTCTTCCCTCATTTCAACGTCGAGCAGAATGTGGCCTATGGTCTCAGGCAGATGCGCCCGCGGATCAGCGAGACGGAAATCACGCGCCGGGTGGCCGAGGCGCTTTCGATGGTGCGCCTTGATGGCTTTGCCAAACGCCGCACCCATGAAATGTCTGGCGGGCAGCAGCAGCGCGTGGCGCTGGCCCGCGCCATCGTCAACCGCCCCGCCGTGCTTCTGCTCGATGAGCCGCTGGCAGCCCTCGACAAGAAGCTGCGTTCTGCCATGCAGATCGAGCTGCAGACGCTGCAGCGGGAACTGGGCATCACCTTCGTGCTGGTCACCCATGATCAGGAAGAGGCCCTGTCCATGGCGGATCAGGTCTGTGTGATGAGCGCCGGGCGCATTCGCCAGATCGGCTCGCCGCAGGCGGTCTATGACCGGCCGGCGGATCTGTTCGTGGCCGATTTCGTGGGCAAGATCAACCGCTTCTCCGCCGTGCTGGATGCCGACCGGCTGACCGCGCGGCTGGCCGATGGCCGCGCCCTTTCGCTCGGCACCGCCCGCGATCTTGCGCCGGGCAGGATAGAGCTTGCGCTGCGGCCGGAGGCGATCCGGCTGGAAAAGGCTGATGGCGAACACCCGCTTTCCGGCATCGTCACCCACCGCATCTTCCTCGGCTCCGGCGTGGAATATGCCGTGCAGGTGGAAGGCTTCGGCGATTTCCTCGTGACCTCGGACAGAAGCAGCGGCGAAACCGGCCTTGCCGCCCCCGGTGATGCCGTCAGCCTCACCTTCGGCCCCGCCGCAATTCATGCATTCCATGCCAGTGAAGACGCATAAACCACAATCAAGGGAACAGCATCATGAGCAAGAAGCATCTGGAGAATGCCCCCATCACCGCCAGCCAGCTGACGGATGAATTCATGCGCCTGAAGAAGGGGTCGGTGTCGCGCCGCCACTTCCTCGGCGTTACCGGCCTCGGCCTTGCCACCGCGGTCCTCGCCCGCTTCCCCGGCGCGCAGAATGCGGCGGCCTATGCGGCGGGTGATCTCGGCACGCAGATGTCGATTGCCACCTGGCCGAACTATCACGATCCCAAGACCTTCGAGAATTTCCAGGCCGCCACTGGCGTGGCCGTGGAAGTCAATGTCTTCGGCTCCAATGAGGAAATGCTTGCGAAAATTCAGGCCGGGGCCTCCGGCTGGTCGCTGTTCGTGCCCACCAATTACACGATTTCCACCTATCAGAAGCTGGGCCTGATCGAGGAACTCGACCTTTCGATGATCCCGAATTTCAGCCAGGAAAGCGAGAACCCGCGCTTTACCGATCAGGGCAAGATCGACGGCAAGACCTATGCCCTGCCGAAGAACTGGGGCACGACCGGCTTCTCCGTCAACACGTCGAAGATCAAGACGCCGATGACCAGCTGGAAGGATTTCTTCGAAATCGCCCAGACCGAGGCCGATGGCCGCGCCATGGTGCATGATTACCAGCTGACCACCATCGGCAGCGCGCTTGTCGCGCTCGGCTATGATTTCAACTCCATCAAGGCGGATGAGCTGGCCAAGGCTGAGGAACTGCTGATCCAGGTGAAGCCGCATCTCTTTGCCATCAATTCGGATTACCAGCCCTCCATGCGCTCCACTGACGCCTGGATGACCATGTGCTGGACCAATGACGGCGCGCAGCTGAACCGCGACATGCCGGAAATTGCCTATATCCTCGGCAAGGACGGCGGCGAGATCTGGACCGACTATTACGCGATCCCCAAGGATGCGCCGAACAAGGCGGCCGGCTATGCGCTGCTGAACTATCTGATGGATCCGGCCAATGCCGTGAAGGAGCATATTGCCAATGGCGCACCGACCACCGACAGCCGGGTGATTGCCCTGCTTCCGGCCGAAGTGACCGGCAACAAGATCGTCTATCCCGATGAAGCCGCGCTGACGCCGCTGGAATTCGGTGCGGCCGTGACGCTGACCGATCCGGGCCGCGCCGAGCTGATGGCGCGCTTCAAGTCGGCCTGAGGCTTCCCCCCGCAAACCGCAGATCTGCCCGGCGCGCCGAAAGCACCGCCGGGCAGCACACCCCCTTCCCTTCACCATGAACCGAAACGAGGACGTGCCTTATGGCGCTCACCCAAGCAACGCGGAAAAAGCTGGTCACGCTCGCGCTTGTCGGGCCGGCCGGCCTGTGGCTTGGCCTTTTCCTCGTGCTGCCCTTCATTGCCATGGTGGTGTTTTCCTTCGGCAGGCGGGCACCGGAAGGCGGCTATCAGGCAGCCTTCACCTTCGAACAGTTTGCCAATCTCGGCTCGCGCGCCGCAGCCTTTGCAAATACGCTGATGCTTGCGCCCGTCGGCGCGCTTGCCTGTCTGCTGATTGCCTATCCGGTTGCCTATTATCTGGCGGTAAAGGCCGCGCCGCGCCACCGGCTGCTGCTCGTTTCGCTGGTGGTCGTGCCCTTCTGGACCAGTCTGCTGGTGCGCACCTATGCCTGGATGTATCTGCTTGGCGCGCGCGGCATTCCGCATCTGCTTGAGCTGATCGGCATCGAGAATGTGCGGCTGATCAACACGCCGATGGCGGTGCTGCTCGGCATCGTCTACGGCTATCTGCCGCTGATGATCATGCCGATCTATGTCAGTCTGGAAAAGCTCGACCGGCGGCTGCTCGAAGCCTCCGCCGATCTCGGCGCAAAGCCCGTTTCCACCTTCTTCGGCATCACCCTGCCGCTTTCGCTGCCTGGCGTGATGACGGGGCTGGCGCTCGTCACCATCCTGCTGCTCGGGGAATATCTGATCCCGCAGCTGCTTGGCGGCGGCAAGGTGTTCTTCATCGGCAATGCGCTGGTTGATCTCTTCCTGCAATCCCGCAACTGGCCTTTCGGTTCGGCCATCGCCGTCACGCTGGTGGTTGTCGTGGTCATCGTGCTGACCATCGCCATGCGGATCGCCTGGCGCTTTGCCGGAACAAGACAGGTGGATCTCGTCTGATGCGCGCGCTCGTAACCTCCGTTTATGTCTTTCTCTACACGCCGATTGCGCTGATCGTGCTGTTTTCCTTCAATGCGGGCCGCAACGCCTCGGAATTCACCGGCTTTTCAACGGAATGGTACGGAAAGGCGCTGTCCAATGCCTTTCTGATGGATGCGCTGCAGAACAGCCTTGTGGTGGGCCTCGTCAGCGCCACGCTCGCCACCCTTTTCGGCACTATGGCCGCCCTCGGGCTGGAGCGGGTGGGGCCGCGGATGCGGGCGATTTTCGATGCGCTCTTTGCGGCGGCCATCGTCGTTCCGGGCGTGGTGATCGGCATCGCCACCCTGGTTGCGCTGGTGCAGGTCTTCGGCATTGCCAATGGCGCGCTGGCCGCCATCTGGCCGGGTGACGCGCCGCCGAAGCTCGCGCTCGGCTTCGGCTCCATCATTGCCGCCCATGGCATGTTCACCATGGCGCTGGTGACCATGATCGTGAAGGCCCGCATCGCCAGCCTTGGCCGCGATATCGTCGAGGCCTCCAGCGATCTCTATGCCACGCCGATGACCACCTTCTGGCAGATCGTGCTGCCGCAGATCCTGCCTTCGGTGCTGGCGGGCTTTCTGCTGGCCTTCACCTTTTCCTTTGATGATTTCATCATCGCCTTCTTTGTCGCGGGGTCGAAAACCACCCTGCCCATCTATGTCTTCGCCTCGATCCGGCGCGGCGTGACGCCTGAAATCAATGCCATCGCCTCCATGGTGCTGGTGGCCTCCCTCATCCTCATCCTGTCGGCGCGGCTGCTGATGCGCGACGGCCGGAACACAGCAACGACATGAACAGGTCTGACATGACGGCAATCCTTCAAGACAGAGTGGCCATCGTGACGGGTGCCGGGTCCGGCATCGGCCGGGCCGGAGCCGAAATTCTCGCCCGCGAGGGGGCCCATGTGGTGGTGGTCGATCTGGCAGCCGAGCGGGCGGAGGAAACGGTGGAGCGCATTCGCGCCGCAGGCGGCCGGGCGGAAGCCAAAGGCATCGACGTAACCGACGAGACCCGTTTGGCCGAGGCGATTTCAGACATTGCCGCCCGTCATGGCCGGATCGACATTCTCCACAATCATGCCGGCGCGCAGGTGGCCGGTGATCTCGAACAGGTCGAGATTGCAGGCTTTGACCGCTCCTGGTCGCTGAATGTGCGGGCCCATTTCCTCGCCTCCCGCCTCGTGATGCCGATCATGAAGCAGCAAAAGAAAGGCGTGATCCTCAACACATCCTCTTCATCAGGCATTCTCTATGACCGCGAGATGATCGCCTATACGACCACCAAGCACGCGGTGATTGCCATGACGCGGCAGATGGCGGGCGACTAT
This sequence comes from uncultured Rhizobium sp., assembly GCA_945952315.1. Taxonomy (GTDB): domain Bacteria; phylum Pseudomonadota; class Alphaproteobacteria; order Rhizobiales; family Rhizobiaceae; genus Gellertiella. The sequence goes on along the minus strand of CAMFIE010000024.1, from coordinate 10,584 downwards.
GCCCGCTTCGGGATCCGGGTCAATGCGCTCTGCCCCGGCTGGGTGGATACGCCCTTCAACGGGCCGTTCATCACCCAGATGGGCGGTCGCAGCGCCATCGAAGCCTATATTGCCGAAAAGGTGCCGCTGGGCCGCTGGGCGGATGTCAGCGAAATCGCCGAACCCATCCTGTTCCTCGTCTCGGACCGCTCGTCCTACATGACCGGCCAGATCCTCGTGGTGGATGGCGGAGAGACGGTGGTGTGAGGGGCAGAACCCTCACTTCTTCAGCCAGGGGCTGCTGGTGCTCCAGAAGATCACGTGGGCGCCCAGATAGTCTTTTGCGAAGGCGGTGAATTCTGCCTTGGTGAAGCGCTTGCCGGTCTTCGGGTTCTTGTAGGTCAGCGTCGGTTCTTGCACCGCCATGCCCACATAGGCAAGCTTGCCCTTGTATTGGTGGAAGAACGGATAGGAATTCTTCATCTGCCCCTTGCGATAGGGCACGATATCCGGGCCGCCGAGGCCGATCCTGTTTTTGGCCGCGAAATCGAAGATGCGGCTCATATATTCGTGGTCGTTTTCCCATTCGCAGGGCCAGAAATTCACATATTGCACGACCATAGACCGGGAAAAGGCCTTGCGGGCAAAGCCGATATTCTCCATCTCCGCCGCAAAATAGGCATCGCAGGAATAGCCCTTCGGCTCATTCTTCGGGTCGAGATCGATGGCCGTTTCCGGCAGGTTCACCCCGTAAACGCGCCCGTCGAACCGGGCCGCAAGCGCGCTCAGCAGCGCCTGATAGCGGGCACGCACCGCCGGATTCCATTGCTGCGCTACCCAGCCGGAGCCGATGCCCTGATTTTCGCCGGGATTGTCGAATTGCGGGGCAAGGCCACCGCCATATTCGGCACCCTCAAGAATATAGTCGGGAATGTTGCGCGCCTCCGGGCTGAAAAAGCGATCCTGCACCTGAATGAACAACGCCTTGTGCAGGCTTTCGGCAATTGCCAGATCCTGCTCGATCGCCGAGAAATCATAGTCTCCCTTGCCCTTTTCCAGCATCTTCCAGTTATAGACCACCTGCGCCCCGCCAATATCGGAGCGGGACAGCAGATGTCTGAACCCCTCAAGCTCGCCGGCACCGGTATAGATGAAATTCTTCGGTGCCTCCTCTGCGCCCCGGGCAGCACCCGCAGCAACGAGAAGAGCGGCGACAAGAAGGAAGCGTTTGATAGGAAACATGGGGCAATCCTGAAACGGGAAGTTGAAATTCAAGCTCGCCCATGAAATCAGGGGTAAATGTGATGATAAAATGGCCCCGCCCCTACAATCCTTGCCGCTGATATTCTCGCGAGGGGTGAAGAGGCGTCAGGGATGCCCATGGACGCAACATTCGGTTGCCCGTTTGCGCAGCCATTGGCCGGCGGGGTCGAGGTCTCGGGTGGGGTGCCAGACGAGCTTCACCGTGAAGGGCGGCACCTCGACGGGCAGTTCGCGCCAGCCGCAGCAGGCTTCAACCCAGGGCAGCGAGGCAAAGCGCAGGGGAACGGCGGCAATCAGGTCTGATCGTTCCAGATATTGCGGCAGGATGGAAAAGCGCGGCAGCGACAAGGAGACATGGCGTGTGATGCCGGATGCGGCCAGCGCATCATCCACCGGGCCATGAAAGCCCCCTCCCCGTGGCGAGACCAGCGCCTGCGCAAAGGCGGCGAAGCGCTCGATTTCAAGCGTTCCCTCGAGTGCGGCATGGCCTTTTCGCGCCAGAAGCACGAAGCGATCGCGATAGAGATTTTCCGCCTTCCAGTCGTTTGCGGGCACCGCGCCCATCAGCACGATATCGGGCAGGCCCTCTTCGTAAACGTGCTGCACCTGCAGGATTTCGAACTGGCAATGGGGCGCTTCTTCCCTCAGCCGCGCCAGAAGCGAGGGCAGCAGGATCATTTCCACGAGATCGCTGGTGGCAATGCGAAACCGTCGCCGCGCGCTTTTCGGGTCAAACACCGGGCCGTCGATGGCATGGGCAATCTGGCCGAGAATGGCCGCAAGCTCGTCACGCAAGGCAAGGCCGCGCAGGGTGGGTTTCAGCCCCCGCCCGGAGCGGATGAGCAGCGGATCGGAAAACATCTCGCGCGCCCGCGCAAGCGCCTGCGAGGCGGCGGGCTGGGTCATGTTCAGCCGTGCCGCCGCCGCCGAAATCGACCCCTCCCGCAGGATCGCCTCCAGCACGGTCAACAGGTTCAGGTCATGGCGGCGCATATTCATGCTTTACACTTATATGTTACTGTCATTTTGTCAATTTGAAGCATAGATTGCTGCAACCTATGTGTGCGTCATTCACGCACCGGAGTTCATGATGACCCATCCCCTTGCCCTTTTCTCGACGCTTTCGCTGCTGGCCAGCCTGTCCGCCTTTCCCGTCCTTGCTGCCGATGCGGCCCCTGATATCACCGGCCACTGGGTGAGCAGCGCGGCCGAGCCGCAGGGACCGATCTTTGCAACGCGCGACTTCACCTTTGACAACCGCGACTGGTCCGTGACCTTCCGGGGCTTTGCTGATGCGCAGATGCAAAAGCCGCTGTTTCGCATCGATGTTTCCGGGGTTTACGTGATTGGCGGGGCTGCAAGCGCCGTTCCCGGTGCATTCGAGGGAATTTTCCCCGCCACAAAGCGGGATATCACCGCCGAAAGCGCCGAAGGCGTGGCGATGTTCGGCCAGATGGGCTGCACGCTGGAACAGGGCGTAACCAAGCATCTGGTCAATGAGGGCTGCGGCTTCCTGCCCGCGCTCACCGCCGCCATGGGCGAATATGATCTCGTCTCCCTCACGGACGGTCAGCTCTTTTTCGGGGATCGCAGCGGCGACCTCACCAAGGCGCGCCCGACAAAGCTCACCCCCTTTGCGCTGGTGAAGAAATGAACGTTCTGGTGATTGGTGCAACCGGCCCGCTCGGCCGGGAGATTCTGGCGGCGGCGAAGGGTGCGGGGCTTTCCGTGCGGGCGCTTGCCCGTCGTCCTGAAGCGCTTCAGGAAGCGGGCGTCGAGATCATGAAAGGCGATGTGCGCGATCTCGAAAGCCTGAAACAGGCGATGCGCGGCGCGGATGCGGTGATTTCCGCGCTCGGCACGCCGCTGATCCTCAAGGGCCCGGTCACGCTTCTTTCCGAAGGCACCGGCAACATCGTGAAGGCCATGGAGGCCGAAGGCGTTTCGCGCTTTCTCTGCGTCACCGGCATGGGGGCGGGCGATAGCCGTGGCCATGGCGGCTTTGTCTATGATCGCATCCTGCTGCCGCTTCTGCTCGGCCGCGTCTATGCGGACAAGGACCGGCAGGAGGCGATCGTGCGGGCAAGCGTGCTGGACTGGACGCTGGTTCGCCCGGCCTTCCTGAAGGATGGACCGGGGCGCGGCCAATGGCGCGAAATCACCAGCTGGACCGGAGAGCCGAAGATGACGGCCATCACCCGCGCCGATGTGGCCGCCTTTCTGGTGCAGGAACTGGCCGCCCACCGTTACAGCCGCAACAGTGTCAATCTGAGCTGGTAGGAGAAAGACATGCACAAGGGCAGACTGGAAGCCTTTACCGATGGCGTGATGGCCATCATCCTGACAATCATGGTGCTGGAAATGAAGGTGCCACATGGCGAGACGCTGTCCGCCCTGCTGCCGCTCTGGCCGGTATTCCTCAGCTATATCCTGAGCTTCATCTATGTCGGCACCTACTGGACCAACCACCATCATCTGCTGCAGGCCTCCGAGCGGGTGACGGGCGGGGTGCTGATGGCCAATCTGAACCTTTTGTTCTGGCTGTCGCTCCTGCCCTTTTCCACCGGCTGGATGGGCGAAAACCATTTCGCGCAGGCGCCTGTTGCCCTCTATGGCCTCAATCTCATGCTTTCGGCCGTGGCCTATTACATCCTGCAATCCGTGGTCACTTCAGCCCATCGCGACCACAGCCTGTTTCGCGAGGCGCTGGGGCGCGATCTCAAGGGCAAGGGTTCGCTGGTTGCCTATACGCTCGGCACCCTGCTTGCCCTTCTCGGCTATCCGCTTGCAGGCTTTGGCGTTCTCGTCGCCGTGGCGCTCATGTGGCTGGTGCCGGACAGGCGCATGGAACAGGTGATGGACCGGCGCGGGCGCTGATTGCTTCCTCCTCCCCTCTCCTCCTCTCCTCCTCTCCTCGCCCCCTCCCCTATTCAGGGGAGGCGCACGGCATAGGGTGGTTCTTGTTCCTGTCATCAAGGCGGTGCTAGGCTTGACCCTGGAAACAGCGGAAAACAGGGGGAATGGACATGAAAACGGCTCTTCTATCGGGTGTGGCACTGGCCCTTTCGGCCATGATTGCGCCCGCAACCGGCCATGCCGGCGAAAAGACCGAACTGACGGTGATGAGCTTCAACATCTGGGGCGGCGGTGCCAATGCCGGCAAGCCGGTGGATGAAACCGTGGCGGCGATCAAGGCGGTCAATCCCGACATTATCGGCATTCAGGAAACCAAGCCGGAGCCGGATCCCTGCACGGCGGAAGCCTGCGTGCCAACAGGCAACAGCGTGGCCCGCGCACTCGCCGAAAAGCTCGGCTATTACTACCACGATCAGACGCAGACCAATGTGGCGCTCTGGGCCAATGCCATTCTCAGCCGCTATCCGATCAGCGATCCCACTCCGCATGATCTGGGTGTGACGATCGATGTGAAGGGCCGCAAGGTGCATGCCTTCAACATTCACCTCACGGATTACCCCTATCAGCCCTATCAGGTGCTGAATATCGAATATGGCGCGGCCCCGTTTCTGAAGACGGCGGAAGAAGCCGTGGCGGCGGCCAGAGCCACGCGCGGCCCGGCGCTCGATCTGCTGATGGCGGATCTGAAGGGTGCGGGCCCGGCCGATGCCACCTTCCTGTTTGGCGATTTCAACGAACCCTCGTTCCGCGACTGGACGGAGGCGACCGTGAAGGCCGGACTTCAGCCGATGGTTCTGCCCTTCCCCACCACCGAGCGGGTGGAAAAGGAAGGCGGCTTTACCGATCTCTTCCGCGCCGCCTGGCCAGACCCGGCCGCAAAGCCCGGCCTGACCTGGACGCCCACCAGCGAACCGACCGCCAAAGACGACCACCACGACCGCATCGACTTCACCTTCGGCAAGGCCGAGGGGCTGGAAGTGGTCAAAGCCGGCATTGTCGGCGAGAAGGCCCCCGAGGCCGATATCGTGGTAACCCCCTGGCCCGCCGACCACCGCTCCACCATGGCCGTGGTGCGCTTCTGAAGCTACCCTCCCGTGCCGCTTGCCCATGCCCCGATCCGAGGTTGACAGCCGTCAACCTCGGGCCGCGTTACCATGCCTGAAGGCCATGCTCCCGGACCCTCAAAATCCCGCGTCACCTCCCCTTACGGCAGGCAAACAGCAACCAAGGTTCGTAACCATCTGATTTTATGCACGTATTGCATGCATTTCGGGGTAAAACTACGTACTATTTTAGGACCATTTTTCTAAACAATTGTCATGTCTAAAGGGATTGTTTACCCAACTTGATCAGCGGGTTCGAGTGGGTGAGACAGCGTATGACGACTATGACGGGCGGCAAGATGAAGCATGGGCAGGGTATCCGCGCTGTGCTTCTGGGAACGACTTTTCTTTCGGGTCTGATGGCATCGCAGGCGCTGGCCGCCAATCCGGGCCCCTTCATCCAGCAGGTCACGCCACCGGGAAATCCCATGGGCCTGCGTTTGGAAGACAGCAGCCGCGATGGCAGCACCGTTCTGGTTTCGGCCATGAACATGATGACCTACAGCATGAACTACTATGTAGTGACGATCGGTGGCGTGACCACAGCCGTGACCCTGCCCGCGGATGCCAGCCGCAGCTTTCCCACAGTTTCGGGTATGACGCCGCTTGGCAGCATCATCTATGGCAAGGCTTATTATCAGAGCGGCAATACCAACACCGAACGCCTGTTCACCCTCGATGCGAACGGACAGTTTCTGGAATATGCGCCGGCCAATGCCGATAATTTGCAATTGACTGGCTCGGATGCGCGCGGCACCGCCTTTGCCGGCACCTATCGCATGGTGCTGAACAACGGTCTCTACCATTCCTTCGTGTGGCGGCCGCAGACGAACACCTTCATTGACATCGAGGGCCTCGAAGGGCCTTCGTCAACAGGCTACGCAAGCGCGATCAGCGGTGATGGCTCCACCGTGATCGGAAGCGGCGCCTATCAGGGCATTACCCGCTCCTTCCGCTGGACCTCGACCGGCGGCACGCAATTGCTCGGCACGCTCGGCGAACAGAATACGGCCAAGCTGGTTTCCAGCGATGGCAATGTCGTTGCGGGCACCTTCAGGTTTCGCAGCCCTGGCGGCGCACCGACCTATTATTCCTACGGCAGCTATCGCTGGACACAGGCCGGTGGCATGCAGTCGATCGGCACGCTCGGCGCCACCTATGGCTATGACAGCGAAACGGTCACGACGATCAATGCCATGAACGAGAGCGGCTCGGTTCTGGTCGGTGGCTCCTATCTGAGCAATGCCAACAATGCCTACCATGCCTTCCGCTGGACCACGACCAATGGCGGCACGATGCAGGATCTCGGCACGCCTAACAACAGCGGCACGAGCGAGGCAAACGACGTCTCCGAAGATGGCAAGACAGTCGTTGGCAAACATACTTTCAACAACGCCGACAGCGCCTTCTACTGGACCGAGGCCAATGGCATGAAGACCGTGGACCAGGCGCTGCGCGATGTCGGCGTTTCCCTGCCCACGGATGTCACGGCGTCGGCAACCGGTGTTTCGGCCGATGGCAAGATCGTCACCGGCATGACCAAAGGCACCCAGAACACCAACCCGCAGATCTTTTTCGCCCGCCTGGCATCGCCTGCCCCGGCACCGGCCCAGAACGCACCGGTCAATCCGGCCCAGCCGGTCGCGGGCATCATCACCCAGCAGGCGCTGGTTCAATCGCTGACCACCAGCCACCAGCCACAGCAGACTTTCGATTCGTCGCAGATCAACATCGTGTTCAACGGTGTGGGCGGTCTGCCGATGCGCAACACGCTGGAGCCGGGCAAGCGCTCCTTCTGGAGCACGCTTGATACCGGCTATACCGATCGCGGCGGGGCCGAGGGCGGCTTTGGTCTCGGCGAAATCGGCGTGGCGGCGGGCCTTGAAGGCAACATGACCGCGCGCATGGCCCTGAGCGGCACCTATGCCGATCTCAACCTTGAAAATGACGGCTCGCTGATCAATCGCGGCTTCTATCTCGCCCCTGATCTCACCGCACCGCTGCTTGATGATCTCTATCTCACCGTGGGCGGCGTCTATGGCGCGGGCAAGATGGATATCACCCGCGGCTACATGAACGGCGCATCGCTGGATTTCTCCACCGGCGAGGCAGACACCACCACCTATGGCGCAAAGATCCGTCTTGACTGGCTGAATGCCGCAAGCTTCGGCGAAACCGGCATCACACCCTATCTGGCGCTGAACTATGCCCATTTCACCCGCGACGCCTATACGGAAACCGGCGGCTCCTTCCCCGCAAGCTATGACCGCTCGGAAAACGACATGACGGTGGCCCGCCTTGGTGTCGATGCCGTGCATCCGCTCAGCGATGACATCAGGCTTCTTGCGCGGGCCGAAGCGGATTACCGCTTCGAGGATGCCTCGAATTCCGCGACCGGCTCGGTGATCGGCATCGGCGCTTTCACCGTTTCCGGTCAGGACCTGCAACAGTTCTGGCTGCGCGGCGCAATCGGCGGCGAATTCGACATGGCCGGCGGCACCGCATCGGTAACCCTCAACGCCACCACCAACGGCGCCGAACCAAACCTCTGGCTGCGCACCAGCTGGCGCAAGGAGTTTTGATCTCCCCAATCCGCCCGAGGTTGACAGCCGTCAACCTCGGGCCGCGTGGATGAAGTGTTCTGCCTTCAGCCGGTCGAGATCGGCGATGTCGCGGAATTTCAGGTGGCGGCGGTGCTTGCCGGTGCCTTGCAGCAGGTGGTCGGGATCGGCGAGTGCGTGGCCCTCGGAAAATTCGAGGCTGACATGGGCGGCATAGGCAAAGATGCCGCAAAAGCCCCGCCCCCTGACCGCATAGAGAAGGCCCCCATATTTCACCTCTTCCTCCACGCCCGGCGCAAGCGCCAGCGCCCGAAGCGCCGTGACAACGGGGAAAAGGGCAGGACGATCGCGCTCGATATCCTCGAGCAGGGCGTTGATGCGCTGCATTGGCTGCCCTCACCCGTTCATCGACGAGCAGAGCTCGACCAGAAAGCCGTTGCAATCCCTGACATAGCCGACAAGCTGGCCCCAGGGCTTTTGCTCCACGGGCTTGATCGGGATGGAACCCGCCTTCACCGCGCGGTCATAGGCGTCATGCGGGTCAACGGCGACAAGCGCGATTTCAAGGCCGGGGGCGAGATCGGCGGGGCGCACGGGGCGGATGGCGACGCCGTTCATTTCCGCCATTGCCTCGCCCGCAAAGGCAAGCGTCACGGAACCGGTTTCCAGCTCGGCATAAAGCCCGCTTTCATGCAGAAACCGCAGCGAAAGCCCGAAAGCCTGCTGATAGAAGGCCACCGTTGCCGCCACATCAGGCACATAGAGAATGCCATAGCCAAACCGAACCGCCATTTGAAACCACCTTTCCGAATGCTTCGCGATGGCTGAGGTCTAGCGGATCAGGGCAGGGGCTTCTTGAAGAAATCGGACAGGTTCGCGCCGGTCTGTTCAGCAGCGCCCCGTTTCTTCAGCCTCGTAAAGTCACCAGCGTGACATCGGAAAGCCTTGCGGGCGACATGCCGCCGAAGCGGCGGAATGCCCGGCTCATATGGGCCTGATCGGCATAGCCCGCCTCCAGCGCCGCCGCGGCCGGGCTCAAACCCTGATCCCGCACCAGCCGCATGGCCCGCTGAAACTGCAGGATTTCCGCATAGAGTTTTGGCGGCAGGCCGGTCGCCTCGCGCAAGAGCCGGTGCAGGCTGCGCGGGCTCATCCCGTGAAGGCGGGCGAGCTCGGCAATCGACATCCGCCCGCCGCTGGCATGAACCGCGCCAAGCAGGGTGGAAACGTGAAGCGCCGGCCTTTCCCTGCTTTTGCGAACCTGCCCGCGCACGAAGGCGGCAAGCTGTTCCGGCAGATCCTCCACCCGCTGAACGGGGGCAACGAGGCCCGCAAGGGCAGGCTGCGCCGCGAGCGCTTCCTCACCGCGCAGATGCCCCTCGGCAATCCTTCCGGGATCAAAGCCGAAAACGGCGCGAAAAAAACCGGGCCGGATGCGCAAGCCCGCAAAGCCCGCGCCGGGGGTGAGCGCCAGATCATAGAAAGTGGAAGTCGGGCCGGTGATGACAGGCACGGGCCGCACCCCCGGCACGTCTGCCGCATCAAAACGCAGGATCAGATCGCACCGGCCGTCCGGCAAGACCCGGTAAGGGCTGTGCGCGGCGCTGACAGACGCCCACACCGCCTCGATGCCATCGGCAAGGTCGGTGAGATGATCCAGTTCGTGATAGGTCTGGCGGGCAAGCATGATCCGTCCTGACGAAGCGGTTGACAGCTGTCAACCCTCGCCGCGCCCCGGTTCAGAAGTCAAAGGGGGAAATGAGATCAAGGCCGCAGGTCTCGAAGTCCTTGATGTTGCGGGTGGCGAGACGCCTTCAGAAGGCCGTCCAGATCGATATCCGTCGCATAGTCGGCGGCAAGGCGCTGATAGAAACAGGCGGCGGGCTCCCGGCCGGTTTCGCGTGTTTCATAGAGTTCGGTCGCCCGCTCGACGATATCGGCCATAGGGGTCTCCTTCTGGTCTTATATCATAGGCGTCTTGCCCCTTGCCATCAAGATGGCAACAGCCATCGGGATGGCAGCGGTTGCGGCTTGTGGGCCATTTTAAGTGATAAAGGCTCGGTATTAGCAAGATTTTAGATGTTGATTGGTATTTTCCACAATCGAAAGTAGGGCACCGCGCCCGAAAGGCCGGGGACCACGATGGAAACGCATTGGGCATGAACAGCATTCACACGCGATGGCAGTCGATGGCTGCACAGCAGTCTCTGCGGCAGGCTTCGAATGAAAGCTCTGCCGTGCAGGCGCGCGTGTCTACCGGTCTGCGCATTGCCGAGGCCAAGGACAATGCCGCCTTCTGGTCGATTGCCACCACCATGCGCTCCGATCACAAGGCGATTTCCGCCGTTTCCGACAGTCTCAATCTGGCGCTGGGTGCCATTGATGCGGCGATGGGCGCGAAGGATATCGTGCTCGACAGTCTGGATGGCCTGATCAACAGCATGCTGCAGGGCATCAACACGCCCGAAGACCTGACCGTGCTGCGCAAGCTGAACGACCAGATGGAACAGCATCTGAAATCCATGCTGACGGCGATCAAATCCGCAAGCTTCGGCGGGCTGAACCTTCTGATGCGCGATGGCAGCGACCCGAACACCTTCAGCTACATCAACACGGCCACCCGCAATTCCTCCGGCACGTTTTCGGTGATGACCACGGATGTGGACCGCAAGACCTTCACGCTGATCGATGCGGTTGCGGCCAACAAGGGGTCAGAACAAGAGCTGCTCGAAATCGTACGCTAAGACCGAACGGAGCGGGAA
>CAMFIE010000023.1 GCA_945952315.1 uncultured Rhizobium sp. | reverse complement strand
GGACCCGTACCAACGATCCCTACAATCCCGCACATTCCATCTCTCCATTGCGCATGCTGATCGATTGTTTTGCCTCAAAAGCAATCTTGAGGGGCGCTTGTATCACCAAATTTCCCGTTCCGGCGGTTCTTTGCGATCTTTGGTTAAGGCGCAGGCCTTTCAAACGATTGAAGAGCAAATGATTTCCGCAGGCTTGATCGAGATCAAATAATTAACATGTGAAATAAAATAGCATGCTTCCTCAACCGGATTGAGGGAGGAAGATCATGGGTGAAATCGTACTGGCCGCCAAGGTGACACATGTGCCGACCATGCTGATGTCGGAGCAGCCGGGCCGCGTCTTCGGCACGCGGGCGCAGGCCATTGCCGGGCATGTGGAGATCGCCCGTCGCGCCAAGGCGCTCGGTGCCGATACGGTCGTGATCTGCGATACGCACTGGGTGGTGAATGCGGGCTATCACATCAATGCCAACAGCCATTTCAAGGGTGTCTTCACCTCGAACGAGTTTCCGCAATTCATCCAGAACATGGAATACGAATATGAAGGCAATGCCGCGCTCGGTGACCTGATCGCCGAAAAAGCCCGCGAAAAGGGCGTTTATACGCTCTCCCACCATATCGACAGTCTCGAGCTCGAATATGGCACGCTGGTGCCGATGCGGTTCATGTCGCGCTCCGGTGATTTCAAGGTCGTGTCGATTGCCGCCTGGTGCACGGTGCACAGTCACGAGTCTTCCGCAAAGCTGGGTGCCGCGATCCGCGAAGCCATCGAGGCAAGCGATTCAAAGGTGTTGCTCGTCGCCTCCGGTTCGCTGTCGCACAAGATCTGGGCAAACGAGGACTATGAGAAAAACAACGGCACCTTCACCATTTCCTCCGAGTTCAACCGGCAGATGGATCTGCGCGTGCTGGAGCTCTGGCAGAAGGGCGAAATCGCCACTTTCCTGAAGATGCTGAAGGATTATGCGGATTTCTGCTGTGGCGAGGGCTCGATGCATGACACGGCCATGCTGTTCGGTGCGCTCGGCGGTGAAAACTATCAGGGCAAGGGCGAGCTGATCGGCGAGTATTTCCCGAGTTCCGGCACCGGTCAGGCCAACGTGGTCTTTCCGGTGATGTGACCGCGGAAGACCGTGGTTTGCCGTCCATCCCGACCGCAGACCCTTGCGGGTCAAAAACCATGGTTACGCTTCCGGGCAAAATGCTCTAGAAGACCTGCGGGCTGCTTCGGGGGGTGCACCCTCGGATCAATCAGGCGGACGTGATCGGCATGCAGAACAAGACCCACGGCTATCTCTTCGCGCTTGCCGCGGTGACGATCTTTGCCATGCAGGACGGGTTCACCAAATATCTGGGCACCCATTATCCGCCGATCCTGGTGACCATGATCCGGTTCTGGGCCTTTGCCGTTTTCGTCAGCATCATGGCGTCCGCCCAGCCGGGCGGTATTCGCCGGGTGATGGTGACGCGCCACCCGTTCCTGCAATCGATCCGTGGCGTGCTGCTCGTCGCTGAAATCGCGATGGCTGTCTTTGCCTTTGCGCATGCGGGGCTGGCGATGAGCCAGGCGATCCTGCAATCGACACCGCTGCTCGTCACGCTTCTGTCCGTTCCCTTCCTTGGCGAAAAAGTCGGCTGGAGGCGGGCGACGGCGGTCGTGGTCGGCCTTTGCGGCGTGCTGATCATCCTCAACCCGACCGGCCTGCATTTCGATCTCACCCTGCTTCTGCCGCTCGCCGCAGCCTTGATGTTTGCGGCCTATAGCGTCGCCACCCGGGCGGTCAGCCGGGATGACAGCGCCATGACCAGCGTGTTCTATGCCGGGGTCATGGGCGCGCTGGCGATCTCGCTGGTCGGTCCGCTCTACTGGGTGCCGATCCGGCCATCGGACTGGTTCTTCATGGGCGCGCTCTGTGTGACGGGCGCACTCAGCCACTATTGCCTGATCCGGGCCTACGGCATTCTGGAAGCGGTCGAGGTGCAGCCGATCTCCTATCTGCAACTGGTCTTTTCGGTGGTGATGGCTGTGATGCTGTTTGGCGAGACGCTGACCATCAACATGGTGATCGGCGCGGTGATCGTGGTCGGGGCAGGGCTTTACACGGTCTTTCGCGAATATCACCTCAACCAGCGACGCAAGCGGGCCGCCATCGAGGCACCGGTCGCCGAGACCTGACCGGCGCAAATTTCTTGCCTCTTTGCCGCGAATTTTGAAACAGCAGACCTGTCGCGCGCTGTCGCCACCTTTATACTCTACTCAATTGATCGAGTATGAATGGAGAGGCTGATGTCGATCTGGCACGCCGAAAGAGACATGTTTTCGCCTCGCAAGCGACGGGTGGAGCTGCGTTTTGCCGTTCATGCGCTCATGGCCGCGTCTGCCTATCTGTTCATTGCCGTACTGGTGATTGCGGCCTGAGGCGTCAGGCCGGGCGGCTTGCCGCCTGCTGCACGATCTTTGCCACCTCCTGCAATTGCCGGGCAATCGGGCTGGTGCGCCGCCAGACCATGCCAATCCGCCGCGAAGGCTGCGGTGCCTCGAAGCGGGAAATCGAAACGGCAGCGGAGCGGGTTTCAATCGGCACGGCGATTTCCGGAATGAGGGTGACGCCGATCCCGGCGCTCACCATCTGCACCAGCGTTGACAGAGAGCTGCCGTCCATCAGTTCCCGTGCCCGGGTTGCGCCCATGTTGCAGAAGGACAGTGCCTGATCGCGAAAGCAATGGCCTTCCTCCAGCAGCAGCAGTCGCATCTCCTTCAGCGCCTCGCGGTTCGGGACCGGCTTCTCGGCATCCTCAAGCGGACGCACAAGCACGAAATGTTCGTCAAACAACGGTGTTTCCTGAAGCGACGGTTCGCTGGCCGGAAGCGCCAGAATGGCGGTATCGAGCCGCCCCTCGGTGAGCTCTGCCAGAAGTTTCGGCGTCACCGTCTCGCGCATGCGGATATCGAGCGCCGGATTGACCCGCGCGAGTTCGCTCACGATCCGCGGCAGAAGATAGGGGGCGACCGTCGGGATGATGCCGATCCGCAAACGGCCGACCAGGCTGTCGCGGGAGGCGCGGGCAAGATCCACAAGCTCGTCGACCGCGCGCAGGATTTCGCGCACGCGCACGGCAAATTCCTCGCCGAGCGTGCTCAGCCGCACCTGCCGCGCCTGCCGCTCGAACAGCTCGATGCCGAGCGATTCTTCCATCTCCTTGATCTGCTGCGAAAGGGCGGGCTGCGAAATCGCAGATGCCTCCGCCGCCCGTCCGAAATGGCCATGCCGGGACAGCGCCTCGAAGTAGCGCAATTGCTTGAGGGTCAGATTGTTCATAAGCCTGCCTTATCGATCCAATCGGAAAAAACTACTTACACTAATCGTCGGGCTTTGCTAGCGTCCGCTTCACTTCGGTGCGCCTGATGCGCGCCATGGCCGCTTTGGTCTTGATAAATATCAATAAAAAGTCCGATGGAGGATAATATGAGCGACAGCGCAGGCGAAAAGACCGGCAAGTGCCCGGTGATGCATGGCGGCGGACATCACACCCGCTCGAGCGGCCGTTCCAACCGGGACTGGTGGCCCAACCAGTTGAACCTGAAAATCCTGCACCAGCATACCGCGCTTTCCAATCCGCTTGGTGGCGCCTTCAACTATGCGGAAGCATTCGGCAAGCTCGACTATGCGGCGCTGAAGCAGGACCTGCATGCGCTGATGACCGATTCGCAGGACTGGTGGCCGGCAGACTATGGCCATTACGGCCCGCTCTTCATCCGCATGGCCTGGCACAGCGCCGGCACCTACCGCACCGGTGACGGTCGTGGGGGTGCATCCTCCGGCAGCCAGCGTTTTGCGCCTCTCAACAGCTGGCCGGACAATGTCAATCTCGACAAGGCCCGCCGCCTGCTCTGGCCGATCAAGCAGAAATACGGTGACCGCATTTCCTGGGCCGACCTGATGGTGCTCGCTGGCAATGTCGCGCTGGAATCCATGGGCTTCAAGACCTTCGGCTTCGGCGGCGGTCGTGCCGATGTGTGGGAGCCGGAAGAGGATATCTACTGGGGCAATGAAGACACCTGGCTGGGCGACAAGCGCTATTCCGGCGAGCGTGATCTCGAAAACCCGCTGGCTGCGGTGCAGATGGGCCTGATCTACGTGAACCCGGAAGGCCCGAACGGCAATCCGGACCCGATCGCGTCTGCCCGCGACATTCGCGAGACCTTCGGCCGCATGGCGATGGATGACGAGGAAACGGTGGCGCTGGTTGCCGGTGGCCACACATTCGGCAAGGCCCATGGTGCCGGTCCTGCAACCCATGTGGGCCCTGATCCGGAAGCAGCCCCGCTGGAAGCCATGGGCTTCGGCTGGATGAGCAGCTTCGGTTCCGGCAAGGGCGTCGATACGATCAGCTCCGGCCTCGAGGGTGCCTGGACCACCAATCCGACCAGGTGGGACAACAACTACTTCGAAAACCTCTTCAAGTATGAATGGGTGCAGACCCGTTCGCCCGCCGGTGCGATCCAGTGGATACCGAAGGAAGCCGATGCGCGCGGCACGGTTCCGGATGCCCATGATCCGGCGAAGCGCCATGCGCCGGTGATGTTCACCGCCGACCTCGCGCTGCGGATGGACCCGATCTATGGTCCGATCTCCAAGCGCTTCCTCGACAATCCGGACCAGTTTGCCGATGCCTTCGCGCGCGCCTGGTTCAAGCTCACCCATCGCGACATGGGCCCGAAGGTGCGCTACCTCGGTCCGGAAGTGCCTGCAGAAGACCTGATCTGGCAGGATCCGCTGCCTGCGGCCAGCCATCCTCTGGTCGATGCGAAGGATGTTGCTGATCTCAAGGCAAAGGTTCTGGCTTCGGGCCTTTCGGTTGCCGAACTGGTCTCGACGGCCTGGGCATCGGCCTCCACCTTCCGTGGTTCGGACAAGCGTGGTGGTGCCAATGGCGCCCGCATCCGTCTTGCCCCGCAGAAGGACTGGGCCGTCAACCAGCCGCAGCAGCTTGCCCGCGTGCTCAGCGTGCTGGAAGGCATCCGCTCCGCCTTCAACGCTGCCGCAACGGGTGGAAAGCAGATCTCGCTGGCCGATCTGATCGTGCTGGCCGGTGGAGCCGGTGTGGAACAGGCAGCCCGCGCTGCCGGTCATGACGTCACCGTGCCCTTTACGCCGGGCCGCACCGACGCCTCTCAGGAAGACACGGATGTGGAATCCTTCGCGGTGCTTGAGCCGGTTGTCGATGGTTTCCGCAACTTCCAGAAGGCGGCCTACAGCGTTTCGGCGGAAGAGCTGCTGGTCGACCGGGCACAGCTTCTCACCCTCACCGCTCCGGAAATGACGGTGCTGGTCGGTGGCCTTCGCGCGCTGGGCGCCAATGCCGGTGGCTCTGCCGATGGCGTCTTCACCAGCCGTCCGGGCGCGCTCACCAATGACTTCTTCGTCAATCTTCTCGACATGGGCACCGTCTGGCAGCCGACCTCCGAGAAGGCGGATCGCTTCGAGGGCCGTGACCGGGCAACCGGTGCGGTGAAGTGGACCGCAAGCCGTGTCGATCTGGTCTTCGGTTCCAACTCGCAGCTGCGGGCAATTGCCGAGGTCTATGCGCAGGACGATCACAAGTCGACCTTCGTGAAGGATTTCGTCGCCGCCTGGAACAAGGTGATGATGCTCGACCGGTTCGACGTGGCGTAAGGCATACGCGACGAGCAACTATTTTTGAGCCTGAGGGCCCGGAACGGCAATTGCACTTGCCGTTCCGGGCCTCTTGCATTTCATTTGATGAGACGGGTGGGGACCCGGAAAAGAGCAGGGGACAAAGATGGGCATCGGGAAAAGCGGATGGCTGGCGCTGGCATTGGTTGCGGCCTCAAGCGCTGCAGCGCTGGCCGCCGAGGCGCGCAGTGACGAGGAATGTGCCACCGTCGCGAACAGGCTTTGCGGCAACAAGCCGCTCGGTGACTGCTTTCAGGACGACAGCATGTGGGGCAAGGCCGGTTTTGATTGCGAAGGTGCGATCCAGACGCTGATCGAAAACGAGGTGGATGCGGCACAGGCGGAAAAGGATGCGGTGCCTGCCGTCGGTCGCTCCGGCATGTCCTATGGTGGCGTGCTGCGCAAGGCGCCGAGCATGACAAGCCCGAAGATTGCCAGCCTGAAGCTTGGCGACAAGCTGGATGTGATCGAGGATCCGGAGATCTGGATGGATGATTACAAGTGGTTCAAGGTGCGCACCGCAAAGGGAACCGGCTACCACTGGGGCGGCATTTTCTGCATTCCGGAAGACAAGCTTCCGGGCGGGGTGTTCGACGCCTGCGAATATATGAAAAGCGCACAATAAGGACGTTTCGCGCCTGATCCGAAACCATCAAAAAACCCGCCTGCGTTTCCACAGGCGGGTTTTTGTTTTGGTCAGCCAGATGCGGCCTTGATCAGGTGCGCGGCTTCAGGTTCTGCGGGTCGTAGAGCGGCTTGTAGCCGACGCCTGCGACCTCGACCGGATAGGTCTCGCCGAAATATTCCACTTCCAGCTTGCGGCCTTCCTGGCAATAGGACCAGGGCAGATAGGCGAGCGCGATATTCTTGCCGATGGTCGGGCCAAAGGCGATGGAGGTGGTGTAGGAGCGGCGGCCGAGTTCATCGACCAGCACCTGCTTGGTTTCGGGATCCATGACCGGCAGCGTGCCGACCGGATAGCGCTTCACGCCCTTGGAATCGGTGTTTTCGGTCATCACCAGCGTGCAGAGCATGGCCGGCTGGTTGGCGCGGGCCTTGTATTCCAGATGCTTTTCCTTGCCGCGGAAGTCCGCATCCTTCACCTTCGGACGGGCCAGATCGCATTCGATCAGGTTGTAGTAGGTGAGAAGGTCGGCATTCTGCAGACGCAGGCTCTTTTCCATGCGGCGGCTGTTGGCATAGGTTTCGACACCGAAGGCCATCACGCCGGTCGAGCGCAGCGCATCCCAGACGGCAAGGCCATCCTCGTACTTCATGTGCAGTTCCCAGCCCTGCTCGCCCACATAGGAGATGCGGAAGGCGGTAACCGGCTTGCCGGCAATCTCGATCTGCTTGATCGCCGCGAAAGCGAAGTTTTCCGGATCAAGACCGGCCGGGTCCTTGACCACCTTCTTCAGGTTGTCGCGGGCATTCGGGCCCCAGATGCCGATGGTGATGTACTTCTCCGAAACGTCGGTGACGGTCACGTTGAAGCCCTTGTCCTCGGCAATCCGCTTGACATAGTGGAAGTCGCGCGGGCCCGCATCGGCACCGTCGATCACACGGCAGCGGTCTGCCATGCGGATCACGGTCAGGTCGGCCCGCACCATGCCCTCGTCATCGAGGAAGTGGGTGTAGATCCCCTTGCCGATATTGGCGTCACCGCCGATCTTGGCGGCGCAGATCCATTCCATCAGCTCGACATGGTCCGGACCTTCGACGTCGAACATGTAGAAATGCGAGAGGTTGACGATGCCGCAATCCTCGCTCATCGCCAGATGTTCAGCATTGGAGACGCGCCAGAAGTGGCGGCTGTCCCACTCGTTTTCACGCACCGGAACGCGGTCGCCATACTTTTCCAGCAGGTGCTCGTTGGCCGCGTAGCCATGGGCACGCTCCCAGCCGCCGAGTTCCATGAAATAGCCGCCCATTTCCTTCTCACGCTCGTAGAAGGGCGAACGCTTGGCGTTGCGGCCAGAGGCATAGGGCTCACGCGGGTGAACGGCCGGATAGTAGATCTTCTGCGCGGCTTCGAAGCAACGGCCGGCGATGAATTCTTCCGTCAGCTGGTGCGGGTAGAAGCGGGCATAGTCGATCGAATTGTGGTCGATATGCGTGCGGCCGTCGGTCATCCAGTCGGCAATCAGCTTGCCATAGCCGGGGCCGTCCTTGACCCAGATGGCAACGCAATACCAGAGGCCACGCACCTTCTGGCTCTCGCCGCAGGACGGGCCACCGGCGGCGGAAACCTGCAGCAGGCCGTTGAAGGAGTGGCTTTCATTGTAGCCGAGTTCGCCGAGTATCGGAGTGAGCTCGATTGCGCGTTCCAGCGGCTCAAGGATCTGTTCCATCTCGAGGTCGCGCTGCGAAGGCGAAAGACGGGCCTCGTGCTTTTCCAGAAGCTCGCGCGGATGGCACATGCGCGGATTGGTGGTTTCGTAGTAACCCCATTCGATCTGGCCGCCTTCGGTGGTCTTCGGGTCACCCGTGTCGCGCATATAGGCGGAGTTGCCCTGGTCGCGCAGCAGCGGATAGCCGATTTCCTTGCCGGTGCCTTCGAATTCGTTATACGGACCGAAGAAGGTGAGCGGATGGTCAACCGGCATCACCGGCAGGTCTTCGCCGACCATTTCGGCAATCAGGCGGCCCCAGAGACCGGCGCAGACGATGACGTGATCCGCCATGATCGTGCCGCGATGGGTGACGACACCCTTGATGCGGCCATTTTCGACGATCAGCGACTTCGCGGGCGTGTTGGAGAAGGCCTGCAGCTTGCCGCTCTTTTCAGCCGCATCCACCAGCTTGCCCGCAACCGTCTGCGAGCGCGGGATGACGAGGCCGGCATCGGGATCGAACATGCCGCCCGAAACCTGGTCTTCCTCGATCAGCGGGAAGAGCTTCTTGATTTCAGCCGGGCTCACATAATGGGCGCGGGTGCCGAAGGCCTTGGCGGACATCAGCTTGCGCTTGATTTCTTCCATCCAGACGTCATCGCCCTTGCGCACCACTTCAAGGCCGCCGATGCGGGCGTAATGGCCCATCTTTTCGAAGAAATCGATGGAATACTGGGTGGTCCAGACCGACAGATAGTCGTGGCTGGTGGTGTAGCAGAAGTCGGACGCATGGGCGGTGGAGCCGATATCGGTCGGGATGCCCGACTTGTCGATGCCGACGATGTCGTCCCAGCCGCGCTCGATGAGGTGATGGGCGATGGAGGCACCGACAATGCCCCCGAGGCCGATGATGACTACTTTCGCCTTTTGCGGAAACTCTGCCATGTGTGTGCAATCCCGATTGGTGGCCCGATTGATAATGGCGCGGACTCTAGGACGGACCGATGCGGAAGAGAAGCCTGTCTGCGACATTCTTCCCAGACTGCACGACCAAGTTCCGGCTTCGCACGCATTTATCGGAAGGGGCAGGCACTTTCCCGCCATTTTCGCCGGTTTACGGCGGAGACGGCGCGCGAATGTCGCAATCGGGGCTTTGCTTCCCCGATGCACGGGACGGATTGCGCGGTGCCGCACTCATCATCCTGCGGCACCCACGTCGCAATCAGGCGGCGGCGGTGAAGTAAAGGGCGTGAAGCTCGGCATAGACGGCTTCATTTGCGGCAATCAGGTAATTGCCCTTCGTCAGCCCGTCATTTTCCAGGAAATCACTGGTCTTCAACCCGTTGGCGCGGATGATGGCAATGCCCGCGAGACAGTCCCAGGAATTGATATGCGGTTCGAGATAGCCGAGCAGACGGCCTGCCGCGACATAGCAGAGGCCCATCGCGCCCGATCCGTCGCGGAAGAACATGCCGCCCGCTTCAAGGAAGCGGTCGAGCAGGTCGATGAAGGATTTCCGCTCCAGCCGGTGCGAATAGCCGATGGCGGTGATGCCGTCCCTGACCGTTTGTCCCGGATGATGCGGCATCGGCTTGCCGTTCAGCGTTGCGGGAAAGCTGCGGCCACCGGCAAAAAGTTCGTCCCGCTCCGGCGCAAACACGACACCGAATTCCACCTCGCCATTCTTGACGAAGGCAATCGAGACGCACCAGTTGGACAGACCGGAAATGAAGGGTTGCGTGCCATCGATCGGGTCCACCACCCAGATGCCCTGTTCTGCGGAAAAGGTGCTGAGCCCGGTTTCCTCGCCGAGAAAGGCATCGTCCGGAAAGCGGGTCTCGATCCGGTCACGGATCAGCAGCTCGGTGTTGAGATCAGCCTCGCTCACCAGATCCTGAAGTCCCTTGCTCTTGATCGTCAGCGCGTCGCGGTTGCGGAAATAGCCAAGCGCCAGAGCGCCTGCCTCCTTCGCAAGAGCGAGCGCGAAATCAAAGCGGGTGGTGAGATAATTGGCCGTCATCGTCCTGTTCCTTGAGCGGCGCAGAGACAAGAGCGCCCGTGCCACCTTGTACGCGGCCAGACCGCGCTTCGCCAGAGAAAATCCGGGCGATTCGTGTCGCGACTGAAGCAGTCGATTGCTGCCACCCGCTCCATTTTCCTGCTGCCGAACCGCTTTATGTTCGGAATGCGCCAGAGATGTCGTTCTGGAATAAATGTGACGCAGATTTCGTGCTTAACTTCAAAAATCTCTGCGATTTTGCCGCGCTCATGTTGCGATGCACAATGCTGGATATTAGGGTTTTTTGAGCTCCAGAAACAGTCGGACCGTTCCATGAAAAACTATACGCTTACCGTATCCTGCATATCGAAGCGCGGCATCGTTGCCGCCATCTCCGGCTTTCTCGCGGAGAAGGGGTGCTACATCATCGACAGCTCGCAGTTCGATGATCTGGAAACCGGCATGTTCTTCATGCGTCTTTCTTTCCTCAGCCAGGAAGGGGCGACCATCGAGGAGATCATCAAGGGCTTCGAGCCGGTGAAGCAAAAATTCGACATGACCTGCGAATTCCATGACAGCGAGCACAAGATGAAGGTGCTGCTGATGGTGTCACGCTTCGGCCATTGCCTGAACGACCTGCTCTACCGCTGGAAGATCGGCGCGCTGCCGATCGAGATCGTCGGCGTGGTCTCGAACCATTTCGATTACCAGAAGGTGGTGGTGAACCACGACATTCCGTTCCACCATGTCAATGTCACCAAGGCGAACAAGCCGCAGGCCGAAGCCCGGCTGATGGAAATCGTCGAGGCGTCCGGCGCGGAGCTGATCGTGCTTGCCCGCTACATGCAGGTGCTTTCGGATGAGATCTGCCAGAAGATGTCGGGCCGGATCATCAATATCCACCACTCCTTCCTGCCGTCCTTCAAGGGGGCGAACCCCTACAAGCAGGCCTTCGAGCGCGGCGTGAAGCTGATCGGCGCAACGGCGCACTACGTCACCGCCGATCTCGATGAAGGTCCGATCATCGAGCAGGATGTGGCCCGCATCACCCATGCGCAGTCCGCTTCCGACTATGTCTCCATCGGTCGTGATGTGGAAAGCCAGGTTCTGGCGCGTGCCATCCACGCCCATATCCATCACCGGGTGTTCCAGAACGGCCACCGCACGGTGGTCTTCCCGGCAAGCCCGGGCTCCTATGCCTCCGAGCGCATGGGCTGAGCTTGCCGTCTGCCGCTTTTGTCGAAAGGCCGGTGCCGCAGGGCGCCGGCCTTTTTGCTTTCAAGACCTGCCTCGCGACCCTCGCCTAAAGTGCTGCTTTATACTCATTGATTTATGTATCTACGTATCTTAGTATCTTTGTGACTTTACCCTTGGAGGAGGCTGTCATGACGACAATCGTAGTGCTTGGTGCCGGGCTTGGAGGCACGATCATGGCGTATGAACTACGCGATCAGGTGCCGGCGGATGTGAACATCATTCTGGTGAGCAAGGGCACGAAATATTCATTCGTGCCGTCCAATCCCTGGGTTGCGGTCGGCTGGCGGGACCGGGAGGATATCGAGGTCGAGCTGCAGTCGGCCTGCGACCGCCGCAATATCCGGCTTCTGCCGCAGGGGGCGGAGCGGCTTCATCCGGAGGAAAATCGCATCGCGCTTCTCGATGGCACGTCGGTTTCCTACGATTATCTGGTGATTGCGACCGGTCCGGAACTCGCTTTCGATGAAATCGAGGGCTTCGGACCGGAGAACAACACCCATTCGGTCTGCCATATCTATCATGCGCTGATGACACGGGATGCCTTCCGCACGCTCGTGGCCAATCCCGGACCGGTGGTGATCGGCGCCGTTCAGGGCGCCTCCTGCTTCGGCCCGGCCTATGAGTTTGCCTTCATTCTCGACAAGGCGCTGCGTGATGCGAAGGTGCGTGACCGGGTGCCGATGACCTTCGTGACCTCCGAGCCCTATATCGGCCATCTCGGGCTCGATGGTGTCGGCGATACCAAGGGGCTGCTCGAAAGCGCACTGCGCAGCCATCATATCAAGTGGGTCACGAATGCGCGGGTCAAGGCTTTCGCAGACGGCATGGTGACCGCGGAAGAGGTGAATGAAGACGGTTCGGTCAAGGCGACCCATGCCATTCCGTCCCGCTTCACCATGATGCTGCCTGCCTTTCGCGGCGTCTCGGCGGTAAGGGATATCGACGGGCTGACCAATCCGCGCGGCTTCATTCTCGCGGACAAGCATCAGCAGAATCCGAAATATTCGAATATCTTCTCGGTCGGTGTCGGCGTTGCGATCCCGCCGATGGGCAAGACGCCGGTTCCGGTCGGCGTGCCGAAAACCGGTTTCATGATCGAGAGCATGGTGACGGCGACCGCCCACAACATCGCCCGGCTGCTTGACGGCAAGACGCCGAATGCGCAAGGCACCTGGAACGCGGTCTGCCTTGCCGATTTCGGTGACGGAGGCATCGCCTTCGTTGCCCAGCCACAAATCCCGCCGCGCAATGTCAACTGGTCGTCATCGGGCAAATGGGTGCATGCCGCAAAGATCGGCTTCGAGAAGTATTTCCTCTACAAGGTGCGCCTCGGCAAGTCGGAGCCCTTCTACGAGAAGCTGGCCTTGCAGGCGCTCGGCATCGACAAGCTGAAGTCGATCTCGCTTGATGCAGGCTGAAGCCTGGCGAGACAAAAAAGCCCCGCGCCATTCGGGTAGCGCGGGGCTTCCTTTTGCCGGAGGGTGTGGGTTTCCTCCTGCAATTGCCGTTCCCGTCAAAGACGGCTTGCCATCGCATAGGCCGAGGCGCAGCGGTTTCCGGAGGCGCAATAGGCAAGCACCGGGCCTTTGCTCGACGTCATCACTCGCCTGAGCTGTTTCGCCTGATCCCGGGTCAGCGCGCCGGGCACGACCGGCAGGTAATGCGCTTCGAGCCCGAGCGCGCGTGCGGCCGTTTCCATCGCCGCATAGGCAGGCTGGTTGAAGCCCTCATTGTCTGGCCGCATGCAGACCACAGTCCGGTAGCCGAGATCGGAGACTTGCCGGAGCTGTTCCGGCGAAAGCTGGCCGGAAACGGCAAAGTTCTCACCGATAACCCGCGCCCGCACCTGGCCAGTCCCTCTGTTCGTCAGAAAGCTTATGAGTTTGCCGAGCATGATGGTGTGTCCTTGTTGATCGTCTGGCGGTGATTGGAAAGAAGTGCGTGGGTGGCGTCTAGAACGCGTTCAGAGGGACTTTGAGGAAGCGCCGTCCCTCGTCATCCTGCTCGGGCAGGGTGCCTGCCTTCATGTTTACCTGGATCGAGGGAATGATCAGCTTTGGCATGCCAAGGGTTGCATCACGCGCAGAGCGCATGGCGACAAAGGCCTCCTCGCTCACACCGTCGCGGATATGGATGTTTTCGGCGCGCTCTGCACCAACCGTGGTTTCCCACCGGAATTCACGGCCGTTCGGCGCATAATCATGGCACATGAACAGCCGTGTTTCTTCCGGCAATGACAAGATGCGCCGGATGGAGCGGTAAAGCGCATGTGCATCGCCGCCCGGAAAATCAGCCCGCGCCGTGCCGCCATCCGGCATGAACAGCGTATCGCCGACAAAGGCCGCATCACCGATCAGATGGGTCATGCAGGCGGGCGTGTGGCCGGGCGTGTGCCAGGCCTCAGCCTGCAGATGGCCGATCTGATAGCGGTCGCCGTCCTCGAACAGCCGGTCGAACTGGCTGCCATCCCGCTGAAAGGCCGTGCCCTCGTTGAAGATCTTGCCGAAGGTCTCCTGCACGATGCGGATGCCGGAGCCGATGCCGATCTTTCCGCCGAGCGCCTGCTGGATGTAGGGGGCGGCCGAAAGGTGATCGGCATGCACATGCGTTTCGATCAGCCAGACGAGGTCCAGGCCCTTCTCGCGAATGTGGTCGATGATCCGGTCTGCGGACTGATAGCTGATGCGGCCGGAGGCATAGTCGAAATCGAGCACCGAATCGATCACCGCGCAGGCGCTCGATTGCGGATCCTGAACCACATAGGACACCGTGTTGGTTGCCGCGTCGAAAAAGGCGGTGATGATCGGTTTCTGGTCTGTTGTCTCGGTCATCGCGCTCTCCGAATAAGATACGATATTTCGTAGATACAGATTTTTATTTCTATTTCAAGGTATGAAACCGGAAACGACTTGTTCTTTTGGCGAAGATTCGATAGATACGTATCTATGAAAATTAATTCCGAAGCCATGAAATCCGGTGCGGATCTGGCCAGTGACCTGCTGAAGTCGCTTGCCAATCGGCATCGTTTGCTCATTCTCTGCCGTTTGGCAGATGGCGAACACACGGTTGGGCAGCTGACCGATTTTCTCGGCATCCGCGATTCCACCGTTTCCCAGCATCTGGCGGTGCTTCGGCATGAGCGGATCATTTCCGGCCGAAGGGATGGGCAGACGATCTGGTACCGGATCGAAAGCGAACCGGCGCGTGCCGTGGTATCCAGTCTGTACCAGAGCTACTGTGCCGACTCGGATTGCAGCCCGGTTGCCTGAGTTCAATCCAATCTCTGTCAAATTGTTCCTTTTCCTGTCTTCCTCGTCTTGGCAGGGCTGCCTCTAAAACCTACGATATTGCGTAGATATGAATTTTATAGGAGCTCACCCATGAGCATAGATCGCGCCATCCTTGTCTTCGCAGGCTTCATGGTTCTGTTGTCGCTGCTGCTTACCCGCTTCGTGCATCCGGCCTTTGTCTGGTTCTCCGTCTTCATCGGGGTGAACATGATCCAGTCGGCCTTCACCGGCTTCTGCCCGGCGGCAAGCCTGTTGCGCAAGCTCGGCCTTGCCCGCGACAGCGCGTTCTGAGGGAAATGTCATGATGCTTGTCCGCTCGCTCTCCGCATGTCTTCTGCTGCTTGCTGCCGCGCCTGCTATCGGTGGCGAACAGGCGGTGAAGGCGGTTGCCCTTCCCGAACTGAAAGCCGTCTATGGCGAGGTACAGGCCCGTGACATGGTGCTCGCCCGCGCCCGCATTCCCGGCACGCTGACGGAGCTTTCGGTAACCGAGGGCGACATCGTGAAGGCGGGTGACGTGATTGCGCGCATCCAGGACGACAAGCTAGACTTCCAGGTGAAGGCCGTCGATGCCCAGCTTCAGGGCCTTCAGGCCTCGCTGAACAACGCCAGATCCGATCTCGAGCGGGCGCGCCAGCTCCTGAAATCCGGCACTTCGACCGCCCAGCGCGTGGATCAGCTGCAGACGCAGGTGGATGTGACCGAAAACCAGATCCGCGCGGCGCAGGCCGAGCGCTCGGTGCTGACCGAACAGGTGGCGCAAGGGGCAGTCCTTGCGCCTTCCTCCGGCCGCGTGCTCACCGTGCCGCCCACCCGTTCCTCGGTGGTGATGGCGGGTGAAACGGTCGCAACCATCGGCGGCGGCGGTTTCTATCTCCGGCTCTCGCTGCCGGAGCGCCATGCCACCGCGCTGAAGCAGGGGGCGGCCATCGAGATCGAAGCGGGCGAGCGCAGGCTGTCCGGCACGCTTGCGAAAATCTATCCGGAGGTGGTCTCGGGCCGCGTGACCGCTGATGTGGATGTGCCGAACCTCTCCACGGACTTCGTTGGCCTGCGTGTGCTCGTCACCGTGCCGGTGGGCGAGCGCAAGGCAATCCTTGTCCCGGCAAAGGCGATCACGACACGCGCCGGGCTGGATTTCGTGACCGTCAGCGAGGGCGGAAAGGCCGTCGAGCGCACGGTCGTCGCCGGTGAGGTGCTTGACCTTTCGGGTGAGCGGCAGGTGGAAATTCTGACCGGTCTTCAAGAGGGCGACAAGGTGGTGACACCATGAGTGCCGCACCCCATCACGACACTCAGCCGTCCTCGCAGGATGGCGATGAACCGACGGTTTCGCTCGGCATTGCCGGCAGCCTCACGCGGCTCTTCATCAAGTCGCCGCTGACGCCGCTGTTCCTGATTGCAGCCTTTGCCTTCGGTCTCGTCGCGCTGATCACATTGCCGCGCGAGGAAGAGCCGCAGATCTCGGTGCCGATGGTGGATATCATCGTTCCGGCTCCCGGCCTCAAGGCCAATGATGCGGAAAAGCTGATTACCGAACCGCTCGAAACCATCGTCAAGAGCATCAATGGCGTCGAGCATATCTATTCGCAGTCCATGGACAATCAGGTCATGGTCACGGCCCGCTTTCTCGTCGGCACCTCTGCCGATGCGGCCGTGCTGCGCGTGCATGACAAGGTGCGCGCCAATATGGACCGTATTCCCGTCGGCATCGGCGAGCCGAAGATCGTTGGCCGCGGGATCGATGATGTGGCGATTGTAACGCTCACCCTTTCGCCCGCACCGCAGGCGAAGGACCGCATTTCCGCCAATGATCTCACCCGCGTGATGCGCGAGTTGCGCAACGAGGTGGCGAAGGTCGAGGATGTGGGGCTGACCTATCTGGTCGGCGAGACGGGCGAGATCATCCGCATTTCGCCGCAACCGCAGAAGCTTGCCCTCTATGGCATCACGCTGCAGCAGCTTGCCGGCAAGGTGGGCGGTGCCAATACCGCGCTTCCCGCCGGTCGGGTTCGGGCAGATGGCGGCGAGATCGATGTGATGGCGGGGGAGACCCTGTCTTCGCCGGAAGCCATCGGCAATCTGCTGCTCACCACCCGCGACGGCCGTCCGGTCTATGTGCGCGATGTCGCCGATGTCGCCTTCGATACCAATACCGGCGATGCCCTGGTTTCGACGCTGAAGAAGGATGGCGCCCATATCGATCGCATGCCGTCCGTGACACTTGCCATTGCCAAGCGGGCAGGGGCCAATGCCGTGGTGGTGGCAGAAGCCATTCTCGCGCGTGTCGACGAGGTCCGCGGCCGGATCATCCCCGCCGACATGGCGGTCGAGGTGACCCGCGACTATGGCGAGACGGCCAATGAAAAGGCCAATGAGCTGCTCTATCACCTCGGCCTCGCGACGGTGTCGATCATCGCGCTGGTCTGGGTCTCGATTGGTCGCCGGGAAGCCTTCGTGGTCGCGATCGTCATCCCGATCACCATTCTTCTGACGCTCTTTGCCTCAAGACTGATGGGCTATACGCTGAACCGCGTTTCGCTGTTCGCTCTCATTTTTTCCATCGGCATCCTGGTCGATGATGCCATCGTGGTGATCGAGAACATCGCCCGCCACTGGGGCATGGGGGATGGCCGCTCGCGCCGGGTGAGCGCCATCGAGGCGGTGGCGGAAGTGGGCAATCCGACGATTGTCGCGACGCTGACGGTGGTTGCCGCACTTTTGCCGATGCTGTTCGTGTCGGGCATGATGGGCCCCTACATGAGCCCGATCCCGGCCAATGCCTCGGCTGCGATGATCTTTTCCTTCTTCGTGGCGGTGATCGTTACCCCCTGGCTGATGCTGAAGGTGGCAGGCAAGGCACCTGTTCACGGCCATGACCACGGCGGCGAGACCGGCGGCAGGCTCGGCGCGCTTTACCGCCGTGCCGCCGTGCCGATCCTTGCGACCAAGAGGGCGAGCTGGATATTCCTGCTGATCGTCGGCGCACTGACGCTCGGTTCGCTGTCGCTCTTCTATACCAAGAGCGTGACGGTGAAGCTCCTGCCGTTCGACAACAAGTCGGAACTGTCGGTGACGGTCGATCTGCCGGAAGGATCGTCCACGGAAGCAACCGATGCGGTTGCCCAGGCGATTGGCCGCATCGTGCTTGCGATGCCGGAGGTGGTGTCGGTCCAGACCCATGCGGGCACGGCCGCGCCCTTCAATTTCAACGGTCTGGTGCGCCATGCCTATATGCGGGCGTTGCCGTATCAGGGTGACGTCGCCATCAATCTGACGCCGAAGGGCGAACGCAGCCGGTCCAGCCATGCCATCGCGCTGGATATCCGCGAGAAGATCGCGGCGCTGCCGGTGCCTGAAGGCACCAGCCTCAAGGTCGTGGAACCGCCGCCCGGCCCGCCGGTCATGGCAACGCTTCTGGCCGAGATTTACGGTCCGGATGCCGAGACGCGCCGCAAGGTCGCGGAGAAGGTGGAGCACGCCTTCCGCTCGGTGCCCTTCATCGTTGACGTCGACAATTCCTACGGTGTCGAGGCCGCGCGCAAGCGGCTGGTGATCTCCTCCGATGATGCCGAGTTCTACCATGTCGAGGAGGGCGATGTGTTCGACACGATTGCCATCCTCTCGAATGGCAAGACCATCGGTTATTCCCATCGCGGCGGCGGGCGTCCGCCGATCCCGATCCGGCTGGAGCGGCAGAAGGGGGAAAAGGTGCTGGACGAGGCCTTTCTCTCCACACCGATGCCCGCCAATGTGCTGCCCGGAGACCGGGGCGTGGTGGAGCTTGGAGACGTGGTGCATGTGCGCGACGAAAAGACCTCGCTGCCGATCTTCCGTCACAACGGGGTAAGCGCCGAAATGGTCACGGCGGAGCTAGCCGGTGCCTATGAGGCCCCGCTCTACGGTATGCTTGCCGTACAGGATGCGCTCGACCGGGAAGACTGGGCAGGCCTGCCGAAGCCCGTGATTTCGCTGCATGGCCAGCCGAAGGACGAGACGAAGGCAACGGTGCTCTGGGATGGCGAGTGGGAGGTGACCTGGGTGACCTTCCGCGACATGGGCGCTGCCTTCATGATCGCGCTGCTCGGCATCTATATCCTGGTGGTCGGCCAGTTCGGCTCCTTCAAGGTGCCGCTGGTGATCCTGACGCCCGTACCGCTGACCTTCATCGGCATCCTCGGCGGACACTGGCTGTTCGGCGCGCCGTTTTCGGCTACGTCGATGATCGGCTTCATCGCGCTTGCGGGCATTATCGTGCGCAATTCGATCCTGCTGGTGGATTTCATCCGCCATGCGGACAAGACCGACCGGTCGCTGACCGACATTCTGATCGAGGCAGGCGCAATCCGCTTCAAGCCGATCCTTCTGACGGCGCTGGCCGCGATCATCGGGGCGGCGGTGATCCTCACCGATCCGATCTTCCAGGGGCTGGCGATCTCGCTGCTGTTCGGTCTTGCCTCGTCCACCCTGCTGACGGTGCTGGTGATCCCGGCGATCTATCGCGTGATGCGGACCTGAGCCTTCAGAGCAGAGTTCGACCTCTGCTCCTGGCAAGGGCAAGAAGGCGCGGCCTTGCGAGGAGCCGCGCCTTCCTGTTTCAGTCGAGCCTTTGGCGGAGACCGGGGAAAAGGCGGGTGACGAGGAGATCGAGCCCGAGCACGCCAAGCAGCGTGATGCCGGTGAGCGGGAAGGCAAGCGAAAGCCCAAGCATCACAAAGACCGCGCCTTTCCAGTAGGGCAGGTTCGGCGGCGCAACCGGAGCGCCGAGGCGCCATGTCCCCTTTGGCCTGCGCATCCACCACATCACGATGCCGGACACGCAAAGCGTCAGCACGCCTGCGCAAAACAGCCCGTTCAGCGCGATGTTCCACCAGCCAAGCTGACCCTCGTGCAGGGAAATGCCGACGGCCATGGATTTTCCGCCGGGCGAATAGTCCCGGAAGCGGATATCCGCGAGGATCCTGCCCGAATACTGGTCCACATGCACGGTGCGGTCGGCCGTCGGGCTGCCGCCGTCATAGCTCTGGGTGTCCTGCGAGAGGGTCCAGACACCGGATGTATCCGCGGGATAGGCAATCTGGTAGCGCCCCTTGAAACCGAGCGCCCGGCCGAGTGCATTGATCGTTTCGAGATTGACCGGCAGACCTTCCGGAAGGCCGGAAAGCCCTGCATCCGAACCGGATTTCGGCAGCAGCGTTTCTTCAAGTGCCCAGGGCACTTCCTTGAGGCCACCGGCATTCAGGCTCGTATGGTTCTGATCGGAAAGGGGCACATTTTCCCATTTCTCGGCAGGATAGGTGTTCCAGGCCTGAACCAATTTCGCCCCCCAGACGGAGGTCCAGGCAAGGCCGGAGATCAGGAAGAAGAACAGCACGAGCGCAATCCAGAACCCGAGCGTGGCATGCAGCGATTTCCAGAAAGGTCGGCCCTTTTGCGAGAGGGCAGGGGTGAGCGCGGCCCTCAGGCTTTCGCCCTTGCGCGGCCACCAGAGAAAAAGCCCGGTTGCCAGCAGCACCACACCGAACCCGGCTGCCGTCTCGATCAGCAGATCCCCCGGTCCGCCATCTTCCCCCCAAAGCAGCTTGCCGTGGATATTCGTGGCGAATTCATTCCAGGTGCCCGCCTGCGGACGATCCTGAAGGATCGTGCCGTCATAGGGATTGACGGCGAGCACGCGGGCCTCGTCCGCCTCGGTCGTGAGCATCACGAGCGCGGGTGTATCGGCACTGCGCGGCGCAATGTAGCGGGTGATCGTTCCGACCGGATAGGCCGCGTGCACCGCCTCCTCCAGCGTGGTCAGCCGCATGGCTTCAGGCTTTGGCGAGAGGCTCAGCCGGTCGCCATATTCGGGCGCGATGGTGGTGAACCACAGGATGACAAGGCCGGTCACCGCCAGCATCATCAGGAAGGGTATGACAAAAAGGCCGGCATAGAAATGCCAGCGCCAGGCGGCCAGATAGAAGGCACGGGAAAGCAGGCGCGATTGTGCGTCCGTAGGCGTAACAGAATGCGTCGTCATGATCAGGTCCATGAAATGGGAAGTGGTCCCCGCTT
Source organism: uncultured Rhizobium sp. (assembly GCA_945952315.1). Lineage (GTDB taxonomy): Bacteria > Pseudomonadota > Alphaproteobacteria > Rhizobiales > Rhizobiaceae > Gellertiella. The sequence goes on along the minus strand of CAMFIE010000023.1, from coordinate 41,442 downwards.
GCGGCAAAGGCCACGGAAACAGGCGGGTCCCGCCGCTTGCAGCGGGTCCCGGTCGGTCAGGCGATCATGAAAGGGCCGGGAGGCGCGCGCGGCGCGGCATTCGGCGGAACCATCCTTTGTGAAAGGACAAATGTCCGGATGACGGGAGCGACATCACGCACCGGGCGAAGGGAAGGCTCCGGCACCACTGGACGGGTCGGAATGTCTGCGGACGCCGCAAGCCTGCAGGCTTCGCAGCCTTCGCCTTTCCCGGGCATCTGCTTTTTGTCCGCGCCCGCATCTAGGGTGATGCAGATCACCGGCACCTTGCCATCCGGCAGCACATAGGCAGCCAGATCAAGCGGTTCCGGCGATGCCGAAGACATCAACGGGCGATGGGCAAAGGACAGGAACAGCAGGGCAACCGCGCACAGAAGGCGCAGCCACAGTCCCTTTTGTCTGTCGGTCTTTATCATTCCGGATCCCCTGATCCGGCTTTTAGTCGGTCAGAACGCTGGTGGCAATATAACTTTTACGAGTAGAATAACAACTATTGAGTAAGAATTTCCTTGAATTTGAAGGAAATTTACCCTGTTGCCCGAAGCTTTTGTTCGAATTGCTGCGCCGCCTTCCAGTTGTGGTGCAAAATTAACAATATCAGTTGTAATTAAAAGCATATTTGCCCACGATACAGTTCCGCGGTTCCGCCGTGCGTGAGAAGGACATGGAAGACTGATGCGCAAGATCAGCGAATTCCTGAAGGTTCCGAACGACAATCCGTCGCTCACCGTTGCGCAATACGAAGCCTTTTCGAAGCAGGTGCCGCTGCTTTACTTCATCCTCATCACCAACATGGCCGCGCTGTCCTGGACACATCGGGACTCGGCGCCGAGCTGGATGGTGATCTATCTGCCGACATTCCTCTCGGCCTTCTTCCTCTACCGGGCCTATAGCTGGGTGCGCAAATGGTCGGTGAAGGTGGAGGCCGCCGAAGCCTATCGCATGCTGCGCGCCACGAACCGGCTTGCGCCGCCGATCGCGATTTTCTGCGTCGGGTGGTCGATCGCGCTGATGCCCTATGGCGATGCCTATCAGCAGGCGCATGTGGCCTTCTTCATGGCGATCACCGTGATCGGCGTGATCTTCTGCCTGATGCATCTGCGCTCGGCGGCACTCACCGTGACCGCGATGGTCAATATCCCCTTCTTCTTCCTGATGGTGATGTCCGGCCAGCCGACCTTCATCGCGACCGGCATCAATGTGGTGCTGGTTACCGGCGCCATGATTCTGGTGCTGCTCTCCCATTATCGCGACTTCATGCAACTGACGGAATCGCGACAGGTGTTTTTGTCCCAGCGCGAGGTGCTGAAGGAAAAGAACCGGGAAATGCAGCTGCTTTCCGACGAGAATCTGCGGCTTGCCAATATGGACAGTCTGACGCTGCTGGCCAACCGGCGCTGTTTCTTCGATGTGCTTCAACGGGCCTTCGAGCGGGCGCGCCAGGGCGGGCAACGCCTTTCCGTCGGGATTGTTGATCTTGACGGGTTCAAGCCGGTCAATGATCTTTATGGTCACGCCGCCGGCGACCGCGTGCTTGTGGAAGTGGGCCGCCGGTTGAACGAAATGGCCACGGAAAATCTCACCGTCTACCGGCTGGGGGGCGATGAATTCGCGGTGATCCATGAAGGCCTGCATGATGAGGCGGTGCTGCAGTCGGTGGGGCAGAACCTCTGTCTGGCGGTTGCCGAGCCCATCGATATCGGCTCCGGCGCCGCGCATGTGACCGCATCCATCGGCTTTGCGATCTATCCGGATATCGGCGACAGCGCACAGGATCTTTACGAGCGGGCTGATTACGCGCTCTATACCGCCAAGCGCAACCAGCGCGGCGGCATCGTGATTTTCAACAGTGCCCAGTCGATCACCCTGTCCCGCCACCGGCAGGTGGAAGAGGCGCTTCTGGCCGCCGATCTCGAAAAGGAAATGTCGCTTGTCTTCCAGCCGATCATCGATATCCAGACCGGCCGCTGTGTCGGTTTCGAGGCGCTGGCTCGCTGGAACAGTCCGGTCATCGGGCGTGTCTCGCCGGGTGAATTCATCCCGCTTGCAGAGCACAATGGCCGCATCGGCACCATCACCCGGCAATTGCTGGCGCATGCGCTGGAGGAGGCGAAGGACTGGCCGGGCAATACATTCCTGTCCTTCAACCTTTCGCCGCATGATATTGCGACGCCGGAAAACGTGCTGCGCATCATTGCCGTGGTGGAGGCGAGTGGCTTTGATCCGAAACGCATCAATTTCGAGATTACCGAAACGGCGGTGACACGCGATTTCGCCCAGGCGGCGAAATCCATCGATCTCCTGCGCGATCTCGGCACCGGTATTTCGCTGGACGATTTCGGCACCGGCTATTCCAGTCTCAACCATGTGCACAAGCTGCCGCTTTCGAAGATCAAGATCGACGGCAGCTTCGTGACCCAGATCGACAGCCGTCCGGCAAGCTACAAGATCGTCAAATCCGTGCTCTCGCTCTGCGAGGACATGGGGCTCGAAGCCATTGTCGAAGGTGTGGAAACCGAGGCGGAGCTGAAGGTGCTGAAGGAAATGGGCGTCGGCGTGGTGCAGGGCTTCCATTTTTCCAAGCCGGTGGAAGCGCAGGCGGCAAGAGACATGGTCACGCCCGCCGGGCAGAATGCGGACCTTCAGGAACAGCGCAAACACCCTTGACGTCCGGTTTCATGAGCTCTCTTCATGCATCGGTTTGATAAATCATTAGTGGCAAAGCGCGCTTCATGGCATTAGTCCGGTTGCAGGATAGATTATAATATATAATCAATTCTGCAATGGAATGGTCCCTTCGGCTTGCCGGAGGACATGCCGGTGCGGTGCCTCCTCAGAAGCAACCAGTCCTCCACTGGGTCCCCACACCACCTTGGAGTTTTGAAATCCGGCATGCTCATCGAAAACAGTCTGCCAGTTCGACCGGCAGTCTCTTATTTCCCGAGAGGCGCAGGCAGCGCAGCCGGGGGACCAGACCCTTTTTCTAGCCCGCGTAAACATGGTTGAAACCGGCGCTTTGCCGGGCGAACCGCATTGCTTTTGACGCGACGATCAGGAAGATGGGCCCGATGCCGCCCTTTTCTTAAATGCCGAGTTGCCGATGCGCCGCCTTTTGCCTGATCAATTCACGATAGCGCTGGTTCTGGCGGTGCTGGTGGCAACGCTTCTGCCTGCAAGTGGTGACGTCTCGCTCTGGCTCTCCCGTCTGTCCGTCGTCGCAATCGGCTTGCTGTTCTTCCTGCACGGGGCGAAACTTTCCACCGATGTGGTGATTGCCGGCTTCCTGCACTGGCGGCTGCAGCTCTTCGTGCTGGTCATGACCTTTGGTCTGTTTCCCCTGATCGGGCTTGCCGCCGGTCTCTTCTCTCCATGGCTGATCCCAGCGCCGCTTTATTTCGGCCTGCTCTATCTCTGCGTTCTGCCTTCGACGGTGCAGTCCTCGATTGCCTTTACCTCGATAGCGGGCGGCAATGTCGCGGCCTCGATCTGCGCGGCCTCCGCCTCCAACATCTTCGGCATGGTGCTCACCCCGTTTCTGGTGGCGGTGCTGTTCACGACGAGCGGCTCCATCGGCTTTTCCATGGATATCCTGCTGAAGATCATGGAGCAGCTGTTCCTGCCCTTTCTCGCCGGGCAATTGCTGCAGCCCTATATCGGCAACTGGGTGCGGGCGCGCAAATCGATCACCACGCCCTTTGATCGCGGCTCGATCCTGCTCGTTGTCTATCTCGCCTTCAGCGAGGCTGTCTCGGAAGGCATCTGGTCGCGTCTTGCGCCGAAGGATTTTATCATCCTGATCATCGCCGACTGCCTGATCCTTGCGCTGGTGCTGGCCGCGACCAGCCTTGGCGGCCGGGCGATGGGCTTCAATCGGGCGGACCGGATCACCGCGCTCTTCTGCGGCTCGAAAAAAAGCCTGGCGAGCGGCGTGCCGATGGCGGGCGTGATCTTTGCGGGCCAAAGCATCGGTGCGATCGTGCTGCCGCTGATGCTGTTTCACCAGATTCAGCTGATCGTCTGTGCCTGGATTGCCCGTTCTCTCGCGGAAAAGTCATGATTGCCTGCCATATCGGGCGCGGTTGCCTCTCGCAAAAAGCGGCGGGCCGGATTATGTAAGGGAAAACGCGCCGAAGACGGGCGCGAAATTTCGGGAAGACATCGCATGATGAGCAAGCATATCGGCATTCTGGTAACCGGTCATGTGCCCGGTGAACTCATCGACCAGCACGGCAATTATGCGCAGATGTTCGAAGCCCTGCTTGGCAAGTTCGATTTCACGTTCTCCGCCTATTTCGTCGTCGATGGCCAGTTTCCGGAAAGCCCGACGGATGCGGATGGCTGGCTGATCACCGGCTCGCGCTTCGGCGTCTACGAGGAACACGACTGGATCCGCAAGCTCGAAGACTTCATCCGGGCGGTGCATGCCGCCCGTGTTCCGATGGTCGGCATCTGTTTCGGCCATCAGGTGATGGCCAAGGCGCTTGGCGGTACGGTCGAGAAATTCAAGGGCGGCTGGGCGGCCGGTGCGAGCAAATACTGGCGCAAGGATCTGGGCCGGGAGCAGACGGTGCTGGCCTGGCATCAGGATCAGGTGATCGAGAAGCCGCCGGAAGCCGAAGTGGTTGGCTCCAACGAATTCTGCGAAAACGCGGTGCTGCGCTATGGCGACTGGGGCCTCTCCTTCCAGCCGCATCCGGAATTCAGCAAGGATTACTACGAAGGCCTTGCCGAAGTGCGCAAATATGTGATGCCGGAGGAGCAGTTCGAGCGCGTGCGCAAGGTCGAAGTGCCGCTTTCCACGGACAGCATCGCCGATGAAATCGGCGCCTTCTTTGCCCGTCAGCGCGCCGCTGGCTGATCGTTCTCATGTCTTTCACCGATCCGCTCTTCGGGCGCGGCCCTGACAAGCGCCCGCTCGAGGTGCTGAAGCGCGTCTATGGCTATTCCGAATTTCGCGGCAGGCAGGCGGAAGTGATCGGTGAAGTGGTGGCGGGCGGTGATGCGGTGGTGCTGTTTCCGACCGGGGCGGGCAAGTCGCTTTGCTTCCAGATCCCGGCACTGTGCCGGGAGGGTGTCGGGCTTGTCGTCTCGCCGCTGATCGCGCTGATGCGCGATCAGGTGGAGGCGCTGCGGCAACTCGGCGTTCGCGCCGCCGCGATCAATTTCTCGCTGACGCGCGACGAGTTTCTGGCAGTGCGCCAGCAGCTTTCGAAAGGCGAACTTGATCTTCTCTATGTCACGCCGGAGCGCATCGTCACCCCGGGGTTCCGCGATCTGGTCGGCCTGGCGAAACTCTCGCTGATTGCGATTGACGAGGCCCATTGCGTCTCGCAGTGGGGCCATGATTTCCGTCCCGAATATCGCGAGCTTGGCCGGCTGGCGGAGGACTATCCGGGCGTGCCGCGCATCGCGCTCACCGCAACCGCCGATCCGCATACACGCGAAGACATCATCGATCGGCTTGGGCTCACCGGTGCCAGGGTCTTCACCACCTCCTTCGACCGGCCGAACATCGCCTATGAGATTGTCGAGCGCGAGCAGCCGCGCCAGCAATTGCTGCGGTTCTTGTCCCGGCACAAGGGATCGAGCGGCATCGTCTACTGCCTGTCGCGGGCAAAGGTGGAGGATACGGCCGAGTGGCTCAACCAGCAGGGCATCTATGCATTGCCCTACCATGCCGGTATGGAGCGCGCGCTGCGCGACCGCAATCAGGATGCCTTCCTGCGCGAGGAGGGCTTGTGCCTTGTCGCAACCGTCGCCTTCGGCATGGGTATCGACAAGCCGAATGTGCGCTATGTCGCCCATCTCGATCTGCCGGGCTCGGTCGAGGCTTATTATCAGGAGACGGGCCGGGCCGGACGCGATGGCTTGCCGTCGGAAGTCTGGATGGCCTATGGCATGGCGGATGTGATCCAGCGCGGGCGGATGATCGATGAATCCGGCGCCGTCGACGAGGTGAAGCGGGTGGAGCGCGCCAAACTCAACGCGCTTCTTGCCATCTGCGAAACGCCGCTCTGCCGCAGGCAGGCCATCCTTGCCCATTTCGGGGAAGCCCATCCCGGCCACTGCGGCAATTGCGATACGTGCCTCAAGCCGGTCGAAACCTTTGACGGAACCGAGGAGGCGATCAAGGCGCTCGCCGCCGTCTACCGCACCGGCGAACGGTTCGGCGCTGGCCATGTCATCGATGTGCTGATGGGCGTCGATAATGAACGCACCCGCCGCTTCGGCCATGTGGACATGCCGGTTTTCGGTGCGGGCAGGGATCTGCCGCAGAAAACCTGGTCTTCGCTCTTCCGCCAGTTGCTCGCGGCCGGATTGATCCGGGTCGATCATGCCGCCTTTGGCGCATTGAAGCTGGAGCCGGAGGAAGCACGCGCCGTCTTTCGCAAGGAACGAACCGTTCTGTTCCGCAAGGACCGGCCGACCAGGGGCAAGGCCGCGCCCGGCGCGTCGCCATCGGGCTCTGCCGCGCGCGCGGCTCTCGATGAGGGGGATCTGGCCCTTTTCGACGTGCTCAGGGCGCTGCGTATGGAGATTGCCAAGGACCTCGGCGTTCCACCCTATGTGGTCTTTCCCGACACGACGCTCGTGGCGATTGCGGTCAATCGCCCGCAGGATGAAGAGGCACTGCTTTCGCTTCCCGGCGTCGGCCAGTCGAAGCTCGAACGCTATGGCGAGGCTTTTCTGGATGCGGTTTCATCCTTCCGGGGATGAATGCAAACAGGGAGGGTATTATTACCATTAAACGTAATTATTACTGGTGACATTATTGCTTTGCGACACTACTCTCGTTGGTCATAGCTGCCCTTCGGCAGTCTCCAATCGGTAATGCCTGCATCATGGACAAAGGACTGCATGCCGCTCACGATGATCTTGCCCGGACGACCGTGGTCGAAAGGGTGAAGGCAGCGACATTTCCGGCTGAAGAGGGCATGGCGGATGCGCTGTTTCATCTTTCTCCGGCGGCACAGGTCCTGACAACGATCGATCCGCTGCAATCGCGCTATCTTCTCGTCAACGCCGCCTATGAGACCCTCACCGGTTTTCAGCCGAATGTGATCCTCGGTACTGAAATTCTCGGGCGTGTGGCGATTGGCGACGAGGCCCGTCACCGGCGCCTGCATTTGCTGGAAACGGTGGGTCAGTATCAGGCAGAGCTTGCCGTCATCCGCCATGCCAGTGGCAGGCCGCTGAATGTGATGATTTCCGCACGGCGGTTTCGGTTCGGGGGCGAGACCGCCGATTTTGAGGTGCTGACCGACATCAGCGACCGCATGGCCCTGCAATCGCGGGAAATCGAAGCCTTGCGGCGGGCGGCAAAGACCGATCCGCTGACGGGTGTGTGCAATCGCGGCGAGCTGGAGCGGCGGCTGGACGATTGCCTGTCGCTTGAGGCCCGCGGCATTCCCTTTTCGGTCGCCTTGCTGGATCTCAACGGCTTCAAGCGCATCAATGATGTGCATGGCCACCTTGTGGGAGACCAGATCCTTCGCGACTGTGCCCGGCGGCTGCAATCCAGTCTCGGCCCGGATGATTTTCTTGCCCGGTTCGGCGGCGATGAATTCGCCTTCCTGCTGCGCCCGCGCAGCTGGCGACCCGAGCAGGTCGAGGCCCGGCTGGCATCGATGCTGGAGCGCAGCTTCCGGTTGTTCCAGATGGGGGAACTGGTGCTCGAGATCGGTGCCTCACTCGGCATCTGCCACAGTGACGAGGGGTTCTCCTCCCGCCATGATCTTCTGTCCGCCGCCGATCAGCGCATGTATGCGGCCAAGGCCACCGGCAGGCGGATTGCCATCTGCGGCAGCCCGCCCGGCCTTTGAAGGGCGCAATCCTTAAACCGCAACACCTGCCTTCAGGCCTTCGAACACGGCTTCTTCCGCCGTACGCGGCGCAAGACAGTCTCCGGCCATCGACAGTTCGACCGGCAGCCCCTTGAGGGCCTTCTTCAGCTCGTCTACTGGCTGATGCCCGAGCGAGAGGACGAGCATGTCCACCCCTTCAAACAGGATCGGCTCGTCATTCACCACATGCTGCATGTAGACCGTATTCTGGTCGACGCCGTATAGCCGGGCATAGGGCGTGACCTTCACCTGCAGCCGGTTGAGCTCGGCGGCGATATTGTCGCGCACGTAAAGCGGCAGCACGTCACCCGGATGGGTGCCGCCGACGGCAAGCTCCACCTCGGACCCCTCCTTCACCAGCATTTCGGCAAGGCCGGGCGCGATCCAATCACCACGCCAGTCCACCACCAGCACGCGGCGGCCAGGCTTGACCTCGCGTCTCAGAAGCGCCCAGGCATCCACGACCGCGACACTGCCATCCTGTTCGAAGGACGGATGGTAGGGTGTGGCGCCTGTCGCCAGAATCACCGCATCGGGCGCCTCGCGCTCGACCAGCGCCCGGTCAACGCGAATGCCGCGCTCGATCCGGACCTGATGGATTTCCAGCTCCCGGGCAAGATTGGTGACGATGCCGCCAAATTCCGCCCGGCGCGGCAAAAGCTGGGCAAGCCTGGCCTGCCCGCCAAGCTGTCGCTCGGCCTCGTAAAGGGTTACCTGATGGCCACGCTTTGCCGCCGTCACCGCCGCCTTCATGCCAGCCGGGCCACCGCCCACCACCATCACCCGCTTCGGCTTGTCCGCCATTTTCAGCGTGCCATAGCGGAGTTCGCGACCGGTTTCCGGATGCTGGATGCAGGAAATCGGATAGCCGCGGTGGAAATGGCCGATGCAGGCCTGATTGCAGGCAATGCAGGCGCGGATATCCTCGCTCTGTCCGGCGTTGGCCTTGTTCGGCATTTCGGGATCGGCAATCAGCGCACGGGTCATGCCGCACATGTCGGCCGCACCACCGGCAATCACCGCTTCGGCCTCCTGCGGCTGGTTGATGCGGCCCGCGACAAAGACCGGGATGGTCAGCGCATCGCGCACGACGCGCGCATCGCCTGCGAGATAGGCGGCCTGATAGGCCATCGGCGGCACGATATGCACCGCCCCGCCCAGCGTGGCCGAGGTGCCGGTTGTGATATTCACGTAATCGAGCTTGTCCTGAAGCGCGCGCATGGTGGCAAGCGCCTCGTCCCCCGACAGGCCCTCCTCGTGCCGTTCGGCATAGCTGATGCGCATGCCGATCACGAAATCATCGCTGGTCGCGGCCCGCATGGCCGACAATGCCTCGCGGGCAAAGCGCAGCCGGTTTTCCTCCGAGCCGCCATAGTCATCCGTGCGGCGGTTGACGCGGGGGCTGAAAAACTGGGCGGGCAGATAGCCGTGGCTTGCCACGAATTCCACGCCATCGAGACCGGCCTGATGCATGCGCCGGGCCGCCGCCGCATAGCCCTCGATGATTTCGGCAATCATCTCCGCGTCCATCTCGCGCGGCATCACGCGGAAGCGCTCGTTCGGCGTGGCAGACGGGGCATAGGCGACGGCGAGCAGCCCGTCCGCCGTTTCCATGATCTCGCGTCCGGGGTGAAAGAGCTGCGAGAACACCTTTGCCCCTTCCGCATGGCAGGCATCGGCCAGCCTGCGATAACCCTCGATACAGTCATCATCCGTCGCCATCAGCAGATGGGACGTGTAACGGGCCGTTTCATGCACACCTGCCACCTGGGTGACGATCAGGCCAACCCCGCCCCTGGCGCGGGCCTGGTGATAGGCAATCAGCGCATCATTCACGGTTCCATCGGTCGGTAATGTCGTGTCATGCCCCGTCGACAGAATCCGGTTTCGGATCGTCAGCCCGCGAATGGTGATCGGGGTAAACAGATGCGGAAATGCACTCACCTCAGTCTCCTGCCATTATCCTGTGACGGAAGAGTATCGCCATGGCAGGAAAAAGACAGGTCTTTCTGCGGCATCAATGGTGTGCGCGGTGGTTCCAGCGCTGACGTGCCGGAGGTGAAGCTTGGGGTCTCTTGCCCTTCCGGCTTCGCCGCCGGTCCTCGGCCTTGAAGAACCAGTATTTGGTGAGTTCCGAGACCAGCAGATAAAGCAGGCTGATCACGAACAGGCCTGCTGCAACCGGCAGCGGCAGTGGCACGAAGCCGAACCAGCCCGCAAAGGGCAGGACCGGCAGCATGAAGGCGATCACGGCCGAAAGCAGTGTCAGGCTGGCCAGCAGCGGGGAGGGCCCGCTTTGCCAGAAGCGCCTGCGGGTGCGGATGATGAAGACGATCAGAAGTTCCGTCACCAGCGATTCCACGAACCAGGCGGTCTGGAAATGCTGTTCGCTGGCCTGAACCATCAGGATCAGGAAGCCGAAAGTCATGAAGTCGAAGAGCGAGCTCACCAGCCCGAAGGTGACCATGAAACGCCGCACGAAGCCGATATCCCAGTGGCGCGGCTTCAGCCGGTCTTCCTCGTCCACCCGGTCGGTGGCAATCGCGAAGGAGGGGATGTCGGAGAGGAAATTGTTGAGCAGGATCTGCTTGGCCAGAAGCGGCAGAAACGGCAGCGCGAAGGAGGCAAGCGCCATGCTGATCATGTTGCCGAAATTGGCGCTGGTGGTGATCGCGATATATTTCATCGTATTGGCAAAGGTCATGCGGCCATCGTCCACACCCTTCACCAGTACGCCTAGATCCTGTTTCAGCAGCACGATATCGGCGGCCTCGCGGGCGGCATCCACCGCCTTGTCCACGGAAATGCCGATATCGGCCTCATGCAGGGCAGGCGCATCATTGATGCCGTCTCCGAGATAGCCGACCACATGGCCACGCGAGCGCAAGGCTGTGACGATCCGTTCCTTCTGGTTCGGATCGATCTCGACGAAGAGGTCGATCCTTGCAGCGCGGGCGGCCAGCGCATCGCTCGAAAGTGCCTGCAATTCACCGCCGGTGAGGATGGAGCGGGTGGAAAGCCCGATGGTTTCCGCAAGATGGGCGGCCACATGCCGGTTGTCGCCGGAAATCATCTTCACGCGGATGCCCCGGCGGGCAAGGTCCTTCAGGCAATCGGCCACGCCCTGCTTGGGCGGATCGAGAAACAGCAGGAAGCCTTCGAGGCAAAGGCCCTCTTCCGGCACCCGTCCCGGTGCCCTTTCCTCGCCCGGGCGAGCGGTCGCGACCGCAAGCACGCGGAAGCCCTGCTCGCCCCATTGCCGGAACCGGTCCTGAATGGCGGCAAGTCGGCTCTCGTCCAGTGGTGTTGCCGCATCACCTTCGCGAAGCGTGGTGCAGACTGACAGGACATTGTCGACAGCCCCCTTGCAGATCAGCAGGCGCTTCTGATCCGCATCCCTGACCAGAACGGACAGACGCTTGCGCATAAAGTCATAGGGAATTTCATCGAGCTTGGTGTAGCCCGCTTCCGCAGCGACATCCCCGGCTGCCGCCATGATTGCCTCGTCCAGCGGATTGGCCATGCCGCTTTGCAGACCGGCATTCAGCCGCGCATAAAGCGCAACCTTGGCAGACGCCATGCCGTTCACGTCCAGCGCTCCATCCATCTGGATCACGCCTTCGGTCAGCGTTCCGGTCTTGTCGGTGCAAAGTATGTCCATGCTGCCGAGATTTTCGATGGCTTCCAGCCGCCGGACGATCACGCCATTGGCGGCCATGGCGCGCGCACCACGGGCAAGCGTGACGGATATGATCGCGGGCAGCAGCTCTGGCGTAAGCCCGACGGCAAGCGCCAGCGAAAACAGGATGGAATCGGTGAGTGGCCGGCCAAACAGCGCATTGGCAAAGAAGACGAGGATGACGATCACGAACATGATTTCCGTCATCAGCACGCCGAAACGGCGGATGCCGAGCGAAAACTCGGTCTGCGGCACCTGCCGTTCGAGACTGGCGGCGATGGCGGCAAATTCGGTTTCAATCCCCGTCCGCACCATCAGCACATCCGCCGTGCCGGAGCGGACGGAGGTGCCCGCAAAGACCACATTGCTGCGCCGGGAAAGTGTCGCATCGGCAGGCGACAGGCCGGGGGTCTTGACCACCGGGAAGGTCTCGCCCGTCAGCACCGCCTCGCTCACATTGAAATCCCGGGCGGCAAGGATCACCCCGTCTGCCGGAACGAGACTTCCCGCCGAAAGCCGGATCACGTCGCCCGGCACCACATCGGCGGCGGACAGGGTCTTCACCATGCCATCGCGCAGGATGTCGGCCCGGCGCGACAGCCGTTCCTTCAGCTTTTGCGTGGCCTGTGACGCGCCATATTCCTGAAAGAAGCCGAGAAGACAGCTCCCCAGCACGATCAGGGTAATGATGATCGCTTCCTGTCGATCGCCGACAAAGGCGGAAATACCGGCTGCGGCAACGAGGATCAGCACCAGCGGGCTTTCGAACTGCCGGAGCAGCACCCGCAACCCATCCAGTTGGGTTTTGCGGGAAAGCGTATTCGGTCCGTGGGCGGCCAGCCGCTGTGTCGCCTCTTGCGAGGTCAGCCCGCTTTCCCTGGTCGAAAGGCTGCGGATCAGATCTGCCGCCGAGCGGGACCAGTAGGCTTGGGCCTGGTTCTCCGATTCAACCATCCTGCTGCTCCCTGCTGCTGCGTCCCTGCGACCGTCAGACTGTCATGCGGGCAAGGATAGCGCGTTGACCTGTCTCAAGCCAGCGCGGCCTCTGTCCGGCGGCAACCGGCATCGGCCGCCGACGAGATCAGGGCGATGCCGCAGGCCCGCGTCGAGAAGCGGAAGGCAAAAGCATAGGCTCCGAATTTCCTGCCTGGGATACATTTCCGGGATGGGACGAAGTGCTGGTGCCCGCCACCATCATTTTACCCTTGCGCAAAGAAAAACCACCGGCCCGACGGGCCGGTGGTTTCTTAGTTGTGAGCTCTGATTGGTTCAGCCGAGCGTGATGCGGCGGCCTTCCTTGACCGATTGCAGCGCGGCATCGGCCAGCTCCAGTGCCTTCAGGCCATCCTCGCCATTCGGTGTGATGGTCGCGCCCTTTTCGATCGCGGCGATGAAGCTTTCGATTTCGGCGGCATAGGCTTCGGTGTAGCGGGTCATGAAGAAATCGTGCAGCGGCGGGCGGGTATAGCCGTCGCCATTGGCGATCTCGATGGAAACCGGACGCTGATTTTCAGCGCTTGCCACACCCTTCGAGCCATGCACCTCGATGCGCTGGTCGTAGCCGTAGGTGGCGCGGCGCGAATTGGTGATCACGCACTGCTTGCCCTTGGCGGTTTCGAGAATGACCGTCACGCTGTCATAGTCGCCAGCCGCGCCGATTTCCTTGTCCACCAGAACGGCGGCGTGGGCAGAGACCGAAACCGGCTCCTCGCCGAGCAGGAAGCGGGCCATGTCGAAGTCATGGATGGTCATGTCGCGGAAGATGCCGCCGGAGCGCTTGATATAGTCCACCGGCGGTGCGCCGGGGTCACGCGAGGTGATCGTCACCATCTCGACATCACCGATCTTGCCCGCATCGATTGCCTTGCGCACGGCGACGAAATGCGGGTCGAAGCGGCGGTTGAAGCCGACCATCAGCTTGCCCTTGGTTTCCTGGACCACCTTCAGGCAGGCCCGCACGCGATCAGCGCTGAGATCGACCGGCTTTTCGCAGAAGATCGCCTTGCCGGCGCGGGCAAAGCGCTCGATCAGGTCCGCATGGGTATCGGTCGGCGTGCAGATGATGACGGCATCGATATCCTTGGCGGCTTCAATCGCATCAATGGTGCGCACCTCGCAGCCATAGGCCGCAGCAATGGCATTGGCCGCCGCCGGGAAGGCATCGGCAACAGCCACGAGCTTTGCCGAGGCATTGCCGCTGACGGCCTTGGCATGCACCTTGCCGATGCGGCCTGCGCCGAGAAGACCAAATCTCACGGTCATTTCATTCTCCTTTTTCGGGTCAATTGTTCTGGCTGATCTGGCTCAGGAAGGCGTCGAGCTCCGACCGTTCCACACTGAGCTTGTGCCGGGATTCGGGATAGGCGCCGCTTGTAACATCTGCGTGGAATTCGCGGAAGGCGGCAACCCGTTCGTTTTGCAGCCGATCGAACTCGGCGGCGAAATTTCTGTAGATCTTGGCATGGCGCGGCACATGGCCCCGGTTCTGGCCGAGCACGTCATCGGTGAAGAGATATTGCGCATCGCAACCGGAACCGGCGCCCATGGAAATCATCACCAGAGAGGTGCGCTCTGAAATGGCGCGCGCCACATCTTCCGGCACCACCTCGATCTCGGCTGCAAAGGCGCCCGCCTCTTCCAGCGCCTTGACCTGGTGCCAGATCGAGAGCGCGCTTTCCGCCGTGTTGCCAACCGCCTTGAAGCCGCCGGTCCAGGTGGCCTTGGAGGGGATCAGTCCCGTATGGCTGCAGACCGGAATGCCTTCCTCGCCGAGGCGGCGGATGATCGAGAGACTTGCCGCGCAATAGACCGCATCGCCGCCTGCCTTCATCGCCCTGAAGGCGGCGCGCAGATATTCTTCTGCCGAAACGTAGTCCCCATATTCGAGGCCCGGAATGGCAAAGATGGTGGGGGCGGCCTCGCGGAAAGCGGGGCCGAGCAATTGCGGCGGCACGGAGAGCATGTCGATGCCCGCTTTTTCGGCGGCTTCCGCCTCTTCCAGTGTCTCGACCCGCAGCATGCTGAGCTGGCGCTTGCCCTTCAGCGCGCGCAGATCGGCGATGGTCAATCTCTTCTGTGTCATGGATAATCTCACACGATAAAAGCCGCGCCAGAAGGGCGCGGCGATGTTTCAGCCGATCTGGATATAGACGGTGCCCGCTTCCACCTTGACCGGGAAGGTCTTGAGGTTGACACAGACCGGGGCACCCTTTGCCTCGCCGGTCCTGTAGTCGAAGCGGCCATTATGCTTCGGGCATTCGATGATATTGTCCATCACCAGACCGTCGGTCAAAAGCACGCGCTCGTGGGTGCAATGGCCGTCGGTGGCGTGATAGGTGTTTTCCGGGCTGCGATAGATCGCATAGCTTTCACCCTGATGGTCAAAGCGGATGACGTCTTCCTCATCGATATCGTCTGCGCCGCAAACCGCGATCCACTGGCTCATGGATGATCTCCTCCTTGATGTGTTTTGATGGGAAAGTGCCGGGCGGGCAGGGTGAACGGCGCTGCCTGCCCGGCTTTCCGCTTATTCGGCCGGTGCGGCCACGATGTCATTGTGAAGGTCCGGACGGAACGGGCGGGCACTGCCCGGCAGCGCGCGCTGAACGAACCATTCCGGCTCCTTCATTTGCCGGATCAGCGCCGGAACCAGCTCGCGATAGGCCTCCCAGGTGGAGTTGTAGGGCACCGGACAATCGTCCTTCATCCGCGCATGCAGCTTCGGCAGGGCATGATAGGGCACCATCGGGAACATGTGATGCTCGACGTGATAATTCATGTTCCAGTAAAGGAAACGGAACACCGGGTTCATGTAGACGGTGCGCGAGTTCAGCCGGTGGTCGAGCACGTTTTCGGCAAGGCCCGCATGCTGGGTGAGGCCCACCATATGCGAGAACCAGCCGCCATACATGGTCGGCAGCGGGCCGATGAACAGGGCAGGCAGGATCGAGCCGGTGTAAAGGCAAAGCGCAAGGACCGCGAGCCAGATCAGCACCCAGAGACGGGCAACCGCATAGACCTTCGGCCATTCGCTTTCCGGCACGAAACTCTTTTCCTCTTCCGTCAGCGAGCCAAGTGCGTGGCGCAGAACCCCGATGACCGCGCGCGGGGCATTCAGGATGTTGAAGAAATTGAGCAGGATCGCCAGTGTATCCGGCGGGCGCATGGCCACGATTTCCGGGTCACGTCCGACGATGATCGTATCGGTGTGATGGCGCGTATGGCTCCAGCGCCAGATGGTTGGCTCGCGCATGATCAGGAAGCAGGCAAAAGCATAGACCGCATCATTCAGCCAGCGTGTCTTGAAGGCGGTGCCGTGGCTGCATTCATGCCAGCGGCTGTCGGAGGCCGAACCGTAGAGCACGCCGTAGCAGATGAAGAAGGGCAGCGACCACCAGGAGCCCCAGAACGCAACCGCACCGGCGGCGAAGATCAGCATCAGGCCGATCCAGATCGCCGTGTCGCGGATCGCCGGAGCATCCTTGCGCTGCATCAGTTCCTTCATCTCCTTGCGGGGGATGTCGGTATGATACCATTCGGCCGCGGCGAGGCCTTCCTCGACGGCGCGGCGGCTATCAAGACCCAGCAGACTGTAATCCCGCATCGTTGTCGCTCTCGACATAACATCCTCCCGGGATTGCCTCCCAATCCCCAAGCCAATTTGACAGATGCGAGAGAATTAGCAGGCTCGCGTCCTGGCTCAATGGCCCCATGAAAGTTTCTTTCATTTTCTATCATTTCCGTCTATCAATCTGCGAGAAACACATCACAGGAACATGCGCCATGGCCTCCCGTCCCACCATTGCCGATCTTGCCCGCGCGGCCAATGTCAGCGTCGCCACCGTCGATCGCGTGCTGAACGGCCGCCACAAGGTGCGGGAAGATACGGCGCGACGGGTCTATGAGGCGGCCAGTGCGATCGGCTTTCATGCCGTCTCGCTGCTGAGGCAGCGGGTGATGGAGGGTGTGCCGCAATACCGGCTGGGTTTCGTGCTGCAGAAACCGGATCAGTATTTCTACCAGGCCTTTGCGCGCGAGCTGGAGGCGGCAGTGCAGAATCATCCCGGCATCCGCGGGATCGCCCAGATCGAATTTGCCGCGAGCCAGACACCCGCCGATCTGGTGGAGCGGCTGCGCGAAGTGGGAAGCCGCAATCAGGCGGTCGCGATGGCGGGGCCGGATTATCCGGCGGTCACCGTGGTGGCCGAGGATCTGAAGGCGCGCGGCGTGCCGCTGTTCTCGCTTCTGTCCGATTTCGCCTCGGGCGTGCGGGAAAGCTATGTTGGTCTCAACAACCGGAAAGTCGGGCGCACAGCCGCCTGGATGATTGCGAAAACCGCCAGAAAACCGGGAAAGGTCGCGGTTTTCGTCGGCAGCCACCGTTTTCATGGTCATGAATTGCGCGAAATCGGCTTCCGCTCCTATTTCCGTGAACACGCGCCTGAATTCGAGGTGCTGGATACGCTGGTCAATCTGGAAACCAGCCAGATCACCCATGAGGCCACGCTCGATCTCCTGCACCGGCACCCCGATCTCGTCGGCTTTTACGTGGCGGGCGGTGGCATGGAAGGCGCGATTTCGGCGATCCGCGAGGAAAAGCTTAATGGCAAATATGTGATCGTGGTCAACGAGCTCACCCCGGAATCCCGCTCGGCCCTGGCCGAGGACGTGGTGACCATGGTGGTGACCACGCCGCTGCAGCATCTCTGCCGCGAGTTGGTGCGGCTGATGGTCTCTGCCATCGAGAATGGACCGGCGGATGTGCCCGGCCAGACCTTCCTGCCCTTCGAAATGTATGTTCCGGAAAACATTTGAGCGTATTTTGCGAGAATTCTTGCAATGAAAATCGCAAATTGTATCAGGAATGATGGAAAATCGCTCCGATTCCGCTTTGACGAACGTCACGAAACCTGCTGACTTCTAGGCAACGGGGGCGGGAGGAGAAGCCGCCACGGCATGCTCAGGAGACAAGGTCATGGCGGCAGTAAATTTCGCGCTCAACCATATGGTGGCGCCCCAGCTCGGGCTTGACGCCTTCCTGCAGACGGCGAAGACGCTTGGCGTGACCGCTGTGGAAATCCGCAACGATCTTGCAGGCAATGCCATTATCGACGGCACGCCCGCCGCCGATGTCCGCAAGGCTGCGGAGGCAAACGGCCTCACCATCATTTCCATCAATGCGCTGCAACGCTTCAACGAATGGACGGTCGAGCGCGAGCGCGAAGCCCGCGAGCTTGCGTCCTATGCGAAGGCCTGCGGGGCAAAGGCGCTGGTGCTGGTGCCGGTCAATGACGGTTCCGGACGTCTCGAAGGTGAGCGTCAGGGCAATCTGCGCGTGGCGCTGAAGGCCCTGAAGCCGATCCTTGCGGAAAACGGCATTACGGGTCTGGTCGAGCCGCTTGGCTTCACCATCTGCTCGCTGCGTTCGAAAAAGGAAGCGGCGGAAGCGATCCGCGCGGTGGGCGGCGAGGGTCATTTTCGCCTGGTGCATGACACGTTCCATCACGTTCTTGCAGGCGAGCCGGAGCTTTTTGCCGACATGACCGGCCTTGTTCATATTTCCGGTGTCGATGACCAGTCGGTGTCCGTCGATGACATGCGCGATCCGCACCGGGTGATGGTGGGCGCGTCCGACCGGCTGGACAATGTCGGCCAGATCCGCGCGCTTCAGGCGGCGGGCTACAGGGGAACGTTCTCGTTCGAACCCTTCGCGCCCTCCGTTCACCAGACCGACGATGTGGCGGGCATGGTGAAGGCGAGCATGGATTTCATTTCCCGTCAGCTCTGACGGCCAGATTTTTGGCCGTTTACAACCAGTTGCGGCCAGAAGAAACCTCGTAAATGGAATATTTATTCCGGAACTTGAATTCCGAAAATTTTTGTTCCATTCTACCGGGGATACAAGGATCGATCCGGGGAGGCTCGATCCTCCGGCAAATTTCGGGTGCAGCCGGACACCCTTATCGTGGAGGAGAATTTCAATGAAAAAGTTCCTGCTGGGCGCAGCCCTCGCAACCCTCATGGCTTCGGCTGCGCATGCTGGCACCATCGGCGTATCGATGGCCAACTCGGACACCTTCCTCACCGTTCTGCGCAAGGGCATCGAAAAGTCTGCCGGTGAAGCCAATCAGCCGGTGCAGATCGAAATCGCCGAAGACGACGTTCAGAAGCAGCTGTCGCAGATCCAGAACTTCATCGCATCCAAGGTGGACGCGATCATCGTCAACGCCGTTGACACCTCTGCAACCGCCCCGATGACCAAGCTCGCAAATGATGCCGGTATCCCGATCGTCTACGTCAACCGTCAGCCGATCGACGTCGATGCCCTCGGCCCGAAGGGCGCCTTCGTTGCCTCGAACGAAGTGGATTCCGGCACGCTGGAAACCAAGGAAGTCTGCCGTCTGCTCGGTGGCAAGGGTGACATCCTCGTGATGCAGGGCGACCTTGCAAACCAGGCTGCCGTTCAACGCACCAAGGATATCCATGACGTGATCGCGACGCCGGAATGCTCCGGCATGAAGATCCTCGACGAGCAGACCGCCGTCTGGGATCCGGTCAAGGCACAGGATCTGATGACCAACTGGATCGCCGCCGGTCACAAGCCTGCCGCGGTGATCGCCAACAATGACAACATGGCCATTGGCGCGATCAATGCCATGAAGGCAGCCGGTTGGGACATGAAGGATGTGGTTGTCGGCGGTATCGACGCGACCCAGGAAGCCCTTGCCTACATGAAGCAGGGTGACCTCGACGTGACCGTGTTCCAGGATGCCTTCGGCCAGGGTGCTGGCGCTGTCGATGCAGCGATGAAGCTTGCCAAGGGCGAGAAGGTCGAGGCCAAGGTCTGGATCCCGTTCCAGCTGGTCACGCCGGAAAACATGGACAAGTTCACGTCCAAGAACTGATCCCGCATCTGATTGCAGGCCGCAGCCCGGGTGGGTTGCGGCCTGTTGTTTCCGGGAGGAGGGCGCCATGACAGAGCCAAACACCATTTCCCCGCAGACCATGAAGGCGGTGCGTTCCAGTGGCGCCGTGCCGGGCTCCGATTACCTTCTGGAAGTGGCAGACGTGCGCAAGGAGTTTCCCGGCGTCGTCGCGCTCGACAATGTCGAGTTGCGGCTGAAGCGCGGCACGGTGCATGCCCTGATGGGGGAAAACGGCGCCGGCAAGTCGACACTGATGAAGATCCTTGCGGGGATCTACACGCCCGATAGCGGCACCTTCAAGCTGCGCGGCCAGCATATCCGCCTCAAGAACCCGCTCGATGCGCTGGAAAACGGCATTGCGATGATCCATCAGGAACTGAACCTGATGGCGCCGATGACGGTGGCCGAAAACATCTGGATCGGCCGCGAGCCGATGAACCGTTTCGGTATCATCAACCATGCAGAGATGAACCGCATGACGGAAGCGCTGTTCAAGCGCCTCGATATCGATATCGATCCGGAAGTGACGACCGGCACCTTGTCTGTCGCCAATCGCCAGATGGTCGAAATCGCCAAGGCGGTCTCCTACAATTCCGATGTGCTGATCATGGATGAGCCGACCTCGGCGCTCACCGACAAGGAAGTCACCCATCTCTTCACCATCATCCGCGCGCTGCGGGCGGAGGGGAAGGGCATCATCTACATCACCCACAAGATGAACGAGCTGTTCGAAATTGCCGACGAGCTCTCGGTGTTCCGCGATGGCAAATATATCGCCACCTGCAATTCTGCGGATGTGACCCGCGACGATATCATCCGCATGATGGTCGGCCGCGAAATCACCCAGATGTTTCCCAAGGAGACGGTGCCGATCGGCGATGTGGTGCTGAAGGTCGAGAACCTGACGCTGGACGGCGTGTTCCGGGATGTCTCCTTTGAGGTGCGGGCGGGTGAAATCCTCGGTCTTGCCGGTCTCGTCGGCTCGGGCCGTTCGAATGTGGCCGAAACGATCTTCGGCGTAACGCCCGCCTCGTCCGGGTCCATTTCCATCAATGGCAAGGTGGTCCATATCGCTTCGCCGTCGGTTGCGATGAAGCACGGAATGGCGTTCCTCACCGAGGATCGCAAGGAGACCGGCTGTTTCCTGCCGCTCGACATTCAGGACAATACGCAAATGGCGGTGCTGCAGCACCGCTATGTCCATATGGGCTTCGTGCAGCAGGGGCAGCTCTCGAAGGACGCGACCGAGATGGCGAACCGGCTGAGGGTGCGCACGCCGGACATGTCCGAGCCGATCATCAATCTGTCGGGTGGCAACCAGCAGAAGGTGCTGATCTGCCGCTGGCTTTTGACCAATCCGAAGATCCTGATCCTCGACGAGCCGACGCGCGGCATCGATGTGGGCGCGAAGGCCGAAATCCACCGTCTGATCAGCCAGCTCGCGGGGCAGGGCGTGGCGGTGATCATGATCTCGTCGGAAATGCCTGAAGTGCTGGGCATGAGTGACCGCATTCTGGTGCTGCATGAAGGCCGCGCCACGGGCACGCTTACCCGCGAAGAGGCCGATCAGGTAAAAATCATGGAGCTGGCCTCGCATTGACGCGGGTGCCGGGGGAGGAATGAAATGGCAAATGTGACCAATGAGCTCGGCAATACGTCGACGACCGGCCTAAAGAAGGTGCGGCGTCTGCCGCCGGAATTTTCGATCCTGCTGGTGCTTCTCGGCATTGCGGTCGTGTTTGAAATCCTCGGCTGGTATTTCGTCGGTGAAAGCTTCCTTGCCAACAAGCAGCGCCTGTCGATCATCGTTCTGCAGGTGGCCGTCACCGGCATCATCGCCGTCGGCGTGACGCAGGTGATCATCACCGGCGGCGTGGACCTGTCGTCGGGCTCGATGGTCGGCTTCATCGCCATGGTGGCGGCCAGCTTTGCCCAGACCTCGCTCAATGCCCGCGCCGTGTTCCTGCAGCCGGAATATGCGGCTTTCGGGCTCAACTGGTTCATCGATTCCAGTCCCCTGTGGCCGATCATGGTCGGTCTGTTGCTCGGGTTGCTGCTTGGATGGCTGAACGGCTTTCTGATCGCCAAGACGGGGATACCGCCCTTCATCGCCACGCTTGGCATGATGGTTTCGGTCCGTGGTCTTTCCAAATGGTACACGCTTGGCCAGCCGGTGGCCCTGCTCAATGAACGCTTCACCTGGTTCGGCCAGAGTTTTGAAGTGGCGGGCTTTCCCGTGCCGCGCACGGTGATCGTCTTCTTCCTGGTGGCCATCATCTGCCATGTGGCGCTCGCCTATACCCGCTACGGCAAGTTCACCTATGCGATCGGTGCGAACCCGCAGGCCGCCCGTGTCTCGGGTATCGATATCGGCAAGCACCTGATCAAGGTCTATGCGGTTGCGGGTCTGCTCTCCGGTCTTGCCGGCGTGATGCTCGCCGCGCGTGCCCAGTCCGGCCAGCCGAACATGGGGGTCTCCTTCGAACTCGATGCGATTGCCGCAGCCGTGATCGGCGGAACCTCGCTGGCGGGCGGCGTTGGCCGCATCACCGGAACCGTGATCGGCACCATCATTCTCGGCGTGGTCACCTCCGGCTTCACCTTCCTGAAGGTGGGCGCCTATTACCAGGAGATCGTAAAGGGCATCATCATCGTCGCCGCTGTCATCATCGACGTGCACCGGCAGAAGAAGAAGTCCCGCGCCTGACCCTTTCCTCCCTGACTTCAATGGCGTGGCAACCCCACGCCATTTTTTTGTGAAGGCGGATTGCGGCCATGCAAAAGGCCGGGTCTTGCGGCCCGGCCTTTCCCTGTCTCGATGCGATGGTTTGATCAGGCGTTCACGAGCGCCAGCTTTGCCCGCTCAGAAAGGATGGCATGGGCGGCATGGGCCGCTTCCTTGCCCTTGATCACGAAGTGATCCTTGAAGAAGGCGATATGGGCCTCCGATTCCTGGAAATTGTGCGGGGTGAGCACGGCGGAAAGCACCGGCGTATCCGTATCGAGACCCACGCGCATCAGACCCTGCAGCACGGCATGGGCGACGAAATCATGGCGGTAGATGCCGCCATCGACGACAAAGGCGACGCCAAGGGCAGCCGCATATTTGCCGGTCTTGATCAGCATCTGGGCATGAAGCGGAATTTCCAGTGCGCCGGGCACGTCGATCACGTCCACATCGGCCTTGGAACCGCCGAGGCGGACCCATTCCTCGATGAAGGAATCGACGCAGTTGTCAACAATGCCTGCATGCCAGCGGGCGCGCAGCACAGCGATACGGTTGGCTTCGGGTTTTACAGCGATCGTCATTTCTTTTGCCTTTCAAGGGTTTTGCATCCGCGGATGCAAGTTCAAATCGAGGCCGCTCCCTTCACGGGGAAGGAAAAGGCCCAATATGCCCTTGGGCGAACAGGCAGCATCGGACGCAGGCCTGTTGAAGACCCGACGTCGGCGCGCATGCTCTCTTTCATCCGGACTGTAACCGTCGGCTCCGGCATCGCACCGGATCTGCTGACCCTTCTGCACGGAGGCAAAAGGCGCTCGCGGGCTCCGGGTTTTCACCCGATACCGCCGGTGGGGAGTTTCACCCCGCCCTGAGAACAGTTTTGATGTAACGCTTTCATGGCCGCGCTTCAAGTCCGCCAGCGCCGTGAATTTCACCGTCAACGTCGTTGATCCTTCATGCTGCGGTGTGGCCAATCCTGTTCTTTTCTGAAATATGTTTCAAAAAGGCCAAAGAATCGGATGAACGGGAGGCAAGAACGATGACAGACCGGACCTATTATGCACCGACGGGTGGCAACCCGCCCCAGACGCAGCTGCTGACCGGGCGCGCCATGTTCACCGAGGCCTATGCGGTGATCCCGCGGGGCGTGATGATGGACATCGTCACCTCCTATCTGCCCTTCTGGGAGGGAACGCGGCTGTGGATCATCGCGCGGCCGCTCTCCGGTTTTGCCGAGACCTTCTCGCAATATATCATGGAAGTGCAGCCCGGCGGCGGCTCGACCCGCCCCGAGCTTGATCCTTCAGCCGAAGGCGTGCTCTTCGTGGTCGAGGGCGAAATGACGGTGACGCTCGATGGCGTGGATCATGTGATGCAGCCGGGCGGCTTTGCCTTCCTGCCGCCGAAGAGCAACTGGCAGCTTCGCAATCACAGCACTGCTGCGGTGCGCTTCCACTGGATCCGCAAGGCCTATGAGGCGGTCGAGGGGCTTGATGTGCCGGAAGCCTTCTTCACCAATGACAAGGATGTGAAGCCCAATGCCATGGCCCATACCGAAGGCAAATGGGCGACCACCCGCTTTGTCGATCCGCTCGACCTTCGCCATGACATGCATGTGACCATCGTCACCTTCGAGCCGGGCGCGATCATTCCCTTTGCCGAAACCCATGTGATGGAGCATGGCCTCTATGTGCTCGAGGGCAAGGCGGTCTACCGGCTCAATCAGGACTGGGTGGAAGTGGAAGCCGGCGATTTCATGTGGCTGCGCGCCTTCTGCCCGCAGGCCTGCTATGCGGGTGGCCCGGGCCGCTTCCGCTACCTGCTGTACAAGGACGTGAACCGTCACATGAAGCTGAAGCTCTGACGGAAGCCGCATCGTGACGCAGACCGTGAGGCGAAAGGTGAGATTTGCCGGAACCGGCGCTTATGTGCCGGCGGCAAGTCTGCTTTCCGTCGATATCGACCGGGATATCGGTCGGAAGGCCGGCTTCGTCGAGGCGCTGACCAAGGTCTCGCGGCGTCCGGTGGCGGAAGGAACCGACCAGATCGGCATGGCGCTTGAAGCGGCGCGCACTTCCCTTTCCACCGCCGGTCTCGCTCCGGATGATATCGATCTTGTGCTCTTTGCGGCGGCCGTGCCCTATCAGACCATTCCGGCAACCGCGCCGCTGATCCAGCGCGAGCTTCAGATCCCGTCGGGCCGGGCCGCTGCCTTCGATATCAATTCGACCTGCCTCAGCTTTCTGACCGCCAGTGATCTTGCCGCGACACTGATTGCGGGCGGGCAATATCGCCATGCGCTGGTGGTTTCGTCCGAGATCGCCTCGCGGGCGCTCCCCTGGGAGAAGGCGCCCCTGACGGCAGCGCTTTTCGGCGACGGGGCTGGGGCCGCCGTTCTTTCTGCCGCACCCCCCGGTGACGAGGCCCATATCGCTGCTTCGCTGATGGAAACCTATCCGGATGGGTTTGAGGCCTGCCGTCTCGGTTCCGGCGGCACGCGCTACGATTATCATCGCGATCCGGAAGGCTTTGCGGAGAACAGCCGGTTCGAAATGGATGGCAAGGCGCTCTATCGGCTGACCTTTTCTTTCTTCGAGGGTTTTCTCGACCGGCTGCTCGAAAAGGCGGGCTGGAGCAGAGGCGATGTGGAGGTGATCCTGCCGCATCAGGCAAGCGCCACAGCACTGTCCCACCTTGTGGATCAATGCGGCTTCGACCGGTCGCGGGTCGTGGATATCATGGCGACCCATGGCAACCAGATTGCCGCCTCGCTGCCGAGCGTGCTTGACCATGCGCGGCGCGAAGGGCGCTTGAAGCCGGGCACGAAAGCCTTGATGATCGGTACATCCGCCGGGCTGTCGCTCGGCGGCATGGCCTTTGTGGCATGAGGGGCGCATGCGGATTGTGGTGACCGGAGCGACGGGTTTTCTGGGTGGCAGGCTTTGCCACTATCTGAAGGCCCGTGGGCATGACGTGATCGGCATCGGACGCGACGCGGCCAAGGGCAGCGCGCTTCAGGCTGGCGCAATCCACTTCCTCCGGCACGATTTTGCGGCTGATCCGGTGGAAGAGGCGGTGCGCGCCATTGGTCGTGCCGATGCCTTTGTGCATGCGGGCGGGCTGTCCTCGGTCTGGGGCTCGCGCGAGACCTTCTGGCAGATGAATGTGACGGGCACGGAACAGGTGCGCGACATGGCGGTGGAAACCGGTGCGAAGCGCTTCGTGTTCATCTCCTCGCCGAGCGTTTCCTTCTCCTTCACCGACCAGATCGGCATTCGCGAAAGTGATGCGCTGCCCGCGCCGGTCAATGCCTATGCCGCCTCGAAGGCGGAGGCGGAAAAGCGGGTGATGATCAATGCCGGGCTTTCGCCCATCATCCTCCGTCCGCGCGCGATTTATGGCAAGGGAGACGTGGCGCTTCTGCCCCGGCTGATCCGGGCAGCGCGTACGAGGCCGCTGCCGCTGATGCGCAAGGGCGCGGCTGTGACCCAGCTCACGCATGTGGACGATGTCTGCGCTGCCATTCTGCTGGCACTCGACGCGCCGCTCACCCTCGGTGGCCGCATCTACAATATTGCCGGACCGGACGTGCTGAATGTCTGCGATATCATCGGGGCGGCGGCCGCCCGCGCCCGCATCGAGGTGCGCTGGCGCAAGGTTCCCTGGCGTCTCGCCCGGGCCTTTGCCGCGCTTGCCGAATGGCGTGCGGGCCTTTCCCCCGGCGCGCCGGAGCCGCCCGTTACCCTCTATGGTCTCGGCATTCTGGCCTTCAGCCACGTGCTCGATATCAGTGCCGCAAGGCGTACGCTCGGTTACGAGCCGAAAGTGCATTTCATCGAAGGATTGAACGAAACTTTCCGTCCGGGAGAGGTGCCATGAAGGGACCGCGCTTTTTCAACAGTGCAACGCTTTCCGTTTCCGAGCGGCTGCTCCTCAAGGGGGGAACCGGCAGGAAGCTTCCGATCCCGGTGCTTTACGGCCTCTACGAACATCCCCTGCTTGGCCTGACGCTGATCGATACGGGCTATGGCCCGGCAGTGACGGAAGGGGCAGAGCGCAGCCTGGCGCTCAGGCTCTACAGCGGCTTTCTCAAACCCGAACTCAACCCGGACGAGGCGCCGGATGCGGTTCTGCGCCGCGAGGGCTGGAATGCGGGCGCGGTGCAAACCGTGATCCTCACCCATTTTCACGCCGATCACATCGGGCGGCTCCGGGAATTTCCGAATGCCCGGATCCTGGCGTCGGCGGATGCCTTTGCGGCGCTGCAGGGCCAGTCGCGTCTCGGTCAGCTGCATGGCGGCTATTTCGCGGAACTGATGCCGGATGATATCGAGACCCGGATGACGGGCTTTGAAGCCCTGCCGCTGGTGCGCCATCCGTTGCTGGGTCCCTGCCGGGACCTGACGGGTGCGGGCGAGGTGCTGGCCGTGCCGCTCTCCGGCCATGCGCTCGGGCATTACGGCGTGCTGTTTTCCAATCTCGAAAGGCCGCTGCTTTATGCGGTGGATAGCCAATGGCTGTGGCAGGCGATTGCGGAAGACCGGCTGCCCGGCCTTCCGGTTCGCGCGGTCTATTCAAATGAGCGGGAGGCGCGCGACAGCGTGGAGCGGGTGCGGGCCTTTGCGCGCGCAGGCGGCGAAGTGGTGCTCTGCCACGACCCGGACCGCGGACCGCATCGGCTCTAGACCGACATGGCCCGTGCGCGCCTCGCTCTTCTTCCGGCCATCCTTGCCTTCTGCCGCTGCCGTCTGCTCGGCAAGAGGCTGAAAAGCCGCGCTGATCTCGAACGCTATCAGCAGAAGCGGCTGCGGCACTGGCTGAAACGGGATGTGCCCCGCGTTGCCGCCTATGCGGGCGACCGGGTTCAGAACCTCACCGACCTGCCGGTGATCTCGAAGGCGGAATTGATGACAGCGTTCCATCGCTACAACCGCCTCAACCTCACGGCGGGCGCAGGCTGGGCGCATTTTGCCGCGAAAACCCAACCGGACGGGTTTTACATCGGCGCAAGCACCGGCACCTCCGGCAATCGCGGCCTCTATGTGATTTCCGATGCGGAGCGGGCGGCCTGGCTCGGGACGATGCTGGCCAAGGCCTTGCCGCGCTTTCCCTTCGAGCGGGCGCGGGTGGCGATCGTGCTTGCGCAGGATGCCGCCCTTTATCGCCAGCCGGGCAGGGGCGGTTTGATCACGCTGAGGTTCTTCGATCTCAACGAAGGGCTTGCAAGCCTTCCCGACAGGCTCGAGGCCTATCGTCCGGATACGATCGTGGCCCCGCCCAAGGTGCTGCGCCATCTTGCGGGTCTTGCCCGCAGCTATGCGGTGAAGCGGCTTTTCAGCGGTGCCGAGGTGATGGATCAAACGGACCGGCAGGCGATCCGCGCCGGTTTCGGCGTTGAGCCCGGCGAAATCTATATGGCGACCGAAGGGCTCTTCGCCGTCACCTGTCCGCAAGGGAGGCTGCATCTCGCCGAAGACGTGATGCATTTCCATTTCGAGCCGGGGCCAGAAGGCTCGGGTCTCGTCATTCCGGTGATTTCGGATTTCTCCCGCAAGACCCAGATCATGGCGCGCTACCGGATGAATGACCTGCTGCGCCTGTCGGACAGGCCCTGTGCCTGCGGCTCACCGTTGCGGGTGGTGGAAGAGGTGGTCGGCCGTGCCGATGATCTTCTCGATTTTCCCTCCGATACACGGGGTCTGGTCACGGTGACGCCGGATGTGATCCGCAATGCGGTGCTGGATGCCAGCCGCGATATTCAGGATTTCCGCGCGGAACAGACCGGCGAAAACCGGTTGCGGGTGCTTTTGCCGGACGATTTGCCGCAAGCAGCGGTGGAGGCGGTGCGGCAGGCGCTCACGCGCCTTTTTGCCCGGCTTGAGATCGCGCCGGATGTGATCATCGAGCGGTGTCATCTGGAGCCGCCGCTTGAAAAGCTGCGCCGGGTCCGCCGCCTCTTCACCGGAGGGGCCTGATGCGGCGGATCATCGTTACCGGCGCAAGGGCGCCCGTTGCCCTGCACTGGGCAAGGCTTCTCTCCGCGGCGGGCCATCGGGTCGTGCTGGCCGACAGCCTTTCCCTGCCGATTGCCCGATTTACCCGGCTGAAACAGGCCTATATCCGCCTGCCGCCCCCTTCCGGCAATCTGCAGGCCTATGGAGATGCATGGCGACACCTGCTGGCTGCGGAAAAACCGGATCTGGTGCTGCCGACCTGTGAAGAGGTGTTCTTTCTGGCGGCGCTGCGCGACCGGCATGGTCTCGATATGCCGCTCTTTGCCCCCGCATTCGATCTGCTTGCGGGGATGCACAACAAGTTTGAATTCGCCCGGCGAATGGTGGCGCTCGATGCGCCGGTGAAGCCACCGGAAACATGGCTTGTGCGCTCTTTCGAAGATATGCGTCCGCTTCTGCCGCGAATCGGGGAACTGGTGCTGAAGCCGGTCTGGTCCCGCTTTGGCGATCGCGTGCTGCGCCGCCCGTCGGAAGAGGCGCTTCGCCGCATGGACTGGTCAAAGGGTGGTCCATGGGCTGCCCAGCATTTTCTGCCCGGCGAGGAATTGAGCGCCTATGGGCTGGCCTTCGGTGGTCGGTTGCTTGCGCACAGGGCCTATAGGGGTCTCTTCCGGGCATCAGGTGGCGCATCCGTTGCCTTTGCGCCCGTCGATGCGCCGGAGATTGCCGCCTTCATGGCCGCTTTCGTCAAGGAAACCGGCTGGCATGGGCAGGTCTCCTTCGACTTCCGCCGGGACGAGACGGGCAAACTCCATGTGATCGAGTGCAATCCGCGCGCCGTCAGCGGGTTGCATTTCTTCGGCTGCAGCGATGGGCTGGAGGAAGCGCTGTTCGGCATAGGGGAGGCACGGCCGGGCATCGCGTCCCCGCAAACCATGCGGCTTGCGCTCCTGACCTATGGTCTTGGCGATGCGCTTGGTTCAGGGCGGGCAGGGGAATGGTGGCACTGTCTTCGCGATGCAAGCGATCTCACGCGCTGGCCCGGAGACCGGAATTTCCTTCTGCCGCAAGGGCTTGCGCTTCTGGACATCCTGGCGATCGCGCTTCGAACGGGTATAGGTCTGAAAGCGGCTGCAACCGCCGATATCGAATGGAACGGCGAGGCCCTATAGTTCCATCTCATGGATCACCGTCTCTCCGGCGATATCCGGCACGCGGCCTTCCAGAATGGCGCGGATCGGCTCTCGAAGGATATCCAGCGGGCCGATGGCTGCCTGCGGATTGCCGAACAGGGCGGCGTTGTTCTTCGAGGCTTCGAGCACCCGCTGGTCCTGACCCAGCGCGATGCGGAAAAACGGACGCAGCATCAGCGCCTTCAGCCAGCCGAAACCACCCTGCCTCGGCCCGGCAAGGATGGCGACACCATGCACCGTATCGGCATCTTCCTGCCGGAGATGAAAGGTGGTGGCGAGGTTGAGCCGCCGTTTGCCCCAGAATTCCAGCTCGGCAATGCCGGGTGCCCGGAAGCGCGCGACCCCCTTGCCCCGTTCGCCTTCGAGCAGGCGCGAGACCATGCCTTCCTGCCGTGGTTCGCCCTCATAGACCGCCTCGACCCAATCCGCGCCCGCCGTCACGGTGATTTTCACACGGTAGCGGCGGCTGCTCAGGCCGCGCAGAATGCCCTTGTGGGTGAAATGCGTATGGGTGGCGTCGAGGATGTTTTCGGCCACATCGAGAACGGTTGAGCGCACCCGGTTTTCCATGGTCATGGCAATCATGTCCGGCCCGGTGGCGCAGGTGAGATAGGGCTCGTTTCCCCCGCTTTTCCCGACGAAAAGAATGCCACCCGCCTCCTGCACGGCTAGGGCGGGAACCGCCATGCGCGGCAGCGCGCCCACATGACACGGCATGTCGACAAGGGCGCCGGAGCCATTGAACTGCCAGCCGTGATAGGGGCATTCGAGGGCGTCGCCAACGACCTTGCCCCCCGAAAGCGGCGCGTGCCGATGCGGGCAGCGGTCATGCAGCGCCCGCGCCTGCCCGTCTTGCGTGCGAAACAGCACGATCGGCAGGCCTTCGAACAGCAGGCGGATCGGCTTGCGTTTCAGGCTCCGCGACAGGCCGACGGCGATCAGATGGTTCGTCCTGTCCGTCAAAGTTCGAACCTCTTCATCAGGGGCACACCCAATCCCGAAAGCAGGCCTTCCACCACCCGGCCCGCAAGGCGGGCGCGGTGCGGCAAATGCCGGTTGTAGGCCGCGCTATATTCAATTGCGGGCAAGGCACCACGGCTGCGTTTGAATGTCGAGGCCCCGGCGCTCATATTATAGAGCATCCGGCGCTTGCGAGCCTCCAGCATGCCGAAAACGACGAGCTGCCGGTAAAGCGACAATGTGGGTTGCAGGGCCATTTCATAACCGATGATCGGTGCGGTCATCACCTCGCCCTGACAGAAAAAGCCGATGACCGCCTGCATCTCGCCCGCCTTGTCGCAAAAACCGTGCAGCTCCACGATGCCCGTCTCATGCATCGCCCGGATGAATTCCGGCTGATATTGCGGGTTGAGGGCGGTGTATTTCTGCAGATAGAGCTGTCCGTAGAGATCGGCGATCCGGGCATAATGCTCCGGCCTTATGGCTTCAGGGCCAATATGGTCGAGCCCGCCGCGCTCCAGCACCTTCAGGTCGTTCTTCACATCCCGCCGAAGTGGCGGCAGGTCATTGCGGCAATCGTAAAGGTAGATCTGGCGGGCGGGAAACAGCCGGTATCCCGCCTGCCGGAACGTGTCGAGCGCTGCCGCATCGCCGTAATCATTGAGGGAGCGCCAGAGAATGGCCGTGTCCGGAAAAAGGGCGAGCAGTTCTGTCGTGATCGCCTGCAGCTCGGCAAGCGAAAACCCGCACCAGATATTGGTGGAAAACAGCCAGTTGTTCGGCTGCACCTGATTGTCGAGCCCCATGCCGCGCACGAGCGGACGGCTGAGGCCGATCAGGCCTTCCAGCAGCGCGCGCAGGGCAGGCATTGCCCGGAAATTGCGCAGCTCCTCCGCCGCATAATCGGCATAGGCTACGCTCGGGCAGCAGATATAGCAGGTGGGTGCGTCCTTTGCCGCATTCGCCGTCATCGGCAGGGGTCCGCGCGGCGTTTCCAGCAGTTGCAGACCGGTTTGAAGATTGGCGATCAGCGCGGGCATGGGGGCATGGCCAAGCGCTTCGGCAAAGCGGCGGCTCATCGAAAAGGCATCCGGTGCGGCCATCGTTTCAGCCTTTCGCGGCGGCGAGGTAGGCGAGCATGCCTTTCGCGGCCGCCTTGCCCGTTGCCATGCAGGCGGTGAGCAGATAGCCGCCGGTCGGTGCTTCCCAGTCGATCATCTCGCCCGCGACGAAGAGACCCGGATGCCGCTTCAGCTGATAGGTCCGGTCCATCTCCGTCCAGCACACGCCGCCTGCAGACGAAATCGCTTCGGCGAGCGGGCGCGGTGCGTCAAGCGGGATCGGCAGCGCCTTGATCGCCCGCGCGAGCTCTTTTGGCGCAAGGGAGACGCAATCGGCGACGCATTCGCGCAAAAGCGCGGCCTTGACGCCATCGAGCCCCGCGCCCTTGCGCAGCCGGTTTGAAAAACTGGTGCCCGACTTTTGCCGGGAAAGGTCCTGTTCCAGCCTGGTAAGGGTGCGGCCGGGCACAAGATCGAGGATAAGGAAAGCCTGCCCGACCTGCCTCAGCCGGTCGCGCAAGGTCGCGGAATGGGCATAGACGAGACTGCCTTCGATGCCGGTTCTGCTGATCACGAATTCGCCGGGAATGGCATCCGCACCGCTCGTGGCCGTCACGGATTTCACCGGCGCGCCTGCAAATTTCTCGCGAAAGAGCGGGCTCCAGGGTACATCGAAACCGCAATTGGCGGGCTGAAGATCATCGATCGCAACCCGCGCCTGCCGGAGGGGCTCGATCCACCTGCCATCGGACCCAAGCCTTGGCCAGCTTCCGCCTCCGAATGCAAGCAATACTGCATCGGCGTGGATGATCTTCATCCCCTCAGGCGTGTCCACCCGGTGGGCCTGTCCCTCGAAGCCCAGCCAGCGGTGGCGGGTGCGGATCGTTACGCCCTTTTCCTGCAGGTCGGACAGCCAGCGGCGGAGAAGCGGCGAGCCCTTCATGGCGCGGGGGAAAACCCGGCCGGACGTACCGGTAAAGGTTTCAGCGCCGAGCGCATCCGCCCAGGCCCGAAGCGCATCCGGCTTCAGATCATCCAGCGCCTCGGCGAGAGTGTCTGAGGCCGTGCCGAAGCGGGTGCGAAAGCGGGCATAGTCTTCCGAATGGGTGAGGTTCAGCCCGGATTTCCCTGCAAGCAGGAATTTGCGGCCAACGGTCGGCATCGCGTCATAGACGGTGACCGCATGTCCATGGCCCGAAAGGTGCGTGGCCGCCATCAGCCCGGCCGGACCACCTCCGAAAATGGCGATTGTGCTGGTCATCGCCGCCAAAACCCCTAGCGCCAGCCGCGAGCGCGTGCCACGGCCTCGCTGAAGCGGGCGCGGCTTGAATTGCGGTCGATGGCCCTCGGCTCGATGGCCTCGATCTTAGTGCCGCGCGGCAGGGAAAGCGTCTTGTCGCAAGCCCTTGCGACAAGGGCTGCGGTGCCGAATGCCGTGCGCTCGTCAAAGCTTGAGGTCAGCACCCGGCGCTGCAACTGATCGGCGAGGAATTGCAGGAAATAGTGGCTGCGGGTGAGCCCGCCATCCACCGAAATCTCCGGTCCTATCGGGCATTTTTCGTGCATGGCCTCGATCACTTCCGTCGTGCGCAGAACGATGCCTTCCATGAGTGCCTGCTGCATGTCTTCCCGCGAGGTCGCTCCGGACATGCCGAGGAAAAGCCCGCCTGCGGAGCGGTCCCAATGCGGGCAGGCAAGCCCGGAGAGCGCAGGCACGAAGACGAGACCGCGCGAGAGCGCAGAGGGTGCCTCAAAACGGTCGAGTTCCGAAAGCGCGCCAACAAGCCCGATCCGCTGTGCCCATTCCACCGCCGAGCCCGCATCATAGACCCCGCCATCGACCGCAAAGGTCGTGCCATCGCGGTCTGCCCAGGCGATGGTGGGCAACAGCCCGCGTTCGGGCGCGCGCAGAATATCACCGCCGGTAACGGCAAGGGCAAAGGCACCGGTGCCGAAGGTGATTTTCGCGTCACCCGGCTTGCGGCAGCCGTGACCGTAAAGGGCAGCCTGCTGGTCCACCACGCTCGCCCGCACCGGCACGCCGTCGATTTTGCCGAAATCGCCTGCTGTCGGCCGGATTTCCGGCAGGCACTCGATCGGCACGCCGAAAAGGGCACAGAGATCGTCATCCCATTGCCCGGTTTCGAGATTGAGAAGCGAGGTGCGCGAGGCGGTGGTGATGTCGGTTGCAAAGGTTCCGGCGAGCCGGTCCAGAAAGAAGGCATCCGTGGTGCCGAGCCGGAGATGGCCTTCCCGATGCGCCTGCCGCACCCGCTCGTTGGCTTCAACGAGAAGCCCGAGCTTGGAAGCGGAAAAATAGGCATCGAGCGGCAGGCCCGCACGGGAAAGCGTAAGCGTTGACGCACCTTCGCTTTCCAGTTTCGCAATGCGCTCGCTGGTGCGGTTGTCCTGCCAGACGATCACCGGGGAAAGCGCTTCTCCGGTTCGGCTGTCCCAGGCGAGACAGCTCTCGCCCTGATTGTCGATGCCGATTGCATCCACCTTGCCGGCGGCCTGAAGGCAGGCGCGGATATTGGCAATCAGCTCTTCCGGATCATGTTCGACAAAGCCCTCGCGCGGCAGGATCTGCCGGTGGCGCACCGCATACGCAATCGCAGCCGACCCATCCTCTTCCACCACGAGCACGCGGGTGGAGGTCGTGCCCTGATCGATGGCCGCAATGCGCATGGTCTACTCCTGATGAGGGCTCAAAGGGTCACGACGACCGCGCCGCCTTCGGTCGAGATATCGGGCATCGAAAGGGTGAGCCGCCGTTCCGGCAGGCGGGAAATCGCATTTGACGAACGCACCTTGCCTGCCTGGGAAATGGAAAGCGTGCCGCTTGCCGCAGCCTTGACCCGCATCTGCAGATGGCCGATCCCTTCTTCGCCGGGCACGATCCGCTGCGGCACCACATAGCGCAAGGCGCCTTCGGCGGAAAGCGGCAGAGCGGCTTTCGCTTCGGGAAGTCCGCTTTGCAGATCGCGGGCGATGAACCGCGCAATCGACCGTCCCTCGCGATAGCACCAGCCGGCGGTTTCCACCGGATGCAGCACGTTTCCGGCGGCAAAGATGGCGGGATGGCTGGTTCGCCCGAACTGGTCGATCGCAGGTCCGCCGGTTGCGGGATCGATCTCCACGCCGAGAAGCCGCGCTGCCTGCGCTTCGGGTGTGAACTGCCCGGTAAGGATCACCCCGTCGCAGGCAATGTCGCGTTCATTTCCCTGCCGGTCCTTCACCCGCACGGCCTCCACCCGCGGCCTGCCGATGATGTCGACCAGCTTCGTTTCCGTCAGAACCGGAATGCCGATCAGGCGCGGATAGACGAAATAGGGAAGGGGTGCTGTCGGGCGCTCCCCGCTTTCGATCATCGCCACAGGTCTTGCGCCAAGGGTCCGGCAGGTGAGGATTGCCGAAAGTGCCACCAGTTCGGTGCCGATGATCACCGGCCGTTCGAAGGGGCGGCGATGTTCGAGATAGGCATAGGATTGCAGCGCGCCGGTGTTGAAAACGCCAAGCGGGCGCTCGCCGGAAATCAGCCGGGCGGCACGGGTGGTTTCGCGCGTGCCGGTCGCAATCAGCACCCGGCGTGCGGCAATTTCGGTCATGCCATCCGGTGTTGCCACCGCAAGCACGATCTTGTCCTCGTCCATCCGCGCGCCTGTTACGGTGTGGCTGGTGAGAAGTGAAGCACCGCTTTTCCGCGCCTCCTCGACCAGACGCCGGGCATAGGCCAGGCCGGTGTAAAGCCGGCGAAACTCGCGGATACCGAAGGGCGGGTGGCCACAATGGCGCGGAATCCCGCCCGCCTCGCGCTCGCGTTCGATCACGACGATATCGTTGATCCCGGCCTCGCGAAGCGCCATTGCCGCCGAAAGGCCAGCCGGGCCACCGCCGATGATTGCCACGTCGCGGATGGTGTCCGTCATGGCTTCACCTCACCCAGTGTCATCGGAATGCGCAGTCGGCCCTCGCTCATGCGCGCCACCTGTGCCTGACAGTTGAAACCCTGACAGCGGCCCATGCCGCAGCGGGTGCGGCGGCGAAGGCCACCATAATCTCCCGCGGGCAGGGGGCCGCTGAGAGCCTCTTCCACCTCGCGCCGCGTCACCAGCTCGCAATGGCAGACTATGCCGCCATTGCCGCGCGCGGACCAGTCCCGCGGCCTGTCTTCGGCCAGGTTGCGGACCGGAAAAACCGGCGGATCGGCAACCGGCTGCAAGGCCTTGTCCTCGCCATGGCCAAGCGTGCGGTACAATTCCAGCGCATGCGCGGCGATGCCCAGCGAGGCGGTGAGGCCTGTCGAGCGGATGCCGCCCAGCGTGATCCAGTGGCGGTCCTTTTCCACGCGAATGCGGTAATGTTTCTTGTCGCTTGCGGGTCTCAGCCCCGCATAGGTTGCCGTCACGCCCATACCCTGCAATGCGGGCACCATTTCAACGGCGCGGGCGATCAGGGCCTGCAAGGCGGTTTCATCCGTGGTGATCCGCAGCCTGTCTTCCTGCTCTTCCGCCGTTGGCCCGACCAGCACATTGCCGAAAGCCGTGCGGCACAGCACCACGCCCTTTGTCCTTTCCGTCGGGACGGGCAGGATGATGGTTTTCAGGAAGCGGGCGGCCAGCTTGTCGAAGACGACGAACTGGCCCTTGCGCGGATGAATGGAGAAATGCGTGTCGCCGAGCAGCGCTTCCTCGATCCGGTCGCCGAAAATCCCGGCACAATTGATGATGCTGCGGGCTTTGAACGGGCCGCGGTTGGTTTCCACCTGCCAGGTCTCGCCGTCAAATTGCCCGCCGGTCACTTGGGTGAGGAAGTGAAATTCCGCCCCCAGCGCCTGTGCCTGGATCATATAGGCGAGGAAGGGCGACCAGGGATCGATCACATGTTCGCGCGGAACGAGCACCGCCTCGCGGGCGCTTTCGGCCAGGAAAGGTTCGCGGGCGCGGATATCGGCAGGGCCGATGCGGCGAATGTCACGCACCCCGTTTTTCACGGCCTGATCGGCAATGGCGGGGAGGGAGGCCTGCTCCTCCGGTGTCCAGGCAACGACCATGGCACCGGTTTCGACCACCGGCAGGTTGAAGCGTTCGCGGATATCCAGATATTCGGCATAGCCCGCCTGCATGCAGGCCAATTCCAGACTGTCGGGCGGGGCATCAAAGCCGGTATGGAGAATGGCGCTGTTGGCCTTGCTGGCGCCGGAGAGAATATCGGCGCCTTTTTCCAGCAGGATCACCCTGGCTCCGGCCAGCGCAAACCGGCGGGCGGTTGCACAGCCAACCACCCCGGCGCCGATCACCAGCACATCTGCCACCATACCGCCCAAGCCTTCCCGCCTGCCATTTCAGGCTGAATCATAAGCAAACGGGTGTTCCAGTCAATCTGGATTGCAAGCGCTTGCGCTCATTCGCGGTGTTCCAGCGGAAAGGTGAGGATATAGGTGACGGCATCCTCGCCAAGCCGGTAATCGGCCTCGCCGTTGACGGAGGCCGGAACGACATGTTCGAGCACCGTGCTGCCAAAATGTTTCATGTAGCGTGCGCCATTCTGATTGGCCGCCCGCCAGTCCGTTTGCAGGGGTTCACGCCAGACAAAGCGGATCGCTTCCGTATCGGTCTCGTGTATGCGCAGGCAGGTGACCGAGATCGGCAGCTGACGGCTGGAAAACACCGTGCCGTGACTATAGGCATTCACCACAAGCTCATGCATCGCAAGCCCCAGATGCAATGCCGCATTGGGGGTCAACAGCACATTGTCGCCCTGAACCTGAAACAGGCGCCGGTCCTCTGCGGAAAGATGCCTGATCTGCTGTTGCACCAGATCGAAGCAGCGGGCGCCGCGCCAGCTGGAGCCGGTGATCAGATCCTGGCTGTAGGAGAGTGAATGCAGGCGGTCGCGGAACTTCTTCAGAAACTCCTGAAGCGTTGCGGAATGGCGCGCCGTCTGCGAGGCAATGCTCTGGATCACGGCCAGCATGTTCTTCGAGCGGTGGCTGCCTTCCCTCTGCAGCGAGTGCAGCTTCTGTTCCAGCGTACGCAGCCGCGTCACATCCTCGATCCGCGTCTGATAGGTCACGCCGAGCTGCGGCAGCGTGAGGCGCGAGATATGGAAGCGGAAAATCTGCTCGTCCACCGGCACTTCCAGCATGCGGGAAACGCCGGAGCTTGCGACATTGCGCTTCAGATCGCCGAGCTTTTCGGCAATCTCCCTTCCGAATATATGAAGGTCATCCGGATTGTCTTCCATGTCGCCGGAGGCGGAAAAGCAGGCGGGCAGATTGGCCACCGCCATATAGGCCCACCCTTCGTCCTGCAGAATGATGCAACTTGCTGACCCTGCCAGTGCCAGGGTCAGCAAGTCATTTCGGCCCGTTCCGCCAGGTACGGACTGAAGCCAGAGTGCCTGTGTCATCGGTGTTCGCTCCTCTTCCGGAACGTTCAATGCGGCACGCACAAGATCAGGCTGGATTCGAAACGCTTGCATTGAAGAACAGAGCCTGGCTGATCATCGCCTTCACCACATCCGGGTTGAATGGCTTGGTGATCAGAAATGTGGGTTCGGGGCGCTCCCCGGTCAGCAACCGTTCCGGAAAGGCCGTGATGAAGATGACGGGGATGCTGGCATCCTTGAGAATGTCGGCAATCGCATCGAGCCCCGAGCTGCCATCGGCAAGCTGGATATCGGCCAGAACCATCTTCGGCCCGGTCTTGTGAAACATCTCCACCGCCTCGCGATGCGTGCGGGCAACGCCGCTGACGAAATGGCCGAGCTCCTGCACCATCTGCTCGATATCCATCGCAATCAGCGGCTCGTCTTCGATGATCATGATATCGGTTGCAATCAGCGAGGAAATGTCGCGCGAGGCCTGAGCGAGCAGCGTCTGCACCTCCTCTTCGCTGAGCTTGAGGATTTCCGCGGTTTCCCCGACGGAGAATTCCTCCACCGAAACCAGGAGAAAAGCCTGCCGCGCCGGTGTGGATATGAGACCGAGATTGCGGGCCGCCCGCCGCTCCCAGGCCAGCGTCGAACCGGTATCGGACGGCGCCATTTCCGTGGAAGAGAAGATCCGGCTGAACAGCTGATAGAGCGCCACGCGATCACTCGACGCGCCCGGGAAGATCGAGACATCCGCAATCAGGGCTTCAAGCATTGCGGCCACATAGGCATCTCCCGACATCTGGGAGCCTGTCACGCTGCGCGCATAGCGTCGGAGATAGGGGAGATGGGCTGCAATGCGAACCGATAGAGACATGTTTTACTTTCCAGTTTCACCAGTGGCCTGATGTTTTTCAGAGGCTGGCAGGGTGGAAAACCTTTTGCGCGGAAATATGTTCCCAGAGTGCGGAACTTTTTTGCAGGCTCCGCATTCTCTCTCGCAAATCCAGCACAGGTCGCCATCAACGATGCAGAGCAACAGTCCAGAAGAAGAATATCTTTCCAGGGATCCGGATAGTCCGGCGATTGATCCCAATACGCTTGTGGTTCGGGTGCTGCGCGACCTTTACGTGTCTGTACAGGAGGAGGCGATACCGCAGCATCTGCTGGAATTGCTGGAGCGGCTGGACAACGCCGAAAACAGCACAAGCAACACCGAGGCACCATGACGGAGCACGAAGGCAGCAAACCGGAACGCAGCGACGCGGACCGAAGCCGTTTCAAGCGCGAACTGTTGGGCGCGCTGCCGAATGTGCGTGCCTTTGCCGTTTCGCTGGTCGGACGGCATGACCGGGCCGATGATCTGGTGCAGGACACGATCATGAAAGCCTGGGCCAAACAGGAAAGTTTCGAGATCGGCACCAATATCAAGGCATGGCTGATCAAGATCCTGCTCAACAGCTTTTACAGCCAGATGCGCAAGAATGGGCGCGAGGTGCAGGATAGCGACGGGCTGTTTACCGAGCGGCTTGCCGTTCATCCCGCCCAGCACGGAGCGGTTGATCTGGAGGACTTCCGGCGCGCGCTCGCCCTTTTGCCCGCCGATCAGCGCGAGGCGATCATCCTGGTCGGCGCCTCCGGCTTTTCCTATGAGGAGGCTGCCGATATCTGCAATTGCGCCGTCGGCACGATCAAGAGCCGTGTCAGCCGTGCCCGCCAGCGGCTGCAGGACATGCTCGATGTGAAGGGCGAGGGCGATTTCGGCCCGGATGCCGCCTCTACCGCGGTCACCGGGCGACCCTATTCCGAAAGCTGAGCCGCGCGCCGCCTTTTGCCTCCCCGGGCGCATTCAGGAACAAAGCTCTTCCGGTGGCGTTTCGTTCCTGATCGAGGCAGGCGGCCTGTCCGCCCTTCAACCACGGCGGGAGTGGCATGGTTTTCAAAAAGCGCATGGCGGGCGAGACCCTTCCGGAGAGTGACCATGTCTGCCCGGCGAGCGGGAGCGTGGACGCCGATCGCGAAGCCCGGTTGGCCGAATTTCTCGCCGCCCTGCCGGATGTGGATGTTACCCGGGTCTCCGTGGTGCTTCGGGAAAACGAGGCCGTCCTTTCCGGCTTTGTCGCAACCGCGCTTGAGCGGCTGAGGATCGAGACGGCGCTCGAACGGGGTGTTCCGGGCCTGCGCATCGTAAATCGTGTGCAACTGGGCTGAGTCTGGCCGTCAACCACACGGCAATGGGCCGCGAGGAGCCAATCCCCATGAATGAACAGGTTGTTGCCGAAATCGCGGCGGAGATCGCACAGGCCCGGCCGAGCCGTTTCACCACGTTTGCGAATGCTGTTTCCGATATCGCCGGCAAGCCGGTCACTTTCGCGCTTGCCGTGCTCGGAATTCTCGTCTGGGCCGCGCTCGGCCCCTTCCTCGACTATTCCGAATTCTGGCAGCTGTTCGTGAACACCGCGACCACGATCATCACCTTCCTGATGATCTTCGTCCTGCAGAATTCGCAGAACCGCTATGCCAAGGCCCTGCAGGTGAAGCTGGACGAGCTGATCCTCACCAGTGCGCGTGCGGAAAACTGCTTTATCGGCGCCGAAGCGCTCGAGGAGCGTGAATTGCGGCGTCTGAGGGAGATGCTCGATGCCAAACTCGAGAAGGCCGGACAGCCCGGTAAACCGCAGGCCGACAGGCCGCAGACGGCGTTAAAGGAACCGGTAGCCGGGAACTCCGGGGCGGTTTGACCGTTTTGAGACAGGCAAGGTGATCGACGGAAGGCCGGTTTGCCGTCCCGGTCCCGACAAGGCCAATGCTCGCGCAGTCATGCTCCCCAAGGAAAGGAAAATGCCATGAAGACCGTTTCTGGACTGTTCAATACCTATGAAGAAGGCAAGGCCGCAGTTCGCGCGCTGGAAAACGCCCATATCGACCGCGACAATATCAGCATCCTCTCCCGGCAGGAGGAAGGTGACTATCTGGAAGACAGCAAGACGGTGGAGGGGGCCGAGGCGGGCGCCAGGCTTGGAGCGCTTGCCGGGGGTGCCGGTGGCCTCCTCGCAGGTCTCGGCATGCTGACGATCCCGGGCATCGGGCCAGTGGTTGCGGCCGGATGGCTGGCAACCACCGTTACCGGGATTGCGGCCGGTGCTGTTGCAGGCGGCGCGGCGGGCGGCATTATCGGCGCGCTGACGGAGGGAGGCGTCTCCCGCGAGGAGGCGGATGTCTATGCCGAAAGCCTGCGTCGTGGCGGCACGCTCGTTACCGCCCGTGTCGATGATGCCATGGCGCCTGCGGCTGCCCGCATCCTCGATCAGTCAAACCGTATCGACTGGACGGCACGGCGCGAGGAATATGAGGCTGGCGGCTGGAAGGCCTTCAGGGATGGAACCATGGGTAATGATCCCGTGCGCTCGACCCCGCGCGATCCCTATGCAAGTGCCGCCACCAGCCGCCTCTGAGCGGTTCCTATCCTCTGAAGACCGCCAAGGGCTGGCCCGTCGCAGGCCAGCCCTTGGCCGTTGCGGGGATCATTATGGTTAATGGAACATGAATGGATCCGTGATCTGCAGCAAAGCGGCACATCGGCGAATTTCGATAATTATATCAATCAGATGTCATTTTCTTGAAAGTTTTTTGCAAACCGGTGTTGACTGTTTTTATGGGTAGGGTCTATAAGCCCGATCACTGACG
>CAMFIE010000022.1 GCA_945952315.1 uncultured Rhizobium sp. | reverse complement strand
GGACCCGTACCAACGATCCCTACAATCCCGCACATTCCATCTCTCCATTGCGCATTGCACCATGGGCGCGTTCGTAACAAGT
Organism: uncultured Rhizobium sp.; assembly: GCA_945952315.1. GTDB lineage: Bacteria > Pseudomonadota > Alphaproteobacteria > Rhizobiales > Rhizobiaceae > Gellertiella. Next base: position 64,224 of record CAMFIE010000022.1, on the reverse strand, counting down.
TCTCGCCGGAACTCAACACAAGGCGCGGTCACATTCGGTTTCGAAGCATTACAGGCTTCGGCTACTTCGCCTTCTTCGCAGCCTTGATTGCAAGGTTGCGCTCGCGGATCACCTTTGCGCGGCCGGGTTTCAGCTCCTGCCGTCCCCGCGCCAGCGCCAGCGCATCATCCGGCACGTCATCGGTGATCACGCTGCCCGAGGCAACAAGCGCGCCGTTACCCACACTGACAGGCGCAACCAGCGAACTGTTCGAGCCGATGAAAGCCCCCTCGCCGATCCGGGTTATGTGCTTGTTCACCCCGTCATAATTGCAGGTGATCGTGCCCGCGCCGATATTGGCATGGGCACCCACGAAGGCATCACCGATATAGGTGAGGTGGTTGACCTTCGCACCCTCGCCGATCTCGGCCTTCTTGACCTCGCAGAAATTGCCGACTTTCGCATCCTTTGCCAGATTGGCACCGGGTCTCAACCGCGCGTAGGGGCCGACGGAGGCACCTTCCGAAACATGCGCGCCCTCCAGATGGCTGAAGGCATGGATGACCACATTGCCTTCGATCACCACGCCGGGGCCGAAGACCACATTCGGCTCGATCAGCGTATCCTGCCCGATCACCGTATCATGGCAGAGGAACACGGTTTCCGGCGCGATCATCGACACGCCCGACAGCATCAGCTCGTGACGGCGGCGGGCCTGCCACATCCGTTCGATGACGGCGAGTTCGGCGCGGGTATTGCAGCCGGTGAGTTCGTCTTCCGGTGCATCGACCGCGGTGACCTTGCCGCCCAGCGTGCGGGCGATCTCGACCAGATCGGTGAGGTAGAATTCGCCCTTGGCATTGTTGTTGGTGATCCGGGAGAGCAGGTCCAGCGCCTTGGCACCGCTGATCGCCATCAGGCCACTGTTGCACCAGGTGACCTTGCGCTCTTCCTCGCTTGCATCCTTTTCTTCGCGGATAGCGGTCAGTTCGCCATTCTCGACCAGCAGACGGCCATAGCCATAGGGATTGGCGGTATGAAAGCCGATCACCACCACGTCATGGCCCTCTGCAAGCTTTTCGCGCGCTGCCTTCAGCGGACCGGCAGTCAGCAGCGGCACATCGCCATAGGCCACCAGAATATCGTCATAGCCGGAGGCGATTGCCTCCTTCGCCATCAGCACCGCATGGCCGGTGCCTTTGCGCTCGCTCTGGAAATAGCTCTGGACCTCGAGGCCACCGATCTTTGCCGCATCTGTCACGCGATCCGCATCGCGACCCGTCACCAGCGCGATATTGGCAATGCCTGCATCTTTCACCGCCTGCATCACATGCGCGATCATGGGCCTGCCGCCGACCGGATGCAGAACCTTGGACATGGACGACTTCATGCGGGTGGAATCGCCCGCTGCCAGAACGACGGCCAGACAGGTGCGCAGGCTCATGCATTTCTCCCGAATGAATGACGGACCGCGACGCGGTCCCGGTTATGACGAAAGAAGGGCGGGTGTGGCCCGCCCTGCCCCTGATTCCCGATGTAGCAAATATTCGCGCATTCGCCAAAGCAACAGCGCGCTTGCAATCAGCTTTCCAGCCGCTGCAGCAGGATCTTGTCGATACGGCGGCCATCCATGTCGATGACTTCGAAACGGTAGCCGAAGCGCTCCAGCACATCGCCCTCTGTCGGGTTCTTGCGCAGCTCCTGCACCATGAAACCGGCGATGGTTTCAAAATCGCCTTCATTCTCGATGTGATCGAGCTCCAGCGCCAGCTCCACCTCATGGAAAGGCGTGCGGCCATCGATTAGGTAGCTGCCATCCTCGCGGATGCGGATCAGCGACGAATCGTCGTCGTCATAGTTGGACGGCAGGATGCCGACGATGGCCTCCAGCAGGTCCGACTGCGTGACGATGCCTTCCGTGCTGCCATATTCATCGACGATGATGGCAAGATGCATCGGGGCGGCCTTGAATGTTTCCAGCGCCTTCAGGCACGAAACCGTTTCCGGGATCGCCAGCACATCCTTGACCAGCGACTGCAGCGTAAACGTCTTGTCGTTTGCCGGAACACTCAGAATATCGCGGGCATGGACCGCGCCCACCACGTTCCGGTCATCGCCCTCCACCACAAGATAGCGGGAATGCGGGGTTTCTTCCACGGTGCGGCGCAGCTCTTCCAGACTGTCGTTGATATCCAGGGAAACCACTTCCGTGCGATGCGTCATGATCGATTTGACCGAGCGGTCACCCAGCCCGATGATCCGGCGCAGGATATCGTGCTCTTCCTTTTCGATCACGCCGCTTTCCGCCCCTTCGGCGAGCACCGCATGCACCTCGGCTTCCGTCACCTCATCGGCGCTTTTCGACAGCATGCCCGTCAGCCGCATGAAAACATGGGCCGACATTTCAAACAGGTATACGACCGGCGCGGTGATTTTCGACAGCACCGCCATCGGCCGCGCCACGACCAGAGAAAGTGCCGTCGCATTGGAAAGCGCCAGCTGCTTCGGAATGAGTTCGCCGATGATCACCGAGAAATAGGTGATCGCGGTGACCACCACCGCAACCGCGACCGTCTGGCCGTAGGTGGCAAGACCCGGCAGGCTTTCAAAGAATGGCGCAAGCTTGTCGGCAATCGCGGCACCGCCATAGGCACCGGCGAGCGTGCCGACCAGCGTTATACCCACCTGAACGGTCGACAGAAAGTTGCTCGGATCTTCCGCGAGGCGCAGCGCGGCAAGCGCGCGCCGATCCCCCTGCTTTGCCTTTTGCCGCAGCATGGGCTTGCTCGCGGAGACGATGGCCATTTCCGAGAGCGAGAAGAAGGCATTGATAAGCAGCAGGACAAAGATGACTGCTATTTCAGTCGTAATCATAAACCACCGTGCGGCAGGAGCGGATGCCGGGCCGGGCCGGATTTTGGCCAGAGGTGATGAAATAGTGCAGGCCCGCCGGAAATACAATCGCCAGGGCATGAAACGAGAAAGGGCGCCTTGCGGCGCCCTTTCCGTGAATGTCCTGCACGATTACTGCGGCAGCTTGTCGTCCACGCCTTCGACGTAGAAGTTCATGCCAAGAATGGTGCCGTCATCGGCAGATTCACCCGCCTTCAGCCAGTCAGAACCGTCCTGCTTCTTGATCGGGCCGGTGAAGGGCTTCAGCTCGCCGGACTTGATCTTGGCTTCGGTTTCCTCAGCCATCTTCTTCACGTCATCCGGCACGTTGGTATAGGGCGCCATGGTCAGGATGCCGTCCTTCAGGCCGTCAAAGCTCTGCTGAGCGGTCCAGGAGCCGTCAAGCAGGGCCTTGGTGCGCTTGATGTAATAGGCACCCCAGGTATCGACGATGGCCGAAAGCTGTGCCTTCGGGCCAGCCTTGATCATGTCGGACGCCTGACCGAACGCGTGAATGCCGCGCTCTTCGGCAACCTGCATCGGTGCAGTGGTGTCGGTGTGCTGGGTCAGCACGTCAACACCCTGGTCGATGAGGGCCTTGGCTGCATCGGCTTCCTTGCCCGGGTCAAACCAGGTGTTTACCCAGATGACCTTCAGCTTGAAGTCCGGGTTTACGGAGCGGGCGCCGAGCAGGAACGAGTTGATACCGGCTACCACTTCCGGGATCGGGAAGGATGCGATGTAGCCGGCGGTGCCGGTCTTCGACATCTTCGCGGCGATCTGGCCGTTGATGTAGCGGCCTTCATAGAAGCGCGAATTGTAGGTGGAGACGTTGGCGGCAGACTTGTAGCCGGTCGCATGCTCGAACTTCACGTCCGGGAACTTCTCGGCCACCTTCAGCGTGGCATCCATGAAGCCGAAGGAGGTGGTGAAGATTAGGGCGCAGCCGGAGCGGGCCATGCGTTCGATCGCGCGCTCGGCATCCGGGCCTTCCGGAACGTTTTCGAGATACGGCGCTTCGATCTTGTCGCCCAGTTCCTTTTCCAGCTGTTCGCGGCCAAGCTCGTGAGCCTGGGTCCAGCCGCCATCGGTCTTGGAACCGACATAGACGAAGCAGACCTTCGTCTTGTCGGCAGCGGAGGCGGCGCCGACGGAGAACATCATGGCCGCGGTTGCGGCAAGTGCGAGAGCAAGCTTCTTCATTTTTACCCCTTTTATGGTTTTGGGTTACAGCATTTCAACGAAGGACAGGCGGCCGGAAAGCCAACCGCTGGAGATTTCGGCCTCAGCGATCCGGAACGAAGGATTTGCCGAGGCATGCAGGCGTATTGATAAGCGTCGTGCGCCGATTATGCGAGATGATAATCAGTACGACGATGGTCGCAGCATAGGGCAGAGAAGACAGGAATTGCGAGGGGATGGCAAGGCCCAGCGCCTGTGCATGCAGCTGACCGATGGTCACCGCGCCGAACAGATAGCCGCCCGCAAGAACCCGCCAGGGTCGCCAGGAACCGAACACGACCAGCGCTAGCGCAATCCAGCCACGCCCTGCAGACATGTTTTCCACCCATTGCGGCGTGTAGACAAGCGAAAGCTGTGCACCGGCGAGACCCGCACAGGCACCGCCGAACATCACCGCCAGATAGCGTGTGCGGATGACCGGAATTCCGAGTGCATGGGCTGAACCATGGCTGTCACCGATGGCACGCAGCTTCAGGCCCGTGCGGCTCTTGAAGAGGAACCAGTTCACCCCGAGCACGAGCGCGATCGACAGATAGAAAACCAGATCCTGCTTGAAGAGGATCGGTCCGATCACCGGCAAATCGCCAAGCAGGGGAATATCGATCTGCGGCAGCTTGATGCCGGGCTGGCCGACATAGGCCTCCCCAATATTGCCGGAAACGCCAAGACCGAGAATGGTGAGTGCCAGGCCCGTCGCGACCTGATTGGCCACCAGCGTCAGTGTCAGGAAACCGAACAGCAGCGAGAAGAGCGCGCCGGTTGCAATCCCGGCCAGTATGCCGAGATAGGGCGAACCGGTCATCTGCATGACGGCAAAGGCCCCCACGGCCCCCATGATCATCATGCCCTCGACGCCGAGATTGAGCACGCCCGCGCGCTCGGTCACCAGCTCGCCAAGAGCGGCAATGACCAGCGGGGTGGCAGCGGTGATGACGGTGAGAATAATGGCTTCGATGATCATCTCACGCGTCTCCCTTGACCTTGGCGGACAGCGAACTCCAGACGATGCGGATCTTGTAGCGGATCAGCGTATCGCAGGAGAGCACAAAGAACAGCAGAACGCCCTGCAGCACGCGGGTGATCTTGTCGGAAACGCCGATGGCCAGCTGTGCCGCCTCGCCGCTCACATAGGTGAGCGCCAGCACCAGACCGGCAGCAATTGCACCGAGCGGGTTCAGGCGGCCAAGGAAGGCCACGATAATCGCGGTAAAGCCATAGCCCGGCGAAATGCTCGGCTGCAGATGGCCGATGGAGCCGGAGACTTCGCAGATGCCTGCAAGACCGGCAAGTCCACCCGACAGCAGCATGGAAAACCAGATCATCCGGCGGCTCGAAAAGCCTGCAAAGCGCCCTGCCCGCTCGGATTCACCAAGCACCGTGACTTCAAAACCCTTCAGCGTGAAATTCATCATGAACCACACGATCAGTGCGACCACGATGGCGATCACGAATTCCATATGCATGGAGCCCGAGGAATACAGCGGCTGCAGCACGGCGGAAGGCGAATAGTCCCGCGACACGGGGAAATTCATGCCGCCCGGATCACGCCAGGGACCACGCACCAGCCAGTCCAGAAACAGCTGCGAGATATAGACCAGCATCAGGCTTGTCAGGATTTCGCTCGTGTTCATCCGGCTTTTCAGGAAGGCCGGAATGGCCGCGAAGGCAGCGCCACCGATTGCGCCCATCACCATCATCAACGGCAGAACGGAAGCATTCTGGAAATCCGGATAAAGGATCGGCAGGATCGATCCGGTAATCGCGCCGATGGTGAATTGCCCTTCCGCGCCGATATTCCAGTTGTTGGACCGGTAGGCCACGCAAAGGCCGACGCCCATCAGGATCAGCGGCCCGGCCTTGACAGCGATCTGGTCGAGCGACCAGGGATCGAGCAGCGGCTCGACGAAGAAGGTGTAGAGCGCTTCCGTCGGGCTCTTGCCCAGAAGCGCGAACATGATGCCGCCGGCAATCAGGGTCAGCACCAGAGCAAGCACGGGCGAAACCAGCGAGAAGAAGGCCGATTGCCCGGCGCGCTTTTCCAGCTCAATGCGCATGGGCTTCCTCCATCGTCTGATACGCATTCTTCGGTTCATGCATCCCGCCCATCAGGAGGCCGATCTTTTCCATGGAAAGTTCGGCTGCAGGATAGGGCTTGGAAAGCATGCCTTCCGAGATAACAGCGATTTCCGTCGCCACTTCAAAGATTTCGTCGAGATCCTGGCTGATCACCAGCACGGCGGAGCCGTTGCGGGCGAGATCCACAAGCGCCTGACGGATGCGGCTTGCCGCACCAGCATCCACACCCCAGGTCGGCTGATTGACGATCAGGACCGACGGTTGCCGATCCAGCTCGCGGCCAACGATGAATTTCTGCAGATTGCCACCGGAAAGCGATCCGGCGGGCGGGTCTTCCCCGCTCTTGCGCACGTCCATCGCCTCGGAAATGCGCTTCGCAGCCGCCTTCACCGCCGCGTGGCGGATCAACTTCAAAGGACCGGACAGAAAGCTCTTTGCGTCGGATTTATGCCGCGCGAGCACCAGATTGTCGGAGAGCGAAAGGGTTGTCACCGCCGCGTGACCATGGCGCTCTTCCGGCACGAAACCGGCACCGAGCAGACGACGGGCGGAAATGCCGAGCCTGCCGACCGGCTTTTCCGAAATACGCACGGCATTGGCATCTGCAACCGGATATTCGCCCGAAAGCGCATCGAAAAGCTCGCCCTGCCCGTTGCCCGCAACACCGGCGATGGCGAGAATTTCGCCAGCCCGCACGCGAAGGTTCACATCCTTCAGCGAAACAGCAAAGGGTGTGCGTGCCGGAACCGAAAGGTTGACCGCCTCGAGCTGGATTGCGCCCCCCGGAATATCCGTGATGCGCTTTACCGATTCCACATCACCGCCCACCATCAAGCGGGCAAGCGAGGCAGGCGTTTCATCGCGCGGATTGCAATCGCCCGTGACCTTGCCATGGCGAAGCACGGTTGCGCGGTCGCAGATGCGCTGCACCTCTTCCAGCCGGTGGCTGATGTAAAGAACCGAGCGTCCCTCTTTTTTCAGCTTGTCCAGCGTTTCGAACAGGCGGTCGGCTTCCTGCGGCGTCAGCACCGAGGTCGGCTCGTCCAGAATGATCAGGCTCGGGTTCTGAAGCAGGGCGCGCACGATTTCGATACGCTGGCGTTCACCGACCGAGAGGTCGGCCACATGCGCATGCGGATCGAGCGGCAGTCCGTAATTGCGCGAAAGCGTTGCCGCTTCATCCGCAATGCTGGCCAGCGAAATGCCGGGGTCGAGCGAGAGCGCGATGTTTTCCGCAACGGTCAGCGCTTCGAACAGCGAGAAATGCTGGAACACCATCCCGATGCCGGTTTTGCGGGCTTCGCCCGGTGAGCCGATATGGATGGGCTTGCCCTGCCAGATGATCTGGCCGGATGTCGGGGCAAGAACCCCGAACAGCATCTTTACAAGAGTGGATTTGCCTGCGCCATTTTCCCCTAAAAGCGCATGAATTTCGCCTGGTTGTATTTCCAGATCGATTCCATTGCAGGCAGCGAATTGGCCGAACAGCTTTGTCAGCTTGTTAACGGCCAGCAAAGCGCCGGAGCCCGGCGTTTCCGTTGCTGACACTTAAACCCCTCTTTCGTGTCGCATCCGATCCCTGATTCTGTACGTCAGGGTATCAAAAGCGTCGTTCCACTCGTTTTTCTTGCTTCCAGGTCGGCGTGCGCCCGTCCCGCTTCTTCGAGCGGGTAACGTTGGTTGATATTGATACGCACTTTGTCCGTTTGGACAATATCAAAAAGTGCTTTTGCGCAATCGCGAAGCTCGTTTGCGGTGGAGATATAGGCAAAAAGCGTGGGTCTGGTGGCAAAAAGCGAGCCTTTTTGCGAAAGAATCCCCATTTCGAAGGCCGGAACCGGTCCGGAGGCATTTCCGAAGCTTACCCACAGGCCACGCAGTTTCAGGCAGTCGAGCGACATCGGGAACGTATCCTTGCCGACCGAATCGTAGACGACATCCACGCCTTTGCCGCCGGTAATTTCCCGCACCCGTTCCGCGAAATTCTCCGTACGGTAGTTGATCACATGGTCATAGCCATGCGCGCGGGCAAGCTCTGCCTTTTCCTCGGAACCGACCGTGCCGATCACCGTTGCACCAAGCGCTTTCGCCCATTGCCCGGCAATCAGCCCTACGCCGCCGGCCGCGGCATGAAACAGCAGCACCGTGTCCGGCCCGACCTTGTAGGTGCGGTTCAGCAGATATTCCGCCGTCATGCCCTTCAGCATCATCGCGGCAGCGGTATCAAGCGAAATGCCGTCCGGCACCTTTACGAGATGGCGGGTCTCGATATTGCGCAAGCGGGAATAGGCGCCATCTGACCCTGCATAGGCCACCCGGTCCCCTTCCCGGAAATCCTCGACACCCGGACCGACAGCCACGACCGTTCCGGCCGCTTCCTTGCCAGAGATGAAGGGCAAGCCGTTCGGCGCCTTGTAGAGCCCGGTTCGGAAATAGACATCGATGAAGTTGAGCCCGATTGCCGCATGGCGGATCTGCACTTCGCCTGCGCCCGGCGGCGGCAGGTCGACGGTTTCGAGCTTCAGAACCTCCGGCCCTCCGAGGGAGCGGATAACGATTGCTTCGGTCTTTTGCATGGGATCAGCGGTCCGTTTTGCCAAGATTGGGGAAAAACTGCAGCACGGCACCGATGCAATAGAGATAGATGCCGGAAAGAATGAAACCCGCCATGACCCAGCCCGGCGTGTTGAAATGCAAAAGCAGCGAATAGCCGCCCAGCACGCACCAGAGAATGCACATGGCAAGATTGAGCGGCCGCAGCCGCTTGACGCGGACGGGATGCAGGAAATGCACAGGCAGGAAGGTGAGCGCCACCGAGCCGAACACCAGAATGCCCGTCATGATCGGCCCGGCGCCGGTGACAAAAATGGTGAGGATGATCATGTTCCACACCACCGGGAAGCCGGAGAAGAAATACTCATCCGTCTTCATGCCCGTATCGGCATAATAGATGGCGCTGGAAACGACGATCAGCCCGGCCGCCGCGAAAGACCAGGGCGCGCCCAGAATACCGCTTTCGTAAAGCGCAAAGGCAGGCACAAGTACATAGGTGACGTAGTCGATGATATTGTCGAGCGTCTCGCCGGACCAGTTGGGCAGCACTTCCTTGACTTCCAGCTTGCGGGCAATCGGACCGTCGATGCCATCCACCAGAAGCGCGAGGCCCAGCCACCAGAACATGTCCACAAACCGGTGCTCGGCAGCGGCAATCACACTCAGCAACGCAAGAAAAGAGCCGGATGCGGTGAGAATATGCACCGAAAAGGCCCGCATTTCCGCATAAGGCACCTTTTTCTTGTAGTTGAAAAGCTTTTCGAGCAACATCATTCCTCACCTTGCCGCACGGCGAATTGTCATGGCCGCTTTGCCTCTACAATACAGCCCTTCGTCCCCCATGCCACGGGAAAAACCCCTTCGTAAACCGGAATTACCCGTGGCTTGACACGGACGGCGTGATCTGCGGCCTTTCATCCCATGGATTTCCGGGGCAGACAGGACTAGATCTTTCATCGGAACAGGAATGCATTTTTCGGGGTAGGAACGATGGACAGCTTTGATATTGCCGTTGTCGGTGGCGGACTTGCCGGACAGATCGCCGCGCTCGCCCTTGCCAGAAGCGGTCGCAAGGTCCTTTCCCTCACGCCACCCGCCCCGAAGCAGGACCAGCGCACGACAGCGCTCATGGATCAGTCGATCCGTTTTCTCGAGCGGCTGGGCTTGTGGGCCGAGGTGCGCGCGCATGCGGCCGCACTTTCCACCATGCAGATCCTCGATGGCACCTCTCGGCTGTTGCGGGCTCCGCCGGTTGCCTTCCGCTCGCAGGAAGTGGGACTTGATGCCTTCGGTTACAATTTCGCCAATGCAAGCCTGCTGCCCGTTCTGGAAGCCGCCCTTGACCGCGAGCCGAACGCGACGCGCAAACCGGTTGTGGCTGAGAGCATTTCCATTCTTCCCGAGCGCGTGGAACTGCGCCTTGAAGGTGGTGAGATTGCAAGCGCCGCATTCGTGATCGGTGCCGATGGCCGCCGTTCCATGGTGCGGGAAGCCGCCGGCATAGACGTGCGCAACTGGTTCTATCCGCAAACGGCGCTGGTGCTGAACTTCCGCCACAGCTTGCCGCACCGGAATGTCTCGACCGAATTTCACACCGAAACGGGTCCCTTCACGCAGGTTCCGCTGCCTGGCAATCGCTCCAGTCTGGTCTGGGTGCTGAAGCCTGAAGAGGCGGAAGCCTGTCGTGAACTGCCCCGCGATGCGCTCAGTCATAAGGTCGAGGCGCGAATGCAATCGCTTCTCGGGGCCGTAGAGGTTGAAGACGGGGTTCAGGCCTGGCCGCTGTCCGGCATGATGGCAAAACAGTTCGGCAAGGGCCGGGTGGCGCTTGTGGGTGAAGCCGGGCATGTCTTTCCGCCCATCGGCGCGCAGGGCCTTAATCTCAGCCTGCGGGACATCATCGCCTTGCAGGATATTCTGGCGCCTGTTTCCGGTGGCGACATTGCCGTCGATGCCGGAGACCGATTCGACCGCCGACGCCGGGTGGATGTCGCAAGCCGCACGGCAAGCGTCGATCTCCTCAACCGCTCGCTATTGTCCGATTTCCTGCCTGTGCAGATGATGCGTGCGGCGGGCCTGCACATGCTTTCGGCACTGCCGCCGCTACGTGGCCTGGTCATGCGTGAAGGGGTCGAGCCGGGTCGCGGCCTCCGTTCCATTCCGGAGGCGATCAAGGAAAAGCTGACCCGCCGTCGCTCCTGATCAGCCGATCCGTCCGAGAACGGGAAAGGTCTGCTGGAACCAGATCGCTATATCGCTGATATAGCCGAACATGAAGGCAAGACCGGTCAGCACGAGCAGCAGTCCGAGCCCCTTTTCCACGCGTCCCAAATGTTTGCGGAAGCGCGAGAGAAAGCGCATGAAGGCTCCGGAAAAGCCAGCCGCAATCCAGAACGGTATGGCAAGGCCGAGCGAATAGATCGCAAGCAGCAAGGCGCCACCGGAAACCGTTTCCTTTGAGGCCGCAACGCCGAGGATCGCACCGAGGACCGGGCCGATGCAGGGGGTCCAGCCAAAGGCGAATGCGAGGCCCATGATATAGGCCCCGGTCAAGGTTGCAGGCTTGCCCGCCCCCTGAAAACGCGCTTCACGCGCCAAAAGGCCGATACGGAACACACCCAGGAAATTCAGTCCCATAATGATGATGATCAGGCCGCCGATCTTCGCCAGCAGATCAAGGTGCTGACGCAGCATCATGCCGATGCTTGATGCCCCTGCCCCAAGGGCGACGAAGACCGTTGAAAATCCGAGCGTGAAAAGAAGCGCGGGCAATAGCACGGCCCATTTCCCGGCCTTTGCCTTTTCCCCCTCCATGCCTGCGCGGAAATCCTCCATCGAAACCCCTGCCATATAGCAGAGATAGGGAGGCACAAGCGGCAGGACGCAAGGCGACAGAAATGATAGCGCACCCGCGAGCAAGGCACTGAAAAAAGATATGTCAGCAATCATTCCGGCAACTTTCCACGGCCGCATCCACCGACAGAGCGGCGTCGCGTCAAAAAATGCGAAGGCCAACACCTAACCGGCGACGCATGGGCTTGCCAATCACCTTTGCGTTTATAGGACAGGCAAAATTGTCGCGGAAAAGAAAAAACATGGAGTTATCGGGGTTGACCGAACAAGGCCTCCTGCCTATGTTCCGCGCACTTCCAAGAGGGCCGCTTCGCCGCCCCTGAATTGCCTTGGGAGCGCGTAGCTCAGTCGGTAGAGCAACTGACTTTTAATCAGTAGGTCATGGGTTCGAATCCCATCGCGCTCACCATATGGTGAAAACCTTTTCTTCCTCAGATTCCCGCGCGAATGTCGATTGTGGAGCTTCCAGGCATCGGTGGCTCGGTCGCAATGGGCTCAAGGCCGGCTTCCAGGCAGGCGTCGAGCAGAGCTTCGCGGGCGCGTCGGCAGGAGCCGTATCCCTTCAGGGTTGCCTGACAGGCGAGCACGGCCGCGGAATAGCAGGGGCCGATGCGGATCGGCCATTCATTTTCGAGAAAATCCAGTGCGTCATAGGCATTCAGAAAAATACGCTCAAGGCCGGATGGCATGCGCACGGAAAAGGGTCTTGAAAAGGGCATTTCATAATTTCTCATCAGCTCGCGGCTCCTTGTCGGCCAGCTAACGTTTGTCTTGGCTTGAAGTTCCACGCTTCAAATGTCCGCCTTGAGCATTGCCCGGAGCTTGACTGGCCGCCGTGACAAAGGCGGCCATATTTGATACCTGCTTGCTGAGTGGGGGAAACAATGATGAACAGCCTGAAAGTCGACGGAAGCCTTGCAGCTCGACGCGGACAGGGACGCGGTCCTCTTCCCATGGATGACTGGGATCGCGGCCCTTGGAATCGCTGGACCTTTCAGCATATCGGCGAGATCGTTCCTTCAGAGCGGGTCTGGCGCGGCGCGACTGGCCCCTCCCCCTTACCGACCGCGCTGCAGGATATCTATTCGCTTTCTTTTGCTTATGAAAAAAGCGCCGAAACAATCGGCCAGTTTTTCGATTCGCTGGAAACCGATGGGCTGATCGTTCTCTCCGGCGGAAAGATCATCGCCGAGCGCTATTACAATGGCATGCAGCAACAGACCGTGCATCTGTCGCAATCGGTGGCCAAGTCGGTCACCGGCGCGGCGGCCGGTGTGCTGGTCGGGCGCGGTGTGCTCGATCCGCAAGCACCGCTCACGGATTATCTGCCCGAATTGCAGCAGACCGCCTATGCAGGCGCGAGCGTGCGCAACGTGCTGGATATGACCAGCGGCGTGCGCTTCGTGGAAGATTACACCGCCATGGACAGTCACATGGCGCAGATGGACGTGGCCTGCGGCTGGAAATCCTATGGCGAGCCGGGCTGGCCAAAAGACATGTGGTCGCTGATTCTGAGCCTGACCGAAAAGGAGGCCGAGCATGGCGAAAGCTTCCGCTACCGATCGATCGAAACGGATGTGCTGGCATTTGCCATGCAGGCCGCTTCCGGAAAATCCATAGCCCAAATCATGTCGGAAACCATCTGGGCACCGATGGGCGCAGACGAAGACGGGCTGCTGACGGTGGATAGCGCCGGTTATGGCCTTGCCTGCGGCGGCTTCAACGCCACGCTTCGGGATTATGCCCGCTTCGCCTCGCTCTATGCCCATGACGGCTATGGCAATGGACGCCAGATCGTTCCCTCGTCCTGGATTGCTGATACGCAGGCGGGGAAAAACAGCCTGTTTGGTGCCGAATACCGGTATGTTCTGCCGCGCGGGGCCTATCGCAACGCGTTCTGGTTGGAAAAGGAAGGGTCGCCGGTCGTCATGGCGCGAGGCGTGTTCGGGCAGCTGCTTTATATTGATCCGGAAGCGGATTTTGTGGGCGTGGTGCTTTCCAGCTGGCCTGATTTCGTCAATGCCGACAGAACGAAGAAGACGCTGGCGGCGCTGCGCACCATCCGGGCTTCTCTCTAGGGGATTGTATCGTTCGAGCGATTGCGCATTGGTGCTTCCTTATAAAGTGAGCCGGCAGGCGCAAAGCGGCCAATTTCCCCATATCAGTGCTTCAATTCCGCTTCACTTTCCTCTAAGGAACAGTGCTTGTGCGCCGTTGCGGCGTGGAAAATTGCGTCTATTGCGAGGTTTGGTACCCGATGCTCGAACTGCTGAGAAAAGCCGCCAAGACGGTGGTTGCGAAAGCCCTTTTCATCCTGCTGATCGCATCCTTTGGCATTTGGGGTGCGGCCCAGCGCATGGAGCACGGCAATTCCCGTACGGTTCTGACCGTGGGTGACCAGCAGATCGATGTGCCGGAATTCGCGCTTGCCTATCAGCGGCAGGTGGCCAATCTCAGCCGCCAGCTCGGCGCACAGCTGACCACCGAACAGGCCAAGGCCTTCGGCGTGGAACAGCAGGTCTATGCGGAACTCTCCGCAGGTGCCGCGCTTGACCAGATGGCGCATGACATGAAGCTTGGCCTCTCGCAGGATCGCCTCGCCCGGCTGATTTCGGAGGACCCGGCCTTCAAGGACGTCGCTGGCAATTTCGACCGCAAGCTGTTTGACAGCCGTCTCCATAATGCCGGTCTTCGCCCGGATGACTATATCCAGGAACGCTCCAAGGTGGCTGTTCGCAGCCAGATCGTCGACGCGGTTTCCGATGGCTTTACGCCATCGAAGACTTTGGTGGATGCGCTGACCCTGTACCGGGATGAAAGCCGCAGCATCGATTATCTTCTCCTGTCCAATGCAAATATCGATCCGATCAAGGCCCCGTCTGATGATGTGCTGGCAAAATGGTTCGACGGTGTGAAGGAGCGTTACAAGGCACCGGAATATCGCAAGTTCACCTATGTTCCGCTGACGCTGGAAGATGTGGCTGATCCCGCTTCGGTAACCGAAGATGCGGTGAAGGCGGAGTTTGAAAAGCGCAAGGAAAGCTTCAAGACCCCGGAAAGCCGCACCATCGAGCAGCTCACCTTTACCAGCAAGGAACTGGCGGATGCTGCGCTGGCGGCACTGAAATCCGGCACGAGCTTCGATCAGCTGGTCAAGGATCAGGGCAAGGCCGAGACAGACGTGCTGTTGGGCGAGTTCACCAAGGACAAGGTGCCGGATCAGGCCGTTGCCGATGCTGCCTTTGCAGTCACCAAGGATGGCGGCACGACGGGCGTCGTAGAGGGCTCGTTCGGACCGGTGATCATGCGCATCACAAATATCAAGGCCGAAAGCGCCCGCGACTACAATTCCGTAAAGGACGAGCTGCGCAAGGAACTGGCGCTGGTGGCAGCCGCTGACGAGGTTCTCAATGTGCATGATCGCTTTGAGGATCTTCGCGCTTCGGGCAAGACGAGTGCCCAGGTGGGCGCGGACCTGAAGCTGAAGCCGGTTACCATCGAAGCCGTCGATGCGTCGGGTCTCGATCCGGCTGGCAATCCGGTCAAGGATCTGCCGGAGGCAAAGAAGCTTCTGGACGCCGTATTCAAGACCGAACAGGGCATGGAAACCACGCCCGTTGCCACCGCAGACGATGGCTATGTCTGGTTCGATCTCGTGGATGTGAAGCCCGCGCATGAGCGCCCCCTTGCCGAAGTGAAGGACAAGGCTGTGGCCGACTGGACGGCGGAGCAGCAGGCTGCGGCGCTGGCGGCAAAGACCAAGGAACTTGCCGATCAGGTCAAGGCCGGCAAGCCGCTGGCCGATATCGCAGCCGCGCTTGGCCTGCAGGTGGAAACCAAGAGCGGGCTTCGCCGTGGAGCGGAAGATCCGGTGCTTGGCCGTGGCGCGATTGCCGCCGCCTTCTCCGGCCCGGTCGATACGGTCGCGCATGATCTTTCTGCCGATGGCTCCGGCCAGATCCTGATGAAGGTGACGGCGGTGGATGAAACGCCGGAGGCGGACCCGCTCACCCCGCAGCAGGACGTAACCGGTCTTGCCAAGGTGGCAGGTGATGACATTCTGGATCAGATGGTTTCCCGCCTGCAGACGGAATATGTGGTCACGGTCAATCAGGCGCTTGCCCAGCAGGCCATGACGCTGCGCTAGACTGCAGCGTTTTGAATTCCGAGAGCCGGGGACCTCCCCGGCCCCATCAATCCGATCCCGGGAGCTGGAAGAGAGATGGCTGAACTGAAACCCCTGATCGCCAAGGCCGCCAATGGCGAGGCGCTGAGTCGCGACGAGGCCCGCGCCGCCTTCGAAATCCTTATGTCAGGCGAGGCAACGCCATCCCAGATCGGCGGTTTCCTGATGGCGCTGCGGGTGCGCGGCGAAACGGTGGATGAAATCATCGGTGCGGTGGAAACCATGCGCTCCAAGATGCTGCCGGTCGAAGCCCCAGCCAACGCGATGGATATCGTCGGCACGGGCGGCGATGGCACCCACACCTACAACATTTCCACGCTCGCCTCGCTCATCGTCGCAGGCGCGGGCGTGCCGGTGGCCAAGCATGGCAATCGGGCGCTGTCGTCGAAATCCGGCACGGCGGATGCGCTTTCGGCCCTTGGCGTCAATCTGGAAATCGGGCCGGAGCGGATTGCGCGCTGCATCGCTGAGGCCAATATCGGTTTCATGTTCGCGCAGATGCATCATTCCGCGATGCGCCATGTCGGGCCGACCCGCGTCGAACTCGGCACCCGCACGATCTTCAATCTGCTCGGCCCGCTTTCCAATCCGGCCAGCGCGCGCCATCACCTGCTCGGCGTTTTTGCGGCGAAATGGGTACTGCCGCTTGCCGAAGTGCTGAAGGATCTCGGCTCCGAAAGCCTCTGGATCGTTCACGGTTCGGGGCTGGACGAAATCACCACCACCGGCATGACGGAAGTGGCGGCGCTGGAGAACGGCAAGATCCGCAGCTTCCAGCTCACGCCGTCGGATTTTGGCGTGGAGGTCGCGACGCTCGAGCAGCTGCGCGGCGGCGATGGCGTGCACAATGCTGCCGCCCTCAAGGACGTGCTGAACGGTGCCCGTAATCCCTATCGCGATATTGCGCTCTGCAATGCCGCGGCCGCGCTTGTGGTTGCGGGCAAGGCGGAAACGTTGAAGGATGCGATGCGAATTGCCAGCCATTCTCTGGAGGATGGTGGCGCGGCGCGGGCGCTTGAGTGTCTGGTTGCCACCTCGAATGCTGCCGATTGATCGGAAGGCCCTGTGATGAGTGACATTCTGAAAAAGATCGAAGCCTACAAGCTTGAGGAAATCGCCGCCGCCAAGGCGCGCGTTTCGCTTGCCGAGCTGAAGGCGATGGCGAAGGACCAGGAAGCGCCGCGCGGCTTTCTCAAGGCGCTGCAGAACAAGGCGGCCGCCGGTCAGTTCGGCCTGATTGCCGAAATCAAGAAGGCAAGCCCGTCCAAGGGCCTGATCCGCGCCGATTTCGATCCGCCAGTCCTCGCAAAAGCCTATGCGGCGGGGGGTGCTGCCTGCCTTTCGGTGCTGACGGACGGCCCGAGCTTTCAGGGCGCGCCGGAATTTCTCACCGCTGCGAGAAACGCCTGTTCGCTGCCAGCGCTGCGCAAGGATTTCCTGTTCGATCCCTATCAGGTGCATGAAGCCCGCGCCTGGGGTGCGGATTGCATCCTCCTCATCATGGCCTCTCTCAGCGATGATCAGGCAAAGCGGCTTGAAGACGAAGCTTTGGCACTTGGCATGGACGTGCTCATCGAGGTGCATGATGCGGCAGAGATGGAGCGCGCGCTGAAGCTTTCCTCGCGGATGGTCGGCATCAACAACCGCAACCTGCGCACCTTCGAGGTCAGCCTCTCGGTCAGTGAGGCGCTTGCGCCGATGGTTCCATCCGACCGGCTTCTGGTAGGCGAAAGCGGCATCTTCACCCACGGGGATTGCCTGCGCATGCAGAAATGCGGCATCACCACTTTCCTCGTCGGCGAAAGCCTGATGCGGCAGGCGGATGTGACGGCGGCCACGCGCTCGCTTCTGAACGGCACATCGGCACAGGCAGCCGAGTGATGCGCGAAACCGGCCTTACCCATATCGCAGCCTCCGGCGAAGCCCATATGGTGGATGTGGGTGACAAGGCCGAGACCGTGCGCAGCGCGACGGCCTGCGGCCATGTGCGGATGAAGCCGGAAACGCTGGAGATCATCCTTGCGGGCGATGCAAAGAAGGGCGACGTGATCGGCACCGCGCGGCTTGCGGGCATCATGGCCGCCAAGCAGACGTCCAGCCTCATTCCGCTCTGCCATCCGCTGATGCTGACGAAGGTGGTGGTCGATATCGTGCCGGATCGCAACCTGCCGGGACTGCGGGTTGAGGCAACGGCGAAACTGACGGGCAAGACAGGCGTTGAGATGGAGGCGCTGACGGCGGTCTCCGTTGCCTGTCTGACCATCTATGACATGGCCAAGGCGGTGGACAAGGCCATGGAAATCAGCGGCATTCGGCTGCTTGAAAAGACCGGGGGCAAATCCGGAGATTTTCGCAACCCATAAGGATGTTCGATCATGAGCCTTTTGCCTGTCGCCTCCGCGCTTGCGCGGCTGCTGGACCGTGTTTCGCCGATTGCCGATCAGGAACAGGTTGGCCTGCATGAGGCCGAGGCCCGCGTGCTGGCCGATGATATCGCCGCCCGCCTTACCCAGCCGCCGTTCGATGCCTCTGCGATGGATGGCTATGCCGTGCGCTATGCCGATCTGGAAGCGGGTACTGCGCTGAAGGTCGTCGGCGAATCCGCTGCCGGTCACGGCTATCCGGGCACCGTTGCTGAAGGCGAAGCCGTGCGCATCTTCACCGGCGCGCCCGTGCCGGAAGGAGCCGATACGGTTCTGCTTCAGGAAGATGTGGAACGGCTGGAGGATGGCACGATCCGCACCAGTTACAAGACAACGCGCGGTCGTCACATCCGCCCCAGGGGGCAGGACTTTACCTTGGGTGAAGTGGTGCTCGAGCGTGGCCGCGTGCTCGATTATGCGAGCCTTCTGGTCGCCGCCGGCATGAACCACGGCACCCTTCCGGTCTATCGCCAGCCGGTGGTTGCCATTGTCGCGACCGGCGATGAACTGGCCGCACCCGGTGATGAACCCGGCCCGAACCAGATCATCGCTTCCAGCACCTTTGCGATTGCGAGCCTTGCCCGGCAGGCAGGTGCGAAAGTGATCGATCTCGGCATCGTACCGGACCGGCGCGAAGCCATATCGCTGGCCATAGCCGAAGCCCGTGCCGCCCGCGCCGATGTGCTGATCACCACGGGCGGGGCTTCCGTCGGTGATCATGACATCGTCCAGTCGGTGCTGAAGGATGCGGGCATGGAGCTCGACTTCTGGAAGATCGCCATGCGGCCGGGCAAGCCGCTGATGGTCGGAAGCCTCGCTGACATGCATGTGCTTGGCCTGCCCGGCAACCCGGTTTCCAGCATGGTCTGCGCCCTCCTGTTCATGGAACCGTTGCTTGCAAAGCTTTCGCATCGGCCCGCCGCCCGCCGGGAAGTCAGCGCCGTGACCGCCACTGCCCTGCCCGCCAATGATCACCGGCAGGACTATGTCCGCGCCCGGCTGATCCGCGAAGCCTCGGGACGGCTTCTGGTGGAAAGCTTCGGCAAGCAGGATTCCTCGCTGATGAAGCAGTTCAGCCAGGCCGATTGCCTGATCATCCGCCCGGCCCATGCCCCGGAACTGCCCGCAGGCATGCCCTGTCCGGTGCTGTTGCTGCATCCGTCCTCGCTCTAGTGCACAATTTCACTGTATAACTGTGATTAACAATTAGAGTTTCTGGACGCTCGTGCGCACCGGGCTATTCTGGGTTGGCGTTGATTCCAGCCACGGAGAGGGCCTATGTTGGAACGCAGCCCGAAGCACAGGGAAATCCAGCTCAACTTCCGCTCGCTTGCCGAGAAGATCCTCGGCCGCGAGGGCGGGATCGTGGTGGAATCCGGCTGGAAGAACAAGACCGGCAAGATGGCTCCGGCCACAGCCGATTTCGTGATCAAGCGTCCGCCGGATTCCGAACTCACGGTCGTGGAAGCCAAGCTCATCCGCTCGCGGCGGATGGAGGAAGGTCTGTTCCGCACGGCCGTCGAGGAACTGAAGCGTTTCCGCGATACCCGCAATGCGAAGAACGCCGTCTTGCTGATCACTGCCACGCCATCCGAATCGCAGATTGCCGATGCGGAGCGGCACGGGGTGCAGCTTCTCGGCCTCGGATCACTCGTCTCGCTGGCGTTGAAAACCCCGACGCTTGCCGAAGCGCTGGCGGATATGCTGCGCGAGATTGCCCCCGCCCCCGGCCATTTCGATGCGGAGATCGTTCAGCTTGAGACCGCCTCCCCGCGCGGCAAGCTGAAGGGCGAAGGCGCGAAAATTCTCGACGAGCTGGACAAGTTGAAGCCCGGCCGCGAAAACCAGAAGAAATTCGAACAGGTCGGCGAACGCGCCGCGCGCCTGCTGCTCGGCAGCGAGGTTCAGCGCTTCACGGTGCCGGTGATGACGGCAGATGACGGCATGAACCGCCCCTGCCTTGTTGCACGCATGCTGCCGCAGCATGATGTCTGGGCCAATCTGGTTGCCGATTTCTCCAGCCGCTTCCTCACCTTCCATTTCATCAATGGTCTGGAAATGGCGGGCCAGCCGGATATTCTCGCCGCAGGCCGCCATCTGCATCCGAAGGCAAAGCGTTCGATCGGCATCCTGATCTCCCGCTCCGGCTTCGATCAGGGCGCGCGCAGGGCAGCCATCGAACTGTTGCGGCAGGAGGGCAAGCTGGTCTTTGCCTTCGGTCTGTCGGATCTCAAGGAAATGCTGATCGCCCGCGATGCTGGTGATGAATATAACGACATTTTCCACGAACGGGCCTGTGACATGATGGCTGATGCCGTCGTCTGACGGTGATCGCACCCCATCAAAACACAAACGCCGCGGTTTCCCGCGGCGTTTTGCTGATTACACCAGGCGGCTCTGCTCGAGTGCCGCGGTGATGAAACTCTTGAACAGAGGATGCGGCTCCAGCGGACGGCTCTTCAGCTCCGGGTGGTACTGCACGCCGATGAACCACGGGTGATCCGGATATTCCACCGTTTCCGGCAGCACGCCATCCGGCGACATGCCGGAGAACAGCAGGCCGCAGCTTTCCAGCTTGTCCTTGTAGTCCACATTCACCTCGTAACGGTGACGGTGGCGTTCGGAAATATCCGTCGAGCCGTAAATATCGGCGATGCGGGTGCCCTTCTTGAGCGACGCGGCATAGGCGCCGAGACGCATCGTGCCGCCAAGATCGCCGGAGGCGACGCGCTTTTCCAGCTGGTTGCCCTTCACCCATTCGGTCATGAGGCCGACAACCGGCTCCTTGGTCGGGCCGAATTCGGTCGAGGAGGCATTGTCGATGCCAGCCAGATGACGGGCGGCTTCCACCACGGCCATCTGCATGCCGAAACAGATGCCGAAATAGGGCACCTTGCGCTCGCGGGCGAACTTTGCCGCCCGGATCTTGCCTTCGGAACCGCGCTCGCCAAAGCCGCCGGGCACCAGAATGCCATGCACCTTTTCGAGATAGGGGGCCGGATCTTCCTTTTCGAAGATTTCCGACTCGATCCACTCGAGTTTCACCTTCACTCGGTTGGCGATCCCGCCATGATGCAGCGCCTCGATCAGCGACTTGTAGGCATCCTTGAGGCCGGTATATTTGCCGACAATGGCAATCGTAACCTCACCTTCCGGATTGTGTATGCGCTCTGCAACGCGTTCCCAGGCCTCCAGACGCGGCTTCGGAGCCGGTTCGATGCCGAAGGCGGCCAGCACTTCGTTGTCGAGGCCTTCCTTGTGATAGGCCATCGGCACGTCATAGATATTGGCGACATCCAGCGCCTGAATGACAGCGGACGGGCGCACATTGCAGAACAGCGACAGCTTGCGGCGTTCGGCCTCCGGAATTTCGCGATCAGCGCGCACCAGCAGGATATCCGGGCGAAGGCCGAGGGCCTGCAGCTCCTTCACAGAATGCTGGGTCGGCTTGGTCTTCAGCTCGCCTGCCGCTGGAATGTAAGGCATCAGCGTCAGGTGGACATAAACCGCCGTGCCGCGCGGCAGATCGTTGCCGAGCTGGCGGATCGCCTCCATGAAGGGCATCGCCTCGATATCGCCCACCGTGCCGCCGATCTCGCACAGCACGAAATCGTAGTCTTCGTTGCCTTCGGTCACGAAGTTCTTGATTTCATTGGTCACATGCGGAATGACCTGCACGGTCGCGCCGAGATAGTCGCCGCGGCGTTCCTTGTCGATGATGTTCTTGTAGATGCGGCCGGTGGTGATGTTGTCGGTCTTGGTCGCGGAGCGGCCCGTGAACCGCTCATAGTGGCCAAGATCGAGGTCCGTCTCGGCACCGTCATCCGTCACGAACACTTCGCCGTGCTGTGTGGGAGACATCGTGCCGGGATCGACATTCAGATAGGGATCAAGCTTGCGAAGGCGAACCCGATAGCCACGGGCCTGCAACAACGCGCCGAGTGCTGCGGCCGCAATTCCCTTGCCAAGGGAGGAAACCACGCCGCCAGTGATGAATACATATCGCGCCATGGGAGTCACCGTGTACCGTTTCGATTTCGATTCCACCAGTGCTTTTGCCGAATAATTTCACTTATCCAAAGCGGACTGGCAGACAGACAGACAAAAGAAATCCGGCAGGCTTTGGGCCTGCCGGACAGGATGAGAAAACCGATGCTTACTGACCGGTCGGAACGCCGGTCTTCGACGCATCCGGAGCCGGAGCCGCGGGAGCGGCCGTGCCATTCGTTGCCGGAGCAGCGGCACCATTCGTTGCCGGAGCGGCAGTACCATTGGTGGCGGGAGCGGCAGGCTGCTTGGCGCCGCCGAGCGAATCCAGAACGCCCTTCTGGCCCGTTTCACCCTGCGGGATCTTGTCCAGAATATCGGTCGGCTTGCTTTCATAGCGGGCGAGAATGCCCATCGAGAGCGCAAGCACGAAGAACAGCGTTGCCAGAATGGCCGTCGTGCGGGTGAGCGCATTGGCCGTGCCGCGCGCGGACATGAAACCCGAGCCGCCGCCAATGCCAAGTCCACCGCCCTCGGAGCGCTGGATGAGCACCACGCCGATCAGCGCGATCACCACCATCAGATAAATCACAAGCAATACGGTCTGCATCTTGGTCCAATCCTGCCTCCGCCATCCGGGAGGCAACAAGTCGTTTTGCGGGGTCTTTACAGGAGCGTTGCGGCAATTCCAAGCCCAAAGGCCCGATCAGCCCAGCAATTCTTCGTAAGCCTTGAAGATGGCGAGGAAGTCCGCCGCTTTCAAGCTCGCGCCGCCAATCAATGCACCGTCCACATTGGCCACACCCATCAGCTCCTTCGCATTGCCGGGCTTTACCGAGCCGCCATAGAGAAGGCGCATGCCAGCCCCTTCCGCACCGAAACGCGCCGTAAGTTCATTGCGCATGAAGGCATGGGCTTCGGCCACATCGGCAGCCGTCGGGGTAAGACCCGTTCCGATCGCCCAGACCGGTTCGTAGGCGATCACGGTGTTTTCCGCCGTTGCCTCTTCCGGCACGGAACCGGCGAGCTGGCGCTTCAGCACATTCAGCGTCTCGCCGGATTTGCGCTCGGCTTCCGTCTCGCCGATGCAGATGATCGCAACCAGACCCGCGGACCAGGCGGCAGCCGCCTTTTCGGAGACCAACGCATCGCTTTCCTTGTGATCGGTCCGGCGTTCGGAATGGCCGACGATCACATGCGTGCCGAAGCAATCGGCAATCATTTCCGCCGAGATATCACCGGTATGGGCGCCGGACTGCTTCGTGTGGCAATCCTGCGCGCCGATCATCAGCGGGCTGTCATCGCAAAGGGCAGTCGCCACGTAAAGCAGCGTCGCGGGCGGGCAGATGAGGGTTTCGACCTTTTCCGAAAGCGCGATCTTCACGCCGTCCGCCATGGCCTTGATCTCGTCCAGCGAATTGCGGACGCCGTTCATCTTCCAGTTTCCCGCCACCAGCGGCTGCACATCAGGGGTCATCGTGATTGTCCTTCGGTTCGTTGGCCCTGCCCTATCAAAACGGGCGGGAAAAGGAAAGGGAGAGGCATGGTATTGACGGGACTAATGCCCCTCATCCGCCTGCCGGCACCTTCTCCCCGCAGGCGGGGCGAAGGGGGCAAAAAGGTTAACCCCTTGCGTCCTTCTCCCCATCGTGATGGGGAGAAGGTGGCGGCAGCCGGATGAGGGGCAATCCTGGTTCGAGCCGAGCGTTACTTCACCAGCAGCCAGTTCAGCACCCGCCGCCAGTCGGTCATCCGCACCGGGGTTCCGTGCGAGCCGGTATTGAACAGCGTGAAGCGGACCGGGTATTTTTTCTCATGCAGCCGGTCATAGATTTCAGTCTGGTCCTTGTAGGAATAGACCTTGTCGGCGCTGCCATGGGTGAACCAGAGCGGCAGTTTCGCCTCGTGAAACGCGCTCTTGAAGAAGTCCGGGTCCGGCGCGCCGCCCATCACCAGCATGCCCTTGAGATTGCTCACGGCCCCGGCATCGCGGGTGATGCCCCAGCACAGAAAGCTGCCCATCGAGGCGCAGGACAGGATCACCGGCTTGCCGCCGCTTGCCGCTTTCGACGCAGCAATCAGATCGGCGATCTGCGTAACGCCGCGATAATCGAAATATTTCACGGTTGGCGCGTAATAAACGCCCCCTGCCCGCGTCACGAGATTTTTCAGCCGGTTGAAATTGCCGCCGAAACGATAGTCATTCGCGCCCAACCTGCGGTCTCCATCCCGTCCGTGGATGAAGATCACGGTGAAGCTTGCGCCCTGCGATGGGCCAACGCGGGTCACATCCAGCGGACCGGAGGTGAGCGACAGTCTCTCATCTCGCTGCTGTGCCTTCGGCTTGAGGTCGATATAGGCGTGCTTGACCCGCCGCTCCGGTTCCTCGTCGCGACCATTGATGTCGCGCATTTCCTGATAATCGACCACTTCATAATCGCCGCCGTCGCGGCTTTCCATCACCGTCTGTGCGGAAAACAGCTCGTCCTTGAAGGGGGCAAGCGGGCCACTCTCCTGCGCCTCTGCCGCAAGCGCCAGGCAAAGCGAGGCGAATAAGCTCAGAACTGGCAGTTTCAGAAGGGTCATCGTAGGCCTCGTGCGGATGTTTTGGCCGTCACATGCCATGCAAGGCGTGGATATCGCAAGCATTTGCACCGGCGAAGCGCAGCGGTGCATCGCGAACAAACCCGGAATCTGCCAGTATGCACCAGTGATTCGAGCCATGCAGGCGATTGCGGCAACTTTCCGTCTCGCCTAAAAGCATGCGCAAACTGAATAGCGTGAACCTGATCCGGACCGACATGGACGATAACAGCGATCTTTTTTCCGGCCTGCCCACCCCGAAGCCTGCGCCAGCCGCGCGGCCGGAACCGGTGCGCGCCGAAAGCCCCAAGCCGGTTGAAGCTGCAGCCCCGCGCCCTGCGCCGCCTGCGTCTCCGACCGGTGACAGCTATGATGCCTCCGCCATCCGCGTTCTCGAAGGGCTGGAGCCGGTGCGCATGCGTCCCGGCATGTATATCGGCGGCACAGACGAAAAGGCGATGCACCACCTCTTCGCCGAAGTCATCGACAATTCGATGGACGAAGCGGTGGCGGGCCATGCCAATTTCATCGAGGTCTATCTCAACAAGGAGGGGTTCCTCTCCGTCACCGATAACGGGCGCGGCATGCCTGTGGAAAACCACCCGCAGGTGCCGGGCGTTTCCACCCTCGAAGTCATCATGACCAAGCTGCATGCGGGCGGCAAATTCGACGGCAAGGCCTATGAAACCTCCGGCGGTCTGCATGGCGTGGGTGTCTCGGTGGTCAATGCGCTGTCGGATTTCGTCGAAGTGGAAGTGGCGCGCAACCGCAAGCTCTATCGCCAGACCTTTTCGCGCGGCGTGCCGCAGACGGGCCTGCAGGAACTTGGCGATGTGCATAACCGGCGCGGCACCAAGGTGACGTTCCGGCCGGATGCCCAGATCTTCGGCGAGCACGCGAAGTTTGATCCGGGCCGCATTTTCCGCATGGCGCGCTCCAAGGCCTATCTGTTCGGCGGCGTTGAAATCCGCTGGGCCTGCGATCCGGAAGTGGTGCCGCAGGGAACGGATATTCCCGAAAAGGCGGTTTTCCACTTCCCCGGTGGCCTCAAGGATTATCTGCAGGCCAATCTCGGCAAGGAATTCACCGTCACGCGGGAAATTTTTTCCGGCAAGACGGAAAAGACTTCCGGCCATGGATCGGTGGAATGGGCGATCACCTGGTATGGGGGCGACCAGCAGCTGCACTCCTATTGCAACACGATCCCGACACCCGAAGGCGGCACGCATGAGGCGGGCCTGCGCATCGCGCTCACCAAGGGGCTGAAGAACTACGCCGAGCTGACACAGAACAAGCGGGCCGCCCAGATCACCACCGATGACGTGATGATATCGGCCATCGGCATGTTGTCAGTCTTCATCCGCGAGCCGGAATTCGTCGGCCAGACGAAGGACAAGCTTGCGACCGGCGAGGCCCAGCGCATTGTCGAAAACGCGTTGCGCGATCCTTTCGATCATTATCTCACCGACAATCCTGCAGAAGCGGCAAAGCTTCTCGAATGGGTGATCGAGCGTTCGGAAGAGCGTCTGCGCCGCCGCAAGGAAAAGGAAGTCAACCGCAAGACGGCGGTGCGCAAGCTGCGCCTGCCCGGCAAGCTTGCCGATTGCGCGCAGAACACGGCGGAGGGTGCGGAACTCTTTATCGTGGAAGGGGATTCGGCTGGCGGCTCTGCCAAGCAGGCCCGCAACCGCGCCAATCAGGCGATCCTGCCGCTGCGCGGCAAGATCCTGAACGTGGCAAGCGCCGGGCGCGAGAAGCTTTCCGCCAACCAGCAGATTTCCGATCTTATCCAGGCGCTCGGTGTCGGCACGCGCACGAAGTATCGTGAAGAAGACCTGCGCTACGAGCGTGTGATCATCATGACCGATGCCGACGTGGACGGTGCCCATATCGCCTCGCTTCTGATCACGCTCTTCTATCAGGAAATGCCGGAGCTGATCCGCGGCGGCCACCTTTATCTCGCCGTGCCGCCGCTTTACCGCCTGTCCGGTGGTGGCAAGACCTTCTATGCCCGCGACGATGCCCATCGCGCCGAGCTGATGCAGACGGTGTTCAAGGGCCGCAAGGTGGAAATCGGCCGCTTCAAAGGTCTCGGTGAAATGATGCCCGCGCAGCTCAAGGAAACCACCATGGACCCGGCCAACCGAACGCTGCTGAAGGTGGCCATCGATGATACGGATTTCGAAGGCACCCGCGATGCCGTCGATGCGCTGATGGGCACCAAGCCCGAAGCGCGCTTCCGCTTCATCCAGGACCGCGCCGCCTTTGCGGACAATCTGGATATCTGAGTGAGAGACCCGCCTCACCGGCGGGAGCACATTTCAGGAGACCAAATGAAAAGGGGCGGTAAAACCGCCCCTTTCCTTATTCCTGCGTTGCGTCCGGTTCTTCCGGTGCGCTGGCGGCGGTTTCTTCCTCCGCACCATCCTCTTCGCCTTCCGGCTCGCTGATGCGCTCGACGGAGACAACCTTCTCGCCTTCTGCGGTGGAGAAGATCGTGACCCCCTTGGTCGCGCGGCTGGCGATGCGGATGCCATCCACCGGCACGCGGATCAGCTGGCCACCATCGGAGACGAGCATCAGTTGGTCCTTCTCCTCGACCGGGAAGGCGGCGACCAGTTCGCCGATCTCGTTGGTCTTCGACGTATCGGTTGCACGGATACCCTTGCCGCCTCGGCCGGAGATGCGGAAATCGTAGGACGACGAGCGCTTGCCATAGCCCTTTTCGGAGACCGTCAGCACGAATTGCTCCCGCGCCTTCAGTTCCTGATAGCGCTCTTCGGTGAGATCACCGACCTCGGTCACCTCTTCGCCGACCAGCGCGATTTCCTCGTCATCGGCACCCAGCGCACGGCGCTCTGCCGCAGCCCGCTTCAGATAGGCGGCGCGCTCCCAGGCTTCCGCATCAACATGGCTGATGATCGTCATCGAGATCAGCCGGTCGCCCTCGGCCAGCGAAATCCCGCGAACACCGATCGAATTGCGGCCCGCAAACACGCGGACATCATCGACAGAGAAGCGGATGGCCTGACCGATAGCCGTGGTCAGCAGCACGTCGTCGCGGTCGGTGCAGGTTTCGACGGAGAGGATTTCATCCCCCTCCTCTTCCAGCTTCATCGCGATCTTGCCGTTGCGGTTCACCTGCACGAAGTCGGAGAGCTTGTTGCGGCGCACCGTGCCACGCGTGGTGGAGAACATCACGTCCAGGTTATCCCAGGTCGCTTCATCCTCGGGCAGCGGCATGATGGTGGTGATGCGTTCGCCCTGCTCCAGCGGCAGCATGTTGATCAGCGCCTTGCCCTTGGATTGCGGCGTGCCGATCGGCAGGCGCCAGACCTTTTCCTTGTAGACAATGCCACGGGATGAGAAGAACAGCACCGGCGTGTGGGTATTGGCCACGAACAGGCGGGTGACGAAATCTTCGTCCCGCGTTGCCATGCCGGAGCGGCCCTTGCCGCCGCGACGCTGGGCGCGATAGGTGGCAAGCGGAACGCGCTTGATATAGCCGAGATGCGACACGGTCACGACCATGTCTTCGCGGGCGATGAGGTCCTCATCGTCCATATCCGGACCGCCCTCGACGATTTCCGTGCGGCGCGGCGTGCCGAATTCGTCACGGATCGCCGTCAGCTCGTCCTTGACGATGGTCTGGATGCGCACGCGCGACGAGAGGATATCGAGATAGTCCTTGATCTCGCCGCCGATCTTCGCCAGCTCGTCGCCGATTTCATCGCGGCCAAGGGCCGTGAGGCGGGCAAGCCGCAGCTCGAGAATGGCGCGTGCCTGCTCTTCGGAGAGATTATAGGTGCCGTCCTCGTTGATGCGGTGGCGCGGATCATCGATCAGCAGGATCAGCGATTCCACGTCGGAGGCCGGCCAGCGGCGCTCCATCAACTGGTCACGCGCCGTCTGCGGATCGGGTGCCACCCGGATCAGCCGGATGATTTCATCGATATTGGCAACCGCAATCGCCAGACCCACCAACACATGGGCGCGATCGCGCACCTTGCGCAGCAGGAACTTCGTGCGGCGGCTCACCACGTCCTCGCGGAAGGCAACGAAGGCACGCAGCATGTCGAGCAGCGTCATCTGCTCCGGCTTGCCGCCGTTCAGCGCCACCATGTTGCAGCCGAAGGAGGTCTGCAGCGGGGTGTAGCGGTAAAGCTGGTTCAGGATCACATCCGCATTGGCATCGCGCTTCAGCTCGATCACCACGCGATAGCCTTCGCGGTCGGATTCATCGCGGATATCGGAAATGCCCTCGATGCGCTTTTCGCGCACCAGCTCGGCCATCTTCTCGATCATCGTCGCCTTGTTCACCTGGAAGGGAACCTCGGTGATGATGATCTGCTCGCGGTCGCCACGCATCGGCTCGATCACCGCGCGGCCGCGCATCACGACCGAGCCCCTGCCCGTCTCGTAGGCCGAGCGGATGCCGGAGCGGCCAAGGATCATCGCACCGGTCGGGAAATCCGGACCCGGGATGATCTGCATCATTTCCGGCAGCTCGATGGCCGGGTTTTCGATCAGCGCGACGCAGCCATCCACCACTTCGGAAAGATTGTGCGGCGGAATGTTGGTGGCCATGCCGACGGCGATGCCGCCTGCGCCATTGACCAGCAGGTTCGGGAATTTCGCGGGCACCACGACCGGCTCCTGCAGGGTGCCGTCATAGTTGTCGCGGAAATCGACCGTTTCCTTGTCCAGATCGTCGAGCAGCGAATGGGTGGCCTTCTGCAGGCGGCATTCGGTGTAGCGCTCGGCTGCCGGCGGGTCACCGTCGATCGAGCCGAAATTGCCCTGACCGTCGATCAGCGGCACGCGCAGCGACCAGTCCTGCGCCATGCGGGCCAGCGCATCATAGATCGCCTGGTTGCCGTGCGGATGGAACTTACCCATCACGTCACCGGTCACACGGGCGCATTTCACATATTTCTTGTTCCAGTCCACGCCCATCTCGGACATGCCGTAGAGGATGCGGCGATGCACCGGCTTCAGGCCATCGCGCACATCGGGGAGCGCGCGGCTCACGATCACGCTCATGGCGTAATCGAGGTAGGAGCGCTGCATCTCCTCCATGATGGAAATGGGTTCAATACCTGGAGGGAGTTTCCCGCCGCCGGGGGTGGATTGCTCAGTCAATTGGGATCACGATCTCTGTTAAGAATCACTGGACTTTTTATAGCGGAAACCGCCCGCCCGCGCCAATTTCGGCAGGGGTTTTGAACAGTCCTTACAGGGTTTTGCACGGAAAACCGGCCCTTTTCACGGCGAAACCGGAAAGTGGTTGAAATCAGCCCCTTGCGCAGCCGTGTTTGCCCCCGTAATGGCCCGTTCCGGTGCATTTTGCAGCCACAGTAGGCAGCGCCGCTGCTTTGAGGCATACTTGCAGGCAGGACTTTCAGGAAAGAGACCCATGGACCAGTTGCTCAACGCCTTCACCACGCTGATCGTCACGCTCGATCCGCCCGGCATGGCACCGATCTTCATGGGGCTGACGGTCGGCATGACGGCGGACCAGCGGCGGCAGGTGGCCTTTCGCGGCTCGGTCATCGCCTTCGGCATTCTCGCGGTCTTTGCGCTTTTCGGCGCAAAAGTGCTGGGCACGCTCGGCATTTCGCTCGGCGCCTTCCGAATCGCGGGCGGCCTGCTGCTCTTCTGGATCGCCTTTGAAATGATTTTCGAACGGCGGCAGGAGCGCAAGGAAAAGGCCTCCGAAATCGCCATCACCAAGGATCACATCCACAATGTCTCGGTCTTTCCGCTGGCGCTGCCGCTGATTGCAGGCCCCGGTGCGATTTCGGCCACGATCCTGATTGCCGGTTCCATGCCGGGCACTCTGCAGCGCATGGAGCTGCTGGTGGTGATTGCCGTTGCCATTGCCATCCTGCTTGGCGTGATGCTGATTGCCGACCGTCTGTCGAAACTGCTCGGCGTCACCGGCCGGGCGATCATGACGCGCCTTCTTGGCGTGCTGCTGGCCGCCCTGTCCGTCCAGTTCGTGGTGGATGGCGTGCGCTCGGCCTTCCCGGTGGGCTAGGCGGTCCGCCGCCGCGCCCGCACCTCCTCGCAGGCAGGCAAGGTTGACAGCACCCGCTCTGCGGAGGGCGGATATTTTTACAGAAGCCGTGCCGGCCGGATCGGTCGCTCCACCAGATTGCCGCCGCAGTTCGGGCAAATGTGATTAAGCACTTCACGGGCGCAATCGCGGCACCAGGTGCATTCGAAAGTGCAGATCAGCGCCTCGACACTTTCCGGCGGCAGGTCGCGGTCGCAGCATTCGCAGTTCGGTCGCAGCGCGAGCATGGCTTGTCTTTCCATCAAACACGAAGCCCGCCGGAAGCGGCGGGCTTGAATGGTTCCTGATCAGAACGGCCCGGTCAGAACGGAATATCATCATCGAGATCGCGGGAGAAATTGCCCCCGCCCTGGCCACCACCCGCGCCGCCGCGGGAAGACGAACCGCCGCCGCCTGAGGGGCCGGAGCCGTAATCGTCGTAGCTTCCGCCAAAGCCGCCACCGCCGCCAAAGTTTCCGCCGCCACCGAAGTCACCGCCCGATGACTGGCCACGGCCACCGCCCTGCCCGCCGCCTTCACCACGGCCGCCGAGCATCGTCAGCGTCGAGTTGAAGCCCTGCAGCACCACTTCGGTGGAATAGCGATCCTGACCATTCTGGTCCTGCCACTTGCGGGTCTGCAACTGGCCTTCCACGTAAACGGTGGAGCCCTTCTTGAGATACTGTTCGGCCACCTTGCAGAGACCTTCATTGAAGATCACCACCGTGTGCCATTCGGTCTTTTCACGGCGCTCGCCACTGTTGCGGTCGCGCCAGGTTTCGGAGGTGGCAATGCGCAGGTTCGCAATCGGGCGACCATCCTGCGTGCGGCGAATTTCCGGGTCTGCGCCCAGATTGCCGATCAAAATCACCTTGTTCACGCTGCCAGCCATGTCAAACCTTCCCTTCCGCGCCGAATTCGCGCGGGTACAAACCAAAAGCCGCCCGCACCTTAAACGATCCCTTCCCGCGGCGTCATCGCACCTTGGGGTAACCCACAGATATTTTCGTTCTTTCTTTGTTCTAGTTTTTCGCTAGGATCAAGTCAACCCGAATCGATTTCACCGGTGGATGACGCCTTTATGGCTCGACTCTTTTCCGGTCATGACTACATAGGGAGCGCAACTCCCCGTTCTTTAGCTTACTGGCGTAAAGCGAACCATCATGAGCGAATTGAAGACCATTTCCATCCGCGGCGCGCGCGAACACAATCTGAAGGGCATTGATCTCGACCTTCCCCGCAATTCGCTGATCGTGATGACCGGGCTTTCCGGGTCCGGCAAGTCCTCGCTCGCCTTCGACACGATCTATGCCGAAGGGCAGCGGCGCTATGTGGAAAGCCTCTCGGCCTATGCGCGCCAGTTTCTGGAGATGATGCAGAAGCCGGATGTGGACCAGATCGACGGTCTGTCGCCCGCGATTTCGATCGAGCAGAAAACCACCTCGCGCAATCCGCGCTCCACCGTTGGCACCGTCACGGAAATCTACGACTACCTGCGCCTGCTTTTCGCGCGCACGGGCGTGCCCTATTCGCCGGTCACGGGTCTGCCGATCGAGAGCCAGACGGTGAGCCAGATGGTGGACCGCATTCTCGACCTGCCAGAGGGCACCCGCCTTTATGTGCTGGCACCGATGGTGCGCGGCCGCAAGGGCGAATACAAGAAAGAGCTGGCCGAGCTGATGAAGAAGGGCTTCCAGCGCGTCAAGGTGGATGGCCAGTTCTACGAGATTGCCGAGGTTCCGGCGCTCGACAAGAAATACAAGCATGACATCGATGTGGTGGTGGATCGCGTCGTGGTGCGGCCGGATATCGGCGCGCGTCTGGCCGACAGTCTGGAAACCTGCCTGAAGCTCGCCGACGGGCTGGCGATAGCCGAATTTGCCGACAAGCCGCTGCCGCCGGAAGAAACATCCGCAGGCGGCTCGGCCAACAAGTCCTTGAACGAGACCCACGAGCGGGTGCTGTTATCGGAAAAATTCGCCTGCCCCGTTTCCGGTTTCACCATTCCGGAAATCGAGCCGCGCCTGTTTTCCTTCAACAATCCGGCGGGCGCCTGCCCGAGCTGTGATGGTCTCGGTTCCCAGCAGAAGATCGACCCGGATCTGATCGTGCCGGAGCCCGAGCGGACCCTGCGCGACGGCGCGATTGCGCCCTGGGCGAAATCCTCCTCCCCCTATTACAACCAGACACTGGAGGCGCTGGGCCGCAAATTCGGCTTCAAGCTCGGCACCCGCTGGAACGATCTTTCCGACAAGGCCAAGGATGTGATCCTCAACGGCACGGCGGAGGAGATCGAGTTTCAATATGCCGATGGTGCCCGTTCCTACACGACCACCAAGAATTTCGAAGGCATCATTCCCAATCTCGAGCGCCGCTGGAAGGAAACCGACAGCGCCTGGTCGCGGGAAGAGATCGAGCGCTTCATGTCAGCGGCGCCCTGCCCGGCCTGCAACGGCTTCCGCCTGAAGCCGGAAGCGCTGGCGGTGAAGATCTACGGCCTGCATATCGGCGAAGTCACCAATATGTCGATCCGTACGGCGCGCGACTGGTTCGAGGCGCTGCCGGAAAAGCTCTCTGCCAAGCAGAACGAGATCGCCGCGCGCATTTTCAAGGAAATCCGCGAGCGCCTGCGCTTCCTCAATGATGTGGGGCTCGATTATCTCAGCCTGTCGCGCAATTCCGGCACGCTGTCGGGTGGCGAGAGCCAGCGTATCCGCCTCGCCTCGCAGATCGGCTCGGGCCTTACCGGTGTGCTCTATGTGCTGGACGAACCGTCCATCGGTCTGCATCAGCGCGACAATGCGCGCCTTCTCGAAACGCTGAAGCATCTGCGCGATATCGGCAATACCGTTATCGTGGTTGAGCATGACGAGGACGCGATCCTGACCGCCGATCATGTGGTCGATATCGGCCCCGCTGCCGGCGTGCATGGCGGGCAGATCGTGGCCGAGGGTACGCCGGGCGAGATCATGGCCAACCCGAAATCGCTCACCGGCAAATATCTCTCCGGCGAGCTGGGCGTTGCCGTTCCGGCCGAGCGGCGGAAGCCCCGGAAGGGCAAGGAGATCAAGGTTATCGGCGCGCGCGGCAATAATCTCAAGAACATCACCGCCTCGATCCCGCTCGGCCTGTTCACGGCTGTCACGGGCGTCTCGGGTGGTGGAAAGTCCACCTTCCTGATCGAGACGCTCTACAAGTCCGCCGCCCGCCGCATCATGGGTGCGCGCGAGAATCCCGCCGAGCATGACCGCATCGACGGCTTCGAGCATATCGACAAGGTGATCGATATCGACCAGTCGCCGATTGGCCGCACGCCGCGCTCCAACCCGGCGACCTATACCGGCGCCTTCACCCCGATCCGCGACTGGTTTGCCGGGCTGCCGGAAGCAAAGGCGCGCGGCTATCAGCCGGGCCGCTTCTCCTTCAACGTCAAGGGCGGGCGCTGCGAGGCCTGTCAGGGCGATGGCGTGATCAAGATCGAGATGCACTTCCTGCCGGATGTGTATGTCACCTGCGATGTCTGCCACGGCAAGCGTTACAATCGCGAGACGCTCGATGTGCATTTCAAGGGCAAGTCGATTGCCGACGTGCTGGACATGACGGTGGAGGAAGGCGTGGAATTCTTTGCCGCCGTGCCCGCCGTGCGCGACAAGCTGCATGCGCTGCAGGATGTGGGGCTTGGCTATATCAAGGTCGGCCAGCAGGCAAACACGCTTTCCGGCGGCGAGGCCCAGCGCGTGAAGCTCGCCAAGGAACTGTCGAAGCGGTCCACTGGCCGCACCCTCTACATTCTCGACGAGCCGACCACCGGCCTGCACTTCCACGACGTCGCCAAACTTCTGGAAATGCTGCACGAGCTGGTCAATCAGGGCAATTCGGTGGTGGTGATCGAGCACAATCTCGAAGTCATCAAGACTGCCGACTGGATTATCGATATCGGTCCGGAAGGCGGCGATGGCGGCGGCGAGCTGGTGGCCTCCGGCCCGCCGGAAATGATCGTGAAGGAGCCGCGCTCCTATACCGGGCAGTTCCTCAAGGAACTGCTCGGGCGCCGCCCGGCACGCACCATCGCGGCGGAATGACAGCAACGGCTTGCTGATGCGGGAGCGGCGCTTTCCCGCATCAGAACAGACCCCTGCCGGTGATTTGACCTTTTGAATGCATAGGCGCGAGTTTTGCAACCCAAGGTATATTTCTTCTGCGCCTGATTTTGAATTCATTCACTTTTTTGTTTTTCCGCATTTCGACACTGCCATAATAGCGAATTTTTTCAGCGCACTAGCGTCACGAGATGGATGAAATTTCATTAGCCGCCTATGCAAGTTTCGGTTTGTAAATTGTGACAATCAGACTAAAGAAGGAGACAAGAGAAACACGGTCATGGTCTGGAGAGCCTCACGCAAGCGGCTTTCTGCACTGATGGCTGAGGAGGCGGGCGAACCCGTCCCTTGCGAACTGAGGCGCTGGCATGACCGGTTCAATCGTCTTCATCAATCTGGCGGGCGCGGTCGCGCTCTTGCTCTGGGCCACGCGCATGGTGCGCACCGGCGTCGAGCGGGCCTATGGCGATCTTCTGCGCGACAAGCTCCGGCAGGCAATCGGCAACCGTTTCACCGCAGCGATTGCCGGTTTCTTTCTGGCGATCGGCCTGCAGAGCGCCACAGCCGTCGCGCTGATCGTCTCCGGCTTTGTCGCCAGCAATTATGTCTCGACCACCATTGGGGTTGCGACCCTTCTCGGCGCGGATTTCGGCTCGGCCTTTGTCGTCCGCCTGCTGCGGCATGATCTATCTCTGCTGGTTCCGGTGTTCATCATCGTCGGCACGATCTGCTTTCGGGCAAGTGAGGCGCGCACCTGGCGGCAGCTTGGCCGCATCTTCTTCGGTCTCGGCCTTTTGCTACTGTCGCTCCGGCTGATCGGCGAGGCCTCGCAGCCGCTGAAGCAGAGCCAGCTTCTGCCGATCATCATCAATTACCTGTCGAAGGACTGGATCACCGCCTTCCTGCTGGCGGCCCTGCTCGCATGGGCGTTTCATTCGAGCGTGGCCTCCATTCTCCTGTTCGCCTCGCTGGCGGATCGCGATTTCCTCACCCCTGCCCTGATCATTCCGCTCGTACTGGGTGTGAATTTCGGCGGCGCGGTGATCGGCGCGATGCTCACCCGCGGCGATGAACCATCGGCCCGCGTCGTGCCGCTCGGCAATGTCGCGATCCGCGGCTTCGGTACCATCGTCGCTATGATCCTGCAGCTGATCTTCCAGCTGTCGCCGACCGTCTTTGCCGCCCGCCCCGGCGATGCGGTGGTGATGGCTCATATGGCGATCAATCTGGCGGTGATCATCATCGGCCTGCCGGTCTGCCATTTCGTGGCGCTGGGCCTGGAAAAATGGCTGGGCAAACCCGATACGGCCGCCATTCCGCCGGATGCGGATCGCATTTCCGCGCTGAGCCCCGCCGATCTCGGCAACCCCCGCCAGGCACTCAACAATGCCACGCGCGAGGTGATGACGGTTTGCGACAAGATCGAGGTGATGCTGACGCGCATCATCGACGTGTTCGAGAAGTCCGATCCCGCTGCCATGGGCCGTATCGAGGTGCTGGATGACGAGGTGGACCGCATCCACCGCGACATCAAGTTCTATCTCGCCCGCATTTCGCAATCGGCACTGGACCCGAAATCGGCCGCCCATTGCCAGGACCTGCTGGGCGCGACGATCAAGCTGGAGCAGACGGCGGATATCATTTCGCAGAACATGCTGACCCGCGCGCGCAAGAAGCATGCCCGCTCCATCTCCTTTTCGGAGGAAGGCTGGCGCGAACTGAAGGACATGCACAACGAGGTGCTGCGCAATGTACGCATGGCCTTCAATCTTCTGGTCGCACCGGAAGTGGAGCATGCCCGCCAGCTGGTGGCACAGAAGGAGGTGGTGCGCACCATGGTGCGCGACAGCGAGGAGCATCACCTGCAGCGGCTGCGCGATGGCAATCCGGCGAGCTATGATTCCAGCTCGATCCACATCGACACGATCCGGGATCTGAAGGAAATCAATTCGCTGGCGGTATCGATTGCCTATCCGGTGCTGGAAAGCGCCGGCATGCTGCGGCAGAGCCGGTTGCTCTGATCAACCTCAGCCGTAGATATGCTTCGCCCGCGCCTCGAAGGCCTCGGAAAACATCCGGAAGGCGCGGTCGAACATCGAGCCCATCAGGGCGCCGAGGATGCGGCTCTTAAACTCGTAATCAATGAAGAAATGCACGGCGCAACCGGTCTCGCCATCGGCCACGAAAGTCCACTTGTTGTTCAAATATTTGAACGGCCCGTCGATATATTGCACATCGATCTCACGGGCCTCGCGGTTCAGCAAAACCTGTGAGGTGAAGGTTTCGCGGATCGCCTTGTAGCCCACGGTCATGTCCGCCACCAGCAGTTCCTTTCCGTCGCGCTCACGACGGGTACGGATCGTCAGCGCCTCGCAGAGCGGCAGGAACTGCGGATAGCGCTCCACATCCGCCACCAGATCAAACATCTGCTCGGGCGTGTGGGCAACCTTGCGCTGGCTTTCGAACTTGGGCATGGGTCCGTTTTCTGCTTGGCGTGGCCGGGATCAGGCCCCGGCCAGCTTGCGTTCGCGTGCCGCCCGAAGCCGTGCGAAATCATCGCCCGCATGGTGCGACGAGCGGGTAAGCGGGCTTGCGGCCACCATCAGGAAGCCCTTGCTATAGGCCACCGTCTCATAGGACTTGAACTCGTCCGGCGTGACGAAAGACACGACACGATGGTGCTTGCGGGTCGGCTGCAGATACTGGCCGATGGTGAGGAAATCCACATCCGCCGAGCGCAGGTCATCCATCAGCTGCAGCACTTCGTTGCGCTCTTCCCCCAGCCCGACCATGATGCCGGACTTGGTGAACATGGTGGGGTCCAGTTCCTTCACCCGCTGCAAAAGGCGCACGGAGTGGAAATAGCGCGCGCCCGGACGCACGGTCAGATAGTTGCCCGGCACGGTTTCGAGATTGTGGTTGAACACATCCGGCTTTGCCGCCACCACGCGCTCCAGCGCGCCCGGCTTCTTCAGGAAATCCGGGGTGAGAATTTCGATGGTCGTCGAGGGCGAGGCCGCGCGGATCGCGAAGATCACCTTCTCGAAATGCTCGGCACCGCCATCTTCCAGATCGTCGCGGTCCACCGAGGTGATCACCACATGCGAAAGGCCCATTTCCTTGACGGCGCGGGCGACACTGTCGGGCTCGGACTGGTCGAGCGGGTTCGGCTTGCCGGTGGCGACATTGCAGAAGGCGCAGGCGCGGGTGCAGATTTCGCCCATGATCATGAAGGTCGCGTGCTTCTTGTCCCAGCACTCGCCGATATTCGGGCAACCGGCTTCCTCGCACACGGTGACGAGCTTGTTTTCCTTCACGATGGCGCGGGTTTCGGCATAGCCCTTGGAGGTCGGCGCCTTCACGCGGATCCATTCCGGCTTGCGCAGCACTTCCGTGTCCGGCTTATGCGCCTTCTCTGGATGCCGTACCCGCTTTTCAGCCGGTTCCGTGCCGATCGTATCGAGAATGGTCACCATGAGAGATATCCTTGATTACCGCCGCACGAGCTTGACGACGAAGAGCAGAATGCAGGCACCGACAAAGCTGGTGATCAGATAGCCGAGCTTGTCTTCCGCCACGAAAATGCCGAAACGCTGGAAAACCGCGGTTGCAATCGCCGAGCCGACAATGCCGATGATGATGTTCAGGATCACGCCGAAGCGCATATCCATGAATTTCCCGGCCAGCCAGCCTGCAAGCCCGCCGATGATGATGGTCATGAACCAGCCCACTGCCATAGACGTCGTCCTTCCTGTTGTGCGCTCTGCTCTAGATAGTGACAGCGCGGATGAAGAGCAATGCGCGATTCTGCTTCACGCCGTCATCCTCGGCCCTGTGCCGAGGATCTGCGACCTCGAAACCGCATTTGACGGTTGTGGATGCTCGAGACAAGCCCGGGCATGCCGGTCCCTCAGGCGTTCAGAACGCGGCCATAGGCATCCAGCACCGCTTCCTTCATCATTTCGGAAAGGGTCGGATGCGGGAAGATGGTGTGCATCAGCTCTTCCTCGGTGGTCTCCAGACCCATGGCGATCACGAAACCCTGGATCAGCTCGGTCACTTCCGCACCCACCATATGGGCGCCCAGAAGCTCGCCGCTCTTCTTGTCGAAGATCACCTTGATCAGGCCGTTGTCCTCACCGAGCGCAATTGCCTTGCCGTTCGCAGCAAAGGAGAAGCGGCCAACGCGGATGTCTCGGCCCAGTTCCTTCGCCTTGACTTCGGTGAGACCCACGGAGGCGACCTGCGGATTGCAATAGGTGCAGCCCGGGATCTTTGCCTTGTCCATCGGGTGGACATTGGGAAGACCGGCGATCTTTTCCACGCAGATCACGCCCTCATGCTCGGCCTTGTGGGCGAGCATCGGCGGGCCGGCGACATCGCCGATGGCATAGATGCCCGGCACATTGGTGCGACCATACCCATCGATCACCACGCAGCCGCGATCCGTCTTGATGCCGAGCGCCTCAAGGCCGAGATTTTCGATATTGCCCTGCACGCCCACCGCGGAAATCAGCCGGTCGGCGGTCAGCTTCTCGCTCTTGCCATCGGCGGTCTCGACCGTGGCGGTCACGGAATTCGCGCCCTTCTCCACCTTCGAAACCTTGGCGGAGGTGATGATCTTCAGGCCGCGCTTTTCCAGTGCCTTGCGGGCAATGCCGGAAATTTCGGCATCTTCCACCGGCATGATGCGGTCCATCAGTTCGATCACGGTCACGTCGACGCCCATCGAGCGGTAGAAGCTTGCAAATTCGATGCCGATCGCGCCGGAACCCATCACGAGCAGGCTCTTCGGCATTTCGGCAGGCACCATGGCCTCGAAATAGGTCCAGATCAGCTTGCCTTCCGGCTCGATGCCCGGCAGCGCGCGCGGGCGGGCGCCGGTGGCCAGAATGATATGCTTTGCAGAATAGGTGCCCTCGCCCAGCACGCCCTTCGGCGTCGGATGCTGCGGCTGCATCGGGGCCTTGGAGGACTTGCCGACCACGATCTCACCGGGCTTGGACAGCTTTGCCTCGCCCCAGATCACATCGATCTTGTTCTTCTTCATGAGGAAGCCGACGCCGCCATTGAGGCGGGCCGAGACGCCGCGCGAGCGGGAGACAACATCGGCCACATTGGCCGTCATCTTGCCTTCCAGCATCAGACCATAGCTCTTTGCATGGTTGGCGTGATCCATGATTTCGGCAGAGCGAAGCAGCGCCTTGGTGGGAATGCAGCCCCAGTTGAGGCAGATGCCGCCCAGATGCTCCCGCTCCACAATCGCGGTTTTCAGACCAAGCTGCGCGGACCGGATCGCGGTGACATAACCGCCGGGGCCGGAACCGATGATGATGACGTCATAAGAATTCGCCACGGGCCTTCATCTCCTCTTTGGGCAAGCACCGGGCAGCACCTGCCGCCCGGCCTTGCGGGGGATGAGGCGAGCGCCCTCAGGCGGCCTTGCTCAGCATCCCGTAGATCTTGTCCTTCAGTGCCAGCCGCGTCTTGCGCATGGTTTCCATGTGCATGTCGTCGGTCGGCTCCACATTTGTCTCCGCACGGTGAATGGCGCGGTTAACCTCATGATATTCTTCAAAGAGCCGTGCAAAATGCGCATCGCTGATCTTCAGCTCATGCATTTTCGCAACATGCTCCGGAAACTCTTCGGCCAGTTCGTGGGGGGTATTCGACATTCCCTATCTCCTTTTGGGTTTATAGGGTCAGCCTAGTCCCTCCCACCTGACGGACCTTGATCCTGATCAAGTCAGGATCAAAGCACCTGTCAAATGCCAAGCAGCATCCTGACCACGGGCTCAAGCCCGCGGCCGACGGCACGTGTATTCTCCGCATCCAGATGCACGCCGTCGAGCGGCGTGGTTTCGGCCACCGATCCCGCATCGAAAAAGCTGCATTCCAGCTCGTCGGCGAGGTCCCGGTAGAGCGAGGCGAGCATCGCCGATTCCTCGGCAGCACCGGCAAACATCGCGGCAAAGACCGGATTTGCCGTCTCCCGGCAGGGCGGCGGCGATACGATGAGTATTTCCGGTGCCTCCATGAAATCCATCGGCCATTCGTGGTGGCGGATCAGCCCCACGAGACGCTGGATGCCCTGGCGCGCCAGAAATGCATTGCCCGCAATACCGCGCTTCATGTCATTGGTGCCGAGCATGATGATCACCAGATCAAGCGGCGCATGGCTTTGCAGCACGGTGGGAAGCACGCGGGCACCATTGCGGTCCGAATCGGACAGGTGATCGTCATAGGCGGTGGTGCGGCCATTCAGCCCATCGGCAATGACCTGCACCTCGGGGCCGAGCGCCTTCTGCAACACGGAGGGCCACCGGTCTTCAAACCGGTGACGATCCATGGTTTCGGCATTGTAACCCCAGGTCAGGCTGTCGCCGTAGCAAAGAACGGTCTTTGCCATGGCTTACACCAGCATGCCCATCGGGTTTTCGATATAGGTCTTGAAGGCGCCGAGCAGTTCCGCACCGAGCGCACCATCGACGGCACGGTGATCGGTGGAAAGCGTCACGGTCATCACGGTCGCAATCGCCAACTGGCCGTTCTTCACCACGGGGCGCTGTTCGCCAGCGCCGACGGCGAGAATGGTCGCGTGCGGCGGGTTCACGACGGCTGCGAAATTCTTCACGCCCATCATGCCCATGTTGGAAACCGCCGTGGTGCCGCCCTGATATTCCTCGGGCTTCAGCTTGCGGTCCTTGGCGCGCTTGCCGAGATCCTTCATCTCGTTGGAAATCGCCGAAAGGCTCTTTTCCTCCGCATGACGGATGATCGGGGTGATCAGCCCGCCGGGGATCGACACGGCAACGCCGACATCGGAATGCTTGTGCTTGACCATCGCCTGATCGGTCCAGGAAACGTTTGCATCCGGCACGTCGCGCAGCGCCAGCGCCATGGCCTTGATGACCATGTCATTGACGGAGAGCTTGTAGGCGGGCTTGCCATCCTTGACCGGCGCGGCATCGTTGATCTGCGTGCGCAGCGCCAGCAGCGCATCGAGCTCGCAGTCCACAGAAACGTAGAAATGCGGGATCGTCTGCTTGGATTCCTGCAGGCGCTTGGCAATCGTCTTGCGCATGCCGTCATGCGGCACCAGCTCGTAGGAGCCTTCGGCAAAGAGCTTCAGCACCTGATCGGACGACATGCCGGACGGTGCCGGAGCCGATGCCGCCGGAGCAGCGGCAGAAGCCGCAGCCGGTGCGGCGGACGCCTTGCCGGTGCCGCTCGCCACGGCCTTTTCGATATCGGATTTCACCACGCGACCATGCGGACCGGAGCCGGAGACCGCAGCAAGATCAAGGCCCGCTTCCTTCGCCAGACGACGCGCAAGCGGCGAGGAGAAGATGCGGTTGCCGTGGGCGGCTGCGGGCTTTGCCCCCTCACCCCCTGCCGGGACCTCTCCCCGTTGGGGAGAGGAGGCCGAAACGCCAGCGCCTTGCGCTCCCTTCTCCCCAGCGGGGAGAAGGTGGTCCGAAGGACCGGTTGAGGGGGCCGCTTGCGCGGTGGGAGCAGCCTGCTGA
This sequence comes from uncultured Rhizobium sp., assembly GCA_945952315.1. Lineage (GTDB taxonomy): Bacteria > Pseudomonadota > Alphaproteobacteria > Rhizobiales > Rhizobiaceae > Gellertiella. The sequence continues at coordinate 21,766 of CAMFIE010000022.1, read as the reverse complement.
GCAGGCGCGGTCACAGAGCCCGCATCCTCACCCTCACCGGCAATCACGGCGATGACGGCATTGACCTTCACGCCTTCGGTGCCAGCGGGCACGAGGATTTTTGCGAGCGTGCCCTCATCCACGGCTTCCACTTCCATGGTCGCCTTGTCGGTCTCGATTTCGGCAATCACGTCACCGGAGCGGATGGCATCGCCTTCCTTCTTCAGCCACTTGGCAAGCTTGCCCTCTTCCATGGTGGGAGAAAGGGCCGGCATGGTAATGTTGATCGGCATCTTTACATTCTCCCAACAGGTTCTGATTCTACTAGCTCAATGCGTTTCCCGCCAATATTTTTTCCAATGACAAAGGAAAGCACGAAGTTTAGAGCTATGTAAGAGCCTATCAACCCTCCGATTGCGCCAGCTATAGTATGTATGTTTGCCGCTGTTTCCATCGGAATCTGCAGAGCACCTGTGGCAATTCCAGCCACAAACCCGAAAACTGCACCGATCAATGCTCCAAACAAGATACCGAGAAGCGTATTCATCCAAAACACGCTCCAAGAAATCCGTCGTAGTTGTCTCATGGATGCCATGCTTCCCTCCCCTTAACGGTAGCAGACGGTTTTGACCGCCTGAACCACTTCGCCGACATTCGGCAGCGCGAGCTTTTCGAGATTGGCGGCGTAAGGCATCGGCACATCCTTGCCCGCGATGGTCAGCACCGGCGCATCGAGATAATCGAAGGCCTGCTGCATCACGCGGGTGGCGATTTCCGTACCGACGGAGGACTGCGGGAAACCCTCTTCCACCGTCACCAGACGACCGGTCTTCCTGACGGATTCGATCACCGTCGGCAGATCCATCGGACGGATGGTGCGCAGGTCGATGACTTCCACATCGATGCCTTCCTTCGCCAGTTCGTCGGCCGCCTTGACTGCATAGGTCATGCCGATGCCGAAGGAGACGAGCGTTGCATCATTGCCGCGACGGTGAATGCGCGCCTTGCCGATCGGCAGCACGAAATCATCCATCTTCGGCACTTCGAAGGACTGGCCGTAGAGAATTTCGTTCTCGAGGAAGATCACCGGGTTCGGATCCCGGATCGCCGCCTTGAGCAGGCCCTTGGCATCGGCAGCCGTATAGGGCTGGATGACCTTGAGGCCCGGAATATGGCTGTACCAGGCCGCATAATCCTGGCTGTGCTGGGCGGCCACGCGGGCAGCCGCGCCATTTGCACCACGGAACACGATGGGCGCACCCATCTGCCCGCCGGACATGTAGAGCGTCTTTGCGGCCGAGTTGATGATGTGGTCAATCGCCTGCATGGCGAAGTTGAAGGTCATGAACTCGACGATCGGGCGCAGACCTGCCATGGCGGCACCCACACCCACACCGGCAAAGCCGTGCTCGGTGATCGGCGTATCGACCACGCGGCGGGGGCCGAATTCCTGCAGCAGGCCTTGGGTGATCTTGTAGGCACCCTGATATTCGGCCACTTCCTCACCCATGATGAAGACGTCGTCATGGGCGCGCATTTCCTCGGCCATGGCATCGCGCAGCGCTTCACGCACCGTCATCGTCACCATTTCCGTGCCCGCCGGAATATCCGGATCGGAAGCCGGTTCGCTCTTCGGCGCGGCGGGAACGGGCGCAGCCGCAGCAGCAGCAGCAGGAGCCGGTGATGCAGCAACAGGAGCCGGAGCGGGTGCCGCAGCAGGCGCCTTTGCAGCCGCATCGGCGCTTTCGCCGTCCTGCAGCAGCACGGCAATCGGTGCATTCACCTTCACGCCTTCGGTACCGGCCGCCACCAGCAGCTTGCCGATGGTGCCTTCATCAACGGCTTCCACTTCCATGGTTGCCTTGTCGGTTTCGATCTCGGCGATCACATCGCCGGATTTCACCGCATCGCCTTCCTTTTTCAGCCACTTGGACAGTTTGCCCTCTTCCATCGTCGGGGAGAGCGCAGGCATCAGAATTTCAATCGGCATGGTCTTCCCCCCGGATCAAAGCAGAATGTCGGTGTAAAGTTCGGAGACATCCGGTTCCGGATCACTCTGGGCGAATTCCGCGCTGTCGGCGACGATGTCACGGACATCCTTGTCGATGGCACGCAGCTCTTCCTCGCTTGCCCAGCCCTTTTCCAGAAGCCGCGCCCGCACCTGCTCGATGGGGTCGTGCTCGGAGCGCATCTTCTGCACTTCGTCCTTGGAGCGATACTTCGCCGGGTCCGACATGGAATGGCCGCGATAGCGGTAGGTGAGCATTTCGAGGATCAGCGGGCCCTTGCCGGAGCGGCAGTGGGCAACGGCCTCTTCGGCGGCGGCGGCAACCGCGCGCACATCCATGCCATCCACCTGATAGCCCGGAATGCCGAAGGAAGCGCCGCGCATGGAAAAGTCCGTCTGTGCCGAGGCGCGCGAAACGGCGGTGCCCATGGCGTAGCGGTTGTTTTCGATCACGTAGATCGCAGGCAGCTTCCACAGTGCTGCCATGTTGAAGCTTTCGTAGACCTGGCCCTGGTTTGCCGCGCCGTCACCGAAATAGGAGACGCTGACATTGTCATTGCCACGGTAATGGTTGGCAAAGGCAAGCCCGGTGCCGAGCGAGACCTGCGCGCCCACGATGCCATGGCCACCATAGAAATTCTTTTCCTTGGAGAACATGTGCATGGAGCCGCCCTTGCCCTTGGAAAGACCGCCGCGACGCCCGGTCAGTTCCGCCATCACGCCGCGCGCACTCATGCCGCAGGCCAGCATGTGGCCGTGGTCGCGATAGCCGGTGATGACCTGATCACCTTCCTTCAGCGCCATCTGCATGCCGACGACGACCGCTTCCTGACCGATATAGAGATGACAGAAACCGCCGATGAAACCCATGCCGTAAAGCTGGCCGGCCTTTTCCTCGAATCGGCGGATGAGCATCATCTCGCGATAGGCCTTCAGTTCCGTCTCCTTGTCGAAGTCCAGAAACGTGCCGCCGTTGAAATCTTTCTTCCCGGATTTGGCAGCCGGCTTGCGTGCGGCTGCCTGAGGCGCGGATTTGCGCGTCGCCATAAGGATCCTCCTCGGTTTCCTCGATGCAATGAGATCGAGTGTAGCTTAGGAGAGAATCCGGTTTACAGCAATGCTATAAATGCATGCCTTCTATTCTGATTAAATCATTGTAAATACTGCAATAAATCAAATTAACCTAATTCAGGTTAATTGAAATAGGTGTTGAAAATGACGATCTCGTCCGCCCGCGAAACGTTAAGCTCGTAACGCGCCTTCTCGTCCAGGATATCCTTTTCCATGGAGCCATCGCTGAGCAGACTCACCTGCAGCTCCAGGGCCTTTCGCTTGTCGGTCAGGTCTTTCAGCTCCGCCAAGCGCTCCACCCGCTGGCGTTCGAACTCCTCCGTGGCGATGAGACCGAAATCGCCGTGGATGGAATGATAGCCGAAATAGGAAAGGAAGGCGACCGTAATGAGCGGGAGCACAAAACGCCCCAGCTTGCGCTCTTTATGATGCTTGGTCCACATACGCACGAAACCCGAAACTCGATAACAGAACCTCAAATTAGCGCAGAGTCCTTAACCGAGCGTTGACCATAGGCCACGATTGGGCATCAGGTTCTCTATGAATGTGTGCGGAAACGATCTGCTTTGCGCGATGCGAAGCGGGAATTTACGCCTTGTAGAGACCCGCAAAAATACAACGGAGCTTCATTCCCGGAGCGACAAGGTATTTTTTGATGGGCAGTCTGATCAATCCATATTCAGGTGAAGCATTGCCGGATGTACCCGCCCTTCAGGGCTTTACCGTCGTTTCGCTTCCGGATGAAAATTTCAAGATGGTTCAGGTGGATCGGCAGATCTGGGTCATTCCAGCCGAAAATGCGCAAAAAATGGCGAGCATGCGCAAGAGCTTTTATAGAGTCTGGATTCCGATCGGCATTGTCACACTGCTGCTCATGCTTCTGGCATATATCAATCACTTCGGCCCGGTCGTCGTTGCCACGCCATTCGTCCTGTTGTGCGCAATCAATCTGCCGCTGCAGAGACGATACTCCCGCAAAATGAACGCCTTGAAGGAATCAGGGCGGCTTGCAGGCAGCAGCGCCATGCTGGAACGGACGATTGTCCTTGAAAAGATCATAGGTGCGTCTGTCAGCGGGGCGGTTCGCCGCTTTTACAGGTCTGCCGCACTGGTCGGTTACGGCGGAACAGCGCTGTCGCTGATCTTTTTGCTGGTGAACATGTTGAAACTCGTGAGCCAGCCGCCGCAGGTTCCGTTGTTTCTGCTGTGCCTTCTGCTTGTCGCAACCGCCTACATCAGCCTCTTTGTGGCCCGCATCGCCCACGCAAAGCTGCGCGAAGCAAAGGCGTGACGGGAACCGTTTGACCGTTAGCCTTCATCCCGCAATTGTTTGACAAAGGCCTGTTTGAGCGCTTCGCCCTCCATTGCGATCTGGTCGAAATCCGGGTCTCGGGATGTGGTGATGACCGGTGGCGTGTAGTGCTGCTGGCGCTGTGCCGTCTTTTTTCCGCGGCTGAACAGCCGGGCCGTCGCATAAAGGGTCACGCAGGGCAGGCTGATCCAGAGGATTTTTATCCAGTCCGGTGATGCGATATACATATCGGCAAATGCACTCATGCAGCCCTCTCCCCTTCCGGTTGGAAAGGCCACCGGGGCAGACAGGTGCCCTGGTGACCGGGAGTTAGAAAAACCGTCAGTGAACGGCCGCCCCGGCTTTTAAACCGAAGTTCTGGACATAACCGAGGCCTCCCGGCCGCAATGACCTGGAAGCTATAGGGTTCGGGACGCACCAATCAAGGCACAGCCACTTCACTGAAGGGGTTTTCTAAGCCCCCGGATGCCGTTTTTCACCAGCATCCTGAAGCAGAGGTTAGCACGGCGCAAAAAGAAGGAAAAGCTCAATCAGAACATTCTTTATGGCGCAATTTCTTACGCAACAACTCGCTGAAAATATGAAAATATTCCTCACCCCTCTTTACATATCCCTTATTTAGGTCTATGGTCAGAGCGTTCCACTTCGGATACGCCCTGCCCCTGCGAGCAAGGCCCGGTGGAGCCGGTGCCTGCCGGGTGACGACGCAGCGAAGCAAGGCAGGCGGGTGTGCATGAGGATGGTTCTTTCGCAGCAGGGATGGCAGGTGTGTTTGCGTCATCCAGGCCTGACGAGGAAGGGACGGCCCATCGCCTTCGGGCGGCGTGTTCCGCGAATTCCATGCGTGAAGAAGGACTGTGCCGTCGGCGCGGCGCGCCAGTTCGCACACGGCAGGAAACGAAGCGTCCGAAATTCACCCGCAAAGACATCGAATTGGGGCACGTCTCGTGTCACTTACCTATACTCATTACAGGCACGGGACGTGCCCCTTTCCGGACTTTTTCACAAGTCCATGTCCGTCGCAAAACCCGGTTGCGTGAGACGCGGGAAGGTTTTCCCATATCCTTGAGGCCGCAAGCGCCCTGCCCGCTTCTTCAGGCAATAAAAATCCCCGGAGAACCAAATCCCCGGGGATGAAGGAAGACCCGCCGGAGAAACCGGCAGGATATCAGGCGTGCTTGGCTTTAGCCCTTCAGGATCGAGCGGCCTGCGAAGGAGGCCATGGAGCCAAGGCCTTCCTCGATGCGGATCAGCTGGTTGTACTTGGCGGTACGGTCCGAGCGGGCAAGCGAGCCGGTCTTGATCTGGCCGCAGTTCAGCGCAACGGCGAGATCGGCAATGGTGGAATCTTCCGTCTCGCCCGAGCGGTGCGACATGACCGAGGTGTAACGGGCCTTGTGCGCCATTTCGACTGCTTCCAGCGTCTCGGTGAGCGAGCCGATCTGGTTCACCTTCACGAGAATGGAGTTGGCAACGCCCATGCGGATGCCGTCGCGCAGACGGGCGGAATTGGTCACGAACAGGTCGTCACCGACGAGCTGCACCTTGGAGCCGATCTTGTCGGTCAGCGCCTTCCAGCCATCCCAGTCGTCTTCGGCCATGCCGTCCTCGATGGAGATGATCGGGTAATTGGCAGCAAGTTCGGCCAGGTAATCGGCCATTGCGCCCGGCTCCAGCACCCGGCCTTCGCCCTCGAGGTGGTACTTGCCATCCTTGAAGAATTCGGTCGAGGCGCAGTCAAGCGCCAGATACATGTCTTCACCGGGGCGGTAGCCTGCCTTCTCGATGGATTTCATGATGAAATCGAGGGCTGCCGGCGCAGAGGCGAGACCCGGCGCAAAGCCGCCTTCATCGCCCACATTGGTGTTGTGGCCCTGTGCCGCGAGCTCCTTCTTCAGCACATGGAACACTTCCGAACCCATGCGCACGGCTTCGCGGATATTGGCCGCGCCAACCGGCATGATCATGAATTCCTGGAAGTCGATCGGGTTGTCCGCATGCGCGCCGCCATTGATGATGTTCATCATCGGCACCGGCAGAAGATGGGCATTCGGGCCGCCCACATAGCGGTAAAGCGGCAGGCCTGCGCATTCCGCGGCCGCCTTCGCAACCGCCAGCGACACGCCGAGAATGGCATTCGCGCCAAGGCGCGACTTGTTTGCCGTGCCGTCGAGTTCGATCATGGCCTGATCGATCTGGCGCTGGTTCTCGGCATCCATCCCGCCAATGGCATCGTAGATTTCGGTGTTGACGGCGTTGACAGCCTTCTCGACGCCCTTGCCGTGATAGCGCTTGCCGCCATCACGCAGTTCCACGGCCTCATGCGCGCCGGTCGAGGCGCCGGAGGGCACGGCGGCGCGGCCGAAGCTGCCGTCTTCCAGCAGCACATCCACTTCAACAGTCGGATTGCCACGGCTGTCGAGAATTTCGCGGGCGATAATATCGGTAATTGCGGTCATGTCAGCTTCCTGTTCTGGAACGTAAATTGCGGTTGTCGGTCAGGATTTCGCGATCGCATCGAAAGCCAGAAGCTTGTCGATGAGGCGCGGCATTTCGGAAATCGGCACCATGTTCGGCCCGTCGGAAGGGGCGTGGTCGGGGTCCTGATGGGTTTCGATGAACAGCCCGGCAACACCGACGGCGACGGCGGCGCGCGCCAGCGTTTCCACGAATTCGCGCTGCCCGCCGGAAGAACCGCCCTGCCCGCCCGGCTGCTGCACAGAATGGGTGGCATCGAAAATAACCGGCGCGCCGGTGGCCGCCATGATCGGCAGCGAGCGCATGTCGGAGACGAGCGTGTTATAGCCGAAGGACGCGCCGCGCTCGCACAGAAGCACAGCCGCATTGCCGCTGGCATTGAGCTTGTTCAGCACATTCTTCATGTCCCAGGGCGCGAGAAACTGCCCCTTCTTCACATTGATCGCCCGACCGGTCTTCGCTGCCGCAACCAGAAGGTCCGTCTGGCGGCAGAGGAAAGCCGGGATCTGCAGCATGTCACAGACCGGAGACACCAGCGCGCAATGCTCTTCCGTATGCACATCGGTGATCACCGGAAAGCCGTATTCCTTCTTCAGGTCGGCAAAGACCTCCATGGCCTTTTCCAGCCCGATGCCACGATCCGCATTCAGCGAGGTGCGGTTCGCCTTGTCAAACGAGGACTTGTAGACAAGGCCGATGCCCGCAGCCTTGCAGATTTCCGCAAGCCTGCCCGCCATCATGAAGGCATGGTCACGGCTTTCCATCTGGCACGGACCGGCAATCAGCGCGATCTTGCCCTTGTTGGAAAACCTCACCTGACCGGCGCCCTCGCCGACCGTCACGGTCTCATGGGTCGTCACCATGAACCTCTCCTATTCCTCGAATGCAAAAAACAGCCGCCCGGCTTCCGCCGGTCGGGTCACGAGCCGTCCATTGTTCCGGACAAAGGAAACCTGCCGGTCTTTGAGGCATTTTTCCGTCTCGGCTAAATTGCGGACGCGGAAAATCAGGCCCTCGCCCAGAAGACCGCGCCCGGAACGGGGATTGATCACGTCATGAAGCGCGACGAGGCCCGCAGGTGTCAGCACCTCGACCACCATATTGGCGGCCTCGAAGGTGAGCCCGAAGGAATGCGCCCGGCCATCCCGCTGACCGAGAACCGCCTCCAGAAAATACTGGAAATCCGAGGGATTTTCTTCCGAAAGCACCACGGCCTTCAGGCCGGTCACGCCATTGGCATGGTCCGGAGCCGGGGGGAAAGGGGCGGCATTAACCCGCTCGCAGTTAAACGCGAAAAAGTCCGGAGACCGCAGGTCTGCCGCGAAGGCAAGATGAAAGGCGGCCTCCGTCTCGGAGCCGTCCTTCTGCTTCACCTTGCGGGCGAAAGACAGGATAGGCCCGCCGGAAAGGCCCTGACGGCGATAGGCGGCATCATCTTCTGCCGCATTGGCGCTTTTCATCCCGATTGCGGAAAGCCCCGCCTCACCCACGCGGAAGCGGAAAGCCTGATCGCGGGCGACGAACACATTGCCGGCCCTTTCGGCCTCCAGCGCCATTTCGCGGCTGTAGACGGCGAGCGGCTCCAGATAGGTGCCATCCGCCAGAAACACGCAGGCATTCGAGGTGCCGAAAGGGTGGCGGGCTTCGGGTGCCACCAGAAAGCCCAGCCGCTCATAATCGGCCCGCGCCGCCTCCAGCGATCTGACAGGCAGAACCAGATGATCGAGAGCACGGGGATGAGACATGGAAAAAGCTTCTCCGTTGCGATTGCGAATTACCTCTGCCGCTTTTGGCGCGCGGTTTCAACCGTCCATCGCGGTGTCAGCGCGCGGAATCGTGATCGCAAGGCTAATCTTTTTCACACTTCAATCGATTTAATCAATGCTTCATTAACCAGTTTTTATGGACTTGCGGAACACAACTGGAACATATAGTGTCCGTTCTGGATTTGTTTCACGATTCTGGGGGCTTGGAAAATGCTGACGCGCAAACAACAGGAGCTGCTGCTCTTCATACATGAGCGGATGAAGGAATCCGGCATTCCGCCCTCCTTCGACGAGATGAAGGATGCGCTCGATCTGGCGTCGAAGTCCGGCATCCACCGGCTGATAACGGCACTGGAAGAGCGCGGCTTCATTCGCCGCCTGCCAAACCGGGCGCGTGCACTGGAAGTGATCAAGCTGCCGGAGGCCTATACGCCGAGCCTGCCGCGCCGCGGCTTCTCGCCCAGCGTGATCGAGGGAGGCGTGGGCAAGCCCCAGCCCGTCGCCCCTCCGAAGCCGCAGCCGCAGCCCGCCAATGATACGTCTGTCGCGGTGCCGGTCATGGGCCGCATCGCCGCCGGTGTGCCGATTTCGGCGATCCAGAACAACACGCACGAGATTTCCGTGCCCGCCGAGATGCTGACCACGGGCGAGCATTATGCGCTTGAGGTCAAGGGCGATTCGATGATCGAGGCCGGCATTCTCGACGGCGATACGGTGATCATCCGCAACACGTCGAGCGCCACGCCCGGCGATATCGTCGTGGCGCTGGTGGACGACGAAGAGGCAACGCTGAAGCGCTTCCGCCGCAAGGGGGCGTCCATTGCGCTTGAGGCCGCCAACCCGGCCTACGAGACCCGCATTTTTGCTGCCGACCGCGTGAAGGTTCAGGGCAAGCTGATCGGCCTCATCCGCCGCTATCACTGATCCGGTTTGCGGCGCCAGTCCTTGATCAGCGCCGCAAGCTGTACCGGAATTTCGGATTTCAGGCTGTCGCTTCGCCAGTCATAGTTCCGGAAGGCAGTCCAGGGCCGGTCTTCGCCATGGAACGCGGAACGGATTTCGGGCAGCCGTTGTCCGTTGGAGAACGTCAGCGCGAGAGCGCCGGTGCGGCGCAGCATCTCGCGACTGATCAGCAGGGCACCGCTTCGGCAGGCTTGAAAAGACGGGCCTGTGCGGGAAACGACGATATCGGCCACATCGCAGCCCGTCCCGGCATAGATGCCATTCTCCACGATCAGGATCAGGCTGCCGGAGCGATGTTTGCCGAGACACCAGTCGTGCCGCTTGCAGGCGAAATGTCCGGGCGCAATGGCATCCGCCGCGCTTTGCAGGAAGGCCCGTTCCCGCACCTCCTCGTCATCACTCAAGGGGCGATAGCGGTCATCCGCACTGTCACGACGCAAATCCCGTGTTGGCTTGAGATATTGAGGCGGATCAGTCTGTCGGCGCTCCAGTGCGCGCTGCCATTGATCGAACAGGAAGGTTGATGGTCTGTCACTGCTTGGAGACAGGCTTTTCTGACCGACAAAGGCGGCAAGTGTCCCGTCTTCCGAAATCACAAGGTCTGGCTTGCCGGGGCCGGGCAGAAACAGGCAGGCGGCGAAGAGGGCGGAGAGGATCAATCCCGCCAGTCGCAACCGGCTGCGGCTGATCGCCAGAAGAAGCAGCGAAAGTGTGAGCGCACCGGTCACGCCCGGCGAAAGCGGGCCGGTCAGAAGCTCCCCTCCCCAGCCCGCGACCATCTTGCCGATGGAGATCACCAGATCGAGGCCATAGCCCATCACCTTGAGCGGCCCGAATTCCAGCCCGAAAGGCATGAGAAGGAGCGCCAGCATACCCGCAGGCATCACGACGAACGAGAGGATCGGGGCGGAAAGGATATTGGCTACCAGCCCGTAGGCGGGCAGGCGCTGAAAATGTTCGGCGGAGAACAAAAGCGTCGAAGCGCCACCGATCAGCGAGGTCATGACCACGCCCGCAGCATAGCCAAGGATTGTTTCAAGCCAGCCGGGCAGCGGAAAGACCCGCCTTGAAGACGCTCTCTTCTGCCAGCGCGCCCAGACCTCATAGCCCGCGACCAGCCCGATCGTTCCCGCATAGGACATCTGAAAGCCGGGTCCGAGGATCTGCGATGGCGAAATGGCGAGAATGAGGATGGCCGAGAGTGCAACATTGCGCAGGCTGATCGCCGGGCGGTCGATCAGCACGGCGGCGAGCATGATCAGCGACATCAGATAGGCGCGCTCCGCCGAAACGGCAAAGCCCGATATCATGTAGTAGGCGCTGATACCGAGAATGGCGCCAGCGGCCGCCCATTTCTTCACCGGAAACCGTTGCGCAACCTCGGGCAGAAGGCTGAACGCCGCGCGCAAACCGACAAAGAACAGGCCTGCGGCGAGCACCATGTTCATGCCCGAAATCGCAATGATATGTGCAAGCCCCGACTGACGAAGCGCTTCGATGGTCGGGCCGGAAATCGCGCGCTGTTCGTTGGTCACAAGGGCCGCCGCAAAGGCACCCGCATCGCCGCCAATCCCGTTGCGGATGCGGTTGCCGATCCGGGCACGCCAATCTGCGATCAAGAGCCTGCCCTTTAGCCACAGACCCGGCTCGCCGGCGGTGTGCTCGCGCTGCGGTGCACCGTAAAAGTGCCCATTTGCACCGATACCGGAAAAATAGGCCGAAAAGCCGAAATCATTCAGACCCGACAGTGCTGGTCCGGAGGGTGGCGAGAGCCGTGCCCGGCCAGTAATCCCCTCGCCAAGCGCCAATGGCTGCCCGTGGCTGCGGGCAAGCAGCGAAACCTGTTCCGGCATAAGCGCAAGCTGTCGCCTGTCCGTAGCGGTGAGGGTCACGAGATAGCGCCAGCGCCCCTCGCCTGCCGCCTCCACCGCCTCCACCTGCCCGTGGATTATGGTTGTGACAGGCATATCAAGCAGAGTGGTTACCGCCCGTTCGGTCTCGAATGCGGCAAAGAGGGCGCCGACACAAAGAAGGGCAAGGGCAGCAAATCCATGCGCCAGCTGCCGCTGCCGGGTGCGAAACCAGAACGCGGCCAGGAATGCCGCCAGCACCACTGCCGCAATAACGAAGGCGGAAAGACCGAACGGACTGGAAAACCACCAAACGGAACCGATGCCGATCAAAACCGGGGCAGCCAGCAGACGGCGGCCATGGTCGGCCTCCTCAGCGATCCATCCGGCGAAAACAGCGGCTGACTTATCCACAGCCTGTGCAGGCGCGGGAATGCGAATCCGCAATGCCCTTTCACCCGGCCTGCCAAGACCGGGCAAGTTCTCATTGTCAGCAATAGCAGGAAAACCGTGCCTTTCCGGCACGTTAAATCGAATAAACCGCCGCTCTGCCTGCCGCACCTTTCCCATGCAAAGATGATTTAGACATTTCTTTAAAATAGCAACAGTTTTCGTCGGGAGGCGTTGTTTGACGCATTAACGGCTTTCGAAGCAATTCGACTTAAGATGCAGCAAATCCATCGTTCAACGCCATGATTTTTGTGGATTTTGCATCGCAAAAGGCGTTACCATGCGCTGCACAATTCGCGATGCGGACCGCATGGCAGCGACATCGGTGGACATGGCATGCCCCTTGGAGAGATGTCTTGCTTCGGGAGGATGGCATGCGAGTGACGAGACTTTGAGAAGGCGCTATCCGCCAGATGGATTGGCGGGCGGTGTCTTGAAATGGCACGTGACCTGACTAACCCTTTTGGGATGCCTGGCGGGCGTCCTGCATTTGGAGGACCAGCATGACTGACAAGAACGCAACCCTGACACTCGATGGCAAGTCGGTGGATTTGCCGGTGAAGCAGGGCACGATTGGCCCGGACGTTATCGATATCGGCGCGCTGTACAAGCATACCGGCTCCTTCACCTATGATCCCGGCTTCACTTCCACGGCGTCTTGCGAATCGAAGATCACCTATATCGATGGCGATCAGGGTGTGCTTCTGCACCGCGGCTATCCCATCGAGCAGCTGGCGGAAATGGGCGACTTCCTGGAAGTCTGCTACCTGCTGCTTTACGGCGAGCTGCCGACCGCTGCGCAGAAGAAGGATTTCGATACCCGCGTGACCCGCCACACCATGGTGCACGAGCAGATGTCGCGCTTCTTCACCGGCTTCCGCCGTGATGCGCATCCGATGGCCGTGATGGTGGGCACTGTTGGCGCGCTTTCGGCCTTCTATCACGACTCGACCGATATCACCGATCCGCACCAGCGCATGGTTGCCTCGCTGCGCATGATCGCGAAGATGCCGACGATTGCGGCCATGGCCTACAAGTATCACATCGGCCAGCCCTTCGTGTATCCGAAGAACGATCTCGACTATGCCGCAAACTTCCTGCGCATGTGCTTTGCCGTGCCCTGCGAAGAGTATGTGGTGAACCCGGTGCTGGCCCGCGCCATGGATCGTATCTTCATCCTCCATGCCGATCACGAACAGAATGCCTCCACCTCGACCGTGCGTCTGGCCGGTTCCTCGGGAGCCAATCCGTTTGCCTGCATTGCGGCTGGCATTGCCTGCCTCTGGGGCCCGGCCCATGGTGGCGCGAACGAGGCCTGCCTCAACATGCTGATGGAAATCGGCACGGTAGACCGCATTCCGGAATATATCGCCCGCGCCAAGGACAAGAACGATCCGTTCCGTCTGATGGGCTTCGGCCACCGCGTCTACAAGAACTATGACCCGCGTGCCCGCATCATGCAGAAGACCATGTATGAAGTTCTGGAAGCGACCGGCCATTCCGACGATCCGCTGATGCAGGTCGCGCTCGAGCTGGAACGCATTGCGCTGAGCGACCCCTATTTCAAGGAAAAGAAGCTCTATCCGAACGTGGACTTCTATTCGGGCATCACGCTGCGTGCACTCGGCTTCCCCACCACGATGTTCACCGTGCTCTTCGCGCTTGCCCGCACCGTGGGCTGGATTGCGCAGTGGGCCGAAATGATCGAGGACCCGCAGCAGCGCATCGGCCGTCCGCGCCAGCTCTATACCGGCGCCGCGATGCGCGATTACCTGCCGCTCGACAAGCGTTGAGGCAAAGAGAACTGCAAAAGAAAAACCCGGTTAGCGATGACCGGGTTTTTTGTTGGAAAGCGTTTCAAGCAACAGCCTTGCGCCTCTGTCACCGGGCGGTTCATGCGTCTGCATGCGCGACCAGACCTCGCGAAAACCCTGATCCATCGCCCGGCGCTGCGGCGTATCGGCGGAAAGCCGCTCCATCCAGCGCACCAGGCTGCCGGTGCGGATCTGCTCGTTGAAATATTCCGGCACGATCACGTAATCGGCAATCAGATTGGGCAGCGCACCGCTCCAGATCTTGATGCGGTCGGTGATCAGCTTGATCAGCCAGTCGGTCCTGTAGACCGAAACCACCGGCACGCCGCAAAGGCCGAGCTCCAGAATGACGGTGCCCGAGGCGGCAAGCGCTGCATCCGCTTCCGCAAAGGCCTGCCATTTGAATTCTGCACGGGCGCTCACTTCCGGCTTTACCGGCCAGTCCCGGATGATTTCGCCCACCCGTTCCTCCATGCGCGGCACGGTGGGCAGCAGGAAGCGGTGGTTCGGATCACGGGCGAGAAGCCCTTCGATCACATCGCGAAACAGCGGCAGCAACCGGTTGACTTCCGAACCACGCGAGCCGGGCAGAAGCAGGATGGTCTTCGGCTGATCGGCGGTCTTGTGTGCCGCAGCCCGCTTTTCCCGCACGTCCAGCACATTCCGGTCTGCCGTCAGCCGGTGGCCGACGAAGGTGGTTGCGGGGCCGTCCAGCCGCTGCATCACCGCCGGTTCAAACGGCAGAAGCGCAAGCACCTGATCCACATAGGCGCGCATCTGAGGTGCCCGGTGTTCCTTCCAGGCCCAGACACTCGGGCAGACATATTTGATGATCGGAATATCCGGGCGCGCCTTTCGCACCCGTTTGGCGACGCGATGGGTGAAATCGGGGCTGTCGATCAGCAGAATGATGTCCGGATTGGCCTCGATCAGCGCATTCGCCGTCTGGCGTATGCGACGCAGAAGCCCCGGCAATCGGGCGAGCACCTGCGTTAAGCCCATGATCGACAGCTCGGAATAATCGAACAGCGAGGCAAGCCCCTCGGCCTTCAGCCCGTCTCCGCCCACGCCGACAAGCGACACGCTGCGCCCGCTCTGGCGCTTCACGGCCGCGATCAGGTCCGCGCCGAGAAGATCGCCGGAGACTTCGCCAGCCACCACGCCGATTTTCAGCGTCTCGCTCATAGGCCCAATCCTTTCAGCCCGCGATCGATGCCGCAGACGAAGAGGCCCGCGTCATTGGCCGCGCGGATCATCTCGTCCCGTTCCAGCACCAGCGCCCTGCCCGCTTCGATGGCAATGCCCGCAAGACCTGCGGCGGCAGCATTTTCCACCGTCGAGCGGCCGATGGTCGGAAGATCGGCCCGTACATCCTGATTGGGCTTGCACATTTTCACAAGCACCCCCTTGCGGCGGGCGGAAATGCGGCCCTCGGCGCGAAGGGCGGCAACGCGGGCGAGCATCTGGTCCGTGCCTTCCACGCCTTCGAGCGCGACAATGCGCCCGCCGACACTTACGGAGCCCTGCCCTACATCCAGCGCGCCCAGCGCCATCGCTGCTTCGGCAGCCTTTTCGATATCGCGGCGATCCTCGTCGGTAGGGTTCGCGGTGCCGATCGGGCCAAGGGTTGCCAGAAGATCCGGTGCCACCTGATGGGCTCCGATCACCTCTGCTCCATGCGCCTCGATCAGCTTGATCACCATCTGCAGCACCGCATCATCGCCGCCGGAAAGCAGCGTGCGGACAATTGCGGGAACCTTGGCGAGTGTTGCGAAGGTCGGATGGATTTCCCGCCATTCCGGACGGCGCTTCACCCCTCCGGACAAGACGACGCGCCGCACCGCATGGCGCGACAGAACGCCTTTCAGCCCCGCCATATCGCCAACGCCGATAACCGCCTGTTCGAAACCTTCGAAGGGCTGAAGCGCTTCATTGGCAAGCCGGATGATCACCGGGTCCTCGCCAGCGGCGCGGGCGGCATCCGCCACATAGAACGGCAAAAGGCCGCTCCCGGCGATGATGCCGAGGCGGCCTTTTGACTGGTTCGAAGGGCTCGTCACCGCGTTACGCCTTGCCCCGGTTCGGCGAGGAGAGCGCGCGGTCGCTTTCGGCGGCGATGAAATCGAAGATCCGCATGGCCTCCGGACAATCGAGATACTGGTCGCGGATCGCAGCCGCATTGGCGCGCACCGCTTCCGGCCCCTCGAAAATGCCCTTGAAGGCGCGGCGGACCGTGTGGATCACCGCCCGCTCGATGCCCGCACGCGTCATGCCCACCACATTGAGACCACCGAGAACACCCGGATTGCCATTCAGCATGCCATAGGGAATGACATCGTAGCTGACCGCCGAAAGCCCGCCGATGAAGGCCTGATAGCCGATGCGGGTGAACTGGTGCACGGCACAGCCGCCACCGAGGATAACGCGGTCTTCCACCACCACATGGCCCGCCAGATTGACGCTGTTCGACATGATGATGTGATTGCCGAGAATGCAATCATGGGCGATGTGCGAATTGGCGAGAAACAGGTTGTTGCTGCCGATTACCGTCTTGCCGCCGCCACCGACTGTGCCGGTATTGGCCGTCACGCCTTCGCGGAAGGTGCAATTGTCACCCACCGTCAGCGTGGTTTCCTCACCCGCGTGATGAATGCTCTGCGGATCGGCGCCCACCACCGCATTCGGGAAGAAAGTGCAACCGGAGCCGATATCCGTGCGGCCAAGCAGCGTCACATGGCTGATCAGCTTTGCGCCTGCGCCAAGCACCACCTTCGGCCCGATATGGCAGAAGGGGCCGATCACGCAATCCTCACCGATGACGGCCCCATCCTCGATCACCGCGAAGGGATGGATGCGGGCGCTTGCAGCAATCTTGCTCATGCGCCTTCCTTGTCCTGACGGACGATCATCGCGCCGATATCCGCTTCTGCGACCAGAGCGCCGTCCACCTTTGCATCGCAATGGAACTTCCAGATATTGCCGCGCTGCTTCTGCTTCTTCACGTGATATTCCACGCGATCACCCGGCACGACCGGCTTGCGGAAGCGGGCGTTGTCGATGGTCATGAAATAGACGAGGTTGCCGCCCTGCCCTTCCTTGCGGGCGCAGATTGCGCCTGCAGTCTGGGCCATGCCCTCGATCAGCAGGACGCCCGGCATGATCGGCGAGGCAGGAAAATGACCGGTGAAATGCGGTTCGCTGGCGGTGACATTCTTGATGCCGATGGCCGATTCATCGCCATCGATCTCGATGATCCTGTCAACCAGCAGGAAGGGATAGCGGTGCGGCAGGAGCTTCATGATCTCCAGGATATCGGCAGAACCGAGTGTCGCCTTGGTTTCGTCAGTCATTTTTCACACCCGTCTTCTTTTCACGGTTGGATGAGCGCGCCAGCGTTTCCGCAACATCGCGCAGGAAGTCCTTCATCGGACGGGCCGGAATGCCGCCATAGCGTTCGCCCGGCGGCACATCGGCTGCAACGCCGCTGAGCGCGGCAATCTGGGCGCCATCGCCAATCGTGATATGGCCATTCACCCCGGCGGAGCCGCCGATCATCACGCCGTCACCAACCTTCGTGCTGCCCGCAATACCGACCTGCGCGACGATGCCGCAATGGCGGCCAACCCGCACATTGTGGCCGATCTGCACAAGATTATCGATCTTGGTGCCCTCGCCGATGACCGTATCGTCCATCGTGCCACGGTCGATGGTGGTATTCGCGCCAATCTCGACATTGTCCTGAATGATGACACGGCCGATCTGCACGATCTTCAGCATGCCGCGCGGTCCGGGAGCATAGCCGAAGCCATCCTGGCCAATGCGGGCACCATTATGGATGATGACATTGTTGCCGATATAGGCGCACAGAACCGACGCGCCTGCCGCAATCGTGCAATCGCGGCCGATCTTCACATGAGACCCGATCACCACATTCGCACCGATACGGGTGCCGGAACCGATTTCCGCATGGGCACCGATGACCGCGAAGGGTTCGACCTCCACGCCGTCTTCCAGTTTTGCTGTCGGATCGATGGCCGCACGCTCCGATATGCCGCCCTGCTGAAGGGCCGACTGCGGACGCATGGCCTGCGGATGCAGGAAGGCGCCGGCAAGCGCAAAAGCGGTGTGTGCCTTGCCGGTGATCAGAACCGGAATATGCGCGGGCACGAGAGGCGCGAGCGCCTTGTCACACAGAATGGCAGATGCATTGCAGGTAAGAAGATCGTCCTTGTGACGGCGCGAGAGGATGTAGCAAAGATCGCCCTCGGCTGCGCGCGCGACCGGAGAAACGGTGCGCACGATACGATCCCCGTGAGCGGGATCGTTCAGTTCCGCCCCAAGAAGATAGGCCAGCTCTTTCAGAGTGACCCCCGCATGGGGCGGAAAAAACGTCGAAGATTCCATCAGCATGTGCTCCAGTACGGCAAATGAGCCCGCAGGTCTGGAATGCCGATATCAGAACTGGTTCGAAATGCCAAAGCGGAAACGCTGTTCCTTGTCGAATTCTTCCTTGACGAGCGGAACACCGTAATCCACGCGCAGCGGACCAAAGGGCGAAGCCCACATGATGCTCGCGCCAACCGACGCACGCAGCGAGGAGTCGGTGCCGTTGACCGCATTGGCACCATTGTTCGTCTGGTTGCCATAGAGCGTACCGGCATCCGCGAAGAAGGCGCCGCGCAGGCCGATATCCTGCGGGATACCCGGAAGCGGGAACGACACTTCAGCCGAAGCGGTGAAATAGGTCGTGCCACCCAGCGAATCGCCGGTGACAGCGTCACGCGGGCCGATACCAGCATTTTCAAAGCCGCGGATTTCACGACCGCCAATCACGAACTGGTCGTAGACATTGAGCGTGCCATCCGTGGGCGTGACATAGCCAGCGCCAGCCGAAAGCGAGCCCACCAGATCCATTTCGTCAGACAAGGTCTGGAAGTAACGGGCCTTGCCGGTGAGCTTGTAGAAGTTCGAGTCGCCGCCGAGACCAGCATATTCCTGCGTGATCTGCGCGTAGATGCCCTCATGCGGGTTGTTCTGGTCGTCCAGCGTGTTGAACGTCAGAGACTGCGAAACGCTCGAGCTCCACGGATCGGTGCCGACGAGGTTGCCATAGGCCGGAGCCAGCAGAGCCGGATTGTCGTAACCCGATTTGCCGTCATAGGCCATCCTCTTGTAATTGTAGCGGAAGGTCGTCGCCAGATCATCGGTGATCGGCGCAGTCGCGCGCAGCGTGACACCCTGCTCCGTGTAATCATAGTAATTGGCGCTGGAAGTCGACTTCTGATAGATGTCGAAACCGGCGGCCAGACGATAACCGAGGAAATAGGGCTCGGTGAAGGACAGGCTGTAGTTGCGCGCATCGGAGGCACCGCCACCGGCAGCCACACGGATGTACTGGCCACGACCGAGGAAGTTCTTTTCCTCAACCGAAGCTTCCACCGTGAAGCCACCATCCGAACCGGTCGTGTAACCGGCACCAATGCCGAAGGAGCCGGTCGGCTGGTCCTGCACGTCAACCACGATCACGACGCGGTCCGAGCTGCTGCCCGGAGCGGTGGAGATGTTGACGGTGGAGAAATAACCAAGCGCATCAAGACGACGCTTCGCGCGGCTGATCATTTCCTGGTTAAAGGCATCACCTTCGGAAATGTCGAACTCGCGGCGGATCACGTAGTCACGGCTGCGGGTGTTGCCACGGATTTCAATGCGCTCCACATAGGCGCGCTCGCCCTGATCGACCAGATAGTCGACGCCGATGGTGTTGTTCTGGAAATCGCGGTTGCCACGCGGGGTGACGCGGGCGAACGGATAACCGGCAGAGGCAACGCGCTTGGAAATCGCTTCAATCGACTTCTGCACGTCACGGGCGCTGTAGGCCGAGCCCTTACTGGTCTCGACAAGACCCTTCAGCTCGTCGGCATTGATGCCTTCAACGGTCGATTCGACGTTCACGTCACCGAAGGTGTAACGCGGACCTTCGTCGACAACGAAGTTGATCGTGTACTTGTTGGTCGCCGGATCAAGCTGCGCATCGGAAGAGATCACGCGGAAGTCGGCATAACCATGATTGTAGTAGAACTGGCGCAGTGCTTCCTCGTCCGCATGCAGCTTGTCGTCGCTATAGACGTCGCGGCGGGTCAGGAAGGACAGGAAGTTCGACTTCTTGGTGTTGATGATAGACTGCAGACGGCCATCGCTATAGGCCTTGTTGCCTTCGAAATTGATGGCGGTGATCTTGGTGCGCTCGCCTTCATTGATCACGAAGGCAAGGTTCACACGGCCCTCGCCCACATTTACCGTCTGCGTCGTGACATCCACGTCGCTGCGGCCGATGGCGGCATAGGCATCCTTGATCGACTGGATATCGGCCTGGATCATCTCCTGGCTGTAGGCACCCATGGAATGGGTCTGCACCACAGCCTCGAGCTTGTCGTCCTTGATCTTGCGGTTACCGTTGAAGACAACCTGGTTCACGAGGCCGTTTTCAGAAACCGAAACATTCAGCGTGCTGCCGGAAACCGACATCTTCACATCAGCGAAGTAGCCGGTGGCATAGAGGCGGCGAACGGAACTGTCGATATCGGCAGAAGAGAAGCTCTTGCCGGGCACGATGTCGATATTCGCACGCACGGTGTCAGCACCGATGCGGCCTGCGCCCTGCACATTGATGCGCTTCACAACGGCTGCCTCAGCGGCAGACGGGAACGCAACTGCACCGGTCGCGACCATGCCAGCAGAGAGTGCTACCGCCGATACGGCGTTCAAAAACTTTGAACCAGCCTTCATTTCACTTCTTACCTTTTTTACGTTGCCCCGGTGCCCGTCACCCGACTCCGGTCACGTGTGCCGTTTTACCCGCTTTTCCCATACAAGCAAGAGCGTAGGTTAAATTCTGTTTACTTCATCCGTAGCCGTGTCTCATCGGCCACGCAAGCTTCCGTTTATCGTAAATGAAGCGTTAAACAACAGCAATGACAGATGCCAATTATCCAAAACGGGCAGCAATGTCATTCCATGTGGTAAACACCATTAAAGACAGGACAATTGCGAAACCGATACGGAAGGCAATTTCCTGCGTGCGTGCCGTCATGGGACGCCCGCGGATGGCTTCCACTGCATAAAACAGCAAATGTCCGCCATCCAGAACCGGTATCGGCATCAGGTTCAAAAGCCCGATTGAAACCGAAAGAACTGCTGCCAGTTGCAACAGCGCCGTGATGCCGATCGAGGCCATCTGACCGGAGGCCTGCGCCACCCGGATCGGCCCGCCGAGCTGATCCGCCTTCATGCGGCCCGTCACCACGCCGGAGAGATAGTCATAGGTGCTGGTCACGATGTTCCAGCACTCCTTGGCCCCTTCCACCACCGCCTGCGGCACGGAATAGTGCTCCATCCGGAACTTGCCGACCTTGTCATTGGTGATGATTCCGATCAGACCCACTTCGGATTTGTTGCCGAAGGGATCGGCAATTTCCTTGCGCTGCGGGGTTACCGGCACATTCACCGTCTCGGTGCCACGCTTGACCGTCACGATGATCGAAACATCCGGACGCACGCTCACGTAGCGGCGCACATCCTCGAAGGTCGAAACCGGATGGCCATCGATGGACAAAAGCAGGTCTCCGCGCTGGATGCCCGCCTTTTCCGCCGCGCTGCCCTCTGTGAATTCGGCCACCACCGGATCGGCGACCGGGCGGCCATAAATCGAGAAGAGGCTCGCGAAAATCAGAATCGCCAGCAGGAAGTTCGAAATCGGTCCCGCAGCGACCGTCGCGGCCCGCCGCCCAAGCGAGGCGCCCGAGAAGGTGCGGGCCTTTTCTTCCGGCGAAAGCCCTTCAAGCGGTGCCTGCATGCCGCTTGCCGCATCCTGATCGCCATAGAATTTCACATAGCCGCCAAGCGGAATGGCACAGATCTTCCACCGCGTGCCCAGCTCGTCCGTACGGCCGATCAGTTCCGGGCCGAAGCCGATGGAAAAGACCGAAACGCCGATGCCGGACCAGCGGCCCACCAGATAATGGCCCATTTCATGCACGAAGACGAGCAAGGAGAGAATCAGGATGAAAGGCACGATC
>CAMFIE010000021.1 GCA_945952315.1 uncultured Rhizobium sp. | reverse complement strand
CCCCCACCCCTAACCCCTCCCCACAAGGGGGAGGGGGACTTTGCGGCAAACTCGAGCCTCTCCCTCCCCCTTGTGGGGAGGGGCAGGGGTGGGGGTCTCCAAAAAGGGGCGTGGGGGTCTCCAAAAAAGGAGCGTGGGGGTCTCCAAAAAGGAGCGTGACGGGCTGAAGAAAATCCTCAGATCAGCCCGTAACCCCGCAAATCCTCTTCCAGCTTTTCCGGAGATGTGAACAGCACCGATTGCCAGCCGGCGTTGCGGGCGGCGGTGACGTTGGCGGGGGCGTCGTCGATGAACAGTGTGTGGGCGGGCGCAAGGCCGAAGGTCTTTGCGTGGAGGTCGTAGATGCGGCTATCCGGCTTGATCAGCTTCACCTCGCCGGACACGGTCACGCCGCGGGGTTCGTTGAGGAAGGGGAAGATCTGGCGGGCCTCGGCGAAAGTATCGGCGGCGAAGTTGGTGAGCATGGTCACGTCGCGGCCATCGGCAATCAGCCGCTGCATCAGCGCAACGCTCTGCGGATAGGCATAGGGCACCATTTCGCGCCAGTGCTTGCGGAAGGCGCGGATATGGGATTCGCGATCCGGATGCAGCGCCACCAGCAGCTTTTCCGCCTCCGCCCAGTCGCGGCCGCGATCCTGCTCGATGTTCCAGTCATGGGTGCAGATATGCTCGAAGAAATAGCGCCGCTCCGCCTCGTCCGGTATGAGACGGGAAAAGGGGATGTTCGGATCGTAATGAATCAGCACCTTGCCGATATCGAAAACCACGTGATGGATGGCGCCGGTCATGCTTTTCCTCGTTTCTGTTTTCTGAAGGCATCAGGAATGGCAGAGGCAATCGCCTTTTTCATGACAGTGGGCAGCGCCACCGCATCAAGCCTGTCAACGGGCTGCCACCAGCCGTCATTGCTGCCACGCGGCTTTTGATCCAGCATCAGGCGGTAGACGGAAAGCCGAAGCTCAAAATGGGTGAAAACATGGGTGATCGGCGGGCAGGCCTGCCAGTCGCCGGGAAAGGGCGCTTGCGAAAGATCCGTTTCTCCATCGACCCGCGCCGTCCATCCCGTGCCCGGCACCTCCGTCATGCCGCCGAGCAGGCCGCTGTCGCCGCGCTTGCGCAGGAAAATGTCCGCGCCCGCCGCCAAGGCCACATAGGCGGCCCCGAGCCGCACCGGCTTCTGCTTCTTCGCGGCCTTTACCGGATAGTGTTCCGGATCGCCGGATTTCAGCGCTGCGCAGCCCGCATTCAGCGGACAGAGCGCGCAGGCCGGGCGGCGCGGCGTGCAGATGGTCGCGCCGAGATCCATCATCGCCTGCGCGAAATCCCCGGGCCGGGTGTGGCTCAGCATTTCCGCCGTTCGGGCGCGGATTTCCGGCTTTGCGGCGGGAAGGGGCGTGTCGATGGCAAAAAGACGGGTCACCACCCGCTCCACATTGCCATCCACCACCACGGCTGGCCGGTCAAAGGCAATCGCTGCAATCGCTGCTGCCGTATAGGTGCCCACGCCCGGCAGGCCGAGCAGGCCCTCTTCCGTATCGGGAAACCGGCCTTCACGCGTGAAGGCGACGGTTTCGGCACATTTCTTCAGATTGCGGGCACGGGCATAATAGCCAAGGCCCGCCCAGGCGCTCATCACCTCGTCCACAGGGGCGGCGGCAAGATCCGTCACCGTCGGCCAGCGGCGGGTGAAGGCGTCGAAATAGGATTTGACCGCCTGCACCGTCGTTTGCTGCAGCATCACTTCCGACAGCCAGACGCGATAGGGATCGCTGCGCAAGCCTTGCCGCACCGCCTCCGGCCCCGCCCGCCAGGGCAACACGCGGTGATGCCGGTCATACCAGGAAAGCAGGGCTTCGGTTTTTTCAGTCATTGCTCATCCGGATCGAAAACCGTGGTTACACTTTCTCGCGAATTGCTCTAATGCAATTGCATCGCCTTGGAAATTCAAGAGTTCCGATTGATAATCGGCAAATGTGTTTCAGACCTTGCATATTGTGCCGATCCGGCAAATAGGCTAGCGGGTCCGGCAAGGAACAGAGCAAGACAAAGCATGACCCTGCCCATCTATGCCATCAATCTCGACCGCTCGCGCGAGCGCTGGCAAAGCCTCAGCGACAGTGCCGCCCGGCAGGGGCTGGTGCTGACGCGGCTTTCCGCGGTCGATGGCCGGTCCGTGCCGGCGAACGAGCGCATCGAGGTTTCCGAAGAAGGGTTTCGCCGCCTGTCAGGCCGGGTGATGCGGCCGGGTGAATATGGCTGTTACCGTAGCCATCTCACAGCCCTCGATGCCATTGTTGCCTCCGGTGTTCCGGCTGCCGTGATCATCGAGGATGACATCGAATTCGGGGATCGTTTCATGGCGCGGGCACAGGCGCTGCTTGCGGCCGTGCCCGGGGCCGAGGTGATCAAGCTCATCAACCATCGCGTGCGTGGTTTTCGTGCCCGTGCAACATCTTCGGAAGGCGATGTGATCGGCCGCTGCCTGCACGGGCCGCAAGGGTCTGCCGCCTGCTATCTGGTGACGGCGAAGGGCGCGGAAAAGCTCGCGCGCGCGCTTCGCCCGATGATCCTGCCCTATGACGTCGATCTCGAACGGGGCTGGAAGACGGGGGCTGCCACCTATACGGTGCGGGATGATCTCGCCCGGCTCGGTCCGCTGGAGGAGCAGACGGAAATTGCCAGCCGCGCGGATTATCGTGCCGCAAAATTGCCCGCCTGGCAGCGCATGCCAACACATCTCTTCCGCGCCTTCGATTACATCCGGCGCATTCTTTACGCTTTCCAGAATTGAGCATCCGCGATGACCATTGATGATCAACCGAAGCCCTTCACGATCTTTGCAGGATATGTGCTGTGGCTCCTGATGCTCAGCGCTTCGCTGTTCGAGACCGATGCCTATCGCTTTTCGGCAATCATTGCATGGGCTTATGGCACATGGGTGTTCATGAACCTGAAGCCGAAGGCCGCCCTTCCGCTCATGGCCTGGTATTGCTTCGGCTGGGCCTTCTATGTGCTCGCCCGGTTCTCCTACGGTTATCTGACAAGCCCGACCCATGAGCATGGCTCGTCCGAATGGCTCTATGCCTTTCCCGTGTTTTTTGCGGGTATCGGGCTGGCGCTGGTGCGCATCCGCCAGCATATCCCGGCGATCCTGATGATTTTCTTTGCGGTTGCGCTGGTCCTGCTCGCCATGTCGCAGCACTGGTTCGTGATTGCGTCCGGACTGCCGGTCATTCCGCTTTTCCACAACAACCAGATCCACGGCGCCGTTGCCTGCGGCATGATCCTGATCGGCGCCTTCTACTGGCTGCTGCACCATGTGATGAAGGGTGTTTCAAGCTCGATCCATGGACGCGCGGCCCTCTTCATCGCGCCGCCGGTCATTGTGCTGTGCCTGATTTCCATTCTCGGTTCGCAATCCAAGGGTGTGTGGCTGGCGCTTGCCGGAGCGGTGCCGGTGGGCGTGGTGCTGATCCTTGCGATGGACAGCAGCCGGGCCGTGCGGCTGGCCGCAGGCGGTCTGGTCGCCGCGGTTGCCGTCTGGGCCCTTGTTTTCCGCGACCGGCTCTGGGCGCGCGCGGGCGATACGGTCATGGCGAGCCTTGATCTGATCCGCAGCGTCTGGACCGATCCGCAACAGGCTGTGATCGTGCTGCAGCAGAAGATCGATGGCGGGACGATCCCGACCTCTCTCAATGACCGCCTGAAAATCTGGTACAATGCCGGTGAGCTGGTTCACCAGGCCCCGTTCTTCGGCCATGGCAATTTCTGGATCGAGCTCTGGGAAAAGACCCGCTATGCGGATGTCGGCTATTTCCTCATGCACAATGGCTATATGGAAATCCTGATCCGCCATGGCTTTGTCGGGCTTCTGGCCCTGTTCGGGATGCTGGTCGGCTTCATCTTTCTGGTCTGGCGCGGATACCGGCGCGGCATCGTGCCTGCGGCGGGTTTTCAGGCCTATGTGACGATCCTGCTGTTCTTCGCGCTCACG
Organism: uncultured Rhizobium sp.; assembly: GCA_945952315.1. Classification (GTDB taxonomy): domain Bacteria; phylum Pseudomonadota; class Alphaproteobacteria; order Rhizobiales; family Rhizobiaceae; genus Gellertiella. The sequence goes on along the minus strand of CAMFIE010000021.1, from coordinate 63,222 downwards.
CTGCTTTCGAATTCGAACAACCGGCTGGCAATCGGGGAATCGCTTGCCATGCTCGCCGGTGGCTTTGCCTTCTATGCGGAATGGATGGCGCAACTGGGCCTTGCCGGAAACCGTCCGCAAAGGGTGGCCTGACATGGCCTCACGCCCGCCTGATCCCGAGGAACGCAAGCCTGCCCCGGCAAGCCGGCGCGGGGTCGTGCAGGTGAGCGAGATCGCCAATCCGCTGCTCGACAAGGTGCTGGCGAAGAAGGCGGGCATTTCCACCGCGCTTCTCGGCTCCTGGGATGAAATCGCGGGCGAGGATTTTGCCGAAAACACCCGGCCGGAAAAGATCACCTGGCCCCGGCGGGACTATGCCGGTGCCGATGGCGGCTATGAGCCGGGCGTGCTGACGATTGCCTGCGAAGGCGCGCGCGCGCTCTTTCTCACCCATTCGCAGGGTGAACTGATCAGCCGCATCAACACCTTTTTCGGCTTTCCGGCGATCCGGCAGATCCGCATCGTGCAAAAACCGGTATCGACACAGATCCGCCGCGCGCGCAAGATCGCGCCGCTCACCGGTTCTGCCGCGAAAAGGCTGGATGACCTGATGGACGGTGTGGAGGAGGGGCGGCTGCGCGAAGCGCTGACCCGGCTCGGCACCGCCATGCTCTCACCCTCCCGCAAGGGGCGGTAGCGCCCGTTCACGGCAAGTTCATCGGCCGGTCGCCATGCTGCCGCAATCTTTGGCAAAAACCGGCCTTGCAACGCTTGTGAGCGGCGCAAAGCCGTAATACCAAGTGCACTGATTTTTCATGACCCGAACGCATGGGGTATCCGATGTCGACTTTTGAAACCACCCTGACCAAGCGCCGCCTGCTGACCGGCATCGCGCTCGCCGCAGGCACCGTCACGCTGGCCGCTTGCGGTGAAGCGGAAGAGAAGAAGGCTGAAGCGCCTGCTGCCCCGGAAGCGCCGAAGGCCGCAGAACCGGCAGCGCCTGCCGCGGCTGCCCCGGCCAAGGTCGAAATTCCGAAGCCCGATGGCGATGTGGACATGGCCAAGGCGCTGGAGCCCGGCGCGCTTCCGGAAATGTCGATGGGCAAGGCGGATGCGCCGGTCACCGTCATTGAATATTTCTCGATGACCTGCCCGCACTGCGCGCATTTCCACAATGAGACCTTCGACAAGATCAAGGAAAAATACATCGACACGGGCAAGATGCGTTTCATCGCCCGCGAATTCCCGTTCGATCCGCGTGCGGCTGCCGCCTTCATGCTGGCGCGCTGCGCCCCGAATGGCGCCTATTTCCCCATGGTATCCATGCTGTTCAAGCAGCAGCAGACCTGGGCAACCGCCGATGACGGCAAGACTGCCCTTCTGCAAATGTCGAAACTTGCCGGTTTTACACAGGAGAGCTTCGAGAAGTGCTTGACGGACCAGAAGCTTCTGAATGATGTGAATGCCGTCAGGGAGCGCGGTTCCAAGGATTTTGGCGTCAATGCCACGCCGACCTTCCTGATCAACGGTAAGCGCTATGCGGGAGCCATGTCGGTTGAGACCATGTCTGCCCTTCTGGACAGCCTGCTTTGATCCCATGCCATTGAGCGGGCCGGGAAACGGCCTGCTACGCCTTCGTTTTCGTCACCGCTTTGGCCCCTCATCCCCCTGCCGGGACCTTCTCCCCGTTCTGACGGGGAGAAGGATGCAGGACGCGGGCCTCCCGGTCCCTTCTCCCCGCTGGCGGGGAGAAGGTGGCGGCAGCCGGATGAGGGGCAATGCCTCCGCTTGTCCCGGAGCCGCCGCATGAAGTTCAACAAGCTTCGCCTGCTCGGCTTCAAATCCTTCGTCGAACCGTCCGAATTCATCATCGAGCGGGGCCTGACCGGTGTTGTCGGGCCTAACGGCTGCGGCAAGTCCAATCTGGTCGAGGCGCTGCGCTGGGTGATGGGGGAAAACTCCTACAAAAACATGCGTGCCTCCGGCATGGATGACGTGATCTTTTCCGGCTCGGGAAACCGTCCGGCGCGCAATTCCGCCGAGGTGGGCCTGTTCCTCGACAATTCCGACCGCACCGCGCCTGCCGCCTTCAACGATGCCGATGAAATTCAGGTGACGCGGCGGATCGAGCGCGAGCAGGGCTCCGTCTATCGCATCAATGGCAAGGAAGCCCGCGCCAAGGATGTGCAGCTTCTGTTCGCCGATGCCTCGACCGGCGCCCGCTCGCCTTCCATGGTCGGGCAGGGGCGGATCGGCGAGCTCATCCAGGCCAAGCCGCAGGCGCGGCGCCAGCTTCTGGAAGAAGCGGCCGGCATTTCCGGCCTGCATTCGCGCCGCCACGAGGCCGAGCTTCGCCTGCGCGCCGCCGAAACCAATCTCGAGCGGCTGGAAGATGTGGTCGCCCAGCTCGAAAGCCAGATCGAAAGCCTGAAACGGCAGGCGCGGCAGGCCAACCGCTTCAAGATGCTCTCTGCCGATATCCGCGCCCGCGAGGCGATGCTGCTGCATATCCGCTGGGTGCAGGCAAAGGAGGCGGAAGCGGAGGCCACGAGCGCCCTCAATCAGGCCACCGTCATCGTTGCCGAGCGCGCGCAGGCGCAGATGGAGGCCGCCAAGGCGCAAGGGGTCGCTGCGCTGAAAATGCCGGAACTGCGCGAGGAAGAGGCAAAGATGGCCGCGCTTCTGCAGCGGCTGCAATTTGCCAAGGCCCAGCTGGAAGAAGACGCGGGCCGCCTTCTGAAGCGCCGGGACGAGCTGATGCGCCGCCTTGCGCATCTTGCCGACGACATTCGCCGCGAGGAGCGGCTGGTGGCCGAAAACGCAACCATTCTCGACCGGCTGACCGGTGAGGAAACCGAAATCGAAGCGCAGCTGGCCGATGCCGGAGAGGATGCGGAAGCCATTCTCGAGGCCTTTTCGGACGCCTCGCACCGGCTCACGGAAAGCGAAAACCTGTTCCAGAAGCTCACGGCAGAGCGCGCCGAGGCGGCGGCCCGTCGAAACGGTCTGGAGCGCTCGATCCGGGAGATCGGCGAACGCAAGCTCCGGCTTCACCAGCAGGTGAGCGAGGCCGAGGGCGAGCTGGAATCCATTGCCGGGCGGATGAAAAGCCTGCCGGACCCGGACGAAAAGCGCGACCTGCTGGAAAGCGCCGAGGCCATGCTGGCCGACCGGTTGTCTGACATCCAGACCCGCGAGGCGAAGGTGGCCGAGGCGCGGGCGCTCGAAGCCATGGCCCGCCAGCCGGTGGAGCGGGCGCGGGCCCGCCTGCAGGGGCTGGAGACCGAAGCCCGCACCATTTCGAAAATTCTCGCAGCCGGGGCGGCCGAAGGTGCGTTTCGCCCGGTTGCGGAAGATATCACCGTCTCGCGCGGGTTCGAGGCGGCTCTCGGTGCCGCCCTTGGCGATGACCTGCAAAGCCCGACCGATCCTTCAGCCCCCGCCTATTGGAGCGGAGCAGGCGAAGGGGCAGGTGATCCCGCGCTGCCCGCGGGCGCGGAGCCGCTCTCCCGCCATGTGCAGGCGCCGCAGGCGCTTTCCCGCCGCCTCTCCCAGATCGGTCTTGTCGAGGAGGTGGATGCCGCCCGGCTGATGGCCTCGCTCAAGCCCGGCCAGCGGCTGGTGACAAAGGCGGGTGCGGTCTATCGCTGGGATGGCCATGTGACCGGAGCCGATGCGCCGGGTGCCGCCGCCCTTCGTCTTGCCCAGAAGAACCGGCTGGCCGAAATCGACCGCGAGGCGGAAGAGGCAGGCGCGGCACTGGAGGCGGCTGAAGAGCAGCTTGCAGATGCCGCAGACGCTATTCGTGCAGCGGAAGCCGATCTTGCCCAGGCCCGCGAGGAAAGCCGGCTTGCCACCCGGCAGGTGGCGGACGCGCGCGATGCGTTGGCGCAGGCCGAGCGTGCCGCTGGCGACCTGATGCGCCGCCGCGATGTGGTGCAGGAAACGCTTGCCCAGTTTCGCAGCCAGATCGACGATCTTGCCTATGCGGAGGAAGAGGCCCGTGCCGAGCTTGAGGATCAGCCGGATCTCGCCGGGATCGATCACCGGCTGCGCGAGCAGCAGCTGGTGGTGGCGACTGACCGGAGCACCCTTGCCGAGGCGCGCGCCCGTCACGAAGGGTTCAACCGCGAAAACGACCAGCGCCAGCGCCGCCTTTTCGCCATCCGGCAGGAGCGGGCAAGCTGGGAGGCGCGCGGGGCAGGGGCTGCCGAGCAGATCGAGCGGTTGCGCGAGCGCGAGGAAGAGGCGCGCGAGGAAATGGCCGGGCTCGATGAGGCGCCCGAGGAATTCGAGGAAAAGCGCCGCGCGCTGCTTTCGGAACTTCAGAAGGCCGAGGCCAACCGGCGCGCGGCCGTCGATGTGCTGGTGGAGGCCGAAAGCCGTCAGCGCGAGGCCGATCAACTGGCCGCCCGCGCGCTGGCCGAACTGGCAGAAGCCCGCGAAAGGCGCGGTCGCACGGAGGAGCGGCTGGTTTCCGCCCGCGAGCGGCGCGAGGAAACCGAGGCGCGCATCCGCGAGGCGCTGAATGCCGCCCCGCATGAGGCGCTGCGTTTCACCGGCCTTGCCGCCGATCAGGACATTCCCGATCCCCGCGAGGTGGAGCGCGAGCTCGAACGGCTGAAGATCGAACGCGAGCGGCTGGGTGCCGTCAATCTCCGGGCCGAGGAGGAGGCGCGCGAGCTTTCCGACAAGCTTTCAGCGCTCACCAGGGAGCGCGACGATGTGATCGATGCGATCCGCAAGCTTCGAGCCGCGATCCAGAGCCTCAACCGCGAAGGCCGCGAGCGGCTTATTGCCGCCTTCGATGTGGTGAATGCCCAGTTCCAGCGGCTCTTCACCCATCTGTTTGGTGGTGGCACGGCGGAACTGCAACTGATCGAAAGCGAGGACCCGCTGGAGGCGGGGCTCGAAATTCTCGCCCGCCCGCCGGGCAAGAAGCCGCAGACCATGACGCTGCTTTCCGGCGGCGAGCAGGCGCTCACCGCCATGGCGCTGATCTTCGCCGTGTTCCTCACGAACCCGGCGCCGATCTGTGTGCTGGACGAGGTGGACGCCCCGCTCGACGACCACAATGTGGAGCGCTACTGCAACCTGATGGACGAAATGGCCGCCTCCACCGAGACCCGCTTCATCGTCATCACCCACAACCCCATCACCATGGCCCGCATGAACCGCCTGTTCGGCGTGACCATGGCCGAACAGGGCGTCTCCCAACTCGTCAGCGTGGACCTGCAGACGGCAGAGGAACTGGCGGAGGCGGGGTAGGGTTCAGGGCCTCACGAGATTGACGGAAATCTCCGCCCCCGGTTCCAGCTTCGCAAAGATCACGAACAGGCGGTCGAGCGTGAAGCGGCTGAGTTTCACGTTGCGGATGCGGGAGAATTCGGAATGGGCGATGCCGGTTCTGGCTTCGGCATCCCGGGTGGAGAGCCCCTGATCGTCCAGCGCCTTCATGATCCAGCCGGCGAGGGTAGATTTGGCACGTTCGAGATCGGGATTGGGAAGGCCGAAATCGCGGAAGGGGTTTTCACTGCAGTGAAATGCATCTGCCCGCAGATCTAGGTGGCCTTCAAAGCCTTGATCCTCTGCCGGATTGTCTCGATCTCCGCTTTTGGGGTGGCTATCCCGGATTTGGATTTCTTTTGAAAGGCGTGGATGATCCATATTTCGTCTCCGAGTTTCAATGCATAGACCACACGCCAGGCATCCTTTCGATGCCGGATGGCAATTTCGAAGACGCCTCCTTCGAGGCCCTTCAGAGGTTTGACCGTTTCTGGCATGCCTCCCGCTGCAACGCTGAAGAGTGCGCGCATCACACTGACTTTTACGTCTTCCGGAAAGGTCTCATAGGTCTTTCTGGCGCTGCGTATCCATGACAGTCGTCTCTCAGCCATTCTCTCACCGTTGGCAGATTTGTCAACATTTTAAATGCGAGAATATCATAAAGTAAGAATTTATAAATTGAAGGGGTGGGTCTTGATGCTGCCGCTTTGTGTTTTTCTCATATCGCACTGCACAATTTTACCCGAAAGGGTGATTTCCTTTCGTTTTTGAATGGATTACCGTGCAGTCAAGAGGCAGGAAAAACAGTCATGGTGAAGTGGGTTTATACGTTCGGGAATGGCACTGCGGAGGGCCGGTCTCTGGATGTGGAGCTTTTGGGGGGCAAGGGGGCCAATCTGGCGGAGATGTCTTCGCTCGGCCTGCCGGTGCCGCCGGGGTTGACGATCATCACCGAGGCCTGTTCCTGGTTCAACCAGCATGGCAAGAGTTTTCCGGCAGAGCTGAAAGCGCAGGTTGCGCAGGGGCTTCTCGGGATGGAAGGGGCGACAGGCCGCCGGTTCGGCGATCCGCACCATCCGCTGCTGCTCTCGATCCGCTCCGGTGCGCGCGCCTCGATGCCCGGCATGATGGATACGGTTCTCAATCTCGGCCTCAATGACGAGACGGTGCAGGCGCTCGGCCATGATGCCGGCGATGCGCGCTTTGCCTGGGACAGCTACCGCCGCTTCATCCAGATGTATGGCGATGTGGTGATGGGCATCGATCACGAGGTGTTCGAGGAAATCCTCGAGGACGAGAAGGCCCGCCTCGGCCATGAATATGATACCGAGCTTTCCGCCGTCGAATGGCAGCATGTCACCCATCTCTACAAGCAGATGGTGGAGGAGGAGCTCGGCGAGCCCTTTCCGCAGGATGTGCATGTGCAGCTGTGGAAGGCGATTGCCGCCGTTTTCCAGAGCTGGATGAACCCGCGCGCCGTGACCTATCGCCAGCTGCACAATATTCCGGCGAACTGGGGCACGGCGGTCAATGTGCAGGCCATGGTGTTCGGCAATCTGGGCAACAATTCCGCGACCGGCGTTGCCTTTACCCGCAATCCGTCGACCGGCGAGCGCGAGCTTTACGGCGAATTCCTCGTCAATGCGCAAGGCGAGGATGTGGTGGCCGGCATTCGCACCCCGCAATCGATCACCGAGGCTGCCCGCATCGCCTCCGGGTCCGACAAGCCGTCGCTCGAAAAGCTGATGCCGGAAGCCTTTGCCGATTTTCAGGCGATCTGCGAGCGGCTGGAAGCGCATTATCGCGACATGCAGGATCTGGAATTCACCATCGAGCGCGGCAAGCTGTGGATGCTGCAGACGCGCGCGGGCAAGCGCACGACCAAGGCCGCGATGCGGATTGCGGTCGATATGGTGGACGAGGGGCTGATCACCTCCGACGAGGCGGTGACCCGCATCGATCCGGCCTCCCTCGACCAGCTCCTTCACCCGACGATCGATCCGCGCTTCGAGCGCACGGTGATCGGCTCGGGCCTGCCTGCCTCTCCCGGGGCTGCGACCGGCGAAATCGTCTTTACCTCGGAAGATGCGGTCGCGGCGGAAGCGGAAGGCCGCAAGGTCATTCTGGTGCGGATCGAAACGAGCCCGGAAGACATTCACGGCATGCATGCGGCGGAAGGCATTCTCACCACCCGTGGCGGCATGACCAGCCATGCGGCGGTCGTGGCGCGCGGCATGGGCATTCCGTGCGTCTCCGGCGCGGGCAACATGCGGGTTGATCTGCGCAACGGCCAGCTGGTCGGCATGGGCGTGAAGCTGGCGAAGGGCGATGTGATCACCATCGATGGCTCGTCCGGTCAGGTGCTGCGCGGGGAGGTGCCGATGCTGCAGCCGGAGCTTTCCGGCGATTTCGGCCGCATCATGGCCTGGGCGGATGGCGCCCGGCGCATGACGGTGCGCACCAATGCCGATACGCCGCAGGATGCGCGCGCCGCCCGCTCCTTCGGTGCCGAAGGCATCGGCCTTTGCCGCACCGAGCACATGTTCTTCGAAGGCGGGCGCATCCATGTGATGCGGGACATGATCCTTGCGGAAACGGAGGAGGGGCGTCAGGCCGCGCTCGACAAGCTGCTGCCGATGCAGCGCTCGGATTTCACCGACTTGTTCTCGATCATGCATGGCCAGCCGGTGACGATCCGCCTGCTCGATCCGCCGCTGCATGAATTCCTGCCGAAGACCGATGCGGAAGTGGCGGAAGTCGCCGCTGCCATGGGCATGGAACCGATCCTGATGCGCCACCGCATCGATGCGCTGCACGAGTTCAACCCGATGCTTGGCCATCGCGGCTGTCGTCTGGCGATCTCGCATCCGGAAATCGTGGAAATGCAGGCGCGGGCGATCTTCGAGGCCGCCGTCGATGCCGCAAGGCAGACGGGCGAGCTGGTTTCGCCGGAAATCATGGTGCCGCTGGTCGGTCTGCGGGCAGAGCTCGACTATGTGAAGAACCGCATCGACAAGATCGCCGCCGAGGTGATGGAAGAATCGGGCATGAAGATCGACTATCTGGTCGGCACCATGATCGAGCTGCCGCGCGCGGCACTGCGCGCCCATGTGATTGCGGAAGCCGCCGAATTCTTCTCCTTCGGCACCAATGACCTGACGCAGACCACCTTCGGCATTTCGCGCGACGATGCCTCGCAGTTCATCAACACCTATATCCGCAAGGGCATCATCGATCACGACCCCTTCATCTCGCTGGATTTCGACGGCGTGGGCGAGCTGATCCGCATCGCCGCCCAGCGCGGGCGTCTCACCCGGCCCGACATGAAGCTCGGCATCTGCGGCGAACACGGCGGTGACCCGACTTCGATCCATTTCTGTGAATCGATCGGGCTGGATTACGTCTCCTGCTCGCCCTTCCGCGTGCCGATTGCCCGCCTCGCCGCCGCGCAGGCCGCAATCAAGGCGAAAAAGCCGGATGCAGGCTCGATCAAGCCGCTCTGATCCCGACTTGGACTAGTCCAAGATAGGGCCGGTTTTTACCATTCAAATGAATTATGAATTTCGCATATTCAATCTGGTATGCGCGATGTTTTCCCCGATATTTCTTGATTTCTGGATTTCAACCCTGCTGTTTGCCTTCATTCCGGGGCCTGCGATGCTGTATGTGGCCGGGCAGACGCTGGCGCATGGGCCGAAGGCGGGCTGGCAGGCGGCTATCGGCATGCATCTCGGTTGCTATGTCCATATCGTCTGGGCCATCGCCAGCATTTCGCTGGTCATTACGATCATGCCCGGTCTTTATGCCGCGCTTCGCATCGCGGGCGCCGTCTATCTGCTGTGGATCGGCTTTTCCATGGTGATGGAGGTTGCCGATGCGCATCTGCCCGGACACGACGAGATGCCTGCGGGCGAAAGCCGCTCTTTCCTGCAGAGTGTGTGGGTGGAAGTGCTCAATCCGCAAACCGCCGTGTTTTACATCACGCAATTGCCGCGCTTCGTGGCGCCGGATGAGAGCCACGCGATCCTGCGGCTGATCCTGCTCGGCATTGTCGTGAACGCCATCTTCACGCTGGGCGATCTGGCCAGCATGGCCTGCGCGCGGCTGGTGCGATGCGGGATCAGCCGGAATGCACCGTTGTTGCGCAAGGTGCGGCTCTGTGGCGGTTCCCTGATCGCCGGGCTTGGCCTGCATATCCTGCTGCCGCCGGTGTGAGAGTTCCGTCAGAGCGTTTGCAGCAGGCTGAGGAAGGAGCGGGCAAAGCGGGTGAGCTTGCCGTGGCGTTCGCCCGCGCGCTCAAGGCGGATGCTTTCGCCATCGGTCTCGAGACAGGCAAAGACGGTGAGCGGGCCATCGCTGGTCGAAAGATGCACGGCTGCCACACGCTCGCAATTGTCCATCAGGCCCTGCGCCGGAAGCTCGAACAGGCAGGTGCCGTTGACCACCCGCGCCGCTTCGCAGACCGCGGCGAGAAAGGTCTGCCGGGCGGGATTGAAGGCCATCAGCGCCAGTTCCAGCTCCAGTACGGGTTCATCGCTGAGAATATGCAGCGGCAGGCCATTCGGCGCGATTGACGCGGCGGAAGCAAAGCTCGTCTGGCCGGGCTCCGAAATGCGGGGCTCCCATTGCCGGTTCTGAAAGGCCGTGTTCATCGCCATTCCCGCCATCCTCTCATGCGGATTGCCTTCACCATGCACTCAAAACGCGACTCATCATGCAATATGCAATCATGACTATTTCGCGTCATACTGTAAATTATCACCTATTAGTTTTAAGGGTAAATTTAGAAATTGGTCTATGCCTTTTTGCAAGTCTTGCACAAAGACTGCGGCAAAAAGGTGATTGTAGGGCTCACGGCCATGGCGCGCGGGTGAATTCCGCTATAATTCATAGGCAGTTCTCCAGCCCGAGCCGCAGCAACGCATGTTCATCCATTTCGTCAGACCCGTCTCGCATTCGGCCCGGCTTGCCAGAAGGCTGGCGCAGCTTGCCTTTTTCGGCACGCTGATTGCGTTGGGGACGCACCGGTTCGGCCTGATTGCAACGCCGATGCTGGTGGCGGCGCTGGCGGCCGCAACCGCACTTGCCGGGCTTGCTGTCCTGCTTGCGCTGATCGGTCTGCAACGGCTCTGGCAGGTGGGCGCGGAAGGGGGAATTGCAGCGCTGACCGCGCTTGTCCTCTCCACGCTGCCGCTTGGCCTTGCGGGGGGAGCCCTTTATCTTGCCCGCACCACGCCTGCGGTCGCCGAAGTTTCCACCGATCGCGAAAATCCGCCGCAATGGCTGAAGGTGCCGCCGCCGGATACGTCCTTCCTGCCGAAGCGGGATCAATCGGCGGCAGGCCAGGCGGCAGTGAAGGCCGCCTATCCGGAGCTTACCGGCCGCCGCTACGAAGGCGCGATGGACCGCGTCTATCAGGCCGTGATCAAGGTTGCGAAGGCAAATCACATCCGCATTGTCGAGCAGAGCGGGCTTGAAAACGCGATTGTCGATCTGGAGGACAGCGCGCCGACCGGCAAGGATGCCGCGAGCGAAACGGAAGCGCCTGCCGATGCGGAACCGGCGGCAACGCCGGAAATCGGCCCCGTTCCGCGCCAGCGCCCGAACCTGGATGCGCCCGCCGCGCCGCGCGGCGACATGGTGCTGCAGGGCGAAACGCGCAGCCTCGTCTTCGGCTTCACCTTCGATGTGGTGATCCGCCTTCGGGAAGATGCCGAGACGACCTATGTGGATATGCGGGTCGCCTCCCGCTATGGCGCGCGCGACCTCGGCTTCAGCGACGGTGTCGCCGCCGCCTTTCTGAAAGCGCTGGATGCGGAATTGCTGGGCATCGCCGGCGGCTGAGCCTGAGGCCGAACGAACATCAGCTCGGGAAATAGGCGCCACCAAGCCGCGGCGGGCCATCCGTCGAGACACGGCCCTTTTCCACCAGATCTTCCAGATGTGCGAGCACGGAAAGGGCGGCCGCCCCATGCAGGCGCTTGTCCGTATCGCGGTAGATCGCCGCGACCATATCCGGGATCAGCCTGTCACCGGAGCGGATGCGCTCCAGCACCGCCCGCTCGCGCATGCGGCGATGGGCTCTCAAGCCCCTCAGAAAGGCCGCCGGTTCCGTCACCGCCCCGCCATGGCCGGGCAGGTAAAGCCGGTCATCGCGGCTCAGCAGCCGCTCGAGCGAGGCCATGTAATCGGCCATCGCGCCATCCGGCGGCGCAACGATGGAGGTCGCCCAGGCCATGACATGATCGGCGGAAAACACGATGCCGGTGCCTTCCAGCGCAAAGGCGGCATGGTTTGCCGTGTGGCCGGGCGTGTGGATTGCCTCCAGCACCCAGCCATCGCCCTCCACCTTTTCGCCATCCGCAAGGGCGACATCGGGGGTGAAATCCATGTCCGAACTTTCGGCAAAGGGGTTCTTCTCGCCATCATGCAACGGGCGGGAGGCGCGGTGCGGGCCTTCCGCAACGATGATCGCGCCCGTCTCCTGCTTCAGCCTGCGGGCGAGCGGCGAGTGATCGCGGTGGGTGTGAGAAACGGCGATATGGGAGACGCGGCGTCCGTCAAGTGCCTGTTTCAAGGCCTGATAATGGGCTTCGTCTTCCGGGCCGGGATCGATCACCACCACGGATTTTTCGCCGACAATATAGGTATTGGTGCCGAGAAAGGTGAAGGGCGAGGGGTTGTTCACCGTCAGGCGCTGGATGCCATCGGCAACCGGAACGGCCCGGCCATAGGCCGGATCGAATTCCCGCTCGAAGCGGATGTCATCCTCATCGCCAGCCGCCATGATTACTTGTACTCGATCTCGATGAAGCTCATCGGCTCGGTGCCGGCATTGACGACATTGTGCTCCACGCCCGCATCGCGCCGGTAGGCCGCACCCCTTGCAACATCGATCCGCCGCTCGCCATCCTTGTCCTCGATCAGGATCTTGAGATCGGTCATCGGCACGACGACATAGCCCATGCCATGCACATGGTGGCCGGTATCGGCCCCCGGCTCGAAATCCCAGCGGGTGATGCGCACCACCTCGTCATCCAGCAGCAAGGTGGGAACGGCAGGCGGTCTGGCTTTGAAACGGCTCATGAAACTGGCTTTCCGGTTTGAAATTGACGGAAGGTTAGCCCAGATGCAGCCCGCCGCGAAAGGGCCGATTGCGCAAAGCGGTGCCTTGTGCCCGGAAAAACCCCGCCGAGGGCGCTTTCGCCACGCGCTTTCCCGCAACCACAGAAATTATGCCCGGCTTTCCACTAAACGATTGCCGCCCGCACGGCATTTTGCTAACACCCGCTCGTTTTCAGAGGGAAGCGCGCCCAAGCGCACCTTCCCCTGCTGGGGCGTAGCCAAGCGGTAAGGCAGCGGTTTTTGGTACCGCCATCCCCTGGTTCGAATCCAGGCGCCCCAGCCATATTAAATTATTATATAAAAATCAATAGATTATGATAGGACTTGTACCTGTCGTCGCCCTGAATGTACCTCTGGGACCTATTTCTGACGCCTTAATCACGCCCGTTGATGGCAAATCGCTACTTCACAACACAGCTTGCAAAAAGGTGAACCCATTGAACTGCACATGGATCGCCTGCGTGCGATTGTGGCGACCAAAATAGTCGACATATCCTTATCTTTGGCGCGACTGCGGGTATTGTTAGGTGTCCGAGTCCATCAGTTTTCAAGTACAGACTTGCAGTACAGAATGTCTGCCTTCATCTGGTCCCCCATTGCATTTCCAGTTGCCACGTAGTTGGCTTGCATCATCTTCAGGTAAGAGGCGGACATTTCCGAGATATCACGAACTAGAGTCTCATCGGTGTCTGGGAGATTGGTTTCGGCAATTACGTTTTTACCAATAGAGAGAAAATAGGCCGCAGCCCTCTTCTCTGCCGCCTTTAGGTCTTGATCCTGTGACCTCGTAGAATCTCCAATGCGCATGGCTACAGATGCGTGAGCAGAAGCACAACGCTTCATCACGTATAACATCATTGCTGGACTGGTCTCCTGAGCAGCCGCTTCAGCCAGTGGCTTCAATTCATCTGCTTTGCTTTTTCCAGCGATGAGGAGGGCCGTCGCGGCGGCGAAAATAATAAACAATTTCTTTGTCATCTTTGTAACTCTCCTCCAAATGATATGGTAGTTCAAGCAATGTAAGAACTCTAATATCGAACAAGGTTCGCTGAAATTGACATATGGTTATTGCCATAAGCGTCAGGTCTAAGCTGGTTGGCAACGCTGAGGGAGTGGTAGGTTGCAGGCAACGAAGGACATGGCAGGCAAAATAGCAAACTGCGGCTACTTCTTTTTCTTCGGCGCCAGTGCCGCGTAGCGTTGGCAGCCTTGCAGGTTGCCTTCGGATTCGGCGCGTTCCACGATGCCGCTTGCGTTGACGATCAGGTCGAGCTTGCAATGGTAATTGTAGCTCTCGAGCCGGGTCGTCTGGATTTCCGTGGTGATGAAATGGCCGTCGACCATGGCGGTCGCGGTTTCGGTGTCGGGAACGGTATAGGTGCCTGATTCCTGGTTCACCCAGGTAAACACCGTCTTGCCCGCGATCTTGCGCTCCATGTCGGGATAGCCGATCCGGTCAAAGGCATATTGATAGGGCTTGCCCTCCAGCGTCAGCACGCCGGCATTGATGTCCTCCGTGGTCACGCAGCCGGAAAGCAGCGAAAGGCCGCCAAGCAGCAGCGGAAAAACGGTCCGGTGAATGCGCGCCATCAAATCCTCCATCGCCTTCAGACATGCCTCGGACCTATAGCAGGCCTCGCCCCGGAATGGCCAGATCAAAGGCATGTCGGCGTGTCTTCAGGCGGGATTGCTGTTGCCTTTGGAAAGGCCAACCAGTCCCAGCAGCCAGTCGAGACTGCGGGCAGCGCGCGCCTCTTCCTCCTCCGTCAGCCGCAGTGGAATGACATTGCCGAGAATATCGGCCTGCCGCACCAGACCCACCTGTATCTGGTCCCGGCTGTCGCGGGCCACGTCACGATTGTCGCCGAGCACGAAATAGCTTTCCGGCAGCACGGCAACGTCCGGACGATGGTCGAAGGGACCGGTTCCTGCGGCCTCGGACTTGATCACGCTGTAGACGGTGCTTTCCGGCAGGATTTCCACAAAGCTTGCGGCAGGCACGATGCTGATGCCATCCTTCAGGTCGATGCCGCCCTGCGCTTCGCGGCGAAGGGCCGTGCCATTCAGCACAGGCAGGCCGGAGCGCACCGCAATCCGGTCTCCGGGCAGGCCTATGATGCGGGAAATGCGGGTGACATCGCCGAGCGCGCTGCGGCTGGTAAACTCGATGATGTCGCCCCGGCGCGGCGCCCGCCAGTGAAAGCTCACCTTGTCCAGAATATAGGGCGCGCCCTGCGGCAGCGTGGGCACCATGGCGGTGTTTTCCATATGCTTCACATTCAGCCAGATCGTCAGCGCATAAAGGCTCATCGCGATAACGATCGGCAGACTGAGGACAAAGGGCAGGGTGGCGCAGAGCGGCCGCTTGCCGTATTTCCGGCTCTCCAGCGAATAGGTGTTCACATGCGCCGCGCCCGGCACGCCGACGAGAGCGAAATTGCAGAACAGCACCACGCCCAGCGTGAATTGCTCATAACCGACAAAGGCGAACAGGCCGCCAAGGCTCAGCACCAGCCCATTCATCAGCAGATAGCGCAAGGCGCAGCGCCGCTCCTGCAGATAGAGAAAGGCAAGCGCCGGGCTCAGGGCCAGCGCCAGCGTGGCCGCCACCCATTTGGCGGGCAGGCGCGCGCTTTCAGGCCTGCGAAGGGTCGGCGTCAGTGCAATTGCCATGCTCACCTCCTAATAGATTTACCGATGAATATGCGAAAATTAGGACAAAAATGAAAAGCCCGCCAGCAGAGCCGACGGGCTTGGTCAATGATGGGTTAAGGGTCGTCCGGGTCGGCTTGCGAGGCGTTACTTGGCGGCCTTGCCAGCCAGGAATTCGGCGCAATAGGAGGGGCCGTTCACGCCGGGACGGTCACCGACCGCCTTGATCGAGCGAATCATGTAGCCGTCATCCACCGACAGCTTCACGGTGCAGCTCAGATAGCGGGTCTGGGCGTTGGAAAGGCGCTTGCCCTTCTTGCCATTGGCGCCCTCGGCATATTTGGCCGGAACGCGCACGGTCTTGTAGCCACCCTTCCAGGTATAGTTGCGGCCATCGCCTTCATCGCCTGCGGGCGGGCCGAACTGGGCAAAGAAGATGCCGGCCGACTTGCCATTCCAGGCGCTTTCCAGCGCATTGCGCGGCAGGCCGCCGCCGGTGGTGGTGCAGCCTGCGAGCAGGGCAGCTGCACAGGCCAGCGAGATCATGCGATTGTTCATGTGTTCAATGTCCCTTGCCAAAAAATTCCGCCGCGAAATCCGCCCCGGCGCGGCAAGGCCACTGCCGGTGAATTCCGTCTTCAAGGCGGGCTGATCCCGCAGTGCACGCCGTGCCTTCGGGAACCCGACCGCTGATATCCGTGATGAGCCGCGCAGCCTTGAACGCAAGACGATGCCCGGCGCGCGGCACAAGCCTTAAGACGCCTGAAAAACTCCTGCAAGCCCTGTTCCGCAACTATTTTCACCCATTCGCTGCATCCGCTTTTCAGGAATGCCAGCGTTGTTTTCTGGCGTGATGGGAATGAAGAATAAAATATCTCAAGCACATGACATTTTTTGATCCGGGGGCTTGTGTCTCCGAAAAGCCTGTCCTATAGAACCCGCGCTGGCACGGAGTGTAGCGCAGTCTGGTAGCGCACCACGTTCGGGACGTGGGGGTCGAGTGTTCGAATCACTCCACTCCGACCAGCGGAAAAGCCTGAAAACAAAGGGTATTTTCCATTGAAGGCCGCCGTCACAGGCGGCTTTTTCATTTCTGCGGACCGATTGCGGACCGCTTCACCTCAGAACGCATTCGCCGCAGCCTTTTGGAACTCCGGACTGTTATGCGAATAGGTCCGTTCGAACTCTTCCACAGTAAGCCCTAGAGATGCCGCCGCTTCGTGCGCATCCACGCCCGCCTGAGAGAGCCATGTCGCTCTGGTGTGTCTCAGCACATGCGGCGTGACATCTTCTCCAAGCCCAGCTTCCGCCCTGATCGTCCGGAACGCCTTGTGTGGCTTTACGATCTTCTCCCCTCTGAAATGCACCGCATACCGAAGGCATGTTTCCCGGCCTTCGCTGTCGATCGAGGAATCGGCGGCTTTCCAATATTGCAGGAATCGCATCAGCCGCGGCGGGATCTTGACCGGCGTCTTGCGCTTGTTGTGCGCCACCCGTTCGCCCTCGGCTTTCCGGTAGATAACACCTTTCCCGAGATCGATATATCCGCCGTTCGTGTTTGGCATCCATTGCAGCCCCAGAATGGCTGACAGGCGCGTTCCGGTGTAGAGGCCGATTAGGATGAGGCGGATGAGGTGATCGCACTGCTTGGTCTTCCTTGCCGCCCTGATCAGCCGCGCGACTTCCGATCTGGTCAGCCACCGCTGTCGAGGCGTTCCCTTTTCAGGAAGCGTGATCTTGGGCAAGACGTCCAGAGAGTATTCTGCATGGTAGTAATTGACGGCGGCCCGCAGCACTTCCAGATCTCGGCGGGCGCCGCCTTCGTTTCCTCTGTCATCGGCATATTCCCGGCATGATTTTCCGCGGATCTCTGCCACGGTCATATCCCCGAAGAATTCGTTGAGGCGTGACAGCATCGCCTCGGTTTCTTTGGGTCTGGCGGTCTTCTCGGCCTTTTCCTGAAGATAGACGATCAGCACATCCCCGACCGTCACTTCAGCCGAACGACCTCCGCGCTGCGGCTCGTATTGCGCTGCGAGGTATTGCGCGAGCCTTGCTTGCGCTCCTGCAACATCATCTTCAAGGCATTCTGTGCTGATCCGGCGGTTCCCGTCCTTGATGAACCAAGTTCGGGTGTCGGGCCGGAGCCAAAGTCTTGCTGGTTTTCGTTTCTGCGGCATTTTTCTATCATCCTGTTTATCCCGCTTCGGGTGACGAAATCCCGGCCGGCGATCCTGATGATCTCCAGGTTTCCCTTTTTGGCCTCCGTGCGGAGTGATGATTTCGTCAGCCAGCCATGAAAGAACAGGTCACCGGCCTTGGATAGTGGCACCAGCTCGTCGTTACCGATATCAACAGGGTTCGGCTTGCTCATTTTGCCTCACCACGCATGCTTGCTGCATCACCGGCAACCGCACCTTCGACGCGGAAGTGAGACCAGATATCCATCGGCAGGATGGTTTTTATCCGACCTTTACCGTAGATCACCGGAACAACGCGGCGGATCGCAGGCCAGTAGACCACCCACACAGATACAGATTTGGATTTCTTAAACAGGAACATCCCTCGTCCCTGCCGGACCTGCGAAACCATATCGTCAAGGTCCGCTTCCGACGCGAATACACCGTAACGCTCAAGACCGCGAACCTGCGCGTGAAGGTCTTCGTCAAAGCTGATTGAGGCTTCCATACTCACGCCTCCCCACGCTTGCGGATTGCGGCGGCATAGTCTCTCGGGCCAGCTTCTCTAGCAAATCTTCCAAGCGATGCAGCTTTGTCATCGTCTATTTTGATCGCACCCGGGTGATCCTCAATAACCCGCGCACAAGCCTCCCGCTCGTCCCGCTTTCCTTGCTCGTAGGCGGCTGCGAGGGCAGCAGCTATCTCCGTGGATAGCCCTTCCAAATTGCAGGCAAGTATCTTCATCGCCGACTCGGGTGTTTTATAATCACGAAGCCAAGCGGCGATTGCGTTCTGCGTTTTCGTCTGGAAGTCAGTCATGGGCGGGTTCCTTGATCAATTCGGCCCCGACCAATGTGGCGTAACAGTATTGGTCTGGCTTTTTTCCAGATGCTTGGAGAAGCCGCTTTATTTCGGGGTGTTCAATGTCGAAGGTGCGGAATGTCGTCTGGACAGAACCCCCGACATGCGCGGCCATGGTTGCGTCATCTATGCGAACGATAAGGCGGATCATGCCTCACCCTCCTTTGCGAGGGCTGCACGGGCAACCGCACCACAGTCTGACCAGAGCTTTCCCATCCCTCCGGTGAATGGGGCCTTGTAGTCGTCAACGACCGCGTAGAACTCCAGCGCCTCCCGCATCCGCTTCTCGCAGGCTTCCAGCTCGGTGATGCGGGTTTGAAATCCGACAACAGCCGTTTCAAACGCTGCTTTGGCATAGGCCATATCTTTTGCCAGCCGCTCGTTCTCCGCCTTCAGCCGGTCGATTTCGGCGGGTGTGGCTGTGAAATCCTGCCCATTGAGGAAATCTCGTATGGCGGTCATTTCACCAGCCGGGAAACGGACGATCCAATGCACACTTCCCTCTGGCCCGTCCGGTCCTTCACAGCGGTCATCTTCAAGCTGAAAGTCGCCTTCGTCCACGACGATGTAACCGCTTCCGTCTTTCGATACTGTCAGGCATCCGCCCTCAAAGACAAATGCAGACGCTGAGCAATGCTCTGGGACGATTGCGGCCACCGGCTGCGGTGCGGGCTGGGCTGCGGCGAGGGCAAGCGGTCTGGTGAGCCAAGGGGAAAGGTCATAGACCCCAAGGCTAAACTCTTCGCAGATATCACCGAGTGTTTTTCCGTCGCGATAGAACCGTGCCCATATCGCATCGTTCTCGAAGGGCGTAGCGGGCACCGGCTGCGGTGCGTCGGCAATCATTCCCGGCGTAATCTCGGTCATGGTCATTTCACGATTTCTCCGGTCTTGCGGTTAACCACGGTGCCATCCATGCGGCGCTTGAGCGTCGGGTGGGACAGGCTGGACTTGGGTTTGGTGATGCCGAAGTGCTTCTTGCGGGTTCGGGTGCACTTGGCCCGGACGGTTGCCTCGGCCTTGGTCTTCCGCTTGTGGGCGTCCTCGGTAACGGCCTGCAGGTTGCTCTCGCAGTTCGCGCCGCCAAGCCACAGGGGAACGATATGGTCGTACTGGACCTTAACGCCCGGCAGGAGCGGAACCCCGGTCAGGGCGCATAGATTGCTTTGGCGTTGCCGGATGCGATCCTTGACGCGATCTGGTGGCATACTGTCGTCGGTGCGGCCGATCCATTCGGGGACGGTACGGGACATCAGTCGTCCTCCCAACCATCGCAACAGCCGTCATCATCCCAATCGTCGGACCAATCGTCGGACCAATCCGAATCCATTGCGTCTAGTTCTTCCAATGCCGCCGCATTGACACGTTGAATGCATGGATCACATACGTAATAGATGCGACCGCACGTACCTTCCTCAAAGTCACGTTTCGGGTGAAGCTTCGGGGACATCTGTTTGCACCAATCGCAATTTCCGCTGGTGTCTTTATTGGCAATTTCTGCCAGATACGACGCATGGCACTCTGCACACATGTCGATCATTTCGGACCCGAAGGAATCCGTTTCGCCTTGCACCCGTATTGTTGCCGGCGGGTCAGGGTGATTATCACATACTTGACCAGCAGGCGCTTTCCGCTGTGAGCCGGGGAGAGTTGAAATCGGTCCGGTTACGTCAGCCATCACGCGGCCTCCCTGCAGTCAATGTTCTGCTGGTGAACTGTGAAGGTGTAGGCGACCACCCACGGGTTTGCGTCCCATGAACCGGGCCCGTTCACGTGCAGCCAAAGCATCGCAAACATATCAGCGGCACTTGTCCCGCAACCTGGGTCTGCAATGCCGGGGACCGTGTACCAGTCCTGTTCTGCGCGATAACTGCCTGTTTCGGAGTCGTAATCGAACGATGCCTTGCCAGCGACAACACCCTCGGCGATTGCATCCGCCTCGCTGATATCCTGCAGCCGCTCGACGCGAACATCGGTGACGATAAGCGTGATGCGGGATACCCAGCGGGGCATGTGGATCGATGGAACAGGCTTCCCGATTGGTGAGCCGGAATGGCCGCGATAGGTGTGCAGCTCAAGCCATTTGATGGCTGCTGATGGATCCGGCTGGATTGGGATGAATGCGTCATCGGCCAGATAGCGGACACCATCAAGCCCGCTGTCCAGTTCCTCTCCGATAACGGACTCGCGTACCCACAGGCGGTCGCCACGCTTTACCTTGACGTCAAGTTCGCCTGCATAATTGCCGTACAGGCTTCGGCGCTCAAATGCGTGATAGGGCGCGGTATCCATTGGGCGGATTGTTTTCCGCACAATGCTGATGCCTGGTGCTGGCTGAAACTTGAGAGCCCGTCGCGTCTGCGTCTTCCGGCCATCAAGCAGGGCGCGGACCATCGGGGCGCTGAAAAGAATGGGGCGATCAGGCATTGCTCACCTCCATCTTCGCAGCGTCCTGCAGTTCCGCAGCGTTCGGCCAGGCTGCCCACAGCACCGGATCGCTTCCCGTCGCCAAGCCGGACCAGCGACCGCCATCAAGAGGCGCTCCAGATCCGGATAGGCGAGGCGGTAGCCAGTGTGTTTTGACGACCTCGCCTGCCTTGGTCATGGCAATGATCGGATGCGGGATGAATTCCGGGGTGAATCGCTCGACAAGCTCACCGTTGACCGTGACGATTTTCCGCCTTTGGACAGTTTCGCCGCGTGGTGCGGTCGAGATGTCGGATGACCATATAAGGGTGGTGGTGATCATACCTCACCTTCCTTCCTGATAACCCGAGCAGGGAATGCATATTCCCGCCTGCCGCATTTCATGCAGTCGTAGGCGTAGCCGTGCACATGGGCGTTCAAAGCCTGGAACTTGTTCGGGGTGAAGGCATGGCGGCAGAAGAGCTGCCGGATGATACGGATGAGCTTCATGCCGCACCTCCTTTAGCCTTTGCAATCGCTTGTTTGGCATAGTGTTCTGCCAACTGAAGGACGGTTGACCCCTTGCACCCGCAATCCAGTCCATTGCAGCACAAGCGTTCGTCTGGCTTGTAATAGGCCTCCAGCAGGGCCTCCAAGGCACCAAGGAGTTCTGGAGCGGCAGCGGCGAGAGTTGCATTCGCCATCTGGATTTTCGTGGCTTCTTCTGGAGGAAGCCCCAAAGCGCCATGACCAAATCCGGTCAGATATCCCCAGCCGCGAACATCGAAGAGCTTTGTATATCCGCCAATCTTCGCGTTCTCGCAGCCAACGTCCATACCTCGATAGCCGACCATCCACGGTCCCGGAGAATGTAGGGTCATGCCGCACCTCCGTCTTTCTCGGGGTGGACGATGTCGCCATCGGCATCCATGTTCGGCGTGGTAGGCCACCCACGAGCACCGATGTTCAGGCAGCGCAGGCGGTAGCGATAAGCCAAATAGGCATATCGGAAGGGGCGGGTGATAGCGTACAGCAAGATCACAAACAGGAACGGGTGATCTCCTGCGAAAGAGAAAAACTCGGTCATACGTCACCGCCTTCCTTGATCTCAGGAAACTCTGGGATGATGACTTCCGGAAGAGACCCTTCCAGCATGTCGGCAAGGGCGCGCAGGATGCCTGCAGATTTGCGGGCGGACTCCTGATGGTCGCGGACACGGGTGTGATACTCCATGGCGGCGGTGAACCGGATCTCCGAGCCGACGCCGACACCCATCTTCCGCCATTCGTCGCTATACTTGCCATAGCAACCGGCTGCCTTGGCCGCTTCGTCTTCGGACATCTGCACCAGATATCCGTCTTTGGTGGCGCCGATGATCTTCATGCATCACGTCCTTTCTGCAGTTCGGCAAGAAGACTGTCGGCATACCAGACGGACTCCCTGATGATTTCGTTTGGCTTGTAATATTCGCCATCGTTGCCTTGGGAGGCGAGCATCCCCTGCATCGCAGAGATCGCGGCGAACTCGCGCAGGGTCATGCCGGGGTGCTGCTTGAACAGCGAGCCGTCCTCAAGCAGGCGCTGGTTTTCCAGCGGGAATACGGGCTTGTCAGCCATCGCTATGCCCTCCCACTGACCTGCGCTTGCCCTTCGAAACGGGCAACGACTTCCTTCAGGGCGGCAAGGATGTCCGGTCGGCTGGCGTTCGAAACATAGTTGGTGCGCTCGCCTTCCTTTGCATTGAACGGCATGACCAGAATGACGAAGCCGAGCTGCTTTTCCTTCGCGTTCCCGTTCAAAGCTAGATCAACGGCAGAAGCGAGCGATTGCATGAATTCAGTGGTTTGATCAGCCATGGGCCATCTCCTTCACCACCTTGATCTTCTTGATCTGGCCGTCCGAATAGCCCTGCGCATTCGCGATCTCGCGCGCGGATTCCGGAGAAACAGCATGGATTTCCAGGGGGTGGCGCTCGGCATCCCAGAAATGGATGCGGAAGAGATCCCGTCCATTAACGCGATCGATTTTCATCTATCTCGCTCCTTGTTCTGATTTCGGTTGAATGGCCGAGACGGCCATTTGCTCTTTCGTTTTGGAGTAGATTCCGGGGTGTCATCGGCGCTTTTCGCCATCAACCGGCTTCGGAATTCCTGCTGCTTCTTCGTCAACCGGCGCGTTTTGGCGATGTTGCCGATATCGCTCCCGGCCGTTGTGATCCGCTTTTCTCCGCCTCGGCCGAAGGTCTTGGCTTTGTGGCAATCCGGGCAGAGATGCCTGAAGTTCTCGATCGCATCTTCACCACCAAGAGCCCTTGCATGCACATGATCGAATTCACACGATGCAAGGTCTGGAAGGTGTTTGCCGCATTCGATCCCTTTTTCTGGGATGCCTGGGCATCTGCAATAACGAGCCATGATTTCAAGCTTCTGGCGCGTAGTGAGCGTCGGGCGCCTACTCTCGGACATGGTGAACGTCATGGACGGGTTCTTCCATGATGGCCGTCTCAGGCTCCGGATCAGGTTCCGGCACATACAGATGCGTGGACCGGATGATGAATTGGGCGGCGCCAAAATCCACCCAAACGTTGTCACCATGGACCGCAATCACTTTGCCATCACCGTGGATGTCATCGACCTGCGGGCTGATGCTGCGGACGGTTTCACCAACGCTGAACCGGCGTGAGATGATTGTGACATCATCCGCCTCGGCGACCATGTTGGTATCGACGTGGATCTTGCCGTCAGATTCATTGTATCGCACCGTTGCCTTGACCATGACGATATCACCGCGACGGAACTTGATGCGCGGCATTACTGGCTGTGGTTGGCTTGGATACAGGAGCGGGTTTCCCATCGTCAGGCCTCCTGAATTCCGATTGCCATCGCGGTATCCAGCAGGTTTTTCCGGGAAGCCGCCATGCGACGTTCCGATCCCTTGATGATGGCATTCATCAGGCCTGCTGGATGGATCTCAGCTTCGAAGACCCGATTAACCGCCTCAATGACGTCGGGCTGCTGGGATTCAACCTTGACAGAAAGACGATAGTCGCCGCCGCGCTTTCTGAAATCGACCAGCAAAGCATGGTCTCTTTCGGCATTTTGCAGATCTTCCACGAGCGTCTGCAGCTCTTTCGATATGGAAGTCATATCATCCCCCTTTGGGATAGATGTGGAAGGGGAGCCGGGAATTCGGCACCCCTGATCGCAGAGGTGTCAGCCCCTCTTGGAGCGTGCGGTCAGTTCCTTGGCGTCGAGGCCTATGAGCCCGGCAACGATTTCAAGGCCATCGGAAGGCTCGATCTCGCCCTTGACCACCGTCGAGCACCGCTTGAAGACAGCTGTCGCCTTGTCGAGGAAGGGCTTGGTAATTCCATCCGGCGGGTATGCGGTGGCTGCAGCCTTCCGCTGCGCCTCCAGGATGGAAATCTCCCCGTTGTAGTTGGTGGCGGACCAGAGCATGACGCCGATATTCTGGAGCCATTGCTGCTGCTCATCGGTGGAAAGGGGTGAGGCCGCATCGGTGCCCTTTTCCGGCGCAGCCTCACCGGCGGCATCATCCTGGGAGGACGGAGAGCCACCATTCTGATCGTCAGAGGCAGGAGAAGCACAACGACCTGCTTCCCCTGCCTCGCTGGCCTGCGTCTCCATCAGGGGAAGAGACGCGCCTTCTTCAGCCGGGGTATGCGGGTCGGCTGAATTCAGATCCTGTTCAACACGGGAATGATCAAACCCGCCTGTCGGCTGGGTCTGGTTCGCCTTCAGGCGATCGATGATGGAACCGCCGGCGCGCTCGGTATTGCTGCTGGGGGCAGGGGTGATATCACGGGCGCCGTAAGCCGGATCGTATTCATCATCAGCAATGACACCGAGCATGACGCCGGGTTCATGGGCACGGGCCCATTCACGGGCGCCGCGATAGATGAGCATTGACCGGTTGCGGCTGGGGCGCCAAGGCGAATTGTTCCCTGTGGTCTTCCATCCGCCGACATAACCATCGACATATCGACCGGTGAAGATAGCAATGCCATCCACATTGTAACGGCCTTCACCGATACGGATGGCAAGCTGATCGCCGCTGGCCTCCTCGCCAAGGATGCAGCATTCTCGCTTATCGTCCCACTTCCCATAGGAGTGGACAAGCTTCAGCTTGAGCTTGGATTCGATGACGGCTGATACCAGCTTGCCTTCGAACATCAGGCGGCCATGCACAACGGAGCAGCATTGTGCTACGGCAAATGGGTCCATGCCCCAGCTGATGGCCTGATTGGCGACAAGGAAGCAGTTCGCCCGGACCGTTTCATACGGGAGAAGCGTCTTTTTATCACCAGATCCTGAATGAGAAAGGCTTTCCGGGATGAGTGATGTGCTTGCCATGATGTGAGCGATTTCGGCAATTTGCTGGAAATGCTCTTTGTTCATGATGGAGTTCGGACGAGATGCGATGCTCTTGTCCTCGTATTCAGCGATCTCGTTCAAGGCTGATATCCTTCCTGGTTAAGGGCAAAGGTGATGCGGTCCCGGGTCCACTTCGTGATCCCGATCGGATAGTTTTCGCGGGTGTAAACGGAGGCGCCGGGCCATTCCCCGGTATCGAGGCCGTGCCGGATCTTCTGCAGGCCGTAACGGATGACATGCTCTCCGAGCGCGATGTCGGCATCGCTGATGACGCGGAAATCGCTGTCGGCGTAGTCATCGACCAGCGTGTAAAGCAGCGTGAAGGAATGGAATGGGCGCTTCAGAAGATCGCACACCACCTTGGTCAATGCCGCCTGCAGGACATAACCGGCGTCCCAAAGCTGGCGCTCCAGAAATTCCTGATCAAGCGATGATGTGGTCTTCACGTCCACAAACATCCCCTCATCCGGATTATTGTCCGGGCGAGACCGCAGCCATATCCCCGTCTTCGGGTCACGGGCGAACATCGACACTTCGACGTTACCCTGCAGGCCGCCAGCGATGACAAGCGGGTGCTGGGCAAGATCCTTCGACATCTCGCGGATCTGCTCGATCTGCTGCTTTGTCAGGACGGTGAGGCCGGCTTCAGCCTGTTCGGCAAACCACTTGATCCAGCCCTTCCGGCGGGCATGGTATTCTTCGCCATCAACCGTCTCCGGGCGGATCACGAATTTGTCTTCGAAGACCTCGTCACCAAGGATCAGGGCATGAACTGCGCGGCCGAAATCCATAGCCTTGCTGCTGGCCCGGCTGGATCGGTTCTTGTTGAACGCCCAGGTCTGCCAGAACTTCTTCGGTGAGCCATCCGGCGGCGCTATGCTCTTCAGGCTTGATTTCGATACCGATGGTCCCGGAAGAAGAGTCAGATCATTATGATAGACCTCGAGCGGGATGCCGCTATAGCATCCCGGCTGGGTAATGGTGGTGCCGTCCCATTCGATGATCTGCATAGTCAGACCTCGAACCGAACATACGGGATCATCCGCTGCTCGATCGCAACCATCACCAGATGAGTGGTTTCGTCGGCATTGATGATGGCATTGAGGTCTGCCTTCGCCAGTTCTCTGGCTTCATCTACCCGCGCCGCCGCCAGTTCGGCATCGCGGGCGCGTTTAGCTTCCGCTTCGCGCTTCTCGACTTCAGCCTGCTCTTTGGCGATGCGCTCTTCTTCGGCACGACGTTCGGCGTCAGCGCGTTCCTTCTCGATCCGCTTCCGTTCTTCCTCGGCAGCAGCTGCCGCGCGCTCCTGAGCGTCCTTGGCGGCCTGTTCGGCTTCTGCTGCCTTCCGATTGGCTTCATCGATCTTGGCCTGCATGGCAGCACGTTCCCGCTCCATAGCGGCGCGCTCGTCGGCTATGCGCTTTTCAGCGGCATCAGCCTCGGCCTGTTTCCGGTGTTCCTCTGCCTTCCTGGCTTCCTCTTCGGCCTTTTCCTTGGCTATGCGCTCCGCCTCTGCCGCCTTCAGCCGCTCCAACTCGGCACGTTCGGCCTCACGCTGCTTGGCTTCACGTTCAGCGTTTTCAGCGGCTGTCTTGGCAAGGGTGAGGCCATTGAAAGCAGCATCGATGACAAGCTCGGCCTCATCCTTGAATTCAGCATACCAGCTGAGATCGTGGGTCGGCAGCTGGTCGATACGGGCCTGGATCTGCTGCACTGTCTCGCCAAATTTTACCTGCCCCAGCGCACGAGCTGCATCAATGGTTTCGCGGATGGTTTCGACGCGAGCCTTTTCGGCAGCCTCCCAATCGGTGAGAGGCTTCCGGAAATCGTCCTTCAGCTCATCAAGCCGTTCCCGCATCGCTTTCCCGCGGGAGTCGATCGCAGCGACCTGCTTGCGCATTTCCTCGGTGATCTCACCGCGGACGGAGTCGATGCGTGTCTTCGTTTTGGTGATTTTGTGGGCAAAGGAAGCGATTTCCTTGCGGCCCTTGGCGGTTGCCAGATCGTATTGGAACTCATCGGCCTTTTCCTTGATCGCCAAAAAGAGTTCCTCGAAAGCCTGGTCATCATTGAAGGCCTTCAGAGCGTCTTCGCGCTCCACGACAATAAGTTCATCAGCCATTGCTGCCTCTCGAAAGTGAAATGAATGTTCGGATCGCCGCTTGTGCTTCATTGAAGAAGCAGTCTCGGACAGCCGGAGGGAGGCGGGACCACCGGCGGTCCAGAATTGCTGGGTCATCAACCCGTGCGAACTGCTGATAGATCGCCTTCGCACACTCGGTTATGATGTCCGGGTCCATGGAGTTCCTCGTACAAGTCGTGGTATTCGCTGATGTTTTTCATGCGAATGGACCGGTCTGTTTCGTGGGTGATCAGCCATTCCAGCTCTGCCAGCCGGTCATGCTTCCGGGCGAGGGGGCTCATTTCCGCTTCCCCTTTCCAGCGGTTTCCGCCATCCGCAGGGGTGTCAGACCGAGACCGACACGGATCTGATCGACAAGCTTGATGACTTCCTTCGCCAAGACTTTCTTGTGGCGACCTGGCGAGCTGGCCTTCTTCAATCGGTAGAAACGGGCGTTGCCATCGATCTTCATGTCCCAACCATGCAGAGCGAGAAAATCCTTCAGCCCGTATTGGTCGGCCTGGAGTCCTTCCTCGAATTTCCGGACACCGTTTTTCTTGATGTAGGAGTCGATGAGGTGGCGATCTTCTGGCGATACTGTCTTCGACAGCCTTGGGCGACGGAGCATTGCATCCATCATGCCGACACCTCGTCTGCCTCGGCTTCCAAGGCGGCAATTTTCTTCCGGATAGAAAGGATCTCCGCATCCGACGCAGCCTTGCGGCCATTGGAGTAGTAGAAATCGTCAGACATCGAGGCGATGTGCTGCGCCCGCTCTGCACTGGAGAGTTCCTCACGCAGTTTGGCGAGACGGGCAGCCCGATCGAGGACGGGGGCAACCGCATCACCGACCTGAATTGCAAGTGACGCCGGAGATGGCTTCGTTGCTTTGCCCTTGGACTTGATGCGGATGATCTCCGCCGCGCTGTAATCAGCTTCCGCCTTGGAAACAAAGCCCGCAAAGTTCCCATCCAGATCAACCCGGACAGCGCCTTTGGTGATTGCCTTCAGGTAATGAACACCACCGCAGTAATCGCGGATTGTTGCCGTGATCAGGCGGCGGGAAAGCGCCGGGAAGTGCTGGCGGGCGTAAACGAGAAGATCTTTCGTTACCCCGATCTTGAGGGGTTTTTTCGCTTCACCCTTGGGGGCGAAACAAGCCGGGAACGCCAAGCAAAGCGCAGTCCGGACCTGCAGAATTTCTTGGCGTGTCGCACGCTTTGAAGCCATCGGTCATCTCCATCTGATGAAGATCACCGTACACATCGCCACGAAACATGTCAACACGAAACATGGCAAAATCAGAAAACGTGTTGACACCAACACGTCCAATGGCGCATTAAAAAAGCCCCAACAGGTTTCCCTGAAGGGGCTCTCGATGAGCGAACGTTGCCTCGTTCTGATTTCGTTCTATATGCGATTTCGGGACAAACACAATGCCTCATCGGGATTTTTTGCGGGTGACCGGTGCAATCCCGGCTGGCAAAGACCCACGGCGCGGGGAGCGAAAGTCCTACTGTGCTGCCAGAAAATGAGGACGGGTTAGCTGAGAGGCGCCCTGACATGTGTCCCATCCCGGCTCCAGCCTTCAGGATGAGTCATGAGCTTCCCCTGCCTTTCATGGCTTTGGCTATGAGGGGTAGGGGGAGCTTTGACAGGAACCCTCCCTCACCATCCTTCATGAGAAAAATTACTGATCAAGATTCTTACAGTAACTAATTAATTTCGATGATTTTTTTTTGAAATTAGAGATGTCAGCAGAAAAAGCGATCGATTTCCCTGATATTGGGTCGCCAATCAAAAAATCGGCGGGCCCGCGAGCGTCTATGAAGTCATCAATTTTCTGAGATGGAAGGAACGCATCATACGAGATCATCTGCCCAACTGGTGGATTCTTCCATGCAGCTTTTCTCGAAATCTCTTTCCCATCGGCAACCAGCATAAATTGCTGGTCTGCGTCGCCAAAATCTCTGAACGTCTCCTGGTCTGAAATCAAAGTGATTTTGAATGTTTCAGAGTTATCGCACCCAAAAAGAATTCCAAAATTCGTTCCGTCGTACCGCAGGATCTGCTTCCCTGCGATCTCAGCTTGAAGCCATTCTGATGCCGAAGCTTGGCTAGAAAGCAACGCGGCAAATATACCGGCCCAGAATAGTGATCTCATTGAGGCCAAGTTCCTTGTCTCGGTAGTGCGGGTTATCGGACGAAACCCGGACCATGATAAACTCATCGCGAGGATTTGAAATAACCTCCAGCCTTTTTACCACGACGCCGCCAAATTCGTCTGCCAAGGCATAGATGCCAGGCGGCGATGGTACGCGGTGCCTGGTATCGAGGAAAACGATGTCGCCATCGGAAATTGTGGGCGCCATGGAATCACCTTGGCAAGGAAAGCAGGCGATATTTCGCGCCTGAACGTTCATCTTTTGAAGAACCCAGCTTGGCATTTCCCACTGAGCGCGAACGATCTCTGAGGCAAAGGAAATTCCGTTTCGCGCGGAGACCTCCATCGCAGGTAGGCCGCCGCCGCCCAGGCCGGCGACAAGGTCGATCTCCGGAATTTTCGATCCGCCGTTGCCATCGGCATAGGTCTGATAAACGCCTTTCCCTTTCGGGACATCTTCCAATTCGACATCTTCGAAATGCGGTTCCTGCGATGAATCTCCGGTCAGAAGAAAATAGGCAGGAACCTTGAATTTCCGCCCATAGCGCAGGGCTTCTTCTGGGCCATAGTTATTCTGCCCATTCTCATGCGCCCGATAGGTCGATTTGCTCATCCCAAGCGCTTCAGCTGCGCTTTCGGAGCTGGTGAACCCTGCTGCTTTTCGTGCGGCCCGGAGCCGCTCACCCATAGTTTTTTCCATTTTTCCACCGTACCTCCGAAATGCAACAGAAATCATGTTGACAGAACAACACGAAACGTGGCAAAGAATTGCCATGGAACATGTTGGTGAAATCAAATCCGTTGCTGATGTCATTGAGCTTCTTGGCGGTAACGCCGAGGTCGCCCGTTACATGGGCTGGCAGCCGAGCCGCGTCAGCGAAATCAAACGTCGCGGTCAGATGAAGGCGCAGGATATCCGGTCATTCGTTCGAATGGCTGAAGATAAAGGCGTCATCAGCATCACTGCGGATCTTCTTGCGGATCTGCACTGGCAGAAGCCGGATAGGTTTGCATGAAGCATGTTTCTTCGAAAAACCGCCACGCACTTTTGTCCGACGTAAGACGCGCGCCGGAACACCCAGGCGGGGATGCTGGATCTGATCCAGTCAACAGCAGCGAAAAATCTACGGTCTTTGCTGGGGCCGTAGTGGCGGTTCCCGGAAAGGGAGCACGGAGTGCTGAATTCTCGCAAGTCGTCACCTCCATCTGCGTTTCTGATGGGGGGATGTGTATCGGAGCAGGGTTGCCATGAGGGCAATTCCTGTTTCCGAATTCGCCAAAAGTGTTTCCCCGGACAACGTCGTTGAGACGGCAACATTCTGGTCGGAGGAAATGCAGAAGGCCTTCTTCCGCGGGCTGGGAGACACCCGCGATGCAGCGCGAAGCAGATTGGCCCGAGAGATCGGCGTCCCTGAAAGCTACCTGAAGCGCCTGCGTTACAAGGTCCGAGACCTTTCCGATATCCCCGGATCGATCCTGATCCGACTGGCAATTGGATATGACCGGATCTGCGTTTCCGCCGAAAGGAAGGCAGAGGCCATGCGCGCCCAGCGCGCAGAAATCAGGGATCAGAATGCGTCTCTTCAGGAGCTTGGTGGCGGTTGTCACTGAATGGACTCTTCTCCGGGTGGAGAAGTGGAAGCAAAGGAAAACACGATGAGCGAAACTGCGAAAATGGGCCATGACAGCGGCCTTGATCCTGCGCAGGAACGGGCATTCCTCCGGGAGTTCACCGCCCTCCAGGAAGCTGAAACCGAGATGGCCGAGCAGAAAGGCGTTCTCAGCGGCGTCTATAAGCGGCTGGAGAATGCCGGCTTCACCAAGGATGACGTCCGGTGGGCCAAGGATCTCCAGAAGAAGAACGTCTCTGAAGTCGTGGCGACGATGAAGCGCCGCTTGGCGATCGCCACCATCATGGGCCATGCGATTGGCCGCCAGATGGAAATGTTCGACAATGACCGCACCCCTCTGGAAGATGCTGCCTATCTTGAAGGGCTCGGCGCCGGCCGTCTGCGCAAGCAGAACCACAATCACTACGGCATGGAAACCCTCGCTGGTCAGGCATGGCAGAAGGGGTTCAATGACGGCACGGCCGAAGTGAATGCGGCTTTGTCCGAGGCCATGAACGACAACCTCATCAAGGCAGGTGGTGAGGACGATACCAGCAAGACTTCGGAAGAGGATCAGTCAGAATCTGACGCCGACGATGACGCCGATGATGATGCGGATGCGGATGGCGATTCCGCTGATGATGATTGGGATGCCGCAGCACCCAAGGCTGAAGCCGCGGAATAATCCCGCGACTTGATTTTTAAGGCGGGCCTCGGTGCCCGCCGCCTTTCCCAGACCTCACATATCCGGACCGATAAAATGTCCAAGTCATTGAAGGCAGAATTCGCCTCTGAGGCGGAGCTTTGCTCAACGTTTATCAAGCAGCTACCGACTGGCTGGACTGCATACCCCGAGACAGAAGGTTTCGACATTCTGCTTGTCCGGAACGCTGATGGCGCGCAGATCGGCGTAGAGGCAAAGCTCACCCTCAATGCAAAGGTGCTTCTCCAAGCATCGGAAGCAGATCATGGATATGCCCAGACATCTCCGGGTCCGGATTTCAGGGCGGCGCTGGTTCCGTATGGACGCGCACCATTTGAGATGGTTTCCATCGCCTCTCGGCTTGGCATCACTGTAATCGAAATGAAGACAAAGGCGGTCTATCTGTCAGACCGCTATAACCGGAAGAAGTTCAATCCAGATCTTCCTGTTCCTGGAGAATATGAATGGCGCCAGTTCTGGCATGATCGTTGCCCTTGGCAGCGCTGCCGGCTTCCTGAGTATATCCCCGATGTAAGCGCAGGGGCTTCTGCTCCGATGAAGCTATCGGAATGGAAGATCAAGGCGATCAAGATCTGCATCATCCTTGAGCGCACAGGATATCTCACCCGTAAGGATTTTGCAGAGATCAAGATCGATCATCGCCGCTTCCTCGACATGGAGTGGATGAAGCATTCGGATGAGCGCGGGAAATATGTCGCGGGCCGATATCCTCTCGATCTCCGCCGACAGCACCCGAAGGTCTATCCACAGATCGAGGCCGACTTCGATAAGTGGTTCCCGAAGGACAGAGACTCCAGCCCGATCATTCAGGGGCAGGAGGTGCTGCTGTGAGGCTCTTCCAAGATCTATGGCCTTTTGGCGATCTCCAGCCGCATGCATTCGACCTCATCATGGCAGATCCGCCATGGCTATATGAGCTTCGATCCGAGAAAGGTGAGGGGAAGGCGCCCCAGGCCCACTACGATTGCTTGCCGCTCGATCAAATCAAAAAGTTCCCCGTCCTCGATTTGGCGTCAGAGAACTGCCTTCTCTGGCTATGGGCAACAAACCCAATGCTCCCGCAGGCGCTGGAGCTGATCTCGGCCTGGGGATTTGCGTTCAAGACTGCTGGGACTTGGGTCAAAACCACCAAGCACGGGAAAGTAGCATTTGGCCCTGGTTATCTGCTCCGGTGCGCCAGCGAACCATTTCTGATCGCCACCCGTGGCAGCCCGAGGACAGCCAAGAACGTTCGAACCGTCTTTCACGGCCTTATCCGCGAGCATTCCAGAAAACCCGAGGAAGGATACCGCGAGGCTGAAAAGCTGATGCCGCGCGCAAATCGCCTTGAACTCTTCAGTCGCACCAACCGGGCCGGATGGACGGTCTGGGGTGATGAGGCTGGCAAATTTGGAGAAGTAGCATGCCCGATCTCATGAAATTTGAATTCGATAGCATGCCGGTTCGCCTGATCGAGCGCGACGGCGATCCGTGGTTTGTGGCTGCTGATGTCTGCAAGGTTCTGGAAATCAGTAATCCGCGCGATGCAATCTCAAAACTTGATGCCGACGAGAAGGGTGTCGCTAATACCGACACCCTTGGCGGGGCGCAGCAGATCAATGTTATTTCTGAGCCTGGCTTATACGAATTGGTGATGAGATCCCGGAAACCGGAAGCGAAGAAGTTCAGCAGATGGGTCCGCCACACCGTTCTCCCTGCAATCCGCAAGGACGGCGGTTACATCGCCGGAGAAGAGAAAGTCGCCACCGGTGAGATGGACGACGACGCCCTGATGGCGAAGGCGCTGCAGGTCGCCGCCAATAAGCTGGAACGTATCGCAAGGGAGCGCGATACCGCGCTTGAGGCTGTCCGGGCCGCCCAGCCGAAGGTTGCTTTTCACGATTCGGTTCGGGATGCGGTGAACTGCGTCAGCGTTGGTGAATTCGCGAAGGAGATCAATGCGGGCGAGATCCGATTCTTCGGCTGGCTTCGGGATCGCGGGTATCTGCTTTCATCGACAGCTCACTGGAACCACCCGGCGCAGCGCTATGTGGATTCTGGGATCTTCAAGCTGATTGCCGGTCGGCCGTATCGCACCCCGGGCGGTGAAATGATCCAGGGGCAGCCGCGGACCGTGATTACCGGGAAGGGGCAGATCTATCTCGCTGAGAAATGGCGGGCAGAGCAGCCGCAAGGAGATCTGATGCTGACCGGGGAGCAGCGCTGATGACACGCATCCTCACCTTTGAATCGAAAACGTCCAATCCGATTACAGTTGAGCTTCTAAGTTATGAACAGATCTCGGCACTGCTAGACTATGACTCTGAGACAGGAAAGCTGTTTTGGAAGCATCGATCAAGATCACTGTTCAAATCAGAACAGTCATTCAAGGCGTGGAACAAACGCTTTGCCACGCAAGAAGCGATTACTAGTTATGATTCCAGCGGGTATCGTCATGGTCAAATTTTGGGTCGGAACTATAGAGCACACCGCCTGATTTGGATTTTGCACTACGGAGAGTGGCCGCAGCTGCATATCGACCACATCAATGGAGACCCGTCAGACAACCGCATAGTGAACCTTCGGTCTGTAAGTCAGTCTACTAATATGCGTAACGCAAGGCGTCCCGTTCGAAACAACAGCGGTGTCGTCGGTGTATGTTGGGACGCATCAAGAGGCCAGTGGCTTTGCCAGATGCAGGTCAATGGTAGGCGCGTTAGGATCGGGCGTTTCGACCATTTTGATGACGCTGTCGCAGCGAGAAAATCAGCTGAAGAAAAGTATGGCTTCCATGAAAATCATGGGAGGTCGGCATGACCCGTATCCTCTCATTCGACCAATCAACGAAGAACAATGGCTGGGCACTTTACGACACTGATAGTCCGGTATCAGCCATTCGCTGCGGGTCATTCGTTCTCAATGGAGATACAATCTCTGAGAAAATTCGGTCCCTCCGGCATCATGTCCGGGCTCTCATCAAGGAGCATAAGCCCGATTTCTGCGTGTTCGAAGCTCCGGCTGACGATGTCCGAAGCTACGAGAAAAAGACCACCGATATGTACGGCGAGACCACCGTCGAGTCAGCCATCAATGCAAAGTCGAGCCTGATGCTCCACGACATCGCCGGCGCCTTGGAAGTCATCATCCTGGGATGCGGAGTCGAGTGCGAGCGTGTACGGCCGCAGACCTGGCAGTCGATAGTGCCTAAAAAAATCAAAGGGAAGGGGAAGGGCAAGGAGGCCTCGAAAGATCGAGTGCGTCAGTTCTGCGACCTGCTGAACATCGTTGGCAGGAATGCAGATGCCCGTGATGCCGCCATCATCTCTCTTTGGGCAGCCGGGCGCAGCCAAGTTCTCAAGCTGAATGAACGTGCAAGAGAGGTGGCATGATGGCCGCATATTACAACGAATTTGACCCATTCGCGGCGGCGTGGCTGCGCGAACTTATCAAGGCAGGACACATAGCTGATGGCGAAGTTGATGAAAGATCAATTGTCGATGTTCGACCTTATGACCTCCGGGGGTTCACACAGTGCCATTTCTTCGTCGGGATTGGAGTCTGGCCTTACGCCTTGCGGCAAGTCGGATGGCCAGACCACAGGCCCGTCTGGACCGGATCTTGCCCATGTCAACCATATTCAGCAGCTGCAGCAGATCGAAGGCGTGGGTTTGAAGACCAGAGAGACCTTTGGCCTACCTGGTATCACCTTATCAGGGATGAGCGCCCTGTCTGCGTCCTTGGCGAGCAAGTTGACGACAGTTCTGCATGGATCGACAGAGCGGCATTTGACTTGGAAAGTGCGGGCTTTGCCTTCGGGGCGGTCGATTTTCCGGCTTGTGCCGTCGATGCGCCGAACGAGCGTATGCGAACCTATTTTGTGGCCGACTCCGACGGTTCAGGACGCAGAGAACAAGGCTGGCCCGTCGCAATGGTCGAGTAACACATGGCCGTTGAACGTTCAGGCCGTAGCTCATTCTTTGGAGACCACCGAACGGCCGGAGAACTTGGAAGAATTCGGCGCACTGAACCCTCAATTCGTCTGCTGGCTTATGGGTCTCCCTCAAGAGTGGGACGCCTGCGGGGCTATGGCAATGCGCTCAATGCACAAGCGGCAAAAGCTTTCATCGAAGCAGTAATGGAGATCGTACCGTGACCGAAGACGACGCAAAGCAGATCGCCGCCCGCTGGATGCGTGATTATCCCGAAGTCTGCGAGGTGATTTACCTGCGCATGCTGGAGTCCAGAGATACCCGCAGACCGCTTACAGGACTGCAGAAGCGCGCGCTGGATTACATCGCTGTTTACTCAAAGCAGCATGGGTTCCCACCAACGCTTCGCGAGATCGCAGTTGAATTCGGGCATAGCTCTCCAGCTGGAGCGCACCGGCTGGTCAAAAAGCTGAAGCAGGCTGGATACCTCATCAATCATCACAAGTTTCGCCGCTCGATCAAATTGGTTTGAACATGACCCCATATAATTCAAGTCCGTCTCCGCGCCAGATGCCGAATAACATCGAGGCCGAGCAAGCCCTTCTTGGGGCAATGCTGGTCAACAATCAGGCGTTCCATGCCATATCTGGGTTTCTCATTGCGGAGGATTTCTTCGAACCTCTGCACCAAAAGATATTCAAGGCGATCAGCGATGTGGTTGTCAGCGACAAGGTGGCGAACCCGGTTTCTGTGAAGTCGAAGCTCCCGGCTGATATCAAGGTCGGGGAGATGACGATATCCCAATACCTTGCCGCCTTGTGCTCTGAAGCGGTGAGCATCATCAATAGCGTCGATTACGCTTCATTGATCCATGATCTCTCGCTTCGCCGCAGCCTGATCTATATCGGCGAAGATATGGTGAATGCAGCCTATAGCGCAGATCTCGATGCCCCTGTGCAGGAGCAAATCGAAGAAGTTGAGCAACGGGTTTTCGAGATATCCAGCGCTCATCGTGAGCAGACCGGGAAAGGGCGTTTTGCAGGGGCGGCGATTGTCAGCCAATACCTTGACATGGTGGCTCCCGCTCCAGAGCGCAGATCCATGCGGGGGGTGCCGATCGGACTCCCTGAAGTCGGAACCGTCCTTTCGGAGCGGGTGTTCGAACCGACAAACATCTATGGGATGATCTCGTCATC
Source organism: uncultured Rhizobium sp. (assembly GCA_945952315.1). Classification (GTDB taxonomy): domain Bacteria; phylum Pseudomonadota; class Alphaproteobacteria; order Rhizobiales; family Rhizobiaceae; genus Gellertiella. Next base: position 26,616 of record CAMFIE010000021.1, on the reverse strand, counting down.
TGGTGAGGGGAAAACATCTCTTGTTGTCGGATTGGTGCGCTCGGCAATTGATGCGGGAAACCCCGTTCTCATCCTGTCCTATGACCAAAGCGGCCCGCAAATCGTCTCGCAGATGGTGGCCCAGGAGCTTGGTATCGAGACCCGCATTCAGCGGTCTGGCTCCATGATGGAAAAGCAGATGGACAAAGCCATCGCTTCCGTGAAGCGATATGCCCAGGCACCATTCGAGGTCCGTGACTGCGATGCATCGAAGGACACTCCTAAGCGCCTGGCCGGTTACATCAAGGAATTCGTGAAGAAGTGCGGGAATGGCAAGACGCCGTTCGTGGTGATCGATCATGCCGCCACCATTAAGCCAGAGCACGAAGACCGGAACGCCGATCAGGGAACGAAGTCCCGCAATGCTACACAAGAGCTGAAAGCATGCGCAAAACGTACCGACGCCGCCATCCTTGTTTTGATGCAGCGCGGGTCTGAGGGGCTGAAGCGGTTCAACCCCCGCCCGGCGAAAAGCGATGCATACGGCGGCCAGGGTGCACTCCAGCCATATGATGCCGTCTTCTACCTCTATCGCGGCGAATACCATCTGGAAGAGCAGCTGAAGACCGCCAAGGACGATAAGGAGCGCGGGCAGATTGAGGGACGGTTCCTGCAGCAATACGGATCTGACATCGAGGGAACAGCCGAGATCGGCGCTCTGAAGGTCAGGTTCGGTTCCAGTTCGGTCCGTCGCAAGGTTCGGTTTGTCGCCGAATACACCCGATATGAATCCATGTACCGCCGTGAAGATGATGAGCAGAGGGATCTGTGGTGATGAAAACGAAGACGGACTATCTGCCAGAATGGAACCAGATGCCTATCAATGGGCAATATGCAGCCATCTATCGCTTCTTCGCTAGATCCTCATGGAGTTACCTACGAGATCCGCAAACCAAGCAGAAGCTTCTCTTCTCGACGGCTGGGCAAGCGATTGCTGCTGCCCGTGAATTTGTCCGGAAAACATTGAACCCAGAGCTTCGATCGATGACGGCCGATGAGCCTGAGTCAGATCCATCTAAGGAACTCGCTGAAAAGCTTGGGGTCAATTCGTGGCGGCAATCAAAGCAGGAAGAGCGCGCTGAAAACCAGATCATCCGAAACCGCAAATCGAAGCGTCGGGTCATTGTCGAGCGCAAGGGTGAGGGGAAAGGCCGTGGTAGGAAAGCGAAATAGGCCGCCACCACCGAAGCGGCACCATTCCGAACGGTTCCGGTTCCCAGGGGCAAAGGTGGAGAGGTGGACGAATGCAAAATCGGCATGGATCGCCTTCCACCTCGGCCAGCAGATGTCTTCCGTCGATATCGCGGAAAAGATGCGGGATGGAACTTCAGCCCCAACAATTCGGAGGATGATCAAGCTTTGGGATCTTCCGATGAGAGGCATGCGGCGCGGAGTTGTGGTATGCATGCCTCGTCAAACCCGCATCAGGCTTGAGCGGTTGGCAAAGCAGCGTGGCCTCACCCCAGAACGATATCTCGACAAGATCGTGTTCTTCGCGATCCGAGATGACATGTTCGATGCAATTGTGGACGAGGACGGCGGCGATGACTGAATGGACAGCTGATCATGTGAAGGCAGCCTTGGTTGACGCCTTCGAAATTGACTATGACACCGGCGGCCGGGTCGGACCGAAGATGTATGGATCTGCCATGCCGGAATATCTCCCGGACAGCCGGGATCTATGGTGGCAGGTTTCGTCCGGCTCAAACCGCGTCGGCCGCATGCGGGCGAAGGTCCAGCGCCGATCGATCAAGATCAGCCGTATGGAAATTGTCCTGCTGGGCCACAAAGACCGGAACGGCAACCATATCCCGAATTGGCTAGGCGGTTATCTCCGGGATCTGTCTGGGCCGCGGAATTGCCTGGAGGCGCATGCCGTCAACTCGGCCTACTGGAATCTTCGTGGGAAATCGTTCGATGCAAAGCGGTTCTGCAAACGTGTTGGCTGGAGCTATTCCACCTATCGCAGTCGTCGCGATCGAGGTGCCGCAATCATTGCTTTCCACCTCAATGAATTGGGCATGCCGACATGGTGGTAAGTCAGAAGCCACGCCCGACAGAGGATTGGCTTTGCTCAGAAGATAGTCAGAAATGGGCTGAAGCCATGGTGGCATGCAAAGGCGGTGCGCCATGGGAGTGTGGTGAAGCAGGGATGTGCATCCATGGCGGCGATTGCTTCACCACCGAGCGTCATGGTGCCACAGTGGCATGGCAGATGATCAAAAGGCTGAAGAGCGAGAATTCAGTCGTTCAGCGCTACCTGGATCGCGCGGTTGAATTCCTACGGTATGGAAAAACCGACCCCTGAAATCAGCTGACAAGAGCCTTGAGAAGCATCAGATCAGCGGCAAGAAACCCGCACCAGAACAGCAGCCGCTTCAGATAGAACATGCGGCCGGGACCGGCTTCCACCCGCTCTGAAAAGTCAGGAACGAATTTCATATATTCTCCCGGCACCCACGGTTCACCAGTCGGTTCCGGGATCGGATCAAGCCCGCGCTTTGCCCGCATCCGATTGGAAAATCCATGCTGCTCCAGCCGCTCATCTTCGAACCCGGCATATTTCTTCAGCAAGGGTGTCTGGCTGGAAATCAATTCCCTTTCCATTTCAGAAATCGGTCCGACCTGACCAGACGGCGGGATGATGGAAACCTTTTCCACCTTTGTCGGGATGCCGGTTTCATCCAGCACCGAGATCAGAGCTTCACCGACGCCGAGCTTGGTGATTTCTGCCTTCACATTGACTTCCCGGTTCTCCCGGAAGGCCTGGGCCGCCGCCTTGACCATCCGCTGATCCTTCGGCGTATAGGCGCGCAAGGCATGCTGAATTCGGCTGCCGAGCTGGGCAAGAATTGAGTCCGGCACATCCGCAGGGGATTGGGTGACGAAGAAGACGCCGACGCCCTTGGATCGCACCAGCCGCACCAGCCGTTCAATCTGCTGCACCAGTTCAGCCGGCGCGTCGGAAAACAGCAGATGCGCCTCATCGAAGAAAAAGACCAGCTTCGGCTTGTCCAGATCGCCGGCTTCAGGCAGCGTGCGGAACAGCTCCGTCAACAGCCAAAGCAGGGTGACGGCATAGAGCTTCGGGCATTCCATCAGCTTGTCAGCGTGAAGCAGGTTCACGATACCGAAGCCACGGTCATCGAGGCGGATGAAATCGGTGATCTCGAAAGGCGGATCGCCGAACAGCATGGCGCCGCCTTGGCTTTCCAGCGCCAGCAATTGCCGCTGGATGGAAGAAATGGTGGAAGCGGTGATGTTGCCATAGTTTTTGCAAATCGTTTCCCGGTCTTCCAGCATGTCATTCAGGGCCCATCGGAGGTCATCCAGGGTGAGCATCCATTGCCGGTCATCCTCTGCCTTCTTGAAGCAGATCGCCAAGGCACCCTCTTGCGTCGGATTGAGCTTCAGCATCCGGGCCATAAGATCTGGTCCCACGGATTGAATAGAAGTCCTGATCCGCATTCCGGCGTGGCCGAAGACATCCCAGAACTGAACCGGAAATCGTTCTGCGTTGAATTGGCCCGTCAGCGCCTCAGATTTGGCTGCCAGCGAGCTTTCCGGGTTTCCTGCGGCACCAATGCCAGAAAGATCGCCCTTCACGTCAGCGGCGAAAACTGGAACCCCGGCGCGAGAGAATTCCTCCGCCAAACGCTGAAGGGTTACCGTCTTGCCGCCGCCGGTGGAACCGGTGACCAGGCCGTGACGGTTGGCGCGGGCGAGGGGAAGGGAAACGATGCTGCCTTTCTGTGTCTTGCCGATCTCAATCTGCATCGACTTCACCCTTTGCGAGATAGGGGAATTCTCCGTCTTGCGGCCGGAAGTTATCCCGCACGATGATCTCAGCAGCGGCTTGCCGTGCTTCCGGGATCGCTCCAGGGACGTTCTGCAGGACTGCCATCACCACGGGCACCCAGATCGGGATATCCTGCTCACCGGACATCCACTGGCGAATTCTCTTTTCCTCGAAACCGAAGATGCGTCCGAATGCCAGCGGCGGCATTCCAATATCGGATAGCGCTTCAGAAAATTCTTCTGCGGTCACCCGGGCGTATTCAAAGCGGCGAGACATCTCGATCCTTTCAGGGCTGCCATAATTGGCTAATGCAAGCATATCAGTTCCTTTCCTGTTTGGCACAATTGCCGAATTCGTTTCAGGGTGATGGGTGCCGAGGCGTTCTCGACACCCATTAGGATTGCGAAATTCGTTATACCCGCATCGGCATGAGGACACCCTTCCAGCCATCGGCATTCTTGACCAGAACCGGAGCGCCCTTGTCATTGAAGCCGAATGTCACGGTTTCCTGGTCCAGCACTGCCAGCATCTCCAGGATGTACCGGGCATTGAAACCGATCTCGAAGTATTCGCCATCCCATTCGCAATTCAGAGCGGCATGCGCCGAACCGTAATTAGGATTGTTGACATCGATCGCCGCACCATTCGGATCAATGGTGAGACGGAAAGCCCGGCCACGTTCCGAAGAAATCAGGGAGCATGCCTTCACCTTATCCACCAGATCAGCGGTGCCGAAGGTGGCATGAAATGCCGGGCATGAGGGAATGACGCGGGTATAGTCCGGGAATGTGCCGTCAACCAACTTGGAAGTCAGGGTGATGAAGCCGTGTTCGAACGGGAATGAAACCCGAATCTTGCTTGCCGAGATGGTGAATTCCAGCTCTTCCGGCACCGCCTTGCCCTTCAGCAGCTTGCCAAGGGTTTCCACAGTCTGGCGCGGCACAATTACCCCGCTGAAGCCGTTGCCAGCGTCGGGCAGCTTCATGCCTTCCGGGATCGGCATTGCCTGAAGATAGAGGCGGTGACCATCGGTCGCCACCATGCGGAATTCTTCGCCGACCTGGGTGAAGAAAACCCCGTTCAGATAATAGCGGGTTTCCTCGCACGATACGGCACCGGACACCTTGCCAAGCGCCGCGCGGAAGTCGGAACCGGCCATTTTGAAGGTGGTAGCGCTTTCGTTCGGCCCGTCCATTTCCGGAAAATCGGAAGACGGAAGGCAGGGCAGCTTGTAGGAAACGGTTTCGAAGTCAGCCGTTACCCGGTCTTCACCGGCGTTGATTGCCACATAGTTTGCCTTCGGTGCGCCCTTCAGCAAGGTGCGGAACGATTTGGCCGGGATCGTGGTATCGAAACCAGCATCGGCCGCCGCCGGAATCCGCACTGAAATTTCCTGATCGCAATTGGTGCCGATCAGGAACAGGCTGGAACCGTCACCAACGGCGCGGGCATTGTCGAGAATGGGAAGGGTATTGCGGGTTTCAATGACGTGATCCAGCACGGCAAAGGCGGCGGTGAGTGCTTCACGGGAAGCGACGGCGGCGGCGGTGGATACGATGGAAACAGCGTTCTGCATTGGAATTTTCCTTTCTGAATTGGGCACAATTGCCCGGTATGGTGCCGACTGCACCCATGACCGGCACCTATGGCCGGTCGCGGCTGAAGTCCTTAATCAAAATCGGCAATTTCGATTCCGTCATCAAAGATACCAACGGTCGCTAGAATGGGATCGCCATTGGGCCATGCACCGAAATTGGCAAGTGAGCCGTCGATGCATTGCCGGACCATGCGCACGGCTTCATCCATGCTTGAGGCTTCCACCTCAATTGTTGCGCTGAAATCGACATAGAGCCGAATTGTTTTTGCCTTCTCGGTCATGCCGTCACCGCCTTTTCGATCTCGTCCAGGACGGTTTCCGCCTTGGTGATTTCGGCAAATCCAAGCATGCGGGCCCGGCATTCCCGCACCAGGTCGCGCAATGCCGTTTCCAGATCCATCGCGCACCATGCCGCGCCTTCGGTGCAATCCAGAACCGCGCCGCCGTTACCAGTCATTTCAATGCCGCATTCTTCGAAAAATGCGTCACGCATCCGGGCGCGCGCCTTCACTTCCGCATCTTCGTAGGAAAGAGCCTTGACGGTCGCGCCGAAGGTTCCTTGTTCCTTGTCATCGTCATTCCAATTCAGCAAAACGGAATAGGTTTTGAATTCGCTCATGGTCTGGTTTCCTTTTGAATTGCCCACATTCGGGCGGGTTTCAGTCTTCGATATCAGCGCCGCACGTTATGCACTTCGTGCCGCCGTCCATTGCGGTTTCACCGCATTCTTTGCACTGCCATTCATCAGGCTCTTCCCCGTGCTCTTCGCAGTCCGGCGCGGCGATGAATTCCCGGCCACGAAAAAAGCACCGGCAAAGCAGTGTGGTGATAGAGGGGCTTGGCATTGGCTATTCCTCCTCGTCTGCATCTTCCTGAAATTCGATTTCAGCCATCTGAACAGCCATTCCGGCCACTGCTTGCGCCTCTTCGAAAGAAAGCCCGCATTCCAAGCGCAAGAAGTGAATTAGATTGGTGATCAGGTCTTTCGCCTTGGTCACATCGTCTTCACCGTCCATTCGGCAAACATCAGCGAAAGCATCGATTGCAACGGCGGCCCATGCGGCGCGGTTTGAATTGGTGACTTCAGCCATTGGCCCGCCCTCCGCTGCTTGCCATTCCGGCACAATTTCCACCCGTGCCGGACGGCTTCTTGTTGCCCGGCGCTTGCGAATTCGCCCGGATGCAAAGGCCTGGGCCCATTCGTTCGCGGTTGACCATTGCGCCTCATATCGCGCGTTATCAGCCGTCGCCCAGATCGAATAGAGAAGGGCATATTGAAGCCGTTCGGGCAGCGCCGTGATGTGTTCGGCCAGATCGCCGCCGTCATAGAATTTGTGCAACTCCAGGACTTCCCGACCAGATCCGTTATGCATCAAAATATAGAGATTCCCGGAACGCTCGCCTTCCATCCTTGCGAGCTTCAGCGCATGGGATGAATAGTCAACGCCGCCGTTACCATCGGCATTTCGCCGGAATATGCGGCTTTCCCGCGCGGTATTGTCGAATTCTCCCAGAGGTGCCGCGATGATTTCGAAACCGTCAAAGCATGTGCACCGGCCGCGCGAGCCTGATTCATAGCCATGGCCGGACCTGATAAAAGCGTTTCGCATTTGAATTTCCCTTTTCAATTCGGCCACATTTGGCCCGTGGGTGGTTTAGTGCATGGTTCCGGATATCACCGGCAACCAAACGTAAAAAGCTGACAGGAAAGCCGCCATGGCCGCCGCTTCAATGGTTGCCCTGATCATGCGGCGGGCTCCCAAAGAAAGCCGATAGATTCCATGTCTGCCCGGAAATCAGCGATAAGACCGGGAAGGCGGGCCATAAGCGCCGCTTTGAGCACTTCAGGTTCAGCGCTCAATTCTTCGTCCGTTGCATCCGGCCAAACCGCAACACGGCGCGCGGCTTCAAGGTCGCGCTCTTTCCCTTCACTGAACAACGTGGGGAAACGTTCGAACCGGCACCCGGAACCGTTCAAGGCTGCTGCCCATTCCAGCGCGCGGCGCTCATCATCAAACGGGCATTCGTGCCATTTGTCGGCGAACCCGGCAAAGCTATATTTCGAGCCGAATTGATAGGCCGAAGGCTTCCCGGCGTCACCGTGGGCAATTGCCACCACGCGGAATTCTCCCGCATCATGGGGGTGGTATTGCTTGCCGTCTTCACCCATTCGCATTCTGTTTTTCAAAAACGTTGCGAATTCATCGCCGATCTTGTGCGAAACAGGGCTATTTCCGAAATAGATTGCTTGCTCCCATGCATAGGGCTCGCCCGCTTTGCGCCCCCTGTGGTCACGGTCGCCAGCAAGGTAAACAGTGTTGGCAACATAGTGCATGGGACCATCCGTCGCGCACAAATGCCATTTGATCAGCCCGGCCAATTCCGGGAAAACGCGGGCAATCTCTTCATGCGCCGCACCGCAGCCATATTCGCGCCACCGTCCGCCGCTTGCCTCATCGATATCGCAGGTGATTGCAAAGGTGTTGTAACCGTTACGGCATTCGTCATCGAAACGGATTTCAACTTGCATACGAAACCGTGAATTGCCTTGCCGATATTCCCGGCTTGCTCCCCAAACCTGTTTTGTGAAGGTTCCGGGCTTGTAATTCTTCCCGCCAATTGTGCGGGCATGCATTCGGCCAGGCACTCCCAAAATTTCGTGCGGGAATTCTTGCGAAACAATTGGATTCTGGATCATGGGTCACCTTTTGGAATTGGGCACGATTGCCCTTGAAGCCTTGCGGCCATGCACCCGGCCCGATCGGCGGGCCGGTAGCATCGCGGCAAGTCAGTGACGGACGGTCAAACCGTCAATGAGGAAAGCGGATTTCCGGGCAATGGCGGCGCGCCTGTCACTGCGACGGATGCGGCCGGGCAAGCGCTTTGCGAAGGTGTCGCGGCGGGTTTCAGTGTGGTAATTCATAGTTCAATTCTCCTCTGCTATGGCACTATTGCCGGTTCAAGTTGGCGGGTTTAGCCCGCCGGGTTTTGCACCGCTTGGAAAGCGCTTTCACACCATGCATTCCAGTTGATGCAAAATCTTTCAGGTTTGCCGGTTTGCTTCCCGGCAAATGTTCCCGGTTCCGGGCCCGGACCTGTCACAATGACTTTCCAGCCGGTATGGATCGAAACAACGGTTTCGCCTTTCGAAAACTTCGTCATGCCGCAATAACCTTCTGGTTTTTGTTGAGGTGGAAAGGTTCGCGCAAAAAGCCTTCACCGAGCGGCCACGAAGCATTGCCGGAAAGGCAGTGATCAGCGCTTGCAAGGCAGCTTTCACCTTGAAACAGCGTGTTTTCGTACCACTCCAAATCGGTGCGATATTGCGGCGCATAGTAGACATGGCAACCGATGGATGCGTTATAGAAAGGCTTTCGTGCCCATGCTGGTATATGTTCCATCGTGAAGCGGTGCGGGTATTGCGCACAAGCGAGCTTGAACGAAATCTTGCGGGCCATGGTCTTTTCCTTTCGATATGGCACTGTTGCCAGATAAGCGCCGCCATGGCGCTTGCCTTGAAACAGGTTAGAGCAAGAGGCGAGCGGCGCGCGCAAACTCAAGACGGGCCCGCGCGGCTTGCATGTCACCAGCCCGGCGGAAAGCTTGCGCCTGGGCAATGTCGAGAACAGTTCCAGCTCGCTTTTGTGCCAACTTTGAAGGCATGCGAGAAAAGCCGGGCTTTAACCATATCATGCCAGCCGGGTAAGGGTTTCCAGATGAAACAAGCCATTCGGCATAGTTTGCGCTTTTCGGGTAGCTCATAGCGTCACCTTTCCAGTTTCGGCACTGTCGCCAGATAACGGCCAAACGAATGGCCGTTGCCTTGCCGCAGCTCACATGGCCCGCATGGTTTCGGGCAGTTCCTTACCTGCATAGCCAAACCAACGGGCCCGCTTGCCGTTTGCCGTCACGTCTTCGAAATGGGCCCATTCATAGGCCTTGCCGCAATGGCGGAAAACGCGCCTATCAAGGCCTTTCCGTTGTTCCGGTTCCACAAGGCACAAGGTGCCATCGTTCAAAATCATGGTGGTCGTCATGTTTTCAGCCCTTTCCGCTCACTTTGCCGTGGTGGTGAAAAACTGCAGGTTTGCGGCAAGCGTGTTGACTTCCGCGCCAATGCCAACGGACTTGAACCGGTCGCCAGCCTTCACGGCTGCAGGTGCTTCGCCAGCCTTGCAAGCCGCCTCCAGCTTTTCAGACTTCACCGCCGGGCTTGCGCAAACAGCCTTGAACTGGCTTTCAAGATCGGCACCGAATGCGTTCGAAGACAGGAAAGAAACCGCAACCACGGCACAAGCGGCAAGGCCGAGACGGTCAAACCGTGCCGTTTCGGAAGGTGCCTTTGCCTTGCTGACATGGAAAGAGCCACCGATGCGGCCAATGTTCCAGAAATAAATGCCACCTACTTTGCGAATGCTCATGGTCTTAACCTTTCATGTCCGGCACCGTTGCCGCTTTCGATGGTTTGACCATACCATAACCACAAACCATGTCAACATGAAACATGTCAAAAAGAGGTGGTTGCCATGCTTTTTTCCGAAAAAAGCTTTCCGGTTTCGTTCTCGCCCAGGGCAATGGGACTTTGTCACCCAGGCGACGACATGATGCATGTTGCAAAATGCTTTCCCGCTCGAGCTGGAAAACTGCCTGTCTTTGACTCCAGCGGCACTTTGCCAAGCATGGCACTGACAGGCATAAACACGGGCATAAACAGATAACATGGCGATACTTGACCAAACCGCACAAACCGGACGCCATGTTATGCCAGCAATGCCAAGCCGCCTTTCCCAATGGTCAATACCGGAAAGCCCGCGCCACATAGGGGCAAGCCATGTAAACCCGCCGCACCACCACGCCCAGCACCACCACGGGCCCGGCCTTCACCAGCTCACAAGCACGGGCCAAACCCGCACCACAGAAAAACCCACAAGGAAGGCCATAGGCGCGCGCAAGGCGCGACGGGCCATAGGACTAGCCGCCACGCTGCCAACGCTCGTAGGTGCCCAGCCTTGGGCCGGGTTGGGGCATAAAGGGACCGTATCGAGGCCTGTTTGCCCGTGGGGCGCAGCACCTCGGATCGTGCCGCAGATTATTTTTGCATAGGGGGAGACCTCTCTTGACCCCTGATCCCGCCAAAAACATCACCGAAAGCTGCATCATACGCTTCGGGATCTGGCGGGGATCAACGCTTCTGATGCTCTTCAAGGGCAGTAGGATCAGACCAATTGGGCCGGATAGACCGGCGAATGAATACACCCGGAGAGGGTGCACCGAAGGCCGTAAGGCTGGAAACCCGTGACGATCTTGTGAATACGTTCCTTGATCAGTCCTAAGCTGAGGGTGCTAGGCTTAGGATGTTTTCGCCTGAAGAGGCAACGATATCAGCGCGGGCGGTATCGTCTTGCGCGGTGACAAGATGAAAAGCAAACCTCGCAGCTAAGAACTACCCCGCCGCGCAAGTCATTATTCGGGGTAAGGTTTGCATCACCGCACCAATTATTCGACGCCATGGCGTCAACGAAATCGGGAAGTGCCGGAACTGAACTCGGTAATGGGTATCCGCCAAGGAACCTTTCAGTAGGGCGCGGACTAAGCAGCAGGTAGCGGCCAGCCTTCCCGGTACTAGAATCCATGGTAACGCTGCTTAGCATCCATGGTAACGAAATCGGGACGGACGGACGAGGCTAAGGCCCGTGAGCTTCGATCCCTTGTGCGAGATGAGCGCGGCACCCTTTAGCTTTGCCGCCAGTATCGCTTTAGCACGAGGGGCGTGGGGCAAGCCGGGGTGGGAAGCGAGCGGTCCAGTCCCGATCCCTCCGAAGCAGAAGCTGGAGAATGCGCCCGCTGTCGAGGTTCGATCCCGAGGTGATGCCCGGAAACGGTTCCGTCATCGCAAGGCCGGCCAGCGGGAGAGTTGCTGGTTCGACACCGGCCGGAGGGGCCAGAGTTTAAGACCGCGCTGGACTTGGAGTTCCGCCGCGGCTGCTTCCGGGAGCATAGACCGGATAGGAGTAGGCAAGCCTCCAAGGGCGAAACCAGGTGCGGCCTACCTGAGCATGCAGCCAGCCTGGGGCAAAAGACACGGCGAAGACCTGCCATCGGTCATGCGCCGCCATAGGCCTCACCGGGAAACTGGTGGGGCCTTTCATATTTCGCAGGTTGTACCGAACGATCTGAGGTGACCCAAATTACGGGGTTTATACCAACAATAGGTTGAAACAGTGAAAGTCACGGCCCAGGTCCATCAGGCGAAGGGGTTCGAAACCTTCCTGTCATCATTCGGTACGGTCATGCGGCCGGCTGCGGCCATGGGCTTGAACGAACACGCCCAGGAACAGCGCCGACAGTCCGTTGTCCGTATTGCCCAATACACCGGCGTTCCTCAGGGGCGCGTCGGATCGAAAACGCGCGTCATCAAGGCCGGCTCTGGCGAGGTGATGGAAGCCAAGGTCCGGACTTCGGATGTGGCGATCCCGCTGGCCGAATATGGAAATCCAGTCTGGGTCCGGGATCTGAACCCGATGGCAGATGGAAAGCGTGGCGGATCAGTTTCATCAATGAAGGGTGCCGAGGCTACGGGCTGGAATGTCCGAAGGCAGTTCGTCGGTGCCTTCATCGCAAAAGGGCAGGTTTTAGTCCGAAAAGGGAATGGTCGTGGAAAGCTGAAAGTGCTGTCCATGGCCGTTCTGGCGAATGAATTGGCGAAGCCGACCAGGCCGAACACCGCTGCGGCGGAGGTCTATGCGGCTCTCGATCTTCAGAAGCGAGTATTGCGCCACGTTATCCGGGCGCTTGGAAGTTAAGATGGCAAACCAGCGGAAAGCTGAACATGGCTCTTGGATCGCCGAGACCTGCACCAAGACGGATCTATCAATCCTGCTTGGCCTCTCAGTCCGTACCCTCACAGACATGGCTGCTACCGGCGTTCTGGTTCCGGGCGCCAAAAAGGGCACGTACCAAACGACGGCCTCGGTGCAGAACTATGTGAAGCGGTTGCGCGAAGTCGCGGCGGCCCGATCGGAAGAACAGCGGAACCCGCTGAACGAAGAGAAGCTGCAGACCGAGCGCGTCATCCGGCAGCTGAAGGAAATCGAGCTGGCAGAGCGCCGCGGCGATATGCTTTCGCTCGATGAGGTCAGCGAGAACTGGACCGCATTTGCGCGCAAGGTGAAGGCGGCATTCCTTGGACTGCCCACGAAGATCCGCCAGAAGCTGCCGCATGTCTCGACAGCTGATGGCGAAATCATCCGAAAGACTGTTCGCCGGGTGCTGCAGGATCTCGCGAAAGAGGTCGATGCATCCGTGATTGCTGGCGATCCGAAGGATGTCAAAGACAATTGATGCCGCTGGAAAGCGGTTGAGGCGTTCTTTGGCGGAGGCATTGACCCCGCCAGAGGAACTCGTCTTCTCGAAATGGGCTGAAGAAAACTTTCGGCTTCCGGCGGAGTCGTCGGCGGAAACCGGCGAATTCACGCCATGGAAGTTTCAGCGCGGCATCCTTGATGCCATGGGAGATCCGCTTTACCCGCGTGTCTCCATCATCAAGTCGGCCCGAACCGGCTTCACGAAGAGCTTTGTCGCCGCGATCGGCGCCTATGCAGTCAACGATCCATGCCCGATCATCCTCTTGGTTCCGACCGATGATGATGCCCGCGGCTATGCCGTTGATGAAATCGATCCATGCTTCCGGGAAAGTCCGGCGCTGCGCGGCGCCATCAGGCAGGGCCGATTGGATGGCCGGAATACCCTGACGCATCGCACCCTGACCGGCGGCGGATCGCTGAAGATCATTTCGGCTCGATCGCCGCGCAACCTACGCCGTCACACCGCCAAGGTTCTCGTCGCCGACGAAGTCGATGGCATGGAGATCACCAAGGAAGGTGATCCGATCAAGCTCGGCGAGAAGCGCACCGTCACCTTTGCTGATCGCAAGATCATCATGGGATCGACACCAAAGGATGAAGCCACCAGCATCATCCAGAAGAAATACGACGAGTCCGATCAGCGGATATTCGAGATCCCATGCATCCATTGCCAAGGGGTATTCGAGCTGCTGTGGGAGCATCTGCGCTGGCAGGCCGGGCAACCGGAAACAGTTAGGGCGTGGTGCCCGCATTGTGGCGGTGAAATCGAGGAACGCTACAAGGCGGAGATGGTGGAGGCCGGCGAGTGGCGGGCCACCCGACCAGAGGTCAAGGGTCATGCCGGCTTCCGCCTCAATGCGCTGATTTCGCTGTTTGCGAATGCTTCGTGGGTGGAACTGGTCCGCGAATATGAACTCGCCGAGAAGAACGGCGATGCGGAAATGCAGCCGTTCTACAATACGGTGCTCGGGAAGACCTGGGCGACGGTTGTTGAGGCGGTTTCTGAAAATGAACTCATGGCTCGGCGCGAGGATTTCGCGCTGGTTATGAAGCCAGACAAGTCCGGATGGATCGAAAATATCCCGGAGGAGGTCGCCTATATCACTGCTGGAGTCGATCCCGGCACCGATCGCATCGAGATTACGTTTCTCGGGCATAGCCCTGAGAGCCGATATATCCTCGGTCATCACGTCGTCTATGGGTCTCCGACCTTCGACAGCACATGGGATGAAGTCAGATCCGTTCTCTCGACGGTATGGCGGCATCCGCTTGGCGGCGAAATCGCGATCGAGGCGGCCGGGGTGGACAGCGGCGGTCACTGGACGCAGCGGGTCTATGACTTCTGCGAAGAAGTGCAGCACATGAAGATCTTTGCTGTGAAGGGCGATGACGGTCCTCGCAAGATGATCGAGGTCAGCAAAAAGCGGAGACGCAACCGCACCGCGCCTCTCTACATCGTCGGTGTGGATGGCGTGAAGACGGACATCGTTACCGTGCTGCCAAAGGGGAAGGACGTGGCCCAGGCCATCCGTCTCTCCAATACGCTTGATGCAGATTACATGCTGCAGCTGACGGCCGAACGGCGGGTCAGAAAATACAAGGCTGGACGGCCTTACATCGGGTTCGATCGCATCGGGAAGCGGCGCGCTGAAGCGCTGGATACCCTTTGCTATGCAATCGCGATCAAGGGCGTCTGCAAATTCGATTTCGAGAAACGATACGAAGAACTGAAGAGCCGGGCGAAGAAGAAGCTCGATCTGAAGGGAATCGCATCCAAACTTCACGGGTAAGAGATGACCGAAGCTGCCGAAAAGCCGCGCTACCGCGTAAAAGCGGGAAGTGGTCAGGCCGCCTATTTCCAGGGTGGTCGAAACCCGCTTATGGTGTCTTGGAACCCGCGGCTGCGTGAGCACCAGGACGATGTCCAGAAGGATTGGGAGAAGGCTGCGGCGCGCTCGGTAGAGGGCGTCCAGAACTCCGGCTTCCTGACGAAGGTTGTTGAGACGGAAACAGGATCTGTCGTCGGTTCCGGTCTGCGGCTTTCCTCCCGTCCCGATGCCGAAGCCCTTGGCATCTCTGCGAAGGAAGCAAGTGCTCTTGCCCGTGCGATTGAAACCGGCTTCCGGTCGTATTGTCGGCGCCCGCTTGAGATCGACGCGGGCGGGCGGATGACGTTCGGCAAGATGCAACAGGCGGCGTATGCATCCTACAAGTGCTATGGAGAAGTTCTTGCGCTGACACCAAAGGTTCGGCTCCCCGGGGCAACCTATCTCAGCAAGGTATCGATTCTTCCGCCATCCCGGCTTTCGCAGGTTAATGATGATACCCAGAACATCATCCAGGGCGTGAAATGCGATCGTGATTGGGGCCGGCCGCTCGCATATATGATCAAGCGGAAGGATGCCGTACTCGGCTGGGGTGATGTCGAGATACCGGCATTCGATGCTGATGGAAGCCCGAATGTGCTCCATATCTTCGATGCTTCGATTGGAGTTACCCGAGGCATCTCACCGATGGCCTCCATCCTGAAGGTTGTCCGTCAGGTTGACCAGTTCGCCGATGCAACGCTGACATCTGCGCTTATCCAGACCATCTTCGCCGCGACGATGAAGACAAACATACAGGGTCTTGCCGGCTTCGAAGGGCTGATGACGCAAGGCGATATGGGTGTTCTGAGTATCGAGCAGTATGGCGAGGCAAAAGGCCAGTGGTACGATGGCGCCAAGCTGGATCTGACCCAGCATGGCCGCATCGCTCACCTCTTCCCCGGCGACGAGCTGATCTTCAATGAGGCGAAGACGCCGGCGCAGCAGTTCGATTCCTTCATGGGATGGCTGATGCGGGAAATCGCAGCCGGTTCCGGGGTGACCTATGAGTCGGCCACGGGCGATTACCGCGGCGCCACCTATTCATCGATCCGTATGGCCGGCGCCGTTGAGTGGATCAATGTGCTGCGCCGCCGGAATAACATCATCGTCCCATTTTGCCAGTCGGTGTTCGAAGCTTGGCTTGATGAAGCGATTTTCACCGGCCGCATCAAGTTCCCCGGAGGCTACAATGCCTTTTTGGCAAATAGGGAAGCAGCTTGCCGCGCTGAATGGGCCGGTCCGGCGCAGCCGCAGGCCGATGACTTCAAGGCGGCCCGTTCGCATCAGGTTCTGAAGGACATGGGTGCCACTACCCACCTTGAAATCGCCTCATCCTATGGCCGGGATTGGGAAGACGATTTCCGCCAGCGTGCAGAAGAAAACCGGCTCGCCGAAGAGCTTGGGCTGCCAAAACCTTGGCAGGAAAACCCGGCGATTATGTCGGCGAAGAACCAAAGCGCGGGCCAAGATCCGCAGCAGCAGGTCAGCAACGTCTCTTTTGATGATCCGGATGCGGAGATCGCAGCGGAATCCGAAACGGATGCGGAATTGGCCGCCGAAATTGGAGAGGAAGCCGATGGCAATTGACTATGATGCCCTCTTCGGCGGCGAGCAGTATGACCCCTGCGCTGCGCTGCAGGCAATCCGCCCGGCATACATGAAATTGCGCATCGAGGGCGGAATTCAGCGCGTCACTTTCCGGGATCGGACTGTCGAAATGTCGAAGCCGGATCTGGTGGCTCTGGGGCAGCTGATCGCCCAGCTGGAAAGCGAATGTGCCGCCAAAAGCGGCCGGGCGCCGTCACGTTTCGCCATCACGGCTGGCTCTCGGATCGCCTGATAGGAGAACATCCATGAAATTTCTTGATGTCGTGGTGTCCCAGCCCTGGGCACTGCTGAAGGAGCGCGCCGAGGAATACAAGGCGATTCTCAATGGCGACGGCGATCTATCTCCGCAGGCCCTCGAGGCTTACCGGGCAAGGTCGGCCCAACGCGGTGAGCGCCTCGTTATCCGTGATGGCGTCGGCATCATGAAGGTAGAGGGTCCGCTGTTCAAGCGCGCCAATCTGATGGTCGAACTGTGCGGCGCCACATCCTACGAGATCCTGCGCCGTGACCTGCAGGCCGCGCTCGATGATCCGGCAATCCATTCCATCGCCCTGATGGTGGATTCCCCCGGGGGTGAAGCCAATGGCTGCGATGAGCTTGCCAACGCGATCTATGCCGCCCGTGGGGTGAAGCCGATTACGGCTTTTGTCAGCGGCATGGCGGCTTCCGGCGGTTACTGGATCGCATCGGCCGCCGAGCGCGTGGTCGTTTCGGATCTCGCAGTTCTCGGTTCAATCGGTGTTGTCCTCGGGGTCCAGGACCGGACCGCAGCTGAAGAGCGGCGCGGTGTCCGTACGATCGAATTCGTATCTTCGCAGTCTCCAGGCAAGCGCCCGGACGTCAACACCGACGCCGGCCGCAGCCAGATCCAGACCATGGTCGATGATCTTGCACAGGTCTTCGTTTCAGCCGTGGCGAAATTCCGCGGCGTCTCAGCAGAAGACGTCGTGACCAAGTTTGGCGCCGGAGGCGTCAAAATCGGGGCAAATGCAGTGGCAGCAGGAATGGCCGATGAAGTCGGTTCTTTCGAAGCCGTGCTGGCGTCTCTTCACAAGGGCGGAATGGCCCGCTTTCCCAACCGTTCGAAAGGGACTTTTGTCATGACCGAACAGACCACCGGCCCGTCCGCAGAAGAAATCGCGGCACAGGCACGCTCTGATGCGCAGAGCCGCATCAAGGCGATCGTATCCAGTGATGCTGGCAAGGCGCTGCCGAACCTCGCCGCTCACTTGGCCTTCGACACCCAGATTTCCGGTGCTGATGCCGCGAAGATCCTGGACATCGCCAAGGCAGAAATGCCGAAGGCGGCCGAAGCCCCCAGCACCCAGCCGCAGCAGCCAGCCGCGCAGACCCAGCCGAATGCCTCTCAGTCCTATGAGCAGCATAAAGCTCAGTCCGGCGCGCTCGGGCTCGGCCAGCCGGGCGCCACCAATCCCAACAACAGCGTAGCTGATGGCTGGTCGAAGGCCGTCAAGAACGCAAACGCCTCAATCGGCGTGAAGTAAGGAGAACAGAACATGACTGTTTTGTACGAGAATGCTCGCGCCGGTGAAGCCGTGATGTCCGAAGGCGCTCGCGCAATTTCGCGTGAGAACGTCGTTATTGCGATCTCCCAGAGCATCGCCGCAAATGCACTGCTGGCAGCGATGACCGTTGTTGCCGGTGCCGTTGTCACACAGTCCTATGCGGGCACCGGTAATGGTATCCTGACGCTGGCAAACCCGGCCATCAGCTCCAAGGCAAAGGACGGCGACTACAAGGTCGTCTTCATCGAGCCGGCGGCCAACGGCGGCACCTTCGAAGTGCGCGATCCGTCCGGCAAGTCCATCGGT
Organism: uncultured Rhizobium sp.; assembly: GCA_945952315.1. Lineage (GTDB taxonomy): Bacteria > Pseudomonadota > Alphaproteobacteria > Rhizobiales > Rhizobiaceae > Gellertiella. Next base: position 8,509 of record CAMFIE010000021.1, on the reverse strand, counting down.
ACCGGTGTTGTTGGCACCGCCTTCAACAAAGAAGTGAAGTTCACCATCGCCGATGGTGCAACGGACTTCATCGCCGGTGACACCTTCACCATCTCCGTGGCTGCCGATGCCGAGGACACTCAGTATGTGGCCTATAACCCGGCAGGCACCGATGGCTCGGAGATCCCGGCCGCCTACAGCATCTATGCTGTTACCACCGACGGAACCGCGACCAAGAAAACCGCAGTTCTCACCCGCATGTGCGAGCTGAACGGCAACTGCATCGCCTGGCCGGACGGCATCACGGCCACCCAGAAAGCGGACGCCGTTCAGGCGCTCGCGTCCCGCAACATCATCGTCCGTTTCTAACGGCGAAAGACTGGAGAACGAACGATGGATAGCATCCTCGATATTTTCAATCAGGACGCCTTTTCGACCACCACCCTGACGACGGCCATGCGGGATATCAAGTTCATCCCGAGCTTTGTCGGCTCTCTGAACCTGTTCCAGGTTCAGAACATTTCCACGCTCGATGTGGCGATCGAGAAGGACAAGGCCGGCAACGTCTTCCTGATCCCGTCGTCTCCCCGCGGCGGTCCCGGCACCACCTTCGGCAAAAAACAGCGCTCCATGCGGAAGCTTTCCGTCCCTCACTTCCAGGTAGATGATGCCATCTATGCGGATGAGGTGCAGGCAGCACGTGCATTCGGTGATGCCTACGCTGTGGAAACCTTCCAGGCAAAGATTGCCGATCGTGGCGCTGAGATCTCGCAAAGCTTCGCCCTCACCGAAGAATTTCACCGTCTCTCGGTTCTGACCAAGGGTCAGCTGCTGGATGCCGATGGTTCCGTGATCTTCGACTATGCCTCCGAAATGGGTGAAACGCTTCCGGCCGAACTTGCTTTCGACCTGGCAGCAGCAAGCCCTGCTGAAGGTGTCCTCCGTAAGCGCTGTGCCGGCGTTTTCCGCAAGATGGCCGAACAGCTGGACGGTATTCCCTTCTCCGGCATCATGGCGCTTTGCGGCGATACCTTCTTCGATGATCTCATCGCTCACAAGGAGGTCCGTGATACCTACAAGGGCACCCAGGAAGCGAAGACGCTGCGCACGGCCTACGTCAATAATGGCGCAGATGGCACCTTCGGCATGTTCGAATTCGGCGACATCATGTGGGTGAACTACCGCTCTGGCCAGAGTGTGGGGGTCGATCCCGATAAGTGCATTCTGTTCCCCACCGGAACGCCTGGCATCTTCAAGACGGTGTATTCGCCGGCCGACTATATCGAGACCGTGAACCGGCCCGGCCAGCGCCTCTATGCCAAGCAGTGGGTGATGCCGAACAGCAAGGGTGTCAATCTGGAATACCAGACCAACGCCTTGCATTACTGCACCCGCCCGAAGGTGCTGCTGCGCGGCAAGCGCGGCGCGTAAGGCCACAAGGCGGATATGCCATGACATCACTGTTCGCGGACATCGAAACACTGGTTTCGAACGCTGTCGATGGGGTCTACGGGGAGCAAGCCCGTATTCTTCGGCAGTCGAAAAACCAGTATTTTGCGGGGTCTGCGGACAGTTCTCGTCCGACGACGCTGGTAACCGCCGTGTTCGACAAAAACCCGGTGCTGGCCCGCCCGCAGGACGAAGGGAACTATGATGGTTTCCAGCCGCAGGTCGGTGCCGATCGCTACCACGTATCCATCAACAAGCGCCTCTTCGCTGACAAAAGCCTCTGGCCGGCGCAGGGCGATAGAATTGAAGCCGTGAACAACCCATCCATTCCCATGCTGCGGGTAACCAGACCGCCTGAAGACGATGGGATTGGGCGGATTGTCTGCATCTGTGAGAAAGCCCAATGAGCCTTGTTGCACAGGCGGTTTGCGTCATCGCGCAGGCCCTGATCGCTGGGAAGACATGGGCCGGAGACGATGTCTTGCTTCAGCCGGTCGATCCGATCGGTGAAATCATGCAGGATGGCCGCGAAGCGGCACCAGTTGTCGCCGTCTATGCCGAAAGCACGAATTTCAAGGTCGATGGCCGTGCAACACAGGGCATCTGCACCAAAGTCGAACTGAAGATCTTTGCCTACTGCGCTCCTGGTGTTCTGACGAAGACCTTGGATGACGGCAGCTCCATTGTTGAGGTCTCGCTGGACACCGAAAAGGCAGGATTGACACTGAATGTCATGGCCCGGCAGATCGATGCTGCATTCCATGCCGAGAATGGGGCATGGTCAGCGGCATGGCGGAAATTCGTGACCAAGATCGAGCAGCGTGAAGTCCGCTATGTCCTGATCGAAATCGAGAACGGGGTAAAGATACCGACGGCTGAGATCGGCTTCACCGTCGAGGCGATCCCGGATCCTGATTTCGGCGGCCCGGTTACCGTTGCATGGAATCTGCTGTTTGATGCTCTTGGCGCAACAGCCGAAGGTGAAAAACTTGCCGGTCTCTTCCGGGCGCTGATTTTGACACCATCCGGTATCCCGGACTGGAAGATGTTCCGCGATAACTTCGCGCTCACTGATGCCGGCATGGCAGCCACAGGGCTTGGCCCGTACGCTGGTGTGACCATGCCCGACGGGTCTATACCGCCGCTCACGTCCGGAACCGTCTCCGGTCAATCTGGGCCGATTGGTAACGGCCCATGAGCGTCACCTTGCTTCGCTCCATCCTTTCCAGGGTGATGGAGCATGAACGCCGCCTCGCCGGAATGGAGTGGCGAGGCAAGGTGACCGATATCCAAGGTTCGAAGATCCGTATCGAGATCGGAACCGATGAGGACGGGCAGCCGGTGAAGTCTCCGTGGGTTCCGGTGGCCCAGCGGGCAGGGGCGCTGAAGCTGCACAGCATGCCTTCGATCGGAGAAGCAGTCGCGCTGCGATCGGAGAGTGGTGATATCCGGCAGGCGTCGGCGCATCCCCATCACTGGACAGATGATAACCAGGCGCCATTGGATGATCCGAACATCCACAAGATGGTTTTCGGCGGCGTCGAAGTCTTCATCACCGATAGCGCTATTACCGCCAAGGTTGGCGGGGTGACCTATGAGTTTACAGCGGCTGGGCTGAAGCAGACCGGTGGCGACATCTTCCATGACGAAGTGTCCATCGGCAAAAACCATGATCACGGCGAAGTTTTCCGCGGCTCGGATTATTCCGGCCCGCCGAGACGATAACAGGAGCTGAGAATGTCCGAATTCATCGTTACCGAGGAAGCCGGCAAGGAAGTGGCGGGCATCGCCAATCCGGGCGCTGGTGAGACCATCACGCTTTCCGAAGCGCAGGCCGAGCATGCCCTTCGCATCGGGCACATCAAGCGCGCTCCGGCCGATAAGCTGGTAAAGGCCGCCAAGGAATAATCTGATGACGGGGATCAATGAGCAAACCGGGGAGGCGCTTTCCGGCTTCCCGGAGGTGCTGCAGTCCCTGTCGAAGATTTTCTCCACACCGCAGGGCCAGCGTGTGATGCGGGAGTGGTTTGGTAATCCCGGCCTTAAACTCCTGGGTGAGAACCAGACAGAGGCTACCGTCCTGATCTGGTTCAATATCGTCTACATGCTGGCGGAACTGTTCGAGCCACGCTTCAAGATCACGCATTTTGAGGTCATCGGCATGAAAGAGTCCGGTTTCACCGACTTCGCAGTTTATGGGCGGTATCGCCCCTATGCTCACCTCGATTGGGTGCAGGCAAAAGCCTTCGTATCCCGCAATGGCAAGACCATCACCTTGAAGGCTGGGAACTGATGATCGATCTATCTACGCTCCCGACGCCTCTGGTTGTTGAAACGCTGGATTACGAGGCAATCCTGTCTCGGCGCGTCACCGAATTCAAGTCGCTCTGGGAAGCCGTGCGCACAGCAAATCCAGGCCTAAACCTGCCTCAATACGACGTCCAGATGCTGGAAACAGACCCTGCGATGATCCTGCTGCAGGAAGCCTCCTACGATGAACTGCGGTTGCGGGCGCGGGTGAACGATGCCGCCCGGGCAAACCTGCTTCGCTATGCGGCAAGTGCTGATCTTGATCATGTCGCCGCCGATCATGGCGTCACTCGTCTCGTCGGCGAAACAGATGCTTGGTTACGGGAGCGCATCATCCTTGCCGATCAGGCGAAGTCATGCGGCGGGCCGGAGGAATGGTATAAGTTCCATGCCAGATCCGCTTCTGTGGATGTCCGCGATGTAGCTGTTTTCCGGCCCGGCCTTGGCCCTCAGATCGAGGTTGCTGTTCTCTCCCGCATCGGTGATGGGACGCCGTCCGGAGCGCTGCTTACGGCGGTTTCATCTGCACTGAACGCCGTCGGGGTGAAGGTGATCAACGATATCCTGTCTGTCACTGCAGCAGTGAAGACGACAGTCAATATTTCTGCCCAGATCTGGCTTCTGCCTGATACCCCGATGTCAGTTTTCTCAGGCCTTGAGTCCGTCCTGCGCGCTGCACACTCGACGGAAGGCGGGCTTGGATTCGATCTCAATCTGTCGTGGCTGATCTCGCGACTTTCCGTTCCTGGTGTGTCCAAGGTGGCGATCACTTCGCCGACTGGAAACGTCGTCATTGATGATCATGGCGCCGTTGCACTCGGGACAGTCGCCTTGACCTACATGGGAGTTTCCCGGTGACCTTCGTTTCCGTCCTCCCGGCCAACAGCACCGATTTCGAACGGTCGATCGAGGAAGCGAACCGTATCCCGGCTGACATGCATGCCGGCGTGGACGAAATCCGCGGCCTGAAGTATGCCCGACCGCTGAATGCAACCGTCGCGCCAAGCCTGATCGTTGAATATGGATTGGGTCCGGTATCCAAGTTCTTCGGCACTGCCGAGGATCTTATCGACATCGGCCGTGCATGGCAGAAGATCCGGGGAACGGCGCAGGCGGTTGTCAGCGCTCTTGGTTGGATCGGCTATGACGCCATCACCATCGATGACAAGAATCCGTATCGCCGACGCTGGCATCTCTATCAGATCGCCATGGGCGAGCTGCCCGGCGACGATGAGACCGCACGTCTGATGGATGCAGAATATCTGGCCGGGATTTCAGATCCTGCCCGTTCATTCTTCTGGCGCGGCCATCACGGCTATGATGTTCCCGGCCTTGAATTTGGAGAGCATCGCTGGGGCGAAGCCATCATTGGCGATAGTTCCGGTGTGCGCATCGGTGGAAAGACGAAGTGGAGCCACGGCAAGGAGACCTCCGGTTCCATCACGGCAACAAATGCGGAGCGCATCGCCGCCGGTGTCAACTTCTCTGCCGGACAAGCCATCACATGGGAGTCCGGGCTTACGTGGAATGCCCCAGGCTTGACATGGAATGGCATCAGCAATGCCGCCAAAGTGAAGGCTTGGGTGCTTGCCCAGAAGGTGACCTATGTCGCGTTCTACGACAGCGCAAATGCAGTCATCGGCTATGCCCGTGTCGTTCGCACTCCAGTCGATATCACTGCGCCCGGTAACACGACGACGGCAACCATCCGGTATGTCGTCAGAACCGGCTTCGGTGATGGCTATGGAAAAACAGCGGTAAAGGCGTCTCTCATCTTCAGGTGCGAGGCGACCGGCGTTCCTGTGGCTCGGCAATGGCTGGCCCCGGAAAATGCCGCGTTCCCATCTGGCATGACGAAGGTCGGCGAGGTGGCGTTGAACATCAAATTTCAGAAGACGGTCCGACAGTTCGTGACCATCGATCTCACCATCTGAGGGTAAAATGACGACGACCAACGTTTTTGATCCGGTTGCACGGCCGGACCTAGCGACGATTCACGACCGTCATAAGCTGCGCCCTGACAACGAGCGCCTCTATTACGGTGAGACATTCTTCTCGCAAGCCGCCGATATCAACGAAAGCTTCTCGATCGAGGCCGAAAAGCGCAAGGCTGTTGCCAATCTGATCGCCCGTGATGGCGACCGTCTTGCTGGTGGTGATCTCAATGTCAATGTCGGCGCCGGCACGGTCTTTATCTCCGCTGGGCAGCTTTTTATCGACGGATCGCCGCGTTCTATCCCGGCGCGCACTCTGACTTCTGTCCCGATGACTGGCCTTGTGCAGATCGGCGTCCGCGAGACTTCGACCGTTATCACAGCGGATGATGACCCGCTCTATCTTGGTCTGGAACCTGCCGCCGAGAAGAGCTATGGCGAGCCTGGCGCTGTCCGACTGGTCAAGACCTATGCGTGGGCTTTCGCAACGGATGGTGGGGCAGGGCAGTTCTATGCCTATGTCACCCTGCTCGATGGCGTCATCGTATCGCAGGATGCCCCACCTACGCTCTCGGGTGTCCAGCAGCAGATCCGGATTGGGGACAGTGATGCCCATGGGAACTATGTTGTCCGCGGCTGCACGGTGATCCCTCTCGGGCTGTCCTCCGGCAAGCAGGTGTTCTCGATCGCGGAAGGAACAGCCAATATCCTTGGCGCCAAAATCCAGCGGCCTACCGCATCGCGCCATGAGGAAATTGAACAGCCTGATCTTGGCACTATCGTCTCCGAACCAACCACCTATGTCGGTGTGAGCGGTAGCGCCACGCTGACCGTGCGCCGCCCGCCGATCGCCGCCATTTCATCCGTGGTCATTACCAAGCAGAAGACGGTGACCCTGACGAAGGGTGTGACCGGAAGTGCCGATACCCTTCCGGATAGCTCGACCACGGAAATCATTTCTGTGGTGCAGGGCGGTACGACTTATGTTGCCACGACCAGCTATCTGAAAACCGGTGATGCCGTTGACTGGTCCCCCGCAGGCCCGGAACCTGCTTCCGGCTCAAGCTACCAGGTCACCTACCAGTATCTCGCCGTGGTGACGCCGACCAGCTTCACCAATACCACGATCTCTGTGTCTGGTGGCGTCAACAACAAGCCGGTGTTCATCAGCTACACGAGCAAGCTTCCCCGCACGGATGCGATTTGCATCAACGACAAGGGTGGGATCGTCTATCTGAAGGGCGTATCGGCAGTCCAAAACCCACAAGCTCCGGTAATCCCGGAGTCGCTGTTGATGCTCGCAATCGTGAAGAATAATTGGTACGGAACGCCGGTTACCGATGACTCCGAAACGACCAGATCATACCACTTTTCGCAGATCCACCGGATGTATAACAATCTGATCGACCTCTTTAACGAGGTATCCCTGCAGAAGCAGGCGATCAGTATCAACTCACGGGCACCGGCCGCCCGGACCGGCATCTTCAGCGATCCGCTGCTGGATGACAGCTTCCGCGATGCAGGCGCGACACAGAACGGCGCGGTATTCGATGGGTCATTCCAGATCCCGATCACTCCAAGCTTCATCAAGATCACTGCATCTGGTGTGCTGACCCTGTTCTATTCTGAAGTGACTGGTGTCGCCCAGGATGCGAAGTCCGCTTGTGAGAAGATCAATCCGTATCAGTCCTTCACTCCGCCGCCTGCACGAATGACGATCTCGCCGGCACAGGACTTCTGGACGGACCGGGAAACCATCTGGCTCTCGGCCCAGACCCGCGTGTTCGGCTCCGGCAACTCCGAGCGTACTACCTCAACCACCATCCAGACCGTTGCGACGACCAACGAAAGCTTCCTTCGCCAGACATCGATCAACTTCGTGATCAGCGATCTGGGAGCCGGGGAAGCGCTCACGGCTCTGACGTTCGATGGTGTCGATGTCATGCCGCCCGGCCTTGTTGCCAGCGGTTCTGGTGTCATTTCAGGCAGCTTCACCATCCCGGCCAATATCTCGTCCGGAACGAAGCTTCTGAAGGCAACCACGGCAAGCGGCACCATTGCTTCGGCGACTTTTACCGGTCAGGGCAAGCTGGAAACGACGACGCTTCGGAACGTGCTCTCGATCCAGCGGTTCACGACGAATACAGCCCGCAATTCTGACCCGCAGGCGCAGTCATTCGTGCTGTTGTCCGGCCACCATGTCAGCAGCATTGACCTTCAGTTCTGCGCCATCGGTAACCGCAATAAGCCGGTGATCTTGGAAATCGTGGAAATGGATAACGGCTTCCCGACGCGCCAGGTTCTGGCGCAAGCGGAAGTCGATATGCATACAGTGGTCACGAATTCATGGACCAAGTTCACCTTCCCGGTGCCGGTCTATCTGCAGCCTGACCGCATGTATGCATTTGTCGCCCTTACCGATGATGCGGTGCATGCCATCAGCGTGGCGAACCGTGGTGATTTCGATGCTGTTGCGCAGAAGTGGATTGCGGCCCAGCCTTACACGGTTGGAACCCGGTTCTCGTCTTCGAACGCGATTTCGTGGACGGTTCATCAGGACAGCGATATCACCTTCCGGGTGAACTTCGCCAAGTTCAATCCGGCCACCCGTGTTGTCGATCTTGGCACTTTCGCTGTGGTGGATTGCTCGGATGCGATCATCCGCGCCGATGTGGTTCTGCCCACAGCGGCAGCAAAGGTTCTGTTCGAACTCACCTTCGGAACAGAAGCTCCGGTAACGGTTCTTCCGGATCAGGTGCTGGAGCGGTCGGATTTCTTCACCGGCAATGTGAAGGTTCGGGCACTGCTGTTCGGCGATGAGAATGTCAGCCCGATCG
>CAMFIE010000020.1 GCA_945952315.1 uncultured Rhizobium sp. | reverse complement strand
CTCGTCAGGCTCATAACCTGAAGGCCGCAGGTTCAAATCCTGCCCCCGCAACCAAATCTAAACACAATACATAAAGCCCCGCCAAGTCCCAACCGGCGGGGCTTTTTGCATGTTCATCATCCTGAAATTGGCCGTGAACTGGTCAAGCGCAACATCATCGTTTGTTCCGCCTTGGTGCGGTGACGCCGTCACAGGCCGGGCCGATATCGGCTGATCGTTTTACCCCAGGTGCTTGTCCGGCATGTCTAATCTGGCAGCTTCGCCATGAGCCCTGAAAATAGCCGGAGTCTGGGATCTCAACGACTGCATCAAGGTCTTTCCGCCTCTCGTATAGACGCTCGTTCAACGACCTCGGTCCTAAGCACGACCTTCCTCGCCGTTTGCCCTGCGTCATTCAGGCGCTCGACCAGTAGTTTTGCCGCTGTTGCGCCGAGATTGTAGACCGGCTGTCGCACGACGGTGATGGGCGGAGAGGTTACGGACGTCCAGTCGGCATCGTGGAATGAGACAAGCGAGACATCGTCAGGAATGCTCAGCCCCAACTGACGGTGAACCTTGAAGATCTCGAGCGCGATCATGCTGTCCGATGCGATGATCGCCGTCGGACGCTGCGGCGACTGCAGCATGTCGGTAACGATGCGGCGGGTCTGTTCGGGATTCACCGCACCAACCCTCACCCACCGCTCCATGCCGCTCAGGCCAGCTTCTGCGCAGACGCCAAGAAAGCCCGCAATTCGCCGCCGTACCGAACCGGTATTGATATCCTCCACCGTATGGAAGCGATGGTCCGGCGTGTCGCAGGCAGTGACATAAGCAATGTGGCGGTGACCCAACCGAATCAGCTTGCGCGTGACGTTTTCGGCGGCGTGGCGGTCGTCGGCGATGACCGTATCGACGTCGAGCGCCTCGCTTCCCCGGTCGAGCAGGACAAGCGGCAGCCCGGAGCGGGTAGCCTCCTGCAGGTGCTCCACATCATTGTCCTTGGCCGGCGAAATAATGAGACCATCGACCCGCTTGGAAAGCAGCGTACGGACAGCCGCCCTTTCCGTGTCGATGTCCTCGCCGGAATTGATGAGGATGACCGTAAAACCGGCCTTGCGGACGATGTCCGTGATCCCGCGCACCGCAAGGCTGAAGAACGGATTTTCTATATCCCCGACCACGACCCCGATCGAGCCGGAGCGGCCCGTCGTCATGCTGCGGGCCAGCTCGTTCGTCCGGTATTCGAGGAGGCGCGCCGCGGTGGTGACGGCTTCGCGCACCCGATCGCTGACGATACCGTAGCCCCCGAGCACGCGCGCCGCCGTTGCCTTGGAGACGCCTGCCTTGCGCGCGACATCGGCCACGGTAACTGAATTCGCTTTATTTGAGCTCTTGTCCATAAACACTAGCCTTACAAGAGAACTTGACGGCTGGCAAATGCGAAGCTAACAATCGTCAAATGACATTGAGACCGGTCTCTTTAAAATTGAGACCGGTATCAACGACTTACAAAAAGACTTCCTTATGCGAATTGCATGGGCTGGTCGGTAGAGGATCTCTGCCGTCCGGATGGGACCCGTGCGCCCGTAAAAAACATCGCAGAGAACGACACCAGAGGAGACAGCCATGCGATTTATGAAAGCATTCACTTCCCCCTTCGCCAAGCTCCGCAGCAACACCATTGCCGTGACGTTCGGCGTCCTTGCAGGCGTGGCCAGCCCGGCACTTGCCGACAATGCACTTGGCCTCATCGATCCGAATACAATCAGTGTGGGTACGATGGGCGATGCAAAGCCCTATGCCTTCACCACGGCTGACGGCAACTTTGCCGGTTTTGACATCGAGCTTTTCCTTGATGTCGCAAAACGTCTGGGCTTCGAGAAGGATCAGGTTGTCTTCACCGGGCAGGAATTCTCGGCCCTGATGCCGTCGGTCGCCAATGGCCGCTTCGATGTCGCCGCAGCTGCGATCGGCACGACGGACAAGCGCAAGGAGACCGTCGATTTCTCCGACGGTTATCTCGCGGGCTTCCTGAGCGTGCTTACGCCTGAGGCCGCCATCAAGGACGCCACAGGCCTCAAGGACAAGCGTCTCGGCGTCGTCCAGGGCACGCTTCAGGAGATCTATGCGGAGAAGAACTTCACCGGCACCGATCTCGTAAAGTTCCCGGACAACAACTCTGCCGTTTCCGCGCTCAACAACGGCACGGTCGATGCGCATTTCCTCGATTTCGAGGCGGCGAAGGACTATTCCACCCGCTACCCGGCGCTGAAGATCGCGGTCAATATTCCAAGCTTCGATGCGCCGGCCGGCTTCGTGGTCCGCAAGGGCAACGATGCCCTGCGGGAAGCGCTCAACAAGGGCCTCAAAGAGGCCATGCAGGACGGAACCTGGAAAAAGCTGCACGAAAAGTGGTTCCCCGGCACGCCAATGCCGCAGGCTTATCTTCCCAAGCAGTGATGCCACCTCCCGGTCCGGCCCTTGCCGGTCGGGCCGGCCTTTCTTTCGCGGGATATCCTGATGAACTGGTTTGAAAACCTGCGCCGCAGCTTCCTCGACTGGAATGCCATGGCCGAAGTGCTGCCGACCATGATCACGGTCGGCCTGAAGAATACGCTGATCCTGGCGGCCACCTCGACGGTGCTGGGCGTTGTCATAGGCATGATCCTCGCCATCATGGGCATTTCGCGCTCGCCCTGGCTGCGCATTCCCGCCCGCTTTTACACCGATATCTTCCGTGGTCTGCCGGCCATCGTCACCATTCTCCTGATCGGTCAGGGGTTCGCCCGCATCGGCCGCGAACTCTTCGGGCCTTCGCCTTATCCGCTCGGTATCATGGCGCTCAGCCTGATTGCCGGTGCCTATATCGGCGAAATTTTCAGGTCCGGCATCCAGAGCGTCGACCGCGGCCAGATGGAGGCCTGCCGGGCGCTGTCGATGAGCTATGGTCAGGGCATGCGCCTCATCGTCGTGCCGCAGGGCGTGCGCCGGGTGCTGCCGGCCCTGGTCAATCAGTTCATTGGCAATGTGAAAGATTCGAGCCTGGTTTACTTTCTCGGTCTTCTGGCATCGGAACGCGAGATCTTCCGCGTCGGGCAGGACCAGGCGGTGGTGACCGGCAATCTTTCACCGCTCCTGCTGGCGGGCGTCTTCTATCTCGTCGTCACCGTTCCGCTGACCCATGTCGTCAACATGATCGACAACCGCCTGAGGATCGGCAAGCAGCGGCCCTCGGTCATTACCAGCGGGCTTGAGGAGGTCAGCGAACTCGATGGCGCAGCCCGGGCTACTGATGTGTCCTTCAAGGGCGGAGGCCTGGATGTCCGGAGCCTCGGCATGGCCTATGGCAGCCTCGACGTGCTGAAGGGTGTCGATCTTTCGGTCAGGCCGGGCAGCGTTACCTGCATTATCGGTCCATCCGGCTCCGGCAAGTCGACCCTGTTGCGTGGGCTCAACCGCCTCGTCGAGCCGAAGAGCGGCGACATTCTGCTGGACGGCGAAAGCATCCTCGGCATGAAGCCGGAAACGCTGCGGCGCCGGGTCGGCATGGTTTTCCAGCACTTCAATCTCTTCCCGGACCACACGGCGCTGGAAAACGTGATGCTTTCGCTGACGAAGATCAAGGGCCTGCCGGCAGCCGAGGCAGAGCGCATTGCCAAGGCAAGGCTCGCGGATGTCGGCCTTGCCAGCCGTCAGCATCACCGGCCGGGCGGTCTCTCCGGCGGGCAGCAGCAGCGTGTCGCCATTGCCCGCGCGCTTGCCATGGAGCCGGAAGTCATCCTTTTCGATGAGGTGACGAGCGCGCTCGATCCCGAACTGGTCAAGGGTGTCCTCAACCTCATGGCAGAGCTCGGTGCCCGCGGCATGACCATGGTCGTCGTGACCCATGAAATGGGCTTTGCCCGGAGGGTCGCCGACCAGGTCGTCTTCATGGACGAAGGACGCGTGGTGGAGACCGGAACGCCGGAGGCGATCTTCGACAATCCGCAGAGCCCCCGCCTTCAGCGCTTCCTTGCGGAAGTGCTTTGAGCATCGGAGAGGGACGATCATGACGCGAACGATCAGATGGGGCGTGCTGGGTTGCGCAGGCATCGCCGCCAAGGCGGTCATTCCTGCCATCCAATCCAGCCGGCTGGGGCGCGTGGCAGGCATTGCCTCGCGGGATCCGGTAAGGGCCAAGGAGATGGCGGCCCGATTCGGCATCGCCAAGGCCTATGGCAGCTACGAGGATCTGCTGTCCGATCCGGATATAGATGCAATCTACAACCCCCTGCCCAATCACCTGCATGTGCCCATGACGATCCGGTCGCTGGAGCACGGCAAGCCCGTGCTGTGCGAGAAGCCGATCGCGCTGGATGCCGAACAAGCGAGGGAACTGGCCGCCGTGCAAAAGGCAGCAGGCCTGCCGGTTGCGGAGGCCTTCATGGTGCGCCATCATCCGCAATGGAAGAAAGCGCGGGCGATGATCGACGAGGGCCGACTTGGGACGGTCGGGGTCATCCAGACGATCTTCACCTATTATCTCGACGATCCCGGGAACGTACGCAACCAGGTGGAGATTGGCGGCGGCGCTCTCTTCGACGTTGGGTGCTATGCCGTCAATACGGCGCGGTTCCTGTTCGATGCGGAACCGGTACGAGCGATTTCGCTGATCGACCGCGATCCCATTTTCGGGACGGACCGGCTGACGAGCGGCTTGCTGGCGTTCCCGGAGGGAAGGCAGCTGGCCTTCACCTGTTCCACGCAACTCTCCCTCACGCAGAAGGTAACGGTGCTCGGGACACGCGGGCGCCTTGAAATTCCCATTCCCTTCAATGCACCGGCCGATGAACCGACTACGCTAATCTTCGACGATGGCCGCGATCTCGCAGGGGGCGGCCGCGAGGAGGTCGCAATCGGGCCTGTCGACCAGTATCGCGAACAGGTCGATGCCTTCGCCGAAGCCATCCTCTTCGACAAGCCACTCGAAACCGGGCTGGATGATGCGATCGCCAACATGAAGGCGATTGATGCACTCTTCCGCTCCGCTGCAAGCGGCCGCTGGGAAGAGGTCTGACTGTTTCACCCCCTTCAAATCTGTGCCAATCTCATGAAAGCCTACTCCATGACAGACAATACGATCTCTTCAGCCGTTATCATCGGTGCCGGCATCTTTGGTGTCTCCACAGGCGTGCAGCTTGCGCGACGCGGCATCCAGGTCACGATCTTCAATGACGGGTCGCCCGCCAATGGGGCGTCTGGCCGTTCGCTGTCCTGGCTGAACTCGGCGCGTATGCGCTCGGAGCCCTATCACAGACTGCGCATGGCCGGCATCGACCGTTATCGCACGCTCGCGGCGAAGCATCCGGATGCGTCATGGCTTCGCTTTGATGGCGGGCTGACCTGGGATGCCGATAACGACCGCAACGAAATCGATGCCGCCTATCGCCACGAGCTGTCGCTTGCCTATGACGCGCTGCGGCTTTCCCCCGAGAAGGTCGCGGGCCTTACGCCCGGTGTCGATGCGCGCGCCATTACACCGCAGGGCGCGATCTTCAATCCCGGCGAAGGCTGGGTCGATCTGCCGGCGCTGATCGGCATGCTCCTGGAAGAGTTCGCGGCCCTCGGCGGCGTCCTGGTCACAGATGAGGGCAAGGCGAGGGTGGTCATCGAAAGCGGACGTGCCGTCGGCGCCGAAACGGAAAAGGGGCATTTTCGTAAAGCGGATGCCGTCGTTCTCGCGACCGGTCCGGCGGTTCCGAGAATGGCTGCCGAAAGCGGGCAGGTCATCGGCGACGGCACCCCGATCGCCCTTCTCGTGCAGACCAAGCCGCTCGCCCATCCCTTGCGCGCAGTGCTCAACACACCGCGCGTCGCCATTCGTCCCGCGCCGGGCGGCACCTTCTCGCTAGATGCAGACTGGGCGGCGGACGAGGGCGTGACCGTGCGGGAAGACGGCAGCTATGAGATCGACGATAGCGTCGTCGCCGAGCTTCTGGCGGAGGCAACCAAGGTGATGGAGGGCAGCCCGCATCTCGAAGTGGCTTCCGTCGGCGTTGGCGGCAAGCCGATTCCGGGCGATGGCGAACCCGTCATTGGGGCTTTCAAGGCCATTCCCGGTTACTACGTGGCCTTCAGCCATAGCGGTGCAACGCTCGGCCTCATCGTGGGCGAATTGCTTGCATGCGAGGTTGCGACGGGTATCGAGCATCCCATGCTGGCGACCTTCCGGCCCGAGCGCTTCGCTTGAGCCGAGGCAGGATAGGGTTGGATGCGAAGAGCGTTGCGGGTGATGGCGGTGATCATCACCCGCAACGCGTGCTCTCTTTTTTGCACCTGCTCTGAGATCAATTGCATCGAAGGGCGCAAACTGCCCGGCCAATCGCATGTCCCTCTCGTCTATGGGATATCTAAGCCAGGGCGTCGTCAATCACGTTTCGGCGGGGACCGCTGCAGGTCTTGTGGTTCTGTAGATTTCCTCGAGGCTCATCATGTTCGAGAGATCGATGGCCATCGGCGCACCATGCCCGAATGCACCACGCATGAGGCAGGTCTGTGCTGCCGCCTGCGCGGCTCTGGACAGAAGTTCGCGCGGTTGCCGCTCCTCGAGCAGTCCCACGAGAACGGACGCAATGAAGGTATCGCCCGCTCCGAGCGTGTCGATGGCTTCCACGGGTTGGGCCGGCTCTTCGTGAACGCCGCGGGGGCCGACGAGCAGCGCCCCTTCCTGGCCACGGGTCACAAGGCTCCAGGTCGCGCCTTGCGCATGGGCGAGGCTGGCAAGCGACAGCGCCTCGTCCCGGCTCAGGCCGCCGCCGGAAAAGGCGAGCAGGAAGCAATGTGGCGCAACCTGCGCAATCCGATCCGCATCATGAATCGTTGCGAAATCGTAGGAGACCCGGGTCTTCCCGCTGAAATGCGGCAGCCAGGCATCGACGTGACTGGACCTGCCGGTGTGGACCGCGTCAAAATCCTGAAGCCGGGCAAGGTCGGATGCTCTCGGCGCAATGATCGACACGCTGAGATTGGCGCCGACGAAGACACGGTCGCCATCCTGGTTTTCGATCACGCAATAGGCGGTCTGACCCTGCTCCATGCGCAGGAAAGAGACGTCGACGCCTTCGTCGATCAGGGACTGGCGGATCAGGCGTCCGGCCGCATCGTCGCAGACGGCACCTGCATAGGCGGTCTCAGCACCTGCACGCCGGGCGAAAACCGCATGGTTCACACAGTTGCCGCCCGGATACATGACGTTCTGGTCGCGGTAGCAATCGACGACATTGTCGCCGAAGGCGAGTATCCGTACGGGGCGCGGCATGGCAGAGCCTTTCTGGTCAGTTGTGAGAACGTTCGCATTTAGCCACGCCGTGTTTCAAATGCAAATGCTTTTTGCGAACGTTCTCACAAGGATGCCGCGGTCTGGATGTTTCGGGGCAGGGGTGCCCTACCGCTTCGCCACCGATCCTCTTTCGATGAGAGCAGCGGACATGAGCACTGTGCGGGGCGGGGCTTCCTCTCCGCGGATCCGCTCCAGAAGCATGCGCGTCGCGGCTTCGCCCATGGCCAGACGCGGCTGCGACATGGTGGAGATGCCGGGATCGATCAGGCTCATCCAGTCGAGATCGTCGAAGCAGATCAGCGAGATGTCGGAAGGGATCTGCAGCTTCAGCGCGGCTAGCGCCCGCATCGTGCCTTCGGACATGGTGCCGTCGGTGGTGAAGAGCGCGGTCGGCCGGTCCGGCTGGTCGAGAAACGAGGGGACCAGCTGCTCGGCGGCAAGCGCGGAATAGCTGCCGGCCCGCAGGGTGAGCCTGGGATCGATCGGCAGGCCCGCCACCCGGTGGGCCCTGATATAGCCGAGAAGCCGCTGCCAGCTGGGATAAAGCGTCTCGCTGTCGACAGGGTCTCCGGAGATTGCACGGGCCATGAACTGCGCCAGCTCTCCCTGTTCCTCCTCGACCAGTTCGGCAACGATACCGATACGGCGATGGCCGGCATCGATCAGCCGGCGGACGGCCTGTTCTGCGGCGGAAATATTGTCCGTACCCACGCGGTCCACCTGCAATCCCGCAACGGCACGGTCGATCAGAACCAGGGGAACACCCGACGTGCGCAGATTATGCAGATGGCGCGCCTTGCGCGTATCGGTCGGGGTCACGATCAGGCCGTCAACCTGCTTTTGCGCCAGAAGCTCGACCGAATGCACCTCCTTCGCCTGCGACTCGTCGCTGTTGGTGATCAGAAGGCCGAAGCCATTGGCTTCCGCCACATTGGAAATGCCCCGGATGACCGAAGCGTAAAAGGGGTTCTGGATATCGCCGGCCACCACGCCCAGCGTTCGGGTCTGACCGGTGATCAGGCTGCGCGCCAAGGCGTTCGGCCGATAACCAAGGCTGCGCGCCGCCTTCAGCACCTGGTCCTTCTTCTCTTCGCTGGTATAGCCGTAGCCACCGAGAACCCGTCCCGCCGTCGCCGTGGACACGCCTGCAGCCCGTGCGACATCGGCGATCGTCGCTTTGCTCTTCGCAGCCAATGGACAATACCTTTCTGATGGGTCCCGCCCGGAGGATGTCTGAAGGCAGGACAGCGAGCAATAGTCAGCCTCTCATGCTGTAGGCTGATCATTTCTCATTTTCAACCCGGCAGAAGTTTTGCGGCATGGCATTTATACGCTTGACGGAATGCAGTCAGCGATGTCACATATGTGAGAACGTTCTCGCTATCAATCTCATGAAAAGGGGACGAGGACGCGCGGGTTGGTGAGGCCCGTTCAACCAGGAGGCTTTGATGATTAGATCTGTTTTGACCGCTGCCGCTTTCTCGATCATGCTGGCAGCGCCTGCCATGGCCGAGGTAATCCCGGCCCTGCACGATGCCCTGCCGCAGCCGTACAAGGATAATGGCGTGAAGGCCGCCGTGTTCAACGATTGGGCGCCCGACGAATTCACCGATGCCGATGGGCAGCTGAAGGGCTGGAGCGTCGACATCGCCAAGGAAATGGAATCGCGCCTCGGCGTGAAGTTCACCTTCGAGGGCACGAGTTTCGATGCCATCATACCGGGCCTTCAGTCAAAGCGCTTCGACGCCGGCTTTTCCTCCTTCGGCACCACGGAGGAGCGCCTGAAGACGCTGGACTTCGTGGCGCAGCGCAAGATCGGCACGTCCTTCGCCTATCCGCAGGACAGCAAGCTGGACATCAAGACGGCAGACCAGGCCTGCGGATTGACCATTGCCGTTCTCAACGGCTCCTGGGACATCGGTCTCCTGGAAAAGCTGAACAAGAATGAATGCAAGGACAAGCCCGTCACCCTGCAGACCCACGGCACCCAGGCGCAGGCTGAACTCGCCGTGCGCTCGCATCGCGCCGATGCCACTGTCGGCGGTTCGCTCAAGCTCGCCTATATGGCCAAGCAGACAGGTGACCTGAAGATTTCCGAGCTGGTGCTGTCGCCGGTCAACAGCTGCATCGGCGTTCGCAAGGGCGACCCGCTTGGCAAGGTTCTCGCAGACACGATCCAGTCTATGATCGATGATGGCACTTACAAGAAGATCATGGAAAAATGGGGCATTGCCGATTCCGGCATGCTGGATAAGGCCCTTCTGATCACGGAAGAGAATCCCGACCTCTGAAACGGAGGCTCCGGTCGACGCTGGTCTGGCCGGAGCCTGTCCCAAGACCTGAGGAAATATCAATGACTGAACAGCAAGAACCGCGGCCGTCCATTCACGACGTCAAGCCCATTGCCGTGCCAAAGCTCGGCCATTGGGTCGGCGGCATCGTGCTGGCAGTCCTGGCCATCGTCTTCCTGCAGGTCCTCGTGACGAACAAGAACATGCAGTGGAGCGTGGTTGGCGACTACATGTTCAACCCCGCAATCCTGTCGGGGCTGGGCATGACCCTGCTTCTGACCTTCCTTGCCATGATCCTCGGTCTCGTCATCGGTATCGTGCTGGCGGTCATGCGTCTGTCGGACAGCAGGGTCTTCCAGGCCGCAAGCTGGGGCTGGATCTGGTTCTTCCGCGGCGTGCCGCCGCTCGTGCAGATGATCTTCTGGTATAATCTGGCGCTTCTGCTGCCGGAGCTTTCCGTCGGCATTCCATTCGATGGGCCGAAGCTGATCTCCTGGCAGACGAACGACCTGATTACGCCCTTCAGCGCCGCCATTATGGGCCTTGCCTTCACGGAAAGCGCCTATGCGGCCGAAATGATCCGCGCCGGCATCCAGGCCGTGAGCACCGGCCAGACCGAGGCTGCGGCAACGCTCGGCATGACGCGCTGGCAGTCGCTGCGGCGCATCGTGCTGCCGCAGGCGCTGAGGATCGTCATTCCGCCGATCGGCAACGACACGATCTCCATGCTGAAGTTTACGTCGCTGGTCTCCGTGCTGGCCCTGCCGGATCTGCTTTATTCCGCCCAGATGGTCTATGCGCGCACCTACCAGACCGTGCCGCTGCTGATCGTCGCCACCATCTGGTACCTCGTTCTCACCACCGTGCTCACGCTCGTCGAGCAGACTGTGGAACACCGCCTCAAATCGGAACCGAAACGCCAGACGAAGCAGGGAAGGGGTCTTCTCGCCTTCCGCCTGTTCGGGCGCCAGCAGGAGAGCCTGCAATGAACAACCAAGCTATCAGCGCGCCGCTCCTGAAGGTCGAGCGCCTGCACAAGGCCTTCGGCGCCCATGAGGTGCTTCGCGGCATCGACGTCGCCGTCAACCGGGGCGACGTCACCTGCATCGTCGGCCCGTCCGGCTCCGGAAAGAGCACGCTGCTGCGTTGCCTGAACTATCTGGAGAAGCCGTCGGGAGGCGCCGTGTTTCTGAACGGGGAGCCGGTCGGCGTGCGGTGGAAGGGGTCCCGGCTGTACGAGATGAGCTTCAACGAACTCGCCCGCCAGCGCCAGCGCATGGGCATGGTGTTCCAGGGCTTCCACCTCTTCCCCCACAAGACCGTGCTGGAAAACGTCATCGAGGCGCCGGTGCTGGTCAAGCGTATTCCGCGCGCGCAGGCGGAAGCCGAAGCCATGCTGCTCCTTGACCGGGTCGGCATGAAGGAGCGGGCCCAGTACTACCCTGCCCAGCTTTCCGGCGGACAGCAGCAGCGTGCGGCCATTGCCCGTTCCCTCGCCATGAAGCCCGATGTCATGCTCTTCGATGAACCGACCTCGGCGCTCGATCCGGAGCTGGTGGGCGAAGTGCTCGCCGTCATGCGGCAGCTCGCCGACGACGGCATGACCATGGTGGTGGTGACCCATGAAATGGGTTTTGCCCGCGATGTCGCCGATCACCTGATCTTCATGGATGGCGGCGTGATCGTCGAGCAGGGCAGGCCGGCCGATGTTCTGTCACGGCCGCAGCATGAGCGTACGAAATCCTTCCTGGCGCGGGTATTGGCGGACGCGTGATGCGCGTCAGCCCTTTGTTCCGGCGAGGGCAGCCGCGGTGAACAGGTCGAGATGGGCGCCGCCATTGTTCTTGAAGACCGTGATCTCGTCCGCCGTCGTGCGGCCCGGCTTCCTGCCCTGAACCAGTTCGAACAGATCGGCCTTGACGGCATCCCAGGTGATTGCACCCGAGGCAACCGCCTGCGAAAGGTCGCCGCCACTTTCCATGTTGTTGCGGCTGTCGACAAAGATCGTGGCGCGCGACAGCGCTTCGTCGTCCGCCTCGCGAAGCGTCGGCAGATAGGCCCCGACGAGATCGAGATGGGAGCCCGGCCGTAGAAGCGCGCCCTTGACGAGCGCATGGTCGGACATGGTCACGCAGGAGACGATATCGGCTGCGGCAACCGAGGCGTCCAGATCGGTGCTGACCTCGACAGCCATGCCTTCGGCCCTAAGCTGCGCCGCCACCGCTTGGGCGCGCGCCGCCGTGCGGTTCCAGATTGTTACCCGCTTCAGCGATGGCCGGGCTGCGCAATGGGCGGCAGCAAAATGAGGGGCGAGCGCGCCTGCGCCAACGATCAGCAGATGCTCGGCATCTTCGCGGGCGAGCAGGAACGCCCCGAGCGCGGAATCGCCGGCCGTCTTGCGAGCGGTCATCGCCGCACCGTCGGCGACCAGGCGCGGCGCGCCGGTGGAGCCGTCGAACAGCGCGACCAGCCCCTGCACCGCCGGCTGCGGTGGATCGAGGGCCGCATTGCCGGGGAAGACGCCGACCATCTTGACCACCACCGGGCCGCCAGGCGCCCAGCCGGGGAGGGTGACGAACTGAGCCTTGCCACCGCCGGGGTCGCCTTGCAGGACGACGTCTGAAATCGGCAAGGGCCCCTCATGCGCCTTGCGGAGCGCCTCGATGAGCCTTGGCCATGGAAGTGCCTTGTGAACGGCGGCAGCGTCGAAAACATGCATGGGAAAAACCTTCAGTTCCGAATGGTATAGGTGACGAGGTGGCTGGGCGTCATGAGGTGGGAGAGAGCGAGCGGACGGCCCTCGGCATCCATCACGATCTTCTTGATCCGATAGACGGGCTGCGCGGCAGAAACGCCAAGGATCAGGCGCTCGGACGGGCTGGCGAAACCGACATCGATCTGCCGTTCGGCATGTGCAGGCACGATGCCGGCTTTCTCGCGGAGCGCGGTGAAGAAGGATTCGCCACGACCCACAGGCTCGACCACATCCGGAAACCGTGCCGCATCGAACCAGAGTTTTTCGAGCGTCATCGGCCGGCCATTGTCCTGGAGCAGGCGCTCGAAGCAGATCAGCGCCTGCGCGCCGAGGTCCTGGCGGATCGCGGGCGCGTCGGGTCTGTCATGTCGCGCCAGGATGACATGCCCCGCCTTGTGTCCGAGGCCGTCCATGGTTTCGGAAAAGCCGGACAGCGAAACCAGCGTCTGCCGCACCTTCGGTGGCATGACCACGGTGCCTCGCCCCTGCTGGCGCTCGAGGCGCCCATCCTCGCACAGTTCGCTGATGGCGCGCCTCAGGGTGATCCGGCTGACGCCATGAAGTGCCATGAGTTCCGGCTCGGTGGGCAGGAAGGAGCCGATGGCGTATTTGCCGCTCTCGATTCCCTCCAGGATATCCCGCCGGACCTTCTCGTAGAGCGGCAGTGTCTGTTGATCATCGCCCATCTGCCGCTCTCTGCCTCTTCCTTAGTAGCTGATCTTCTTCATGTAGCGCCGTGCTTCCAGCATGGTGTGCTGGCGCAGGTTCGCGATCTTATAAGCGAAACGCCACAGCGTGTCGAAGAAGACGAGCGGCACGAGATTGCCCTGGAAACGCGGATCGATACCCGTCAGATCGAGCTTGGCAGCGTCGAGGACCAGGATGTTCTCCGGTGATCCGAAGCGATGCAGGAAGACCTCCGCCCGCTCTTCCAGGGGACGCGTGCTGTCCAGACCCTTGAGCAGGATGAAGCAGCGGTCCTTGTCCAGGACCTCGAACGGACCATGGAAAAACTCGTTGGCATGGATCGCCTGGCTGTTGATCCACTGCATTTCCATGAGCACGCAGATCGCGAAGGAATAGGCCGCGCCATAGCTTGCACCGCTGGCCATGGTATAGATCACGTCTTGCTTGGCGAAGCGCGGCGCGTATTCTTCGAACAGCGGCGCGAAAGTTTGGTCCGCGCGGTCGATTGCGCCCTGCAGAGAAGACAGGCTGCCGATCAGGACCTCCGTGAGGTCCTCCCCGCCGGTCAACGCCACGAGGCCCATGACGATCTGGTAGATGCGGCTGTAATTGCTGTTGACGGCATCGATCGGCACGCCGGTCGTATAGGGTGCCTCGAAGCTCACGACGTGGTCGACGGCTCTTGCAAGCGGAGATGCGGGCTCGACGGTGAGGCCAATGGTCCTCGCCCCACGCTCCCGTGCAAACTCGGCTGCGGCAGTCGTTTCCTTGGTTGTGCCGGTCATCGAGCAGAGGATGACAAGCGAATTGCCGTCGAGCGAGCGCGGCGCGCGGGCCACGAACTCCGCCGCATTATAAACGTCCGATGCGATGGCGGAGTGCTGGTCGAGCAGGAACTTGGCCGGATGCATGATCGACAGCGACCCGCCGCAGGCGACGAAGAAGACATGGCGGAGAGACTGGGCCGGCAACGCAGAGAGCGCGGCGACAACGCCCTGGTCAAAGGAAGTGGGGAGAGTCATGGCTGAACCTTTCGATATGACGTTATAATACGTATTACCACTTTGCAGGCTAGGTCAAGCGGAATTGACACCGGAAGGAATAAGTGCGAACGTTCTCACAATTCGCAGACAGTCAGGTTCGTTTCGGGAGATCGAGATGCAGGATTCGGAGGACGGGCGCTATGACTGCGTCGTCATCGGTGGCGGGATCATTGCTGCCGCCGCCGGCCAACATCTGGCGGCTGCCGGATACCGCACCCTCCTGGCCGAACGCGACGACTATGGTAGCGGCACGTCGAGCCGCACGTCCCGCCTGCAGCATTGCGGGCTCGGCTACCTTTCTGCGGCAGGTGGCTCCCTGGCCGGCTTCCTTGCCCATCCGCTGAAGGCGCTGGAGTGCCTGGATCTCATGCGCCGCTCCATGCGGGGCCGGGCGGAGTTCGTCGAGACGTCGCCGGAGCGGGTCCGGCCCGTGACTTTCCTCGTGCCGCTCACGCGCGAGAACGCGATACCGCGCTGGAAAGCCCATGCCGCCTCGCGCCTGATGCGCGCGAGCGACGGCGGACGCGTGCCGCTCGATCTTCGGGTCCTCACCGCCGAGGAAGCGCGTGCGCTGCCGGCCCTCGAGGGGCTTGCCGGTCTGGGTGCGATCAGGGGTGCAATCAGCTTTACCGAATATCAGTATGTCTGGCCTGAACGCATCGTCGTGGATACGATCATGAAGGCGCGGGCGATAGGCCTCGAGGCATTGAACCATACGCCGGTAACGGCGATCCGGCGCGAAAGCGATGGCTGGATCGTCTCTCTTGAAACGCCGGGCGGCCAGAGGCAGGTCAGGACGCGCGCGGTCGTCAATTGCGCGGGCGTGTGGGTGGACGAGGTGACGGCCATGACCGGTTCATCTCAAGTCCGCAGAAATGCTGGTGAAAAGGGCACGAATATCGTGCTTCGTCTGCCGCCGCATATGCGGGGCTTCGGGATCGAGACTGTCACGGACTCAGGGGCACCCTTCTATCTCATCCCGTGGGGAGACCTCCATTATGTCGGCCCTTGGAATTCTCCTTCCGACGGGCGACCTGAAGGCTTCAGGGCTTCGGAGGAGGAAATTGCCGCGATCCTCATGCAACTGGGCAGGATGTTTCCGGAACTCCCGCTGGACCGCGACCAGGTCCTCTATTCCTGGGCCGGGGCCCGGCCGCGAAGCCTCTCACCCGAGGGATCGGGTCCATCGGCAGCGGTCAGGGAACATGATCTCACCTCTGCCGGCCTGCCGAACGTCTTCACCTTCACAGGCGGTCTTCTGATGACGCATCGGGAGGCCGGGCGCCGCCTGACCCGCGCCGTCAGGCGCCGGATCGAGCCATCCGGTGCCCCGCGCGCCCTCGACCCGACCACACCCCTGACGCCGGATATGAGCGTTGTTACCGAGCGCTCCGTCGAACATGCGGTCCGCCAGGAGCAGGCACGAACCCTCGAAGATATTCTCCGTCGGCGGCTTTCGGTCGGCTGGGAGGCGGATCTCGGAACGGCCATGGCGGAGACTGCGGCAAAGATTGCCGGGCCCTATCTCGGCTGGTCGGAGGCGGACGCCGCGGCACAGGTCAAGCACTTCATAGACACGACGGAGCGGGATTTCGGGTTTACCGCCAGGACCTGCTGACCGCGGGCCTTGCCCGGAGCCGTTCCGCATCTCTAAGAGAGAACGTTCTCAATTTTTCCCCATGAAGGAGACTGTCATGGCCCTCGGCGAACAAGATATCAGCGTGATGAACTTCCACTATGTACGACACAGCTTCGACAGGTTTCTTGCGGATGTCTGCGATGCGGGCGTCACCAAGATCGAGCTCTGGGCAGCGGCTCCTCACTTCTACATCGGCGACAAGACGCTCGCGGACGCGCGGGCACTCGGCGCAAGGACACGTTCACTCGGCCTCGACATCGTGGCCTTCACGCCGGAGCAATGCATCTATCCCATCAACATCTCGGCCCGCGAGCGGGAGCTGCGGGACCGATCGGTGCGCTATTTCCTCGAATCCATGGAATTCGCGACCGAATGCAATGCGCCGGCCCTTCTCGTCACTGCAGGCGGCGGCTATCGCGACGAACCTGCCTCGGATGCTCTGGAACGATGCGTCGACTCCATGGGCGTGCTGTGTGACCGGGCGGAAAAGCTCGGGATCGACCTGTGGATGGAAACCCTGCCGGATTCCTTTGCAAACATCATCCGTTCGGCGAAGGAATTGCGGGCCTTGATGGACACGCTCTCGAGCCCAGCGCTCCATGCCGTTTACGACGTTGCCGGTGCGGTTATGACGAAGGAGACGCGGGAGGACTATTTCACCCATCTCGCGGGCAGGATCGCGCATGTGCATTTCACCGATGCCGATGCCGGAGGCAGCCATCTCGCCTGGGGCGATGGCATGATCGATCTGGATGACCTCGTCGCCTACCTTCGGGCGCAGCACTACGACGGCGCGCTCACCGTCGAGCTGACCAACTGGAAATACAATGTCGATCCCACCCCGCCGCTGAAGCAGTGCGTCAGCGCCATGCGGACGGCACTTGCCCGACATGCATGATCTGGCGGACGCAAAGGGGAGGGGTTAATGAACGAGCAAGGCAACGCCTCCGCGCATGGTTCAGCGGCGCAGACGGAGAAGGATCCGCTGCTGCGGCCGCTGCAGATCGGTCGCCTTACCCTGCGCAACCGCATCATGAGCACCAGCCACGAGACCGATCTCGATGACCGGGGCTATCCCCTGGACGCCTATCAGCGCTATCACGAGGAGAAGGCCAGGGGCGGGCTGGCGCTTACCATGTTCGGCGGGTCCGCGCGTATCTCGGCCGATACGAGCTGGGGCGGAAGCCAACTGGACTTTACCAGCGACGACATCATTCCCGTCTTCCGCCAGTTCGCCGACAGGATCCATGGGCATGGCGCGGCACTCATGTGCCAGATTTCCCATGTGGGCCGGCGTGCGAACGCGACCGTTGGCGCGTGGCTTCCGGCGATCGGCCCATCGCATTCCCGCGAAGACTATAATCGCAACTTCGCCCGCGAAATGGACAGGCACGACATTCTCCGCGTCGTGCGCGATTTCGCTGCCGCCGCCCGCCGTGCGAAGGCCGGAGGTCTCGACGGTCTCGAGGCCATGACGGGCGGACACCTGATCGGTCAGTTCCTCTCGCCGATGGTGAACCGGCGCACGGACGAGTTCGGCGGGTCGCTGGAAAACCGAATGCGCTTTCTGAGGATGGTCTACGAAGCCATCCGCACCGAGGTGGGGGACGACTATCCCCTCGGCATCCGCTATACGATCGACGAGGATCATCCGGACGGACTGGGCTTCGCCGAGGCGGTTGAAGTCGCAAACATGCTGGAGCGCGAGCGCCTCGTCGATTTCTTCAACTGCATCTTCGGCCGCTTCGATACCCGGCAGAACCTGCTGATCTACAACATACCGGGGATGAATGCACCGGCGGGGCCCTGGCTGAGCCAGGTCGGTGCCTTTCGCGCAGAAACGCATCTGCCCGTGTTCCACGCTGCCAAGATTGCCGACATTGCCACGGCCCGGCATGCTGTCAGCGCCGGTCTCGTCGATATGGTTGGAATGACCCGGGCGCACATGGCAGACCCGCAGATCGTCAACAAGCTCAGGCAGGGCCGCGAAGCCGAAATCCGCCCCTGCGTCGGCGCCTCGCATTGCCTCTACCGTGCTGCGCACTGCATCCACAACGCTGCGACCAGCCGGGAAACATGGCTGCCGCAGGTGATCACCCCGTCCTCCCACCCCGGCAGGAAGGCCGTGGTGGTCGGCGGCGGTCCAGCCGGTCTTGAGGCGGCTCGGGTCTTGGCGGAGCGGGGACATCGCGTCTTGCTCCTTGAAGCGGCCGACCGGCTTGGCGGACAGCTGGTGCTCGCGGCGAAGGCCGACCTCAGGCGCGACCTGATCGGGATCATCGAGTGGCGCGTTGCGGAACTGGAGAGGCTCGGCGTCACAGTCAGGCTCAACAGCTATGCGGAGGCCGAGGATGTCCTGGCCGAGGCACCGGACCTGGTGTTCATTGCAACCGGTGGCCTTCCCGACATGGGTGCCGTGCAGGGGCAGCACCTCGCGTTGAGCACGTGGGACGTTCTGGCCAATCCGGCTCAGGGCGGCCAAGACGTTCTGGTCTATGATGCCACGGGCCGTCACCCCGCCGCGTCCACTGCCGTGCAGCTTGCCAGGATGGGCAGGCACGTGACCTTTGTCGCCCGCGATCCCTCGGTCGCCCCGGAAATGGAGATCCATTCCGCCCTGACCTATCGCAAGGCTTTTGCGGAGCAAGGCGTCGCCGTCGTCCTCGAGCATGAGGTGGTGTCGGTGCAGGAGTCTGACGGAAAGCGCCTTGTCATGCTGCGCCACCTGCTCACCGGGCAGGCGATCTTCCAGACGCATGACGAGGTCGTGATCGAACATGGTACCACCCCCATGGCAGATCTCTTCGATGCCCTGAGGCCGCACTCGGCAAATGATGGCTTCACGCCCATCGACATGATGACCGGCTCCGCCACCCCGGCCGCCCGCGCTGGATCGGGCTTTGACCTGCACAGGATTGGCGACGCCGTCAGCAGCCGCTCGGTTCACGCCGCAATACTGGATGCATTGCGGCTTGCGGTGCATTTCTAGCTGCCGACATGCGGTATGGCTTTTCCGACTGGACGAGTTTGATCCGCTTCTTTGGTGACGTCTAAGTTTTAGCAAATGTCAGTGCGTTCACGCCCCCGCAACCAATCTTCAGCTTAAAAACATTCATATTCCAAAACCGACCACGCGAGTCCGCCTTCCCATCCTCGGGCGGTAGAACTCTTAAATACCGCCAACCATCCCTGACCACGCGTCCTCGATCGAACGCTTCAATAGATCGAAATTCTTCTGCATCAACCTTTCCGGTGTTGCGGCATAGCCGAACAAAAGCCCATGCCTTCTGTCACCATGCCGGTACTGCATGGACAGCGGCGAAACCATGATGCCGGAATTGTGTGCTATTTCCGATACGCAGAGGTCATCAAGCGGTTTCTTGAAAACCCCGGTCATCTGGATTCCGGAATGGGTGGGAACGAGATCGAGCCAGTCCGATAGTGTGCGGTTGCACAAGTCCTGAAATGCTTCGCGGCGGGAGGCATAGAGCCTGCGCATGCGTCGCAGGTGCTTCGCCAGATGCCCTTCATTGATGAAATCCACCAAGGCCGCCTGCAGCACGAGCGGTGCGATGTGCCCTGAAGCACAAATCGATTGCGTCAGCGGTTCGACCAGAGAAAGCGGTACAACCATGAAGCCGATCCGCAGCGCCGGAAACAGCATCTTCGAGAAGGTGCCAACATAGATCACCCTGCGGGAACGATCCGTGCCCTGCATGGCCGGGATCGGCTGACCGTCGAACCTGTACTCGCTGTCATAATCGTCTTCGATAACCCAGGCATTGCAACGCTCGGCGATTTCGAGAAGCCGAAGCCGCTGCTCGAGGCGCATCGTGGCCCCAAGCGGATGATGGCAGGACGGGGTGACATAGATCGCCCGTGTTGCAGGATTGGGCGGGGTATCAAGTGACCATCCGTTTTCGTCCACATGAAGGGGGGTCAACTTCGCACCGGCGGCGAGAAAGGCAGCATGGGCGCCGTAATAGCCCGGTTCTTCCATCCAGACCGTATCACCGGGATCGAGAAGGATCCGGGCCAGCATGTCGAAAGCCGCTTGCGCACCGGTGGTGATGATCACCTGTTCCGGCGTGCAGCGAACGCCGCGTGCTGCATTCAGATAGACAGAAATCGCCTCGCGGAGTGCTGCAAACCCGAGCACGTCGTAAGTGCCGAAAAGGGTCTCACTGCCAGAGACGGCACGGCGCGCCACAAGACGGCTCCAGGTCGCGAAGGGAAATTCTTCCGCATCCGGCATGCCCGGATGGAATGCCGAGTGTCCGGCGGAACCGAGATGGAAGGGCTGGCTGGAAATGATCAAGCCCCGTTCCGACAGTGTCGGTCGATAGACCTCGGCGCGAACATCGTCATGCGGAATGGGACCACGCGGCAGATCCACGACGAGAAGGCGGCCCGTCGCCCTAGTCTGCAGATAACCTTCGGTCACCAGTTGCTCATAGGCCGCAATCACGGTGTTGCGGCCGATCGAGAGGTCACGGGCGAGCATGCGGGTGGATGGCAATTCCGATCCCGGCTGAAGCACGCGCTCGTCTATCAGCCGCCTCAGCCGTTCGTAGAGCTGGCGCTTCAGGGGTTTCGGATTTTCCGGCTCCAGCGCAAGGCTGTCGAGCAGGTTCTTGACCGGCATCTTCGTTCGTCCGCGGTGTGGCTTGGCCATCGTTTGCGTTCCTCATGATGGCACTGCAGCCGGCTGCGGCAAAGGCTTATTTGCGCTCCTGGTTGATTGCCACATTGCGCAACAGCGCCACGGATTTTCGCATCCCGTCCATCGGTGACATCATCATGTCCTCATGCTCGATGGAGAGCACATCGTCATAACCGGCCTGTTTCAGCGCCGTGCAGAAATGCCGCCACCATTCCTCGCCATGGCCATAACCGAGGGTGATGTAGTTCCAGGCGCGCTCGCCGTAGCGGCTGCCATGGCGGCTGTCCAGCACCCCGTCGATCCCTGCCGGCACGGGTTCCACGCGCGTATCCTTGGCATGGACATAATAGATCGCCTCGCCGAGATGCCGGATCGCGGCAAGCGGATCGGCCCCCATCCACATCGGATGGCTGGGGTCGTAGTTCGCGCCCACGGTTTCACCGACGGCTTCTCTCAGGCGCAGCAAAGTCGTTGGGTTATAGACGGCCTGGTGACCGTGCAATTCGAGGCAGAGCCTGCGGATACCGAGATTGTTGGCAAAGCCGACGAGATCCCTCCAGTAGGGAATGATCTTCTCCTGCCATTGCCAACGTTCAATCTCGATGCATTCCGGTGGCCAGTCCGTGGTGATCCAGTTGGGGTTTGCATCGCCCGGTCCGCCAGGCAGGCCCGACATCATCACGACCCGCTCGACGCCGAGAAGGCGGGCAAGACGGATGGACTTCTGTGTCACCCTATGGTGTTCCTGCCCCTGAGCGCCCGGATGCAGCGGATTTCCGGAACAGTTGAGTGCAGCGATTTCAAGACCGTGGTCGCGGACTGCCGCGATGAAATCGCGGCGCGCCGCTTCGCTGTCGAGGAGCCGGTCGAGGTCCAGATGCGGTGCAGAGGACCAGTTGCCGCAGGCGAATTCGAGCGTTTCGAGGCCAAGTTCGGCCGAGGCTGCAAGCATTTCGTGAAACGAGAGCGAACCCAGACTGTCCGTAATCATGCCGATCTTCATGGTCTTGTCTCCCTTGGCTTGCTCACAAACGGATGGGCTCGAAGCGGCCGGATTTCGCCGATGCAAGCGCGGCCTCGCAGAGGATCATGGCCTTGCGTCCATCGTCTGCACCAACAACCGGCCTTTCTCCCTTCTCGATGCAGTCGAGGAAATGATCCAGCTCCGCCGCATAGGATTCCTGGTATCGTTCGGTGAAGAAATAGAGCGGTTTGTCGGTGGAAATCGCGGTGCCATTCGACAGTTCGACGGAGGTCGGCGTGCGGTTTGCCGCGCGCAACATGCCATTCGAGCCATGCACTTCGATGCGCTGGTCATAGCCATAGACGGCACGGACGCTGTTGTTGATGTGGCACTGGCGGCCCGACGCGGTGCGCAGGATGAACATCGCCGTGTCATAATCGCCGAGCTTTCCGTAATAGGGCAGCACGAGGCAGGAACCGGTTGCGAATATCTCTACCGGCTCCTCGCCGAGCAGGTTCCGCGCCATGTCGAAGTCGTGGATGGTCATTTCACGGAACACGCCCCCGCCTCCGGCAACCGCCTCTTCGGTCTCGGGCTCCGGGTCGCGGCTGGTGATGATCACCTGTTCCACCGCGCCGATCTCGCCGGCATCGAGACGCTGCTTCAGGCTGCGAAAACTCGGATCGAAGCGCCGGTTGAACCCGATCTGGAAAATCACGCCCGCCTCGGCGACCGCCGCGAGGCACTGGTCGGTCCGGCCGATATCCATGTCAATCGGCTTTTCGCAGAAGATCGCCTTTCCCTTTTGCGCAGCCGCTATCGAGAGGTCCGCATGGGTCTTGGTCGCGGAGGCGATGATCACGCCGCGGATGGCCGGATCGTTGAGCGCTCTTTGCGTGTCGACGGCTTCCGCTCCGTATTGCGCGGCAATGCGTGCGGCAACCTCGGGACGCGGATCGACGATGTAGCGAAAGCGGGCTCGCGGATTGCGTGCAAGATTGGCGGCATGGACCGAACCGATGAAGCCGGCGCCGAAAAGGCATATGTCGATCATGGATTTCACTTTCCCTGTTTTCAGGCCAGCCGAAAGCGGCACGTGGCCCTGGCACGTTTGATGTGTTTCGAATGGATGCGGCCTGTGAAGGCCGGCTATTTCACGGCGCCCATGGTCAGTCCCCGAACCAGATGCCGCTGGACAAGCAGCGAGAAGATGACAACCGGAAGAGCGCCGACGATGCCAGCCGCTGCCATCGAAGCCCAATCGGTATCGATGCGGCCAATGAGCGTGGCCGTGCCGCGCGGCATCGTCATTGCGGCCGGTGTGGCGGTCAGGACCAGCGAGAACATGAACTCGTTGATCGTGACGATGACGGCGAAAATGGCGGTCGCGGCAAGTCCGGGTGCGACAAGGGGCAGCGTGATCCGGTAAAAGGCTGCAAAGCGGGAGTTGCCGTCGACCATCGCGGCCTCCTCGAGATCCACCGGCACTTCGCGGAAAAAGCTCTCCATCATCCAGACGCAGAACGTCACATTGAAGGCGGTGTAGGTGATGATCAGTCCCCACCAGCTGTCGAGCAGATTGAGCTTCAGCATCAGCAGAAAAACCGGGATCAGGATCACGACCGGCGGCACGATCCGCATGGTAAGCAGGAATAGCACAGCCTTTCGCTCGAGCATGAAGGGCAGGCGGAAGCGGGCGATGGCATAGGCGCCGAGCGTGCCGAGCACGAGGGCGATCGATACCGAGGCAATCGTCACCACGAGCGAATTGGAAAGGTAGGCTGCAAACTCCTTCTCGTGAAACAGCCGGATGTAATTGTCGAGCGTCGGTGCATTTGGATACAGCGTTCTTGCCTGCGTGATTTCCTGGTTGCTCTTCAGCGAGGTGCTGACCAGCCAGTAGAGCGGTGCAAGCACCAGGGTGAGAATGACGGCGAGGATGCCAGCCCGGGCGGCACGCGTGTTCATTCTTCTGTTCCCTTCTGGATGAAGCGGATGGCGAGAAGGGCAAGCGCGAGCATGATCAGGCCAAGCGTCACGAAAAGGGCGGCGGCATAGCCGGTCATCTGGAACTTGAAGGCGGTGTCGTAGCCGTAGATGGACAGAAGCTTGGTTGATTCACCCGGCCCGCCGCGTGTCAGCACGAAGACCTGATCGAATGTGCCGAACGCATCGATCGTCCTCAGCACCACGGCAATGGAGAGCACCGGCCGCATCATCGGCAGGGTCAGGTCGACGAAGCTGCGCCAGGCGTCCGCGCCATCGACGCGGGCCGCCTCGAAGGGCTCCTGCGGCAGCGACTGCAGTCCGGCAAGGATGATCAGGAACATCAGCGGGGTCCATTCCCAGACGTCCAGTGCGACAAGCCCGATGAAGGCCTTGACCGGATCGCCGAGGATCTGCACCTCACCCCCGCCAAGGGCCAGCGAAATCGCCGTGAACATGCCTGCATCACTGGCATAGATCAGCCGGAACAGGATCGCCACGACGACGGGCGTGATCACCATCGGTATGATCAGGATGGTGCGCAACAGGCGGATACCGGCAAATTCGCGGGCGCAGAACAGCGCAAGCGCGAAGCCCAGCACCGTTTCCAGCGCCACGGCCAGCGTCACGAATGTCGCCGTTACCGAGAGCGCGTTCAGAAACTGGGGATCGCTCCACAGTCGCACATAATTGTCAAATCCCACATCGGCGATCACCCGACCGTAGCGATAAAGCTTGGTACTTGCCTTCAGGCCTTCCCAGAGCGGATAGACAAGCACGGCGAACACGACCAGCAGGGCTGGCGCGAGCATGAGATAGGGAAGGGCCAGGTCAAGCCCGGCCCCCTGCATGCGCTCCCTTCGGGACCATGCAGCCTTCCCGCTCATTGGTAATAGCCCATCTGGCCGAGGTAGTCCTTCACCTTGGCCGCCGCGCTGTCCATTGCCTCGCCACCGCCGCTACCGGCAAGAAGCGCCTTGTTGATCTCGATGCCGAGAAGCTCCTCCACCTTCGCCCAGTCAGGTGTCCGCGGCCGGGGTTCTGCACCGGCATCGAGCTGCTGCAGTGCCACCGCAATCAGGCGATTGCCGGGCTTTTCCACCGCAAAGGCCGAGCGCTTGACCGGAATCATGCCTGCTTCCGCGACCTTTGCCTGGGTCTCCTTGCTCGTGTACCATTTCAGGAACTCGATGGAATTAGCCTTGTTCGGCGCCGACTTCGGAACCCCTGCGATAAAGATCCCCATCTGCGCCATGGCCTTGACCTGCTTCGGCACCACGCCGAAATCAAGCTTGCCCGCCACCTTGGCCTGAGCCGGATCGTCTGCCTTCAGCGCATTGCCCGAATACTGAATGACCGCGCCGGCTTCGCCGCCAAGGATCGCGGCCCCTTCCTGGTCGGAATCGAATTCGACAACTCCCTTCGGACCATTCTGCTTCATGGTGGTAACGAAGAATTCCGTCGCTGCCTTGCCCTCTGCCGAATTGAAGGTCGGGTTCCACTTGTCGTCGAAGACATGGCCGCCGAAACTGAGGAACACCGGATACCAGCTGTTCACCACAGAATTGCCCGCAACGCCGCGGAAGGCCATGGCATACTTGATCTTGCCTGCGGCAACACCTTCCTTGCCCTTGGCAATCAGTTCGTCCCACGTCTTCGGTGCACCATCGGTGTAGACGTCGTTCCGGTAGGTCAGCGTCTGCAGGTCGCCGATGAATGGCACGCAGACGAGTTTCGGATCAGCACTCTCGAAGCCCTTGACGCGGGGGCCCTCGCGCGGCGGCCAGAAACCCATGTCGATCAGCGGGCCGATCCAGTCGGAATCCCTGGCATCGATGCCACCGGCTGCCAGATCTTCCAGCACATCGGCTGCACCAAACTGCGGCACCCATGGATCATCCAGCAGATAGAGATCGTACTGGCCTGCGCCGCTCGTGGCATCGGCGAACCACTTTTCGAGCGTCACACCATATTCGTCTTCCAGGAAGGTGATGTCGAAGCCAGCCTCCCTTGCCAGAGGAATGATCTTTTCCTTGAACGGTGTCAGGCCGCCGTCGGCAAAGGCGCCGATGATGACCTTCTTTGCATCCGCGGCCATCACAGGCATGGCAAGTGCGGTCAGGCAAGTCGTCGAAAGCGCGGCGATCGCTGCATTCTTCAGCAGCGCCCGGCGGCTCATTCCCTTGGCATTGTGGTTCGATCTGGTCATGCGGTTCCCCTTTTCTTGATCAGACGCGATGAACGACGGTTTTTCCCATTGGATCGAAGAAGCATGCATTCGCGGGATCGAAGGCAATGCCGACGCGATCCCCCGGATTGGCGCTGAAACCCCGTTCAGCCCGCACGGTCAGCCGTCCGCCCTCCACGCGGACATCGACCAGTGTCTCGTTGCCCATCGGCTCGACCACGAAAATGGCGCCCGCAAGCGCACCGGGCGTGCCCTGTGCCACGACATGGGCATCCTCCGGCCTGAGGCCGATCTCCGTAACCTGGTATCGACGGCACTCGGCCAGCCGGTCTTCTGGCAGGGCGATCGGGGTGCCCGCCACGGACAGGCCCGCTTCCGTCACCGTTGCCGGAAGCACGTTCATCGGCGGATTGCCGACGAAGGTCGCCACAAAGCGATTGGCGGGACGTTCGTAGATCCCGGCGGGGGAAGCCAGTTGCTGCAACGCGCCGCCGTTCATCACGGCGATGAGGTCCGCCATGGTCAGGGCTTCCGCCTGGTCATGGGTTACATAAAGGGTCTTGGCGCCCAGCGACTGGCAAAGCCGCTTGATTTCGCCGCGCATGCTAAGCCGCAGCCGGGCATCGAGGTTCGACAGTGGCTCATCCATCAGGAAGGCTGCGGGATTGCGCACGATCGCGCGTGCGAGTGCAACACGCTGCCGCTGGCCGCCCGAAAGCTGCTTCGGCCTGCGCTCAAGGAGCGTTTCGATTTCCAGAGTGGTGGCCACCTCGGCGATCTTGGCCCGTCGCTCAGCGTCTGGAACCTTGCGGATCCAGAGTGGATAGCCGATGTTTTCGGCAACCGTCATCTGCGGATAAAGCGCATAGGACTGGAAGACCATGGCAATGTCGCGGTCTCGCGGCTGCAGCCGGGTTACGTCGCGATCACCGATCAGCAGGCGGCCAGCAGTCGGCATTTCCAGCCCGGCGAGCATGCGCAGGGCCGTCGTCTTGCCGCAACCGGATGGTCCGAGCAATGCCAGGAACGTCCGGTCGGGAATATCGAGGTCCAGCGACCGCAGGACCGTCAATGCGCCGAACGCCTTGTGGACTGCGTCGAAGCGGATGGAACTCATCGGCGGTTTCCCTCTGATCCTGCCAAGCCTGAAGCCTTCGTCATGAGCGCGTTTCCACCCTGAAGCCTGCCTGCTCGGCGAGCGTCCTCACGTTCCGATATCCCATGGCCGCGTAGGTCAGGGGATGCGCCTTTGACGGATCCTGCTCGGCCTCCACCACCAGCCAGCCGGAATAACCGCTATCGGCGAGTATTCCGAAAAGCCTTGTATAGTCGATGGCACCATCTCCCGGGACGGTGAAGATGCCTTCCATGACCGCGCCCATGAAGCTCATGTCCTGCGCCCGCGCCTTCCGTAGCATGTCGGGCCGCACATCCTTGCAATGGACATGGACGACACGCTTCACATGCCGGCGCAGCAGGCTTTCCGGGTCGCCGCCGGAAAAGGCACAATGGCCTGTATCGTAAAGCAGGCCGACCGCCTCGCCCGTGTGCTGCATCAGGAGGCCGATCTCGGCATCCGTCTCGACAATCGTGCCCATATGGTGGTGAAAGGCCATCGAGACGCCGAAATCCTTCAGCTTTTCGGCAAATGTGGTTATCTTCGCGCCATAGGGCTTCCATTCTTCTGCGGAAAGGGCAGGGCGCTTCGAAATCGGATCGAAGATTGCACCATGGCGCCCGCGGGACGTATCGGCATAGACGACATGGCTGCACCCCATATCCCGAAGCAGGGTGATATGCGGCAGGATCGTCTCGAATTCCTCGTCGATGTCTTTTTCAAGAATGCGGCCATCATACCAGCCGGAGACAAGGTCAACCCCGTGTGCATCGAGAAGGGGACGAAGGACGGCACTGTCGCGCGGAAACTTGCCACCGAGTTCCGTTCCGGCATAGCCAGCCAGCGCCGTTTCGGAAAGGCAGGTCTCGAGCGGTGTATCGCCGCCAAGCTCCGGCACGTCGTCATTGGTCCAGGTAATGGGATTGATCCCGATTTTCACGCTCATGCTCTCGCCATCCATCACTGACAAATGCCTGCAAGGCCGGTCTGCAGGGAGAAATTGCGGACATGAATTCCCGTTCGCAAAACCCGCGGGTTTGCGTCGCCATGTCCATGAACTGTCTGCATTCCTCCTGCGCCCGGAGGCGCCGGTCCTCACTCCGCCATCCATGCTAGTTAAAACTGTGTCCTTGAAAAGAACCAGAATGCAGGAATTCGAAGGAACCAGTTTCCGGACCTGCACCGTTGATCCGGCGTTCAGCCTTGTCCGGAGCGGGCAGGAAATGCCCATCCACCGCCATGAAAATCAAAGGGCAAAACGTCCGGACCCGTTGAGAAATGTCGAACGTCCGAGCAGAATCAATCTATACGGATAAACTGCCATGGCAGTTGGCAGGCCGAAAATTTCCGGCCAGATTACAATCCGATCATCACGACAGCTTGTGCGCATATGGCCAAATCCGACCTTACGGCAATTACCAACCGTCCGACCGTTCAGGACCATGTCTATGGTCAGTTGCGACAGGCCTTGATGTGGGGACAGTTCGAACCGGGCGCGCTGATGACGGTCAAGGCGCTTGCCGACCAGTTCCAGACCAGCCCCATGCCGGTGCGGGAAGCCCTGCGTCGGCTTGCGGCAGAATGCGGGCTGGATGTTGCCCGCAACGGCTCGGTGCGCGTGCCGCCCGTCTCCCGGCGCCAGCTTGATGATCTTTGCCGGGCGCGAAAGGCGCTTGAAGGTGTCGCCACGGAATCTGCCGCAGCCGTGATCACGCAGGACCTCCTCGACGAGGCCTTGTCCGTGGCACGCGAGCACGAGCGTTTGGGTCGCGCGGGCGAGGTTTACGCCATGCTGCGCAAGAACCAGGAATTTCATTTCATGATCTACGAGCACTCCGGCTCCGACGTGCTGCCGCAGCTGATCGAAATGCTCTGGTTGCGGTTCGGGCCCTACATGCGCATGCTGTCAGATCTGGTGAAGCGCCAGATCGATGAAGGCCAGCTCCCGGATTACTCGACACAGCACTATGCCATTCTCGATGCCCTTTCCGGGCGGCGGGCGACGGACGCCCGCGCCGCGATGGAACGGGATATCGAAGCGACGCAGGCCTTTTTGCAGCGCATCTGCCCGG
This sequence comes from uncultured Rhizobium sp., assembly GCA_945952315.1. Lineage (GTDB taxonomy): Bacteria > Pseudomonadota > Alphaproteobacteria > Rhizobiales > Rhizobiaceae > Gellertiella. The sequence goes on along the minus strand of CAMFIE010000020.1, from coordinate 43,324 downwards.
ATTGAAACCGTCAGAGACTGTTGAAGAAGCGTTGCAGCCGGTCCATCGCCTCGTTCACGCGCTGAAGCGATTGCGAGCCGAAGCAAACGCGAAGGTAACCTTCGCCTGCCGTTCCATAGAAGCTTCCGGATTCCACCACCACATCGGCCTTTTCCAGGATGAGTTCTGCCAGCGCCTGCGAGGACAGGCCGGTCGCCCTTATGTCGGGAAAGGCATAGATGGTGCCCTCCGGCCATTCACAGGTCACGCCTGCCATCTGGTTCAGCCGCGTCACCACCACTTCTCTCTTCACCCGGTCTTCCTCGACGAGGCTTTCAAGTATCTCCCGCGGACCGGTTACGGCTGCCAGGGCACCTGCCTGAATGAAAGTATTCACATGCGTGACATCGCTGGTGGTAATCTTCAGGATGCCGGGAATGAGAGCTGCCGGTGCGGCGAGATAGCCGATGCGCCAGCCATCCATGGCATAGGATTTGGTGAAGGCGAACATGGAAATGGTGCGTTCGGCCATGCCAGGCAGCGAAGCGATGGAAATATGCTCCGCCTTGTCAAACAGGATATCCTCGTAGACTTCATCGGAAATCACCACGAGATCGTGGCGGATTGCAATGTCAGCGAGCGCGGAAAGTTCCTCGCGGCTATAGACGCGGCCGGTTGGATTGCAGGGATTGACGATGGCAATGGCCTTGGTCTTCGGTGTGACGCGGGCCTCGATCGCTGCGGCATCGATTGCGAAATTTCTGGATGAATCCAGCGCGACAAAGACCGGAACGCCGCCCGCCAGCTCGATCTTGCCGAGATGCTGCGGATAATAGGGTTCGAGCAGGATGACCTCGTCGCCCGGATCGATGACCGTCATGAAGGCGGCGAAGGAAGCATGCGTCAGGCCATTTGTCACAACCACGTCGTCGGCGGTGACCGGGATGCCATTCTTTTCCTGCAGGCGGGTGGCAAGGGCAGCCCGCAGGGCGGGCAGACCCTGGAAATGGGAATAGTGCACGTCACCACGCAACAGCGAATCGATCACCGCCTGCTTGACCGGCAGCGGTGTGTCCGCATGCGGACTTCCGAGTTCCATATGGATCAGATCGCGGCCGCTGCCGCTCAGCGCCGCCGCCTTCGCAAACATCCCGTAGGATTTCTTCGAGCCGCCGGTGATGCGTTTGGCGAGAAAGGACATGGAAGTTATCTCCGTGTTGGAAAGGGTCATGCCCGGTTGGAAAGCCAGTCGGACAGCCGCGCCTCGGCAAGGCCTGCAGAAGCGACAAGCGGCATGAGACCATGAAAAGGCAGGGCTCTCGCCTGCCGCAGCGGAATGGGCATTTCGCGCGCGGGTTCTCCAAGGGCCAGGCGGGCGAGGATCCGGCCGAGCTGGGCGGTCATGGCGATGCCGCGTCCGTTGCACCCGATGCCGCCAAAAACCCCTTCTGCGAACTGGTAGATGCGCGGCAGAAAATCGGGCGTCATGATTGCGGTTCCGGTCCAGACCACTTCGATGCCGGGTTGGGCTATGCCAAGCTCGCGGGCAAGACGATCGGCGACCGACCGGCCGACCCGGGTGGCGGCTCCCATCGGGTTCAGCGCCATGCCGCCGCTGATCAGCCGGTTGTCCCTGTCCAGCCGATAGGTGAAGAGATTGGAGCGTGTATCGCCCACCGGTCTGCGCCGGGGGGAGATGCGCGCCAGCACGTCAGCGCTGACAGGTCTCGTGGCGATCTGGTAGACGCGAAGCGGAATGCCGGTGCGTCCCATGCGGGCCGCGATGCCCGAGGTAAAGGCATTGGTGGCGACAAGCACGCTGTCGGTGCGGATTTCTCCGTCATCAAGCCCGATGCGGTGGCCCCGGCCGTCCGTCGAGAGGGTGCGAACCAGGCTGTTTTCGCGCACCAGACCGCGATGGCGGAAAACGGCCTTCGCCAGGCCGTGCAGGTAGTCGAGCGGATGGATGGTTCCCCCGGAATGATCGATCAGACCCCCGGAATAGATCGCCATGCCCGTTTCCGCCCGGATGGCATCGGCATCCAGAAATTCGACCGGGCGACCGAGTTCCTGCCAGAGTACTGCGCGATGGCGCAGGACATCCGCCATCTCGGACCCGTAGGCGGGCTGCAGCCAGCCGGTCTGGGCCGCGTCGCAGGCAATGTCTTCCGAAGCGATGGTTGAAAAGACGGCATCCGCGCCCGAACCCACCAGCGAAAGAAGGTTGTCTGCTTGCGCGCGCGGCAGTTTCGCCCGCACGGCCGCAGGGTCGGCCTTGGCAAAATTTGGAACGACGAAGCCCGCATTGGTTCCGCTGGCCCCCGAACCCAGCTGCCCGGCCTCCAGCACGATGACACTGCGTCCCGCCCGGGCAAGCTCGAGCGCTGCAGTCAGGCCTGTGAAACCGCCGCCGACAATCACCGTATCGCACCGGTCCGGAAGCGCGGTGCGTCGGTAATCCGGTTGCGACCGGGCTGTCATGGTCCAGAGGGTCTGCATGGGGGCGAGCGGCATCTCTTCGGCAGGAGCGGATGTAGCCGGGAACGCAGGCCCCCGGCTACGGATCGAAACGGTTATTTCAGGCCGGACATGATCTTGCCGACATCGTCAGCCGACATTTCGCCCGTGGTTTCAACCTTGCCAGCGTTGATCTTCCAGAGACGGAACGGGCCGGTGATATCGCCATACTGGTCGAAATTGACCGGGCCGATCACCCCCTCGTACCGGATGGCCTTGCCTTCGCCGATCAGCTTCAGCGCCTTGGCAAATTCCTCCTTGCCGGCAAAGATCGGCTCGCCTGCGGGGTCGACGACCTTGTAGATCGCTTCCCGGATCTTGGCGGGCTCTTCCGAACCGGCTGCCGCAATGGCAAGGCCGACGATTGCGCCAGCATCATAGGAGCGGTCCGCAGCCGGGTTCGAAGGCTCGATCCCGCCCGAGAACGTCTTGTAATTGGCGTTGAAATACTCGGTCGACTTGGTCGGGCTGGTGCCGGAAGACGTGCCATAGGCTTCGTTCAGGTAGTCGGCACCGACGGATTCGATGAAGTCGGGGCTGTTCATGCCGTCGTTGAGCAGGAACTTCTGCACGCCACCCTGGCTGATCCAGGTGCGGGCAATGGTCGCGCCATCAACCGGATAGCTGATGAGATAGAGGCCATCCGGCTCGCCCCCCATGGCCGCAGTGACCTCAGACTGGTAGCTGGACTGCTTCTCGTTATAGGGCGTCACGCTGACGATCTTGCCACCCATGGCCTCATAGGCGCGCTGGAATTCCTTGACCATGTTGACGCCGAAATCGTTGTTCACATGGATGACGGCCAGCTTCTTGAAGCCCTTGTCGACCGCATATTTGGCTGCGGCAATGCCCTGCAGCGCATCGGATGTGATGGTGCGGAAGAAGACACCATTGGTCTTGCCTTCGCGGCCGAGCGCCGTCAGCGTCGGCGAGGACGAAGCGGGCGAGACCTGAACCACCTTTGCCGGCGCGGTGACCGAAGTCAGGATCGGGATCGATACGGATGAGATAATGCCGCCGATGACGACCGGCACTTTCTTGACCTGCACGAGCTGGGTGGCGGCATCCACGGCCACATTGCCCTGGCTCTGGCTGTCGCGGGTATCGGTAACAAGATCGCAACCGCGCACGCCGCCGGCCTTGTTGAGGTCATCGAAGGCCATTTCGACGGATTTCGCGCCCGCCTGACCATATTCGCCAGCCGGACCGGTAAGTTCCATCACCAGACCGACGGTGATCTTGCAATCGGCGGCCTGTGCGGCCCCCGCAAGGCCGGTCAGGACCATCGCGGTGGAGAGGGCAAGCATATGCTTTTTCATGATTTCAGCTCCCTTGTGATTTTGGTTATGCTCTTCCGTTTCCCGGAACGGTTTCCTCCCCGCCCGGATCTTCAAGACCCCTCCCTTTCAGGTGCGGCCATCATTCAGGTTGTAGTGCATGATTGACCCGTGGCGGCCGTTGCGGTCCCGCTCCAGGGAATAGACGTCTCCCGCGACGCCGGGGCTCTCGGCATGGATTGCCGCGATTTCGGCGAGGTCCTCGCCGGTCAGCACCAGGTCCATCACCTTCGCATTGGCCAGTGCATGCGCCTGGTTCCGTGCGCCGACAATGACGGCTGCCACCTGCGGACGGGTCAGCGTCCAGGCGCTGGCAACCGTTGCAATATCGACATTGTGGCGGCGGCCGATGGCAGCCAGCGTTGCAAGCAGGCGCTGGAACAGGTCCCAGCCGCCGAAGTCATCGATGATCAGCTTGTATTTCACCAGCGAGCGGTTCTCGAGCGGCGAAGCGGGCTCCGGCTGACCAAGCCATTTCTCGCTGAGAAAACCGCCGGCCACGGTACCATAGCAAAGGAATTGCAAGCCCTTTTCTGCGGCCAGAGCGGCCAGATGGCGCGCCGGTCGCTGGTCGAGCACCGAATATTGCAATTGCTGGCTGACGAGCGGTATCCCCGCGCCGATTATTTCCGCAAGACGCAGGGTGTCGAAATTGGTCGTGCCGAGATTGCGCACGGCACCTTCATGCCGCAGCTCCTCCAGCCAGCCCATGGCGTCGACATATCCGGGATAGGAATAGTCCCACCAGTGGAACTGGACCATGTCCAGTTGTTCCACGCCCAGCCGCTTCAGCGACTGGTGGACGATGCCGCGAATGTAATCGCGATTGATGGTCGCGAGCTTGTCGAGATCGGGCACCAGCTTGGTGTGGATATGCATGGACGCCGCAGCCCGGGCGCCGCGGGTCCTGGCAAGCTGCGCGCGCGCGGCGCCGATCAGCTCCTCGACGCCGGTATAGATGTCCGCGCAGTCATAGGTGGTCAGGCCTGCATCGAAAGCGGCAATCAGATCGTCCACAGCCTGATCGCGGTCGATTGCGCCATGGCCACCCGCCAGCTGCCAGCCACCCCGGATAACACGGGAAATCCGGTAACCGGCGGCAAGTTCTCTCGTCCTCTGTTTCATATCATGCATCCTTTGAAGGAAGAGGAACCGCCGTGGTCTCGGCGTGGCTGAAGCGCCGCTTGCCGAGGCGCACGATGCGCAGGCGGCTGGCGCAATTGGGGTCGGGGCAGGCTATTTCCGCATCGGATGTCATCCAGTCGTTCAGATGCGTTTCGCGCTGCTTGGCCGCCAGAAGCGGCAGTACTGCCGAAATCGAATAGATGGAGAAGCCCTGCCCCTGCGGGAGATGCAGCATTTCGCCACGAAGTTCGAAATGATCTCCGGGCCTTGCGCCGCAATAGACCGGTTTTCCCTCCGGGAGGATGGCCTCGACGCGCAGGTCGTAAAGCTCGAAACTGTCGTCCCTGCTGCTCATCTTGGCATGTCCCCGCGTGAGAACAGGACCTCGCAGGCGCCGTTTCTCCGGATGGCGCCGCAGGCTGCCGCCAGCGCTTCGCGTTCGGCGGCCGGAACCTGGCCGACGACGCTACCTGCAAGCCAACCGATCGGGAAAAACATGCGTGCTCCCGGCCCGTAGAAGATGCCAATGTCGAAGATGGGAGACGGGTTTCCGCCCCAGACCAGCGCAGGCACATAGGCAAGCACGATATCGCCGGGCTGGGGATGAAGCGTTGCGTTTTCAGGCGGCAACGGACGGGCATAGTCTGCCCCTTCGAGATGGGCCGCAGGCACGGGACAGGAAATTTCCGGTCCCGTCCACATGGCATGGATCCCCGGCACGCTTCGGGGCTCGCACAGATAGTCCCACAGAAAGGCGCAATTCTCCGGGGCCTTGTCCGGGCAGAGAAGGGCGCTGACGTCGAGGCCGGAACGGGCCTCGGTGATCCTGATTGTCCGTGCGCTCATGCGGATGTCCTTGCTCCCTGTGTTGTCAGTCTTTGGCGCAGCGCCGTGAACGGACGCTCGATATCGGCGGCGAGTGCTGCGCGGGCTGCCCCGGCATCTCCCGCTTCCAGTGCGTCGACGATCACCCGGTGGCAGTGGGCGGTATCGACACCACCGGCTTCCGAAAAGGCATAGGCGGCTTCGCGGATGCAGGGGCCCGACTGCAGCCAGAGGCTCTCGATTATCGGCAGCATCACGGAAGAACCGCAGCAGCGGTAAATCTCGAAATGAAAATTCTGGTTCAGGCGCATCTCGTGGTCGAAGTCTTCTTCCTGCGATAGCGAGCGCATGCGATCCCATTCGAGCAAGATCGTCCGGACGCGCGAAACATCCGCTTTCGTCATGCGTTGCGCTGCCATTGCCACGGCCTCGCCCTCGATCATGGTCCGGACATGCACGAGATCATTCAGGCGCGCGATCGTTACCGGCGGCACGCGAACGGAGCGGTTGGGCAATGCCTCGACAGCCTTTTCGCTGATGAGGCGGCCAAGCGCCTCGCGCACAGGCATTGTGGATGTGGCCAATTGTTCGGCAAGGCCCCGGATGGTCAGAACCTGCCCCGGCTCAAGCAATCCGCAGATCAGCGCGCTGCGCAGCGTTGCATAGACGCGATCCTGCACCGTCTCGCGCTCGACCGGAGAAAAGACCGGGCCGCCGGACGAGGATTGTATGGTTGTCGCATCAAATTCAGTCATGGCCTTCATTCCCTCTTGCGCGATGATTTAAAGCTCAATACTTTGATCAAAGCAAGTGTGATCACGGATCAAAAGATAAGAAAATTTGGCAGAGGGGTTGCCATGGGTGTCGTCGATGGCTCGCCGGGAGGGCGGGAGGCAGTGCTGAGTATCAGAAGGGCGGCCAAGCACTATGGCGGGCTTGTCGCGGTGGCCGATGTTTCCTTCGATGTGGCAAGGGGCGAGATCTTCGGCCTGATCGGCCCGAACGGAGCCGGAAAGACGACCATGTTCGATCTGGTTGCCGGGAGCGTGAAGCCGACCGCGGGCCAGATCCTGCTGAATGGCGTCGATGTATCGGCCGAGCCTGCCCATCGGCGCATCGGGCGCGGTCTTGCGCGCACCTTCCAGATTCCGAAGCCTTTTCCCGAGCTTTCCCTGCTCGACAATGTGCTGCTGGCGCGGCAGGGGCAGGCGGGCGAGCGGCTGTTCATGAATTTCCTTGCCCCTGGCAGGGTGAGGGCCGAGGAGCGGGAGGCACGTGAAAAGGCGATGGAACTCCTCAACTTCCTTCTGCTCGGGCATCTGGTGAAGGAGCCGGCGCGGGTCTTGTCCGGCGGGCAGCGCAAACTGCTCGAACTGGCGCGGGTCATGATGGCGGATCCCGCCATCATATTGCTCGATGAACCGGCGGCCGGGGTCAATGCGACGCTGCTGGAAACGGTTATCGACCGCATCCAGGCCATAAATGCGCGCGGCATCACCTTCCTTCTGATCGAGCACAATATCGATATGGTCAGCCGCCTCTGCCACCGCGTGCTGGTAATGGCAAATGGCCAGCGGTTGTGCGAAGGCACGGCCGAAGAGGTGGCGCGCGATCCGCAGGTGATCGAAGCCTATCTGGGAGGTGCATGATGGCGCGCTCCGTTCTCGAAGTTAGCGATCTTGTGGCGGGATATGAGCCCGGGGTGCCCATCGTGCGCGGGGCGTCGATCCGGGTCGATGAAGGGGAGATCGTGGTTGTCCTCGGGCCGAACGGCGCGGGCAAATCCAGCTTCATCAAGGCGATTGCGGGTCTCGTGCCCGTTACCGGCGGATCGGTCACGCTGGATGGCAATGCCATTACGGCTCTGCCCGCGCATCAGATGGTGCGGCGCGGCCTCGCCTTTGTGCCGCAGACGGAAAACGTCTTTCCCCTGATGACGGTGGAGGACAATCTGAAGGTCTCGGGCGGCGTTCTCGCAAAGGCGGATGTGCCGGGTCGAATTGCGGAAATGTATCGCCTGTTTCCCGATCTCGAAGCACGCCGCCGCACGCCTGCAGGCAATCTCTCCGGCGGCCAGCGGCAGATGGTGGCGGTCGCCCGGGCGCTGATGGTGCGGCCAAGGCTGCTCATGCTGGACGAACCGTCCGCCGGTCTGTCTCCTAAATTCGTGTCGATGGTGTTCAGGATGCTGGCCGATGTCCGCAAGGCGGGTGTCACCATTCTTCTCGTCGAGCAGAATGCCAAGGCCGCTCTGGCCATCGGCGACCGCGCCTATGTGCTGATCGAGGGCAGGCAGGCCCATGAAGGCCCGGCGGCCTCCCTCTGGCAGGATCCGGTGGTTGCCGAACTCTATCTCGGCCAGCGCAACCATGCCACCGCCAGGGGGGAACAACCATGACACTCCAGTTTCTAGTCGATGGCCTTTTGTCCGGATCCATGATCGGGCTTGGCGCGATCGGGGTCACGCTGACCTATTCCATCCTGCGGTTCTCGAATTTTTCCCATGGCGACCTGATGGCCTGGGGCACCTATGCGACACTGGTGATCTTCAGCGGCATCACGGCGCTGTTCGGCAAGGTCGCCCCTTTTGCGCCGCTCTCCTTCGGCTGGCCGCTGCTCATAGCCCTTGCGGCCAGCATGCTGGTCACCGGCGGGCTTGCGCTGCTGCTCGACAGGGTTCTCTTCGCCCGGTTGCGCGCACGAGGACAGATGATCATCGTCGTGATGGCGTCCTTCGGCGCTTCGATGGCCCTGCGCAGCCTGTTGGAATTTCTGTTCTCGTCCCGCCCCGACTATTTCAGCCGGGCAATCCAGATCGCCATGCCGGTGGGGCTCGGCATGCGCATCACGCCGGACCAGATCGCGCTTCTGGCGCTGACCCTGCTGCTGGTCGTCGCGGTGCATCTGTTGATGACCCACAGCCAGATCGGCCGCGAGATGCGGGCGGTGAGCCAGAATCTGGCGCTTGCAAAGGTCGTTGGCATCGATGTGGACCGGGTTGTCCGCTTTACCTGGATGATTGGCGGTGCACTGGCCTGCGTGGCGGGCGTGATGATCGGCATTCTCGTCCAGATCCGGCCACTGATGGGCTTCGACATGCTGCTGCCTGTCTTTGCGGCCGCCATTCTCGGGGGGATCGGCTCCATTCCCGGTGCGGTTTTGGGCGGGCTGATCATCGGGATCAGCGAGGCGGCGGCAGTGCAGATCATTGGCGCCGAATGGCGGGCGGCCGTGGCCTTTCTGATCCTCATGGCCGTGCTTTTCGTAAGGCCGATCGGGCTCTTTGGCGTGAGGGAACGTTGATGGAAATCCTAACTTATGCCGCCTTCTTCCTGACGACGGCCCTGATCTTTGCGATGATTACGCTGGGCCTCAACCTGCAATGGGGGCTCACGGGACTTTTCAATGTGGGCCTTGCAGGCTTTGTGGCAATCGGCGCCTATACATCGGCCATCCTGACCACGCCCGACGATCCGGCCCGCATCGGCGGTTTCGACATGCCGATCATCATCGGCTGGCTGGCAGCCATGCTGATGGCAGGAGCGGTTGCCGCCGTCGTCGGGGCTGCAACCCTGCGGCTGAAATCCGATTATCTTGCCATCACCACCTTCGGAGTGGCCGTCGTGGTGCAACTGGTGGCGCTGAACGCTGAGAGCCTGACCGGTGGCCCGTTCGGCATGGGCTTCATTCCCCGGCCCATGGGCAGTCTGGCCGAACAGCCGCTGGCCTTCAACCTTGCCAATCTCGCCTTTGCCTGCGGGATCACGCTGCTGCTTTATCTTGCGCTGGAACATCTGGCACAAAGCCCCTGGGGGCGGGTGCTCAAGGCCTTGCGCGAGGATGAAAAGGCTGCAGCCGCTCTCGGAAAAAGTGTTCGCTTCTTCCGGATCCAGGCCTTTGCGGTTGGCGGCGCGATCATGGGGCTTGCCGGGGCAGTTCAGGCGCATTTCATCGGTTTCATCGCCCCTGAAAACTACCTGCCGACGCTGACATTCCAGATCTGGACTATGCTGATTGTCGGCGGCTCCGGTTCGAACAGGGGGGCTGTTCTGGGTGCCCTGATCGTCTGGGGTATCTGGGCAGGGTCGGGAACGCTGGTGAGCGCGCTTGTCCCGGCGGACTATCAGGCGCGAGCAGCGGCCTTGCAGATCGTCGCCATCGGGGTGATGCTCTGCGTGATCCTGCTGGTGCGGCCCTCAGGACTGCTCGGCGGCAAGCGATCCTGAAGGCCATGCGGTGGCCTCGCGACGAAGCGGCAATCCGCTCCGTGCTTGCGCATCGCACACCTTTCCCTATGATCGGGCGCACGGGCAAGGGCTTGGCTGGGAATAGCAAGGGGATGGCATGGCAGCAGGCGGTACTTTGAAAACACGGCCGACAGGTGCGATTGCGACCATGGGGCGGACGGGTTTTCCCAAGGTTGTTTCGCGCACGGGCGGCGAGATCGAGATCAGGACCGGTCTATCCGAGCCGGGCTTCAATCCGCTGGATCTAATCTATGCCTCACTGTCCGCCTGTCTTGCGATGAGCGCACGGATTGCGGCAAGCAAGCTCGGGCTTCTCGACAGGCTTGAAAGCGTAACGGCGAATGTCAGCGGTTCAAAAGCCGATGACGAGCCCTCACGCCTTGCCCGGTTTGACATTGAATTCGACATTCGCGGAGATTTTGACCTCGCCACCCGCAAGGAGATTGCCCGTCTGGCGGAAGAGATCTGTACGATCAGCAATACGATTGCGGGTCAGCCGGAATTTTCGATTTCGCTCGTCTGAGCGTCTTCATCGCTTGAGATAGGGCAGGATTTCGTCGTCCGGTGTGGCCTCGACCAGATTGGCGAAGGTTGTGGTCGCGACCATGATGCCGATAAAGGCTGCGAGATCGGCAAGCGGGACGGAGCCGAGGCGCTTGGTTGCGGCCTTCCATACCTCATCCGGCACCTTGCCGCGGTTTGCGCCAAGCGCAAGACCCAACGCCCGCATCGCGGCCAGCTTTTCGTATGTTGCCGGCGCATCGGGATCGATCGTCTGTCCGATGAGCGCGCGGCGGAAATAGCCGAGCGGGATTTCTGCTTCCTGCGCCTCGGATATGGCATGGCAGAGCATGAACAGGGCAGGGGCACCGAGCGGCTCGACAAGCCGGTCAAACAGCGTGAACCATTCTCCATAGATGCGAAGGGCGTCCGGTGAATGGGCCTGCATGCGCTTCAGATTGGTCATGCGCCCGCGCAGACGCAGCTCTTCATCGATGGCTGACCGTTGGGCTTCAGTCGCTGCGGTGACATCCAGACAGTCAATCCGTGCCATGCAAATCCGGTTCCTTGCTCGTTATTGATGTGCTCGAGACGCGGAGATAACCCTACCGCGCCGGTTTGTCGGTGTCCACCAAGGCGCATTTTCAAGCAATCGGATCGAACGTTGCTCCAATCGTCGAGACGGTAGTTTTACGATTATGGTCAGTTCCGTTTACATTTTTGATATTGAACTATACTTTCGACCGAGCCGAACTGTTGCAGCAAACCGCAAAGCTGCCTCTGCCCGGCTGCCAAAAGACTGTATTTTGAGGGGATGAAATGGGTTTTACGCAGGCGATCAAAACGGTTCTCCGGGATAAATATGCAACCTTCAAGGGACGCGCCAGCCGCTCCGAATATTGGTGGTTCCAGCTTTTCAATTTTCTCTTGATACTTGTATTTTTTGGCGTTCTCACGGGCATTTCGGCCACGGTGGGCAAGGACAATCCGGATGGAATGAGTATTCCGATTCTTGTCGGTGGCGGCCTAATCTATCTACTCGTAATGATCGTGCCGCTGCTCGCGCTCCAGGTGCGCCGCTTTCATGACCGCAATATGTCCGGCTGGTGGTATCTGATGTTCTTTTTAGCGGGCTTTATTCCGGTTGTGGGGAAAGGCACCGGTCTGGCGGTCACGATCATTTCCTGCCTCAAGGGCACGGACGGGCCGAACAGCTTCGGGCCGGATCCGCTTCGCCCGAATGTCACGGCCGATATCTTTGCCTGAGGCATGCTGACGCTGCGCGGGCTGCCAGGGCTGGTCCTTTTGCTGATCGCAATTCTTGTCGGGGCGGGGCCTTCCCCCTTCGCAGCCCTGGCGCATGCGGCCGCGCCTGAAAGCCCGATCCAGAAAGAATACCGCAGCCTTTGTGAAAGCCGTCACCTGACCTGCGCGCTTGCCTATGGCGGCGGCAAGGAGGCGCCGGAGCCGGAGGCCAAACGGGACCGCCCCGCCTTCGGTGGCGGTGGTGATCCGGTGTTCGGCGGTCCGGTAGCGATCTTCGCCGTGTTTGCCGGTCTTGCCATCATTGCGGTCCTCTGGTTGCGCTTTGGCGCGGGCGGTGTGCTGCTTTCGACATCGCCTGTGGAAGACACGCGCAAAAGCGAACGTCCGCAGCATTGGCAGGCGGCCGAACTGGTCTCCGGCGAGAGCGGCGGCTTCAATCTCGACCAACTCGCCCTTATGAAAAACCGGCGCGAGGCGGTGATCCGGCTTCTGCATCAATGCCTGCTGCATGCGGCGGACAAGAGCGGCACACGGCTAATGCGTTCGGATACCGAGCGGACGGTCTTTGCACGCTTGCCCGCCGATCTGCCGAACCGGCAGGCGCTGGAGCATCTGCTTGGCGAGGCAGAGCTTGTCCATTATGGCGGGCATGATGTGGATGATGACCAGTTTGCCCAGTTGATGGCAACGGGCAGAGCGCTGATCCTCGGGGAAGGTGGTGCCCGTGGGTAGATATGCGACACCGCTGATTTTCCTGGCTCTCTTTTGCGCTGCGGCGGTATTGATGTTCCTGCCCGGCTCGATGGGCGGTGATGGCAAGCTTTCCGAAACGGCGTTCGAGAAATCGGCGCTTGGCCTTCGTGGCCTGGAAGTCCTGCTTCAGGAAAAGGGCATCGAGGTGAGCCGCGCCGAGGCACGCCGCCGGGAGGACGTTCTCGAGGACAAATTGCTCGTTCTGCCGCTTCGTGGCGAAAGCCCTGGCATGGACGGTGGCGATGACGCGGAAACGCCGGCTGAGCGCGCCCTTTCCTTTGTCGCTGCTTCTGGCATTCCGACCCTCGTGATCCTGCCGAAATGGCGCGATGCGGTGACGGAAAAGGGCGTGGCGCGTCCCCAGTTTCTGGCGCCTCGCAGCCAGCTGGTGCGTGATCTGGCGCTGCTCGACAGGTCAGATCTGGTCGTCTTGCGCTCCCCGGCCACGTTCATCGAGGAAGACGCCCCGCTTTCCTTTGGCGGCAAGCAGAAGGCGACGCTCTTTGCCGCGCAGGTTTTCGACCGTCCGACGCTTCCGGACACCTGCAAGGAGCTGTTTGGCGTTTCCGCGGGTGCTTTGCTGATAGCCTGTGAAGGGGAGGTGACATTCTATCTCCTGTCTGATCCGGACATGCTCAACAATCACGGGCTCGCTCTTGGAGACAATGCCGCGACCAGCCTTTCGATCGCCCGCCTGCTGATCGCGGACAGTCTGACCGGCAGCGTGCTGATCGATCCGTCCGCACTGAGCATGTCAGCTCCGACGGACGAGGATCAGACGCGGGCTTCCACTCAATCGCTCGAGGATTTTCAGCGGCTGGTGACCTATCCGTTTACAGTGATCTGGGGCGTGGTGCTGATTGTGACCCTGCTGTTTTTCTGGCGCGGCGCCTGGCGTTTCGGTCCGGCCTATCGCGGCGAAGGGCAGGCAGCGGCGCGTTCCAAGCGGGCGGTGGTGGAGGCCGAGGCCCGCCTCTTGCGGCTTGGCGGCAATGACGGGCAGATGACGGCCCAGTTCGTGCGGGCGCAATTGCTGGACAAGGCCGCGCAGGTCTTTGGCCCGACAGCGCGCCTTTCTGCCGATATCGAGCGGTTCTTTGCCCACCTTGCCAGCCGTGACAAGGCGCTGGCATCGGCGCTGCGAGCCGTTTCCACCACGCTTATTGAACAGGGGGCCGCGATGAAAGGCCCGGAATTGCACAAACATCTGGACTTGTTCCAGACCTTGATGGGGAGAGCTGAGCTTGGATCTTGAGGCCTTTCGACAACTCGTTGCTGCCACGCGCAGTGAGATCGGCAAAGCGGTGCGCGGACAGGATGCGCTGATCGATCTGGTGCTGATTTCCGTTTTTGCGGGCGGGCACTGCCTGCTGGAAGGGCCGCCCGGCACGGCAAAAACCCTGCTGGCGCGCAGCTTTTCCGAGGTGATGTCGCTTGATTTCCGGCGCATCCAGTTCACGCCCGACCTGATGCCGGGCGATGTGCTGGGCGTCAATCTGTTCAATTTCCAGACCAGCGCCTTTCATCTGACCAAAGGCCCGGTCTTCACCGACATCCTGCTTGCCGATGAAATCAACCGCGCGCCCCCCAAGACGCAATCGGCACTGCTGCAGGCGATGAACGAACGGATGGTCACGATCGACGGGGTGGATTATCCGCTGGGGCCGGATTTCTTCGTTCTGGCCACCCAGAACCCGATCGAGCAGCATGGCACCTATCCACTTCCCGAGGCCCAGCTCGACCGCTTCCTGTTCAAGCTGGTGGTGGATTTCCCGGATCGCGACACGGAAATCGACATTCTTGCCCGCCATGCGGAACGGGCCGTGCAGGCCGAACGACGCGCCTCCGATATCGAGCGGCTGCTCTCTGCCGAAACGCTCGCCGAAGGCAAGGCGCTGATCGACGGTATCCGGCTCGATACGGCAATCCTTGCCTATATTGTCGATCTTGTCCGCGCGACCCGCTCCGATCCCGATATCCTGCATGGTGCCTCGACCCGTGCAGCCGATGCGCTGGCAGCGGCAGTGCGTGTGAAGGCGGCTTTTGACGGGCGTGAATATGGCCTGCCGGATGATGTGCAGGCGTTGCTCCTGCCCGCACTGCGCCACCGTATCATGCTCTCCCCGGCTGCGGAAATCGAAGGCCGGACGGCAGAAGAGGTGCTGACCAACATCAAGAACCGCGTGAGCGCGCCACGCTGATGCGGCCCACCAACCTCCTTCTTGCGCTCGCCGGTTGCCTCGCGGTTGCGACGATCCTGGTACATGTCTGGGTGACAGGGCTCGTCTGGCTGACGCTGCCTGCCTGGTCTGCCCTGACATTTGCAGCCGTCGTTGACCTGCTGTTCTCCGTGCGGGCAGGGCAGATGGAGGTTGACGTTGAGATGCCGGGCAAAGGCTTTGTCGGCCAGTCGGTCACGCTCAGCCTATCGGTGAAAAGCCGTCGCGGTTCGCTGCCGCAGCAACTTGCGGCCCGGATCGACCTTCCCGCCGATCTTGCCGATGGCAGGACCGATCTCGCCCTACCGGAGCGGGCGCTGGACGCGGCATCGACGGCTTTTGCGGCAGATCTTGTTCTCAAGCGTCGCGGACAGTTCACGGTCAAGGCGCTCTGGCTCAAATGGCGCTCCCGCTTCGGGCTGTTCGAGATCATCAGTGTCACGCCGCTCAATCGCGACATAGCCG
Organism: uncultured Rhizobium sp.; assembly: GCA_945952315.1. Taxonomy (GTDB): domain Bacteria; phylum Pseudomonadota; class Alphaproteobacteria; order Rhizobiales; family Rhizobiaceae; genus Gellertiella. The sequence goes on along the minus strand of CAMFIE010000020.1, from coordinate 28,090 downwards.
TGGTGCCGGATATATCGCCGGTCCTGTCCGGTGCGATCCGCTCGCAGATCCTGCTGCTGGAAAACGGCCAGAAGGATGTCTGGCTGCGGGGCGAGGGATCGGAATTCCACCAGTTGCGCGAATTCGTGCCGGGCATGGATTCCCGCAGCATCGACTGGAAGCGCTCCGCCCGCATGGGCGATCTGGTGGTGCGGGAAACCCGCGCCGAAAGGAACCACCAGATCATTCTCTGCCTCGACCGGGGGCGGCTGATGATGGAGGACATCGGCGGCATGACCCGGCTCGACCGGGCAATCGGCGCGGCGCTTTCGCTCTGCTGGGCGGCAGGCTATGCGGGCGATCTCGTCGGTCTCTACAGCTTCAACAGCCGCCCGCGTCAGTTCATGCCGGCCATCCCCGGCAGGCTTGCCTTCCAGCGGTTGCAGGCGATCAGCGCCGGCATGGACTACGAGCCGCACGAGACCAATCACACGCTTGGCCTCACCCATCTGTCGGGACGTCTGAAGCGCCGCTCGCTGCTGGTGATCTTTTCCGATTTCGCCGACAGCATTTCCGCCGAGCTGATGGTGGAAAACATCGGCATTCTCGCCCGCCATCACTTCATCGTTTTCGTGGCGATGAAAGACCCGGAACTGAACAGCCTGCTGGAGCCGGAGGCACCCGACATGTCAGCCGTTGCCCGTTCGGTCGCCGCCCGGGCCCTGATCCAGGAGCGGCGGCTGGTGATGGACAAGCTTGCACGCCTCGGTGTGCTCTGCCTCGACAGTTCGGCCGAGACGCTGACGTCCAGCCTGATTGCCCGCTATATCGATATCAAGTCCCGGGAGGTCATATGAGCAGCGACACCGGTCAGGAGATATTGGGCGCGCCGTCTTCCGCCGAGCAACGGGATGTGCTGCGTTCCGCCCGCTTCCGGCTGGAGCGCGAGGCCCATTGGCAAAGGCTTGATCTGCTCGTCGCGCGGGTCGAGAACGCGGGCGCGTCCGCGCTCAACTATCACGAGACACGCGATATGGTGGCCGCCTACCGGCAGGCGATGACATCGCTCAGCGTCGCGCGTGACATCTCGCTCGACCGGGCCTTGGTCGACTATCTCGAAAGCCTGTGCTCGCGGGCCTATCTGGTCATCTATGCACCGCAAGAAGGGGTTGGCGGACTGGTCGCCAGACTTCTTGCGCATGGCATTCCGCAGGCCGTCCGCCGCTCCGTTCTGCCGCTGCTTGCCGCCTTTGCCGCGCTGATCCTCGGAATAGCCGTCGGCTACCATCTCTTTTCCGTTGACCAGAACTGGTATTACACCTTCGTGCCCGGTGAGATGGCGGACATGCGCACACCCGGCGCCTCGGCGAGCTACCTGCGCACGACGCTTTATGACGGTGATCCGCTGGCAGGCGATACGCTTGCCGCCTTTGCCACCTATCTCTTTTCCCACAATACCCAGATTGCCATCCTGATCTTCGCGCTCGGCATTTTCTGGGCGCTGCCGAGCTTTGTGCTGACCTTCTACAACGGCCTTTTGCTCGGGGCCTTCTACGCGATGTTTGCCGACAAGGGGCTTGGCTATGATGTGATCGCCTGGCTGTCGATCCATGGTGTCACCGAGCTTTCGGCAATCGTGATTGCCTGTGCCGGCGGGGCACGGCTTGGTTTTGCGGTGCTGATGCCGGGCGCCCTGACGCGGCGCGAAGCCCTGCGCCAGCAGGGCAAGGATGCGGTGAAGCTCGTCATTCTGGCCGGGCTGATGCTGATTACCGCCGCCTTCATCGAAGGTGTGCTTCGGCAGAGGATTTTCAATCCGGAAATACGACTCGCTCTCGGATGGGGCATGGGCCTGTTCTGGCTGCTCTGGCTGACCCTTTCCGGGAGAAAACCGCGCGAGACGCAAGGGGAGCCTGCCCTATGAGCAAGCCAGACCCGGATGACAAGCGGATTCTGGAAATCGTGCCGCCGGAGGGGGTGGCCATCCGTTTCCGGATCGCCTCGCTTGGTGCCCGCTTCGGGGCGCAGTTCCTTGATATGCTGCTGACCGGCGTGATTGTCGGTGTGGTGATCTTTGTGCTGGCCAGCACCGCGCTTTTTGAAAGCGAGGCTGCTTCCGTGCTGGCCGTGCTTCTCACCTTCCTGCTGCGTATTCCCTATTACATCCTCACCGAGCTTGTCTGGAATGGCCGCACGCCCGGCAAGAGAGGCGCGGGCATCCGCGTCATCAACATGTATGGCCAGCGGCTCACCCCGCATCAGATCGTGGCCCGCAACCTGATGAAGGAAGTGGAATTCTTCACCCCGCTCAGCATGCTCAGCACCGCACAGGGCATGTCCGGCTGGGGCAAGGCCGTCACCCTTGTTCTGGTTTTCGGCGTTGCCATCGTGCCCTTTGCCAATCGCCGTCGGCAACGGCTCGGGGATATGATCGCAGGCACGGTGGTGGTCGAAAATCCGCGCATGCAACTCCTGCCGGATCTCGCCCTTTCGGCGGCATCGGAGGCCAGCCAGCAGGCCTTCGCCTTCCAGCCTGCGCATCTGAATGTCTATGGGCGCTTTGAATTGCAGACGCTGGAAGATCTGTTGCGGGACCCGCAGAAGGCCGGAAGTGCGGCCGAAATCCGCAAGATCACCTCAACCATTACCCGCAAGATTGCCTATGACGGGCTGGTGCGGCCGGGCGAGGAACTGGTCTTTCTCAATGCCTTCTACCGTGCGCAACGCGAGCATCTGGAAAAACTCAGGCTGTTCGGCACCAAACGCGAGGACAAGTTCCAGCGCGAAGAAAGCCTTTAGGTCTCCACCCATCAGGCCCGTTTGATCCGCTGCACATTTTTTTGACTGTTCCGTCTCCTGTCCTGAGGGTAAACACGGCGTGCTGAACATCGAGCAGGGCCGTTTCCATCCGGAACAAAGGATGGCCCGCAAAGGAGCATCGCATGAGCAATCAGGACACGTATACCCCGCCGAAGGTCTGGACCTGGGATCAGGGAAATGGCGGTGAGTTTGCGAGCATCAACCGCCCGACTTCGGGCGCGCAATCGGTGAAGGAACTGCCCGTCGGCAAGCATCCGCTGCAGCTCTATTCGCTTGGCACGCCGAACGGACAAAAGGTCACCATCATGCTGGAAGAGCTTCTGGCGCTCGGCCACGAGGGTGCCGAATACGATGCCTGGCTGATCGATATCCGCAAGGGCGACCAGTTCGGCTCCGGCTTCGTCGAGGTCAACCCGAATTCGAAGATCCCGGCCCTGATGGACCGCAGCGGTGACAAGCCGATCCGCATCTTCGAGTCCGGGGCGATCCTTGTCTATCTCGCTGAAAAGTTCGGCGCACTCCTGCCGACCACCCAGCCGGAGCGGGCAGAAACGCTCTCCTGGCTGTTCTGGCAGATGGGCTCTGCGCCCTTCCTCGGCGGCGGTTTCGGCCATTTCTATGCCTATGCGCCGGTGAAGATCAAATATGCGATCGACCGCTATGCGATGGAGGCCAAGCGCCAGCTTGACGTCCTGGACAAGCGGCTCGCCGAGCATGAATTCGTGGCGGGCAAGGACTATTCCGTCGCCGATATCGCGATCTGGCCCTGGTATGGGGCGGTGGTGAAGGGGCTTGCCTATGACGCTGCCGAATTCCTTTCCACCCATGAATACAAGAATGTGCTGCGCTGGGCCGATCAGGTGGGCGCACGCCCTGCCGTGAAGCGCGGCTACAAGGTAAACCGCACCTCGGGCAGCCCGGAAAACCAGCTGCGCGAGCGCCATGATGCCAGCGACTTCGACACGAAGACCGAGGACAAGATCGCCAAGGCATAAATTCGAAGCATGACCCGCGGCCAGCCCCTTCGCAAGGGGTGGCCGCGTGGTGCAAATGCACCATTGAGAGCCCCGGTTTTTCGTGGAAGCCTTGCGGCAGGATCAGCCGCGGGAGTTCTTCATGGCCACGGGTTTTTACTTCGACGAGCGCTGTCTCTGGCACACGACCGGGGAGCATGTGATCATCGCGCCGGTTGGCGGTTATCTCCAGCCACCCACCGGGTCCGGCCATGCGGAAAATCCGGAAACCAAGCGGCGCCTGAAGAACCTTGTCGAGGTCTCCGGCCTCGGCGACCATCTGAGCTGGAAAAAGGCGCCGCCCGTCTCCCGCGCCGACATGGAGCGGGTGCACGATCGGAAATATCTGGATGAATTCAAGCGCCTCTCCGATGCAGGCGGCGGCAATGCCGGTTTCTACTCGCCCTTCGGCCCCGGCTCGTTCGAAATCGCTGCCGTTTCGGCCGGGCTTGTTTCGGCTGCCGTATCGGATGTCTATCACCGTCGCGTCGACAATGCCTATGTCGTGTCGCGGCCGCCCGGCCACCATTGCCTGCCGGATGCGTCCATGGGCTTCTGCCTGCTCGCCAATATCCCGATTGCACTCGAGCGGCTGCGGGCCGAACAGGGGCCGGTGCGGGTGGCCGTGGTGGACTGGGATGTGCACCACGGAAACGGCACCGAGACGATCTTTTATGACCGCGATGATACGCTGACCATCAGCCTGCATCAGGAAAATTGCTTTCCACCGGATCAGGGCCGGGCGGACGCGCGCGGGAAAGGCAAGGGCGAGGGCTACAATCTCAATATTCCGCTTCTGCCGGGGGGCGGCGATCAGGCTTACCGGGATGCCTTTTCGCTGCTTGTCAAACCCGCGCTCGAACGCTTCCGACCCGATATGATCGTGGTTGCCTCGGGCCTTGATGCCAATGCCTTTGATCCGCTCGCCCGCATGCAGGCGCATTCCGAGACATTCCGGGCGATGGCGGGGGACCTGAAGACGCTTGCCGGTAGGATCTGCAATGGCCGCCTGCTTGCGGCCCATGAAGGCGGCTATTCGGAGGGCTATGTGCCCTTCTGCGGTCTTGCGGTGATCGAGACTTTTGCCGGGCACCGTACGCCGGTTAAGGATCCGTTCCTCGACATTTTGAGCCAGCAGCAACCGCCCGCCGATTTCATTGCCTACCAGCGGGCGCGGCTGGAAGCGCAGGCCCGCGCGCTCGGCTTCTGAACGGTCGGCATGGTGCATTTGCATCATTTACAAACGGGGGGATCGCGATGCCCAATGACGAAAATCAAGGGCGCCGCTGGCAACCATAAAAGGGAGAACAGGACATGAGCATGAACCGTCGTCAATTTCTGGCGGCCACGGCCGCAACGGCCCTGGTTGCTGCCGGGACCGCCCGCGCCTTCGCAGCCGACACGATCAAGATCGGCGTGCCGACCGCCAAATCCGGCCCTGTGGGCGTGGCCGATCAGGCCGACTGGCTGAATGGGGTGACCATGGCTGTCGAGGAGATCAATGCGGCCGGTGGCGTCAACGGACGCATGCTGGAAACCAGCGTGGTCGATATCGATCTTCTGACGCCGGAAGGCACGGTTGCGGCTTTCCAGAAACTGGTCGAAGGCGGTGTGCAGGCGCTTGCCCATTCCTTCGCCATCATTCCGCAGCCCGCCATGGATGTCGCGGCTTCCAATGGCGTTCCCTATCTGCATGGCAACACCAGCCAGGCGAGCCTTGATCTCGTGAAGGCCAATCCGCAGAAATATCGCAACATCTTCCAGATTGATGTCGCGGAAACCTATTATGGCGCAGGCTTCGTCAAGTTCCTGTCGAACCAGAAGGCGGCAGGCTGGAAGCCGAAGAACAACCGCGTCCATATCGTGCAGGAGCAGATCGGCTATACGCAGGTGATATCGAAGGCGACGCAGGCCGCGATTGCCGCATCCGGCGGCGAATGGGAGCAGGGGCCGATCACCGATATCCAGTTCCCGGTGCAGGATTGGACACCGGTCGTGCAGGCGCTGAAGGAGGCCGATTGCGGCGTGATCATGATCGACCACTGGGTGGCGGCAGAACTGGCAAGCTTTGCCCAGGCCTTCGTGCTTGATCCCACCCCGGGCGCGCTCGTCTATCTGCAATATGGTCCGTCGCAGCCGGAATTCCTCGATCTTGCGGGCGAGGCCGCCGAGGGCTTCATCTGGGGCTCGGTGATCGGCGCTTATGCGGACGAGAAGGGCAAGGCCTTCCGCGAGGCCTACAAGGCCAAATATCCGGGCACGATGGGCATGGTCTATACCGGCTCCGGCTATGACACGATCCACATTCTCGCCGAAGCCTGGAAGACGGCGGACCCGGCGGATTTCGATGCGGTCGGCAAGGCGATCAAGGCGATCAAGTATCGCGGTGTCTGTGGCACCTATACCTTTGCCAACGACACCAATTCGCCGCTCAGCTATCCGACCATGACGGATGATGCCGAGGATGCGCAGGCGCATCTGATCTTTCAGGTGCAGGATGGCGAGCACAAGATCATCTCTCCCGACAGCCACAAGGAGAGCGACCTCAAGCCCGCTCCCTGGATGTAAGCGCAGATGGCAATGCAGGCAGGCCAGGACATATTCGGCTGCCGGGGGATCGGCATATCCTTCGGCGGTCGGGCGATCCTGAAGGATGTATCGCTTTCGGTTTCCTCCGGCGAGGTGCTCGGCCTCGTCGGTCCGAACGGGGCGGGCAAGACCTCGCTGTTCGAAATCCTCTGCGGCCGCTATGTGGCCGATCAGGGCTCCGTGCAATTGCGCGGCGAGGACATCACGGGGCTTGCCGTCCATGACAGGGCACGACGCGGGCTTGCGCGGACCTATCAGAGCCCGGTCGTGCCTGCATCGCTGACGATAGCGGAAACCTTCCGCGCCGCCCGCTTTGCCTACAAGCCCTACCGCACCCGGATGGATGCGGAATGGGCCTGCCATCTCGCCAATTTCCGCAAGCCCTGGGACCGGGTTGCGGGCAGTCTCGATACATTCGACCGGCGAAAGCTGTTGCTTGCCTGCCTGCTGATGCGCGATCCGGCGGTGCTTCTGCTCGATGAACCGGCCTCCGGTCTCATCAATTCGGAAATCGACGAGCTGGACCTGATCATCCGCCGTCTTGTCGACGAGTATCACGTGGCCGCGATCCTGATCGAGCACCGGCTTGAACTGCTCTCGGCCATCGCCGACCGGGCGGTGGTGCTGGATATGGGCGAGGTGATCGCCACCGGAACCCCGCGCGCGGTGTTTGAAGACCCCCGCGTTCTGGAAGCCTATTTCGAGGAACCTCACCATGGTTGACGTGCTGAAGATCGAGGGGCTGACGGCGGGCTACGGGCCGCTGCGCGTGCTGCATGACATTTCCTTCAAGGTGGCCGAAGGCGAGCGGGTCGGGCTGGTCGGGCTGAACGGCCATGGCAAGACCACGCTGTTTCGCGCGGTGTCCTCTCAGGTCGGCTGGCAATCCGGATCGATCCTGCTGATGGGCAATGAAGTGGGTGGCACGCGCTCCACCGGGCCGGGGCGCCGCACACCCGCGATTGTCCGGGCAGGTCTTGCGATGGCGCCGCAGGGTGACGCGATCTTTCCGGGCCTGACGGTCGCGCAGCATCTGGATTGCGGTGCCTATACGCCGGAGGCCTGGCGCGAGCGCAAGCGGCGCCGCGAGATGGTCTTCGATATCTTTCCGCCGCTGCGCAAACTCGAACACGCGCTGGTCGGACGGCTTTCGGGTGGCGAGCGCCGGATGGTCAGCGTCGGGCGCGCGCTAATGGTGGAGGCGCGGCTCTATCTGATCGATGAACCCTCGCTCGGGCTTGCGCCGAAGATTTCGGCAAGCGTGATCGAGGCGCTCTTCTCGCTGCCGAAGGATGGTCGCGCCATGGTGATTGCCGAACAGAATGTGGCGCTGCTTTCGGGCCGGGTCGACCGGATGGTCGGCATGCATGCGGGCCGCCTGCGCGGCGATGTCGGACATGTGAGCCTGCACTGATGGATATGTCCACCCTCCTCATCTACGGGCTTTCGCTGGCTGCGATCTACGGCCTGATGGCGATCGGGATCAGCCTGCTCTGGTCTTCGATCGGCATGATCAACATGGCCCATGGTGCAAGCTTCGCCGTTGCTGGCTATGCGGCCTTTTCGGTTGCGGAACTGGCAAAGCCGCTGATCCTTGCAACGCTCGGGAAATCGTTCGCCGGAACCGTGGCGATGGCAGGGCTCTGCCTTTCGGCAGGGGCACTGACCGGCGCGATGATGGGTGCGCTGATCTATCTGCTCGCCTTCCTGCCGATCCACGACAAGCCGAATTTCGCGGTGCGCAGCCTCATCGTCACCCTGGCGATCAATCTGGCGACCGTGCAGCTGCTGCTCTGGTTCTTCGGGCCGAAGCAACGCAACCTTCCGAAGATTTTCGGGCTGGGCAAGGTGGAGTTTCTCGGGCTTTCGGCCCGCTATGACCAGATCGGCACCATCCTCGGCACCGCCGTCATCCTTGGGCTTCTGCTTTTCTGGCTGAAGGTCAGCCGCAAGGGGCTCGAAATCCGCGCCATGATGCAGAACCCGGAAGGGGCGGTGCTTTCCGGCATCTCCGTGCGCTGGACGGCCCTGCCTGTCACCATGCTCACCGGCGCGCTGGCCGGTCTTGCGGCGGTTCTTCTGTCGCAGAGCATCTTTGTTTCTCCCACCTCCGGCGCCATGCCGCTGATCAAGGGGCTGACGATTTCGCTGCTCGGCGGTCTCGGCTCGGTGCCGGGGGCCGTTTTCGGGGCGGTGATCATCGGCTTTCTCGAGGCCGTGATCGGGGCCGTGCCCTGGCTCGGGCAGCGCTATGTGCTGTTCGGCACCTTCCTGTTCATCATCGCCGTTCTGGTCATCCGCCCGCGCGGGATCGGCGGTCTTCTCGACAAGGCGCGCAAATGACGGATACGCGAATTCCGGGCAAGACCTATTACGAGATCGGCCAGCGCCCGCAGGAAATCACCCTGAAAGTGGATGGGGCAAAGCCCCTTCACCGCCACCGGCTGCCCTTTACCCGCAGGCATCTTCTCAAGTGGCGCTCCCGGCTCAATCCGAAGACGCTCCGGCAAGAGCGCATGCTCGCCGACAAGAAGCCGCTGTGGTGGACATTGGCGCTCGGTCTGCTGCTTGTTTCCGCGCCGTTTCTCTCCAATTCGGCGCTGACGGTCGCCGCCGTCTTTTGCATGTTTTCGGCCATCAATGTGCTGTGGACGCTGATCATCGGGACTGCCGGGATTTTCAGTCTCGCAACGCTAGCCGTCGTCGGCGTCGGGGCCTATGCGAGTGCGGCGCTCAATGTCTATCTCGGCCTGCCCTGGCCGCTGATGTTTGTCGCGGGTGGCGTTGCCGGTCTCGTCATGGGGGCGCTTCTGGCCTTGCCGTCCACCCGGCTGGACGGCCTTTACTATGCGTTGCTCACCATGGGCGTTGCGGAAATCTGCCGGGTCTTCGTGCAGCAGTTGAAGCCGCTGACGCCGATGAACGGCTCGATCAACAATGTCCAGGGCTTCATTCCGGCGGACTGGGCGTTGCAAAGGCCGGGCCTGCTGCTCGGCTTTGCCGGTGCCTTCGTGCTTCTGCTGCTTGCCCTTCTCACCTTCCGCATCGTCAATTCCGAGCGGCTCGGCATGCTGCTACAGACCGCGCGCGAGGAAGAGGCCTATGCGGAAGCGATTGGCATCGATTACCGCCGGGCGCGCATGCAGGTCTTCCTGATATCCTCTGCCGGGCTTGGTGTCACCGGGGCCTTCTATGCCCAGTATTTCGGGTCGATCTCGCCGCAGGTCTTTTCGCTCGATCAGCTGATGGTGCTGTTTGCGATGATCGTGATCGGCGGGCTCGGGCGGGCGGAAGGGGCAGTGATCGGCACGGCGCTGGTGGTGCTGATCGACAAGGGCCTGCTTGATCTCGGGCCGCTGCGCATCCTGCTCGTCGCCGCGATCATGCTCGCCGTCACACTCACCACCAACAATGGCCTGACCGGCATCCGCGAACAGTTCCGCGGCTTTCGCCGCCGCAGGCAATCCGAGGCGCGGGCGCGCCGTACTGAAAAGGGGGGCGAGGTCATGCCCGAAGAAGCCATCGACATCAATGACAAGCAGGCGATCTATTACCGCCGCTTCGACAAGCGTCTGCGTGACCGGCTGAAAGCGCTCGTCACACCGGACGTGATCGAGGAACACCGGCAAAAGCCGCTCGGCCAGCATTCCGATGCGCTGTCACGGCTCCTCAATTATTTCCGCCGCGGGGAAGTGGCCGACAAATACGCGATCATCCGCCAGGCTGGCAATTTTCATTCCTACAAGATCGTTGCCTTTTCCGGTGTGCGTGGTGCACCGCCGCGCCTCGTCGATGACCGTATCTACACGGATATCAACGAAGCCTATCACGCCGTCTTCCTGTTGCGCGTCAATGACCTGATGGAAAGCTGATCCGATGACCAACACCCGTATCTTCGGCTATGCCGATCCGCTCTGTGCCCGCGCAGGCAGCCCAGTGGATTTCATGATCTCCGTCGAGGGAGCAGACAGTGTTTCGGCGAGCCTTGTCCGCGTCATCCATGGCGATGAAAATCCGGAAGGGCCGGGCTATGTGGAGCTGCCGGTCGATCTTCCCGTCCCGGCGCTGATCCCGGCGCGCAGGCAATTCACTGAGGTCGGAAGCTTTGCCCGTGCGGAAGACCCCGGTGGCAGGCTCGACGGGCTTTCGAGCTTCACGCTCTTTGCCCATGTCTTTCCGACTGCACCGAAGGCGGAGCGCCAGCAGATCATGGGCCGCTTCGCAATTGATCGAACCATGGGTTTCGGCCTTGGCATCGATCCGGATGGTCATGTGGCGCTCTGGGTGGGCAATGGCAGCGAAGTGGATGAAATCCGCACCGAAATCACGCTCGTGCCGCGCTGCTGGTATTTTGTCGCCGCCTCCTACGATGCCGCGACAAGACAGGCGGAGCTGCATCTCATCAACTGCGTGAATTCCTGGAACAGCCGTATTTCGACCGTCGTGCCGTTTGAACCGGACAGCTGGGTGAAGGAAACCCTTCGTGTCGTGCCTGCAAGAACCGGGGGTGAGGCGAGCTTCAAACTCGCCTCCGCCACGGCCTTTAACCCCGTGCGCGGCCATCACGGGGGCTTTCTCTACAACGGCAAGATCGACCGTTCGGGCGTCTATGACCGGGTGCTTCCCCGAGGCGAGGTCGAAGCCCTGGTGAAGGGGGGCGCCCCATCTCCCGACGGGCTTGTCGCCTATTGGGACCCGACGGCCAATCTTGCCCGCGAAGGGGTCGCCGATCTGATACCGGATACCGGCCCGCTTGGCCTTCATATGCACGGGATCAACCGCCCGGTGCGCTGCATGACCGGCTTCAATTGGAAGGGCGAGGAGAGCTATCGTCTGGCACCGGAAACCTTTGGCGGCGTGCATTATCACGACGATGCGCTGACCGATTGCCGATGGGAAAAGACCTTCACGCTGTCGCTGCCGGATGATCTGAAATCCGGCATCTATTGCCTGAAGATTGCCGCCGGGACAGGCAGCGATTCCATTCCCTTCATCGTCCGTCCGAAAGTGCCGAAGGCCAGGCTCGCGCTGCTACTGCCGACCTTTACCTATCTGGCCTATGCCAATGAGCATCTCTCCTATGAAGCCCCGATCGCGCAGGCGATCACCGCCCATACGCCGGTGCTTTCGGAAGAGGATCTCGAATACAAGAAGCTCGAGGAATTCGGCCTTTCCACCTATGACCATCATTCGGATGGGGCGGGCTGCTGCTATTCCTCCTGGCGGCGGCCGATCATCACGCTGCGACCCCGCTACCGGCTTCCGGCGATGAACTTTCCATGGGCGCTTCCGGCCGATCTGTCATTGATCTGGTGGCTGGAAAAGGCCGGCTTTGACTATGACCTGATCACCGACCACGACCTGCATGCCGAAGGGCTTTCCTGCCTGAAACCATATGCCTGCGTGATGAACGGCACCCATCCGGAATATTATTCCGAGGAGATGATGGATGCGTCCGAGGCCTATCTGCGCGAGGGCGGGCGGCTGATGTATATCGGCGGCAATGGCTATTACTGGGTGACGGGCACGCGGAGCGGCGAGCCCCATTGCATCGAGGTGCGCAAGCTTGATACCGGCTCGCGCGCCTGGCAGGCCGAGCCCGGCGAAGGCTATCTTGCCTCCACGGGCCAGAAATCCGGCCTCTGGCGCTCGCGCGGCCGCGCGCCGCAGAAGATCGTCGGGCTTGGCTTTACGGCCGAAGGCATGGATGCGAGTGAACCCTTCGAGCGCATGCCGGACAGTTTCCACAAGCGGGTCTCCTGGATCTTCGAGGGGATCGGCGACGAGGAGCCGATCGGCGATTTCGGTCTGGCCGGTGGCGGGGCGGGCGGCATCGAGCTTGACCGCTACGAGCTTGGCCTCGGCACGCCGCCGCATACGCTGCTGATCGGCTCCACCTGGGGCCATTCCGACAATTATCCGCTGGTCTCCGAAGAGGTCACCTATGCCTTCCCCGGGCGCGGTGGCACGCAGGATGCGCAGGTGCGTGGCGACATGATCTTTTTTACTACGCCGAACAAGGGTGCCTGCTTCGCCGCAGGGTCGATTGCCTGGAGCCAGGCGCTTCCCTGCAAGGGCGGCGAGAACAATGTTGCAAAAGTCATGAAAAACGTGCTCAATGCCTTTCTAAAGGAAGGAGACCTGCCAGGGGCGCAGTATACGGGAGACGAGAAGCTCTGGCGCTGACCGGACCGGGAGGGGTCGGGTCCGGCGCCTCTTCGGTGGGGAGGACCGATGGGAACGCGAATAGCCAGCTTTTCGAATTTTGTGATCGAGCTCAACCAGCGCACGCCGCAGGACAATGCGGAAGGGCTGGCAAAGTGGGCTGTTGCCGAATTGTCGGAAACGCTCGGTTTCGATGCCGCCTGGTATGGCTGGGCGACATTGCGCCCGCAGGGGCCGGAAATCTATGCCAATGCGACCTACAATCTGCCGGAAGACTTCTATCTTCACTGGCTGAGCATGTCGGATCAGGACCTGCTGGTGCGGGCCATGATCGAAAATCCCGGCAATGTCGCGATCTATGACCGGGCACAACGGCGCCAGACCGATGGCATGGCCGATCTTTCCGACCGCTATGGTCTGACCCGGATGACCACCGCGATGAATGGCAGGGTCAGTGATTTCGCGAGCTTCTACCTTTCCTCCTATCGCACCGGCAAAAGCGCCTCGAGCTGGAGCGAGGAGGACCGCGAATTCCTGCAATGTGCCGTGCATCATCTGGCCGCCGCCATGCAGATATCCGAAGTGCAGAAGGGGCGGAGCGCGATACCCGGCTCGGTTTCCGTTCTCGCTTCCGAAAGCGGGATTGGCGTTCTCTGTCTCGATCTGATGCGGGAGCGGTTCGGGGACATCTGGCCACGCTGGAGTGGCTATCATCTCCCCGACCAGTTGCAACGTCTGCTGGAAAAGCCCGGAAACCATGTGCTTCCGGAGCTTGAACTCGTGGTGACGGTTGATCCGGCACCGATACCCAGAGGCATGGGCCTTCGCCGCCTGACCTTGCGCAGGCTCACCCGCGCCGATCTTCTGACCAGCCGCCAGCGCGAGGTGGCGCAGGCGCTGGCAAGCGGCAAGAGCGCCAAGGAAGTGGCGCGCCTGCTTGGTCTGGCTCCGGCCACTGTGCGCAACCAGACCGCGTCCATCTACGAAAAGCTTCAGGTGGATAACCGTGCGGAACTTGCCTCTGCCCTTCAGGCAGCCTTCGTCTAGTACAACCTAAAGAATAATTATTCGACTGGTCCCGGATCGGCAAAATGCTCTTCCGGACTGAACTATTGTTCATAAAGCCTGCTGAAATTAACCACATATTTACATCACGTTAGACTTCGCAATGAAAACGTCTAATAGATAATAATACAAGAAAACGTAGTATTTAGCGATTCTCCATATGTATCGCGATGATACAAATTCTTGCGGCATGGTTCAAAGCGGGACTTTTTGAGTAGCAAAGCAGTTTATCGGGACATATTCGGGCATTCTTTCGTTTTTCAGTGGGGACATTATGACGGATTTCGAGATCGTTCAGATCATTCAGGAATTTACGACCGTTGGCGGCGCGGAGCGCGTGGCCTGGGATCTGGCCATCGCCTTTGGCCATATGGGTCAGCCGAGTTCGGTGGTGGCCTCAAAGAGCGCAGAAAAGCTGCCGGGTGACATCAAGGTGCGGCCGATTGCAAGCTGGCTGGCGCGCATTCCGAAGCGCGGCCTGTTCCGCTATCTCGGACGGCTGCTCGTTGTTCCGGCCTTCACGGTTGCCTCCAGTTTCGTGCGCCTGCCCGACAGGCGCAATGTGGTGATCAGCCACGGCGACACGCTGACCGGCGATATCATGGTCGTGCATTCGGTCAATGCCGAAAACCTCAAGGAAAAGCGCCGCTCGGGTCAGTGGAGCTGGCTGCTCAATCCCATGCATGCGCTTGTCGCCCTGCGGGACCGCTTCATGATCGGCGGTCTGCGCTATCGCCGCTATGTGGCCGTGTCCAGCCGGGTGCGGCAGGAACTGATGGAGCACTACAATGTCCCTTCGGATCGCATCGCGGTGATCCCGAACGGCATCGATCTCAAGCGTTTCAGCCCGAGGCCCGATCTGGGACGCGAGGTGCGTGCCGAATTCGGCATTCCGGACGATGCCCGTCTTGTCCTTTTCGTCAGCCACGAATTCGGTCGAAAAGGTCTTGCGCATTTGATCGAGGCACTGGAAGACTGCAATGACCCGGATTTCTGGCTGCTGGTGGTAGGCTCGGACAATCCCGAGCCCTATCGCCGCATGGCGCGCCGAACTGGCAGGCGGATGGTCTTTGCCGGGGAGCGCCGCGACATGGAACGGCTTTATCCGGCGGCGGATGTCTTCGTGCTGCCCAGCGCCTACGAAACCTTCTCGCTCGTTTCGATGGAAGCGATGGCCTGCGGCGTTCCGGTTCTCGCAACGCGGGTGGGTGGTATCGAATCCTATCTCAAGGATGGCGTGAACGGTTACATCATCACCCGGGACGGCAAGGACATCGCCGACATGCTCGGCCGGGTTTTCTACAAGCCGGATGCCTTGCAGGCGCTGAAGGAAGGTGCGATTGAAACCTCCAGGCACTATGGTTGGCCGGAAATCAGCCGCCAGTATGTCTCTCTGGCAGAAGAGGTTCTGTGCGAAAAATATTCCGGAAACCCGGACCGATGATGAGGCTTGCACGGGCGCGGTTCATGACCGCGCTCGCAGCGCTTTGGCTTCTTTTGCTGCCGCTCGCGGCAGGGCCGGGACGGGCGGAAGGCCTGACGCTCCGCTATCAGATGGGTGGCGGCAATATCGTCACGCATCTGCCGGTCAGCGCACCCACATCCACCCTTCTCGAAGCGCTGCAGCGCATGGGCGCCCGGCTTGGCCGGATGAATTCCTATGGCTGGCGTACCGATGCCCGCGTGCCGACGATGAAGGATTTCGACAAGGCGATGATGGAAGCCTATCGCCATGGTGTCACGCCGGTCATCCTGCTTGAATACGAGGGCAGCTACCAGACGCTCGATCCGCCGCAGCCGATCGGCTCCTACGAGGACTGGTTCCGCGCCGGTGTCGAGGTCGCGCGGCGTTTCCGACCGAACGGCGACTGGGGGCAGGAGCACGGTATCAAGGATTTTGGCGCGACCATCTTCACCGCGACCAATGAACCGGATGTCCAGAACACCATTCCGAAAAAGGCGTATCATGACAGTCTGGCGGGGCTTGCCGACGGGGTGCATTCCATCGATCCTTCGCTGAAGGTCGTGCCCGGCGGCTTTGCCGCCTGCAATATCGATGGCGATGCGACGCTGCGCGGTTATGGCCCTGCCATCGCCGATCTTCTGGAAAGCGGCAAGCTGGATGGCATCGATCTGCACACCTATTACAATTCGAAATGGTTTCCGCTCACCGAGGGGCGCTATTTCTCTGCCCAGAGCTGTTTCGACCGGGTCAAGCAGGCCATGGGGCTGACGCGGGACATCCGGTTTTATTCAACCGAATACAACATCTCCCGCTCCTTCGCCTGGCAGGAGGATGAGATGCTCGGGACGCTGTTCTTCACCGCGCTCTGGGACAATCTCGGCGTGGTGGGCGTGGATGGCAAACCCGCCACTGTCTTTGCCTTTCCCTGGACGCTTGCGGACAATGGCCGCTTTGGCGGACCGGCCTATGCGATGGCCGAGAGCGAATCGCCCTGGTTGCCCGATGTTCGAGCCAAGGTGATGCAGCGGGTGCTGTCGGTGGCGGGTGACATGGTGATCGTTGAAAGCGATCCGCTGAAATCCGGAACGCTGCATCTGAGCGGCAAGGAAGCGGATCTCTTCGTCTGGCACAATCGCCGTGACTGGACGGACCGGCTCGGTTCGACCTGGACGGTCGCTCTGCCGGACTGGGCCCGGCAGGCGGAACTCTGGGGCTGGGATGGTCTTCGCGAGACCCGCCCGGTCTCGGGCGGAAGCGTCACGTTTGAAAACCTCGCAGAGGATGAAACCTATATGGTGCGCGTTGCCCGTTGACCCATCGTCTCAGCGGTTTGCCGCAGCGCGCCATGCGGTGAAAAGCTGGTCGGCGATGGCGGGATAGGTAAAGCGCTCGCGGACATTCTCGATGCCCGCTGCTGCCCGTTCCTGCCGCACATCCGGTTTGGCATGGATATGCTCGAAGAGATCGGCAAGGGCAACGGGATCGCCTTCGGGAACCACCCAGCCACCTTTTCCGATCACATCCGGAATGGCGCCGGAGCGCGCGCCGATCACCGGCACGCCACATCCCTGCGCCTCGATGATCACCCGACCGAACTGCTCTTTCACAGCCGAGGTCGTGTGGGTGAGCAGGATCAGCGCATCGAGGCTGCGCATGAAGCTGGCAACCGCTTCCGGCTTGTCCCAGGGGCGGATGTGCAGCCGGTCGGCAATGCCGAGCCGCTCTGCCTTTTCCCTGAGTTCCCCCTCATAGGGGCCTTCGCCGATGATTTCCAGCCGGACGGGAACGAGGGAGCGTGCCATCGCTTCCAGCGCATCCTGGATGCCCTTTTCGACCACCAGACGGCCCACATAGCCGATCACCAGTCCATCGCGGGACGAGGCTTCAGGCCTTGCGTCCGGCTTTGGATGGAAAACGTCCTGATCGACGCCGTAGCCGATCATCGTCACCTGGCCCTTGTAGCCGCGCGCGGTGCAGACATCGGTCGCATCCTGGCTGCGCGACAAAAGATGGGCGGTGCGGGCAAGCACCGATTTGCGGATCGTCTCGAAGGGTGGCGGCAGCCGCTTCAGGATGTTCTGGTCCACTTCCAGCACCAGCTTCGCATCCCCCTTGAACAGGCAGGCCTGCAGCGCCACCAGGCTCCACGGCTCCTCCCACAGATGGATGACATGCGGCTTGACCTCGCGGATCAGCTTGCGAAGGCCGGGATAGACATGCAGATACCAGTTGAATGGACCGGCATGCGGAAAGAGGATCGGCATGACATGGGTTGTGACCCCGGGGTCGCCCGGCGGATCGGCTTTTGTGCTGCGTCCAAACTGGGTCCATTCGGCTGGCACGACCAGATGCACATCCACATCGTCCCGCCCGGCAAAGGGCTGGTAGCGCAGCCGGCCGGCCGCACGAGACACGGCCGTATGGGCGACAGAGATAACGCGGAGCTTTTCGTCAGACACGGCCAATCACCTTGGCGGCAAGGGCGGTCGCGCCTGCCATATGCAATTCGGGCACCAGCAGCGTGCGGTGGCCCCCGTTCAATGTGATGCGCGGCAGGACAAAGGATGAATTGCCGCTCCGGATGAGACCTTTTGTGGTCGTGGATACGCTTTCGTAGCCTGCGAGCCGGGCGATTTCGAAATCCCGGGGACTGCAATCCTTGAGCCGTCCGTAGGGAAAAGCAAAATCCTTGATCGGCAGGCCGAGCTTCTCCTGGAGCCGCTTGCGACTGTCCGTCAATTCGCGCCTTGCCTCTTCGGGGCCGAGGGCGGAAACGCGCGGATGGGAAACCGTATGCGAACCGATTTCCACAAGCGGGTCATGGGCGAGTTCTTCGAGCATGTCCCAGGTGATCGCATGTTTCCAGTGCAGCGCCTCGGCATCGAGCCCGTTTTCCTTGCAGAACCGCGCGTAGAAGACATGCGATTTCGGACCGTCCCAGCGGGCTTCAAGCGCCGAATAGGCTGTCATCTTCCGCTCGGCCGTATCGGTCATGATCCGGTGGCCATCGACGATGATCTCGTCGCGGTTGAGGATCGTATCCTCAAGGCCCGCACCGGACATGGCCATCGTGCCATCGGGAATGCCGGTGGTCACGAACAGGGTGACCGGAACGCCGTGACGGCGGAAGAGCGGCACCACATGCTCGTAGGTGTCGCGATAGCAGTCATCGACCGAGAAATTCACGTAAGGGCGCGTGGGCACATTGCTGCGCATGCGCTTGCGGCCTTCCTCGATCGTCACGACCTCCCGTCCACTTGCCTTCAGATAGGTGAGCAGGGTGTCGAGAAAATCGAGATCGAGATAGAAGTCCCGGTTCGGCAGCGTCGCCCAGATCTTTTCCGGTGCTGCGCGATGGAAGGTGAAGAAGCAGCCGCGACTGCCCAGCAGCGCATCCACATAGCGCGCGGCGGTTGCCATGATGGTTCGGCGGATGGAGGGTTTCGTGATGGAATGATCAGTCATGCTGATGGCCGTCCTTCCTGGTCATCAGTTGGTTGAAGAGATTTCGGAAAACCTGCGGTGCGAGCAGCGCGATCCCGAGCAGCACCGAGGCTGCATAAAGGCAGATCCCGAGGCCGAGATGGGTAAAGGTTCCGTCCAGCTTGCTGACCACCTCAAATCCGCCAAGCGTCATCAGCGCTGCCGGAATGGCGCCGACGAGGATGATGCCGATCATCCGGAACGGCTGGTGCAGCGCAAAGATCAGCGCGAAGCACATGACCAGGCTGCGCGCTGTTTCACCAAGACCCAGAAGCATCACGCCATGGTCATTGACCTGCGGCAGATGCGAGGTGGTGAAGTTCACCGCAAGATTGACGAGATAGGCGGCAACCAGAATGCCCGCCGCAAGCGTGCTGCGGTTGGCGCGGTTGAGAAGGCGCAGCAGGATCCAGCCCAGTGTGGAGGCCCACAGGCCCACCGAAATGCCCCGCAGCGCCTCACTGGTCAGCTTCACGCCCGTGTCATTGAAGGCGCCGCGGTGAAACACCAGCTGCACGAGATCCGGCGCAAAGACGAAGACAAAGGCGGATGCGGGCATCATCAGGATGACCACAAAACGGGTGAGCGAGATCGATTGCTCGCGGATATCGCTTTCGCCCGATTGCGAAAGCACGGCCAGACCAATCGGCTGGCTCACCATCAGGAGCGCGCTTTCGGTCAGCGTGCGGGCGTAATCCATCGAGGCAATCGCCCCGGTCATCAGTCGTGAGGCAAGCAGGCGCTCCAGCCAGATATTCGACTGTTCTGCGGCAGGCAGCGGCAGAAACGGCACGAGGCGGGCCATGAAGGTGCGTGCCTCATACCAGATGTCGGCGAAGCGGACGGCGGAAAAGGCGAGATTGCCCTCCCGCCACAGCGCCCAGCTTGCCCAGATCGCCAGCGTGTTGAAGCCGAGCGTGAAGGCAATCGCCAGCATGGTCGCTTCCTTGGTGAGAAGCAGCATGCCAAGGCCGAGGATCACGCCGACATTGAGAATGCTTGCCCGCGCATTGGTGAGCCGCGTCTTGCCGAGCGCGATTTCCCCGGCAGCAAGGCAGTTGATCGCGACGGATGCGGGCATCGCAAGCGCCATGATATGCACGAAGCGGATCGTCAGCTGCTCTTCGGTGAACGGCACGCCGGACAGCATGGTGTTCACCAGCCAGGGCGTGATGGCCATGGTGATCAGCATCAGGATGAAACCGATGAGGGTGAGCGCAATCGTCATGGCAGCCAGCCGGTGGGCGGCCTCACCCTTCTTGCCCGCATCCTGCATGCGCGGAATGAGGATTGCCGGAACGCTTTCGTTCTGCAGGAAGGCGAGCGGCAGAAGGATGATGGTGATGGAGCTGCGGAAGCTGTCGGCGAGTGCCGCGACACCGATCGTATGCGCCATGAAGATTTCGCGCACGAAGCCCAGTATCTTGCTGAACATCGCGCCGCTCGAAAGCTTTGTCGCCACCTGTCTTATCGATGGGGCGGCTGCAGTCTCATTCTGCATCTCGGTTACGGTATCCGTCATGAAATCCGGCCAGTGGGTTTGTAAAGGGGTGAAAGAACAACAAAGCTCCAGAACAGGAAGCCCGCCTCGCCGGTGGCGATATTGGCAAGAGGCAGCTGCGAAAGGCTTCCGACCGCAAGGGCGCCGATCATCACGGCCTCGCGGGATCGCTCCCTGAGCGCCTGCAGAACCGCGCGCGAAATGCCCCAGCCGAGACTGGACAGCATGAAAATGCCGGCGACGATGCCCATCATCACCCAGCAGGCGATGATCATGCCGTCAATCGGCATCGACCCTGCGGAACCCACATCGGTGATGGTGAAGCCGTTGCCGACCAGCGAGCTGTCCGGTGTCGACCAGAGCGTGAAATACTGCGTCAGGCGCTCCTGGAAGCTGCCGTCCTCGCTGCCCTTGCCGAGCGTTGAAAGGCGCGTGCCGATCACGTCGGAGAAGGGCGGGATCGTCACCGCAATCGATCCGGCGATGGTAAGTGCAATCATGATCAGCTGCGCCTTGGCGCGGGTGCGCCAGAACAGCAGGCAAAACAGGATGCCGACCGCAAGCGCAATCCAGGCGGTTCGATAGAGCGACAGCAGGAAGCCGAGCACGGCGGGTGCGGCCACCAGAAAGGATATCCAGCCGGTACGCATGAAGGCAACGAGGATGAGACCCGCCGCCGTGAAGCTCGCATAGCTTGCCGGACTGTTCATGGTTGAGAACACGCGCACCTGATAGGGCAGGGGCTGGCCGATGGACATGATCGGCGCAAATTCCATCCAGTAGCGATCCCAGGGCTGCGGATCGACATATTGCAGCGCGCCATAAAGACCGGTGACCGGCAGGATGATGAAGAAAGAGGAAATCGCCGCATCGAGCATCTCGTCGCGGTCCGCCTCGATCACCAGCACGCCCGCATAGAGCACGGGCGTCAGCCATTTCAGCAGGCCTGAAGCGGCGTCATTGAACTTGCCCTGCAGCAGGGTCAGCACGGCGGCATAGAGAATGCAGAGCGTCGCGAGCATCAGGGGGCCGAGACGGCTGTCCCAGTGCTGGCGCGGATCGGCCAGGCGGCGAAGCTCGATGCAGGGCACCAGAAGCGCCATCAGCGGGCCGACCAGCATCAGCCCCATTTCCTCGTATCCCGCCGAAAGATCGACGATACGGCGCAGGAACGGAGCAAACGCAAAGAGCAGAAGGCTTGCCTGAAAATGCGCGGCAATGCCGTCGCGCCATGCCATGTAGGCAACACCCATGCAGCCGATCACGAACAGCGGCCTTCCCAGGCTGCCGGTGAAATTGCCGATCACCGCAAAGGCGAGGATGAAAATCAGTGCGGGCAGCCAGCCGGGGCGTCGTTTACCCCGGCTTTGCGTCGGCGCGGTCGGCTTCCGGTGGGCAAGCGTTGTCATCGCGCCGCCTCCCGGATCAGGCCCGAGACCGTCCCGATCATCCGTTCGAGGCCATAGACGGCACGCACACGCTCAGAGGCGATGGCCGCCTTTTCGCGGAACGGCCTGGCATCGGCGAAGAAGGCGGACAGCGTGTCGCCAAGCGCGCCCGCATCGCCAGGCGGAACCAGTGTTCCGGCCTTGCCGCCGTCGAGAATTTCAAAAGAGGCACCGGCATCGGTAGCGATCACCGGTGTTCCGGCAAGCATGGCCTCCACCAGTGTCAGCCCGAAAGGCTCCGGATCCACAGAGGGATGAATGACCGCATCCACCGCCTGCATCAGCACCGGCACATCGCTGCGCTGGCCTAGGAATGTCACCCGGTCGGAAAGGCCGAGGCGTGCCACCTGCTCTTCGAGCGTCTGCCTGTAGGCGTCTTCACCGAAGAGGGCGCTGCCTGCCAGCGCGCATTGGAGACCGGGAACCCGTGCAAGCGCCTCCAGCACCACATGCTGTCCCTTCCAGGGGGCAAGGCGGCTGAAGACGCCGACCAGCGGGCCTTCCGGAAGCCCGAGTTCGGCCCGGCTTTTCGGCAGGGGCGGGGCAAGCGCAATTCCGTTGGGCACGACGGTGACGAGCGCTTCCCGTCCGCCCGCCCTGATGAAAGCCTCGGCCGCGGCGGAGGAGGGCACGATCACCCGCGCCGCACGGCGGTTTGCAAGGGCAATCTGCAACTTGCGCTGGGCTTTGCCGAAATGCCGCTCGTCCATGATGTCGTGCAGATGCCAGATCAGCGGCCGGCGAAAAAGCACAGAGGCAATCGCCGACAGCATGAAGGCTTTCTGCGAATTGGCGTAGACGATATCATGACGGCGCGCGGTGCCGACAATCGCCATGATCAGCCGGAAAAGCCGGGACGCAAGCGGCAGGGCGGCAATCAGCGACTGGTCGCGGCGGATTGCGCCAAGACGCGCTCCGGCAGGAGCGACGGTAACGTCCAGCCCCTTTTGCTTCAGCACCGCTTCAAGTGGCCCGTCTTCGAACAGAAAGGCGGATGCCGCCGGAAAGCCGCCCGCCAGACTGGCAAGCACATATTCCGCACCGGACATCACACCGGTCTGATTGACGAAAAGCACGCGGGGCGCGGCCATCACGCGCTCTTTCTGCGCTGACGGATGAACGGATCGGCACGGCGAAGGCTGCGGGCAAGCGGCGGCAGAACGACGGCGCCGAGACTGTCGAGCCCGAGGCTCTCCAGCCGCTCATCCGCCTCTGCCAGAGACGCCTGCATGTGCTGGTCGCGGGAAATACAGACAAGCGTTGTCAGATCGAGACGGGCAAGCTCGGTCAAGGTCTTTTCGGCCTCACCGGCAAGAAGGGCGGGGCCGCTCAGCAGCACCAGATCATAGGGTGAAGCCCAGTCGAACAGGTCTTCCAGGCCGTCGAGATGTCCGGCGGCGAGATGGGTGATTTCGGCTTCGCCACCAGCAATCACGTGCAGGCCCGGAACCGGCGTGCGCGCTGCAGCATCGGCCGGGTCGGCGCGGCCACGGATCACATCATTCAGCCGGGTCTGGCGCGAGGAGAGATTATAGAGCGCGGCATATTCGCGGATTGCCGGCGCGCATTCGATGGCAAGCACATTGAAGCCGGAATTGGCAAGCGTTTCCCCAAGCGCAAGCGTGAGGAAGGCAGCCGAGCGGCCTGCCGCCTCGAATGGCAGCACGAGAACCGGACGGCCACCGCTTGCCTGCATCACATTGCCTGCAAGCTCCTGAATGCTGTGCTGGAAGCCAACCGTCTGGAAATGCTGGTCGAGAAGATCACCGAGACTGCCATCTCCCTCTTCGCGCGCGTCAAGCCGCGAGGGACCGGGCAGCGAGCCGAGAATGAAAAGACCACCTTCTGTTGCCGGTTCCTTTGCCTCAGCAAGGGCTGCACTTTTCCGGCGGGGCGTGTTTGCAGCCTTGAGCGGCAAGGACCGGGCCTCGCCGGAGCCGGGGCGGAAGCGGTCCCAGATCACGCAGGCAGCGGCGGCAAGGAACAGGCCGACGGCAAAGCCTGCGGCCACCATCGGCGTCTTTTTCGGGAAATAGGGCTTGGTCGGCATTTCCGCGAGGCTGACGAGGCGCACGCTGCCATTCAGCGAGCGGCGTTCCGATTCCAGCTCGCTCGCCTTCTGGTAAAGCTGGGTATAAAGCTGGCGCTTGGCATCCACATCGCGGACCATGCCTTCGATGGAGGATTCGTCGGTCACGGCGGTTGCGGCATTGTCCTTCGCGCCATCCATCCGCTTCTGCAGCGCCTGAACCAGCGCGGCGGCGGTGTCGTAATCCTTCTGGGCACTCAGGGCTACGCGGTTGATCTCCGCTGCAAGCTGCTGTTTCAGGAGGCCCATCGAGGATTCCAGCATCCGGCGCTGCGGATGGCGGGGGCCGAGAACGGCACTCGATGCGGCGAGCTGATTGCCGACAGAGGCGATCTGCTGCTTGAGGTCGGCAACCGTTCGATTGTCGAGCGCAAGAGAGCTGGAGGAAATGTCGCCGCCATTGCGGATATCGCGAATGGCGCTGAGGCGGGCTTCGGCCTGCGCCTTTGTCTGCTCGGCCTGCACCAGCTGTTGCGAGATACCGGTCAGGTTTTCCGAGGAAATATCGGCGGTAGCACCCCGCACCAGCCCGTTTTCGCGCCGGAAGGCCTCGATCTTCGACACCTTGTCGCGGATTTCGTTGTCGAGATCGGTGATTTCCTGCCAGAGCCACTTGGCGGCAACCTCGCGGCTGTTCGACTGGGCGTCCTTCTGGTCTTCCAGATAGGCGGTGACAAGCGCGTTCGCCATGGCAACCGTGACCTCCGGCAGCGACGAGCTGTAAGAGACCGAAAGCACGCGGGAGCGACCCACCGCGGCCATGGAATAGTGATCGCCTGCAAGCTCGATGGCTTCCGGCGAGGAAGGCGTGAATTGCGAGCAATCCTGCCCGGCCTTCTTGCATTCCGCCTGAAGCGCTTCCAGCGCGCCCGGCTGCTTCAGCGCAAGGCCGACCATTCGCGCCGAACGCAGGATCATGATCTGGCTTTCAAGGTCAGCCGGATCGCCCTGTTTCTGGGCCCAGACGTCGGAAATGCGCGTTGCCGGATCAGACTCCGCAACGATCACCGAGGCACTCGAAATGTATTTCGCAGGCAGCAGAATGGCAGCGGCAAGCGATATGCCCACCACCCCGCCAAAGACGCAGAGAAACAGGAACCAGTGACGCCACAGGCTCTTGACCAGCCCGGCATGTGCCATCAGGGGCCGGAGCAAGGACATTTGACTGTCTGCCATGTCAGGCTTTTCAGACATCAGGTCAGCTGCTTTCCGTCGCAAATCGTTTGTCGGATACGTAACCGACCACCGATGACTTATAGGCCGAAATGGTTTCATCTACGTAAGCAACGAGATCGCGGCGGAAGCGGTCGGCGGAAAACAGGGCGGCCTGCGCCCGGCAGTTTTCCGGCGAGAACTCGGCTTCCCGCTCGACGAAGCGGCGCACCGTTTCGGCAATATCATGCGGGTCGGGCGTATCGAAGAACAGGCCGGTCTTGCCATCCACAACGGTCTCGCAGGAGCCGCCGCGGCCAAGGGCAAGCACGGGTGTCCCTTCCGACTGGGCTTCGACCGATATGATGCCGAAATCCTCTTCGGCCGCGAAGATGAAGGCCCGGGCGGTTGCCATCAGGTCGCGCAGCGCGCCATCGCTCACGAAGCCGGCAAAGGTCACATTCGGACCGGCAATCTTGCGGATTCGTTCGCCTTCCGGGCCTTCGCCCGCCACAACCAGAGTGTGATCGGGAAGCTCGGCAAAGGCGCGCACGATGGCTTCGATATTCTTGTAGGCCACCAGGCGGCTTGCGGCGAGGAAATGCTTGCCCTTTGGCGGCGTTACCTCTTTCCTCGACAAGAGAACCGGCGGATAGAGCACCTTGGCCTGGCGGCCATAGACCTTGCGGATGCGCCGCGCCACAAAATGGGAATTGGCGATCATCAGTTCCGAACCATGCGCCGAGCGCACATCCCAGACCCTGAGCCAGTGCAGGAGCGGGCGGGCAAGCAGACTGGTGATCGGGTTCGCATTGCGCTCGAGATAGGTGTTCTGCAGATCCCAGGCATAGCGGATCGGCGAATGTACATAGGAGACATGCACCTGATCCGGCCCGGTGATGATACCCTTCGCCACCGCATAGCTGGACGAAATGATCAGGTCGTAGGGGGACAGGTCGAGTTGCTCGATGGCCAGCGGCATCAACGGCAGAAACAGCCGGTGGGCGCGCTTCACGAAAGGCAGCTTCTGCAGAAAGCTCGTCTTGGTCTCGCCGAGGTCGATCTTTGCCCGGTCTTCCGGCTTCAGGAAATCGAACAGGCAGAAGACATCCGCGTTCGGATAGCACTTGATCATCTCATGCAGCACACGCTCGGCACCGCCGATCGTGTAAAGCCAGTCATGTACAATCGCTACGCGCATCTCAAAACATCCCTTTATGTTAATTCCTCGTACCGCGACAAAGCATAATATTTGGTTAATAGTACTATTTGTGAGCGTATATTGGGGCGTGAAAGACCCTTTATTGCGAGTATAGATTGAAGCTTGTTCTTTTATATTGTCCTGAATATCAAAAGTAGAATTCAGTATTGGTTGTTATGTATAATTGAAAATCCCGGCAGCCGCGCAGAATTACGGCTCCGGGATGTTTGCGGGTGTCGAATATCGGGATTGGAATGAAGCGGTAAGCGCATGGTTAATCCCCCTGCGCAGATTTTACCGGTCAGAGCGCATCGACGGCGGCGACGATTTCATCGAGGATGGCACGTCGGGCATGGCGCGCGGTCATGTTGTGTTCGGCCCCTTCCACCACGCGCACCGCGGCATGGCGATAGGCCTGCGGTTCAAGACGACCGAAGAAACGGGCAAGCTCGTCCAGCCCGCCGTCATTTTCCGCATAGACGAGACGCGGCCGAACACCGCGCGCAAGCAGCGTTTCCGCCTGCTGTTTCGCCATGCGGTTTGTCTGGTCGAGCCCGAGCGCGGATCCGGAAAGCTTCGCAAGCAGGGCCTTGCCCTGCCTGGCGGCAATCGAGGCGCCCTTGGAAACAAGCTTGCCGACCGGCATCTTGCCGGTTGCGATATCCTTCAGCATCGAGGGCGAAAAGGCGCGGCGGCGATAATCGGCAAGCGAGGACGTGCCGCCAGCCATGACCTGCTCGAAGGTTTCGTCCGGACCGATGGCAAGCCGGGCCGGATTAACGGCAATCACGCCGCGAATGCGGGTGTCGATGACGGCGGCCTGAAGCGAGGAATAGGCTCCGCTGCAGCGTCCGGATACGAGGACCGGCCCGAGGCCAAGGCCTTCGGCTGCCGTCACGGCCGCGATCACATCATCCACCTGCGCATGGTCGTAAAAGGGCGGACGGTCATGGATCAACGGGCTGTCGCCGATGCCGCTCGTGTCGATCCGAAGGCTGGAAATGCCTTTCTCCGCCAGCGCGCGGGCAAATTCCACATGCATCCGCGCCCAGCCCGCGTGGTAATTGTAGCCGGAATTGACAAGCACGTTCACCCCGCGCGAGGCTTTGCCCTCCGGCTGGCAGACAAGGCCGAAAAGCCGTCCGCCCGGCCCGAAGAGCAGAGGCGTTTCCCTGAATGCACCGGGTTGGATGAGCTGCGGGCCGGAACTGGTTGCCGGAGTGGTTTCCCGCCTTTCGGCGGGCAACCGTTCCCTCAGAAAGGCAAGCACGGTTTCGAAATCCGCATGCGGCGTTTCCGCCGTCATGTCATAGGCCATGAAGCGCTGGTAGCCGCTGTAATCCGCAAGCGTCACCGCCGCGCCTGCCGCGTCGAGCCGGGCCTTCAGGGACGCACCTGCCTCCGTGCCGCCGCGCGTCAGGGCCAGAACCGGATGACCGGAAGGCAGAACGCAACCGGCAAGCGAAAGGGCGGAAATCTCGTCGGCCAGCGCCTTCGAAAGACAGAAACCCGCCACCTCGATGCCGCCATCGGCGGGTTCGTTCGGGATGCGCAGGAAAGAGGCGATCATCCGGCTGGTGATCGAAAGCTCGCGCCAACCCATGCGGCCTTCATTCTGCGGTGCCATCAGCACCGTGGCTTCTGCCCCGAGTGCGGTCACAAGATGCGGTGCAAGAAGACCGCCGATACCGTGCCCGATCAGGATGATGCGGGAAACGCCGCGGGTATCCTTGAGAAAGGCGGCGGCATGGCGGGCGGCTTCAAGCCAGTCGGCAAGTGTGGTGCCCGCAGCCGTATCGCCGAGACTGTCACCGGTGCCCGGCCAGTCGAAGCGCAATGCGCAGTAGCCGTCTTTTGCCAGCCGGTCGGCCAGTTCCGCCCAGCCCCGGCGGATGGTGAATTCCTCAAAGCCCCAGGCAGGCAGCAGGATAACGCCGGTCGCGCTGCCGCCATCATGCACAAAGCCTGCGCAGGATCCAAAAGCGACGGGGGTTCCGAAAGGGCGTTCCATGGCATTCCTTCTGGTCATGGGGAGCGGGATCGGTGCTACCTTGCTCGGGGTTACTCGACGGTGACGGATTTTGCGAGATTTCTGGGCTGGTCGACATCGGTGCCCATGA
>CAMFIE010000019.1 GCA_945952315.1 uncultured Rhizobium sp. | reverse complement strand
GCCTGAAAGAATTTCAGGTGAATGAAAAACGCCGGCAGCTGCAGCAGCTGCAGGTGATGATGGCGGAATTCGAACGGATGGCGAAAGAGCTGGAAACCCAGATCTCGCTGGAAGAGAAGAAGTCCGGCATTACCGATCCGACTCATTTTGCCTACCCGACCTTCGCCAAGGCGGCGCGGCAGCGGGCGGACAATCTGCAGGTTTCGATCCGTGAGCTGAAAGCCCAGCAGGATGCCGCTTCCGCGGCGCTGGACGAAGTGCTCGCCGAGTATAACCGCGCCGCAGCTCTCGAAGAGCGCGACAGTTCGGTACGCGCCCGGGCCTGAACGGGACCCGGGCAACAGCACGTTCCCCTGCCAGTGACCGATGGCAGAGCGGGAAGGCCTTCAGCATTGCCGCGGCACTGACCATCCGCGCGCATGATCAGGAAACCGCGGGATGAACACGCCTGGGCGTGGATCATCCGGCGGTTTTTTTGTGTTTGGACCTGAAAACAAGACGCTTTTCCGCCCTGCCTGCTTCGGCACAAATGCGAAAAACCCGGCGTGCCGATGCGGCGCAGCCGGGTTTTTGAAAGGGACGGTATGCCGGGCCTTTGCCCGTGTTCGCCTAGTGGCGATATTGCTGGATGCGCGTGGTGCGAAGACCGGCCAGGCCATGGTCATTGATGGAAGACTGCCAGGACAGGAATTCCTCAACAGTCAGCGTATACCGCTCGCAGGCCTCCTCGAGGCTCAACAGGCCACCGCGTACCGCTGCAACAACCTCTGCCTTCCGGCGGATCACCCAGCGGCGCGTATTGGCCGGGGGAAGGTCCGCAATCGTCAGCGGGCTGCCATCGGGACCGATGACATATTTCACTCGGGGTCGAATCATTTCGGTCATTGGACTCTCTACACACACTCAAGACCACATGAGCCGACTCTAGCCCTGCACCTTTAAAAATTGACTAAGCCGTTTCGAAAAAAATTCCATAAATGTGACATAATTCATAAATGCCGTTTTTTATCTACAAATTGAAGTGTAAAGTCGTACCGCGTGTTTCCGGTGCTCTCCATATGGTTAATTAATATTTAAAAAACTAGTTTAATAGTGTGCCATGAGCATTCTATAGTTATATATATTTTGCGATGCCTCTGATGTTTTGTTCGAAGACGCGCGATGGAGAAGGTATTTTTGTCCTCGATAGCCAAATCTGGAGGTGAAAGCGCGCCGTAGCTGAATGAAAGATATGGCCCGGCGCGGGGTTATACTCGCGCCAAGCCATGCATTTTTGCAACGGGTGGGGCAGGGAAGCGGCCCGTCAGAGCATGAAAAGCGAAAGTTCCGTCTTGCCAGGGCCGAATTCGAGGCTCGCACCACCGCTGTGCAGCAGTGAAAGCTGGTCATTGGCGGCAAGGGAAAGCAGCAAACCGGCGCTTGCGAGACTATTGGCCCCTTGCGCATTAACCTTGATGGAGAGCGCGGTCGGATTGCCATTCACCAGCAATGTGGTGCTGTGGCCCGTGGTGGTGCCGGTCAGCACCGAAAGCTGCACCATATAAAGGCCAGCCGCGGGAACCGTGAGCCGGTTTCCGGGAGCGGGGGCGAGTGCTGCCCCGAGCGCAAAGCCACCCTGATTGACGCTCAGCACCTGAAAGCCGGTCTGGCTGTTGGCGGCGGGCGAGGCACTTGCGGGATTGAGCGAGGCGCGGCAGGCGGGGCGTTGCGGCAGGCGCACCACGCCCGCCCCATCCATGATCAGCCCGGTTTTCCACGTCGCGCCGTTTGCGGAGGCCTTGATCGAGAAGTTGTTATCGCCCGCAAGCCCCATTTCCGCGCGGCCAGACCAGTTGGACTGGAAAAGCAGGCTGGCGGTTGCGGCATCATCGGCGCGGTTTATCTTCACTTGATGGCCGGAGCCTGCGTGGTTGAACAGGCTTGCAGGCGAGGAAAGCGCAAGCCGGTTTGTGCTGTCTGCGGTGGCATTGATGCCGAGCGATTGCAGTTGCGCATCCGTCGGATTGACCGGCTGCCAGCTCTGGCCGTCAAAGCGGCAAAGGGCTCCGCTTTCCTGAAGATAGGCGATCCAGCCGGATTTCGGGGCAATGAAACTCCAGCGCCCATCCTGATAAAGCGCGATCTGGCCCGCCAGCCCCGTCCAGATCGGTGCAGGTGTTGCGGAAATCGCATAGCAGGCGCCATCGACAGGACTTTGCGGCGGCGCTGAAATCGTCGCGCGGATCACGAGCTGCATCAGCGCATCCACCCGCTGAAGCGCCTCATTGTGGGTGACATGTTTCTGTGCCTGATCCGGCAGCAGAAAGGGCAGCTGAAAATTGTCGGTCGCATCCTGCATCACGGCATCTCCGGTCGTTGCGTTTTGCAAAGACTAGAGGGGCAGGGAGGCAGGCGGATGAATCAGGCTGCCCTTCGCTGAAAACATGTGTATATTAGCGCTCAAAATCCGCGCCGGATCGTCAGCGTTGCGGCTGGCCCCAGGCGATGAAGAAGGGATTGGCAAAGCTGCCGTCTTCCCTGAGGCCATAGGTAAGCGGCGTGCAATCAAGCCGCTCCACCACGCCGCCTGCCGCACGCAGCACGGCATCGCCTGCCGCCGTATCCCATTGCATGGTCGGGCTGTAGCGCGGATAGACATCCGCCTCGCCCTCCGCCAGCAGGCAGAATTTCAGCGATGAGCCGATGGACACGCATCGTGCCGAGCGCAGCCGCACGAGACAGGCCTGGGTTTCGGCGCTGTCATGCGAGCGGCTGGCAAGGGCGACCGGATGATCCTCCGGCGGGCGGGTGCGGATTGCCTGACGACTGCGCTCGCGGCCCTTTTCATCCACTGTGATCTTCTCGGCCCGCGCACCGGTGCCGGAATAAAGCGTCAGGCGGGCAGGGGAAAACACCACGCCTGCTATGGGCGCACCCTCTTCCACATAGGCAATATTGACCGTGTAGTCCGGGCGTCCGGCCACGAATTCCTTGGTGCCATCCAGCGCATCGACGAGAAAGAACCGGTCGCCGAGCGGGTCGGGCAGGCGTCCGGCTGCGGCTTCTTCTTCGGCGACGACGGGAATACCGGGAAAGTGGTCGGCCAGCGCCTTCAGAATCAGCGCCTCGGCAGCCTCGTCGGCATCAGTCACGGGGGTCTGGTCGGCCTTCACGCGCAGGCCGGCTCCGGCAGCGGCAATCGCCAGAATCGTAAGCCCCGCGTCGATGGCTGCCTGTTCCAGCCTTTTCAGCATAAAGTGTCCCCGAACCGGCCTTTCCAAAGGCGCGTCTTTCTGAATGGTTTAGCCTCTTGCTGGCCAGCCCGCAACCAAAGCCGCGGCCTCTCTGCGGCAAGCGTCTTTCCATGTCGCAGATAGGACTTGTGGTTTTCTGTTTGCGCTGCGAAGGTGCGCTTCGTTTGCAAATCGAGACGTGCCTGGAACCAAGACCCGATGCGATATTCTGCCTTGTCGATCCTGCGCAACGCGCTTTCCGGCAATCGTGGCTGGAAACCCGCCTGGCGCGAACCTGATCCGAAGCCCCATTACGATGTGATCATCGTCGGCGGGGGCGGCCATGGGCTTGCCACGGCCTATTATCTTGCCAAGGAATACGGCATCACCAATGTGGCGGTGCTGGAAAAGGGCTATATCGGCTCCGGCAATGTGGGCCGCAACACCACCATCATCCGCTCCAATTATATTCTTGAAGGCAATGAGCCTTTCTACGAATTCTCGCTGAAGCTCTGGGAAGGGCTGGAGCAGGATTTCAATTTCAATGCGATGGTTTCGCAGCGCGGCATCGTCAACCTGTTCCATGATGACAGCGGGCGCGATCACTATGCGCGGCGCGGCAATGCGATGATGATCCACGGCGTGGAGGCCGCCCTGCTGAACCGCGAGCAAGTGAAGGCGCTGGTGCCCTACCTCAACTATGACCACGCCCGCTTCCCGATCATGGGCGCACTTTACCAGAAGCGCGCGGGCACGGTGCGTCATGATGCGGTGGCCTGGGGCTATGCGCGCGGCGCCGACAGCCGTGGTGTCGACATCATCCAGAATTGCGAAGTGACCGGCATCCGCCGCGACGCCTCCGGCCGGGTCACCGGCGTTGAAACCTCGCGCGGCTTCATCGGCTGCAACAAGCTCGGGCTTGCGGCAGCGGGCAACACGTCCACCGTCGGGCGCATGGCGGGGCTGGAGCTTCCGATCGAAAGCCATGTGCTGCAGGCCTTCGTCTCGGAAGGACTGAAGCCCGCGGTGCACCATGTGCTGACCTATGGCGGCGGGCATTTCTACATTTCCCAGTCGGACAAGGGCGGCCTCGTTTTTGGCGCCAGCCTCGATTACTTCCCGTCCTATGCCCAGCGCGGCAATCTGGCGACGGTGGAGGAAACCATCGAGGAAGGCGTATCGCTGATCCCCGGCCTGTCGCGCGCCCGCGTGCTGCGCAGCTGGGGCGGGGTGATGGACATGTCGATGGACGGTTCGCCGATCATCGACCGCACGCCGATTGACAATCTCTATCTCAACTGCGGCTGGTGCTATGGCGGCTTCAAGGCCACGCCCGCCTCCGGCTTCACCTTTGCCCATCTTCTGGCAAAGGGCGAAAGCCACGAGGTGAGCCGTTTCATGCGGCTTGACCGTTTCGCCCGTGGCTATGCCATCGACGAAGCGGGCAAGGGCCCGCAGCCGAACCTGCACTGAGCATCCTGACGACATTCAAGGCACGAACATATGGCTAGCCTGATCACCTGCCCGCATTGCGGCACCCGTCCGAAGGAGGAATTCGCCATCAAGGGCGATGCCTCCCGCACCCGTCCTTCGCCTGCGGCTTCCGCAGAGGAGTGGCAGAAATTCGTCTATATCCGCGACAATCCCAAGGGGCGGAACATCGAATACTGGCACCATGTGCTGGGATGCCGCCGCTGGCTGGTGGTGGATCGCGATACGCTGACGCATGAGGTCTTTGCCGTCACCGATGCCGCCGAGCATGCGCTTGGCCGGGCGGAGGGCGCGCGATGACCGGTTTTCGTCTCACCTCCGGCGGTCTGATCGACCGCTCGCGCCCGGTTTCCTTCAGCTTTGACGGCAAGACCTTCAAGGGTTTCGAAGGCGATACACTCGCCTCGGCGCTGATTGCCAATGACCAGCTTCTGGTCGGCCGTTCGTTCAAATATCACCGCCCGCGCGGCGTGCTGACGGCGGGGTCTTCCGAGCCGAACGCGCTTGTCACCATCGGAACCGGTCCCCGTTCGGAACCGAACACGCGGGCGACGGTCGCCGAACTCTATGGCGGGCTTACCTCCCGCAGCCAGAACCGCTGGCCGTCGCTGAATGTCGATATCGGTTCGCTGAACAGCCTGCTGTCGCCCTTCCTCGGGGCAGGCTTCTACTACAAGACCTTCATGTGGCCGAAGGCCTTCTGGGAAAAGGTCTACGAGCCCTTCATCCGCATGGCGGCCGGGCTTGGCAAGCTGACGCTGGAGCGGGATCCCGACCGCTACGAAAAGGCCTGGGCCCATTGCGATCTGCTGGTGGTCGGTGCCGGTCCGGCAGGGCTTGCCGCAGCGCTGAAGGCGGGGCGCGCCGGGTTGCGCGTCATTCTTGCAGACGAGGATTTCCAGCCGGGCGGTTCGCTTCTCTCCGTCGCGGCAACGATTGGCGGCACACCTGCCGCGCTTTATGCGAAGACGGTTCTTGATGAGTTGAAGAGCCTGGCGAATGTCACGCTGATGCCACGCACCACCGTTTTCGGCTGGTATGACGACAATGTCTTTGGCGCGGTGGAAAAGGTGCAGAAGCACGTGGCCGAGCCGTCGCATGCAAAGCCGGTCGAGCGCCTGTGGCGCGTGGTCGCGCGCCACGCGATCCTTGCGACTGGGGCGATCGAGCGGCCGCTGGTGTTCGGCGGCAATGACCGGCCGGGCGTGATGACGGCCAGCGCTGTTTCGACCTATCTCAACCGCTACGGCGTGTCGCCGGGCGAAAAGGTGGCCGTCTTTACCAATGGCGGCACCGGTTATCGCACCGCGCGGGATCTGAAGGCGGCGGGCATCGAGGTGGCGGCCATCGTCGATACCCGCGCCAGCGCCACAGACCGCGCGCCGGAAGGGGTGCGGGTGATGCTGAATGCCGCGATTGTCGATACGAAGGGCGGCAAGCGCATCAAGGGCATCGTGGTCGAGCGCGCCGGTTTCGAGGAAGAGATCGAATGCGATGCGCTCGCCGTTTCCGGCGGCTGGTCGCCGGTCATTCATCTCGCCTGCCAGCGCGGGGCAAAGCCCGTCTGGTCCGACGAGAAGCAGGCTTTCCTTGCGCCGCAGAGCGATGCGCGGCTGACGGTTGCCGGTTCCGCCGCAGGTCTTGAAACGTTGACGGAAGCGCTCGCCGATGGTGCGGCCAAGGCCGAAGCGGTGATTGCAGCGCTTGGCAAGACGGCTGCCGCTGAGGCGGCGCTTGCAGTCGAAGACGTGGCCTACAGCCGTCACCAGCCGGTCTGGTATGTGGGCGGCGCCCGCTCCAAGGCCTTCGTTGACTACCAGAATGACGTGCATGTGAAGGATCTGGCGCTGGCCGAGCGCGAGGCCTATTCCTCGATCGAGCTTTCCAAGCGCTACACCACCTCCGGCATGGCGACCGATCAGGGCAAGATCGCCAATGTGAATGCCACCGGCATCATCGCCTCAATGAAGGGGGTAAGCCCGGCGGATGTGGGCACGACCACCTTCCGTCCCTTCTACACGCCGGTTTCGCTCGGCACGATTGCGGGCACCTCTCGGGACCGGCATGGCCGCCCGATCCGCCGCTCGCCGCTGCATGGCTGGGCGGAAAAGAATGGTGCAAGCTTTGTCGAGGCGGGGCTCTGGTATCGCTCCAGCTATTTCCTGAAAGCCGGCGAAAAGACCTGGCGCGAGGCCTGCGACCGCGAAGTGCTGAATGTGCGGGCAAATGCCGGCATCTGCGATGTCTCGACGCTCGGCAAGATCGAGATCTTCGGGCCGGATGCGGCCGAGTTCCTGAACCGGCTCTACTGCAACCCGATGCTGAAGCTTCCGGTCGGCAAGGCCCGCTATGGCCTGATGCTGCGCGAAGACGGCATGGTCCATGACGATGGCACGCTGTCGCGGCTGGCGCCGGACCATTTCTTCATGACCACCACCACCTCGATGGCGGGCGAAGTGCTGTCGCATATGGAGTTTTACCATCAGGCCTATTGGCCGGAGCTGAAGCTGCGCTTCGTTTCGGTGTCTGACCAGTGGGCGCAGATGTCGATTGCCGGGCCGAAGAGCCGGGCGATCCTGCAGAAGCTGGTGGATGCCGATCTCTCCGACGACGGTTTTCCGTTCCTCGCCGCGCGTGAGGTGCGGTTGAAGGCGGGGCTTTCGGTACGGCTCTTCCGCATCTCGTTTTCGGGCGAGCTCGCCTATGAACTGGCCGTGCCCGCAAGTTATGGCGAGGCTGTGGCCGATCTGGTGATGGCGGAAGGCGCCGAATTCGGCCTTCAGCCCTATGGTCTTGAAGCGCTCAATGTGCTGCGCATCGAGAAGGGCCATGTCACCCATGCCGAACTCAACGGCACGGTGACGCCGGATGATGCCGGTTTCGGCAAGATGATGGGCATGAGCAAGCCGGATTTCGTCGGCAAGCAATTGTCGAGCCGCTTCGGGCTGACCGCTGCCGACCGCCTGCAACTGGTCGGGCTGAAACCGCTTGATCCGAAAAACGAGATCCGCGCCGGTGCCCATTTGCTGAAGGAAGGGGCCGAGCCCTCGATGGCCAATGATCAGGGCATCGTCACGTCCAATTGCTTCTCGCCGGTGCTCGGCCATCCGGTCGCGCTCGCATTGTTGAAATCGGGTCGCGAGCGGATCGGTGAAACCATCATCGTCTTCGACCGGCTGCGGGGCGACGAATTCCCGGCAACCGTCTGCTCGCCGGTCTTTGTCGATCCGGACAATCTGAAGCTCAAGGGCGCGGTGGATGAACCGGCTGCCCCGCAACGCAAGGAGGCCGCGGAATGAACGGACCCTTCTCGCTGCGCCATCCGCTGGATGGCGCCGTTTCCGCCTATCCGGCCGTGAACGCCAATCACGTCACGATCTATCCGGAACCCCAGGCGATTTCCGTCTGCGCCCTTCAGGGCGAGGAGGCGGCGGTTGCCGCAACGCTCGATGCGCTTGCGGGCGATGGCCTGCGCCGGGTTGGTCCCGGCGAGTGGCTGTTGGTGAAACATCGGGCGGACAGCGCCCTTCTTTCCGATATCAAGGCAAAGACAGGGGCTTCCGCACTCGTCACCGACCAGTCGAATGGCCGGGTGATCCTCACCATCGAGGGGCCGGACTGCCGGGCCATTCTGGCAAAGATCGTGCCGGTTGACCTGCATCCGGATGCCTATCCGGTCGGCCATTCCGGCAATGTGTTTTTCGCCCATGTCAGCGCCGGTCTTGCCCGGATCGGCACGGACCGGTTCGAGATTTCCCTGATGCGCTCCTTCGCGCTCTTCGCCTTCGAGGAGCTGATGGAAATGGGTCTGGAATTCGATTTGACTGCCGGATTTGCGACCTGAGCTAATGGCGCGCGTAGAACAATTTCGATGTCGTAATTGGCTATAGTGCGGGTGACTAAATAAAGGGGGGAGGGGAGCGAAAGACAGGAGGCGGCAAAGCCTCTGCGACACGCTCCGTCCCGACAGGATTTCGGTTTGAACCCAACGCGTCTGGTGAATGGTCCAGTTTGCGACGGGCAGGTTTATTCAGGATTCCGGCTGTGCCGGTTAAAATAGCGGAGTGTGGACATGAAAAGTCATGCGCGTGTCGTCGTCATCGGGGGCGGTGTCGTCGGTTGCTCGGTTCTCTATCATCTGACCAAGTTCGGCTGGACCGATGTGGTGCTGCTGGAGCGGTCGGAGCTGACCTCCGGCTCCACCTGGCACGCGGCCGGTGGCATGCATACGATCAACGGTGACCCGAACGTCGCCAAGCTGCAGAAGTATACCGTCGAGCTCTACAAGGAAATCCAGGAACAGTCCGGTCAGGATATCGGCCTGCATCTCACCTCCGGCCTGATGCTGGCTGCCACGCACGAGCGTTTCGACTGGCTGAAGTCGATCCTTGCCAAGGGCCGCTACAATGGTCTCGAAGCCCAGTTGCTGACGCCGAAGGAAGCGCACGAGATGATGCCGCTTCTCGATCCGGACCAGTTTGTCGGCGCGCTTTATGACCCGGTCGAAGGCCATCTCGACCCCTATGGCACCACCCATGCCTATGCGAAATCCGCCAAGATGAACGGCGGCGAGATCTATCTTCACACCAAGGTGGAAGAGCTGGTGCAGCGCGAGGACGGCACCTGGCGGGTGATCACCGACAAGGGCGAGATCATTGCCGAGCATGTGGTCAATGCCGCAGGGCTCTGGGCGCGCGAAGTGGGCCGCATGGTTGGCCTCGAGCTGCCGGTGCTCGCCATGGAGCACATGTATCTCATCACCGAGGACATGCCGGAAGTGGCCGAGTTCAACAAGACGACCGGCAAGGAACTGATGCATTGCGTGGATTTCGACGGCGAAATCTACCTGCGCCAGGAGCGCGGCGGCATGCTGATGGGCACCTACGAAAAGGCCTGCCGTCCCTGGTCGCCGATCAATACGCCGTGGAATTTCGGCCATGAGCTGCTGGCCGAGGATATCGAGCGCATCACGCCGGAGCTGGAAGTGGGCTTCCGCCACTTCCCGGCCTTCAACAAGGCGGGCATCAAGAAGATCATCAACGGCCCCTTCACCTTCTCGCCGGACGGCAACCCGCTGGTCGGCCCGGTTCGTGGCCTCAGGAACTACTGGTCGGCCTGCGCGGTCATGGCCGGCTTCAGCCAGGGCGGTGGCGTGGGTCTTGCGCTCGCCAACTGGATGATCCACGGCGATCCGGGCTTTGACGTCTTCGCGATGGACGTCTCCCGTTACGGTGATTACGCGACGCTTGCCTATACCAATGCCAAGGTGCGCGAGAACTATTCCCGCCGCTTCTCGATCCGTTATCCGAACGAGGAGCTTCCGGGTGCCCGTCCGTTCCTGACGACCCCGATTTATGACAAGCTGAAGGAAAAGGGCGCGATCTTCGGGGCCTCCTATGGTCTGGAAGCACCGCTCTGGTTCGCGCCGGAAGGTGTCACCGACCAGTTCTCCTGGCGCCGTTCCAACGACTTCGAGGCGGTCGCCGCCGAATCGAAGGCCGTGCGCGAGAGCGTTGGCCTGATGGAAACCTCGGGCTTTGCCAAATATGCCGTGACCGGACCCGGTGCGGAAGCCTGGCTCGACCGGATGCTGACGGCCCGCGTGCCCGCCACCGGCAAGATGACGCTGGCTCCGATGCTGAAGGAAGACGGCAAGCTGATCGGCGACTTCACGCTGGCAAAACTCGGCGAGGGCGATTTCCTGGTGATCGGCTCCGGCATTGCCGAGGACTATCACATGCGCTGGTTCGAGAGCCACCTGCCGAAGGATGGTTCGGTGAAGCTTGAGGCGCTGAACCTCAGGCTCGCCGGTCTTGCGATTGCTGGCCCGAACGCCCGCAAGCTGATCCAGAAGCTGACCCATCTCGACATGTCCACCGAGGCCTTCCCCTTCATGGCGGTGAAGCGGATGGATATCGGCATGGCAAAGGCCATCGTCGGCCGTGTCTCCTATACGGGCGATCTCGGCTATGAAATCTGGATGAAGCCGGAATACCAGCGCTACATCTACGATCTGCTGATGGCGGAAGGGGCGGAATTCGGCATTCGCCTGTTCGGCCTGCGCGCGCTGAATTCGCTGCGTCTGGAAAAGTCCTATGGCAGCTGGTCGCGGGAATACCGCCCGCTCTATGGCCCGTTCGAGGCCGGTCTTGGCCCGTTCGTGGCGCTGAAAAAGGACGCCGATTTCATCGGCAAGGCGGCGGCTGCGAAGGAAAAGGCCGAAGGCGGAACGCTGCGCCTCGTCACCTTCATCGTCGATGCCAAGGATGCCGACGTGATCGGCGACGAGCCGATCTATTTCAAGGGTGAGGTGCGCGGCTGGGTCACCTCCGGCGGCTATGCGCATGCGGCGGGCAAATCCGTTGCCATGGGGTATGTGCCAAAGGAAATCGCCAATGAAATCGAAGGCTTCGAGATCGAGCTTCTGGGCGAGATGTTGGCCGCCCGCCAGCAGGTTTCGCCGCTGTTTGACGGCAACGGTGAGCGCATGCGCGGCTGATCCGGCCCTGCATCCCGCAGGCCTTCGGTTTGACGGGATGGCGTACTAAATTAACGTGGAAATATCACCCGCCGACCGGTCCGTTCCGCTCGGCGGGTGATGCAGAAACCGGCGAAACTGACGACGTTTCAGCTTTTCGACGCTGCCACCTGAGGGTGGTTCGCCTTCAGTGCGGGCAGGAAATCCGCACAAATTAACCATGCTGATGGTCATCGGCAGGGGTAACAAAAGTTACGGTGAAAAATTTTCCACAGTGGAAACCGCCGGAAAATCCTGAAATTTTGGTGATTTTCCCTAAAGAACCGACGCTTTGTCCCCACTTTCGTGAAAATGCCCGGAACTTGGCCAAATTGCGCCTTTTTGGCTTCACATTTATTGCGAAAGCGTTAGTAATCCCCTTCATACGCAAAAAGCCCCAACAATGGGGATACAAAACAAGAGATGCGGGAACATCTCCGCATCCGGGGGAAAGCTAATGGAGTATTTCGTCCAGCAGCTCATAAACGGGCTGACTCTTGGGTCGATCTATGGCCTCGTGGCTATCGGTTACACGATGGTTTACGGCATTATCGGCATGGTGAACTTCGCTCATGGCGACATTTTCATGCTCGGCGCTTTCGCAGCGCTTATCGTCTTCCTGATCCTTTCGCCGATCATCGGCATCGCGGGTGTGGCCGTCATCGTGCTGCTGCTTGCCATGCTGGTTGTGGCGATGTTCATGACCAGCCTCTGGAACTGGACGATCGAGCGGGTGGCCTACCGGCCGCTGCGCGGTTCGTTCCGTCTCGCGCCGCTGATCACCGCCATCGGCATGTCGATCTTCCTGTCCAACTTCATCCAGGTTGCACAGGGCCCGCGCAACAAGCCGATCCCGGGTCTGGTCAATGACGTCTACACGATCGCCGGTCTTTCAGTCTCGCTGAAGCAGATCATCATCATGATCGTGACGGCGACCTTGCTTGCCGTGTTCTGGTACATCGTCAATCACACGCCGCTTGGCCGCGCCCAGCGCGCCACCGAGCAGGACCGCAAGATGGCCGCCCTTCTCGGCATCGACGTGGACCGCACGATCTCGATCACCTTTATCATGGGGGCTGCCCTGGCAGCGGTCGCCGGTGCGATGTATCTGATCTACTACGGCGTTGCCTCCTACAGCGACGGTTTCGTGCCGGGCGTGAAGGCCTTTACCGCAGCCGTTCTCGGCGGCATCGGCTCGTTGCCGGGCGCTGTTCTCGGCGGCCTGCTGATCGGCCTGATCGAAAGCCTCTGGTCCGCCTATTTCACCATCGCCTACAAGGATGTCGCGACCTTTGCGATCCTTGCATTCGTTCTGATTTTCAAGCCGTCCGGCCTGCTTGGCCGACCGGAAGTCGAAAAGGTCTGATCCGATGGCGGCAGTACAGAATTCATCGACCCACCCGGAAGACAATCTCGTCCAGAAGGGTATCAAGGAAGGCATTTTCGCAGGCGTCATCGCTTTCGGTCTCTTCCTTCTCTATATCGGTGTGGTTACCGAGCAGAACATCCACAACGAGCTGGTCTACCGCTTCCGCTGGTTTGCGCTGGCCGTGTTCGTGATCATTGCCGCCGTTGGCCGCTTCCTGGTGGTGACTGTTGGTCAGCCCTGGCTTGCGGCCCGCAAGGCCGATGCCAAGAACAAGGTTGCCGATAGTGGCGAAAGTGCCCTGAAGAAGGCGCTGCCCAAGCTGGCGCTCGTCTTCCTGCTCGCCTATCCGATGCTCGCAGTGGGTCTCGCCGGGCCGCAGGGCTCTCTGAAATATGTCGACAATTTCGGCATCCAGATCCTGATCTATGTGATGCTTGGCTGGGGTCTGAACATCGTTGTTGGCCTCGCCGGCCTACTCGATCTCGGTTATGTCGCCTTCTATGCGGTGGGCGCCTACTCCTACGCGCTGCTCTCCACCTATTTCGGCCTGTCCTTCTGGGTGCTGCTGCCGCTCTCGGGCATTCTTGCCGCCTTCTGGGGCATGATCCTTGGCTTCCCGGTGCTGCGCCTGCGGGGTGACTATCTGGCCATCGTGACGCTCGCCTTCGGGGAAATCATCCGTTTGGTGCTGATCAACTGGTCGGATGTGACAAAGGGCACATTCGGTATCTCCTCGATCCCGAAGGCAACCCTGTTCGGCATCAAGTTCGATGCCTCGAAGGACGGTTTTGCGGCACTGATGGGCCTCGCCCCCTCTTCTGCCTATTACAAGATCTTCCTGTTCTACCTCATCCTCGCGCTCTGCCTTCTGACCGCCTATGTGACGATCCGGCTGCGCCGCATGCCGATCGGCCGGGCCTGGGAAGCGCTGCGTGAAGATGAAATTGCCTGCCGCGCGCTTGGGATCAACACCGTGACGACCAAGCTGACGGCTTTCGCCATCGGCGCGATGTTCGGCGGCTTTGCCGGCTCCTTCTTCGCGGCTCGTCAGGGCTTCGTCTCGCCGGACAGCTTCATCTTCATGGAATCGGCGATCATTCTCGCGATCGTTGTTCTCGGCGGCATGGGCTCGCTCGGCGGCATCGCGGTTGCGGCGCTGGTGATGATCGGTGGTACGGAACTGCTGCGCGAAATGGAATTCCTGAAGGTGATCTTCGGTCCTGATTTCACGCCCGAGCTCTATCGCATGCTGCTCTTCGGTGCAGCCATGGTTCTGGTGATGCTGTTCAAGCCGCGCGGCTTTGTCGGCTCCCGTGAACCCACAGCCTTCCTGCGCGAACGGAAGGCCGTCTCTGGCAGCTTTACCAAGGAGGGCCACGGCTGATGACCATGGCACCCGGGAACACGACGATGAGCAAAGACGATATCATCCTGAAGGTGGAACATCTGTCGATGAAGTTCGGCGGACTGATGGCCATCAACGACTTCTCCTTCGAAGCCAAGCGCGGCGAAATCACCGCGCTGATCGGTCCGAACGGTGCGGGCAAGACCACGGTCTTCAACTGCATCACCGGCTTCTACAAGCCGACGATGGGCATGATCACGCTTCGCCAGAAAAGCGGCAAGGAATTCCTTCTGGAACGCCTTCCGGATTTCGAGATTACCAAGAAAGCCAAGGTCGCCCGCACCTTCCAGAACATCCGCCTGTTTTCGGGCATGACGGTTCTGGAAAACCTGCTGGTTGCCCAGCACAACAAGCTGATGAAGGCCTCCGGCTACACGGTCATGGGCCTGCTCGGGATCGGCGGCTACAAGGCCGAATCCCGGCGCTCCATCGAGCTTGCAGAGCACTGGCTGGAAATGGCCGACCTGATCGACCGCGCCGATGATCCGGCGGGTGATCTCTCCTACGGCGCGCAGCGTCGTCTGGAAATCGCCCGCGCCATGTGCACCGAGCCGGAATTCCTCTGCCTGGACGAGCCGGCCGCCGGTCTCAACCCGGCGGAATCGGCCACGCTCAACAAGCTTCTGCGCTCCATCCGCGCCGATGCCGGAACCTCGATCATGCTGATCGAGCATGACATGTCGGTGGTGATGGAAATCTCCGATCACGTGGTGGTTCTGGAATATGGCCGCAAGATTTCCGACGGCACGCCGGAGCATGTGAAGAACGATCCGAAGGTGATTGCAGCCTATCTCGGTGTCGATGACGACGAGGTGGAAGACGTGATCGCAACGGTGGAAAGCCTGGACGGGGGCGCAAACGGATGACTTCTGAAACGCTTCTCAAGGTAACGGGCGTCGAGACCTATTACGGCAATATCCGCGCGCTTTCGGGCGTGGATGTCGAGGTCAAGCAGGGCGAGATCGCCTGCCTGATCGGTGCGAACGGCGCTGGCAAGTCGACGCTGATGATGACGATCTGCGGCAGCCCGCAGGCCCGCAAGGGTCAGGTGGTCTTCGACGGCAAGGACATCACCCGCCTGCCGACGCACGAGATCGCGCGGCTGCGCATCGCCCAGTCGCCGGAAGGTCGCCGCATCTTCCCGCGCATGACGGTCTATGAAAACCTGCAGATGGGTGCGAGCCTCGACAATCTGAAATATTTCAACGAGGACGTGAAGCGCATCTTCAAGCTCTTCCCGCGTCTGGAAGAACGCCAGCAGCAGCGCGGCGGCACGCTTTCCGGCGGTGAGCAGCAGATGCTGTCCATTGGCCGTGCACTGATGGCGCGTCCGAAGCTCCTGCTTCTGGACGAGCCGTCGCTCGGCCTTGCGCCGCTGATTTCGAAGCAGATCTTCGAGGCGATCAAGGAACTCAACAAGACGGAAGGTCTGACGGTGTTTCTGGTGGAACAGAACGCCTTCGCGGCGCTTCGCCTTTCCGACCGCGCCTATGTGATGGTGAACGGCAATGTCACCATGAGCGGTACGGGCAAGGAGCTTCTGGCCAATCCGGAAGTGCGCGCCGCCTATCTGGAAGGGGGGCGCCACTAAGGCGCTTTAGGGAGATCAAGAGATGGAAGGACTTTTCTTCGAAAGCGACGGCTCGAGCCGCGACGTCATCCGCTTCATCGTCATGCTGATCGGTTTCTGGACCGCCTGGCGGGCAGGACGCGCGGCGGCGGAAGGCTGGTCGGATTATCCGATCGTGATCGTCTATTCGCTGCTGCTCGGCGTGATGATGCGCTTCCTGCATTATGCGCTGTTTGCCGGCCCGTTCCTCAGCCCCTTCTACTATGTCATTGATGTGGTGCTGCTTTTGATTTTTGCCAGCATCGGTTTCCGCACCCGTCGCACGACGCAGATGGTTGATAACTATTACTGGCTTTATGATCGTACTTCCGCCTTTTCGTGGAAGAAGAAAGATTGACAGGCGACTGAAATCTGTCTCAGATTGCCTTTCAGAGGGAACTCTAATACCGCTGC
Organism: uncultured Rhizobium sp.; assembly: GCA_945952315.1. Taxonomy (GTDB): domain Bacteria; phylum Pseudomonadota; class Alphaproteobacteria; order Rhizobiales; family Rhizobiaceae; genus Gellertiella. The sequence goes on along the minus strand of CAMFIE010000019.1, from coordinate 62,753 downwards.
AACGGAGATGGGTGTTGCTGCGGGATCATCGAAAAAGACCCATCCTATGATTTGGGAGTAACAACATGAAGAAGACTCTTCTGTCGGCAGTTGCGCTCACGGCTATGGTCGCTTTCGGCGGCTCGGCCTGGGCAGGCGAACTGCTCGTCGGCGTTGCTGGTCCGCTCACGGGCCCGAACGCTGCTTTCGGTGCACAGCTCCAGAAAGGCGCTGAGCAGGCTGCTGCAGACATCAACGCTGCTGGCGGCATCAACGGCGACACGATCAAGATCGTTCTCGGCGACGACGTATCCGACGCCAAGCAGGGCGTTTCGGTTGCGAACAAGTTCGCTGCCGATGGCGTGAAGTTCGTTGTCGGTCACTTCAACTCGGGCGTTTCGATCCCGGCTTCTGAAGTCTACGCTGAAAATGGCATCCTGGAAATCACCCCGGCTGCAACCAACCCGCAGTTCACCGAGCGTGGCCTGTGGAACACGTTCCGTACCTGCGGCCGTGACGACCAGCAGGGCGCTGTTGCCGGTGCCTATATCGCTGCAAACTTCAAGGACGCCAAGGTTGCCGTCGTTCACGACAAGACCCCCTATGGTCAGGGCCTTGCTGACGAAACCAAGAAGGCCATGAACGGCCTCGGCATCACCGAAGCCCTCTATGAAGGCATCACCCCCGGTGAAAAGGACTACTCGGCTCTGATCGCCAAGATGAAGGACGCTGGCGTATCGCTGGTATACTTCGGCGGTCTGCACACCGAAGCTGGCCTGATCATCCGTCAGATGGCTGACCAGGGCATGAAGGCAACCCTGATGTCCGGCGACGGCATCACCTCGAACGAACTGGCTTCGATCGCTGGCGACGCTGTTAACGGCACGCTGATGACCTTCCCGCCGGATCCGCGTAACAACCCGAACGCTGCTGACGCCGTGAAGAAGTTCCGCGACGCTGGCTTCGAGCCGGAAGCTTACACGCTGTACTCCTACGCTGCTCTGCAGGTTATCGCTGAAGGCGCAAAGGCCGCTGGCGAAAACGACCCGCAGAAGGTTGCGGATGCAATCCGCGGCAAGGGCCCGTTCAAGACCGTTATCGGCGACCTCGGCTACAACGAGAAGGGTGACATCACCCGCGCTGACTACGTCATGTACACCTGGCAGAAGGGTGCCGACGGCAAGTACACCTACATCCAGAACAAGTAATTGTTCGGACCCGAAGGGTACTGATTTTCAAGGGAACCCGGCCGAAAGGCCGGGTTTTCTGCTTTTGGCACGCGGTGGCCTTAAACATCTTTCGCGGACCGGTCCGGGTGGTTTCCGGTGCCAATTCGCTGTCCACAGCCATTTTCCAGCGGAGCGGACAGATTGGAGCGATCCATCGCATTTGATCTTTTTCTTTAGGCAGGCAGCAAGGGATTCGGCCCTATTGCCTGCATAGGGAAATAGCTGCCGGAAAGATCGGTCTTATGATGAGATGGTTGACGGTCGGGAAGGGAAGCGGCGAATGGACTGGCCGCACGATCCTTCACATTTTTACCCTCGGCGTGATGGCGAGGGCGGCAATACTGGTATTTCTGTGTGCAGGCCTGCTTCTGACCCTGACGTCGTTGATGGGCGGCATGCATGCATCTTTCGAGACCGTGCTTCTCCTGTCTTGCGGCCTTGCGGCTGTGAGCGCGGTGATTGCCGGTGGCATGGCCTGGCAGGCGGGCCGGATGATCCTCAAGCTTCACCAGCAAAGCCAGCGCTTCGAGCAATTGAGCCGGCTTGATGCGCTTTCGGGCATTCTCAACCGCCGCGCCTTTTCCGAAGCGCTGGCAGAGGCCGGGCCCGGCTGCACGCTGATGGTGATGGATATCGACCGCTTCAAGGCGATCAACGATACCTATGGCCACACGACCGGTGATGAGGTGATCATCCGTGTTTCCAGCCTGATTGCCGAATGTCTTGGCCCATCGGTTGCCGCAGGACGGCTGGGCGGGGAAGAGTTCGGTGTGATTCTCAATGCACCGGCGCTCGAGGCGCGTGTCGCGCAGGCGGAAATGCTGCGCAGCGCCATTGCCCTCGAGCCGTTTCCCGTGCCGGGCCGCGCACTGAAGGTAACAGTTTCGGCGGGCTTGGCTGAGATCCTGGAAGGGCGCAGCGCGGAGCAGGTCTATGCCAGTGCCGACAAGGCACTCTATCTTGCCAAGACCACGGGCCGCGACCGGCTGGTGCATGAAAATGCGGCCCTTGACCTCATTCTCGATATCATGCCCGAGAAGGCCTATGATCATCCGCTTCTGGCCGGGCGGGTTTGAGAAAAAGAAAACGCACCGTCCGGGGTGCGACGGTGCGTTGAAGACGGCCCGGAGAGAAGGGCCTTCCGTTCAGATCTGACGCAGCGCGTTCACGTCGTTGATCTGGATAAGACGCCCGCGCACGGTCACACCTGCACCCCGGAGTGCAGAAAAGGCGCGGGAAAGCGCTTCCGGTGCGAGACCCAGCTTTCCGGCCAGCAGGCTTTTCTGGAAGGGCAGGCGGATGGAGGCCGAGGTGCTTTCCTTCGGGCAATTGTTGAGCAGGTAATGGGCCACCCGCTGCGGCGCGGTTTGCAGCCGGTCATTGGCAACGCAATCCATCACGGTCAGCAGATGGTTGGCGAGTGACTGCATGATCGAACGGGCGATATCGTTGTCCTGTTCGGCGGCGGCGCGCACCTTGGCCAGGTCAAAGCGGGCGAGCGTCACGGCTTCCGCGGCCTGGGCGTTGTAGCGATAGTTCGGGCCGAGATAGAGCAGACATTCGGCGAAATTCTCGCCCGGGCCGCAGATGCGGATATCGGCTTCGCGGCCATCCTTGTTCAGCCGGTAAAGGCGCACATAGCCGGAGAGCACGCAGTAGAAAACATCCGCTGCTTCCCCTTCGCGGAAGAGAATATCGCGCCCCTCGAAGCTCACGGCGGAGGCGAGGTCCATCATCCGGTTCAACGCCTGTGGCCCGAGCGACGCCATGATCGGCGCCTTCATCAGGATGTTGCGGTCCCGGCTGTTCAGTCGCAGAATCTTGTTCACCACTTGCACTCCCCAATATCCCAGGTTCCGCGCGCAACGCTTGCCGACCGGCAGGCTTGGCTGGCTCCATTTCGTCCGTGGCCTTCCTGTGCTTTCAGCCGGAAGATAAGCGAAATCGCGGATGGCGGTTTGATTTCGATCAATCGATATTCGTCTGGCAAGGCATTTTTGTCATTTGTCATTCAGGAAATGCCCTTCCGGGGGTGCCGCATGAAAAAAGCCGGGCTTTTGGGGCCCGGCTTTCATATCCATCCTTAGAGCGGAATCACTCGGCCGCAAGCGGCGGCAGGCGCACCACATTGCTGCTTTTGGCAGCCTTGGCGTCCTTCTGCTCCAGTTCCTTCACCCGCTTTTCCAGCGTGTCGATCTTGTCCCTGCTGTCGACGGCCATGTAGGTGAGGGCCTCGCCCGACATCGCCAGCAGCTCCTCTTCCTTCTTGCCGATGAAGCGGCCGAAGAGACGGGCGAGCAGGCGCGACAGATCATCCATGATCAGGAAGAAGGACGGCACCACCACCAGCGACAGGATGGTGGAGACGATGATGCCGCCGATCACGGCAATCGCCATCGGCGCGCGGAACGAGCCGCCTTCGCCGACGCCCAGAGCAGATGGCAGCATGCCAGCCGACATGGCAATCGAGGTCATGATGATCGGGCGGGCGCGCTTGCGGCCTGCCTCGATCAGCGCCTGCGTATGATCCATGCCCTGATGGATCATCTCGATGCCGAAATCGACGAGCAGGATGGCGTTCTTCGTGACGATACCCATCAGCATCAGGATGCCGATCAGCACCGGCATGGAGAGCGCGTTGCCGGTCAGGATCAATCCCGCTGCCACGCCGCCGATGGCAAGCGGCAGCGAGAACAGGATGGTGAAGGGCTGGATCACATCCTTGAACAGCAGGATCAGCACCATCAGCACCAGCATCAGGCCGAGCAGCATGGCATTGCCAAAGCTCTGCACCATTTCGGTCTGCACCTTGGTGTCGCCGCTTTCAGCCAGACGGACGGTTTTCGGAATGCCGGAGTCCTTCACGATATCGGTGAAGCTCTTGGTGGCCGTGTTGAGTGCCACGCCTGCCGGAAGGTCGGCACCGATCGTCACCACACGGTTGCGGTTGTTGCGCTTGATGGCGCTTACCCCTTCCGAATAGTCGATGCTCGCAACCGCCGAGAGCGGCACAGAGGTGCCGGTTGCCGTCTGGATTTTCAGGGCGCGGATGGCGGCAATGTCCTTGCGCAGATCGGTTGCGGCCTGCACGCGGATCGGGATGAGGCGCCCGTCGAGCGAAATCTTGGTCAAGGCGGCGCTCACATCACCGATGGTCGCGACACGCACGACTTCGGCAATCTGCGACGGGGTCACGCCGAGGCGAGCGGCCTCATCCTTGCGCGGGCGGATCTGCAGTTCCGGGCGGGGCAGGGCACCTTCCGCGCTCACGTTTGCAAGCACGGGGCTGGTGCGCAGCTTGGCTTCCAGAATGCCGACCGCCTTGTTGAGGTCCGCCTCGTTCTTGGCGAGGAAGTTGAAGGAAATATCCCGCTCGCCCCGCTCGTTGAGCTTCAGGATATGGACATCCGGAATGGAACGCAGCTTGGCGAAGACTTCGGTTTCGATATCCGATTGCGGGCGCGTGCGGCCTTCCGTCTGCATCTTCGGCAGATAGGGGCCGATCACCGGAATGCCCCCGGCAACGTCATTCACCAGCTTGACCAGCAGCGAATGATCCTTCTTCTTCAGATTGAGCGTGATGGCCGCGCGGCGCAGCTCGAGGTCACCCTTCGGCGAGGCACCGCCCAGCACGAAGACCGTATCGACGCCATCGATGTCCTTGACGCGGTGATAGATTTCATCCGTCGTCTTTTCCGTATCGGCAAGCGAGGCATTCGGCGGCAGTTCGACCGAAAGGGAGATGCGCGAGGCATCATCCGGCGGAATGAAACTGCCCGGAACCTGCATCAGCAGGAACACCGAACCGGCGAGGAACAGGATCGCGCTGAACAGTGTCGTATAGCGCCAGCGCGTCGTCACCCGGATGAGGTTGGTGTAGCGCTTCATCAGGGCGCTGTCATTGTCATGGTGGTCATCGACGGCGTCTTCGGCCCGCATCAGATAGGCTGCCATCATCGGTGTGATGAGACGGGCAACCAGCAGCGAGAAGAACACCGAGAAGGCGACCGTCAGGCCGAACTGGATGAAGTACTGGCCGGGAATGCCGGGCATGAAGGAGACCGGCACGAAGACGGCGATGATGGTGAAGGTCGTCGCAATCACCGCAAGACCGATTTCATCCGCCGCATCAATCGCGGCCCGATAGGGCGATTTGCCCATCTGGATATGGCGGGCGATGTTCTCGATTTCCACGATCGCGTCATCGACGAGAATACCCGTCGCCAGCGTCAGCGCAAGGAAGCTGACGAGGTTCAGCGAGAAGCCCATCAGGTCCATGATCCAGAAGGTCGGGATCGCCGAGAGCGGCAGTGCGACCGCGGAAATCAGTGTCGCGCGCCAGTTTCGGAGGAACAGGAACACCACGATGATCGCCAGCAGCGCGCCTTCGAGCAGCGTGTCGATGGCGGCCGTGTAATTGCCATAGGTGAAATAGACCGCATCATCGATCTTCTCGATGGAGACATTCGGGTTTTCCGCCTTCACCTGGTCAAGCTGCCTGGTGATGACTTCTGCCGCCGAAACTTCCGATGCGCCCTTGGAGCGGAAGACCGCGAAGGTCACGACCGGCGTGCCATTGAAGCGCGAGAAGGACTTCAGCTCCGCATAGGTATCCTTGATCACGCCGAGATCGGAGAGCTTGACGAAACGGCCACCGGAAAGCGCGATGGTGGTATCGGCAAGACGCGCCACATCGCGGGCATCGCCCAGCGTGCGGATCGCCTGTTCGGACCCGGCAATCTGGCCACGGCCTGAGCCCGCGTCGGCATTGGTGCCGCGCAGCTGGCGGTTGACATCAGACGCGGTAATGCCGAGCGCCGAGAGCTTGTCGGGATTGAGCTCGATGCGGATTTCCCGGTCGGAACCGCCGTAGCGGTCCACGCGGCCGATGCCCTTCTGGCCCTGCAATGCGCGCTTGATCGTGTCATCCACGAACCAGGACAGCTCTTCCAGCGACATGTCGGGCGAGGACACGGCGAAGGTCTGGATTGCCTGACCTTCCACATCGATCTTCGTCACCACCGGTTCATCAACCGAGGCGGGCAGGCTGCCGCGAATGCGGTCCACTGCATCCTTCACGTCCTGCACGGCCTGGTTGGTCGGCACTTCGAGGCGGAACATCACGACGGTCTGCGAATTCCCGTCGGTGACATTGGAGGTGATTTCATCGACGCCGTTGATCCCGGCGACGGCGTCTTCCACTTCCTTGGTCACCTGTATTTCCAGCTCCGCAGGCGAGGCGCCGCTCTGCGAAACGGAAATGGCCACCACCGGAACGTCAATGTTCGGGAAGCGGGTGATCGGCAGCTTGTTGAACGAATTGTAACCCACATAGAGCAGCAGGAAGAACACCAGCAGCGGCGCTATCGGATTGCGGATCGACCAGGCGGAGAAATTCATGGTGCCGTTTCCTCAGTTCGATACGGCCGGCTCTTCGCGAACCGGTGCGATGCGATCCCCGTCACGCACATAGGCGCCCGCCTTGGCGACGACATCATCGCCCGCCTTCAGCCCTTCGGTGATCTGGATGTAACTGCCGTCCTGAATGCCGGTCTTCACGGTGACGATTTTGACCGTATCCTTTTCCACCTTGCGCACGGTGGCCGAGCCATCGCCCGTCGTCACGGCCGTCATCGGCAGCGCAACGCCATTCGCCTCGCTGATGATGATCGAGGCGCTGGCATACATGCCGGCTCGGGCAAGGGTCGCATCATCGAGCGCGACACGAACCGTGCCCAGACGGGTTGCCGGATCAATCGTCGGTGCCACAAGCCGGACACTGCCCATCACGGCCGTCGCGCTGCCCGCAAGCGTGATGTCAGCCTTCTGGCCCACCTTCAGCGGCAGGATATCGCTTTCGGACACATCGGCGATCAGCTCCAGCTTGCCGTCCTCGATGAGGGTGAAAAGCGGCTGGCCAGCACCGGAGGCAATCGCACCGATCTTGGCATTGCGGGCGGAAACCACGCCGGAAACCGGAGCCTTCACTTCTGTACGGGCAAGCTTCAGGTCGATATCGGCGAGCTGGGCATCGACAACCTTGATATCGGCTTCGCCGACGGCCACCCCTTGCGAGGCCGAGCGCACGCGGGCTTCGGCACCGACGGCTGCCGCGGCAAGCTGATCCGCCTGCGCGGTGGACATGGTGCCTTTCTGGGCAAGGGCCGCCGCCCGGTCGGCCTGGCGGCGGGCTTCCTGCGCATTGGCTTCGGTTTCGGCAAGCTGTGCCTTGATCTGGGCAAGGCCAGCCTCGGCCTTGGCGCGGGTGGCGGTCAGCTGGCTTTTGGAAAGCAGCAGGGCATCGTCATTCAGCGTGGCGAGCACGGCACCGGCTTCCACCCGGTCACCCACATCGACATTCATCGCCTTGATGGACAGGCCTTCGACCTGCGGCTGGACCAGCACTTCATTCACCGGGCGGATCGTGCCGGTCGCGAGAACGCGCTCGGTCAGCGCCTTTTCGAGGGCCTTCGTCACCACGATGGCGGGCAATTGCACCTTGGCCTGCGGTGCGGCGTCCTCTGCAAGCGCCACGGTGGAAACGGATGTCAGCAGCAGGGCACCGGCAAGGCCGGAAAAAAAGCGGTTCGTCACGATCATCTCAATTCAAATCCCAGTTCCGTGCCGCCCCTGGCGCAGGGCGCGCCCGAATGAACGACCAGTCAGTATCTAGGCGCTTTTCTGTGCCGGAAGCCTGCCGGAAAAGTTCCTGTTTTCAAATGCCGGGCCGGGCCACGGCTTCAGTCCGCGCCGAAACGTCACGGGCCACGATGCATGTCTTCCATTCCCCTGACCAGCCCTGAAAGCCGTCCGGAGCGGGTGATCCGGCGAACCAACCCAATGTAGGCGGCAGTCCCGCGTGGATGTGGGGCTCGGGCGATCAATCCTCAAGGGCCTTTGGCAGGCGCGGCAAACATTTTTATGCCGGTCCGATCCGAAAACCCTGCGCAAAGGTCTAATAATAAACAATTGTTAAATCAATGGTGGCAATGCAACAACGGTTAATCCGCGCGATGAATTTTGCTGATCCGTGCATGAAAAAAGCGCGCGGAACCTGCCCGCGCGCTCTTCACATTTCAGTGTTCGCTCTTACTTCAGCGCTTCGTTGGTGATGTCCAGCGTGTAGGCGCCGGTCGGCTCCTTGGAGATGACCGGGTCCGAACCGCCAGCGAGCAGCGTCGCAACGGTGCGCTTGTAGTCGTCTTCGTTCAGCGCGCCGTTCGAACCGGCGGTGAGCTTGGCGACTTCAGACATCATGCGCTTCTGGTGCTCTTCGGTCTGTGCACCGGAGGCGTCGTTGTCGAGCACGATACCGGCGGCTTCGTCCGGGTTCTGCTCGGCATATTTCCAGCCCTTCATCGAGGCGCGGACGAACTTCACCATCTTGTCCTTGAAGGCGGTGTCCTTCAGCTTGTCGCCCAGCACATAGAGGCCGTCTTCCAGCGTCGCCACGCCCTGATCCTCATACTTGAAGGTGATGAGGTCCTCGGCCTTAACGCCAGCCTCGATCACCTGCCAGTATTCGTTATAGGTCATGGTGGAAATGCAGGCCGCCTGCTTCTGCAGCAGCGGATCGACGTTGAAGCCCTGCTTCAGCACGGTGACGCCATCCGGGCCACCCTGCGTGGAGAAGCCGAGCTTGCCCATCCAGGACAGGAACGGATATTCGTTGCCGAAGAACCAGACGCCGAGCGTCTTGCCCTTCAGGTCTTCCGGCTTGGTGATGCCGGTTTCCTTGAGGCAGGTCAGCATCATGCCCGAGGACTTGAACGGCTGGGCAATGTTGACGAGGTCGAGGCCCTTTTCGCGGTTGGCGAGTGCATCGGGCATCCAGTCGACGACCACATCGGCACCGCCACCAGCCAGAACCTGAACCGGGGAGATGTCCGGGCCGCCCGGCTTGATGTCCACGTCAAGGCCTTCGGCTTCGTAGAAGCCCTTTTCCTTGGCCACGTAGTAACCGGCGAACTGCGCCTGCGTCACCCACTTCAGCTGCAGGGTCACCTTGTCGGCAGCCATCGCCTGCATCGCCATCAGCGAGACGGCACCGGCGAGAAGCATGGAAGTCAGTCTAGCTTTCATTTCGTTCCCTCTTTTCTTGTTTAGGCCTGCCCACCACGGACAGACGGATGCCAGAAGGTAACCGCACGCTCGAAGAGTGCGACAACCCCATAAAAGGCCGAACCGGCGAGTGCGGCAACCGCAATCTCGGCCCAGACCATGTCGATATTGGCGCGGCCCACTTCCGTGGAAATCCTGAAGCCCATGCCGACGATCGGTGTACCGAAAAACTCTGCCACGATGGCGCCGATCAGCGCCAGTGTGGAATTGATCTTCAACGCATTGAATATGAAAGGGGCGGCGGCGGGAAGACGCAATTTTGTCAGCGTCTGCCACCAGCTTGCGGCATAGGTTCGCATCAGGTCGCGTTCCATATGGGAGGCGGCGGCCAGCCCCTGCACGGTGTTCACCAGCATCGGGAAGAAGGTCATGATCACCACGACCGCCACTTTCGACTGCCAGTCGAAGCCGAACCACATCACCATGATCGGCGCGACACCGACAATCGGCAGCGCCGAGACGAAATTGCCGATCGGCAGCAGGCCCTTCTGCAGGAAGGGCGAGCGGTCGATGAGAATCGCGACGACGAAGCCGAGGCCCGAGCCCATCACGAAACCGGTCAGCACCGCCTTGAGGAAAGTCTGGCGGAAATCGGCGGCAAGCGTCGGGATCGAATTGATCAGCCGGTCCCAGATCGCTGATGGGGCAGGCAGCAGGATCTGCGGGATGGCAAAGCCCTTCACCACACATTCCCAGATGACCAGCAGCGTGATGCCGAACAGAAGCGGCACTGCGAGATGCGCGGCCCGGTTCATCAAAGGCGAGGCAAATCTCTGCCGCACCAGCCATTCGTTGACAAACCAGCTCGCAATCCAGAAGACGATGGCAAAGACGATATAGCTGTTCATCACGGTTTTACCCCCATGCGCTTCAGCACCATCGTATGGGCCATGCCGACCAGAGAGACCAGCACGGCGGCGAGTGCTGCGGCCATGAACAGCGCCGCCCAGATCTGCGTCGTCTGGCCGTAATAGGAGCCGGACAACAGCCGCGCGCCGAGACCCGCGACCGCACCCGTCGGCAGCTCGCCGACAATCGCGCCAACCAGCGAAATCGCAATCGCCACCTTCAGCGATGTGAAGAGATAGGGCATCGAGGCCGGCCAGCGCAGCTTCCAGAAGGTCTGGCTTTTCGAGGCATTATAGGTGTGCATCAGATCAAGCAGGATCACATCCGGGCTGCGAAGCCCCTTCACCATGCCGACGACCACCGGGAAGAAGGACAGGTAGGTGGAGATCAGCGCCTTTGGCAAAAGGCCGGAAATGCCGATGGAATTCAGCACCACGATCACCATGGGCGCAATCGCGATGATCGGCACGGTCTGCGAGGCGATCACCCAGGGCATCAGCGAGCGGTCGATGGCGCGGTTATGCACGATGCCGATGGCGAGCAGAATGCCGAGGGCGGTGCCGATGAGAAAGCCGAGCATGGTGGCCGAAAGCGTGACCCAGGAATGGTATACCAGGCTGCGCTTCGAGGTGATCGGCTTGTTGATGGTGGTGTCCCACAGCTCCTTGATGATCTGGTGCGGCGCGGGCAGTACTGGGCGCTCCTGATTGTAGGTCTTCGGGAAAAGCTCCGAGAAGGAGATTTCCGTGCCCGCGCGGGCCGCCTGATCCCGCTCGAAGGGTGCGTTGAGAATGAAGACGAAGACATGCCAGATCAGCAGGATCGCGGCCACGACCGTCAGGATCGGCAGAATCTTGTCTTTGAAGATGTTCGGTTTTTCCATCCCCTGCCGCTCCTATTCGTCGTAGGAGTGACCGGCGCGCAGACCTTCGCGCACGCGGTGGGCGATTTCGAGGAATTCCGGCGTCTCGCGGATATCGAGCGGCCGCTCCTTCGGCAGCGGACTGTCGATCACATCCGTCACCCGGCCCGGACGCGGGCTCATCACCACGATCTTGGTCGAGAGATAAACCGCTTCCGGGATCGAATGGGTAACGAAACAGATGGTCTTTTCGGTTCGCGCCCAGAGCTTCAGAAGCTGTTCATTGAGGTGATCGCGAACGATCTCGTCGAGTGCGCCGAAGGGCTCGTCCATCAGGAGCAGATCGGCATCAAAGGCGAGGGCCCGGGCAATCGAGGCGCGCTGCTGCATGCCGCCGGAAAGCTGCCAGGGAAATTTCTTGCCGAAGCCGGTGAGGTTCACCAGTTCCAGCGTTTCCGCAATCCGCTTCTGCATCTCTGCGGCGGAGTAGCCCATGATCTCGAGCGGAAGCGCGATGTTTTTCTCGATGGTGCGCCAGGGATAAAGAGCGGCGGCCTGAAACACATAGCCATAGGCGCGCGCCTTGCGGGCTTCCTCGGGCGTCATGCCATTGACGGTGATCGAGCCGCCTCTGTTCTTTTCCAGATCGGCAATCACGCGCAGAAACGTCGTCTTCCCGCAGCCGGACGGCCCGATGAAGGAGACGAAATCGCCCTTGTTCACCTCCAGATTGACATTGGTGAGCGCGTTGACCGGCCCATCATTGGTCTCGAAGGTGAGACAGAGGTCTTTCGCCGATACGACGGTTTTCTTGTTGTCACTCATTTCGTGGCGTCCCACATTCGTTTTCGCATCCGGTGGCCGGATCGGCCCGGACATGCCCCCTCATGAAGCCAGTACCGCCCCTTGCGCCTTTGCGAAAGGGGCGGTTGCCGACAGTTCACACCCCGCTGGCCGGAATGCCGGAGCGCTGCACCTTGCGCGGCGCGGTGATTTCCTTCCAGGTGGACAGCGCCTTGTTGACCGGTGTGACCGGCGGGCGCTTGACGAATTCGCCATGGCCCTCGCGCGTATCCACCTTGCCGTCATTGATGGCGACATGGCCGCGCGTCAGCGTGAAGCGTGGAAGGCCGACGACTTCCTTGCCTTCGAAGACATTGTAATCGATAGCCGATTGCTGGCTGCCTGCCGAAATCGTCTTCTTCTTCGCCGGATCCCAGACCACGATATCGGCATCGGCGCCGACAAGGATCGCGCCCTTTTTCGGATACATGTTGAGGATCTTGGCGATGTTGGTGGAGGTCACCGCCACGAATTCGTTCATGGTGATGCGGCCGGTGTTCACGCCGTTGGTCCACAGCATCGGCATGCGGTCTTCAAGCCCGCCCGTGCCGTTCGGGATCCTGGTGAAATCGCCGACACCGAAGCGCTTCTGCTCGGTGGTGAAGGCGCAGTGGTCGGTTGCGACCACCTGCAGCGAGCCGGAAGAAAGACCGGCCCAGAGGCTGTCCTGATGCGCCTTCGAGCGGAAGGGCGGCGACATCACGCGCCGTGCCGCATGGTCCCAGTCGGGATGGGCATATTCGCTCTCGTCCAGCGTCAGGTGCTGGATCAGCGGCTCACCATAGACACGCATGCCCTTCTGCCTTGCGCGGCGGATGGCCTCATGCGCCTGCTCGCAGGATGTATGCACCACATAAAGCGGAACGCCTGCCATATCTGCAATCATGATCGCGCGGTTGGTGGCTTCGCCCTCCACTTCGGCGGGGCGGGAATAGGCATGGGCCTCGGGGCCGTTGTTGCCGGCGGCCAGAAGCTTTGCCTGCATCTGCGCGACCACGTCGCCGTTTTCCGCATGAACCATGGCCAGAGCGCCCAGCTCGCCGACGCGCTGGAAGGACGAGAACATCTCGTCATCATCCACCATCAGTGCGCCCTTGTAGGCCATGAAATGCTTGAAGGAATTGATGCCCTTGTCATTGACGATGGTGGCCATCTCGTTGAACACCTGCTCGCCCCACCAGGTGATCGCCATATGGAAGGAATAGTCGGCGGTCGCGCGGCTCGTCTTGTTGTGCCACATGGACAGCGCATCGAGCAGCGACTGGCCGGGGGAGGGCAGTGCAAAGTCCACCACCATGGTCGTGCCGCCCGCCAGACCTGCCCGCGTGCCGCTTTCGAAATCGTCGGAGGAATAGGTGCCCATGAACGGCATTTCGAGATGGGTATGCGGATCAATCCCGCCCGGCATCACATAACAGCCGGTCGCATCCAGAACCGTGCCACCCGAAAGGTTCTGCCCGATCTCGACAATCCTGCCCCCCTCAACCTTCACATCCGCCTTGTAGGTCAGATCCGCGGTAACGATGGTGCCATTCTTGATGATGGTGCTCATGGATGCTCCCTCTTTTGTTTTTTGCGCCCGGTTGCCCGGGCAAATGGTCTGGCCCCTCATCCGCCTGCCGGCACCTTCTCCCCGAGGGGAGAAGGGACAAGCGGAGATATCCTCATACGCCCTCCTCGCCCCATCGGGGAGAGGGTGGCGCGAATGCGCCGGGTGAGGGGGCGGCTTGCGCGGCGTTTGCTGGGAAGAAGCGCGTGACGTCACAGCGCTGCTGCAATCGACCTTCCAACGCTGCAATGATTGTATCGAGCACGGCCCTTCGTTCGGCATTCACCTCATGGTTCCAGAACCGGATGACATCATAACCCTGCCGGTTAAGCCATCCGGTTCGGCGTTCATCCCTGGTGTTCTCCACATGCTGATGCCCGTCCAGTTCTACAATCAGGCGTCGCTCGCGGCAGAGAAAATCCACAATGTAAGGCCCAAGTGGTACTTGCCTTGTGAATTTGAATCCATTGAGAAGCCGGTTGCGCAGCTCTCCCCACAAACGATATTCGACTTCCGTTTCCTCTTCCCGCAACCGCCGCGCCTGACTTGTCTTTCCGGGAAGGCGCTTGGTGATCGGGTTGGTCGTCATGTGAACCTCATGTGTTCAGATCGTTCCGCCCTACTCCGCAATCACCGCCGTTTCGATCACCGCGTGCAGCAGCACATCGGCACCCGCACTTGCCCATTCCTTTGAAATGTCCTCGGCCTCGTTGTGCGAAAGGCCGTCCACGCAGGGGCAGAAGATCATCGCGGTCGGGGCGACCTTGTTCATCCAGCAGGCATCGTGGCCAGCGCCGGAGATGATGTCGCGGTGGGAGTAGCCGAGCCGCTCGGCCGCATTGCGGATGGTGGTGGTGAGCTCCGGGCTGAAGGTCACGGGGTCGAAATGGCCAACCGGCTCGATGGTGATGCCGACGCCCATCGGTTCGACGATCTTCGGTGCTTCGGCCTCGAACCGGGCCTTCATCGCGTCAAGCGTCGCCTGGTTCGGCGAGCGGAAATCCACCGTGAAGACCACCTTGCCCGGCAACACGTTGCGCGAGCCGGGCGAGACCTCGATATGGCCGACGCCGCCGACGGCGGAGGGCTGGTTGTCCATCGCGATGGTGTTGACGAGTTCGAGAATGCGGCCCATCGCAAGCGAGGCATTCTTGCGCATCGGCATCGGGGTCGAGCCGGTATGGGCTTCCTTGCCGGTCAGCGTCACCTGCAGCCACCACAGGCCCTGCCCGTGGGTGACGACGCCGATATCCTTGCCTTCGGCTTCCAGAATCGGGCCCTGTTCGATGTGATATTCGAGGAAGGCCTTCATCTTGCGGGCGCCGACCGGTTCTGAACCTTCCCAGCCGATCCGCTTCAGCTCCTCGCCGAATTTCTTGCCCTTGGCATCGGTGCGTTCTTTCGCCCAGGCCTCGTCCAGCACCCCGGCAAACACGCCGGAGGCGAGCATGGCGGGGGCAAAGCGCGCGCCTTCCTCATTCGTCCAGTTGGTGACGACCACCGGATGCTTCGTCCTGATGCCGAGATCGTTCATCGACTGCACGACCTCAAGCGCGGCGAGCACGCCAAGCACGCCATCGAACTTGCCGCCGGTGGGCTGCGTGTCGAGATGGGAGCCGACATAGACCGGCAATGCATCCGGATCGGTGCCGGGCCGCGTGAAGAACATGTTGCCCATGGTATCGACACCCATGGTCAGACCGGCCGTCTCGCACCAGCGCTGGAAGAGCCTGCGGCCCTCGCCATCCTCATCCGTCAATGTCTGCCGGTTGTTGCCGCCTGCGATGCCGGGGCCAATCTTGGCCATGTCCATCAGCATGTCCCAGAGCCGGTCACCATTCACGCGCATATTTTCGCCGGGTGCTGCCACCATGCGGGTCATCCTCACCTGTTGTCGGCGGATCTTTATCCGCCTTTCGTTCCCGTTCGGCCGTCCTGTGCAGGGCCTTGCGCCCGCCCGTCATTCCGGAGGCTGCCTTGGGCTTGTCTCTCCGAGAATTTGACCGATTGGTAAACATTACAGCTTCTCCCGCCGCACTCAAGAGCAAATTCCGGCTGGAGCGATAAATTGTGTG
This sequence comes from uncultured Rhizobium sp., assembly GCA_945952315.1. Taxonomy (GTDB): domain Bacteria; phylum Pseudomonadota; class Alphaproteobacteria; order Rhizobiales; family Rhizobiaceae; genus Gellertiella. The sequence goes on along the minus strand of CAMFIE010000019.1, from coordinate 47,246 downwards.
GTGCTTTTTCAAAAAGCGGGGGCTAGTTGTCAACCGTACCGGAAAGCTGCACTTTGTGCTTGATCGCCAACGGGTTTCGGCAAAGATAAGAGCACGGTTTGAGGAACGCTTCTTGACGGAAGAAACGGAAATGGCAGCGCCACGGGCGGCAAGAACCATGCGGCGAACCCGTATTCAGGAGGAGAAGGAGGAGCAGATCCTCAGTGCCGCCCTTGATGTCTTTTCGCAAAACGGCTTCCGCGGCGCGACGATCGACCAGATCGCCGAGGTCGCGGGCATGTCGAAGCCCAATCTGCTCTATTACTTCCGCACCAAGGAAGCGGTTCACCGGGCGCTGATCGACCGGGTGCTTCAGACCTGGCTCGATCCCTTGCGCAGATTCGATGCCGAAGGCGATCCGCAGCAGGAAATCCGCTCCTACATTCGCCGCAAGCTGGAGATGGCGCGGGATTACCCCAGGGAATCGCGTCTGTTCGCCAACGAGGTGCTGCAGGGCGCGCCCCATATCGAGGACGAGCTGAAGGGTCCGCTGAAGGAACTGGTCGATGAAAAGGCGGCGGTGATCCGCGCCTGGACGCGGGCCGGCAAGATTGCCAAATGCGATCCCTATCACCTGATTTTCTCGATCTGGTCCACCACCCAGCATTATGCGGATTTCGATGTGCAGGTGCGCGCAGTACTCGGGCAGGACCATGCGGGCGAGGGGCGGTTTGACGATGCCGCCCGTTTTCTCGAACAGCTTTTCATCAATGGGCTGGCGATGAAGCAGAAACCGAAGGGCGAGGGTGCCTGATCAATCCTTCAGTGCGGCCATCCAGGCAAGGCCGCAGGCGGTGACGAAAGCCCCGGCAACGACCGTGAGGCTCACCCAGCCATGGCCCATCAGGCCTTCCAGCAGAATGATGAAGGAGGGCGTGAGATAGCCATAGGCCAGCACTTTGGGTGCGGGCAGGCGCATGGACGCATATTGCAGCAGCATGAAGGTGATGGCCGTCGTGACAACGGCGAGGTAGAGGATCGCTGCCCAGACATTGAGACCGACGCTTGAAAAATCCATCTGTCCGAAGCGCGGGATCGCCCATAAGAACAGCACGACCATCGCTACCGCATTCACCCAGAAGCCGAAAATCACCGGATGCTCGCCCCGGTCAAAGGTGCGGATCAGCGGTACATAGAGGGCGTGAGCGACGACGCCGACGAAATAGATCATTTCCCCGCGCCCGACATCGAAGGCAAGGATCGCCTGCACATCGCCGCGGAAGATCACCCAGATTGCTCCGGCAGCCGCAATCACCAGACTGACCAGCACGGTGGAGCGGGTCTTCTGACGGTTGATCAGAAGGGCAAAACCGGCGCTCATCAAGGGCATCAGCGTGAAGACCGCGCCGGTCGAAACCGGGCTGGTAAATTCCAGCGCCTTGAACATGGTCAGCATGTAGACCGAAATGATCGTGCCCAGGATGACGAAGCGCCAGAAGGCTTTCGGCCAGTGAAAGGGCAGGCGCATGATGCCGAAGGCAAGGATTGCCATCACAACGGAGGCCAGCACATAGCGCACGAAGGTGAGCACGCCTGTATCCATCGCATGCGCGGCAATGCCACCGAAGGAAAAGGAACCGGCAATCAGCGCGGCAAAGGCCAGCATGGCAAGATGGGCGAGCGCCCGCCCGCGCTTGATCTTTGCCCGTGCCGCCGCTTCTTCCTGCTCGATCATGGAAAATTGCCTGTCCTGTCAAATCACCGGTTCCGCAGAACCGGGATCAGCGCTACTCCTTCAGGCGCAGCCTGTAAAGCTGGGGCAAAAAGGTCGGAGGGATCAGGACTGATAGGTGCGCGGTTTATCCTCGTCCGGCTTTGGTTCACCGGACAGCGCGACGGAGGTTTTTGCCTGAAACCGCTTCATCTCCTCGGTTTCCACATAGATGCGGATTGCCTCGCACATCAGAAAGTGACGGCTGCACTGCATCTCTTCCGCCAGATCGCGCAGTTTCTGATCGAGGCGCGCGCAAAGCTTTACCGAAAGGGCCATGGACTCGTTCCTGAGAAAATCTACATATTAATTAGTTCTGAAAAATTCTCTTGAAAAGCCCTGTTGTGTAAAAAAATTGGATTTCATCAATTTTGAGGCTGCAAAAATGAAAGGGCACCCGGATGGCACCGGATGCCCTTGATCGAGCGCTTTGTGATGTGTTGATCAGTGCATGATGCGGCGATATTCGCGGATCTGCTCCACCGGATGGCGCAGTGCTGCGGCGACGCGGGAGAGATAGGGCAGGGCCACTTCCTCACCGGCCTCGATGCGGGCGATTTCGTGTTCCGTCAGGCCGCAGGTTTCGGCGAGATCGGCAAGGCTGTAGCCGCGCAGGCGACGCAGATCCTGGGCGCTCGGCAGTTCAGCAGGCTTGGCCGGAGAAGGCGACTGATTTTCAGCAGAAAGATTCATGCGGTGCTCCTGTTCGATTGCCCCGTCTTCTTGCGGGGTCATTCTTGTTCTTGGAAAAGGAAACATCTGCATTCCGGGCCAGACATCCTGTCCACCCCTCAGCGCGGCAATTTTCCCGCGTGATAGTTGTACCCTACACGTATCCTGTTAATTCAGCGCAAACTGAAAGGGTAAGCGAGCCGTTTCGCCAGATGCTGAACTGTTTCTGAACGGCACGCACGAAAGAGGCCGGACCTTGCGGCCCGGCCATTTCCAAGGCGGGTTCGGGAGGAACCTTATTCTGCCGCCTGAACGGCGGTCGGATTGTTCGGGTGGGTCGTCCAGTTGGCGTAGTTCGGGTCAACCGGCTTGCCGGTGCGCTGGTCGATGGTTCCGGCAGCGAGCGGCACCATGGTGATGCAGTTTTCGACCGGGCAGACATTGACGCAGAGATTGCAGCCGACGCATTCCTCTTCCTTCACCTCGAACTGGCGCACGCCATTGACCATGTCGGTGATTGCCTGGTGGGACGTATCCTCGCAGGCGATATGGCAGCGGCCGCACTTGATGCAGGCATCCTGATCGATATGGGCCTTCGAAATGTAGTTGAGGTTGAGATATTTCCAGTCGGTGACATTCGGCACCGCGCGTCCGGAAATATCGTCGAGCGTCTTGTGACCTTTGGAGTCCATCCAGTCGGAAAGACCGGTGATCATTTCCTGCACGATCTTGAAGCCATAGGTCATGGCCGCGGTGCAGACCTGCACATTGCCGGCGCCGAGCGCCAGGAATTCCGCGGCATCGCGCCAGGTGGTCACGCCGCCGATGCCGGAGATCGGCAGGCCGTAGGTTTCAGGATCGCGGGCGATTTCGGCCACCATGTTCAGCGCGATCGGTTTTACCGCCGGGCCACAATAGCCGCCATGGGTGCCCTTGCCGTCGACGGTCGGGCTGGGGGCGAACGTATCGAGATCGACAGACACGATGGAATTGATCGTGTTGATCAGCGAAACCGCATCGGTGCCGCCTGCCTTTGCGGCCCGCGCCGGACGGCGGATGTCGGTGATGTTCGGCGTCAGCTTGGTGATCACCGGCATGCGCGTATACTGCTTGCACCAGCGCACCACCATCTCGATATATTCCGGCACCTGCCCGACGGCCGCACCCATGCCGCGCTCCGACATGCCGTGCGGACAGCCGAAGTTCAGCTCGATGCCGTCTGCGCCCGTCTCCTCGACGAGCGGCAGGATCGCCTTCCACTCCTCTTCCACGCAGGGCACCATGATCGAGGCGATGAGCGCCCGGTCGGGCCAGTTCATCTTCACCTGCTTCATTTCCTGCAGGTTGACCTGCAGCGGGCGATCGGTGATCAGTTCGATATTGTTGAGACCGAGCAGGCGGCGGTCAGCGCCCCAGATCGCGCCATAACGCGGGCCGTTGACATTGACGACCGGCGGGCCTTCCGAGCCGAGCGTCTTCCAGACGACGCCGCCCCAGCCCGCCTTGAAGGCGCGTTCCACATTATAGGCCTTGTCCGTCGGCGGAGCCGAGGCAAGCCAGAAGGGGTTCGGCGATTTGATGCCGACGAAATTGTTGCGAAGATCAGCCATGGTCTTGTCCTCAAAATTCCGGTTGCGGCTCAGGCAAGCGCGCGGTGGATCGACATTGCGGCATCGCGGCCCTGGGCAACCGAGGTCACCGTCAGGTCTTCGCCAAGCTTCACGCAGTCGCCACCGGCCCAGACCTTCGGCATGGAGGTGCGGCCTTCCGCGTCGATCACCACGCGGCCACCCTTGATCTCCAGACCACCGAGGCCGTCTGCCTCGAAGCTCTGGCCAATCGCCTTCAGCACCTGATCGGCCCGAAGCGTCACGGTTTCGCCGGTTCCGGCAAGGCCTGCGGAGGTGAGTGCGGTGTATTCCAGCTCGATGCCGGTCACCTTGCTGCCGTCGCCCAGAACCCGCTTCGGCTGCAGCCAGTGGCGGATGGTAACGCCCTTTGAGGCAGCGAGATCCTGCTCGAAGGGCGAGGCATTCATGTTTTCCTTGCCGCGACGATAGGCAATCGTCACCTCTTCGGCACCCAGCAGCTTGGCCTGCACGGCGGCATCGATGGCCGTCATGCCGCCACCGAGCACCACGACGGAACGGCCAATGGCCACATCCGCCTTGTTTTTCGCCTGCCGCAGGCCTTCGATGAACTCCACCGCATCGGTGCAGCCGGAGAGGTTTTCGCCTTCGACATTGAGGCCATTCACGCCTGCAAGGCCGATGCCGAGGAAGACCGCATCATGACGGGCGGCGAGATCGGCGAGCGAGAAATCGCGGCCGAGCTTCTGGCCGTGCTTCACGGTGATGCCTCCAATCGACAGCACGTAATCCACCTCGCGCTGGGCGATGTTGTCGGTCGCCTTGTAGGTCGCGATGCCATATTCGTTGAGGCCGCCAGACTTTTCCTTTGCCTCGAACACGGTCACGGCATGGCCGTGCATGGCGAGACGATGGGCGGCGGCGAGACCGGCAGGACCCGCGCCGACGACGGCGACGGATTTGCCCGTGGGCGCTGCACGCTCATAGAACTGGACATTCTGTTCAATGGCGACGTCGGTCGCATAGCGCTGCAGGCGGCCGATCTCGACCGGGCGATGCTCGGCAGTGTTGCGCACGCAAGCCTGTTCGCACAGGGTTTCGGTGGGACAGACGCGGGCGCACATGCCGCCCAGAATGTTCTGGTCGAAAATCGTATGCGCCGCCCCGATGGCATTGCCAGTGGAAATCTGGCGAATGAACATCGGAATGTCGATCGAGGTCGGACAGGCCGTCATGCACGGCGCGTCGTGACAGAAATAGCAGCGGTCGGAGGCGACCAGCGCTTCATGCTTGTCCAGCCGCGGATGCAGATCGGCGAAATTGGCCTCGTAATCTGCGTCGCTCAACCGGCCGGAAGTGATCCCAGGTGAAAGACGTCCCATCGATGTTCCCTCTTTTTGTAACGGCACGTGGAGGGAACGGTAACGCAAAAATTTTTTTTATCAAACGGTAAAACTTTCGCGGACAAATTTTTTTCAGGGAGAGCCTGCCGCGGAAAATCGCAGACAAACGCAGCGGAGCGCAAGGCACGAAGAAACAGTCGTTAAAACAATAGGTTGAGAAGGATCCATTGTTGATGTTCGTGCCGTTGTTGCGACGCAAAATGGCTTGCCTGCGCCTTTTTGCATCTGCGTAATATCGGGTCGAATCACCCGAAAATTCGCGTGCGAAAACATGACTTCTCTACTCCTCTTTATACTTTACTATGAAACTCAAGTTTTATAGGGTCGCGCCGCTGAAGGAGAATGAGTATGGCGCGACGGTTGAAAAGGACGGGCAGGGCGAAGGCGAACCACCCCGAATGCGGGGAAGGGCAGACGGGGGCAATCCGCAGCTTTCTCTATGTCGGCGGGCGCGATTGTCAGGTGGCGCATCTGCGGCAGATCGCCAATGCGCACGGGGCGGAGCTGATCCATCACGACGGAGGGCTGCGCGAGGCGGTCTCCCGGATCGATACGGTTCTGCCCTCGGTCGATTGCGTCTTCTGCCCCATCGATTGCATCAGCCATGACGCATGTCTGAGGGTGAAGAGCGGCTGCAAGAAGTTCGGCAAGACATTCGTGCCCCTGCGCAACGGCTCGAAATCCAGCCTCGAACGGGCGCTGACGGACATGAAGGTGCGGCAGCCTGACGGGTGATCAGGCCTTTGGGCGCAAGAGGCTCACCCCCGCAAAGGCCAGCCAGCCGATGATCATCATCATGCCGCCGGTTGGTGCTGCCATCGGGAACAGGCCGGAGCCATAAAAATGGCGGCTGACGAGATCGCCGGAAAAGATCATCGTGCCGAGAGCCAGCAACAGGGCGGGATAGACCACCAGCCGGTTGCGCTCGCCAAGGGCGGAAATCGCGATCAGCGCCGGTGCATGCACCAGACACATCAGGCTGGCATTGCCCAAAAGATGCGTATCGCCGCCATGGGATGCGGCAGCTGCGAGGACAACCCCTGCCGCACCGAGAAGCCCCGCAAGCGCGGGCAGTGACCGAATCATGCCGCTCATGCCTATTCCCTGTTCTGCATGTGGAACGCGAGCCGCTCGATGGGTTCGCGGATGATCTGGCGAAGCTTTTCCGATGGTATGGTTTCATCGAGCGCCCGGCTGAAGCAGAGCAGCCATTCGTCGCGCTCCTGCGGGCCGATTTCGGCGATGAAATGCCGGGCGCGAAGCCGGGGATGCCCGTATTTCTCGACATAGACCGGTGGTCCGCCGAGATAGCCGATCAGATATTCGGTGAGCTTCTGTTCCGACATCGACATGTCTTTCGGGTGCACGGCGCGGCAATGGGCGGCTTCCGGCAGCGTGTCCATCAGTTCGTAGAAGCGCCGCGTCAGCGCCTTCACCGTCCATTCGCCGCCAATGGCTTCAAAAAGCGTAATCGTTGCATCGGCCATCATCTGTCTCCGGCAAATCCCTTCTGCCTTAGTAATCCGCTCTGCGGGCCACGCAATCCGAAAATTCCGCCTGCGACAATCTTTCCGGCGCGGTTAACGAATACACCATAATCATTCGAATTTTAGTGTTTGCGGAAGCATATCGTAAACGCATGATGTGCTAATGCACTCACCAATTGCTTATGTGAAATCGATATTGAATTTATATGTGGACGTTGTGAAGAACCGATCGAGGCTGCCATGACCTTGTCGCCGCGGACAGAGGGCCTGTCCAGGCTGGATTATCTGGGGCATTTAGCGGTGAGCCTGTTTCTGGCAGGCTTTCTGGTTCTTTCCTATGGGCAGGGCTGGGGTGGACTGAAGGAGCTTTCGCAAGGCTTTCCGTCCGGCGAGTTCCTGCCGATTTCGCTTCTGCTGTTTTTCATCCTTTTCATCACGCTCTGGGTTTTCATTGGCGCCACCCGGCGGCGGATGGCGCATGCCCGGCTGCCGGAATGGATTTTCTGGGTGCTGTTCGTGGCCAGCTCCTGCCTGCCGCTTGTTTCCACTTTGCTTGATCCGCGCATGCCCTGGCTTGCGACATTCCTGAGGGCCTACAGCCTGATCGCGCTGGCATTCATGGCGCTTCTGGTGCTGCTGATCGTGATTGTCCGGGATTTCGCCATGACACCGGTCAAGGCGGAGCTTGCCCGCAACAGGCAGCCCGAGCGGCGGGTAAACAGCCATGCCGCCTCCGACCGCATCGATCCGTCAATCGACATTCACCCGGCGCTTCGCGAGTATTTCCGCAAGGATCGCCGCAAGGAATAGGCGCCCCGGTCAGCCGCCATTCACCAGCGCCAGCACCAGTTTCTCGATCGTGCCGCCGGGTGCCATTTCGGTGGCATCGAAGGCATTGGAAAGCTGCTGCTGCTCCTGCGAAAGCGCACCGAGGCGCTCTGTCATCACGGCCTTTATCTTCGTGCAACCGGGATCATCCGGAACAGTCAGACCGCGCGTCGCCGCCTCGATCTTGCGGGTCATATCCTCGATCAGCACGCCGTGATAGCGCTCGTGCCGGGCAATGCCATCCACAAACCGGGCAAAGTTTTCGGCGACCGGACCGGAAAGTTTCCGCCGGGGCTTGGGAAGCGTTGTGGTGATCACCAGTTTCGGCACGGCAGTGGAAAGCACGCAGGCCCCGTCGACCACCTCGTATTTCCGCGTCCAGGTGAGCCTGAAGCCCGTATGGGCAATCGCCCTGATCTTGCCCTTGCCGATCACCGGCCCGCGATGGCCGATGGATTCGTAAAGCTGAATGCCGCTCGTCCCGTCAACCGGATAGGTCACGGTGCGATAGACCGGGTTCAACGGTTGCGCGGCGGCAGCGGGCAGGGCGGTGAGAAGAAGCGCCGCGAGAACGAGAGGCTTCATGCGGTGTCTCCGCCCAGCGCGTGGATGCGCACGCCCGGCACGGTGGCGCCAGCGAGATCGCAAAGATGCCGGTGATGGGTGAAATAGATCACCTGTCCCAGCCCGGCCATGGAACCGAACAGGCGGAACACCTCTTCCGAACGCGGCTCGTCGAAGGTTTCCATGATGTCATCGGCGATAAAGGGCACGGGCGGGCGCAGGGCCGCGAATTCCTCGTATCCGGCAAGCCTGAGGGCGAGATAGAGCTGTGTGCGCGTGCCGGTGGACATGGTGTCGGACGGTTTCGACGCGCCATCGCGGTCAATGCCGATCAGGATTTCCCGTTCCTTGTCCAGCCGGGCGGAAAGGCCGCTGTAATCGCCCCGCGTCATCTGGCTGAAGGCTTCCGATGCGCGCCGCATCATCGCGCTGCGGTGTTTTTCGCGGTACAGTTCCAGCGCCCCTTCGGCGGCCAGAACGCCCGTCTGCAGTTTCAGATAGGTGAGCGCCATTTCCTCGATTTCGAGCAGTCTGGTGGCTTTTTCCGCTTCAAGCGCTGCCACCAGTCCATCCCCGCCAACCGCATCCAGCCGGTCGCGGGCGCGGGTCCGTTCGGCAAAGAGATCGCGGGCGCGGGCCTCCTGCGCCTCGATGCTGTCCGCAAGCGCTGCCGCTTCCGATTCGAGACTATCGGCATCCACATGGGCAAGGACGGCGATTGCCTCCTCCTCCGTCGAAACGCGAAGGTCCTCCAGCAACTGGCGCGAAAGCCCCGCCCGCTGCTCTTCCAGCCGGTCCCGCTCGGCGATGGCATCGAGCCGTTCGCCGAGCGCATCCAGCGTTTCGCAGCCGAGAAGGCGGGTCAGCCGGTCGCGCTCCGCCGCATGACGGGTTTCGGCATCGCGCAGGTCTATGGCGTCCTTGTCCAGCTGCTCCAGATCGCGATTGAGGTTCGAGCGTCGTTCGGCCGCGGCTTTCGCCTCGCGGAACGCGGCCTGCAAGGCTTCGTCATCGGCCAGCATCGTCTCGGGCGACGAAGGCCGGTTTGCCTTTCCACACAGGGCGGCAAGCACGGTGGCAAAATTTGTCCGGTCTTCCTCCATTGCCGCAACCCGGCGGCCAAGATCATCGAGTTCGCGCATCAGGCCGGGAAGGGCGGCCAGCGCATCCAGCAGCGCGCGGATGGCGGCCGGTTCGGATCCGGGGGAAAGCCAGGTCTCGCCAAGCGTCTTTGACCATGCCGCCTGCCAGTCCTGATCAGCCCGCTCAGCCGCCTGCCGGTCGAGCCTTCGCTCGGTGCGACGGGCGGCAAGCTCGGCCTCGGCGCGCAAAAGTCGCTCGGCTTCTTCCGCCGCAAGCTTTTGCGCATGCAGTGCCTCTTCTGCGCGATCAAGCAAGCCGGTCCTCTCCGCAGCGGAAGGGAGGCCCGCCTCCGCAAGGGCGGCGGTCAGGGCTGCAAACAGCGCGTCCTCATCGGCGATCAGCGCGTGCAACTGGGCGGCGGCGGCTTCCCGTTCATCGGCTGCTTCGAGCGCTGCCTGCCGCCGGGCGATGAAATCCTGCAGCTGCATCAGCTGGTCTTCGAGCGCCAGGCCGGAATTCGGAAGGCCGGGTGGCAGCAGGGCGTTGATGCGCTCAGACAGGGCTGTCGCGGCGGCTTCAGCCGTTCCGAGCCGTGTTTTTTCCTGTTCAAGTGAGGCCTGCTGCACGGCAAGCTGATCGGTAAGCTGGCGGATTTCGGCAAGTTCGGAGGCACGCGCGAGCCGAAGCGCGGTGACGTGATCATCCGCCCGCATCGCCGCCTCGAAACGGGAGGCCGTTTCCGGTGAAAGGGCGCGGCGATGCGCCTCCCAGCTTGCGTCACGGGCCTGCCGCGCCGTCTCGGCGGAAAGATCCGAGACAGTCTCCATCTGCCGCTGCATCGCCGAAAGGCGGGTCGCAAGCGGTGTGATCTGCCGCTCCATGTCCTGCAACCGGTCGTGATGGCTGCTGATCGTCCGGGCGATCTGCCCCGCCTCCAGCCGCCAGTCCTCGATCCGGCGGCGGTCGGGAAGCGATAGCGCGCGCAGCGAGGCAATATCCCGGAACGGATCGGGCAGGGCGGCAAGGGCCTCCGCAAGCCCCTTGTCAAGACGCGACAGGCCGCGCTGTTCAAGCCCGATGCGGACGGTGAGATCGCTGCGGGAAGCGGCATTGAAGGCCTGTTCCAGGCGACGCCACTGGGGTGCAGGCCCCTTGCTCTCGCCGAGCCGGGCGCGTTTTTGCAAAAGCGCCTCTTCCTCGGCTGCAATACGCTCAATTTCGCGTCCGGTCGTCTCGAGTGCGGCCTCGATGCCGGAGCGGCGCTCGATCAGATCGCGGATACGGCCCGCGCATTCGGCAGCAATGATCAGGCTTTCCGGTTTTGCGTCAGGTGCAGCGGCCAGTGTTTTCAGAAGCAGCGACAGTTCGGTGCGTTTCGCCTCGAGGGCGGCCCGGCGGCTCGGCAGATCGAGGCGGGCGGTGTAGTCGCGCGCCCGCAAATCCTGCAATTCGGTGAACCGGCTTTCAAGCGAAAGCAGATCATCATCGACGGTTAGCCCCTCCAGCGCCGCGACGATGCGCGCCCGCGCCTGCGACAGGCTTGCCGCCTGTGCCTCGATCCGTGCCTCTTCCCGGATCAGCTGCGGCACGAGCCCGGCCAGGTCTTTCGACACGCGTGGCAGATCGGCAAAGTCAAGCAGCGCGCGGTCCACCTGTGCAAGGCTGCGCTGCAGGGGCAGCGCGCGCAATAGCCGTGTCACCGATGCCTGCCGCTGGCGCAGGCCGGAAAGGGCGCTGGCCGCTTCCTCATAGGCCTTTGCCGCCTGCTTTTCGGCCGTGACGAGGGTGGCATAGGCGGAGGCCTGAACATCGAGTTCCGCGCGCTTTTCTTTCAGTGCCGCAAGCTGCTGGCGCGCCTGGGCGAGACGGGTTGTGCGACCCTTCTTCTTGTGAATGAGACCGGCCTCCTCGCGTGCGGCAGACAGCGCGCGGCTGACATCGGCTAGACCGGCGCTTGCGGAAAACAGCAGTTCCCCGAGATCGCCCTTGCTCTGCTCGATTGCCTTGCCGCCATCCTTCAGCGACTGGTCATCGAGCGAAAACATGGTGCGATAGGCCTCGCGCCCGATGCCGCCGAGCGCACCGGAAAGCAGCGCCTCGCTCACCGGCTGGCCACGCCGGTCGAGCAGCGAATTGCTCTTCAGCTTGCGGCGCACAAGCTCGTGCGTTGCCCCGTCAAACTCCAGTGCGGCGCCGATTTCCATCGCGTCATAGGGGTGCTTGAAGGCATAGGGGCTTTGCGGATGAATGCCGTAAAGCAGGTCGAGATAGGCGGAAAAGGCCGTGGATTTGCCCGCCTCGTTCAAGCCATAGACCACATGCAGGTCCGGGGTGCCGGGTTTTGCCTCGCCGAAATCCAGAACCGCGCCGGTGAATTTGCCATAGGCGGTCAGATCAAGCCGCTTGAGCCGCATCAGCCATCCTCCCCGGATCGGGATTTCAGCCGGGCAAGAATGTCTTCGCCGCTTTCCTGCATCAGCCGGTCGAGAAAAGTGTCAAAGGCCTCCTCGCTCTCGCCCGCGAGCTTGCGGCTTTCCGGTGGCAGGTCGTCGATCAGTTCGCGCACCATTTCGCGCACATCCTCGCGGAAGGCGTGGCCGGACAGGATCTCGCCCTGCATCAGCCCCGAAAGCTCCTCCACCGGATCGGCCATGGTGCGGGTGGCTGCCGTGCGCGGCTGAAGATCAAGTTCGATCTTTTCCACCCAGGCCTTGCCGATGCTTTCGGCGCGGGCAGACGATTCCTCCAGCAGCAGATCGAGATCGCGGCGGATGCGGAAGCGAAGGTCGCTGTCGCCGGTCAGCATCAGCCGGGCGACCAGATGCTCCGAGCGGGCGGCGGCGCGGGCCGTTTCGAGCGCGGCGGAAACCGCCTGCGCAAGGCTGCGCCAATCCTCGATCCCGGTGATATCGAGGGCGACGCGCGCAAATTCGGCAATGCTCGTCAGCCGCTCCTCGATGCCGATCGATCCGTCATCGCCGAGGGTCACGAGGGAAACGGTCTTTGGCCCCGCCTCGTTGATATCGCGGCCCTGCGGCATGCCGGGCATGATCACCTTTGCCTTGCCGGCGGGCGCCATGCGCTGGTGAATATGCCCGAGCGCCCAGTAGTCAAAGCCGCTCGCATGCAGATCCTCCACCGTGCAGGGCGCATAGGGATCATGCCGGAGCGAACCGGAAAGGCTGGTGTGCATCAGCCCGATATTCACCGTATCGGCAAGCGGCGGGCGATATTTCGGCAGCAGGCTTTCCGGCGCATGCGGCTTTGCGAAGGAAAGCCCGTGCAGCGCCACCCGGCCGCCGGAATGGGCAATTTCCACCACATCCGCCTTGTCGCCGAACACCTTGACCGAAGGTGGCAGGACGAGCTCGCGGGTGATGCGCGACATTGCATCGTGATTGCCGCGGATCTTGAAGGTGCGGATGCCTGCCTGATCAAGCCGCGCCATTTCATCCGCCAGAAAGCGCGCCGTCTTCATCGAGGTCTGTTCGCCGTCGTAAAGATCACCGGCAATCAGCAGCGCATCCACCTGTTCCTCGATGCAGAGATCAACAATGGCCGTCAGCGCCTTGCGCGTGGCATCGCCGATCAGACACGCAAGCGCCTCGTTGCGCAGCGAAAGCGAGCGCAGCGGCGAATCGAGATGCAGATCGGCGGTGTGAACGAAGCGAAAGGCCATGCCCTTACCTAAGCTCCGCCCGGCAAGGGTGCAAGGTGAGGGGGCACCGGAAGCGGCATCACTCAATGCTTCTATACAGCTTCTTTACGGAGGCATACCGCATTCATACACCCGCTTTACGCGCCTTTCGATAGGTCAGAGCCTGAACCTTTTCATCGCGAAACAGATGCGGATTTCTCTGACATGTCTTCTTCCTCTCCTGCCCATGCAGGCCATGGCGCACCGGCGCAGACACCCTCCCGGCTTCTTGCGCTTTCGATCGGTTCCATCGGTGTGGTCTATGGTGATATCGGCACCAGCCCGCTTTATGCCTTGCGCGAGGCGCTCAGACCGGTTGCCGGGGATGGTGTTTCGCCTGAAGAGGTAATCGGCATCATATCGCTGATGCTCTGGACACTGACCATTATCGTCACGATCAAATATGTCGGCTTTCTCCTGCGGGCGGATAATGATGGCGAAGGCGGCACGCTCTCGCTGCTTGCCTTGCTGTCGAGCAAGGTTTCGGCCGGGCACGGCAAGCTTCTGTTTCTGTTCGGCGCGATTGGTGCCGCCCTTTTTCTCGGTGATGCCATGATCACACCGGCCCTTTCCGTTATGTCGGCGGTGGAAGGGCTGAAAATCGTGCAGCCGGATTTCGGGCGCTATGTCCTGCCGATCAGTGTCGTCATCCTCCTGCTTCTGTTTGCCGCCCAGTCGCAAGGCACGGCGGCGGTTTCGAAAGCCTTCGGCCCGGTGATGATGGTGTGGTTCACGGTGATGGCTGTGGGCGGGCTTGAACATATTGCCGATGCGCCGGAGATTTTCCTCGCGCTCAACCCTCTGCATGCCATCGGCTTTCTGGTCCATGGCGGTTATGTCGGTTTCGTTGTCCTCGGCGCGGTGTTCCTGACGGTGACGGGAGCCGAGGCGCTTTATGCCGATCTTGGCCATTTCGGACGAAAGCCGATCCAGGCTGCGTGGTTTGCGATGGTCTTTCCCTCCCTGATGCTGAATTATCTGGGGCAGGGCGCTTTCGTGCTGAAAGACCCTTCCGCGATATCCGATCCCTTCTTCCTGATGTTTCCGAAATGGGCGCTGGTGCCGGTGATCCTGCTGGCAACGGCTGCGACGATCATCGCCTCGCAAGCCGTCATCACCGGCGCTTTCTCGCTGGCGCGACAGGCCATCCATCTCGGCTTCCTGCCCCGCTTCGATGTGCGCCATACATCCAGCACCGATACCGGGCAGATCTATCTGCCGGTGATCAACCGGTTGCTGCTGATCGGCATTCTGCTGCTGGTGCTGATTTTCCGCTCGTCGGAAATGCTGGCCACGGCCTATGGCATCTCGGTAACCGGGGCAATGGTGGTCACGACGTTCCTGTTCTTTGATTATCTAAGGTTGAACAGGGGTTGGCGCCCCTCCGCCGTTCTGGCGCTGGTTTTGCCGCTTGCGCTGATCGAGATCATCTTCCTTTCGGCCAATCTGCTCAAGATCGTCGATGGCGGCTATGTGCCGGTGATGATTGCCGCAGCGGTGATCACTGTCATGGTCACCTGGCAACGCGGCAGCGCTTATCTTTCTGATAAGATGCGGGAAGCCTACATTCCGCTGGATCGTTTCATCACGGCGGTGGAAAAGGAAAGTCCGCATCGCCCGGAAACCGTGCCGGGCACGGCGATCTTCCTCACCAGCCAGCCGGAGACCACGCCTGCCGCCTTGCTGCACAATATCAAGCACAACCATATATTGCACAAGACCAACATCATCCTCACCGTCATCACCGAACCGCGCCCCAGCGTGCCGGAAGAGGAGCGGGGAACGGTCACGCCATTGCAGGGCAGTTTCCTGCAGGTGACGTTGCGCTTCGGTTTCATGGATGAGCCGAATGTCTCGAAGGCGCTCGCCACGCTCCGGCGCGAGGGGCTCTCCTTCGACATCATGTCCACCTCCTTCTATCTCGGGCGGCGCAAGCTGGTTTCCAACCCGAAATCCGGCATGCCGGGGTGGCAGGACAAACTGTTCATCTTTCTGTCTTCCTTTTCCGCCGATCCTTCCGATTACTTCTCGCTGCCGACCAATCGTGTCGTTGAACTCGGCACCCATGTGACGATCTGACAGGCCGTGACGGGCAAAGCCGGAACCGCTATGAAGAAGAGACACTGGCAATCCTGGCCTGGCGGCGGCGCGTGAAGGTGGTGATGGACGAAATGGAACTCAGTATCGCGGCGCGCTGGCGAAAGGCCTTTGATCTTTCGCCGCATGGGCTTGCGGGCTTTGGCCTGTCGGCACTGATCGTGCTGGTCGCTTCTGCTGCCGCCTTTCCTTTCCGGGAAATGACGGAGCCCGAAAATCTCACCATGGTCTACGTGCTGGCCGTGGTGTTTGTCGCGCTCCGGCTCGGACTTGCGCCGGCCATTCTCGCTTCCGTGGTCAGTGTCGGCGCGTTCAACTTCCTGTTCACGCCGCCCTATTATTCCTTCTCGGCGCTCAATTCCGCCTCCTATATCACCTTCGGCATCATGCTGGTGGCCTCGCTGCTGGCGGCGGTTCTGACCTCCGGGCTTTCGGCCCGGCTTGCGGAGGCTGCGGTGGCTCAGAACCAGACCCGTCTGCTCCTTGATCTTTCCCGCGATCTCTCCCGTGCCCGGTCCTTCGAAGAGGTGGAGGCGGCCCTGACCCGTCTGCTAGAGCCGCGCTATGGTGCAAGCCTGCGGCTTGAAGCCGGTCATGACCTTCCGCTTGCGCCGCAATGGACCGGAAAGCGCTGGCTGCAACCGCTTCTGGCGCAGGAAAGGGCGCTTGCGGTGCTGGCTCTGGACTTTGCCGATGTCCAGCGTGCAAGCGGCGCCGAACAGCTGGAGCTGGAAACGGTGGCTACCCTTGCCGCCGGTGCGCTGTCGCGGATCATCGAGGCGGATCACGCCTCGCATGCGGTGGCGGAGCAGGAAACGGAGCGGCTGCGCAATGTGCTTCTCTCCTCCCTCAGCCATGATCTGCGCACGCCTTTGACGGTGCTTTCGGGCACGGTCGCCTCGCTTCTTCGCATGCGCCGGCGCCTGCCGCGCGAAGCCGTGGACGAGGTGGTGGAATTGCAGCAGCAGATTACACGCCTGCAGAAGTTTACCGGCAATCTCCTGAAGATGGCGGCCATTTCCGCGGGCCAGCTGAAGCTCAATGCGGAACCCTATGCGCTCACCGAAATCCTGGGGGCTGCCCTGCAGCGGATGGCCGATATCCGCGAGCGCCGCCAGTTGCGCACCGCGATTTCCGGCGAAATTCCGATGGTGGTGGTGGATGGTGCGCTGATCGAGCAGGTTTTTTCCAATCTCATCGAAAATGCGATTTCCCATACCCGCGAAAATGGCGTGATCCTGATCTCGCTTGAACGGGCAGCCGGAAAGGTGCGGGCTTCGGTCAGTGATGACGGCCCCGGCCTTTCGCCCGGAGACGAGGATGTGGTGTTTGAACGGTTCCGCACCGGCACGGCCGGGCTTTCGGATCGCAAGGGGCCGGGCAGTCATGGGCTTGGCCTTGCGATCTGCCGGGGAATTGTGGAAGCCCATGGCGGGCGCATCGATGCCCGCAACAATCCGGACGGCAAGGGGGCCTGCTTTTCCTTCACCTTGCCGTTGCCGAAGGAGGGCGAAGACGCATGATCCTGATCATCGAAGATGAAGTGCAGGTCCGGCGTCTGCTGCGCCGCTCGCTCGAGGCGCTGGGGCATGCAGTCAGCGAGGCCGAAGATGCCCGCTCCGGCCGACAGGCGATCCTGCATCTGCGGCCAGACGTGATCCTCTTGGATCTAGGCCTGCCGGATGAAGACGGGCAGGATCTGATCCGCTCGATCCGCGAATGGTGCGAAATCCCGATCATCGTCCTGTCCGCGCGCGATCAGGAGACCGAAAAGGTTCAGGCGCTGGAAAGCGGGGCCGATGACTATCTCACCAAGCCGTTTTCACCCATCGAACTTTCTGCCCGCATCAAGGTGGCGCTGCGGCATGCGGCCCGCACCGGCACCACCGGAGAACCGGTCTATGAGGTGGAGGGTCTTACTGTCGATCTTGCCGCGCGCCGGGTTACTCTCGACGGGGCTGATGTGCATCTTACCCCGATCGAGTTCAAGCTGCTTTCCACCATGATCCGTCATCGCGGCAAGGTTCTGACCCACAACCAGCTGATCCGCGACGTCTGGGGCCGGCACGCGCCGGATGGCAATCAGGGTTTGCGCATCCATACCCAGCACATCCGCGAAAAGCTCGGCGATGATCCGCTTTCGCCACGCTTCATTTTCACCGAACCGGGGATCGGCTATCGTTTTGCGGCAGGTGGCGGCGAGGCCTGACGCTCTGGCGAAAGCGCGCGGCCCGGTGCGCTTTCCGCTTTGACAAAGGCTGCGGCCTCACCCTTCAGCCATTGCGCCAGGCGGCTGATGGCACCTTCGGCCCGCCGTTCGCCGGGATGCACCAGATAATAGCCGTTGCCGGTCGCGTGGCGTGGCACGTCCATTTCCACCAGTTGCCCGCTTTCCAGCTCCGACTGGATGAGGAACAGCGGCATCAGCGCAATGCCGAGCCCGGCCATGCAGGCCTGTGCCACATTCATGAACTGCTCGAAGCGCATGCCTTCGCGATAACTTCCCGACACGCCCATCTGCTCGAACCAGTTGCGCCAGCCATCCGGCCGTGACACCATCTCAAGAAGCGGCATGGCCTTCAGCTGCTCGGGCGCGGTGAGCCTGTTTTCCCTTGCGAAATCCGGGCTTGCGACAGGTGCCACGATTTCCGGCATCAGATGCTCGAAGGTAAGGCTCTGCGAAAAGGGCTTGCCCACATGAATGGCCGCATCCAGCCGGTCGCCGGAAAAATCCACCCGGCCGATGCGGGTGACGAAATTCAGCGTGATATCCGGATTGGCGGCAACGAAACCGGGAATGCGCGGCAGTAGCCAGCGTGTGCCGAAGGTCGGCAGGATCGCGATATTGATCAGCCCCTGCTGGCCGGTCGACATCGCCTCCAGTGAAAGGAGCCTGAGATCATTGATGATCGCCGCGGCACCTTCTGCATAGCGCCGCCCTTTTTCTGTCAGCGTCACGCCCTTGTTGGTGCGCGAAACGAGCTTCACGCCGAGCTGGCCCTCCAGCCCGTCCACATGCCTGCTGATGGCGCCCGGAGTGAGCGACAGCGCTTCGGCGGCAGCGGAAAAACTGCCAAGCCGCGCCACCGCCTCGAAGGCGGCGAGCTGGGCCGTGGAGGGCAACAGGCGTCTCTGGATTTCCTTCATGTGGATATGAGTAAAGCTCAAAGCGGAAAGAGTAAATATGGCTTGTCTTGAAAAGGCCGGGCGGGCACTCTTCGCGCAACCTTCTGGAGGATTGATATGAGCGACATGACGCCTTTTGCCTGGGACGATGCGTTCCGTTTTGAAAAGCAGCTGACCGAGGAAGAACGGATGATCCGCGATGCCGCGCGCGCCTTTGCCGCGGCTGAGCTCGCGCCCCGTGTGTCCGATGCCTATCTTGAGGAAAAGACCGATCCGTCGCTGTTCCGCAAGATGGGCGAGGCCGGGCTTCTCGGCGTCACGCTGCCGGAAAAATACGGTGCGGCCGGTGCCAATTACGTCTCCTACGGTCTGGTCGCCCGCGAAATCGAGCGCATCGATTCCGGCTATCGCTCGATGATGAGCGTGCAGTCCTCGCTGGTGATCTTCCCGATCTATACCTATGGCTCGGAAGCGCAGCGCGACAAGTATCTGCCGGGTCTGGTCTCCGGCGAGCTGATCGGCTGCTTCGGGCTCACCGAGCCGGATGCCGGTTCCGATCCGGGTTCGATGAAGACGCGCGCGGTGAAGACCGCCAATGGCTACAGGATTTCCGGTGCCAAGACCTGGATTTCCAACGCGCCGATTGCTGACGTCTTCGTCGTCTGGGCAAAGTCGGAAGCGCATGACAACAAGATCCGCGGCTTCATCCTGGAAAAGGGCATGAAGGGGCTTTCCGCACCGCAGATCAAGGGCAAGCTGTCGCTGCGCGCCTCGATCACCGGTGAGGTGGTGATGGATGGTGTCGAGGTGTCCGAAGATGCGCTTTTGCCGAATGTTTCCGGCCTTGCCGGTCCGTTCGGCTGTCTCAACCGCGCCCGCTATGGCATTTCCTGGGGTGTGATGGGTGCCGCCGAGGATTGCTGGCACCGCGCCCGCCAGTATGGTCTGGACCGCAAGCAGTTTGGCCGCCCGCTCGCCCAGACGCAGCTCTTCCAGAAGAAGCTCGCCGACATGCAGACGGAAATCTCGCTCGGCCTGCAGGGCTCGCTGCGGGTTGGCCGTCTGATGGACGAACACGATTTCGCGCCGGAAATGATCTCCATCGTCAAGCGCAACAATTGCGGCAAGGCGCTGGATATCGCCCGTCAGGCCCGCGACATGCATGGCGGCAACGGCATTCAGGCCGAATACCACGTCATGCGCCATGCCCAGAACCTCGAAACGGTGAACACATACGAGGGCACCCATGATGTGCATGCGCTGATTCTGGGCCGCGCCCAGACCGGCCTCCAGGCCTTCTTCTGAAATCCATCATGACGGCCTGCAAATGGCGTCTTTCTGCGCTCCGGTGCTCACGTACCTGATGTACGCTCCGCTCCGGTGCTCGAAAGACACCATTTTCGCCACGTCCTGATGAATTTCGCCTCCCATTCCGTACAAGGAAGGAAACTCTCCATGACCGCACCGCTTCAGGGCATCAAGGTCGTTGAACTGGCCCGTATTCTGGCCGGTCCCTTTGCCGGGCAGACGCTGGCCGATCTCGGGGCAGAGGTGATCAAGGTGGAAAGTCCGGAAGGGGACGATACCCGCAAATGGGGCCCGCCGTGGATCGAGGATGAGGGCGAGCGTTCGGCTGCCTATTACCATGCCTGCAATCGCGGCAAGCAGGGCATGATCGCCGATTTCTCCAATCCCGCCGATCTCGAAAAGGTCAAGGCCCTCATCGCCGATGCCGATGTGGTGATCGAGAATTTCAAAGTCGGGGGCCTGAAGAAATTCGGCCTCGATTATGCCAGCCTGTCGGCGCTCAATCCGAAGCTGATCTATTGCTCGATCACCGGCTTCGGCCAGACCGGACCCTATGCCAGCCGCGCGGGCTATGATTTCATCATTCAGGGCATGGCGGGCATCATGGATCTTACCGGTGATCCGAAAGGCGAGCCGCAGAAGGTGGGCGTCGCCTTTGCCGATATCTTTACCGGGCTTTATTCGGTTGTGGGCATTCAGGCGGCGCTGATCCAGCGGCAGCGCACCGGTCGCGGCCAGCATATCGACATGGCGCTCTTCGATGCGATGACCGGGGTGCTTGCCAATCAGGCGATGAATTTCCTCGCCTCCGGCAACAGCCCGCGTCGTCTCGGCAATGCCCATCCCAACATCGCGCCCTATCAGGTCTTCCCGACCTCGGATGGCCATATCATCATCGCCTGCGGCAATGACCAGCAGTTTGCGAGACTGGCGGACCTGTTGGGTCTCGGCGAACTCGCTGCCGATGAGCGCTATCGCACCAATGGCGCCCGCGTGGCCAATCGCGATGCGCTGACGGACATGCTGACCGGGCGCACGGTCACCTTCACCAAGCTCGGCCTTCTCGATGCGCTCGAAAGCATCGGCGTGCCGGCCGGGCCGATCAACACGGTGGAAGAGGTCTTCTCCGACCCGCAATTCATCCATCGCGGCATGAAGGTGGAATGCAACGGCATTCCGGGCCTGCGCACGCCCATCCTTTTTTCCGATGCCGAACTCGCGGTCGGCAAGCCTTCGCCACGTCTGGGCGGGAAGTAGGGTTGGGGTTCGCCCCTCATCCGGCTGCCGCCACCTTCTCCCCGCTTGCGGGGAGAAGGACGCAAGAGGACTGTTGTTGTGCTCCCTTCTCCCCGCAAGCGGGGAGAAAGTCCCGGCAGGGGGATGAGGGGCAAATTTCAGATTGCATTTTTTTAACCCCCACCCCTAACCCCTCCCCACAAGGGGGAGGGGGACTTTGCGGCAAACTCGACCCACTCCCTCCCCCTTGTGGGGAGGGCTGGGGTGGGGGTCGAAAGCAAAAAACGTCAATGCACCGCTTTTCAGAACCGGTCCGGAGCAAACGGGGTGATGTCGATCCCGGGCGTTGCGCCCGTCACAAGATCGGCGATGATTGCGGCTGTCCCGGCACTCTGCGTCAGTCCGAGATGACCGTGGCCGAAGGCGCAGAGGATGTTTCCGGCGCCAGGAACCCGACCGATGGCGGGGAGGGAATCGGGAAGCGAGGGGCGGAAGCCCATCCATTGGCGACCGCCATCCGTTTTCAGGCCCGGCAGGAAGCGCGCCGCCTTGGTGAGCATGGCTTCCGAGCGCTTGTAGTTCGGCGGCAGTTCGAGACCGCCAAGCTCCACCGCGCCACCCACCCGGATGCCGCTTGAAAGCCGGGTGACGACAAAGCCGTGGCCGCCGAAGGTGATCTGCGTGCGGATATCGAAGGCATCGCCGGGCAGGGTCGTATTATAGCCGCGTTCGGTTTCGAGCGGCACCGAAAGCCCGAGCGGCTTGACCAGCCGGTGCGAAAAAGCTCCTGCCGCGACGATCACATGATCCGCCTGCATCAGGCCGGATGCGGTTTCAACGCCAGCGCGGGTCACGGCGCGCGCTTCGGTCAACCGGATTTCGCCGCCTTTTTCCCGCACGCGGTCGGCAAGGGCCAGCGTATAATCCTTCGGATCGGAGATGGAATACCAGCCGGGCGTGAAGGTCGCGTGGGTGAACTGGCGTGACAGGCCGGGCTGGAAGCGGGCGATTTCCTCGCCGGTCACATGCTTGAAGGCGATCCCGAGTTTTTCCCGGAGCGCCCAGCCGGGCAAGGAGCTTCTGAACTCCGCCTCGCCCTCATAGACCTGCAGATTGCCCTCGTGGCGGAGCATCCCGGTCAGTCCTTCCCGCGCCAGATGCGCCTCGAGCGCGGTTTTGGAAAGCCCCATCATCGCCGTCTGGGTGATGGTCGAGGCGGCAACCTGTGCCGGAAAGCTCGCCCGCCAGAAACGGTAGAGCCAGGGCAGGAGATGGAGCGCATAGGAGGGCGGGATCGAAAGCGGGCCCAGCGGATCAAGCAGCCATTTCGGGGCCTGCCGGATGATGCGCGGCGAGGCGAGCGGCAACACATCGGTAAAGGCAAAGGCCCCGGCATTGCCCTGAGATGCCCCGGCTGCCGGTCCTTCCCGGTCGATCACCCGCACGCTTTTTCCGCGGGCAATCAGCGCCAGCGCGGTGGAAAGACCCACCACACCCGCACCGATAATGAGAACGTCCGGCTTTTCCATTGGCTTCCCCATTCCAGTTCCAGATCAGGCAGGCTTGTATTTTGCGACTGCGCCGCCCTGCTTCGACCAGCCTGCATACCAGTCGCGGAACAGGGCATATTGCATCTCCACGAAGCCACGCTGGGCATCGGAAAGCGCATCGGTTGCATAGAAATGCAGCGCATATTCCGGATTGCCAGTCAGCACCATCAGATACTTGTAGTACAGCACCAGATCCGGGCCTTCATCGAAGGTGGAGAGCACGTTCAGCGCCTGTTCCAGCTCCTGCGCCTTCACGCGTGCCTCGTGATCGCCCTTCGCGGCGGCTTCGCAGAGCGCCACCATATGCAGCACTTCCTTCGGCAGCACATTGCCGATGCCGGTGATCGCGCCGGCTGCCCCGCAATTGACGAAGCCGTGGTAGACGGCGGTATCCACGCCAACCATCAGCGTGATGTCGTCATTGCCGCTGGTGATGTTTTCGGCCGCATAGCGCAGATCCGCAACGCCGCCGAATTCCTTGAAGCCGACGAGGTTCTTGTGCTCGGCGCGCAGCGCGAAGAACAGGTCCGCCCGGGTCGCAAAGCCGTAATAGGGGCTGTTGTAGATCACGGCCGGAAGATCGGGCGCGGCCGAAAGGATCGCCTTGAAATGGGCCTTCTGCGCGGCAATCGACGGCCCGCGCGAGAGAACGCGCGGAATGACCATCAGGCCATGCGCGCCCACCTTCTGCGCATGGGCGGCATGTTCCACGGCCTTGGCGCTGTTCACCGCGCCGGTGCCGACGATGACCTTGAGGCCTGCCTTCACCAGCCGCTCCACGCCTTCCATGCGCTGTTCGTCGGTGAGAAGCGGCCAGTCGCCCATCGAACCGCAATAGACGACGGCGGACATGCCGGCGGCGACCAGTTCCTTGCCCTTCTTCACAAGCGCATCATAGTCCGGCTTGCGGTCCGCGGTGCAGGGGGTCATCAGGGCCGGAATGCAGCCGGTGAAAATGGAACTGGACATGGCTCTCTCCTCGAAAAGCGAAGGGTCGGAATGCTGTCGCGCCGGAGATCGTCCGGCGCTTCTGAACGTAAAATACATGATGTATTTATCTTGTCGACTGAAAAATGCGAGAAAAGGCTGTCGTCTTGCCGGAATTTTCCGGAAGGCTGTCAACCGGTAGAGGTCAGAGGCTGATGGTCTTGCTGCTGCCGCCCGCGATCATCTGCTGGATCTGCCGCACGATCTGGTCGGCATGGGCGCTTGCCAGCGCATCCGCCCGCTCCACATCGCGGGCCTCGATGGCGGCGATGATTGCATCATGCTCGTCCACATATTGCGGCGGCAGGCGGTCGGCATAGGAGGAATAGTAATAGCGCATGATGCGCCGACCCTCGTCGAGCAGCTTCAGGAACAGCCCGATATAATAGGGATTGCGCCCGGCCTCGGCGATTTCGGCGTGAAACTCGCGGTTGGTGGAAATCATCGCCAGCGCATCCTCGGCCTTCACGGCGGCGGCAAATTCTGCCTGCCGGGCCTTGATGCGGCCGAGATCATCGGCGCGGTGATGCTCGGCGGCAAGGCGCGTGGTCACGCGATACATCAGCCGCAGCGCATCGAAGAAAGTATGCAGGTTGAGGAAATCGATATTCGACACGATGGTGGAGCGATTGGGCAGCGTGGTCACCAGACCGTCGCCCAGCAGCCGCACGAGCGCCTCGCGGATCGGCGTGCGCGACATGGAAAAGCGCTCGGCCAACTGGTTTTCGTCGATCAGGCTGCCCGGCGGCAGCGCCAGATCAAGGATTTCGTCGCGCAGAATGTCATAGACGAATTTCACGCCCGAGCCGCGCTTGCGTTCCTTTGGCGTGGTGGCATTCTTGGTCATGGCGATCATCCCGGCTTTCCTTGCAGCGATACACGCGCGATCACCGCATTTCAACCGCAAGCGGGATGAGCGAGGGTTGACAGTCAGCCATTGTCCTTGATGGCGCGCTGGATATCCGCCTCGCGCTTCCTGTCGGCCCTTGCCATGATCACGCCGGCGGCGATGACGGCAACCGTGACAATCAGGATGATCAGCGAGGCGAGCGCATTGATATCCGGCGTGACCCCCAGTTTCACCTTCGACCAGATGAGGATCGGCAGCGTGGTGGAGCCGGGGCCGGTGGTGAAGCTCGAAATCACCACATCATCCAGCGAGATGGTGAGCGCCAGCAGCCATCCGGAGCCGATGGCGGGCGCGATGATCGGCAGGGTCACGTCGCGCAGCACCTGCCAGGGCTTGGCGCCGAGATCCATTGCCGCCTCTTCCACGGAATGATCGGTCGAGCTCAGCCGCGCCTGCACGATGGTCGCCACATAGGTCATCGAGAAGGTGATATGGGCAATCGTCACTGTCATGAAGCCGCGCTTTTCCGGCCAGCCGATCCAGTTGGCCATCAGGATGAACAGCATCAGCATCGAAATGCCGGTAATGACCTCCGGCATGATCAGCGGGGCGGTGATGAAGCCGGAAAACAGCGTGCGGCCCCGGAAATGCCGGAAGCGGGCAAGCGCTATCCCTGCCATCGTGCCGAGGATGGTCGCAAGCGTTGCCGAAACCAGCGCGATTTCCAGCGAAAGCAACGCGGCATCAATGATCTGCCGGTTGTGAAACAGCTTGCCATACCAGTCCAGCGAAAAGCCGCCCCAGACGGTCGCAAGCCGCGAACGGTTGAAGGAATAGATGATCATCGACAGGATCGGCACATAGAAGAAGGCAAAGCCGAAGGCGAGAACGGTGAGGAGGAAGACCGGTCGACGGTTCATGCATCGTCTCCCGGCCTGCGCTGTGCCCGGCTTTCAAAATGGGTATAGGCCATCATCGGCCCGACCAGCAGCACCAGCAGCGCAATCGCCACGGCTGCTGCCATCGGCCAGTCGCGCGCGTAGGAAAACTGGTCGCTGATCACCCGGCCGATCAGCGGTGTCGAGGAATTGCCGACAAGGCTCGGGATCACCAGCTCGCCGGAGGCCGGAATGAAGACCAGCAGGCCGCCCGCGATGATGCCGGGCACGGAGAGCGGCAGGGTCACATCCTTGAACACCTGAAACGGGCGCGAACCGAGATCCATCGCCGCCTCGTTCAGCGTCATGTCGAGCTTTTCCAGATTGGCATAGAGCGGCAGGATCATGAAGGGCAGGTAGCAATAGACCATCACCAGCACCACCGCGAAGCTGGTATTCATCATCGGGATGAAGCGTAGCGCATAGGCATCCGGCGTGATCAGATTGTAGAGCGCCGTCAGGCCCTTGTTGAACCAGCTGTTCGCACCCATCAGCCCGATCCAGGCATAGATGCGCAACAGAAACGAGGTCCAGAACGGAAGGATCACCAGCATCAGCAAAATATTGCGGACAGAGCGGCTGAAGCGGGTGAGTGCCAACGCCATCGGATAGCCGATCAGCAGGCAGAGCGCGGTCGTCAGTCCCGCATTGAGGATGGAGGCGATATAAGCGCGGAAAAACAGATCGTCGGAGATCAGGCGCCGGAAATTGTCGGCATGGACATAGGGTGCCTCGGCGGCGAATTGGAAGGGCGGCGAGGTGCCCGCATTCGAGGCAAGGCTGATGGCCAGCACGATCAGGAACGGCAGGAAGAAGAAGGCGGTAAGCCACAGATAGGGTGCCGCGATGATGATCGTGCGCCAGCCGCTTGTGTTGAACCATTGACCGAAGCGGGAGGGTGGCAGGGCGCGCTCCATCATCGGCTAATCCCTGAGCAGGATGACGGAGGCGGGATCAAAGGCCAGAAATACCGCATCATCCCATTGCGCAATCCGCTCGTTTTCACCGGCGCGGCGCGTGTTCACCACGCTGGCGGAAATCATCTTGCCGGTCGGCAATTGCAGCCGGTAGAGCGAATCCTTGCCGAAATAGCCGAGATCATGCACGACGGCAGAGAGCACATTGCCTGCTTCGGGTCTTTCGCGGCTGATTGTGATCTTTTCCGGCCGCACCGCAGCGGTCACCCGCATGCCCGGCTCGAAACCGTCTTCCGCCCGGGCCTGAAGCGGCTGGCCGAGCTCGGCGCAATCAAGCACCGCGATCCCGTCCTTCACATAAACGATCGCGGCCGCAAAACGATTGATCGAGCCGATGAAATCGGCAACGAACCGGCTTTTCGGGTTTTCGTAAATCTCGGTTGGCGAACCGATCTGGCGGACCACGCCCTTGTCCATCACCGCAATCCGGTTTGCCAGCGTCATTGCCTCTTCCTGGTCGTGGGTAACGACGACGAAGGTAACGCCGGTCTTGTACTGGATGTTCATCAGCTCGAACTGGGTGTGCTCGCGCAGTTTCTTGTCGAGCGCGCCGAGCGGCTCGTCGAGAAGCAGAAGCTTCGGCTGCCTGGCAAGCGCCCGGGCGAGGGCCACCCGCTGGCGCTGGCCGCCGGAAATCTGGTGCGGCTTTCGCCCGGCAAGCGGGGTGAGCTGCACCAGCTCCAGCATCTCCCGCACGCGATCCTTACGCTCAGCGTCGCTCATCGCCTCGTATTTCAGGCCATAGCCGATATTGCCTTCCACCGTCATATGCGGAAACAGGGCATAGGACTGGAACATCATGTTGACCGGCCGGTCATAGGGGGCAACACCCGCCATATCCTGACCGTCGATGAAGATGCGGCCCGCATCCGGTGTCTCGAAACCGGCCAGCATGCGCAAAAGCGTGGTCTTGCCGCAGCCGGAGCCGCCAAGCAGGGCGAAGAGCTCGCCCTTGCTGATGGAAAGCGAGACCTCATCCACCGCCTTGAACGAGCCGAAGCTTTTCGAGACATTCTCGATGCGGATGAAGCCCGCCCCGTCCTCAGCCTGCCTTGCCCGCTCTTCCATCATTTTGCTGCTGTATCCCCTGTGTCGGATCAACCGGCCTTCATTTCGGTCCAGATGCGGGTGATTGCCTGCGATTGTTCGTCTGTCAGCGGGGAAGGGGCCCAGAGCAGCTTCTTCGTCGCGTCATCGGGATAGACCGCCGGATTGGCGAGGATTTTCGGATCGATGAATGGCCTGGAGGCAAGATTGCCATTGGCATAATTGGTCACATTGCTGCATTTGGCGATCACTTCCGGCTGCAGCAGATAGTCGAGGAAGGTGTGGGCATTTTCCACATTCTTCGCATCACTCGGAATGCACATGGCATCCACCCAGGCGGGCGCGCCTGTCTTCGGCACGAAATAGGCGAGGTGCAGATCGGTAATGCCCGCTTCTTCGGCCCTTGCCCGTGCGGTCGAATAATCGCCGGACCAGCTATTGGCCATGCAGAGCTCCCGGTTCGGCAGGGCATTGACGAAATTGTTGTTGTCGAAGGTGCGGATATACTGGCGGATCGGTTTCATCGCGTCGGCTGCCGCCTGATAATCCGCCGCCGTCGCCTTGTCCGGGTCGCGGCCCATGTATTTGAGGATGAAAAGGAAGACATCCGTCGGGCTGTCGAGCAGCGAAATGCCGCAATCGGCGAGCTTCGAGGCATTTTCCGGCTTCAGCAGCAGGTCGAGCGAGGCAAGATCGGCATCGGGAATGCGCTCCTTCACCATGTCGAGATTATAGGCAAAGCCGACGGAGCCCCACATATAGGGAACGCTATAGGCATTGTCCGGGTCCCATCCGGCCATGATGCGCAGCACATCCGGATCCAGGTTCTTCCAGCCAGGCAGCTTCGATCGATCGAGCTTCAGGAAAAGCCCGGCCTTCAGAAAACGCGGCAGGCTGAGGCCCGCGACATCCATCAGATCATAGCCAGTATTGCCGGCAAGCACCTTGGCCTCCATTTCCTCGGATGAGGAATAGGTATCGTAGGTGACGGAAATGCCGGTGGCCGACTGGAAGTCCTCGAGCGTTGTTTCGCCGATATAGTCTGCCCAGTTGTAGATATTGAGCTCGCCGCCTTCAGCGCGGGCGCGCTTCACGAATGGTGCGGCGAGGGCGGTGAAACCGAGAAGGCCAAGCGTGCTGCGGCGCGTCAAATTTCCCATGGCAGGCATTCTCCCTCTGCCGGCAAAATGGGCCGGTTGTCACCCCTATATTCGCAAATTCTGTATTAAAGTCGAGGTCTAAAATCCGGTCCTTGCAATAAAGTTCAACGGGCATGCCGGGCCATGGTTTCGAGCCATTTCCGTCCGCTTTCAGACGCCGAAAGCCGCAGCCCCGGGTCTTCACCATCCAGCCGCGAGAGAATGCGGTAAATCTCCAGCACCTCCGCATCGAGCATGCCACGGCTGTAGAAGGAGGAGGCGGCGGCATAGCGTGCCCGGCCAGACCAGACGAGGCCCGCGGGCAGGCGGATTGTTTCCCAGTCTTCGGCAAGATCATCCATCAGGCACCCGGTCCGCCTTTTCCAAGCATGGCGGCATTCAAGGAAGCAAGATCGGCCGCTGCCGGTTCCGCCTCCAGCGTCGCCACCGGCAGCCGGGCGCGGATATGATCGTGATGGGCACGGACCCCTTTTTCGAGATCGGAGAGGAAAAAGCCCTTGAAGGCGCTCGATTTCATCGATTCATCCGACCAGATGGTGAGCTGCACATCCTCGGCTGCTGTGTCTCGGTCGATGCGATAGGCAAGGTACCGGCTCAGGCGCGTCTGCCGGTCCTCGACCCGGCGATGGTAGACCCGGCTTCGGACCAGTGTCTTGCCGGGCGAAACCGGAATATCCTGATAGAACTGGAAGCTTTCCGGCGTTGCGGCAATCACCGTGTTCGGAAAAAGCCCCCAGTAGAGCCAGGCCTTCCGAAGGGTATCGGGCAGATGGGGTTTTTCCTGCTGCAGCCTGAGATAATGGCGCACGCTCCAGCGCCGGCCGCCATGGGCATTGTATATGCCGACCGAGCGGCTGATGCCTCTGTTCATCGGCTCGTCGTGGTAGTTGGAGCCGTAGAGGTCCTGAAGCGCGGGATGCGCCATCGCGACATGATAGCCTTCATTGTCCACGTCGCGCACGGATTTCCAGTTCACCGGCGAAAGATTGCTCCAGCTGCCCGTGCTGCAGACCAGATCCTCGCCCGCATAAAGGCCGATTTCGGCGGCAAAAGGTGCCATGACATCGGCGAGGGAAGGCTGCGGGCCGGGGCGAAAGCGGATGAAGACCAGACCGTTCCAGATCTCGCATTCCAGCGGCGAAAGGCCGAATTCCACCTTGTCGAGCGGCGGAAAGCTGGTCGGCTGGGCGGCATTTCGCAGCGTGCCGTCAAAATTGTAGACCCAGCCGTGAAAAGGGCAGACCAGCGCGTGCCGACAATGGCCGCTGTCTTCCGTTACCACCCGCGAGCCGCGGTGGCGACACATGTTGGAGAAGGCTCGAACCTCACCATCCTTGCCACGCAGCACCAGTGCCCGCTCGTTGCCCATGTCGAATGTCAGATAATCGCCTGCGTCAGCAATATCGCTGACATGGCCGACCAGTTGCCAGTGATTGAGCATCAGTTCGGCCATTTCGAGATCGAAAAAGGCCCGGTTCCGGTAGGTCCAGGCTGGTAGTCCGCGCCGGTCCCAATCGGTGGTCGCTGCGGTTTCGGGCTTTGCATGCATGGCGTCAGCCGTCCTTGTTGAATGCGGTCCCAACATATGACGGTTGCCGTATTTAAGCAATGGCCGTAGCGGCTATGCGGCGACTGGTGGGCGGGTGGCGGCTGCCGGTGCGGCAATCGGCACGAGGCGGGAAAGGGCCGCCAGCATGTCTGTCTGGGTGAGAATGCCAAGCATTGCGCCGCCCTCATCCACGATCATGACACTGTGACTGCCTTCCAGAAGTGCTGGCAAATGCCGGAAGGCCGGATCGTCGGCACGCCCGGTTTCCGGTTTTGCCAGATGCGCCGCCAGTGTTTCCCCCTCCTTCAGTTCGGCAAGATCGGCCACGCCGATCAGTCTGCCGTCGGACGTTACGGGGATGTGATGCAGCCGATGCGCAGCCATCAATGCGATGGCTTCGGAAACCGGCATGGCCGCATCCGCCGAAATCACATCACGCGACATGATCTCGCCACAGGAAAGCGTGGGGTGTGCGCGCTGCAAGGCCCGCTGTTCGATCCGGCCGAGCAGGGTTTCCAGATCGTCCCGGTCGATGTCGAAGGTTTCATGCATGGAGGAAAGCACGCTGTCGATATCGTCGGCCGTGAAACCCAGCCGCGCGGCAGGTGGCGGATCGGCCGTCAGATGCGGATTGGGCGCGGGCTGCACGGCCCTGTGCGGATAGTTGCGTTTGCCAAGCCTGTGCCAGGCAATGCCGACCGCGACCAGAAGCAGCGCATTGAGCGCGACCGGAAACAGCGGAAACAGCAGGCCCCAGTCTGCAACCGCCTTGCCGCCAAGGGCCGAACCCAGCGCCATGGCGCCCCCCGGCGGATGCAGGCTGCGGGTGAGCGACATGGTGACGATGCTGAGCCCGACCGCAATGCCGACCGCCAGCACCGGATTGGGCACCAGATGGCCGACCGCAAGGCCGATGACCGCTGACAATGTATTGCCGCCGATGATCGGCCAGGGCTGCGCCAGCGGACTTGCAGGCACGGCGAACAGCAGCACGGCGGAGGCGCCCATCGGGGCCACCAGCAGCGCGGAGGAAAAATCGCCATGCACGATATAACCGCAGATCAGCGCGGCTATGGAAATGCCGAACAAGGCTCCAAGGCTGGCAATCAGCCGGTCCGGCAGATTGGCCCCGGCAAGGATCGGATAGAAGATTTTCATGAGATGCGTCCGGAAGGAGAGGGGAGGTAGGGAGAGGGAAGAGGCCGTGTCAGAAATAGCGGGAGGGGATGCGCACCTTTTCTGAAATGCCGATTTCCTGCAGCAGGGATTTGAAGCGCTGCATCGAAGCCCTCGGGCGGTCGGTTTCAGCCGAAATCAGGACGGTTTCCACATCGGCAATCACCGTCTGCTTCGGCAGGCGGGGCCATTGCAGCATCCGGAACACCGATTCCGGCATGATGCCTGCCGCCTGCCCGGCCACGATGCGGGCGAGCATAGTATGGTAGGACGAGACCTCGACCATTCTGGTGCCCGTCCGGCCCTGCAACCAGGCCTCGGCGATGCGGCGGTAGGTGCAGCCAGGCTCCATGACCGCCAGCTCAGCCGGAGCCGTGTCCTTTTCACCATCCTCCGCCGGATGCAGCAGCAACAGCCTTTCGAGAAACACCGGAACCGGATCAAGACCCTCCAGCGAAGGAAGGGCGATGTGCTCGAATGCTCTCGGCGGCACCGCGACCAGCGCGCAATCGAGCATGCCACGGCGCACCTGATCGACCAGGTCCGCACTGGCGCCGAGTGTCAGCGTCACGCTGACCGAACGGCAAATGTCCTTGAAGGCGGAAAGCGCATGCGGCAGGCGGCTTGCCGCCGTGCTTTCCATCGATCCGAGGCGCAGAGGGCCGTCCGGTTTTGCCGGATTGACCGCCTCGCGCGCCTGTCGCGCCAAAGTCCGCATGCGGGAGGCATAGGTGCGGAAGGTCTTGCCCTCCGCCGTCAATTCCATGCGTCTGCCACTGCGGGCATAAAGGGCGACCCCCAGATCGGCTTCCAGCTGCTGTACCCGTGTGGTGATATTGGAGGGGGCGCGGCCAAGCTGCCGCGCCGCGCGCGTGACGCTGCCCGTATCGGCAACCGCCTCGAAAATTTCCAGCGAGGAGAGATCCATAAATTCCCTTTTCGAGAACGAAATATTCTCTATATTCTCCATATGAGAATAGTTGACGGATTTCAATCCCGTTCGCCGTGCTTTTCAGAAGGAAGACCCATGATCATCAAACCCGATCCTTCCGATCCAGTGGATATCAAGCGTTGGCGCCGCGAGATGCGCGCAAGGCTGATCGAGGACCGGATGGCCTTGCCGCAGGACGTGCGGGCG
Source organism: uncultured Rhizobium sp. (assembly GCA_945952315.1). Lineage (GTDB taxonomy): Bacteria > Pseudomonadota > Alphaproteobacteria > Rhizobiales > Rhizobiaceae > Gellertiella. Next base: position 15,034 of record CAMFIE010000019.1, on the reverse strand, counting down.
AAGAAATCAACCGCGCTGGTCTCGATTCTCTCGGAGATCATTGGCGCCCGGCCCGGCATGATCGTCAGCCTCTACTGGCCCTTTCGCGGCGAACCTGATCTGCGGCCGCTCGCCGCCGTGATCGAGCGGGGCGGCGGTCGCGCTGCGCTTCCGGTGGTCGAGACGCCAAAGGCACCGCTGATCTTCCGGCCCTGGACGCAAGGTGCATCCATGACCCGCGGCATCTGGAATATCCCGGTGCCGGATACGATGGAGCAGGTGCTGCCTGATCTGCTGATCGCGCCGCTGGTCGGCTATGATCCGCAGAACTACAGGCTGGGTTATGGCGGCGGCTATTTCGACCGGACGCTTGAAAAGCGCGGAGCGGGCGCCGTTGTGATCGGCGTGGGATACACGTCACAGGCGGTGGAAACGATTTATCCGCAACCCCATGATGTTGCGATGAGTCGAATCATCACGGTGTGACTGTGGATTGAGGGGTATCTTGAAACTTTTTTTGGAAATATGGCGCGCCGCGCCGGGTGAAGATGACAACTACGTTTACTCCATAGCCCTATAACTCAGAGTTGGACAACTGATCTAAACCAATGATATTACAATGGGTTTCCGGTCGATACGTTTTCATTATGCATTTCTGCTGACCCGGCGCCAAAGCGCCGGGATATCGTTGCTGTCGGCTCATCGGGCATTCTCCCGCGCTTCACGCAGGGCACGGTTAAAGAAGTGGCGAGTCGCCTTCTCCCGAGCTTGGGCGTCCGTCAGCACGATATTGCGCATCTCGTTGTCGCGCTGAAACATGCGGATAGCCCCCTGAAAGAAAGCTTGGGCGAATGCCGTGTAAACGACATCCGGGGGGTTGTTTCGGAGCATCTCGGTCAGGTCTTCATCGAGAATTTCGCGATTTACTTGCTCGAAGCGGATCATGTCCGCTTCTGAAAACTCCGTGCCGTGACGATCATTAAATGCCCGTACGATCTCGGACAGCTCTTTGCGCTCATCTTCCGTGTATTCCTTCGCGCCGAATTCGCTGATTGCTTTCAACGCTTGAGTATCACCGGGGGAAAGCGAGGCGCTGCCCTGCTCTTTCTGATCCACTTTGAACGCCTGAAGACGGAGCATGTCTTCGGTCAGTTCAATTTCCGGCGGCACCTCACGGTTTGGCAGCAGCCGTGACAGCCAAGCGCCATAGCTCGCGAGCTTTTCGAGGCCAGTATCTTCAAGTCGGATCACCTGTGCGATGAAGCTGTAGAAGCGATTGTAGCTTTTCAGGAGCTGGCGGAATTCCTCCTGCCGACCTTCATCGTCATCGGCCTCGAACCGGGCTACGGCGTGGCGAACTAGCCCCTCAAGACGAGCGCGGTCACCGCCGCCCAATGGCCCTTTGAAATAAACCTGCGCAAAACGTTCAATTTCGTCTCTGTCGAGGTAGCCGAATTTGTACAAGCGTCCTTCAAGATCATAGACCTGATTAGGGTCGGACATGGCCTCAACGGTCGTGTCCTCATAGTATGGTCGAAACGCATTCTGGATGTCTTCGATGGTGTTTTGAAAGTCGAGGATAAAAGTTCGTTCTTTACCGGGTCTTGTGCGATTCAAACGGGACAGCGTCTGGACAGCCTGAAGGCTCGCCAGCTTCCGATCAACATACATCGCGCAGAGCTTCGGCTGGTCGAAGCCAGTCTGATATTTCTCTGCGACAATGAGAATACGATACGTCTCAGAGTACGGCGAGCCATCAGGCTTGAATCCATCGAAACGGCCCGGCAACTCGGTTTCGGAAAAACCGTTCACGTCGGCTTCCGTATAGGTCTCACCGTCCAGCTCAAGATCGCCGGAGAAGGCGACAAGCGCTTTCAGGTCGGCATAGCCTTCGGTCTCCATATAATTGCGTACGCCGAAATAGTAACGCAGCGCGTGTTCGCGGCTTTGCGTGACGATCATCGCCTTGGCCTGTCCGTTCAGCTCACCCATGACGTGCCGCCGAAAGTGTTCTACGATAATCTCGACCTTCTGACCGATGGCTGTCGCGTGGAGCGTCGCGTAGCGTGCGACCTTGCGCTGTCCCCTCCGCCCGCTGAGCTGAGGATCGTCTTCGATGGTTTTTTCGAGTTGGTAATAGGCTTTGTAGGTCATGTAATTCTGGAGTACGTCCAGAATGAAGCCTTCTTCGATGGCTTGGCGCATCGAGTAGAGGTGAAACGGGCGCGGCAACCCGTCCGTCCCTTTAATGCCAAAACGCTCCAGCGTGACGTTGCGGGGCGTAGCCGTAAACGCAAAGAAGCTGATATTGGCCTGTGGGCCGCGCGCCCGCTGATACTCGGCAATCAAATCCTCGATGTCCTCGCTTGAGGACGCCTCTCGGGTGAGCGCGTCCGTCATGGCCTGCGCCGATTTTCCAGACTGACTCGAATGGGCCTCATCAACGATGACGGCAAAGCTGCGATTGCCCTGTCCTGAGATTTCACGAAGGTGGTCTGTCGAGAATTTCTGGATGGTCGTAACGATGATCCGCGCACCCTTGGCAATAGCATCCTTCAGCTGTCGGGACGTACCGTCGATCTTTTTCACAACGCCGCTGGTCTGCTCGAATTGTGATACAGTGCCTTGTAGCTGCCGATCGAGAACGACGCGGTCAGTCACAATGATTGCGGTATTGAAAACCTGTTGATCGGCGGCATCGTGCAGGTTGATAGCATGATGAGCGAGCCAGCCGATTGTGTTGGACTTTCCCGATCCGGCCGAATGCTGGATCAGATAGTTGCTGCCGGGGCCGTTCGTCTTGGCATGCCCTATCAGCCTGCGCACAGCATCAAGCTGCTGGAACCGGGGGAAGATCATGGCTTCCGATTTGCCGGCCGCCTCAAGATGCATGAACTGCCCGATCACATCGAGCAGGACGGAGCGGGAGAAAATAGCATCACCCCACTCTCCCGAACGATAGAGGTAAGCCACCCGGAATTCGTCATCAACATCCGGGTTTCCGGCTCCGCCATCGCGTCCCCGGTTGAACGGAAGGAAACGGGTTTTTCCGTTCTGGAGGTGCGTCGTCATGGAGACATTGTCTTCATCGACGGCAAAGTGAACCAGTGCACCCCGCTTAAACGTCAGCAGCGGTTCACCGGCTGGCGAACGATCCTGCCGATACTGCCTCTCGGCGTGCCGGAAAGTCGATCCCGTCAAGAGGTTCTTGGTTTCCAGAGTGGCAACGGGCAGGCCGTTCAGAAACAGCACCACGTCCAGCCGACCGCCGTGCTTCTGGCTGTATTCGACTTCGTCCATCACGCTAAAGATATTGGCGTGGTATTCCTCCAGCCGCTTCGGTTCGAGGCCGCTGGCGGGCCTGAAATAGCAAATGCTGAAATGAATGCCGGGAACGATCTTAATCCCCTTGCGCAGCACGTCCAGCAAGCCGCGATCCTTCAGCGCCTTGGCCAGCTGTGTGAAAAGAGTATCCTCTGCCGAGGCTGCATAGTGCTGGACGAGCTTATCCCATGCCTCCGGCTGGCTGTGCTGGATAAAGCGCACGACAAGGGCGCGATCCATTGCAAGCGATCGATCAAAATCAGTGGTAGCGAAGCGCTGTTCATAGCCTTCGCCCGCAACCAGTCGTTCGATCAGGTGATTTTGGAGTACTCGCTCCCGGTGCACGGTTTGTGATGAATATGCCGTCATGCCGGTCTCTTGGAATTCGTAATGTAACGCTGACCGGTCAGTGGCGCTTCATAGAGTCCGTCATCGAGGAACCGCAGCAACTTCTTAATGTCGGCACGATCATCCGGCATGACCAGCCTGCCGTTGTTGACCGTCACGGCCACGCCGACCGCACCGCAGGCGGTTTCGATCTGCGGAACGGTGTAGGTGCCGAGGGTGCCGCTGCGACCAATGGCGTGAACAAGTTTTCGAATAGTCTGATCGGCGGCGGCCAGAAAGCTGGCAGCATTCGTGACCTCGAAATGTGCATGCGCAGCAAAATCTTGCACCTCCTGATCCGTGGCGGCGCGATAGACATCGATCAGGTTTATGATTGCGCGCAGCTTATGAAAGCTGCGGAATTTGACCTTGCCGCCTTCGATCACGCAGGTAAGTCCCGTGTCCAGAGAGAATGCCGGGTCCGAGAGACGGCGGAAAGCGTTGCCATCCTGCAAGAGGGAGAAGCGGCGACTTAGAAGCTGCTGGGGAGAGAACCGCTGGACTAGGACTTTTGTGGCACCATTTGCGGAAACGCCCGTGAATATCGCCTTGATGCCCTCAGATGCGATGTTCGCCGTATTGATATCGGGAATGCTGACTGGATTTGCGTTGATGGCGCTCACGAAAATCGCGGCTTCCTGCGGAATGTCGATGGTGAGGAATTCGTCCTCGTCAGGCGTCCAACTGCCGTCGAACGCTACCTCCGATGTGATACCGTCGCGGAAATCGGCTTCCTGCTGATTGAAGATACCCTCGACCTGCTGCTGCACCGCTTGGTCGAGCCGGACGCGTTTGGCAACAAGCCCCGCCGCAGTCCTGCAGGCAACAAAAAGGTTTTGCGGCATTCTATTCCTCCCCCAAGTCCAATACGATATATTCCGTTAATTGGCCGATCTCGACCGTGTCCGTCGCGTTTCGAAGCTGCTTCTTGGTGATAAGGACGTATGTAACGCCCTCGGCTGTGCCGACCTTATAAAAATGCCAGCCCATCAAACCGAGCAGCGGATTGAAATGATAGCTGTATCCCGTAGCAACGACGCCCGCGAATATCAGGATGGCTGGAATCCAGACATTCCAATTCAGCGCGTCAAACTGCGCCGTGAACAGCGGCAGCAGGTAGAGCAGGAGAAAGCCCATGTTCTCCCGGTCGGCGGCTTCTATTGAGACCGGCTTGAACGACATGCGTTCAAGATTGTTCTTCGCGTAGCGCAACAGGAGCCAGCAAACAAAGACAAGGGCAACACACGCGGCGGCGAGAACAAGCGCCACGCAGGAATCACCAGACTGGAACGCGACCCATGCATAGGTCAGCAGCACCGGCGCAATGGCGGTGCTGGTCAACATCAGCTTGGCGACCCTGCTCAGCATGGGATTAACCCGTTGCCCGAGCGGCGGCAGGTGACGGCATTTCGTCCTCCAACCGGTCGAGGCGGCTTCCGGTAATGTCCCCGCTTTGCCAAGTGGCAATGTCGATCTGGCCGGTAACAGCGGCTGTGATGAGCGCGACACGGAATTCAGCCAACTTGGCAATAGAAATTTCGATGTCGGCGCGCAGCCTATCGATCTTCTTAAATTCAGATTCTAGATAAACATTAATACACTTCTGATGATCAAGTGGCGGCAATGGCAACCAAATGTTGGCCATACGGCTCAATCCGAGATCGTTGTTGGTTGCTCCGCGCGTGAAAAGTTGAGACTGTTCATAACATCCCCGGCTATTCAGCGCGTTTGCGATATATTCTGGATTTGCAACTTTGCGTCTTATTTTTAATAGCGCAACGTGAACCCAGATTTGAAAATCAAAATTCAAATCCACATAGCGCGCTACTCCTGTAGTTCCGCCTTTGGTATAGAGAACGTCGCCCACCCGTGGCCGTAATTTTTTGGATAGCTCCAGAAATAGGTCATCAGATATATATTTCGCATCGTCCAGCGCCCACCGGTCGACTTTGATATTGCGCGCAGAAATGAAAGGGACTCCAGCGTCAACATACTCTGGCGAAATGTGAGGACCGTCAGAAATTTGACTGACAACGTTCTTAAGGCGCGCGAGCTGCCAACCATTTGGTATTGCGGGGAACCAGAGGTTTCCAGTATCTCTAGTGGCGGGGTTGCCAAGCAAGTTTCCGGAAATCGCATGATTGATCCGACTAGCCCTGAGCTCGTCGGCGATCCTCAGCAACCGCTGTTTCTTCTCGATCAGTTGATCGATGCGCGCTGTCTCGCGGTCGAGGAAATCCCCAATCAACTTTTGTGCATTGGCATCCGGAGCGGCTACCCAGTCATTCGGAAAGTCAGCGAACTTAATAGATTGGCGAACCCCGCCACCGAGAGAGTAGTAGTATTTAGCGAGATCAAGTGCCAGCAAAGCGTATGCCCAGAAGCGCGGATCGTGCCCTTCTGCAATGTCTAGAGCATCGTAGGCGGACGTGATAATGCCGCGCTCTTTGACTAAGCCTTGGCGGAGGCTGCGCTTATCATTTTGCAGATCGGTAAGCCGCATCACAATATTGTCCGGCTCCACGATCTGATAGGTTTCAAAGCTCTCAGGGAGGAGTCCTTCGGTGGTGTCGATGTCTTTCCGTACAATCCGCCCATAGCTTAGAGACAGCAGGTTTTCTTCCTGCATGCCGACATTCTTGTAGCCCTTTCGCACACGGAGGACTCTGTGAAGCTTGTTCAAGCTCCAACCATCGGGGCGCGGCGCGGAATGAACCCTTTCCTGCAAAGTGATCACGCCGCCACCTCTTTCAGGAGTCCGGCGATCTCAGCCTCAAGTATCCTCAACTCAGCGTCGATTTCCTCCAGCGGGCGGGGCGGGACATAGCGATAGAAGTACCGGTTGAAGTTGATCTCGTATCCCACGCGGCCAACTTCGCCGTCGCGCCCGTCACAATAGCTTTCATCCACCCAAGCATCAGGAACGAACGGCTTGACCTCCCGCTCGACATAGTCGCGCCAGTCGTCTTTCAACGGCACCAGCTCATGGTTGCGCAGTTCTGTATCCGGCTCCGGATTGCCGTTCTTATCCGTGCAGATGTCGGCATCCTCGTCCCGTTCCGATAGGGCAGAGAGGATAGCCTTCCTCACCGGCATGCCGATCTTCACGCCTTCGGCCTTCAGCGTCTCGCTTAATGCCTTCTCGAACGCATCGCGGCTGGTGAATATTTGATCCGGCAGCGCCATCAGCACGTCGAGAATTTCTTCCTTCTCTTGATCTTCCAGCTTCTCGAACGGCTTTTCCGATCCGAGCCGGGCAATGCGTTCCTGACTCACCTGAAAATTCAGGCGCAGGGGCCGCTCGACGCGAATCTCGCGATAGCCGAAATCGGCGACATCAAAGATTTTTGCCACATCGGATTCGCCGCTCTCCCCATTCAGGAACCCGGCATATATGCGCACGATATCGGCTCGGGCCTCGTCCGGGATTTCCCGCCGTTTCGAGCCGAGAGATTTGCGCATGGATTTCCAGAAGCGCTCCCCGGAGGCATCAATCAGCTGGACTCTGCCCTGCCGGTTGACGGGCTTACGGTTGGTCAGGAGCCAGACATAGGTCTGGATACCGGTGTTGTAGAACAGATCGGTTGGCAGGGCGACGATTGCCTCAACCCAGTCTTTCTCCAGCATCCAGCGGCGGATTTCGCTTTCGCCGGAAGCCGCACCGCCGGTGAACAGGGGCGATCCGTTCATAACGATACCAATGCGCGATCCGGCCTCGTCATCGCGCATCTTGGAAATCATATGTTGCAGGAACAGGAGCTGGCCGTCCGATATGCGGGGCGTGCCCGCCCCGAAACGGCCGTCAAAGCCCATCGTGTCCGCTTCGGCCTTGATCTTGTCTTGATATTTCTTCCAGTCCACCCCGTAGGGCGGATTGGACAGCATGTAGTGGAATTTCTTGTCCTTGTGAGCATCGTGGCTAAGCGTGTTGCCGAAGGCGATCTGCTCCGGGTCATGCCCCGTCACCAGCATGTCGGATTTGCAGACGCCGAAGGATTCGCCGTTCAGCTCCTGCCCGAACAACTCAACGCGGATAGAGGAATTGAAGTCCTTGAGCGCGCCTTCCGTCAGGGCCAACATGCCGCCCGTGCCGCAGGCTGGATCATATACTTGGCGTATTATCCCGCGCCCGGTGAGTTTGGTATCGTCATTGGCGATCAGAAGATCAACGATCAGTCGGATGACCTCTCGCGGCGTGAAATGTTCACCGGCGGTTTCGTTCGAGATTTCCGAGAAGCGGCGGATCAGTTCCTCAAACAAATAACCCATCTCCAGATTACTGATGGAATCGGGATGAAGGTCGATTTCGCAGAACCGCTCAAACACGTTCCAGAGAATGCCGCCATCCTTCAGGCGCTTCAGCTGGTCGGTGAACAGGAACTTGTCGAGGAAAATGTCGCGGACATTGCCTGAGAACTTTGTGATGTAGTCGACTAGATTGTCGTGCAGCTGGCGCGCGTCCTGACCACGCAGGCGGTCGAAGGTGAAACGCGAAAGATTATAGACCTTCACGTTGCCGCCAATCGCGCCAAACAGGATCATGTCGCGCGTTGCGTCGTCCACGCCATCCGGCAGGGTTTCGACAGCGGCGAGGACCGCATCTTTCGATGCTTCGAGAATACAGTCCAACCGCCGCATGACAACGAAGGGCAGAATGACCTTGCCATATTCGGATTGCTTGAAATCACCGCGCAGGATTTCCGCGATTGACCACACAAAGCCGCCAAGGCCCTGAATTCTGCTGCTTGCCCCCTTCACGTCCATTGCTCCTTCATTCCCTAGGCTCCAGACTCATTGATGGTCAAAGCCAGAACATGACGGTGGCTGCGAGGGCGACGGCGGACAGGAAGGTCTTGGCGCATCTGTCATAGCGGGTTGCGACCCTGCGCCAGTCTTTCGGTCGACCGAACATGATCTCGATGCGGTTGCGGCGGCGATAGCGTCGCTTGTCGTAGCGGACAGCTGTGCCGCGCGACTTCCTGCCCGGGATGCAGGGGCGTATCCCCTTGTGTTTCAACGCATCTCTGAACCAGTCGGCGTCGTAACCCCGGTCCGCGATCATCCACTCCGCCGCAGGCAGACTGCCCAGTAAGGCGGCGGCTCCGGTATAGTCGCTGACCTGGCCTGCGGTCATGAAGAATTTCAGGGGCCGTCCTTTGGCGTCGGTGACGGCATGCAGCTTGGTGTTCAGCCCACCTTTCGTGCGTCCGATCAGGCGCCCGCGCTGGTCGTCGGGCCCCCCTTTTTCGCCCGCAGGCTCGAAGCCGTGCGGTGCGCCTTCAAGTAGGTCGCATCGATCATGATGGTCTTCTGCTCGGTGCCCTCAGAGGCCAGTCCCTCCATCATCCGGGCAAAGACCCCCATGTCACCCCACCGCTTCCAACGGTTGTAGAGCGTCTTCGGCGGGCCATACTCACGCGGCGCATCGCACCACCTCAACCCATTGCGATTGATGAAGATTATCCCGCTCAGAACTCGCAAATCGTCGACCCGCGGCTTGCCGTGGCTCTTCGGTAAGAACGGCTTCATCCGCTCCATCTGCTCGTCCGTAAGCCAGAAAAGGTTGCTCATCATCACCCCCCGTCAGTCCGGGAGTTTGAATCACGCAGGCAGGGCAACCTCAAGCCGATTAATGGGTCCTGAGCCTAGTCGAACCGGATTCCGGTCCTTCGATATTCCGTAGTTCCTGTTTCACCAGCGTCGTATGGCTACGCGCGGCCCGCACCAAGGCAACCGATGGCTCAGACGGCGAGCGCAGCGCCTCGACAAGACGGCGCTGGCCGTCAGGAGACAAAACAATGACATGCTCGGCAGATGGCAGATTCATTCTGGGTCCCTATCGTGGCTGGTGTTCGGCCATCGTGGGCACACCTGAACGAACCGGCAGCCGCGCGATCGCCTGTCCCGCCTTTTCCTCCGCAACACGGATTTCGTAGGCGCTTTGCAGGTTCAGCCAGAACTGCGGTTCGGTGCCGAACCAGTGCCCGAAGCGCAGTGCTGTATCGCCGGTCACAGCGCGCTTACCAGCGATGATCTGGCTGATCCGGTTTGGCGGCACGTCGATCTGCCGCGCGAACTCGGTCGGCGAAACATCCAGTCCGTCCAGCTCATCCTTGAGGATTTCGCCGGGATGAACAGCTCTCATAAACATGGCCTGATCTCTTTTCCTCAGTGATAGTCCACGATTTCAACATTGCCCGGCCCAATTTGGCCGGGGAGCCACTCGAAACAGATGCGCCATTGCTGGTTAATGCGAATGGAGTACTGTCCTGCACGATCCCCTTTGAGCGCTTCAAGCCGGTTGCCCGGCAGGGCGCGGAGCGTATCGAGCGACAGCGCCGCATTCAGGATGGACAGCCGCCGCGCGGCCTGTTCTTCAAACCCTTGAAAGGCTTTAACGAACTCGCCCCTTGCAAAACGCTCTGTGTTTTTATCCCGATAGCTCAGAATCATGATCTTCCAACTATAGCGATATTGACGATGTACGTCAATCGTCAATTGACGGGCGATGGTGCGGGACTCAGATATGAGCGGCAACTTGTTCACCATTGAGACGGCGCACGGCGAGGTGCATGTGTTTTCTAGCAGATGAGAACATGACTGCCTGTCCGTGCTCACACGGGCAGACCTCGCAGAATCTGGCTGTCGCCAAGCCAAAAACACCAAAAACGATCGGGTTAGCCGCTTAATGTATCTGCTTTGAGCGGCTTCTATATTTCCAGTGAATCCTCAAAACCACGCTCGCGCTTTGGCCGCACATTCTTGTGACCGCTGCACAGCGCAGCAGGAACACGGACGGCAACGACCGTCTACCGCCGCGTGATCGTCAACAGGTTTGCTAAGGGCCTTGCCCTCGCGCCAGCAAGGTAAGTGGAACCGTCCGGGGTGGTATCCCCAACCTTCCGCGCCCCAAGGGGCTTGTGCAGGCCGGGTGATCCCTCCACCCCGGTCGCCCTTGCTCGTTGCTACCCCAGTCTCGGCGACGGCCAGAAGGTCAGGCGCGGCGTTCCGCTTCGCTGACCTTCAGACCCGAGGATCAGAGACATGACCAACATATCCGACAGCAATCCCCGCATCTATGTCGCCTGCCTTGCCGCCTACAATAACGGCTATCTGCATGGGGCTTGGATCGACGCGGATCAGGGCGCGGACGAAATCAGGGACGAGATTGCCGCCATGCTCGCACGGTCCCCCATCGAGCACGCGGAGGAATATGCCATCCATGATTATGAGGGCTTCGAGGGCGTCACGATCAGCGAATATGCCGGCATCGACACCGTGGCACGCATTGGCGCTTTCATCGCCAAGCACGGCGCGTTAGGCGCTGGCCTGCTGGATCAGTGCGACGATGACATGGACCAAGCCGAAACCGCTTTGCGGGACTGCTATCACGGCCAGTTCACCAGCCTTGCCGACTTCATGGAGGATTTGACCGCCGAAAGTGGCGTCACGATCCCCGAGGCGCTGCGCTACTACATTGATTGGAAAGCAATGGCCCGTGACGCTGAAATGAACGGCGAGTTTTTCACAGTCGAAACCGCACATGACGAGGTGCATGTGTTTTCCAGCCAATGAAAGCCGGAGCGCCTTGCCCGCACTTTTGCGGGCGGGCGTCTCGCGGAATCATCGAAATAGTGTAAGCAGAAAATAACCAAGAATGATCGGGCTGGCTGCTCAAGGTATCTTCTTTGAGCGGCTTCTATATTTCTAGCGATCTTTGAACCTCTAAGGGGCTGGGCGCTGCCTTGCGCGCCTCGGCTTTGGGAGGTGACGTCATGCTTAGCATCGACTGGCGTTCGCCGGCGGCATACAGGCACGCGAAGCAGATTTCGGCCGCCGGTTTCGCTTGGGAATATCTGCGCCGGAATGACGATTATCGTCAGGAGTTCCAGACCATCGCACTAACCGGAGGACCGTCCGGCCGTGACCTTGAAGCGTTCGCGGATCGCTGGGGGTTGCGATTTCCCATGCGATCCCGACGCGCCGCATGACCGGCCGACGCCGATCTGGAGTCCGAAACTTCAACCGCAAGCGGTGATGTTGTCGCCGGTCGAACATAAGGACGGCGACACCGAACCGATATTGATGCTGGCCCATCTCGCCGGCCTCGATCTGCGCCGCGCGGGCGATGGCTGGCACGGTATCTGGCAGGTTGATGGCGTCACACATCAATTCTGGCTTCCCGAGGCGGTGCCCGACGCAGCCGCTTTCTATGCCGTCACCCTGCCGATGGATTCCTTTCTGGAGCTGCGCGCCCACGCTGCCCGCCGTTTCTGGCGGTCCCTCAACGGCCGCGCGCCCGGTCCCGACTTCCGGGCCGTTCCTGCCCAACTCCGGCAATGGCATATCCTGTCCCTGCGCGCGCTCGACGCCCGACTACGCGGAGAAAGCTATCGCACCATCGCCGAAGTCCTGCTCGGCTTTCGCGGCTCCAAGGAGGATTTCGAGAACGACCCGCGCAAGAACAAGGCCCGCCGTCTGGTTGCGCACGGCATCAAGATGATGTGCGGCGGCTATCGCCTGTTGCTCCACTACCCTATCAAGCCCGGCAAGCGTTGATCGTTAGCGAGCACCGTCTTGTTGCCAGTCGCAAGCTTACTGCCAGTTGCAACAAAGAGGTGCGATACGAAAAAAACCGGAAAGCCAGCCCTCGGGGAAATGTTGCGGACTTTAGAATTCCTATGAGAACGTCAGCAGGAATGGAGTGGAGCTAACAGACTGCTTTATGTGTCAAGAACAGCAAGGCGGCTGCCCAACTGGATAACTCGTTGCGCAATCCATGATTTCGCACGACCATGCCTGAAATTTATTTTGAGGAAATTTTCCATGACCTTACTAAAGACGCTGCGTTTGATTCTCAGTCCTTGCGCCCCGGTGGATCGTGTTAACTTCATCCAGCTAGAGCTTGACCCAGAAGTGATGCGGTTTCTTAACAATGGTGCGGTTGATCATGACAGGATCGACTCGACGACCGCGCCGTTTCTCATGCCACGAGGAACCGAGCCGAACGTCTGGACAGCGCGACGCAATGCGGATGACGAGTTCGTCGGCTGGTTCTGCTTGTTGCCGAAAGGAAGGGCGTTAGCTGAGATCGGATATCGACTGCGCCGGGAAGCTTGGGGTCAGGGGCTGGCAACTGAAGGAGCTTTGGTTCTTATCGATTGGGGCTTCGAGGTCGCGGGATATGACAAGATTGTGGCCAATACAATGGCGGTCAACCAAGGGTCGCGCCGTGTAATGGAGAAGGTTGGTATGAAACACACGCGGACGGATTTCTTGGATTTTCCTGACCCCATACCCGGCACGAAGCACGGCGAGGTAACGTATGAGTTGACCTGTTCAGAATGGGCCAACAATTGAGAGGCATATCAGCTTTTAGGACGCGATAAGCCACTCGAAATGTCAGCGATGAGGTCGATTCCTGCCGGTCGGATATCGTGAAATTCTAAAGCTTGCGAGGTGAAGTAAGCTGAAAGCCGCCGATGCTCACGCCTTGTTAGCTGCCGCCTGTTCCAGAATCTTCCTATAGCCCTCATGCGAAAGCCATTGCGCGCGTTCGAGATGGCTTTGCCAGCAACGATAGGTCCGAAGTTCCTCGGCCGCCGGATCGCGGTGAAGCACGATCCGCGCGACTTCCTTCCAATCCGCGCCCTCGGCCTTGGCATCTAGCAAGCGTAGATAGGTCACGAAATGCCGTTCATCATAGACGGTAATGGTGTCGCCGGTCGGCGCTTCGTCGTCCACATCGGGATCGAGTTCGACAGGAACCCGCATAGTCATTCCCCGTATCCGAGAGAGCTTGTCTGCGGTGCGCCCCCGCAAACGATTCTCTCTGACTCTTGGTGATCGGGGAGTTCGAAACCGCTGTTACACGGCCCCATGGCCTTTAGCTCGGAAAGCCTGTTGTATACGCCACAGGCTCCCCGACCATAGGTCAAGGAGTTGGTGCCGTTCTGGCTGGCACCGGCCATCCGTGAGGGGTTACTACGCCCCAGAGCAGCGCGTCTGCTCCACCCACAATCTTAGCCGAGCTGCGCGCGAATGTCTTTGCCTATTCGGCGGGGCAGGCACCGAGCCGCTGAAATCCCCCACCTATCGGCCGCGCAGCGCCCCGAAGGGGGTGCCGCCAACGCATAGGCGCAAATGCGGCACGCTACGCGCCGCCGATCCCTCGCCATGGTTCGCCACAGTCCGCTGCCGCCCCCGGCAGCCCAATCCCGACTGGAGGTGATCCATGCCCAACCCGCTTGCGGGCCTGCCGCCGCGCCTGTTGCGCACCAAGGAAGCCGCGCGCTTCCTCGGCATATCCATCCGCACCCTTGAGAAACATCGCACCTACGGGACCGGCCCGACCTATCGCAAGGTCGGCGGTCGCGTCCTCTACACCGTCCGCGATCTGGAAGATTGGAGCGCGGCCGGCGAACGGAAATCCACCCGCGACAAGACCGCCGGCACGGTCTTTCCCGCGCGTCCGCTCACGCCCGAAGAACGGGACGAGTGCTAGATGCTGCGCGAGGACGACCATAGCCCCGCGCCGCCGACCGAGGACAGCGAGCGTAGCCGCCTAGACCCCTTCGTGGTCGCAACAGGCGACGCGCCGCCGCGCGACCAGCGCGATTTGATGGAGCGGCCGTTCTTCTCGCTGGCGAAGACCCCGCGCACCAAGCCGATTCTCTACAAGGCCGCCGACATAGAGGTGCAGGTGTTCGGGATGCCCGAGCACGGCATGGCGACCATATGGGACGCCGATGTGCTGATATGGGCGGCCTCGCAGATCGTCGCGGCCGAGAATGACGGCCTCACGACTTCGCGCTTCGTCCGGTTCACGCCCTACCATCTGTTGCGCGCCATCGGACGCCCGACCGGCAATCACCAATACCGGCTTCTGAAAGCCGCGCTGGCGCGGCTGCAATCGACCGTCATCGCCACCACGATCCGCAACGGCCAGCATTGGCGTCGCCGGCAATTCTCATGGATCAACGAGTGGGAGGAAATGACGACGCGCGCCGGCCGCGTCGAGGGCATGGAGTTCGTCCTGCCCGAATGGTTCTACAACAGCGTCATCGACCGTTCGCTGGTCCTGACCATCGACCCGGCCTATTTCCGACTGACTGGCGGCATCGAGCGATGGCTTTACCGCGTCGCCAGAAAGCACGCCGGGCACCAGCGCCACGGCTGGATTTTCGAGGTCGCGCACCTTCATCAGAAATCCGGCAGCCTCGCGCGGCCGTCCGACTTCGCGCTCGACCTGCGCCGGATCGCGGCCCGCCAGAAACTCCCCGGCTACCGCCTCCAGATCGAGCGGGAAGACGGCCGCGAGCTGCTGCGCATCCGCCCCGAAAAC
>CAMFIE010000018.1 GCA_945952315.1 uncultured Rhizobium sp. | reverse complement strand
CGTCAGTGATCGGGCTTATAGACCCTACCCATAAAAACAGTCAACACCGGTTTGCGATTTTCTTCAAAAAAAGTGAGAAGCCATTGTTTTTTATGGATTTAATTCGACACCTGCCGTTTCGCGTCATTTCCGGCGAGAAGAGACGACGGGCTGCTCCGGATTTTTGCCGCATTATCGCCGCAAGCGCCCAGCAGAAATCCGCTCGGGGGAACCGGCCGTCCATATGGGGTTCGCCCACAAGGCATTTTCCCCACCGTTTGACTTCACCTTTATTAAGGGGCACATCTAGCGTCATGACGATGAAGTCTCCCCCTTCGGGCCACCATTGATGTCAATGGACCGCGCGCTGAAACGTTCACTCGGCGATACCCCGCCCATCCTTGCGGATGGCAGGCGGGCGCCGGACAGGCGTGAGATTTCACTGCGCTGGCTTGCCGGAACATTCCTCACGGGCGTGACCTCGAGTATCCTGATGGGGGTCGCCCTTTTCGCTGCACTCGACGGACGCCAGCAGCTCGCCATCCCGGCGGAAGCCTATGCAAAGGCCGCCGCCCCCCTCAAGGCCGAGACGACCAAACAGGGAAGTCGCCTTATCCCCGTCCAGATCGCCCCTCGCCCGACAGACCGCAAGGTTCTCGATGTGGCAACCCTGGTCAAGGACGGTGATCAGGATGTGGTGCGCAAGCAGCCCTTTGCCTTCGTGAAGATGACACTGGCCGCAGCGCACGACATTCAGGAGAGCTATCCATCCTTCGACCCGCTCGCGGTGATGTCATCCGATGACAAGGACGACAAGGAGGCGGCATCCCCCTCGGCCGGGGTGATCTACGGCTCCGATGTGGAATCCGAGGTGAGCCTGAAGACCGAGGACTTTCCGCTGGACGGCAAGGGCTACACTTTTGCCGAGCCGATGAGCCGTGACGAAATCGAGGAAAATGTCCGCACCAATGGCTCGGTTCTGACGGATGGCGACAGCCAGGTTGCCGCGCTCTATTATGTCGACCCGCAGCGGTTTGCCGCCGATGATGGCGATGTGGGCCTGTCGACAGGCATTACCGCGCAGGTGGTGGAGCAGAATGTCTCGACCGCCGAGCCGGAAACGGTAACCGCGCAATCGCCGGAATTTGCCGATGACATCATTCCCGTGCACATGACGACAAATGTGCATGATGCGCTGAAGAATTCAGGTTATCCGGAAGCCCAGTCGAACGCGATGGATGAGATCATCGCCTCCATGCGCGGCACATCCGCCCTGGAAGAGGGTGAGCTTGTGCGTGTCGGCCTTTACCAGAAGGGCGAGCAGGCACAGATCATCCGCATATCCGTCTATCACGACGGCAGCCACGTGGTAACCGCGGCCGTCGACGACCAGCAGCGTTTCGTGGCGGCGGAAGAGCCGCCGATGCTCGATGCGATCCGTACCGCCTTCAATGACGAACCGACGATTGCCACGGATGACGATCTGCCGAAGGTCTATGACGGGATTTACAGGGCGGCCCTGTCCTACGGGATGAGCCAGCCGATGACGGCAAAGGTGATCAAGCTGCTGGCGAGCAGTGTCGATTTTCAGGCGCGCCTGCGCCCGACCGACATGCTGGAAGCCTTCTTCTCGGTCAACAAGGAGACGCAAAAGGCGGATGACCAGTCTGAACTGCTCTATCTGCGCGCCCGGTTCGGCGATACCAGAGTGACACTCTACCGCTTCCAGGATCCGGAAGACGGTTCGGTGGATTACTACAATCAGGATGGGCAGAGCCTGAAGCAGTTTCTGTTGCGCAAGCCCGTGCCGAACGGCATTTTCAAGTCTCCCTTCGGCATGCGCCGCCATCCGATCCTCGGCTACATGAAAATGCATACCGGCGTGGATTGGGCGGCCCCGACCGGAACGCCGATCATTGCCGCAGGCGACGGGATTGTCGAAAAGGCGGGCTGGGATTCCGGCGGCTACGGCAACCAGACCCTGATCCGCCATTCGAACGGCTATGTCTCGTCCTACAATCACCAGAGCGCGATCGCCAAGGGCGTGAAAAAAGGCGTCAAGGTGCATCAGGGCCAGATCATCGGCTGGGTGGGCACGACCGGGGAATCCACCGGCCCGCACCTGCACTACGAAATGATCGTCAATGGCACGAAAGTGGATCCGCTTCGCATTCGTCTGCCGGGCGGAAAGAGCCTTGAAGGCGAGACACTGGTGAAGTTCGAGCAGGAGCGCAAGCGGATCGATAACCTGCTCGGCCGGGGCGAGAGCGCCGAAGTCGCCAGCAATGGAAACGGATAAGCCGCGTCAGGGAAGCCGGCTCAGGCAATAAATTCGAAATCGCTGTATTTGAGTTCGGTCCCGGGTTTCAGCGTGGCGAGATGGGCACGGCCCGTCCATGTGCCAACACCTGGATCGGTGACAGAGGCATTCCCGTTTTCGTCATACCAGATTTCGCCTTTTGCCTTGTCATAGAGAATGCGTTGGGCGGATGTGGTGGCATAGTCACCGAGCCGGAACTGGTCTGCCGTCAAGCCTCCACCGATCTTGCCTGCAATTTCATGGAACGCATGCAGGCTCAGCACGATCTTGTCTTCCCCGCTGACAAAATCGGTGATTTCATCCGCGCTGGCATTGATCATGCCGCGGGAGACAATGCCCTTGGGCACGAAGCCGGCGCCGAAGACGAATTTGTCACTGCCCTGCCCGCCGGTAAGGATATCCTTGCCGAGGCCGCCATCCAGCCAGTCATCGCCATCCTTGCCAACAAGCTTGTCGTCGCCTTTCCCACCCCTGATGTGATCCTTGCCGCCTGAACCGTCCAGAATGTCGGCACCATCGGACCCCGTGATGTTCAGCGGCCCGGTTACCGGAGTCGGCGTTTCGACCAATTTTGCAATCGGATCCGGCAAGGGCGGCGGTGGCTGATAGACATCCTTTTCGAGCAGGCCTTCCCCGGTTTTTTCATATTGCATGAGAGGAGATTTCTGGATGGAGCTATGGCCATAATAGGTCTTGCCCGCCAGATTTCCCAAACGATCCTGCCAGAAGAGCACGGTGTTGCCATCCACAAGCGTATGGATTTCCACCGGCTGCCGCTGATCCAGTCCGTCGGCAAGTCGACTTGCAGCCTCAAGCGGTTTTCCATGCAGCAGGCGCTGGCTGTAAAGCGCGGTGTTCCCACCCACTGTTTCTGTCCAGAACAGCAGGGCGGCATCATCCTGCCCTGAAAGGACGATCGGCAGAAGAAACAGGTTACCGCGAACGATGCCTTTTTCACCGCTGATGTCATGCTGGGCGAGGAGGCTGCCGTCGCGACCGAACAGCCGGGTCTCGATCGCACCCTGATCCGTGATCCAGGCGGCCATGAAAAAGGACCAGAAATCGTTGCCTGCCACGGAGTAAAGGTCGCCCGCCGAAAGATGAACATCCCGGATGATTATCTGCACAGGCATGTCCTGCCAGTCGCAGAAGCTGCTGTGAACCGTAAGGGTATCCTTTGCCCGATCCGCGCTGATTTCGACCACACTGCCAAACAGGTTGACGGACTGCCTGCCGGGTTGGCCAATTCTTTGATCGAATATCAGGGTTGTCGCAACCACCGGGACCTCCCAGAATACGCACTGGAGCTACCACCATCATTGCCTGTCATTCGAATATGTCAATGGACTCACGCACCAATACCGCGAAATTCACAGGCATCGGGTTGCGGACATCCCCACATGAAAATCGGGGAGCGCACGACAGTGCGCTCCCCGGGACCTTGTAATGGAAAACGGCAGGCCGTTCAGGCTGCTTCCGCGACCGATCCGCCGGCACGGAACAGCAACCGGTCCGAACCGGCTGTGATCTTCACCAGCGATCCGTCTGGCACCTCGCCGGACAGGATTTTTTCTGCCAGCGGGTCCTGCACGAATTTCTGGATCACCCGCTTCAGAGGACGGGCGCCATAGACGGGGTCATAGCCCTTGTCAGCCAGCCAGACACGCGCGGCCTCATCGAGCTCGATGACGATCTTGCGCTCGGCGAGAAGATTTACCAGCCGCTTCAGCTGGATATCGACAATCGCCCCCATCTCGCTGCGGCGCAGGCGATGGAACAGCAGGATTTCATCGACACGGTTCAGGAATTCCGGGCGGAATGCGCCCTTCACCACATCCATCACCTGATCACGCACCGCTTCACTGTCCTCATTCTCACCGAGCCCGGTCAGATATTCCGCGCCGAGATTGGAGGTCATGATGATCAGCGTGTTCTTGAAGTCCACGGTGCGGCCCTGACCATCGGTCAGACGGCCATCATCGAGCACCTGCAGGAGCACGTTGAACACATCCGGATGGGCCTTTTCGATCTCGTCGAACAGGACAACCTGATAGGGCCTGCGGCGCACACTTTCGGTAAGCGCTCCGCCTTCATCATAGCCGACATAGCCGGGAGGCGCGCCGATCAACCGCGAAACGGAGTGCTTCTCCATATATTCGGACATATCCATGCGCACCATGGCCGTTTCATCATCGAAGAGGAAACGGGCAAGCGCCTTGGTAAGCTCCGTCTTGCCGACGCCGGTCGGGCCAAGGAAGATGAAGGAGCCAATCGGGCGATTGGGGTCCTGAAGACCGGCTCGCGAACGACGGACAGCACGGGAAACAGCCTGTACGGCATCGCCCTGCCCCACCACGGATTTCGCGAGCTCATCTTCCATCCGCAACAGCTTGTCGCGCTCGCCTTCGAGCATCTTGTCGACCGGAATACCGGTCCAGCGGGAAACCACATGCGCGATGGCATCGGGTGTGACCACCTCCTGCACCATGCCGGCCTGGGCCGAGCCATCCTGTGCCTCGGCGGCAGCAAGCTGGCGCTCGAGCTCCGGGATCACACCATAGGCGAGCTCGCCGGCGCGCTGGAATTCGCCTTTGCGCTGGGCAATCGCCAGTTCGTTGCGGGCCTCTTCGAGTTTGCCCTTGAGATCAGCCGCAAGGCCAAGCTTCTGCTTTTCCGCCTGCCAGCGGGCCGTCAGCGCATCCGCCTGCTCTTCGAGACCGGCCAGATCCGATTCCAGCCGCTGCAAACGGTCGGCGGAGGCGACATCGGTTTCCTTCTTCAGGGCTTCGCGCTCGATCTTCAGCTGGATGATGCGGCGGTCAAGCTCATCGAGTTCCTCAGGCTTGGAATCCACCTGCATGCGCAGACGCGACGCGGCCTCATCCATCAGGTCAATGGCCTTGTCCGGCAGGAAGCGGTCGGTGATATAGCGGTTCGACAGGGTCGCGGCCGAAACCAGCGCGCTGTCGGAAATGCGCACCTTGTGATGCTGCTCGTATTTTTCCTTGAGACCGCGCAGGATCGAGATCGTGTCCTCGACCGTGGGCTCTTCCACCATCACCGGCTGGAAGCGACGGGCAAGGGCGGCATCCTTTTCCACATGCTTGCGATATTCCTCAAGCGTGGTCGCACCGACGCAATGCAGCTCGCCACGGGCAAGCGCAGGCTTCAGAAGGTTCGATGCATCCATCGCACCATCCGCCTTTCCGGCACCGACCAGCGTATGCATCTCGTCGATGAACAGGATTACTTCCCCGTTTTCGGCCTGCACTTCGGAAAGCACGGCCTTCAGACGTTCTTCGAATTCGCCGCGATATTTCGCACCGGCGATCAGCGCGCCCATATCGAGCGCCATCAGACGCTTGTCCTTCAGCGATTCCGGCACGTCACCATTGACGATGCGCAGCGCGAGACCTTCGGCAATCGCGGTCTTGCCGACACCCGGTTCGCCGATCAGCACCGGATTGTTCTTGGTGCGGCGGGAGAGAACCTGGATTGTCCGGCGGATTTCATCATCGCGTCCGATCACCGGGTCGAGCTTGCCCTCGCGGGCCTCGGCGGTGAGGTCACGGGCATATTTCTTCAGCGCATCAAAGCCCTGCTCGGCATTGGCGCCATCGGCGGTACGGCCCTTGCGGATGTCGTTGATCACCTGATTGAGCGCGGTTGCGGTGACGCCCGCCTTTTTCAGCGTCGCAGTTGTGGAGGCCGAGCTTTCAATGGCGAGTGCGAGAAGCAGACGCTCGACGGTAACGAAACTGTCGCCCGCCTTTTTTGCGGCATCTTCAGCGGTGGAAAACACCTTTGCAAGCGGCTGGGACAGATAGACGGAGCCATTGCCCCCGGAGACTTTCGGCAGTTTCGCAAGAGCGGCATCATTGCCGATCCGGGCTTCCCGCGGATCCCCGCCAGCACGGGTTATCAGGGAGGAGGCCATGCCCTGATCATCATCAAGCAGAACCTTCAGCACATGTTCTGCAGAAAAGTGCTGGTGCCCTTCGGACAGGGCATAGGTTTGTGCCGATTGCAGGAAACCGCGCACGCGCTCGGAATATTTTTCGATATTCATACTCTCACTCCTTCATTCACCGCGCCCGTCATCGGCACGCAGGTGATGGTTCCGGATCAGCCCCCAAATCATGGCAGGCCGTTCGAGCCGCAAGACCAACACTGTGCGGCTCACTTCGCTTACGGGTCAAGTGCGGCATGCCGCTTCCTGCCCTTCTCTTTTGATATGGGAAAGGTAGGGTTTGTTTTGAAGAGCTTCTGGCTTCGCCGTGCAAATTTTTCATCCGGGAACACCTGACAAACGGCGCACCTTCAACCATGGACAATTATTAGATTCAAAGCTAATTTAGAATATCTTGCGGCCAAAGCCCATAAGCATCACGCTTACGTTTCAAAAATCTGATAGAAGCTGAACCCTTCTGATCTAGATTACGAAACAGAGTATATAAAGCAGTCAGGTGGATGTTGACGCACCCACCTGACACTCCCTGAATATAAGGTTTGCCTCATCGAAATGCAAGGCGCATGAAAAAGCCCGGCGCATGGCTGCACCGGGCTTATGTAAAAGCGCTTGAAAGCCTTATTCGCTTTCGGCCAGCGCGGGCGCAGACTCGGCCGGAGCAGCATCGCCTTCTGCCGTGCGCGGCTGACGGCGCGGACGCGTTGCGGGGCCACGGCGGCGCGTTGCAGCAGCACGCGGCGTTGCATCCCCCTCCGGTGCTTCCATCGCCACTTCCACCGGCGTGCCTTCGATAACCGGCTGCGGGGTGCTGTCATCAATCACCGGCTGCGGCTGCGCTGCAACCGGCTGGGAAGCCGGATTGCGGTCACGGTTGCGATCCCGGTTATGGTCGCGCTGTTCGCGGTTTCCGTCCCGGTCGCGATTGTGCTCACGCTCCCGGCGAGGCTGACGATCTTCGCGGGGCTGGCGATCCTCGCGGGGCTGGCGCTCTTCCCGCGGCTGGCGTTCTTCACGAGCGATCGGCTGGATCTGCGGCTGTTCACCGTCATCAGCACCATCGGCACCGTCGGCGACATCCGAACCGTCATTGCCATCCATGTCGTCGCCGTAGTCATTGCGGTCGTCGCGCTGGAAGCGCTCCTGCATCTGCGCCTGCGCAGCCGCAATGATGCGGTTATAGTGTTCGGCATGCTGAAGGTAGTTTTCCGCCATGACGCGGTCGCCGGAGCTTTGGGCATCACGGGCAAGAGCGGCATATTTTTCAGCGATATGCTGGGCAGTGCCACGGATCTTCACGTCGGGGCCGGAGCTGTCATAGGTCCGCGTCAGCGGGTTCTGGCCCTTGCGGTTGAAATTGTTGCCATTGCCATTGTTATTGTTGTTGCCACGCCCGCGACCACGCTTGTTCTGCTGTCCTGGCCTCATCGAATGCTCACCTGTATTCTCGTTGTGATAGGTCATCCGGCCACGGGGCGGCACATTGCGGCCACCGAAAACCGGTTGTGGAGCGCCCTTTTCCGAAACCGGCTCAAAAACCATGCCCGGAGGGAAAACGCTTGCGTCTGCGACAAAGGCGGGTCGTCCCGCGGTTGCCCGGACCGAATTATACTGCATCGGGGCGCGTCCCGTTCCCGAAGTGGAAACCGGCTGCGCCTCTCGGTTTTGACCAAAGCCGCGAAGGATTGCCGCAGCAGATCACAAGGCTTGAGAGCGGCTTATGCGCACCGCCTGGCCTCAGGGTCGAGATGACTGATTCACGTGCCGGAAATTTCTGCCGCATCGGCTCCCAACGAAGCCTTCCCCTTGGCTGAATGAAACTGGACGAATCTTCGTCCACCCCCTCTGCCCGGTACGTGAGCGGAAACTATCGCGCTTCTGCCGGAAATCCAAGCACTTTCTCGAACAACCCCGCAAAATAGTGCGATGCAGCAGTCAGCCGCCATGGCGGAATACAAGCACGCGGTCGTTATCGCCATAGTCCCGCATCGCTTCGATGCGGCAAAGGCCTTCGGCCTCGAAGAGTGCGGTGACGCTGTCTTTCTGGTCATAGCCGATTTCGAGCAGCACGAGGCCATCGGCCGTCATCAACGGCGGCAGGCTGCGGGCGAGAATGCGATAGGCATCAAGCCCGTCTTTCCCCCCATCAAGAGCCGCCTGCGGATCAAAGAGCCGCACCTCCGGCTCCAGGTTTCGCACCACAGCCGTCGGAATATAGGGCGGATTGGAGAGGATCATGTCGAAGGGACCGACCAGCCCTTCGGCCCAGTTGCCCCTGTGGGTGCTGAAACGCGCCTGAAGGCCGAGGCGTTCCGCATTGCCTTTCGCCGTCAGAAGGGCATCTTCGGAAATATCGACGCCGACGGCTTCCACATCCGGATACTGGCTGAGGATCGCAAGCGCGATTGCCCCGGTGCCCGTGCCGAAATCGACGATCCGGGCCTTGCCCTTTGCCTTGAGTACAGACCCGAGGTGAAAGAGTGCACGTTCCACCAGCATTTCGGTATCGGGGCGTGGCTCAAGTGTTTCCGGCGAAAGTGAAAGCGACAGTCCGAAGAATTCCCGCGCGCCGAGGATCCGGTGAACCGGTTCACGGTTCAGCCTGCGGGCCGCTGCCGTTTCGATGCGCTCCGCGTCTGCAGCGGAAACGATCCGATCCGGATCGACAAGCAGCGTGGTGGGCGAGATCTCCAGCAGGCCGCACAAAAGATGGCGGGCATCGTTGGCCGCATCGGCCAATCCGGCCCCGGAAAAGCGCTGCCGCAGCATGCCGAGCAAGGCTCCAAGGGTGTGCTCGCCGCTCACGGCTGCTCGCCAAGCTGGGCGAGCTGGCCTGCCTGATAATCGGCCAGCAGCGCATCCACCACTTCATCGATTTCACCCATCATCATCCGGTCGAGCTTGTAGAGCGTCAGGTTGATGCGGTGATCGGTAACGCGGCCTTGCGGGAAGTTATAGGTGCGGATGCGCTCGGAACGGTCACCGGAGCCCACCTGGCTCTTGCGGTCGGCCGAACGTTCGCTTTCGGCCCGCTGCCGCTCCATGTCATAGAGCCGCGAACGCAGCACCTGCATGGCCTTTGCCCTATTCTGGTGCTGCGATTTCTCCGAGCTGGTCACGATGATGCCGGTCGGAAGATGGGTGATGCGCACCGCGCTGTCGGTGGTGTTCACATGCTGGCCACCGGCACCCGACGAGCGCATCGTGTCGATGCGGATATCCTCGGGACGGATCTCGATATCGATCTCTTCGGCTTCTGGCAAGACAGCCACCGTTGCCGCAGAGGTGTGAATACGCCCGCTCGCCTCGGTTTCCGGCACGCGCTGCACCCGGTGCACGCCGGATTCGAATTTCAGCCGCGAGAACACGCCCTTGCCGGTAATCGTCGCGATGATTTCCTTATAGCCACCCGCTTCGCCTTCGGATGCGGAAAGCACCTCGACACGCCAGTGATTGGCAGAGGCAAAACGCTCATACATGCGGAACAGGTCACCGGCGAAAAGAGCCGCTTCGGAGCCGCCGGTTCCGGCGCGGATTTCGACGATTGCGCTCTTTTCATCGGCCGCATCCTTGGGCAGCAGCAGGATCTGGATATCCTTTTCCAGCGCATCGATCCGCGGACCAAGTTCGGGCAGCTCAATGGCGGCGATCTCCCGCATCTCGCGGTCTGTATCCCTGTCGGCGAGCAGCTCCTCGAGATCTGCCTTTTCCGCAAGCGCCTTCTGGTACTGGCGGATCTTGCCCACCACGGGCTGCAGTTCCGAATACTCGGAGGCAAGCTTTACATAGACATCGGCGGCCGGCCCCGCAGACATGCGCGCCTCGATCTCGCCGAAGCGGCGTTCCAGTTCGCGCATCTTGTCGACAGGCAGTTTCGCCAAGGGTCAAAGCTCCGCAAGTGTAAGGGATGAAATCAGAGCGGGATATTGTTGGCTTCCGCAAAGCGCGCAAGCAGTTCCCGCATCGGAATGGTGGAGTGCACCTCGTCAAGGGCGGCATTCATCATGTCGGCGAGCTTGCCCACATCGAGACCGAGAAGCATGGCCTTGACCGGGCCGATCGAGGCAGGCGACATAGAGACCGAACGGAAGCCGAGGCCGAACAGCGCCATGGAGGACAAGGGCTTGCCCGCCATCTCGCCACAGAGCGTCACCGGTGTCTGGTTGCGTTCGGCGGCGCGCACGATGTCCCGCAGGATGCGCAGGAAAGGCCGCCCCAGAATATCGAAGCGATCCGAAACGCGGGCATTGCCGCGATCAACCGCCATCGAGAACTGGAAAAGATCGTTGGACCCGACGGAGACGAAATCCACCTCCTGCATCAGCTCGTCGAGCTGCCACATCAGGGCCGGCACTTCCAGCATCGCGCCGAACTGCAGGCGCTTGGGCAGCTGATGGCCGAATTTCGACAGATGCTGCACTTCCTTCTGGAAGAAGTCCCGGACCTTGCGGATTTCCGAAACCTCCGTGACCATCGGGATCATCATCTTCAGATCCGCTCCGGCAGACGCCTTCAGAAGCGCGCGCAACTGGGTGCGCAGCAAACCGGGCCGATCCAGCGAAAGGCGGATCGCCCGCCAGCCAAGCGCCGGGTTTTCCTCTTCCTGGGAACGGAAATAGGAGACGACCTTGTCGCCACCGATATCGAGCGTCCGGAAGGTGACCGGGCGGCCCGCAGCCTGACGGATCACATTACGGTAGAACTCTTCCTGCTCCTCGAGCTTCGGCAGCGTGGAGGCGATCATGAACTGCAGCTCGGTGCGGAAAAGGCCGATACCCTCGGCACCGCTTTCCACCAGCTGCGGCAGATCGACCAGCAGGCCGGCATTCATCAGCAGGCTGATGCGGTGTCCATCGCGGGTCACCGGCTCGACATCGCGCAACGCCCGGAACTGTTCCTGACGACGGGCGCGGAAGCGAACCTTCTCCTCGTAGCTCTTCTGCAGATCCATCAGCGGACGCAGATGGACCTTGCCCTCTTCACCATCGATGATGATCGCGTCACCGTTCTCGGCAAGCGCAACCACGCCTGCCGCCTGCCCAACAACGGGAATGCCCATTGCCCGGGCAACGATGACGATATGGGACGTGACAGCCCCTTCCTCGAGGATCAGTCCGCGAATATTGGTGCGCGGATAATCCAGCAGCTCGGCCGCCCCCATGGCCCGCGCGACGATGATCGAATCGAACGGCAGCGATTCGCCTGCCGCCTTCGAGCCGTAGCCGGTCAGCTGGCGCAGAAGCCGGTTGGCAAGATCATCGAGATCATGCATGCGCTCGCGCAGATAGGGATCGGTCAGACGCATCATCCGGGCGCGGGTATCGCTCTGCACCTTCTCGACAGCGGCTTCGGCGGTCAGACCGTTGCGGATCGCCTCTTCCAGACGCCGCACCCAGCCTCGGTCATGGGCAAACATCCGGTAGGTCTCGAGCACCTCGCGATGCTCGCCCTCCATCGAAACCTCACGGCGCGACAGCATGTCATCGATGGAAATGCGCAGCGACCCCATCGCATCGGCAAGCCGCTGGATTTCCTTTTCGGTATCTTCATTCAGAAGATTGGTGACGACGATGCGCGGTTCGTGCAGCACCACATGGCCAAGGCCGATACCGTCATTGTAGCCATCGCCATCGATGGTGACCGGTCGGGTGAGATCAAGCTCCAGCCCCGGCTTGGTGATCTTCTTGAGCTCGCCGGTCGCGACCATTTCGGCCAGCACCATGGCGGTGGTTTCAAGAGCTTCCAGCTCGTCTTCGCGATAGTTGCGCATCGCCTTGTTCTGGACGACCAGAACGCCGAGCGAGCGGCCGGCACGCAGGATCGGCACGCCGAGGAAGGAGTGAAACACTTCTTCGCCGGTTTCCGGCAGATAGCGATAAGCGGGATGCGACTGCGCGTCGGAGAGGTTCAGCGGCTGTGCGCTCGCTGCAATCGTGCCGACGAGGCCCTGGCCCATCTGCAATTGCGCAAGGTGCACGGCGCCCTTGTTCAGACCTTCGGTGGCATAGAGCTCGAGCACGCCGTCAGCGCGGAGCACATAGACCGAGCACACCTCCGCCACCATGTTCTGGGCGATCTGGCGAACAATCCGGTCGAGGCGCTCCTGTGGCTCGAGCGGCTCCGCCATCAATTCGCGAAGCCGCTTGAGAAGAACGCGCGGACCCGCAGACAGGTCTCTCATCGCGTAGGCTCCTAAGGTCTCAATCCCCTCATCCGGCGCCGGTTGGCGGCCGGTGTCAAGCCCTGCCGAAGCAGGACCACAAATCAGCTTTTATCGAGACCGTAGCAGGAATGCAAAGTGCGCACTGCAAGTTCTGCATAGGCGCCGTCAATCAGGATCGAAATCTTGATTTCAGACGTGGTGATCGCCTTGATGTTGATACCCTTGTCGGCGAGCGCGCGGAAGGCGGAAGCGGCAACACCGGCATGGCTGCGCATGCCGATGCCGATCACCGACACCTTGACGAGACCGCTTTCGCTCTGGGCCACGTCGTAGCCGATCTTGTCCTTGTTATCGGCCAGAACCTTCTTTGCCTTTTCCAGATCGCCGGAGGGCACGGTGAAGGTCATGTCGGTGCGCGAACCATCTTCCGAAATGTTCTGCACGATCATGTCGACATTGATATGGGCTTCGGCCAGCGGACCGAAAATGGCGGCCGAAACGCCCGGCCGGTCGGCGAGGCGGCGCAGCGAAATCTGGGCTTCATCCTTGGCATAGGCAATGCCGGTTACGACTTCCTGTTCCACGATCTCTTCCTCGTCACAAATCAGCGTTCCGGGCGGGTTGATCAGATCACCCATGCCCGGCGCATCGGGGTCTTCGAAACTGGAGCGCACGAAAGTGCGTACCTTGTGCACCATGGCAAGCTCCACCGAGCGCACCTGCAGCACCTTGGCGCCGAGCGATGCCATCTCGAGCATTTCCTCGAAGGCAATCTTCTTCAGGCGGCGTGCCTTCGGCTCGATGCGCGGGTCGGTGGTATAGACACCATCCACGTCCGTGTAGATATCGCAACGGTCGGCCTTCACGGCAGCGGCAATGGCAACGGCCGACGTATCGGAGCCGCCGCGGCCAAGCGTTGCCACACGGTTATCCGGCCCGAGCCCCTGGAACCCGGCAACCACGGCGACCTGGCCTTCGCCCATCCTGCGGATCATTTCCGAACCGTCGATCTCGAGAATACGCGCTGCCCCATGGGCGCTGTCGGTGCGGATCGGGATCTGCCAGCCCTGCCAGGAGCGGGCATTGATGCCCATCGACTGCAGCGCAATCGCCAGAAGGCCAGCCGTGACCAGCTCGCCGGAGGCAACCACCGCATCATATTCGCGCGCATCGTAAAAAGGGCTGTCAGCGCCGGTCACCTTCGGCATGGTCTGCACCCAGTCCACCAGCTCGTTGGTCTTGCCGGACATGGCGGAAACGACCACCGCCACCTCATGGCCCGCATCCACCTCGCGTTTGACGTGACGGGCCACATTGTGAATACGGTCGAGATTGGCAACGGAAGTGCCGCCAAATTTCATCACGATGCGTGCCATAAGCCTATTCCAGATCGTGTGGTGCCGCGCATTGCTGCCCCTGCACCGGCCAAAAATCGGGCACCGCTTAAGGCGCCCGGTCGTGCACCCGCCGGGCTCTTGGGATGCCTGCGGCGGAAGTTGCGCGGTCTCTTATCGAAAACGGGGGGCGCACGCAATGGGCTTGCGGCGAAAGCAGAAGGGAATGGCGGCCGGAGTGTCAGGCCGAAAGGGCGTAGGCGTCGGTGATTTCGGCGAGCTTCACCACGACCTTGCGGTCGAAGCGGGCCTCGTTCTCGAACAGCCAGGACAGGGCCTGTTCCGTGGTCCAGGCCTTCTTGTAGGACCGCACGCTGGTCAATGCATCGAACACGTCGCAGACGGTCGAAATGCGTACCTCGGTAGAAATACCCTGATCGCGCAGCTTGTCTGGATAACCGCTGCCATCGAGCAGTTCATGGTGATGCAGGCACACGTCGAGAATCATCTCCGGCATGCCGCGATAGGTTTTCAGCTTGTGATAGCCGAGCTGCGGATGGCTGTGGATCACGCCCCGCTCCTGCGGCGTCAGCGCCCCTTGCTTCTTCAGGATGCTGTTCGGGATCAGTAGCTTGCCGAAATCGTGCAGCACGCCCGCAAGACCGAGCATTTCCACACCATGGGCATCAACACCCATGGCCTCGCCTACCCGCGCCATCATCGCGCCAACGGCAAGGGAATGCACGAATGTGCCCTCGTCCTTGGTCTTCATGCGCGTCAGCTCCAGCGCGATTGCCGGCGTTTCGCGCATCGCATCGGTCAAATCCTTCGCCATCGGCGCAAAAACGCGGTAATCCGCCTCGCCATCGGTCATGAAACCCGAAAGGGCATTTTTCAGCCCCGCGGCTGACTGGTGAATGCGGGAGGCAACTTCCTGGCGCTCGGCAAGCGCCTTCATGCCCGAGCGCGAATTCGGCCGCGGCTGGGACGAAGGCCCCTGCCCGCGCACGGCTTCGCCCATGGCCGTATTGATCAGCACGGTATCGGCATTGCTGGCAAAGATGTCTTCGAGGTCGCGGTCGCTTGCAAGCACGAAACGACGCTTGTCAAAATCCATGTTGGAACACTCGACGAGTTCCACATACATGCCTTTTCGCAGGCGATTTTTCGGAATTCGAACAAGCGTCATGCCACGACTTTTCAAATCTCAATCACTGATACAGAATTACTGTTGTATATTCATGTCATGAAGAAAGGGTTAGCCCTTTAGATGTGAATTGAATATTCCCGTGGGCTCACACAGGTTTTCGGCAGCAGCGGCCTGTCCTTGACGGGTTAATTCCCGTTTTGAAGCAGTTTTTTCCCGGTATGGGGCGCAACCAAAAAGCGCATTCCCGCTATGACCCATTTTCGCGCATTGCGAGCGCAAAAATATCCCCGCGCCGAAATTTCCCCTGCCGCTGACGTATTATAGCCCAAAAGTATAGGAGGATAGCGCGCTACAACCTGAACTTACTGAAAGCTTGCCTATGCATTCATTACGGGCCATCGCCCCCCTTCTGACCGTCCTCTTCTGCGCCAGCGCCGCTGACGCCCAACCGATTGTTCTCGGAAACGACCTCTGGCAGATTGTGCTCGAGCCGGAGACACTGGCAATTGCAGCCACGCCTGCAAAGGGTGGTTCCGTGACCGTTTCCACGGGCGTGGAGACCCATGGCGTCAGCCGGCTGAAGGCCTCGGACACGTCTGCCAGCTGGGTCTGGCAGCAGGGTAAGGTGGAAATTTCCGCGTCGCTTGAAAAGAACGACCTGTCGCTGACATGGACGAAAGCCGATCCGGGCGAACTTGCCATTTTCAATCAACCGCCGGAGGCCTGGGGCAAGGCGCTTGCCTTTCCCCTGTCGGAAGGGGCTTACATTCCGGCAGACAGCAAGGTCTGGCATGATTTCCTGCTCGAAGACCTGCCCGCGTTCAACACCACCCAGGATATCAGCCTGCCGCTGTGGACCACGCTTCAGGATGGCTATTCAGTCTCGGTGATCCTCACCAATCCGTTCAACAACCGCGGTGCGTTCAAGGCCGCCGGTAACGGACTGTCGCTTTCGCTTTCCCACGAATTCACGGCGCTCGACGCCAGCGCGCCGATGACGATGATGGTGCATCTTGGCGGCGATGATCCGCTCGCGGGTGCAAAACGCTATCGCGACTGGCTGCAGGCAAATGGGCGTTATCAAACGCTGGCGAGCAAGATCGAAAAAAGCCCGGACGCTGCAAAACTGATCGGGGCATCGCATACCTATCTCTGGGGCAGCGGCCTGCTTTCGGTTCGGGACGTGGCAGACTGGAAGGCGCTGATGGCCACGCTGACCGGCAAGAATGCCTTTGCGCAGAAGCTGCTTTCCGGTTTCGAGAAGGATGTCCTTTCCGAGCTCCGCAGCATCAAGGGCAAGCCGCAGGCCTATCAGCAGAAGATGCTGATCCGCGCGCTGAACCAGTCGATCGATCAGCTTGCACGGGCCCAATGGCAAGGCGCAAAGCCGGAGCCGCAGCGACTGGGCGGGCTTTACCGTGATATCCGCAGTGAGGTCGCCAAGACCTTCTCCGGCGCACTCAAGCCAGATACGGCTGCCTGGGGGAGCGGCCTTTCAACCAGGACCATCGACACGCTCAAGGCATCCGGCCTCAAACGTCTCTGGATCGGCATCGGCGAAGGCTGGGAGGGGGGCCTCTGGCATCCGGAAGCGGTCAAGGCTGCGGCCGATGCGGGTTTTCTGATCGCACCCTACGATTCCTACGAAACTGCGCTCCAGCAATCGGATGATCCGAGCTGGGCGAGCGCCCATCTTGGCGATGAGGCCTATCAGGCCTGCGCGATCGGCAAGAAGGACGGGAGCCTGAAGGCCGGTTTCCAGCAGACCGGGCACTATACCAACCCGGATTGCATCCGCCCGGCGATGCAGGAGCGGATATCGGCGATCCTTGCCGCCGCCCCCTTCAACAGCTGGTTCCTCGATGCCTATGCCTCCGGCATGGTGTTCGACAGTTATCCGCCAGCCAAACCCATGAGCGAGCGAGAAAATGCCCGCGGCAACGAGGAAAGCATGCGCTGGGTGAGCGAAACGCTCAAGCTTCCGCTCGGCTCCGAGGATGGCAATGCCGTGACCTCCGGCGGCATGCTTTTCGCGCATGGCAAGCAGACGCCGGTGATCGGCTGGGGCGACAAGGCCATGCAGAAGGACAAGGCATCTCCCTATTTTGTGGGTGCCTGGTATCCGACGGAGGAGCCGGATAAATTCTTCAAGCCCGTTCCGCTGCAGGACGGCTACCGTACGATCTATTTCGATCCGAAAAGTCGCCTGCCGCTCTATCAGGCCGTCTTCCACGGTTCTGTGATCACCAGTCATCACTGGCTGTTCGATTCGCTGAAGCTCACAAATGTCCGGCGCGAAAACGACCTGGTACAGCTGCTCTACAACGTGCCGCCGCTCTATCACCTGAGCGCGGATCGACTGAAGAGCCGCCTTGCCATCGTCCAGAAACAGGATGCCTTTTTCCGTCCGCTGCACCAGCGGCTGGCCAGGGAAAAGCTGACCGCATTCGACTGGCTGACAGACGATCACCTCGTGCAGCAGACCACCTTTGAAGACGGCACGCGGCTGATTGCCAATTTCGGCGACAAGGACACCAAATTTGGAGCGCTGTCGCTGAAGGCCGGTTCGATTGCCGCCCTGATCCCAGGGGAAAAGCAGCCCATCGTCTATCAGTCCGACCGCAAATAAATGATCTCACGCTCGCGCTGCATTCCCCATCAGGGTGCGGATTGTGGCGCGGGCGACGGGGACGAGCGCCTCTTCGACCGGCGAAAGCAAAGCGAGCCGGTCAAACGTATCCGGATTGGCGACCAACACCTGACGCAGCGATGCGCCAAAGGCCATGCGCAGCTCGGTACCGATGTTGAATTTCGAAATCATGCCTGCTGCCGAAAGCCGGGCACGCTGGGCGGCCGGCACGCCGGACCCGCCATGGATCACCAGCGGCACGTCGGTCTGCGCCTGGATTTCGGCAATCCTTGCCTCATCGAGCAAGGCGCCTTGCGTGGTTTGCAGATGCACATTGCCGACGGAAATCGCCATGGCATCCACACCCGTCTCGCGGGCGAAGGTTGCAGCCTCCGCCGGTTCCGTCCCCAACGATTGCTGGCCGCCGGTATAGCCGACGAAACCGATCTCCCCCTCGCAGGAAACCCCTGCCGCATGGGCAAGGTCGGCAATAGCCCGAGTTTGCGCGACATTTTCAGCGAAAGGCAGGCGCGAACCGTCAAACATGATCGAGGTGAAGCCGGATCGGATCGCCTCTTCGCATTCGGCGCGGCTATAGCCGTGATCGAGATGGACAACCACTGGAACCGGCACGCTTTCGGCAAGCCAGCGCATCATAGACCCCAGCACCGGCAGCGGCGTATGCGCCCGGCAACCGGGGCCAGCCTGCAGAATGACCGGTGCATTTTCCGCTTCCGCCGCCTTCACGAAAGCACGCATGTCCTCCCAGCCAAGGCAGACCATGCCGGCGACCGCATAGCCTTCTTTCCGGGCTGGCTGGAGCACGTCCGCAAGGGTCGCCAAAGTCATTTGAACCTCGCCACCATGTCCATGATGCCGGGAATGGTGTGCAGCTGGTCGGCATGGGTCGGCTGGAAATATTGCTTGAGGCTGCGCTGGCTCAGGCCGCCGAGAATGGTGAAATAATACATTTCATAGCCCGGCAGCACGCAGCAGGGATGATAGCCCTTGTCGAGCACGATGGTGGAACCATCCATCACGTGATAGGCGTCGCCCGGCTCGTTATCCACCCGCTGCAGCATCTGCAGCCCGGACCCATGATTGGGACGGAAGCGGAAATTATAGGTCTCGTCGTGCCGGGTTTCCTCCGGCAGCCGGTCCGTGTCGTGCTTGTGGCTCGGAAAACCCGACCAGCCGCCGGTGCCAACCGTGTAAAGCTCGCTGACCAGCAGGCGTCCCACCCGATCATGATAGGCGCTGCCGAGAATATGCTTGATCTTGCGATGGGTCTTGGTGTCGTCGGAGCCATATTGCACGACATCCAGCTGATCGGCCCGCACCGCAAAAGGCTTTAGCGTCTCGCCGAAGCGCGCACCGGCCACGAAGACTTCTGCCCGGTCGCTGAGACAGGTCATCCGCGCACCCGTATTGGTCGGCACATAGACGCCCTCCGGCTCGCCGTCCCAGACATCCACACCCCGATTGCCAATCGGGGTGAAGGTCTCGCCAGCGCATTCCACCGACACCGTGCCGGTGGCAGGCACGATGCAGGTTTCATAGGCTTTAAGCCGGTAGTCGAACACCTCGCCCTTCCGCAGCTTGACGATGTTGAAGTAATTGAGCGGCACCAGCGGGTGATCAACATCGACAATCGGGTGATTGTGATTGTCATGGGGCGGAATATGCATACAGGTTCTCCCGTTTCAATCGACCGTCTGCGGGCCGGGATGCGAGGCGAGGAAATCATCCAGTTCTGGACCGGTCGGCATGGCAGGCGCGCAGCCGGGTCGCGAAACCACAATGGATGCGCAGGCCGACCCTCTGAGCACCGAGGCATGAAGATCATGTCCGGCAGCAAGGCTGGAAAGAAGCCCGGCCATAAAGCTGTCGCCCGCGCCGGTCGGCTTCAGCGCCTTGACCGGATAGATACCGCTTCGCGTCTCGGTGCCGTTCACAAGCGTGATCGCGCCCTTGTGCCCCATCTTGTAGATCACCAGCGAAGCCGAATGCCGGGCGAGTTCCCGCGCCCGTTGAAGCCCTGCCTCGATGCGGCCAGCCATGAAGCCAAATTCCTCGTCATTGCCGATGATCGCATCGGCATGGCTTGCTGCCGTTGTCAGGACTTCGCTCGCGACCTCTGCCGATACCCAGGAATAGGGCCGGTAATCGACATCGAAGATCACCGGGAGACCGGCTGCGCGCGCGCGTTCGAACAGCCGGAAGGTGGCGCTTCGCGACGGCTCTGCCGCCAGCACCGTACCGGCGGTGATGAGCGCGCCGTATTGTCCGAGATCGACCGCATCCACATCAGCGCCATTCATCTCGAAATCCGCCGCGCCGTTGCGGTAGATGACCGTCTGATGGCCTTCCAGCCGGGTCTCGAAAATCGCAAAGGAATTGCGGCGCTGCGAGGCTCCGGGCCCGGAAACCGGGCGCACATGCTCTGTCGCGACACCGTAATGGTTCAGCTTCTTCACGCAAAACCGTCCGACGGCATCATCGGAAACGCGGGTGAGAAGGCTCGCGGCGCTGCCGAGCTTTACCAGCCCGACCGCCATATTGGCCGCCGATCCGCCGATATCGACGCGCAACATTTCGGCATCCTCGATGGCCGTTCCCGGCGGATCGGGAAAGGTGTCCATGCCCACGCGGCCAACCACCAGAAAACGGTTCTGCCTGATCCCGGTTAGGAGACGCTCCATCAGACACCCCGTCTCTGGCGGGGGCGGGCCGATTCGACCGCGTTATGGGCCTCCCGCACCTTGTTGCTATCGCTCACATGCGGCGTGCCGACCTCCCACCAGGCATGGCCTTCCTGCGTCCACCCCTCGTAGGGATCGACCTTCATCACGATTACCTGCGTGCGTTTGGCCGCCTTTGCGGCCTTGAAAGCCGTTGCCAGCTCATCCGCATTGGAAACGGTCACCGCCTCTGCCCCCATCGCTGCCGCATGGGCCTCGAAATCCACGGCGAACGGTTCGCTGATGGTCGGGCAATCGGCGATCAGATTGTTGAAGCTTTCGCCGCCCATATTGTTCTGCAGCTTGTTGATGACTGCAAAGCCACCATTGTCGAGCACCAGAATGATCAGCTTCTTGCCCGTCAGCGCGGCGGAATAGATGTCCGAATTCATCAGGAGATAGGAGCCGTCGCCGGTAAAGACGATTGTGTCCTGATCCGGTTCGGCCTCAGACTGCGCGATGCGCGCGCCCCAGCCACCGGCAATCTCGTAGCCCATGCAGGAAAAGCCGAATTCCACATCGACGGTGCCGATATCGAGCGTGCGCCAGTTGGCCGTAACTTCCGCGGGAAGACCGCCAGCGGCCGCCACGATCCGGTCGCGCCTGTCGCAGAGCGCGTTGACGACGCCGATTGCCTGCGCGTAGGAATTCGGCCGGTTTCCCGGTTTCACATTCTCCGCCACATAGGCATCCCAGCGTGCCCGCTCCGCCTTTGCCCGACCGATCCAGGCCGCAGGCGCATGATAGGCGCCGAGCGCCTGACCAAGCGCTTCAAGCCCGCGCCTGGCATCGCCCACCACCGGCAGGCTCAGATGCTTCATCGCATCGTGACGGGCGGCATTCAACCCGATGATGCGGGCGTCTGCCGCAAAAGCGGTCCAGGAACCGGTGGTAAAATCCTGCATGCGGGTGCCGACCGCCAGAATGACATCGGCCTCCGCCGCAATTGCATTGGCACTGTTTGAACCGGTAACACCGATCGGTCCGATATTCAGCGGATGATCACTCACGAAATTGGCGCGCCCGGCGATGGTTTCAACCACAGGAATGCCGTGCCGCTCTGCAAAGGCGGTGAGTTCCGGCACGGCGCGGGCATATTGCACGCCGCCGCCCGCAATAATCATCGGCCGTTTCGCATGCACGAGAAGCGCAGCCGCTTCGGCAATCTCGGTGGCATCCGGCGTCTGGCGACGGACACGATGCAGGCGCTTTTCGAAAAAGACTTCCGGATAATCATAAGCCCAGCCCTGCACATCCTGCGGCAGACCGATGAAGGAGGGTCCGCAATCGGCCGGGTCCAGCATCACCGCAAGTGCCGAGGGCAGCGATTGCAGGATTTGCGCAGGATGGGTGATCCGGTCCCAGAATCGGGTCACGGAGCGGAAGGCATCGTTGACGCCAAGCGTCGGATTGTTGAAATGTTCGAGCTGCTGCAGCACCGGATCCGGCAGGCGCGTCACGAATGTGTCGCCGCACAGAAGCAGCATCGGCAACCGGTTGGCATGGGCAAGGGCCGCCGCCGTCAGCAGGTTCGCCGTGCCCGGTCCCGCAGAGGCCGTGCAGAACATCATCCGCTGGCGCAGGTGATATTTGGCATAGGCCGCCGCGGCAAAGCCCATGCTCTGCTCGTTCTGGCCGCGGTAAAGCGGCAGCTGATCGCGCACGCCATAAAGCGCCTCGCCAAGACAGGGCACATTACCATGACCGAAAATGCCAAAGCCGCCGCCAAACAGCCGAACCTCCCGGCCATTAATCTCGATGAACTGGTTCACCAGAAAACGGACGATGGCCTGCGCCAGCGTCAGGCGGATGGTTCTTGGCGGCGTGGTCATGCCTTCTCCTGTCTCCGACTATTTTTTCGCCCGATGCATTTGGGCCGTTGATTTCAGTCTGAACGCAGGTTACGAATTTTGCAACCGCTTGCAAAAAATTTTTTACATCGGAGGACAACATGCCGGAGATCGGACCCGAAATCGGGATTGGCATCGTGGGCGGTGGCTATATGGGCAAGGCCCATGCGGTGGCCTATGCGGCGGTGGGCGCAGTGTTCAACACGGCGCTCAGACCCCGGCTGGAAATGGTCGCGGCATCGAGCGCGCAGTCTGCGGATCGCTACAGAAAGGCCTATGGCTTTGCCCGCGCGACGGGAAACTGGCGGGAACTGGTTGCCGATCCCGCCGTCGGTGCGGTCGTGATTGCATCGCCGCAAAGCGAGCACCGCGCAATTGCAGAAGCGGCCTTTGCCCTTGGAAAACCGGTCTTCTGCGAAAAGCCGCTCGGCGCCTCGCTGGACGACAGCCGCGCGATGCTTGCAGCAGCGACCCGAGCCGGTGCGGTCAACATGGTCGGCTTCAACTATGCCCGCACGCCCGCCACGCAATTTGCAAAACAGCTGATCGAATCTGGCGAAATCGGTTCCGTCACCTGGTTCCGGGGTGAGCATACGGAAGATTTCATGGCCGATCCCTCCTCCCCTGCCACCTGGCGTACCGAAGGCATGGCCAATGGCACGATGGGCGATCTTGCCCCGCATATGATCCACTGTGCGCTTGCCCTGATGGGACCGGTTGCAAGCCTGAGCGCCGAAGTGGAGACAGTCCATCGCAAGCGGCCCTCGCCGGAAGGCCTGCGGGAGGTCACCAATGACGATCAGGCCCACATGATGTGCCGGTTCGAAAGCGGCGTGATGGGCCACATGCATTTCAGCCGCATCGCGACCGGACGCAAGATGGGTTATGCCTATGAGGTGCATGGCACGAAGGGGGCGATCCGGTTTGATCAGGAAGACCAGAATGCGCTCTGGCTCTATCGTTCGGATGAGCCTGCGGACCGGCGCGGCTTCCGCAAGATCCTGACGGGGCCCGATCATCCCGATTACCTGCCCTTCTGCCAGGGCCCGGGCCATGGCACCGGCTATCAGGACCAGATCATCATCGAGGCGCGGGATTTCCTGGAGGCGATTGCAGGTCGCAACACCGGTGCCGCAACTTTTCACGATGGCATGATGGTCAACCAGATCGTGGCCGCAGCACTGGCTTCGGCAGCGCAGAAGCGCTGGATCACCGTTTCAACACTCTAGACATTCAACCCTCTCGACAAGGACCTGTCTCATGACGATCCGTATTGGTAACGCCCCCTGTTCCTGGGGCGTGGAATTTGCCGCCGATCCCCGAAATCCCCACTGGCGCACCGTGCTTTCGGAATGTGCGGCAGCCGGTTACAAGGGGATCGAGCTTGGCCCTATCGGCTTTATGCCGGAAGACCCCGCAGAACTTGGCGACGCGCTTGCCGAACACGACCTGACGCTGATTGGCGGCGTCGTGTTTCGCCCGTTTCATGATCCGGCCCAATGGGCGGATGTGGAAGATGCGGCGATCCGCACCTGCAAGGCGCTTGTTGCCCATGGCGCACGCCATCTGGTGCTGATCGACAGCATTTCGCCGCGCCGGGCGCCGACCGCCGGCCGGGCAAACGAGGCCGAACAGATGGGGCCGGAGGAATGGCGCGCCTTTCGCGACCGCATTGCCCGGATCGCCCGGATGGGCACCGAGGACTATGGCCTGACAGTCGGTATCCATGCCCATGCGGCAGGCTTCATGGATTTCGAGCCGGAGCTGGAGCGGCTGCTTGCGGAAGTGGATCCGGACATCCTGAAGATCTGCTTCGATACCGGCCACCACGCCTATGCCGGATTTGATCCGGTGGCCTTCATGAAACGTCATATGCCCCGCATTTCCTACATGCATTTCAAGGATATTGATCCCGCCATACGCGCCGATGTCGTGAGCAAACGGACCGGTTTCTACGATGCGTGCGGTCAGGGCATCTTCTGCAATCTCGGCAAGGGCATGGTGGATTTTCCCGCTGTTCGGCAGGTGCTTCTTGACCATGGTTTCGAAGGCTGGTGCACGGTGGAACAGGATTGCGATCCGACCCTTGACGTCCGGCCGAAGGATGATGCCATTGCCAACCGGACCTATCTCGAATCAATCGGATTCAATTGAGGAGCGCTGAGATGACCAAACTGAACTGGGGCCTGATCGGTGGCGGCGAAGGAAGCCAGATCGGCCCAGCACACCGGCTGGGCGCGCAAGCGGACGGCCTGTTTAATCTTGCCGCAGCCGCCCCGGATGTGAACCCGGACAAGGGCCGCGACTATGCCCGCCGCCTTGGCTGCGCGGATGACCGGGCCTATGGCGACTGGAAGGAAATGCTTGCGGGCGAACGCAACCGGGCTGACCGGATCGATCTCGTTACCGTGGCGACGCCGAATTCCACCCATTTCGAAATCACCAAGGCTTTTCTCGAATCCGGCTTTCACGTGCTTTGCGAAAAGCCGATGACCATGACGGTGGAGGAAGGCGAGGAAATCGTGAAGGTCGCGGCAAAGGCCGGCCGCATCTGCGCCGTCAACTATTGCTACAGCGCCTATCCGATGGTGCGCGAAATGCGCCAGATGGTGGCAACCGGCCAGATCGGCAAGGTGCGGCTGGTGGTCGCGAATTTCAGCCATGGCCACCATGGCAATGCGGCCGATGCCGACAATCCGCGCGTGCGCTGGCGCTATGATCCGGCGATGGCGGGGATTTCCGGGCAGTTTGCCGATTGCGGCATCCATGCCCTGCACATGGCCTCGTTCGTCACCGGCGACGAGGTGAGAACCCTGTCGGCCGATTTCGCCTCGACCATTTCGAGCCGGGCGCTGGAAGATGATGCGATGGTCAACTTCCGTATGGAAGGCGGCACCGTCGGCCGTCTCTGGACCTCATCGGTTGCGATTGGCCGCCAGCATGGCTTCGATATCCAGATTTTCGGCGAAACCGGCGGTCTGCGCTGGGCGTCCGAGCAGCCGAACCAGGTCTATTACACGCCGGTCGGTGGTCGCACGCAGATCATGGAAAAGGGCGAGTCGGGCCTCTCGGACGAGGCATCGCGCCTCAGCCGCGTGGCAATCGCCCATCCGGAAGGGTTTCCGCTTGCGGTTGCCAATATCTATGTGGATCTCGCAGCCGCAATCCGGGGCGAGACCCGATCCGGCCTGCCAAAGGCAATCGACGGCCTGCGCTCGATGGCCGCCGTGCACGCCGCCGTCAGTTCCGCAAAGCAGAATGGCGCCTGGGTGGATGCCCGTCCGCCAAGCCTGCGCTAATTCATTTCAGCAGGATGGGGCGCAAGGAATTGCGCTCCACCAGATGGCATGGAAAAATCCGTGCTTCAGGCAGCCGCTCCGGGTCCTCCATCAGGGAAATCACCAGTTCGATCGAGGACTGGATGATTTCCTTGAGCGGCAGATTGATCGTGGTGAGCGCGATATTCTGCCAGCCGGAAATCTCCATATTGTTGAGGCCGAGCAGCCCGACATCGTCCGGAATGCGCTTGCCAGCCTCCTGCAAGGCACTCATCACACCAATCGAAAGCACGTCATCGCCGCAGAAATAGGCTTCGGACAAAGGCCCGGCCGCAAGCAAGCGCATCATTTCCGCGCGTCCCGCCTCGAAGGAATAGGCGCTTGCAAAGCTTTCCGAATAGGTCATGCCGGGTTGGGCACGGATGACCTCGAAAAAACCTGCGCGGCGGTCGATGGTGGAGGTTGCCTGTTCCGGCCCCCCGAGAAAAGCCACCTTCCGGTATCCCCGCGCAATCAGCGCCTCCGCCGCAATCCGCCCGCCGGTGACATTGTCGATCCCGACCACATTGACCGTTGGCGAGGCGGACCATCGCCCGAAGGAATGCACGACCGGAATACCGGCATGCTTGAACGCTTCGGAAAACTGCGGCGGCAGGGTGGAGGAGGCCACGATCACGCCGTCCACCGAATATTGCCGCAGCATGCGCAGGGAATGGGCCGGGTCGGTTTCGCCGGAGAGATTGACAAGCAGCGGGCGCAAACCACGCTCCTGCAGCAGCCGGGTGAAAAGATCGAAGACCTGCAGGAAGATCGGGTTGTGGAAATTGTTCGAGACAAGTCCGATCAGCTTTGTGCGTCCGGTGCTCAGTGCCGAGGCAAGCGCACTCGGCGTATAGCCAAGCTCACGCGCGGCCTTTTCCACCTTTTCCCGCGTCTTGCGGGAAACGGAAGCCCCCTCGGTGAAGGTTCGCGACACCGCAGAAGCCGAAACACCCGCCAGAGCCGCTACATCATTCAGGGTTACCGGCACATCCTACTCCACCGCTTGTCGCAACCGGACCCGTTTGCGGGACCGCTCCTGAACAAGAAAACTGCAATCGCTTGCAAATTCAAGCCGGATTTTCCCTCTTTCCCGGGTCAGACGGGAGCCGGATATACCCTGCGCTCAAAACCGGCTCACCGCGTTGAACAGCTTGTCCAGCAGCAGGAAGAGCTGTTGCTGTTCCGCCTCGTTGAAATCTGTGAACATGTCCTGGTTGAGCTTCCAGGCAAAGAGCATCACATCCCGGTGCAGGGCCTCGCCCTTTTCGGTCAGGGTCAGTTCCACCACGCGCTGGTCCTGTTCGCTGACATTTTTTGCCAGCAGGTCGCGCTTGATCAGGCCGGTTACATAGCGGCTGAGCTGGCCTTCATCCTGCTGGGTGGTGCGGGCGAGATGCCGCAGCGACGGGCGCTCCAGAAAGCGGATCGTGGCCAGCGTACGCCACTCCACCAGCGTCAGCCCGTATTGCTCGATCAGCACCGTCTGCGCGTGCCGGTCATTCAGACGCACCAGATAGGCAAGCCGGTAGGAGAACAGATCCGTGATGTCTTTCGGTTCCGTCCAGGGCGAGGGCGTCGGACCCAGACCATCCATTTTGCCATTGGGCAAATTTATATTTGACATTGTCAAGCATTTCCCGCAGATTTTGCTCGCAACTAGGTCGCATGAAACGATGCAGCCTCGCAAGCGGGCGCATGACAGATCCAGAACAGGGGAACGACAATGCAGTTTAAAGCCATGCTCAAGACTTCTTCCATGCTGCTGCCAGCAGCCCTACTCGCGCTCGGACTTCAGACCGGATCTGCCGGTGCGGCCGATATGGTCAAGCTCCGCTTCGCCTATCTCCTTGCCGACAGCATGCTGCCGATCATGGCGGCCAAGAAGGCTGGCGACTACGAGAAGGCCGGCATCGATCTCGAACTCACCGAAGTGCAGGGCGGCCCTGCCGTCGTCGCCGCGATTGCGTCCGGTTCAGCCGATATCGGCTATGCCGCCCCCGTGCCGCCGATCAATGCCCGCCTCAACGGCGTCAATGTTAAGATGGTGGCAGCGCTTGGCCATGAAGTCGATCCGGACAAGAAATTCATCTGGCTTGTCGCGTCCAAGGCCTCCGGCATCACCAGCCTCGAAGGCGTGAAGGGCAAAAAGATTTCCTTCAATGCCAATGGCGGTCTGTGTGAGCTCGCCTGGCGTGACCATATGATGAAGGCCAACATCAAGTTCGAGGAAGCGGAGCCGGTCGTGCTGCCCTTCCCGCAGCAGGAAGCAGCCCTTGAACAGGCCAGCATCGATGCGGCCTGCACCATCAATCCCTTCTATGCCTCGATTTCCGCCAATGCCAAGAT
This sequence comes from uncultured Rhizobium sp., assembly GCA_945952315.1. Lineage (GTDB taxonomy): Bacteria > Pseudomonadota > Alphaproteobacteria > Rhizobiales > Rhizobiaceae > Gellertiella. The sequence continues at coordinate 55,923 of CAMFIE010000018.1, read as the reverse complement.
CGGTGCGACCGTGATTGCCCAAGGCATGCTTGCCGACGAGAAGGAGCCGGTGATCAACGACGTGATCTTCGCAAGCGACGACTATCTCGCCGCCAATCGCGATGCGTTGAAAAAGTTCATCGCGGTCACCGATCAGGCCCGCAAGGCCATGCTTGCCGACCGGGCAAAGGAAGAGGCGGCGGCCGTGGAATTCCTTGGCCTGACGGTGGATACGGCAAAGAGCTTCAACCTGCCGATCGTGCGCGAAAGCATGGCGATCTCCAACGCCGACGTGCAGAAACTGCTCGATTCCATGCATGCGACAGGCATGGTCGCCGATCCGGTCAAGGCCGACGACATGGTCGACAATCTGGCCGAATGACGAAAGAGACAGTCAGGCATCTGCCAAACGTCCGGTGACCATTGCGGCACCGGACAGGCGGGCGGCATGAGGGAGGGTAAAATGGATCGGCTGCTCGATGCGAGAGAGCTGGCGAAAGCCTATGGCTCGGGCGCAAAAGCCCTGCGCATTCTGGACGGGATCAGCTTTTCGGTTTCGAAAGGTGAATTCGTCTCGATTGTCGGACCGTCCGGCTGCGGCAAGACCACGCTTCTGATGGCACTGGCAGGCCTGATGAAGCCGGATTCCGGTTCCATCCTGTTTCAAGGCACCCCGCTCAACGGGCCGTCGCCGGGTATTTCCGTGGTGTTCCAGGATTATTCGCGCTCGCTGTTCCCCTGGAAAACCAATCTCGACAACATCCTGTTCGGCATGATCCGCAATCCCTCCATGAGCCGCGCCGACAAGCGGCGGCGCGGGCTGGAGCTGATGGACGCGGTCGGCCTCAAGGGCTTTGATGCCCATTATCCCTGGCAACTGTCCGGCGGCATGCAGCAGCGGGTGGCGATTGCCCGCGGCCTTGCGGCCGAAAGCGAGCTGCTCCTCCTCGACGAACCGCTCGCCGCCGTCGATGCCCAGACCCGTGCGGACATGCAGGATCTGCTGCTGGAGCTTGCCGCCCGTTTCAACCAGACCTGCATTCTCGTCACCCATGATGTGGATGAGGCCGTCTATATGGCAGACCGCGTGGTGGTGCTGACCCGCAGGCCGACGCGTGTCGACCACGAAATTCCGGTCGATCTCGGCACCCGGCGCGACCAGATCACCACCCGGGAGGACCCGCGCTTCCTCGAGATCCGGCATGATGTGATGGCCGCCATCCGCCGGTTCCGGGCAGAAGTCCCGCTTGCGGAAAAGGCGTGAGCCATGGCGCTTGAAACCCTTTTGCTGCGCTTTCGCGGCCCGGTCTCCTTCCTAATCATCGTGCTGGTCTGGCAGATCGTCGCGTCGCTGCAGCTCGTGCCGGAAAAGTATTTTCCCGGCATTCCCGCGATTGCGTCCTCCTTCTGGACAATGCTGCTCTCCGGCGAGCTTCTGACCGGTGACGGGCTGACGCTGATGCGCGCGCTGATCGGGCTTGCCGGTTCGGTGGTGATCGGCGTGTCGCTGGCGATCCTTTCGGATGTCTCACCGGTCTTTCGCGCGGGCTTCCAGCCGATTGCAGCGCTGGTACAGCCGATCCCGCCTGCAGCACTGGTGCCGATGGCCGTGTTCATGCTCGGGCTCGGGGCAAAGCTCTATGCCTTCATCATCATTCTCGTCACCGTCTGGCCGCCTTACCTAAACGGCGTGGCGGCGCTTGCGGCAACGGGTGATGTGCCGATGAAAACCGGACGGATGCTCGGGCTGAGTGACCGGGACATTCTGTTTCGGATCAAATTGCCCGCCGCCATGCCGGAAATCTTTTCGGGCATCCGCTATGCCGCAACAATCAGCCTGATTGCCGTTGTGGTTTCTGAAATGCTTGCCGGACATGACGGGCTCGGATTCATGCTGATCCGCAAGGCCTTCGCGACCAAAATCCCGGACGTCTATGCGCTGATGTTCGTCTGTGCGCTGAACGGAGCGCTGATCAACTGGCTGGTCAACCGCGCCCGCTGGCAGATGACCGGCTGGCATATCCGCATGACGGAGCGGACGCCATGAAGTCCCTTCGCTCCCGCTTCGATGTCAACGGGCTGGTGTTGCCGGTCATCCTTCTCCTGATCTGGCAGGTGCTCGCCTGGCGCGCCAATACGCCGCTTTTTCCCGGTCCGCTGCAGGTGGCGCAGTCGATCGCAAAGCTCTATCCGGCCATTCTCGGAGAACTCGGCCACACGCTTCTGAGAGCCGCGGTGAGCTTTGTCGTCGCCGCCGTGATCTTCATTCCGCTCGGCATCCTGCTCGGGCGTCTGCGCCTTCTGGGCGCGCTGCTCGAACCGGCCATCGACATGCTGGCGACGCTGCCGCCGCCTGCCGTCGTGCCCATCGTGATGCTCTTTGCCGGAACCGGCGATGGCGCAAAGATCGTGATCATCGCCTATGCGGCCGCGGTGCCACTGCTGATGAATACCTACGAGGCCTCGCGCACCATTCATCCGGCGGCCAATCAGGTTGCCCGTGTGCTGAACCTCACCCGGCTGGAAGCCATGTGGCATATCGACCTGCCCGCATCGCTGCCGATGATCGCGACCGGTATCCGGCTGGCGGTTTCCTCAGCGCTTCTCGTCAGCGTCACGTCCGAAATGCTGCTTGCCACCAACGGTATCGGCGTGCTCATCCAGCGGCAGCAGGAAAACTTCCAGATCGCGGGCGGACTTGCCGCGATCACCTTCATCTCGCTTGCCGGGCTGATCATCAACAGTCTGGTGTTCGAATTCGAAAAACGCTGGCTGTTCTGGCACTACCAGGGCGCGGGCGCATCCGGCAGGGGACAGACCTCATGAACCGACGCAAGAACGTGCTTTTCATCATGTGCGATCAGCTGCGCTTCGACTATCTCTCCTGCGCGGGTCATCCGAGCCTCAAGACGCCGAATATCGATGCGCTGGCCGCACGCGGCGTGCGATTTACCAATGCCTATGTGCAATCCACCGTCTGCGGCCCCTCGCGCATGAGTGCCTATACCGGCCGCTACATGCGTTCGCATGGCTCGACCCAGAACGGCATTCCGCTGCGCGTCGGCGAGCCGACGCTCGGTGACCACCTGCGCGAAATCGGGGTGCGCCCGGCACTGATCGGCAAGACCCACATGGTCGCCGATCACGAAGGCATGGCGCGGCTCGGCATCGATCCGCAGTCGATCATCGGGGTGCATGTCTCGCAATGCGGCTTCGAACCCTATGAGCGAGACGATGGGCTGCATCCCTCCACCGATTACGATCCTGACCCGGCCTATTACGCCTATCTGCGCGATCTTGGCTTCGAGGCGGATAACCCCTGGGAACATTTTGCCAATTCCGGCGAGGGCGAAAATGGCGAGAACTTCAACGGCTGGCTGCTCGCCCATGCCGACAAGGCCGCACGTGTACCCGAAGAGCATTCCGAAACGCCCTACATGACGCGGCGGGCCATGCGCTTCATCGAAGAGGCGGAAGCGAAAGGCGAGCGCTGGTGCGCGCATCTTTCCTACATCAAGCCGCACTGGCCCTATATCGTGCCCGCCCCCTATCACGACATGTACACGGCCGCCGATGTGAAGCCGCCGGTTCGAAGCGAGGCGGAGCGGCAAAACCCGCATCCCGTCCTCGGTGCCTTCCAGCAGGAGCGCTATTCGGTCAATTTCTCCCGCGACGAAGTGCGCGAAACGGTGATCCCCGCCTATATGGGCCTGATCCGCCAGATCGATGATCAACTCGGCCTGCTGTTCCATTTCATGGAGGAGCGCAACCTGTTCGACAACACGCTGATCGTCTTCACCTCCGACCATGGCGATTATCTCGGCGATCACTGGCTCGGCGAAAAATACATGTTCCATGACGTCTCGGTGAAGGTGCCATTGATCGTCTATGACCCCTCCCCCGAGGCCGGAGCCACGCGCGGCACGACGTGCGGCGAACTGGTCGAAATGATCGACATGGTTCCGACCTTCGTGGATTTTCTTGGCGGAAAGGCAAAGCCGCATGTGCTGGAGGGCCGCTCCATCCTGCCGCTTCTGCACGGGACACAGGGACCCTGGCGGACCTTCGCCGTCAGCGAATATGACTATTCCGGCGAGCGCGCGCGCCTGGCGCTCGACCTTCCCGTCAGCGATTGCCGCCTGTTCATGATCACCGACGGCAAGCACAAGCTGATCTGCGGTCCGGAGGTTCCGGACATGCTGTTCGACCTGGCCCGTGATCCGGATGAACTCAGCGACTGTGCCGGAAATCCCGACAAGGCCGACGTGATTGCGGCGCTTCGCCGGGCGCTGGAACGCTGGTTGCAGACCCCTGCCAACCGCATCACCGTTTCTGACGGCTGGGTCACGTCGATGGACGAAAAATTCCCGCATTTCGATCCGCTGATCGAACAGGGGGTGCTGATCGGCTATTGGGACGAGGCAGAACTTGCGGAACAGCATGCCGCACGCGATGCCTGGCTTGCATCGAAAGACAAGCCGGTTTCGTCCTGAGCGGAACGGCGCATGGGCAACACATCCCGCCGGATCGCCCCGCCCCGGCGTGGCTGACCGACGGAAGCCCGGTGGCGGATGCTTTTCCGCCACGGTACTTGCCTTGGCCAGTTCGGCCGCGGTATTGGTCGGGCTGTTCTTTCTTTCTGATAGCCTGGAGGGGAGAATATGCGGGTTCGCCGATGGCTGTCGGCGAACCCGCGCCTTTTTCACTGTGCCGGAGTGACCTTGCCGGGAAGGCTCAGATCACCCGAGGCGACCTTGAAGACATCGCTGACACAGAGCAGCGGCGCATGCAGGTTTCCATTGATCTTCAGCCCCGCCGTCACGCCGTCATAGGACGCGCCCTCTATGGCCGAGATCTGCTGCAGCGGGATTTCGACCCGGACGTCATCTTTTTCCAGCCTCGTCGGATAGGCCGGACTGTCGATCAGCAGCGGCACGCCCGGCCAGGTTTCCGGCACCTTCGGTTTTGCGCCCTTCGGAATGTCGACCACCTTGAGACCTGCGCCACAGGCTGCATCCTTGGCCAGCACGACCCAGTGCGGATGCCAGACCGAGCGGTTCTTGCCGCCTTTAGCGCCGTCGTCGAAATCGGGATGGAAGGTCACAGCGAGGGCAACAATGCCCTGATCCTTCTCGAACCCGACCGCGCTGGAATTGAGCGACGTCGGCCAGACATAGGCATAGACGCCTGCACCCTCGAATGTTCCGGTGGACTTCGGCTTTTCCGATCCGGCCTGACCCCGTACTCTGGTGGTGAAGATCGCCCGATCCCCCTTTGTGACAATATGGGTCTCGATAATGTCGAAGGCGGCATGGATGCCCTCGGAAGGCTTGGGCCGGATGCCATCGGCGAGGCTTGCCGTTGCGCATAGCAAGGCCGTTCCGGCGATCAGCACGCCGGCCAGTCGAATGTCTGTCATGGTATATTGCTCCTTTCAGTCTCCATAGCCTGGAGGGGTTGCGGTTTATCCTTTTTGAAAAACGGCCCAGGTGGCTGCCCGGGTCGCAGGATCGGCGGTAACGTGCTCACGGCAATCGATGCGGATATCCCGCGAACCGAAAGCCGCATTCACATAATGACAATGATGGGGACGCTCCCCCTCCGGATGGGCGAAGGGCGCGAAATAGCGGCAGGTGGCGCACATGGGCTGCACGGGGATCGCATCGCTTTCCTGCAGATGCCGGATCATTTGTACCAGCAACAGCAGCAGGTTTTCCTGCTGCTTGCCCGACAGCGCATCAACAGCGGCAGTCAGGGCACTGGCAGCACCATCAGCCGCACTGGCAGCCTGCCGTCCTTCTTCGGAAACACGGATGATGACGGCTCTCTTGTCGGCACCCGGCCTTTTCTCGACAAGGCTTTTTCGTTCCAGAGCCAGGATCGAGTCCGTCACGGTCGGCTGGGAAAGGGCCAAATGCCGGGCTATGGCCTGAACCCCCATGCCCTCAACCCGTGCCGTCAACAGATTGAGAATTGCAAGCTGGGTGGGATTGAGACCCACTCTCTTTGCCTGCTCCCAGTCATCATGGCGCGCGATAACCGACAACCGCGAAAGGCCTTCGCGGATGCGATTCGTAATTGAATGGAGGTCATCGGGTGTTTCCATGACCACACTATATAAATAGGATTCCTATTTATCAAGGGCCGATCCACGAGATCGCCTCAGTTTCTGCTGCGGCGTCCTTGCAAACGATGTCTATCTGGCCTGACACGAACGAAAAGCGCCTGGCCACGGCCCCTCAGCGATCCGCAAGGCCCGGCGGGCCGACGGTCGGGGCCTCAAGGGCAGGCCAGTCATCACAGGGAATGATCGTCGCGATTTCGTCCACATCGCGGGTCCAGCCGAAGATGCAGAGGAAAGGAACCGGGCCAACCCGCGTCGCATGATGTTGAAAGGCCTCGTTCCAGACCGGTTGATGCGCATCGCGCCATTCCAGCGGTGCACCGGGTGAAAACCGCCATCCATGCGGGCCTGTCAAAGGCGCATAGAGTTCGGGAGCGGCATGTTTGTGATCACGATAGAGGACATTCGGTGCAATCAGGAACAGGCCGAGTTCAAAATCTTCCGCTGGAATGCAGCCTTCACGGCCAATCAGCGCCGCATAGCTGTGGCCGGTCGCAAAGCCTTCCCCGATCAGCGCGCGCGGATAGTGATCATAGCTGATCCATTTCAATTGCGGCTCGATGACACCGATTGCCTCGGCAAGGGCCGGCTGTCCGCTCTTTGCCGCAAAATCCAGCGCCTCGGCCATATGGCTGTTGATCGCGAGCCGCTTGGGGTCATGACGCTGCACTGGTCCATCGCGCCAGGTGGCAATTCCAGACCGCACGGCAGGAACGCCCGGAGCAGAAAGAGAGGCAAGGTAGGTATCAATGTGATCGATGAGATGCGCGAGATCCCGTTCGAAAGTGTGTGGCATGTCGGAAATCCGGTCTGGGTATGATGGGCTTGTGTGGTTCGCGCCCACAATGGCACGCTTGGCCTGTTAAGCAAGAGACACGCCAGCCCATCAGGCCATGCGAGCAGCCCGAAGTGCCGATCCTTTCGCCATTTGCTGTTCAGAAGCCTCCGGCGCACCCGGAAAATAGGCCGACAGATGTGATGCGGTTCAGCGATGGGCGCAATCAGGCAATGCCTTCAAGCCGGGCGCCGGGAAACGCGCCGATCATCGCTTCGATCGACGGCTTGTCCGGCATGAGGCAGGCCGCAGTCGCCAGCGCATCGGCGATGGCTGCCGTTGGCGCGGTGACCGAAATCGACTGCCAGACCGACTGTGCCGGCCTGCCTGTTTCCGGGTCCAGAATATGGCCAAAACGCCCGGTGTCGTCGAAAGTCGTTCCGAGGGGCGCCGAGGTTGCGAGAGCCCGTTCCCGCAGCGCGATCGTCCCGCCGGGCTCAAGCGTCACCGGCCAGCCTGCACGCGGATCTGTCCCGTCTTCCGGCATGCCGCCAAGCGCGCGGAATTCGCCGGTATCGATGAGAATGTCGCTCAGCCCTTCCGATTGCAGCAGCGAGGCCACCCGGTCTGCAACATAGCCCTGACCGATACCGTTAAGCGTCAGGCTCATGCCCGGCTGCAGGCGAATGCCATCCTCGGACAGGGCTATGCGCCCCCATCCGGTCCGGGCAAGAACCGCCTTGAGCTCGACCGCGTCGGGTACACGGCCTGCGCTCACCGTCTCGGCCCAGAAGGCCCAGAGCGGCTGGACTGTTGGATCGAAGCGCCCGCCGCTTTTCTGCCAGACGGCCTGCGAGAGCGAAAGGCATTCGAGCAATTCAAAAGGCGGCGACGCGAGAAAACCGTCCCGGTTCAGACGGCTGAGTGCACTGTCCGTCCGGTAGAGGCTCAAAATGCCCTCCAGCCGGTCGATTTCCTGCATCACGCGGGTGGCAATCGTCTCCGCCTGCGGATGGACTAGGCGGATCGAGGCGCGGGCACCAAGCGCCTGGCCCGTCCAGAGCCGGGCTGACGGCATAACGGTCGTCTCGGCCCGGGCGACAGGCCCGGCAATGGGCAGAACGGCAAGGCCAGCGGAAATGGCTATCAGGCGGCGGCGGGTGAGGTTCATCGGATCAGTCCCCGGTTTTCTGTGTAAGGGCGCCAAGGCGTCCGGCATAGTCGGCATCGTCGCTTCCGGCATCTGGTGCCGCATCGACGGGGGCAAGCACCATGTCACTGCTGATATCGGCGAAGACCAGAACCTTGCCGCCTTCCGCACGCGCAAAGGCCTCCGCCTTTTCCCGCGCAGCAAAGGGAACGGTTTCCGGCGCGCCCATACCGCCTTGCCGTCTGGAGCCGACGACATAGAAGGCTTTCTCCGCCGGGATCCAGTTGCCGTCGCCCGGCTTTTCCCAGCTTGCCCCCGGCCGCCCCATGTCATTGACATAGGTGGCGATGATCGGGGCGATCTGCTCCGGCGCACGGCGATAGGCAATCGCATCGCGCACCTGGCTGAAAAACAGCGGGTCCGGCATTTTTTCAAGGAACACCTGCGCCTTTGGGCCAGGATGCTCGAGCAGGTTCATCTGGCAGTAATGGCCGAGCGTTTCCGGCGTGAGATCGCGCGGGGTGATATCCTGCGCCGCCTCCTGACGGCAGGCGCCGAGCACAAGCGTCGCAGCAAGAACCAGGATCAGTCGACATGTCCTCTTCATGGTGTGATCCTCCGGAAGGCAGCGGTCGCTGCCAGGATGGCCAGCACCGGCCACAGGGCGAGCGAGGCAGCCGATTGCCAGAGAGGAATGGCATTGGCCGCGCTGCCGATGCCGCCAGCGGCGGCCACGGCTGCGGCTGCCGAGAGATTGAAGACCCGGAAGGCATCGGCGGGATTGGCGAGAAGGGCGACCGGCAGGGCCTTCGTGGTCAGCTCCCCGCCGCCATCGGAAACGATGAGCGCGAGGAGGGCAAGATCGTACAGCACGACGGCGACGAGCCAGAGCGCGATGGCAAAGCCCGCCGCGCCAGAGGGACGACGGGCGAGCGACGACAGGCAATAACCGGTGCCGAGAAAGGTTGCACCGAGTAGAACCGAGGACCAGGTGAGCCGAAAGAGGGAGGCGATACCGGAAGCCGTTCCGGGATCGGACCAGAGCGAGACAAGCGCCGCCGCCCCGTATCCGAGACTGACGGCAAGAGAAAGGATGGCAAGATGGGCAATAAGCTTGCCGAGCAGGATCTCGAAGCGGGAAACCGGATAGGTGAGAAGCAGCGGCAAGGTGCCGCGCTCCACCTCGCCCGCAACAGCATCAAAACTCATCAGCAGCGCCAGCAGCGGCACCAGATAGACGGCAAGCGAGGTGAGCGAGGCGACCGTGACCGACAAGCGGTCGATACCGACATCCCCGGTGGGAGCAGCGCCCGCAGCGGCCAGCACCAGCGCAAACAGGACCATCATGCCGGTCGCGATTGTCACCCAGCGATTGCGGAAGGCGATGCGGAATTCGGTGGCGGCGGTAGCGAAGATACGGCTCATTGCCCATCCCTCCGGCTGAAATGGCTGTAGATATCCTCAAGGCTCGGAGGATTGACGTCGAGATCGGCAATATGGGCGGAAAGCGCGGCCACCCGGGCGATGCGCTGCAGCTTGTCTTCCTGTGTGCAGGTGATGCGCAGCACGCCGCCCTCCCCCTTCACCCCTTCCGGCAAGGCATCAGAGAGAAGGGTTCCGGCGCCTGCGGCTGGCCTGACAACCAGCGTAACGGGCAGGGCGGCGCGGGCGCGCAAGGTGGCAAGCGTGCCTTCCGCAACCAGTCTGCCCTCAGACAGGATGAGAATGCTGTCGGTCCGTGCTTCCACTTCCGTCAACACATGGGAGGAGAGAAGGATCGCGGTTCCATCGGCCGCAAGCGTGTCGAGCAGATCGTAGAAATCGCGGCGCGATACCGGATCAAGACCGGAGGTCGGCTCGTCCAGCACCAGCAGCCGAGGCCGGCCGATCAGCGTCTGGGCAAGGCCCACGCGCTGGCGCATGCCTTTCGAATAGGTTCCGATGCGGCGGCCTGCGGCATGGCCAAGGCCGACGCGCTCCAGAAGTTCCCCTGCGCGCCGGGGGCTTTCACCGCGCAGCGCCAGATAATGGCGGATCTGTTCCTCGCCGGTCAGCGACGGGTGGAAGGCGACATTTTCCGGAAGATAGGCCACCTGCGCGCGGGCCTCTGCCGAGCCGGGCCGGAAACCGCAAACGGATACGTCTCCCGCCTCATGCGGAATGAGACCGAGGATGATTTTCATCATCGTCGACTTCCCGGCGCCATTATGGCCGAGAAGGGCGGCGCGCATGCCGGGTTGCAGCGAAAGCGAGACATCCTTCAGCGCCTCGACCGTCTGGAACCGCTTAGTGAGCCGCGAGATCGTCAGTGGTGGTGTCATCGGTGTTTCCTTCCGTCCAGCGTCCGGCAACGTCCGCCTCGAGGGCGGATATGGCCGGCGGAACAGATAGTGTCAGGGGTTTCATCAGCGGAGCGCTGTCGCGCACACCGCCGGGAAGTGTTGCGGGAAAATCCCGCTGGCTCCAGCGCACGAGCTGCACGGCGGGTGAACCCATCAGCAGGCTCGCCGCCGGTTGCGACCAGAGGATCTGGTCCATCAGGTCATTCGGACGGTAGAAATTGTCGGCAATGCCATCGCCATTGAGGTCGAAGGCCGGATGATCGGACCAGAAATTGCCCCTGCCCCTGAAGCTCCATTCCATGTTTCGCGTGCCGACATATTTCACCTGCGTGCGGTTGCCGATGAAGGCATTGCCGGTCAGCACGTTCTTCTCCGAACCGGCGGTAAAATGGATGCCGATGCCGCAGCCTTCGAAGCGGTTGTCAAAGATCAGGTTCTTGTGGGCATTGTAGATGAACAGGCACTTTTTCGCGCCGCCGCGCACGAGATTTCCCGAAACGTCGGCATTGTTCGAATAGTTCAGCATCAGTCCGTGTTCGCGGTCGCCGAGGCTCCTGTTGTTCAGGATCTTCGCGCGTTCGGAGAACATGATGGCGAAGCCGAGATGGTTGCCGATCGAGATATTGTCGGAAACCTCGGTATTGCGGGTATACATGAAGTGCACGGCAAAGCGCAGGTCACGCATGATGTTGCCGGTAAACACGTTGTCGGAACCGGTGTTCGAGAAAATGCCGTCGCGCCCGAAACGGATCGAATTGCGCTCGAGACGGGTGCCGGGGCTGTTCCAGACATAAATGCCGTTGCCACGTTCGTTCATGCGCGGGCTCTGGCCGCCGATGATCTCGTTGCCGATGATGCGGCTGTCCCGTCCGCCATGCACATCGATGCCATGCATATTGCCAGTGACAAGCAGGTTCTCGATACGGGTGCGGTCGGCACCGACCAGGATTTTCACCCCGGCATCGAGGTTCTGGTTCACCTGACCGGAACCGGTGACAACAAAACCATCGAGACGGACATCGGATGCGGTGACCGTCATCACGGTGCCATTGCCCAGGCCATCGACCACGGACTTGCGCGAGCCGGTGACTGTGAGTGCCCGGTCGATGGTGACGGGACCGGAAAAGACCCCATCACCAAGTTTCAGATGATCGCCGGGCGAGGCCCCGGAAATCGCTGCGGCAAGGGTGCCCCTGCCCGGCACGACGTCCCTCTCTGCCGCTGAAAGCGGCAGGGCCAGAAGCAGGCTGAGCAGGGCTAGGGGCAACCGCATGGCGATCAGGCTCCCTTCGGCTCGACGAACATGCGGCCGCGCATTTCCATGTGCAGCGCATGGCAGAACCACTGGCAGTAATACCAGTAGACACCGGGATTGGCGGCCACGAAGGTGACGGAACTCGTCTGCTGCGGGCCGATTTCCATGGCGACGCCGTGGTTGCCCATGGTGAAGCCATGCGTCAGGTCCTCGATCTCGTCGAGATTGGTGACAATGACGGTCACCTCGTCACCCTCCTTCACGGTAAAGCTCGTCTGGCTGAAGGCCGGGGCAACCGATGTGAGGTAGACGCGCACCTTGTCGCCATCGCGCACGACCTTGTCGGTCCATTCATCGATATTCACACCGTCGGCCTCGGCCTGCTTGCGGGTCTCCGCCCACATCTTGTCCTGCCGGTCCCAGATCGAACGGATATTCGGCAGGATGGAAGGTGCAACCGCTATGGCATCGTGCGGCTCGGCAAAATTCGGGCCGTCATGGACGAGCACCATCTTGTCGCCGGAGATATCGATGAGCTGGTCGTTCTCCGGCTTCAGCGGGCCGACATTCAGGAAGCGGTCCTTGGAGAACTTGCAGAGGCAGACCAGCCAGTCGCTGGAGGCATCAAGCGTTTCGCCCATCACCGTCTTCAGATGGCCCGGCTGATACTGCACGTCGAGCTTGTCCTTGATCGGGTTGATCTTTTCGCCACTGAAGGCCTTGATTGCATCCTCGATGTTCCACTTCACGACCTGGCTGTCGAGGAAGAGCGATGTATAGGCATTGCCGCGACCGTCGAAGGCGGTATGGAGCGGCCCGAGCCCCAGCTCCGGCTCAGCAACGACTGCGCTGCGCGGATCGGCATTGTCGGTGAAGAGGGCGTCGAACCTGGTCACGTCGAGCACGGTGACGGTCGGCGATAGCTTGCCGCCGATGCACAGGTGCTTCTTGTCGGGTGCCATGTTGCAGCCGTGCGGATTGTTGGCCACCGGGATATAGCGGGTGAACTGCGACTTGGCTTCCTTGCGGCCGTCAAGCACCTTCACACCGTTGATTTCCTTGAAATTTCCGGCTGCGATCGCCTTTTCGATCTCGGCAATGTTGAAGACGACGACATGGTCCATTTCGGATTTCGTCATGTCCTCGAGCGTCATGCCCATCTCGGAATTGTAGCTGGTGGAAAAGGCCCACTTGCCCTCGTAGTCCGCATCGCAATTGTCGAGATTGCCCGACACCTGGACCTGCCAGGCGACCTCCCACTTTTCGGCATCGATGGCGGAGAAGATGTTCACATAGGTGGAGACATCCTTCATGGTCGAACCGTCGTTGACCAGCGGTGCCTCATCCTCGCCGTTGCAGAAGACGTAGTTGGTGCGCGGCCACTTCTGCGGGCGCAGGCCGTGGATACCCTTGGCATTCGGGATTTCGAGGATCGCATCCGGCTTCATCACGTCGCAGCGCACGCGGGCGACGCGGGTATTGGCCTTGTCGTTCATGAACAGATAGCGACCGTCATACTTGCCCTCGGTGAAGGACATGTGGACGTGATGCAGATCCCCGTTGTCATGGATCTTCTTGCCATTGGCGGCAAGCTGCTTCCTGGTCTTCTCCGTCATGGTGCGCTGGTGGATGCGGATCGACTCGTTCGTCTGACCCCAGCCGGTGGCCGAGCAGCGGTTGAACACCGGCACGCGCATCAGCTCGCGCATCGAGGGAATGCCGAGAATGCGCATCTCGCCGGACTGGCCGGATGACCAGAAGCCGTAATAGCTGTCGAGCTTGCCGGGAGCGACCGATCCGTCGGCGGATTTTTCGCCTGCCTTGGCAAGGTCCGGTACGCCGGCTGCCCCGATGCCGAGTGCGGCGGTGCCGACAGCACCCGCAACGACGGCCCCCCCGGCCGTCATGCTGAACAGCGCGCGGCGGCTCAGCCCTTTCTGTTCCTTCGTCTCCATGATCCTATCCTTTCCTGGTTATGGTTTGTCGGTGACGGCCTGGATGGGTGCCCCGCCCGAGCTCGCAGCGAGCTTCGCGCGCGATTTCATTTTCTTGATCACGACGGGGCAGACGCTCGTGGACTGGTAGAGCACCTGACAGTGCAGGCAGTTGATGCACTCGTTGGGGTTGATCTCGCCGGTCTTGTGAATGGCCTGCACCGGGCACTGGATGGCGCAGGTCTGGCAGGGGTTTCCGCATTCGTGATAGCGCTTCAGCCAGTCGAACATGCGCATGCGGGCGGGGATCGCCAGCGCCGCGCCGAGCGGGCACAGATAGCGGCAATAGAAGCGTTCGACGAAGAGCCCCGCGACCAGCAAGGCCACCGCATAGGCAACGAAAGGCCAGGCACGGATGAACTTCAGGATGATCGCCGTCTTGAAAGGCTCGATCTCGGCGAGATGCTCCGCCTGCTCGACGCTCATCAGCGAGGCGCCAAAAAGGCCAAGGAAGATCATGTACTTGACCGGCCAGAGCCGCTCGTGCAGTCCCCAGGGCAATGTCCATTGCGGAACGTGGAACCGGCGCGCAACCTTGTTTGTCAGCTCCTGCAGCGCACCGAAGGGGCAAAGCCAGCCGCAATAGGCACCCCGTCCCCAGAAGAGCAGCGCGGCGGCCACCGAAAACCACAGGATGAACGTCAGCGGATCGAGCAGGAAGGCCTGCCAGCTGAAGCCGCTGACAAGGCTGCCGAACAGCGCCATGAGGTTCACGACGGAGAGCTGCGCATTGGCATACCAGCCGAGAAAGACAAGCGTGACCAGCAGGAAGCCGATGCGGAAGATCGAGAAGGCTTTCGCATTGCGGGTGGCGAACGTCTGGAAGAAGAACGCGGCCGTCAGCACGAGCAGCATCGTGGCGAGCACGGCAATCTTCACCTTCGAATCCCGCCAGATACGCTTCCACAGATCGGCCTGCGCCGCAGCTTCGGGCCGATCCGCCTCGGCAATCGTGGCAGGCTTTGCCTCGGCGGCAGGCGCGGTTATGGCGTGGAGATATTTCTGCGGCAGCTGGTAGCCGAGCTCGAATGTGTGGAACACTTTCTCGACCGGGCCGACATCGCGATGGGCGAGAAGCTGGATGCGGAACGGCTTGGCCGGATCGAAACCAAGCCCTGCCGGGATGCGGAAGAGATCCATCTCGGCAAATTCAGGGGCTCCGGCAAGGGCGATACTGCCCGCACGGCGGTGGTCGCGATCATGGAAGCGCACGGAAACATCGTCCTGGATCAGCACGATGCGGTCAAAAATGCCGCCGCGCACATAGCCCGACCCCTTGAAGGAATAGAGGCCGTTCGCGAAGATCGCGATGGCTTCATCACCCGTCTTCATCCAGGCGCGGAGATTGGTGTCCTGTTGCGGCCCGAGCAATGCCTTGCCGATGGCGGGCACCGAAACCAGCGCGACCCGCATGTCTATAAAGGTTGTCTCCGGCGTGTCGGTCAGCGCCCGTTCGCGGGCACGGGGATCGGGATCACCGGCAAAGGCGGCATTGACCTGCCCCACATCGAGCGCCAGCCTGCGCACCGTTCCATCACCTTCTGCCTCCGTCCAGTCGGCAGGCGACGCGGCAGCGGGGTCTACCGCGTAGCGTGGCCCGGCATTGGCCACATCCGCCGTCAGTCCGCCGAGGCCGAGCGCACGGGCGACCTTGAGGCCGGACCGGATGATGGAATCGTCGATCACCATCACCGTGACGGTTGCGCCGGAGATGATGTTCACCTCATGCGTCGTGCCGCCCGATTTCGCTTCCTTGACCAGATCGAGACCGGCATAGCTCGCAACCAGCGCCTTGACCTTGGCTTCGGGAATACCGATGAGCACGATGGGTTCGGAATGCTTGACGAGCTTGACGCCAACGATCCGCGCGTCCTTGTCGACGGCAACCAGGGTGTGGATCGGCTTGCCGGAATAACCGGTCGTGCCGACAAAATCGGAAGTCAGAAAGACCCAGGCCACTGGCTGGCCATTCTTTAGCACCGGGGCAACAGCAAGATCTGCGCGAACAGGCCCGAAACCATCTGCCCCGGGAACCAGATCGGATGCGGTCTGTTCCGGCAGATATTGCTGCAATTTCGTTTCAGCATGCGCCTGGGCGGCCAGACAAAGGCTGGCGATAACCAAAAGCACAAGACGAATGAATTTCATGGCGCGTGTAACCCCCGATATCTGGCGGGGACACTAGTTCGTCGGGAAAGACCGTCTTTGTGCTGGGACAAACTGCGAAGCGTTCATGCCATGCGAGGCATGCGGTGGCGCCGACCGAAAGCGGCTCGAAATGGCAGCAGATCATCTTGCGGCTGTTTGCGAATGCGCAAAGTCGCTCACGTCGGATCGCTTATGCTTGAGGATGGAGGCCACCGCGCCGATAATGAGATGATTGCACCCCGGTGACTATTGATTGCACAAGGACTGAAGACCATGCCGACCGAACCGCTCTTTCTCGATGTCCGGCCCCTGATCGCGGCCGGTGGCCATCCGCTGGACGCTATCAATGCCGAGATCGGCCGATTGACGGTGGGCCAGTCCTTCAGGCTGCTCGCCCCTTTCAGACCCGAGCCGCTGTTCAGGATGCTTTCCGAGCGTGGGTTCGACGCCCATCCGGTCGACCAGCCGAACGGCGACTGCGAGGTGCTGTTCACACCGCGCGATGCTTTGCCGGAGATAGGCGACAGCATTCCTTCCCCGCTGGTCTGGCCGGACCCCTTGCATCATTTCGACCTCACCGAACTGGATGACGTGAGCAGTGCACGCCGCACCCTTCAGGCCCTGGACGGCATGCCGGAAGGCGCCGTGCTCTTTGTGCTCTTCGCCCGCGAGCCCGAATTCCTCTATTCCGATCTCACCCGCCGCAACCACCGCTGGGTGGGTAATTTTGACAGCAGCGGCGAAATCTACCGCATGCTGATCCGGCGGGGGTGATCCCCGCACGCCATTCGGCAACCAGACCTGAGCCGTGCCCGTGGCGCATGAAAATGAACGGGTTTTCCTTTCCCGATCCACAGTGTAGCAATGCAGACCATCCTCTCCTGATGATCAGGGGATGATCCTGCAATGCAGGGATGAAAGAGGAAACCTGATCTGTGCGCATTGATCGCAGCATCGTCAAACCGCTGTCGCTGTTTTCCGGAATGAGCGACGCAGATCTCGACCAGATCCTGTCGCATGCAACCTCGGCACGTGTGGCACAAGGTGAAGCGGTCTTCGTGCAGGGCACGCCCGCCAATCATTTCTTCCTGCTCTTGAACGGGCGCCTCAAGGTGACGCAGGTCACACCCGACGGACAGCAGATCATCGTGCGGGTGGTGCATCCGGGCGATCTTTTCGGTTTCGCAAAAGCGCTGCAGCGCGCCGATTATCCGGGCACGGCCTTTGCCGCCGCCGAGAGCCTCTATCTCGCCTGGCCGACCGCACTCTGGTCCTTCTTTGTCGAGCAAAATCCGTCCCTTGCCGTTTCTGCCCTTCAGACAATCGGCAACCGGCTGGAGGAGGCCCATACGCGCATCCGCGAAATGTCGACGCAGGAAGTGGAGCGCCGGGTGGCGCATGCGGTGCTGCGCCTGACCGAAAAGGCAGGCAAACCGGAAGACGGCGGCATGCGCATCGATTTCCAGATATCAAGGCAGGACATCGCCGAGATGACGGGCACTACCTTGCACACCGTGTCCCGTCTGCTGAGCGCATGGGAAGGCCGCGGCCTTGTGGAAGGGGGACGCCAGAAACTGCTGGTGCGCGACATGAAGGCTCTGGCACGACTGGCCGAAGGCGAGAAGTAGCACCTTATGTTTTGTCAATTCTGTTTGATGCTGCGCAAAGTGCGGATTTTTCGTTCCGCTATCTCTTGAGCCACGCCTGCGGCGCAGAAGCCGCGACGGTTACTCAAGGAGAAATGAAGATGTTCCGCTTTTCGCACGCGCTGATCGGCGCCGCTCTTGCCCTCTCGTTTGCCGGTGCTGCATCCGCCGCCGATTTCGAGGTTCACCTGCTGAACAAGGGCAAGGATGGCCTGATGGTATTCGAGCCGGCGCTGACCAAGGTTCAGCCGGGCGACACCGTCACCTTCATCCCGACAGACAAGGGCCATAATGCCGAAACGATCAAGGACATGATCCCGGCCGGTGCAGAGGCCTTCAAGGGCAAGATGAACGAGACGGTGAAGATCACCTTCACGGTGCCGGGTGCCTATGCGGTGAAATGCGCGCCGCATGTCGGCATGGGCATGGTCGGCCTCGTCGTGGTTGGCGACAAGCCTGCCAATATTGACGCGATCAAAAACGGCAAGCTGCCGCCGAAGGCGCATGAGCGCCTCGAGGCCGCGATAGCCGGCCTTGGCCAGTAAACGATTCTGAACGTCGCCTCGTTCCCCTTTTGCGTTTCCAGCATAAGGGGAACGCGCACGGCGTCTTCAGCATGCAGCGACCCTCTTTGGACGCCCAGTGGACATGATCGCCCGAAGCATTTGACAGCTTCGGTCGATCTCTCTTTCATCGGATGCTGCAAATCCCAGAAGCAATGCCTTGCGGGGGCTCTGACGGCTCGCATAGTAGATCGACAGCTGTTCGATACCGAAGCCCTGATCCCGGCACCGGAGCGTTATGGCATCTTCATCCACGCCCTGATCCTTGAAATAACACACATTGTAGAAGCCTGCGGCGAAGTCGGGTGGTTCAAACACATCGCCAAAGTCGCGCTCCAGAATGGAGAGCAAATGCCTTTGGCGCCGGGCATAGATCTGGCGCATCCGGTGCAAATGGCGGCCGAAATGGCCATCCTCGATGAAACGCGCAACCGTAAGTTCGGTGAGTTGCGGCGTGGCGCGATACCGGACCTGAATGAGCTTCCGGCAATGGGCTGCGAGCTGTTTCGGCATCACCATGAAGCCGACGCGCAATGTCTGCAGCAGGCTCATGCTGAAAGAGCCGACATAGATCACCGAGCCCGTCTGATCCATGGCCTTCAGCGGCGGGATCGGCCGCCCCTGATAGCGAAACTCGCTGCCGAGATCATCTTCGATGATCAGCGCTCCCTTGTCGGCGGCCCAATGCAGCAGCTCAAGCTTTCGTGCGGCGGGCATAGCTATATTGAGCGGTTGCTGTTTGGCCGCCGTCACAAATGCCAGCTTCACAGGCTGGGATCGCAGGCTGTCAGGATTTGCGCCTTGCCCATCAACCCACATCGGAACGACCGTGCAGCCCCTGGAGAGAAAAATCGACCGTATGGCAGCCATGCCCGGTTCTTCAAATGCGACCTTGTCACCGGGATCAAGCAGAAGCTCGGCCAGCAGTGTCACCGCATGATGGCCGCCAAAGGTCGTGACAACTTCTTCTGCCGTGCAATTGATCCCGCGGCTGACCGTCACGTAACGCGCAATCTGCTCTTCCAGCGGTGAGGGATCCGCGTTCTGCCGATAAGTCATCGGCTGCATGTCCCAGCGGGCGAAAACCTCCTTCGTCAGCCGTGCCCAAAGCGCGGTCGGGAACAGACGGTGATCGGGGGCAGACATGTGCAGATGGCGCAGCGGCACCGTTGTTGCGCGGGCATCCCACCACAGCATTCGCGATGCCGCAGCGGAGAGGGACGGTTGCGATGATGATGTGGCCTGCGCGGTGGCCGATGCCTGCCCGAGACGCGATTTCGGGATTGCCTGCACGAATGTCCCGCTGCCATGGGCCGTTTCAACATAACCTTCCGCCCCAAGCTGATCGAGAGCGGTAACGACCGTAGCCCGGGACACGCCAAGCTTTTGCGAGAGAATGCGCGAGGACGGCAGCTTCGTGCCACCCGTAATGGCACCGGACAGGATCAGGTCGCGCAGATGCTCATAAAGCTGCCGGTGCATGGGCAGCGCCGAATGCGGATTGAGCTCGATATAGTCAAAACCCCACTTCATCTGCATCCCCGAGAGCTGTTCCGGCACAAGAAGTGGACCGGTCGAAATTGAAAAAACTGGCTATTGTTATGGTACAATCTTCATAGAGAATGCAATCATCCGTTGCGCAAACCGGTCGTGAACCTTGTTCGATGGATCGGCTGTGACGGGTCCGGGAGAGGGCGACAGTGTTCGCCTGGAACCCGTCACAGACGCATGGAGGCAAAAGCAGGTCCGAGCCAATGCGAACCGGATTTACCAACGGGTTTCGAAAGGCGTTCGACGATCTGTGCCATCACGATGGGAGGAGGTTTGCATGCCCAGAACGCATTTAGATGTGTCACGCCGCAATTTTCTGATGAGCACCGGCATCATCGGTCTTGCCGCCACAGGCTTGTGGCTGCCGGGAAAGGCAATGGCCGACACGCCCAAAAAGGGCGGCAATTTCATTTTGGGTCTGAAGGGCGGTGAAAGCACCGATACGCTCGACCCTGCGCTGAATACCGGCAATGCAAGTTCCTATGCCCTTTTCGCCTTTGGCGATTATCTGCTGGAGCAAGGGCCGGACGGCAGTCTGCTCCCCTCCCTTGCAGAGAGCTGGGAGGCATCGGACGATAACAAGCGCTGGCATTTCAAGATCCGCCAGGGCGTTGAGTTCCACAATGGCAAACCACTGACCGCAAGCGACGTCGCCAAGACGCTTCAGCGTCATTCCAGTGAAAAGACCAAGTCCGGTGCGCTTGGTGCGATGCGGGGCATTCAGGAAATCCGGGAAGAGGGCGATGGCGTAACGCTGGTTCTCACCACACCCGATGCCGATCTGCCGTATCTGATGCTGGATTATCATCTGGTGATCCAGCCCGACGGTGGCATGGAAAACCCTGCCAATGGCATTGGCACCGGCCCGTATCGGCTGGTGCAGGAAGAACCGGGCGTGCGCTACCGGTTCGAAAAATTCGACCGGCACTGGAACAAGGATGTCGGTCATTTCGACAGCCACGAAATCGTGGTCATCAACGACGATACGGCCCGTGTCGCGGCAATGCAGGCCGGTCAGGTGCACGCGATCGACAAGGTCCCGCCGCGCGTGGCCAAACTTGTCGGCAATGCGCCGGGCGTCAAGGTCAGCGTTACCGAAAGCCCGGGGCACTATGTGTTCGTCATGCACACCGACACGCCACCTTTCGACAATCAGAACCTGCGTCTTGCCCTCAAATATGCCATCAACCGGCAGGAGATGGTCGATAAAATCCTGAACGGGTTCGGTGAGGTCGGGAATGATACTCCCATCAACCAATCCTACCTCTATTTCGACAACAGCCTGCCGCAGAGGGCATTTTCCATCGAAAAAGCCGCAGACTACTACAAGAAGTCGGGACATGACGGATCGCCGATCGTGCTTCGGGTTTCCGATGCCGCCTTTACAGGTGCCGTTGACGCAGCACAGCTCTTTCAACAGACAGCAAATGCGGCCGGGATACCACTGGAGGTCAAACGGGAACCCGCCGATGGCTACTGGTCGGAAGTGTGGAACAAGCAACCCTTCTGCGCGAGCTACTGGGGCGGTCGCCCGACCCAGGACCAGATGTGGTCGGTAGGGTATCTCTCGACCGCCGACTGGAACGATACCCATTTCCGCAACAAGGATTTCGACGCCTTGCTGCTTCAGGCCAGAGCCGAAACCGATGCGGCGAAGCGCACGGAGCTCTTTGGCAAGATGGCGAGGATCGTCTGGGAAGAAGGCGGCCTGATCAATCCGATGTTCAACCAGTTCATCGACGGATATGCCGATACGGTTGCGGGATGGGTGAGCTATCCCGGCCATGCGATGCTCAGGGGCTATATCGCGAAACTGACCTGGTTCGCCTAGCCCTTCCGTCAAGACGCCTAAACCGGCGCTGCATCCTGAAAAAAGGGCAATCCGGTTCTGGTGAATAATGCCTCTATCGCCGTTCCTCCCAGGGCGGGTTGGATGAAAAGGGACCGCTCTTCCCTTTTCCTGCATGAAGCGACCTCTGCGGGTGTAACCCCCGGAGGTCACTTCGGCGGGCAACCTGCGCTCCTTCACCCCTGACGTCTGCCTGCGTGCGGAAAAGGACTGAAATGCACCCGGTGCTGAAATTGCTGATGCAGCGGATGGCCCTGGGCATATTGCTGCTGATTGCATCATCGATCCTGATCTTTTGCGGGACCCTTGTCCTGCCCGGAGATGTGGCACAGGCCGTGCTGGGGCAATCGGCAACGCCGGAAGCGCTGGCAAACCTTCGCCATGATCTGGGACTCGACCAGTCGGCGGTGCAGCGGTATTTCCATTGGGTGAATGGCATCTTGCACGGTGATTTCGGCAAAGCGCTCAGCAATGGTGCCGATATTTCCCATTCGATTTCGCTGCGGCTGGGCAATACGCTGTTCCTCGCGTCCTGGGCTGCGGCCATCTCCATACCCTTGGCCATCACGCTGGGCATCCTTTCGGTTCGTTTTCGAAATCGCTGGCCGGACAGGGTGATTTCCATTTTCGCGCTCGCGACCACCTCGGTGCCGGAATTCATCCTTGCTTATCTGGTCATGTTCGTCGTCGCGGTGAAATGGCGCTGGCTGCCACCTGTGTCGCTGATCAATGACACAATGAGTGTCGGTGAGAAGCTGCAGGCGACCGCCCTGCCTGTCCTCGTTCTTGTGCTGGTGGTCCTTGCGCACATGATGCGGATGACGCGGGCGGCGATCCTCAATGTTATGGAATCGGCCTATATCGAAACCGCCGTGCTGAAAGGGTTGACCGGATTTCAGGTGATCCTCTCGCATGCGCTGCCCAATGTGATCGCCCCGATTGCCAATGTGGTGATCCTGAACCTGGCCTATCTGGTTGTCGGTGTGGTCGCTGTCGAGGTGGTGTTCGTCTATCCGGGCATGGGCCAGTATCTGGTCGACCATGTTTCCAAACGGGATGTGCCGGTGGTGCAGGCAACCGGGCTCATCTTCTCCTCCGTCTATATTTTGCTCAACACCATGGCGGACCTGATCGGGATCATCAGCAATCCGCGCTTGAGGAATCCGAAATGAGCACGTTGCTGAATTCCGCCCCGAAAAGCGCACTTGCCGGGCTTGCCGTCACCACATTGTTTTTCGGCATGGCCGTGTTCGCCCAGGTCATCGCACCCTATGGAATGTCAGATGTTGTCGGCTCTGTCTGGGAACCGGCCTCATCCGCCCACTGGCTGGGAACGGACAATATCGGCCGGGATCTGTTCACCCGCATGCTCTATGGTGGACGAACCACGATTTTTGTCGCAACGGCGGCAACGGTCCTGTCCTTTGTCGCAGGCTCTGTCCTCGGCTTTGCTGCTGCGGTCGCCGGAGGCTGGCTGGATCAGCTGCTATCAAGATCGGTCGATCTGGTGATGTCGGTGCCCGGCCTGATCTTTGCGCTGGTCGTATTGTCGGTTCTGCCCCCTTCCCTGCCGGTCCTGATACTGGTCATGGCCTTTCTGGATTCCACCCGGGTTTACCGTCTGTGCCGTTCGGTTGCGGGAGACATTGTCGTTATGGACTATATCGAAGTGGCGCGCCTGCGCAGCGAAGGGCTGGGCTGGACGATCTTTCACGAAATCCTGCCCAATGCGATGAGCCCGCTCGTTGCCGAATTCGGAATGCGCTTCATCTTCATGGTGCTTTACCTCTCCACCCTGTCATTTCTGGGTCTCGGAATTCAGCCGCCATCCACGGACTGGGGAGCCATCGTCAAGGAAAACAGCGATGGTCTGGTCTATGGCATTCCCGCCGCACTGGCCCCCGCCATCGCCATCGCCATCCTGGCCATCGCCATCAATCTGGTTGCGGACTGGGTTCTCTCCCGCACCACCAGTCTGAAGGGAGGGCGCGCATGAATGCTCACCTTCTGGAAGCGCGTGGACTGCGCATCGGCGCCACCCTGCAAAGGCCCGGGGAAAAGCCGCGGACATTCGAGATTGTCCATGGCGTTGATTTCACGCTGGAAAAGGGAAAGGTTCTGGGCCTGATCGGTGAATCGGGCGCCGGCAAATCCACAATCGGGCTTGCGTCCCTCAATTACGGCCGTGGCCCGGTGGAAATCACCGGTGGCGAGATGAAGGTCAACGGCAAGAATGTGCGCGATCTCTCGCCCCGCGCCTTGCGGGAGCTGCGCGGCCGGGTTGTCACCTATGTCTCGCAATCGGCAGCCGCCTCCTTCAACCCCTCTCTGCGCCTGATGCAACAGGTGACCGAAGCCTGCGTGCGGCATGATGTGTGCAGCCGTGCCGAGGCGCAGGAACGGGCGCTGGATCTTTTTGCCCGGCTCAAGCTGCCTCTCTCCATCGGGGATCGCTATCCGCATCAGGTTTCCGGCGGACAGTTGCAGCGGGTGATGACTGCCATGGCGCTTTGCCCGCGTCCCGATCTCGTTGTCTTTGACGAACCCACAACGGCACTGGATGTCACCACGCAAATCGATGTTCTGGCTGCAATCAAACAGACCATCGCGCATATGGGCGTTGGTGCGCTTTACATCACCCACGATCTCGCGGTGGTCGCACAAATGGCCGATCACATCATGGTGCTGCGCGACGGGCAGATGGTGGAAACAGGGCCGACGGAACAGATCCTCAATGCACCGAGGGAGCGCTATACAAGAGCGCTGATCAGCGAACGTCATCCGCTGGCAATGGAAAAATCCGCTACTGGGCTTACGCCGCTCCTGTCGCTGCGCGACGTTTCCGCCACCTATCCCGGTATCAGGTTTGACATCCTGAAGAAGGTGAGCCTGGATGTTCTTCCGGGGCAGACCCTTGCTATCGTGGGGGAAAGCGGTTCAGGAAAATCCACAACGGCACGGGCAATTACCGGCCTCATGCCCCCGCGGGCAGGCGAAATCTTCTTCGAAGGCGAACGCTTGCCGGACCGGATCGCAGACCGCAGCCGCGATCAGCTGCGCAAATTGCAGCTTGTCCATCAGATGGCCGATGTGGCCATGAACCCGCGTCACACGGTGGCCAAGCTGATCGGCAGGCCGCTCGAATATTTCTTCGGGCTGAAGGGTCGTGAGAAGCACGAGCGTGTCCTCGAACTCCTGCATGACGTCGAACTGGGAGAAGAGTTCCTGCACCGGTATCCGGCCGAGCTTTCCGGCGGCCAGAAGCAAAGAGTTTGCATCGCCCGGTGTCTCGCGGCAAAGCCGAAGCTGATCATTTGCGATGAAGTCACCTCCGCGCTCGATCCGCTTGTCGCCAATGGCATTCTCAAGCTGCTGCTGAACCTGCAGGCAAGGGAAGGGGTGAGTTATCTGTTCATCACCCATGATCTGGCCGTGGTCAAAGCCATGGCAGACTCGATCGCCGTGATGCTGCGCGGCGAAGTGGTACGCTACGGACAGAAGTCGCGTGTCCTCAGTGCACCTTTCGACCCCTATACCGAACTCTTGCTGAATTCCGTTCCGGAAACCCGACCTGGCTGGCTGGAGGAGACCCTGAACAATCGACGTCTGGAGACCGCGGATCAATGCTGAAAAACAAACTGTTGCTGCTGATCATCGATGGCGTTCCATGGAGAAACTGGCGCCGCCTGTTTGGCAATCTCGAGGGATGGGTGGAGGCCGGTGAGGCTCAGGTCTGGAAGATCCGCGCGCCGCTGCCTTCCACCTCGGCCTGCTGCTATGCATCCATTCATACCGGCACGGTGCCTGCCGTGCACGGCTCAACCGGCAATGGACATGTCTTTCGCCTGTCCCAACCGGATATATTTTCCGAAATCCGCAAGGCAAATGGTGTGACGGGCGCGGTCGCCCATTCCTTCTGGTCGGAATTCTTCAATCGGGCTCCCTTCGATCCGGTCAGGGATCTGGAATATGACGAACCCGAAAGCACAAGCATCAATCATGGCCGCTTTCACACCATGGCAGGCTACAATCACTGGAATCAGATGACACCGAGCGATGCAGATCTTTTCGCAACGCTTGCCATGCTCGCGAAGCGCTTCGGGCTCGATTACGGGCTTTTGCACACCTGCACCCTGGACAGCATGGGGCACCGCTTCAAGCATGACTGTGATGAACTGGACTATGCCTGCTATCTGCTTGACGCCCAATTGGCACCGTTCATACAACAATGGCGCGCGGCCGGGTATGAACTGATCGTAACCGCTGATCACGGCCAGTCGGCTCGCGGTCATCATGGTGGACGGGGTGAGGATCAGCAGGACGCGGCCCTTTACTATTTCGGACCGTCGAGAGGGCCTGATCCCGATCAACTGCTCCACATTACCCAGATCGCGCCTACCGTGCTCGCCCGACTCGGAGTACCCATTCCTGAAACCATGGATCAGAAGAGCTTTCTCGAACCCATGTCGTAACATTTCAATTCAGGTCTAACCGCCCCGGGACAGACCTGCCCGAGGATTTGCTTTGAGATAATCTTGGTTCGCCAGGAATGGTTTTGGGCCGGATCTGCGCTTTGCGCGCCGGTTTGTTCTGACGTCAGGCCCTCAACTCCTGGCCAGGGCTCGCATCTCCAGCGCCAAACGGCAAAGGGAGACCATGACCGTGACGCATACGATGAGCATTCCACCATTCGGCAAGAGCGGCGGCAGGATGAAGGCGTTCACAAGGCCGAAGCCCACGACTATCAAAACCTGCGCCGCGGCGACAACGACGAGGATCGGCCTTATCGCCTCGCGTCGGTCGGCAGGCTGTCGCCGCATATAACCGTAAACGATGATAGGAATGAGAAGGCAGTTGGACGCTGAACCCAAAATCGCAAAGACCCATGGAGCGGCTTCCATCAAGCCGGACAAGGCGTAGATCGGCACCATCATCAGCAGGTTTGTAACCACGCTGGCAAGGAAGGGCGGCCACAGCAGAATTTCCAGGGGGATATCAACCGCCGTCTGGCCCTTACGCCCAACCCCCATCATAAGGTTGTTCAGCAAAATCACCATCACAACCGCAGCCGACGTGGCGCCGGCGGCCAGCAGGAAAAACCCCGCAGGCATGCCACTCGAACGGAAAAATTCAAAGGCAGAAACGAGATCCCGCGGCAAGGCATCAAGAAAGGGAATCACGAGAAGCAGCCAAATGCCATTCTCAAGACCCGGCAGGCGGATTTCATCGGACAGCCAGATGAGCACGGCCGTCACGCCTGCATAGCACGCCAAAGCGGCGACCAAGGAATCAACGCCATTGCGCACAATGTCATGCGCCGCCAAACCGGTCACAAGCCCATAACCCTGAAAGACGGTGAAAAGCAGGGCAACGATCCCGACGAGCAAGCGGCCAAGGCGGATACTGCCGCCTCGGACTGCCTGTTGCGGCAAGACCAGCTTCACGAGCTCCGCGAGTAGAAGCGCCGAAAGAAGGGGAACGGTTCCCAGCGCGAAAAGCGATGACCACACCTGGGAGCCAGCCTCGATGTAACGAGGATTCGGTGGAAGAAGGTCGAAATTCATTATCGGGATGGGAATGCGCCGGAACGCCGCAAGAACGACGAAAGCCAAGCCCACCATGATCACGGAACCCCGTGACGATTCCTGATGACGGATCGTTTCCATATGCCCCTTGCCGAGATGCAATCAAAAATTGAAAATACTTGCCATTCCATCGACAGGCAAGCAAGTTTCGCTTTGGCAGGCCTGTTTCAACTTAACCTTCGCCGCCTTGGCTTCGTCAAGCTGCTCCGCCTCCAAAGCTTGCAGGTCCAGTCACTGGAGTTTGAGCAAACCGGGAGGCGGCACAAGCGCGATGCCCTTTGCGTGTCTCACGCCTCAAGCTCCCGTTCATAGCGCGGGGCCCAGCTTCTCCCCATGCCCTTGCTGAGCATCCGTTCGGCAATGAAGAGTTCTTCCTTGAGGAAGACCACGTCCTTCAAAAGGCAGTCGATGGCGGCCCGGTAGTCACCATCATGATAGGCAAGCGCCGCATCGATCGGGTCCAGCGCGTGTTCAGTCCGGTGATATTCGGAGGACGGAAGATCAAGACGCAGTTGTGCATCAGCCAGTGCGGGCATGGCCGTTATCCTTTTGGATGAGTGTTAGGGCAACTCTCCTAAATGGGAGAATGTTCCCATTTTGTTCTCATTCATAATCAGAGTCAAGCCCGCTTCGCTTTCAGAGTCCGACCTCAACAGGAAGGTGGTGTTTTCCGCTTCCCTGCCATGGCAATCACCTTTCCGCCTTCGCGCAACACATCCAGATGGTCTGCCCACCATTGCGCCATGGTCACCCGCTCGTTCCAGTAGGCGCCACTGTTATAGGCGCGGCTGATTTCGTCATGATCCTGATGCGCGAGGCTGCGCTCGATCGCATCCGGCGAGAAACGGCCGCTTTCATTGAGCAGGGTCGAAGCGGTGCCGCGAAAGCCGTGGGCGGTGACCTGATCCTTGTCATAGCCCATGCGGCGAAGCGCGGCGTTGAGCGTGTTTTCGCTGATCGGACGCTGATAGCTGCGATTGCCGGGAAACAGATATTTGCCATCGCCGTTGAAGGCGCGAAGGTCTTTCAGGATCTCGAGCGCCTGCCGCGAGAGCGGGATCTGGTGCTCCCGCCGCATTTTCATGCGGCCTGCCGGAATGCGCCAGATGGCCTTTTCCAGATCGAATTCCTGCCATTCGGCATTTCGCAATTCGCCGGGCCGCGAAAAGACAAGCGCCAGAAGCTTCAGCGCGGCTTTCGTTGTCTGCTGCACATCGCTGTCATCAATGGCGCGCAGCAGGGCACCGAAGGCGGCAGGGTCAAGGATGGCCGCGCGGTGCTTCACCTTATGGTTGGTCAGCGCATTCTTCAGTGCCTGGGTCGGATCATCCATCCGGCGCCCCGTTGCCATGGCGAAGCGGAAGATTGCGCCGCAAAGCTCCTTGGTGCGTGTCGCCATTTCATGGGTGCCGCGCGCGTCAATCTTCTGCAGCGCCACCAGCACTTCGGGAATGGTGATGTCCGCAATCGGCCGGTTACCGAAGGCGGGACTGACAAGGCGCAATTGCGCGCGAAGACGCTTCACCGTGCTTGCGGCCAGGCCTTCACGCATTTTCTTGGCGAGATACTCCTCGGCTACGCTGTCAAACGTCACGGCATCGGAGATGGCCCTGGTGATCTTGTCCAGCTTGCGCTGCAGGCCGGGATCGATGCCCGAGGCGAGCAGGGCCTTCGCCTCGTCCCGTTTTCTTCGGGCTTCGGCCAAGGTGATTTCCGGATAGGCGCCCAAAGCCAGTGTTTTCTGTTGGCCGTTGTAGCGATAGGCCCAGCGCCACAGTTTTGAACCGGCCGGCATTACCCATAACTGCAGCCCTTCACCGTCAGAAATTTTCTGAATCTTGTCTGCCGGCTTCACAGCCCGAATTGCAAAATCCGTCAGCGCCATGTTGGTATCCTGTTGGTATGCGGCTGTTGGTATGTTCTGCGATACCAACAAGGATACCAACATTTCTTCAGGACGCAAGCATACGCTAATGGACTTCGGAGGACGGTTCCGGGCGCGTATTCATTGATTTTTATTGATTTTTCAGACGGTTACGAACTTTGCTGGACGTCTGCGGAAGGTATTGTGGTGCCCCATGCCGGAATCGAACCAGCACTCCTTTCGGAACTCGATTTTGAGTCGAGCGCGTCTACCAGTTCCGCCAATGGGGCAGGCACCGAGGGTAAGCTTGGGCGGGAATATACGGTGCGGGCTGGCGGGGTCAACCGGAAATTCCGGGATGAGCCGGGGCTGAGCCGCGTGCTCCACAAGGGGTTCATCACGCAAGTGTCAGCCCGTGCCACGGCGCTCTGCCATTTACAGCCTTGCCTCGTCCCCTTAAAAGCGGGCCGGACACGGAACAGATCGGGACAGACCATGCTTCGCCGCCTTTATGACTGGACACTTTCGCTTGCCGCCCGCCCTTCGGCGGAAATATGGCTGGCGGTGATTGCCTTTGTGGAAAGCTCGGTGTTCCTCGTTCCGGCAGATGTGCTGTTCCTGCCGATGGCACTCGCCCGGCCGGAAAAAGCCTGGCGCTATGCGCTGATTGCCACGGTTGCCTCCGTGCTTGGCGGCATTGCCGGATGGTTCCTCGGCTATTATGCCTTCGAGGCCCTGGCGCGGCCGATCCTCGAATTCTACGGAAAGCTCGATGCGTTCCGGCAATTGAGCGCCTCGGTGGATTATACCACGATGCTTCTGTTGCTGGTCACATCCGGCCTGGCGCATCTGCCGCCAATCAAGGTGGTTACGATCCTCTCCGGCGTGGCTCATATTCCGCTGGGGCTGTTCATTGTCTCGGCCGTTCTGGCACGCGGCGCACGGTTCTTTGCGCTGGCCTATCTGCTGCGACGCTATGGCGCGCCAATCCGGGTGTTCATCGAGGAACGGCTGGGCATGATTGCGGGTATTGCTGCGGCGGCTCTCATCGCCCTTTATGTCGCCTACAAGCTTCTTGCCCATTGAGGCAGAAAGGAAAACCAGAATGCAGGATATGGCACCTGAAACCGCGCCCGCAAAGGCGAGCTGGCAGACACCTGCTGTACTGGCGCTCGGAATGGCCGCAACGGTTGGCAGTGCACTCGGCTTCGAGCACATCGGTGGCTATATCCCCTGCGCGCTCTGCCTGCTGCAACGCCAGCCCTATTATTACGGCATTCCGCTTGCCGTGCTTGCCGTGCTCAACGCGCGTTTCGGCGGGCCGGCCTGGGTAACAAAGCTTCTCGTCGCTGTGGTCGGGGTGCTGATGGTGGTGGGTGCCGGCATGGGTGTCTATCATTCCGGCGTGGAATGGCATTTCTGGGAAGGTCCGGCCACCTGCGCGACCAGTGCCAATGGCGTGACGCAGGATGCTGGCAATCTGCTGAATGACCTCAACGCGGTCAAAGGCCCATCCTGCACGGATGCAGCGCTGCGCGTGCTAGGCCTTTCCTTTGCCGGATGGAATGTGATTGCAAGCCTTGTCCTTGCCGCCATCGCCGCCAAGGGCCTGAAGCGCTGAGGACCGCCTTTTAGGGCTGCAGCTCGCTGTCCCAGTAGAGATAGTCCATCCAGCTTTCATGCAGATAGTTGGGCGGGAACAGACGACCATTGTTGTGGAGGTCCTGCACCGTCGGGCGATAGGGCTTCTGGTGCGGGAACATGCCTGCCTGATGCGGCAGCTTGGAGCCCTTGCGCAGATTGCAGGGCGAACAGGCCGCGACCACATTTTCCCAGGTTGTCTCCCCACCTTTGGCGCGGGGGCGCACGTGATCGAAGGTCAGATCATCATGGGAGCCGCAATACTGGCATTCGAACTTGTCGCGCAGGAACACGTTGAAACGGGTAAAGGCCGGGTGGCGGGACGGCTGCACATAGGTCTTCAGACAAACGACGCTTGGCAGACGCATGGAAAAGGAGGGTGAGGAAACCGAATGCTCATATTCGGCGATGATGTTCACCCGGTCGAGGAAGACCGCCTTGATCGCGTCCTGCCAGGACCACAACGACAAGGGATAATAACTCAAGGGCCGGTAGTCAGCATTCAGTACGAGAGCTGGCAGGGCCTGCGGGGATACTGCAATCGTCAAGGTCATGCTCCTGATCGATTCTGCTTTCCTGAAAGCTATACTAAGTCGCTTGTGACAGGCTTGTGAAGCCTGACGCGCATGTTTTTCACGTGCTTGTAAATTCAGGGCAAAATGTCTGGCCCGGGCCGCACGAACTGGCCGTAATAGGACCAGAAAAGCCGGGCGGCCACGGACCTGTTCGGCGACCAGCGCAGCGCATGGGCGGCGAGCATCGGGCTTTCCGGCCGTTCTTCAAGCTCGAAGGCGTGGGCAAAGGCGGCGCGCAGTGCAAGGTCGCCCGCCGGGAAGATATCCGGATGCCCGGCATTGAAGAGCAGATGCACCTCCGCCGTCCAGCGCCCGATACCCTTGATCGCGGTCAGACGGGCAAGGGCGGCATCCGCCTTCATGCGGACGAGAGACTGAAGATCGAGCCTGCCGTCAACCACCGCTTCGGCGACCCTGACCAGCGTATCGGCCTTCGCCGCGGTGAGCCCCAGGCGCGGCCCCTCGCCTCGCAGCGAGACAAGGCAGGCTTCGGCACTCAGCGGCCCGGTCTGATCCAGAAGGCGGTTCCAGATGGCCGTGGCACTGGCGCGGGAGACGAGCTGGGACACGACGACATTGGCAAGTCCGGCAAAGCCGGCAAGCCCCGGCCGCTCCGGCAGCGGGCCGCAACGGCTGATCAGCGGCCGAAGGGTTTCATCCCGGCGCGCAAGATCATCGAGAGCCTCGGCAAAAGGCGGCATATCGTCCCCCTTTCGCCGGGCATCCGATCCGTGGCAGAAGGGAGCATGCCCCGCGCCGACCGTCAACAACCCGTCTTCCGCTTTGCACCGAGCCCGAACGGGCGGCTGCATCTCGGCCATGCACTGTCCGCCTTTCTGAACCACGATATGGCGCGGGCGACAGGCGGGCTGTTTCTGATCCGCATCGAGGATATCGACCGGAGCCGTTGCACGCCGGATTTCGAGAGGCAGATGCTGGAAGATCTTGCCTGGCTTGGCCTTCACCCGGACCGGCCACCGATCCGCCAGTCCGAGCACCTGCCGCGCTATCAGGAAGCCCTGCAAAAGCTTGCGGCAATCGGTCTTGTCTATCCGGCATTCCTCACGCGCGGAGCGGTGAAGACGCTCACCGCGGAAGAAGAGGCGCGGTCGGGAACCAGCTGGCCCCGGGATCC
This sequence comes from uncultured Rhizobium sp., assembly GCA_945952315.1. Taxonomy (GTDB): domain Bacteria; phylum Pseudomonadota; class Alphaproteobacteria; order Rhizobiales; family Rhizobiaceae; genus Gellertiella. The sequence goes on along the minus strand of CAMFIE010000018.1, from coordinate 23,747 downwards.
GGATGGAGCCCTCCTTTATCCGGATCTTGATCGCAACCGGGATCCGGCAGATCGCCAGCGGCTTCTGGATCGTGGCGAAAAACATGCGCTCCGGCTCGACATGGCAAAGGCGCTTGCCCGGATCGGCAAGCCGCTTTTCTGGCGGGAAACCGGAATGGCCGAGGAACGGATGATAGCCGCCGATCCGGCCCGCTGGGGCGATGTGGTGCTCTCGCGCTCGGATGCGCCGGGAAGCTATACGCTCTCGGTGGTCGTGGATGATGCCGCCCAAGGCATCACGGACGTGGTCCGGGGGCTTGACCTCTATGAGGCAACCGCCGTGCAGCGTCTGTTGCAGGTGCTGCTTGACCTGCCCGAGCCCCGTTATCACCATCACCGGCTCGTTCTCGGGGCAGATGGCCGCAAGCTTTCGAAAAGCGAGGGGTCAACCGCTCTTGCAAACCTTCGGGCCGAAGGAGCGAACCCCTCAGATATCCGCCGCCTCGTCGGCCTCCCGCCTGCGGCTGGAACCTGAGGGCAAAAGCCGCTGGAACACCCGGTATTTCAGCATGGCGGCATTGAACTCGGCGCCCAGAATGAAAATCACCGCCGTGATATAGAGAAAGACCAGCGCGATCATCAGCGAGGCAAGACCGGCATAGGTACGGGCATAATTGGCGAAGGTCTGGATGTAATAGGCAAACAGGATGGCACCCACCAGCCAGGCCATCAGCGTCAGCACCACGCCGGGGGCAACATCGCGCAGCCGCCGCTTTCCCGCTGGCAGCCACAGATGCGCGACGGTGACACCGACCACCAGCAGGCCGAGTGTGCCATAGACACGCCAGCTCGAGATGATGGCCAGCGGCTCCTTGAGCCAGGGAAATTTCTGCTCGGCAAAGGCAAGCGCCACCGGCACCGCCACCAGCAGGATCGAGATCGCCGTGAAAGAAAGAACCGCTGCAAGCACCCAGAAAAGGCTGAGCACGCGGGTCAGATACCAGCGCCGCGTCTCGACGATCCGGTAGGCCCGATTGAGCGAGACCCGCACCGCCTCCACGCCATTGGACGCAAAATAGGCGGCCGCGAGCACGGAAATCGTCAGAAGCCCGCCGCGCGGAATGGTCAGGACCGCCCGCACCTCGTCGGAGATCGGCTTGGCGATCGACGGCGGCCAGGTATCGAAAATCAAATGCACCGCCGTTTCGGAAAAGCGGTCGGCCCCCAGATAGGTCGCTAGTGTTGTGCCGAAAATCAGGAAGGGGAAAACCGCAAGCAGGGTGGAAAGCGCCACATGGCTCGCCATCGCCCAGCCGTCGTCTTCGGTAAAATGATAGATGGCATCGTAGACAACGCGGTAGACAATCCTCAAAAAGCTGATCATTTCCACTCCGGCAGGGGTGTCAGGCAAAGACTGGCCAAGAGGCCCCGTTGCCGCGAATATGGGAAGTCGAACCGCATTTGTACAGGAAGGCAGAGATGTCAGACAATCGAAAGACGATCATCGTCACCGGCACCTCAACCGGCATCGGCGCCTATTGCGCCCGCGCGCTGAAACAGGATGGCTGGCGGGTCTTTGCCACCGTGCGCCGCGAAGAGGACCGCGAAAGCCTCGAAAACGATGGTATCGAGACCTTCCTGATGGATTACCGCGATCCGCAAAGCATCGCGCAACTGGTGGACGACGTGGCGGCAAGAACCGGCGGGCGCGTGGATGCCCTCTTCAACAACGGCGCCTATGGCCAGCCCGGCGCGGTGGAAGACCTGCCGGTGGAGGCGCTGCGCGCCCAGTTCGAGACCAATCTGTTCGGCTGGCATGATCTGACGCGCCGGGTCATACCCCATATGCGCAAGGCCGGTTCTGGCCGCATCGTGCAATGTTCCTCAATCCTTGGCCTTGTGCCCTATCGCTGGCGCGGCGCCTACACGGCCTCCAAATTCGCGCTGGAAGGCCTGAGCCTGACGCTGCGCATGGAGCTCGAAGGCTCCGGCATCTTTGTCAGCCTGATCGAACCCGGCCCGATCACCTCCAAATTCACCGCGACCGCGCTCAACATGATCCGGGGCCAGATCGATGTGGATGGCTCGGTACATGCGGCCGCCTATCGCCGCGAACTGGCCCGTCTGGATGGGTCAGGCCCGATCAACAAGCACAAGCTTGGGCCTGAGGCGGTTTACAAAGTTCTGAAGCATGCCTTGATTTCCGAGCGGCCGCGCCCTCATTATCTGGTAACAAAGCCGGCCAAACAGGGCTATTTCCTGAAAAAACTCCTGCCTGCAGACCTGTTCTACCGGGTTCTGCGCCGGTTCGATTGAAATTTGCAACGCGAAGGTTTGCCTGCATGTCTGGTGTCACGACCGTTCTTGCCCTCATCGTCATGGGCCTTGTCGCAATCGTCCTCGTCCGGGGACTGTTCAACATGATGAAGGGGGAAAATGCCAACCTCTCCAACAAGCTGATGCAGATGCGCGTCATCCTGCAGGCGATAGCCGTGGCGCTGATCATGCTGACGCTCTGGCTGACGGGCGGCGGACGCTGACATGGTGAAGCTCAACAAGATCTACACCCGGACCGGCGACAACGGCACAACCGCTCTGGTCTCCGGGCCGCGCCGGGTGAAGCATGACCTTCGCGTCGAGGCCTATGGCACGGTGGATGAAGCCAACAGCGTGATTGGCATCGTGCGCCTGCACACGCGCGACACCCGGACACTCGACAGCATGCTCGAGCAGATCCAGAACGACCTCTTCGATCTTGGCGCGGATCTCGCAACACCGGAAACCGGAAAGCCGCTGGAATGGGAACCACTGCGGATCGTCAGCGCCCAGGTGACCCGGCTGGAAACGGATATCGACCGGCTGAACGCTGATCTTTCGCCGCTGACATCCTTCGTCCTGCCCGGAGGCACTGCGGCCGCGGCCTATCTGCATCTCGCCCGCACCGTGACCCGCCGGGCCGAGCGCATCATGGTGGCCCTGTCGCGCGAGCCGGATGAAACCGTGAGCCCGGAAGCGATCCAGTATATCAACCGGCTCTCCGATTTCCTGTTTGTCGCCGGACGCCATGTGAATGATCTCGGCAAGGGCGATGTGCTCTGGGTGCCGGGCAAGAACCGCTGAAACAGGCCCGGGAACGGGCAAGGGGCGGCGCGGCATAGCGACGCAGAAGGGTGACGGGCATGTTGATCCCGCTTCATGATGCCAATGCGCTGAAGCACATCCGGGCACCCTATGTGACCCGGCTGCTGATCCTCGTGAATTTTGCCGTCTATGCCCTGCTTGCGCCCGAAGCGATGGCGGAGCTTGGCAACCGGGCCACCCTCGTCTTCGGCTTCATCCCGGCCCTCGTCACCCATCAGGCGTCCTTGCCTGTCGACCTTCAGCTGGTGCCACCGGATCTGAGCTACATCACCTATGCCTTCCTGCATGGCAGTTTCCTGCATGTCGGGCTCAACATGCTGTTCCTCTATATTTTCGGCGACAATGTCGAAGATGCGATGGGGCACCTGAAATTCCTCGTCTTCTATCTCGCCTGTGCCGCCGCCGGTGCGTTCGTCCACCAGATGCTGACGAGTGACCCGCAAGCCCCGCTGATCGGGGCTTCCGGCGCGATATCCGGGGTGATCGTCGCCTATGCGCTTCTGCACCCGCATGTGCGGCTCTGGGTCCTGGTGCTGTTTGGCATACCGCTGCCGCTGCCGGCCTTCGTGCCGCTCCTCTTCTGGGTGGGGCAGCAGTTCTATTCCCTCCTGTTTTCCGGCGGCGAGGGCGTCTCTTTTGCTGCCCATGTCGGCGGCATCTTCGCAGGCGGCCTGCTGGTGCTGGTGCTGCGCCGTCCCGGCGTTCCGCTTTTCGACCGCAACATCCTGCCGCACCTGGATAGCTTGAAAAAGCGTGTCGAGCAGATGGCGCAAACAGACGACAGCGACAGAAGCCCGGATCAGAAATCGGACGAAGGACCGCATTGGGGTCGGTAATTCTTCACTCAGGGCCAAGTTTTCTTGCGCCTTTCGCCCGTTGACGACACGAGGCTGCCGTTTTAAATCCGATTGCGAAACTCGGGCCTTTGCGCTCGCCAGCTTCGCCAAACGGGCCGCGCAAGGGGAAAAAGCGCGGTTCCATGTCGCCCATTGACCATCAACGCGGCGCTTTATGGCGCATTTTCCCGCCGACCAGTTTTTGAAGGAAGGACTCCATGAAAATCCTCGTACCCGTGAAGCGCGTCGTCGATTACAACGTCAAGATCCGCGTGAAGCCGGATGGCTCGGGCGTTGAGCTTGCGAACGTCAAGATGTCGATGAACCCCTTCGACGAAATCTCGGTCGAGGAAGCGCTGCGCCTGAAGGAAGCCGGCAAGGCTGAAGAAGTCGTGGTCGTTTCCATCGGCCCGGCCAAGGCCGAAGAGACGCTGCGCACCGCGCTTGCGATGGGTGCCGACCGCGCCGTTCTGGTGGAGACCGACGATACGGTGGAGCCGCTCGCCGTTGCCAAGATCCTCAAGGGTGTGGCCGAGGCCGAACAGCCGGGCCTGATCATCGTCGGCAAGCAGGCGATCGATGACGATGCCAACCAGACCGGCCAGATGCTCGCAGCCCTGCTCGGCTGGGCCCAAGGCACCTTTGCCTCGAAGGTCGAGATCGGCGCTGACAAGGCAACCGTGACCCGCGAAGTGGACGGCGGTCTCCAGACCATCGAGATCAAGCTTCCGGCAGTGGTCACCACGGACCTGCGCCTCAACGAGCCGCGCTATGCCTCGCTGCCGAACATCATGAAGGCGAAGAAGAAGCCGCTCGACAAGAAGAGCCCGGCCGATTTCAACGTTTCCACGGCCGCCCGCCTCAAGGTGCTGAAGACCGAAGAACCCGGCGGCCGCAAGGCTGGCGTCAAGGTCAAGTCGGTTGCCGAGCTTGTCGAAAAGCTCAAGACCGAAGCTGGCGTAATCTAAGAATTCTGATCGGGAGAACATTCACATGGCTATCCTGCTTCTCGCAGAACACGACAACAACTCCGTCTCCGACCAGACCGCGAAGGCGCTTTCGGCTGCCGCAAAGATCGGTGGCGACGTGCATGTGCTGGTGGCCGGCAAGGGCGCATCCGCGGCGGCTGCCGCTGCTGCCAAGCTTTCCGGCGTTTCGAAGGTGCTGCTCGCCGAAGGCGATGACCTCGCCAACAATCTGGCTGAACCGCTCGCCGCCCTCATTGTATCGCTGGCCGGTTCCTACGACACGATCATCGCGGCCGCAACCTCGGTTGCCAAGAACGTGATGCCGCGCGTCGCCGCGCTTCTCGACGTCATGCAGGTCTCGGAAATCATCGAAGTGGTTTCGGCAGACACGTTCAAGCGTCCGATCTATGCCGGCAACGCGATCCAGACCGTGCAGACCACCGATGCCAAGAAGGTGATCACCGTGCGCACCGCTTCCTTCGCCTCGGCGGAAGCAAACGGTTCGGCTGCGGTTGAGACCATCTCTTCGGCTGGCAACCCGGGCCTTTCCGCCCATGTTGCCGACGCACTGTCGTCGTCCGACCGTCCGGAACTGACTTCCGCCAAGATCATCGTTTCGGGTGGCCGCGCCGTTGGCTCGTCTGAAAAGTTCAAGGAAGTGATCCTGCCGGTTGCCGACAAGCTCGGTGCAGCCGTCGGTGCCTCGCGCGCAGCCGTTGATGCGGGCTATGCCCCGAACGACTGGCAGGTGGGCCAGACCGGCAAGGTCGTCGCTCCGCAGCTCTACATCGCTTGCGGCATTTCCGGCGCGATCCAGCATCTCGCCGGCATGAAGGACTCGAAGGTCATCGTCGCGATCAACAAGGACGAGGAAGCCCCGATCTTCCAGGTTGCCGATTACGGTCTCGTCGCCGATATCTTCGAAGCCCTGCCGGAACTCGAAAAGGCTCTCTGAGCCTTTCCTGTAAAAGCCTCCGCTTCATCCAAAGTGGGGGCTGGTCAATCGCTTGACACCAGACTATCACTCTTGCCGGGCTCATCCATGGGCCCGGCATATTCCTTGGTAAAGGGACGGACGCGAAGGTCCGCGGTTCAGGAGGTCGTCATGATCAGGAACATTGGTATCATCGGCGCGGGCCAGATGGGGTGCGGCATTGCCCATGTCTCGGCGCTGGCGGGCTACAAGGTTCACATCTACGATGTTTCCAAGGAGCGGATCGAACCGGCGCTTGCCACCATCAACGGCAATCTCGCCCGGCAGGTTTCCTCCGGCAAGATGACAGACGAGGCCCGCAACCAGGCCCTTTCGCGCATCACTGCCTCAGCCGACGTCAATGATCTTGCCAATGCGGATCTGGTGATCGAGGCCGCGACCGAAGATGAGCAGGTGAAGCGCAAGATCTATGCGCAGGTCTGTCCGGTGCTGAAGCCCGAGGCGATCCTTGCCACCAACACCTCGTCGCTTTCCATCACGCGCCTGGCCTCTTCCACAGACCGGGCCGAACGCTTCATGGGCATTCACTTCATGAACCCGGTTCCGGTGATGAAGCTGGTGGAACTGGTGCGCGGCATTGCGACCGGGGAGGAAACCTTCAAGGCGGCCCGCGAATTCGTCAACACGCTCGAAAAAACCGTAACGGTTGCAGAAGACTTCCCGGCCTTCATCGTCAACCGCATCCTTCTGCCGATGATCAACGAGGCGATCTATACGCTTTATGAAGGTGTCGGCACGGTCGAAGCCATCGATACCGCCATGCGCCTCGGGGCCAACCATCCGATGGGTCCGCTGCAGCTTGCCGATTTCATCGGTCTCGACACCTGCCTTTCGATCATGCAGGTGCTGCATGACGGCCTTGCCGACAGCAAGTACCGCCCTTGCCCGCTTCTTGTGAAATATGTCGAAGCCGGCTGGCTCGGTCGCAAATCCGGTCGCGGCTTCTATGATTACCGCGGCGAGGTCCCGGTTCCGACGCGCTGATCCGGCTGATTAGCCGTTCAACCCTGATTGCCCCTCATCCCCCTGCAGGAACCTTCTCCCCGTTTTACGGGGAGAAGGAAGCACAACAACTGATCTCTTGCGTCCTTCTCCCCATGACAATGGGGAGAAGGTGGCGGCAGCCGGATGAGGGGCGTTTTCCCTGAAATTCCCTATTTCGCCGCTGCCTCGATCAGCGCCGCCGCGTCCGGACTGTCCCATTTGGCGGGACCATTCATCGAACCGAGCACACAACCCTTTCCGTCGATCAGCAGGGTTACCGGCAGGCCCATCGCAAGACCCTCCTTCTTCAGCGCATTGAAGACACCCATCGAACTGTCGCGATAATAGGCAAGGCTCTTGATTCCGGTCTCAGAGAAAAAGGCCTTCGGCTTTTCATCGCCGCCCGTATCGATATTGACGGCAACGACCTCGAAATCATTGCCGCCGCGCGCATTCTGGAGCCGGTCCAGCGCCGGCATTTCCTCGCGGCAGGGGAAGCACCAGGTGGCCCAGATATTCATCAGCACCGTCTTGCCGCCAAAATCCTTGAGCGACCGGTCGCGTCCGTCCGGCCCCTTGAAGGAAAGGCCATCCAGCGTGCGCGGCTGATCGGCAATGGTCATGGCCGCAACCTCCCCCTTTGCTGCGGCGCCAAGGGCGGTTTTCTTCGCCGGTGCGATCGGGCAATCCGCCCCGAGACCGGCAAACTTCTGCGGTTGGGCTATGCCATTGCCAGACCCCATGCCCTTCACGTATACCGCTGCGGAACCGGCAATTGCGCCCGCCGCAAGGGCTGCGGCGATCAACAGGACAGGGCGAAGGCCGACGGGCTTTTTCGAGGTCATTTCAGGCTCCAGGATAAACAGGCATGGCAAACGGCAGTTCGGACAATCAGGCTTCCAACCAGATGTGGGGCGGGCGTTTCGCCTCCGGACCGGATGCCATCATGGAGGAGATAAATGCCTCCATCGACTTCGACAAGAAGCTCTATGCCGAAGACATCACCGGATCGATTGCCCATGCCACCATGCTGGCCAAACAGGGCATCATTACGGAGAGTGACCGCGACCAGATTGTCGCAGGTCTGACCACCATCCGCGGCGAGATCGAGGCGGGCACGTTCACCTTCTCGCGCAAGCTCGAAGACATCCACATGAATGTGGAAGCGCGCCTTGCAAACCTGATCGGCGCGGCCGCCGGACGCCTGCATACCGCCCGCTCGCGCAATGATCAGGTAGCGCTTGATTTCCGTCTTTGGGTGAAGGCGGAGCTGAAGCGCACGGAAACGGCGCTGACCAAACTGATTTCCGCGTTCCTGACGCGCGCCGAAGAACATGCCGAAACCGTAATGCCAGGATTTACCCATCTGCAGACGGCCCAGCCCGTGACCTTTGGCCACCATTGCATGGCCTATGTGGAAATGTTCGGGCGTGACCGCGAGCGCGTGCGCCACGCGATCGAGCACCTCGACGAAAGCCCGATCGGTGCGGCAGCCCTTGCCGGCACACCCTATCCGATTGACCGGCACATGACCGCATCGGCGCTGGGCTTTCGCGAGCCGACCCGCAACTCGATCGACACGGTTTCAGACCGCGATTTCGCGCTGGAATTCCTTTCGGTCGCGGCGATTACCGCCACGCATCTGTCGCGGCTGGCGGAAGAAATCGTGATCTGGAGCACACCGCAGTTTGGTTTCATCCGGCTTTCGGATGCCTTTTCCACGGGCTCCTCGATCATGCCGCAGAAGAAGAATCCGGATGCAGCCGAGCTGGTGCGTGCCAAGACCGGCCGCATCAACGGCTCGCTGATCGCGCTTCTGACCGTGATGAAAGGCCTGCCGCTTGCCTATTCCAAGGACATGCAGGAAGACAAGGAACAGGTCTTCGATGCGGCCGAAAGCCTGGAACTGGCACTTGCCGCCATGACAGGGATGATGCTCGATCTTACGGTTCGCACCGACCGGATGAAGGAGGCCGCCGGCTCCGGCTATTCCACCGCAACCGACCTTGCGGACTGGTTGGTGCGCGAGGCAGGTCTGCCCTTCCGCGAGGCCCATCACATAACCGGGCGCGCGGTTGCCCTTGCCGAAAAACGCGGCTGCACGCTGTCGGAACTGACACTCGACGAGCTGAAGGCCATCAATCCGGTCATCAACAACGGCATTTATTCCGTTTTGACCGTCGAGGCTTCGGTTGCCTCGCGCCAGAGCTTTGGCGGCACCGCTCCCTCACAAGTCCGCGCGCAGATTGCCTATTGGCAGAAGCGGCTCTGACAGAGCGACCCTTTCCCCCGGCCCGGTTTTCCATTAGAACCGGCTGCCAAGGCCCGCAGGAACTATTCAACGAGGTTGCCCATGCCGAACACGACCAAGATGCTTCTGCCGCTGGCGCTTTTGCTCGCAGCCGGGCTGGCGCTTTCCGGCTGTGGCCGCAAGGGTGACCTCGACCCGCCAAGTGTGGCCGCAAAAAGCCAGGACAAATACGGCAAGAAAAACCAGGCATTGCCGCCGGTGGAAGACAAGCATTTCGTGCTTGATCCGCTTCTGTGATCCCTTAACGACAGGTCCCCAAGCCCGTGAACCATTTTGACTATCGCGACGGCGTTCTCTTTGCGGAAGATGTGCCGGTCACAGAGATTGCCGATCAGGTTGGTACCCCTTTCTACTGCTATTCGACAGCGACGCTGGAGCGTCATTACCGGGTGTTTTCCGAGGCCTTCGGCGATGTGGACAACCTCACCTGCTATGCGATGAAGGCCAATTCCAACCAGGCCGTGCTGAAGACGCTGGCGCGGCTTGGCGCAGGCGTCGATGTGGTTTCCGAAGGCGAGCTTCGCCGGGCGCTGGCCGCTGGCTTTCCGGCTTCGAAGATCATGTTTTCGGGCGTCGGCAAGACCGTATCCGAAATGGATCTGGCGCTGCATGCCGGAATCTACTGCTTCAATGTCGAATCCGAACCCGAGCTCGAAGTGCTGAACCGCCGCGCCCTTCTGATGGGCAAGAAGGCACCGGTGTCTTTCCGCATCAATCCGGATGTGGATGCCCGCACGCATGCCAAGATCTCGACCGGCAAGAAGGAAAACAAGTTCGGTATTTCCTGGGAGCGGGCGCGCGCTGTCTATGCCCATGCCGCCACCCTTCCCGGCATTCAGGTAACCGGCATCGACATGCATATCGGCAGCCAGATCACCGATCTGCAGCCGTTTGACGATGCGTTCAAGCTGCTGCGCGAACTCGTGGATACGCTTAGGGCCGATGGCCACCTGATCGAGCATGTGGATATCGGCGGCGGGCTCGGCATTCCCTACCGCGAAGACAATAATCCCCCGCCGCTGCCCGATGCCTATGCCAGCACGGTGAAGAACCAGCTCAAGGGCCTCGATTGCAAGATCGTCGCCGAGCCGGGGCGCCTGATCGTCGGCAATGCCGGTATTCTGGTGACCGAAGTCATCTACGTGAAGGATGGCGGCGAAAAGACATTCGTGATCGTCGACGCCGCGATGAACGACCTGATCCGCCCCACGCTTTACGAGGCCTATCACGAGGTACGGCCCGTAACACTCACCGCTGCCAATGCACCGCGGATCAAGGCGGATGTGGTCGGTCCGGTCTGCGAAACCGGGGACTACCTCGCCCAGGATCGCGAAATGGCGATGCCGAAGACCGGTGATCTGATGGCGGTCGGTTCTGCCGGTGCCTATGGCGCGGTGCAGGCTGGCACCTACAACACCCGCCGTCTGGTGCCGGAAGTGCTGGTGAGCGGCGACCGCTTCCACGTGATCCGCAAGCGCCCCAGCTATGAAGAGCTGATCGGGCTCGATTCGGTGCCGGACTGGCTGGCGTGATCCCGAAACTTTGGCCCGGTGATTTTCAAGGGCCAAAGGGCAACCTGCCCTCGTCTTCGCCACAAAGAATGCTATCCTCATTCGAAACACAGGCCTGATCCGCTTCGCGGATGACGGAAAGGACGTGGATGGACCCGGTGCGGCAGGAGGCAGACGAGAAGGCGCTGGCAAAGCGCATCGCGGTTGCGCGTGCACGGGCGGGGCTTGCACTTCTGCTGGAAGACGCGCTGCCGCATCTGATTGCACCGCTATCCATTGCCTCCCTTTTTCTCTCTGCTGCATGGTTCGGCTTTTTCCGCAGCCTGCCGGACTGGCTGCGCTGGGTTTTCGTCTTCGGGCTGATCTTCTCCTTCCTGGCTAGCCTTCTGCCCTTTCTCTCGCTGCGCTGGCCGAAAAAGGCGGCTGTCGACCGGCGCCTGGAAATCCAGAATGCGCTGCCGCATCAGGCCCTTGTGGTCCAGGATGATGAGCCTGTTACGGAAACGGTCTTTGCGCGCGCCTTGTGGGCGCGGCACCGGGCGCGAATGGCGGGTCTGTTGGGTCGGCTGGATCCGGGCTCGCCGCGGCCGGATATCAGCCTGCATGATCCTCTTGGACTAAGGGCAATCCCTGCCCTCACCTTCGCGCTTGCCTTTGCCTTTTCATTTTCGGGTGATGCCGGGCGCTTCAGCGATGCCTTCCGCAATCATCCGGGTCCACAGACGATAGGGCTGCGCACCGATATCTGGGTCACGCCACCCGCCTATACCGGAAAACCGGCGCTGACGCTCAAGGAAGGCGAGACGGTACCGGCCATACCGCAATTTTCGATGCTGACCGTGCGAAAGAGCGGCGAAGGCATGCCGGAGAGCATCCGCTTTCAGCCAGCCGGGGTTGCAGACCCTCAGCCCCTGACGCCGACAAAGGAACCTTCGGCAAGCGCCGGCGACGTTCAAAGTCTCAGCCTCAGGCTCTCCCGCGACGGGGCATTGCTGATCGGTGATCGGCGGATCGACATCCGGCTGCTGCCAGACCAGCCGCCAAGGATTGCTTTTGACGGTGAACCCCGCCGCAGCGCCAATGGCGCACTCGAAATCCGCTACAAGGGCTCAGACGACTATGGACTGAAATCCGCATGGGCAGAGATCGTACCGGTGGACGAAACACCCGGTGCGGAACCGCTTTTCCCGCTGCCCGACTATCCGATCGATCTGCCTGCGCAGGTGCGCGGCGAGGTCAAGGGCCTTGCCAGCCGCAATCTCACCGACCATCCGCTCTCCGGAAAGCGGGTAAGGATCACCCTTTTGACCGAAGATGCGGCGGGCCAGACCGGCAGAAGCGAACCGCGTGAACTGGTGCTTCCGGCCCGCGCCTTCGGCGAACCGCTGGCGGCGGCGATTGCGGAAGAACGGCAGATTTTTTCGCTCGATGTCCGCGATCTCGCAAAGGCGATCGCGTTCAATGATGCGATCACGCTGCGTGCCGACGAAAGCATACCCAACCTTACCCACTATCTTCTGGTGAAATCGGCACGCTCCCGGATGGCGCTTGCCCGGACCGGTGCCGACCTCAAGGACACCGCCGCCTATCTCTGGGAAATCGCGCTGGGGATCGATGGCGGTGATCTGCCGGTTGCCGAAAAGGCGGTGCGCGATGCACAGAAGGCCCTTGCCGACGCGCTGAAGCGCAATGCGCCGGATGCCGAGGTGAAGGCGCTGATGGACAATCTGCGCAAGGCAATGCAGGACTATATGACTGCCCTTTCCAGGCGCATGCAGCAGCCCCGTGCCGGGGATAACAATGCCGAGGCCCGCAATGTCATCCGCCAGCAGGATCTGGAGCGGATGATGGACCAGCTGGAAAACATGGCACGTTCCGGAAACCGCGAGGCCGCCGAAAAGCTCCTGTCCGACATGCAGCGGCTGATGAACAATCTGCAAGCTGGCCCAAGCCAGCGCCAGCCGCCGACGGAAGCAGAAAAGAAGGCGCGCGAGCAGGTGGACAAGCTTGGCAAGCTTTTGTCCGAGCAGCAGAAACTGCTGGACGAGACCTTCAAGCTGAACCAGCAGCTGATGCAGCAGCAATGGCAGGAAGGGCAGAACAGCACGGACGAAGACCCGATGGATGGTCTTTCCGGTGAGGACCCGATGCAACAGCCGATGCCGGATCAAAACGGCGCCGAGGGCAAGGAACAGCCTTCGCCACAGGGAAAGAGCGCCAAAGAGCTTCAGCAGCAGATGCAGGCGCTGGAAAAACGCCAGCGCGAACTGGAGCAGCAGCTGAAAGAGCTTGGTCAAGGCTTGAAGGAACTGGGCATGAAGCCGAACAAGGGATTCGGCGAGGCGGGCAAGGAAATGGGCGAGGCAGGCAAGGCGCTTGGCCGCGGCGAGGGCGATCCGGCACTCGGGGCGCAAGGCCGTGCGATAGAAGCGCTGCGCAAGGGCGCCAGGGAAATGATGCAGTCCATGTCCGGCAAAGGCCGAGGCCAGGGCTCGATGCAGGCAGGTCCGGGCGGTCAGGGTGAAAGCGGGCGTGATCCGCTTGGCCGCGCCCGGGACGGCAACGGGCTTGGCGAGGACAATTACGGCAAGGTGCCGGACGAGGTGGATGTGCAACGCGCCCGCGAAATTCTCGATGCCATCCGACGCAAGCTCGGTGACGGGTCGATCAGCCCGGCGGGCCGCACCTATCTGGAACGGTTGCTGAACCTCAACTGATCAGTCTGCGGGAAAATCAGGCTGCAAGCGCGAGTGCAACCGCGCGGCGGATATCCGGAAGCGCGAAGGGCTTCGGCACCACATCGACGATCTTCTGCATCAGATCATCGGCGCGTTCGCGCTGTTCGGCATAACCGGTCATCAGCAGGATTTTCATGGCCGGATAGGCTTCGGCTGCGCGATGCGCAAGCTCGATCCCATCCATCACCGGCATGCGAATATCGGAAAGAAGCAGGTCGAAACCACCCTGTTCCAGCATTTCCAGCCCTTCGGCGCCATCGGCCGCCTCATGGGTTTCATGCCCGTCCATGCGCAATGCCCGGGCCACGAAGCGGCGAAGCGAATCTTCGTCCTCGGTGATCAGAATACGCGCCATGGGGTTTCTCCGTGTCAGTCCTTGTTATTGAAAAGGACATGACCAGAGTTTTATTAGGGTGGCGTAAACGGCTGTGGTTAACCAAATCACTTGGTTAACGGAAAGGCACCAAGTTTAGGCATTTCCCGCTATGGGACATCAGGCATCGCCGGTGACGACGCCGACAAAGGGCAGTTCGCGGAACGCATAGGCCACATCCATGCCATAGCCGACCACGAAGTAATCCGGACATTCGAAGCCGACATAATCCGCTTCGAGCTTTTCCTGGCGCTTCACGCTCTTGTCGAGGAGAACCGCAATGGAGACATTGCGGGCACCGCGCTCCAGCAGCAATTGCTTTGCAAAAAGCAGGGTGCGGCCCGATTCCAGAATGTCATCGATCAAGAGCACATCGCGGCCTGCCACATCACTGTCGATATCCTTGACGATGCGCACACCCTTGGATTCGGTGCCCGCGCCATAGCTCGACAGCGTGATGAACTCCACTTCCGGTGCAAGGCCGGTATGATGCAGCGCGCGGATGAGGTCAGCGGCGAAAATGAAGGAGCCTTTGAGCACCGCGATCACCAGCAGGTCCTTCACCGGACCGGAGGCGATTTCCGCAGCCATGGCGCGGTTGCGCTCGTCAATCTGCTCGGCGGTGAAAAGCGGGTCGATATTCTTTCCGCGGACGACGGGCATGCTCTGGCTCTCCTTCAGGCTCTTCAGGCCTCGGCAGTAGCAATGGCGGCCCGGCGAAACAACCTATTCCGCAACAAACAGCCGCACGTCCAGCGTTTTTCCACCGGCCTGAGGCAATTTTACCTGAAAACCGGCGCTTTCACCCGTCTCGATCACACCCGTACGGGTGCCGAACAGGGTGGTGGCGACCAGCCGGTCACCGGAATAGAACTCGGCGCGAAGGCGCGGATTGTCGAGGGCAGGGCTTGCGTGATTCTCGATGATGCCGCTGATCTGCAGCAGGCGCTGACCATCCACGGTTTTCGGCAGCACGGCCACATGGGTGATATCCACCGGCGCGCGGTCCACCGCGGCAGTGCGCATCATGGCAATGGCGGACAATCCCCCGGCAAGACCGAAGACCAGCAGGAAGATCATCGCGACGAGCGCGGAAAACAGGTTGACCGAAAGCCCGGAAAGCAGGCTCTCGCCAGCCATCACACCCTGCGCGGCCCGGCTTTTTGCCGAAGGTGCCGTGCCGGCAAAGAAGGAGGATTTCTTCGGACGTGCGGTCGCATTGTCGTTGAAGGGACGGCCCGGCCCCGTTGACCCGGGCTGTGGCCTTGCCCGTTCGCGGGACGGTTCGCTGACAACGGTAAAGTCGGCATCTTCCACCTCGGGACGCGCCGAGCGGGAAAGCGGGCGCAGCATCGGACGGCTGGGCTCCGGCGGGATCAGATCATAAACCTTGGCTTTGGCGCTACGCTGACGGGGACGAAATGTGCTCATCGGGCGGCCTCCTCGACCGGGTTTTCACCAGATCGTTCCAAGCGCCGCTAAAACAGGGCATTGAAACGAATCCTGCCCAGTCGTAAATTCAAATGGTTAATGCTTCGCAAAGATCGCCGGAAACAGGCCTTTTCCGCGCATTTCTTAACGATGCATTAACCATGATCGTTAAGAAATGAAGAGCCGGGAATTCCGGCTTGGCGCGCAACCGGAAAGATCGGGATTTCCCTTGATACATTTTGAAAATGTCGGTCTGCGCTATGGCATGGGTCCGGAAATCCTCCGTGACCTCACCTTCGATATTCCCGCGCGCTCCTTCCAGTTTCTCACCGGCCCGTCGGGCGCTGGCAAGACCACGCTGCTGCGCCTGCTGTTCATGTCGCTGAAGCCGACACGTGGGCTGATCCGCACCTTCGGGCGGGACATTACCTCGATTGCCGCAAGCGAGCTGCCGATGCTGCGCCGCCGGATCGGCATCGTGTTTCAGGACTTCCGCCTGCTCGATCATCTGACGACCTACGAAAATGTGGCGTTGCCGCTCCGGGTGCGTGGCAAGGAGGAAACGAGCTATCGCACCGATGTGATCGAGCTTCTGAAATGGGTGGGCCTTGGCGAGCGCATCAATGTGCTGCCGCCGGTGCTGTCGGGCGGGGAAAAGCAGCGTGCGGCGATTGCACGCGCGCTGATCGACCGGCCGGAAATGCTTCTGGCCGACGAGCCGACCGGCAACGTGGACCCGCCGATGGCACGCCGCCTCCTCAATCTGTTCCTCGAACTGAACCGGCTCGGCACCGCCGTGGTGATCGCCACCCATGATCTCGGCCTGATGGACCAGGTGGAAGCGCGCCGGATGATTCTCACCGAAGGGCGGCTCGATATCTATGAATGAGCGCGCTCAGGATCCACGGCAGACGCAAAGACAGCCCGCCCCGCAGCGGCGGGTGGAAATGCGCGTGCGCCCGACCGGCCCGATCGTGCCGCCAACCAATATCCAGAGCAATGCGCTCGCGGTGGTGATCGCGATCATGGCCTTTCTCGCCTGCCTCACGCTCGGTGCCGTCTCCATGGTGCGGGCAACCGCGCAGAGCTGGGAAAGCCAGATTTCGCGCGAGATCACCATCCAGATCAAGCCCGATGACAATCTGAACATGGACGAGGCGCTGACCAAGGCAAAGGATCTGGCGCTTTCCTTCGTCGGCACCCGAACCGGGCAGATCATGGATGATGCGGCAACCGCGCGTCTCCTCGAACCCTGGCTCGGGCCTGATCTCGACCTCAAGGAACTGCCCGTGCCGCGGCTGGTGGTGATCACCATCGACGAGCAGAACCCGCCGGATTTCGAGGCCATGCGATCGCTGCTGAAGGAAACGATCCCGCAAGCCGTGCTGGACGATCACCGCACCTGGGTGGACCGGCTGGTTTCGATGGCCCATACGACGGTGCTGATCGGCCTCTCGGTCATGGCGCTCGTCTTTTCAGCCATGATCCTCACCGTGATCTTCGCAACGCGCGGCGCGCTTTCCGGGAACCGGCATATTGTCGAGGTGCTGCATTTCGTCGGCGCGGAGGCTTCCTTTGTCGGACGCGAGTTCCAGAAGCACTTCCTGAAAATCAGCCTCAAGGGATCGGCCGCAGGCTCGGCAGCCGCAGCCCTTGTCTTCGCCGGGCTGAATGTCTGGCAGAGCCGCTCGCTTGCGACCCCTCAAAGCGATCAGGCAACAGCACTCTTTGGAACGTTCACGGTCGGCTGGGGCGGGTATCTCGGCATTTTCGCGACCATGCTGGTCATCGCACTTCTGACCACGATCACGGCGCGGCTCACCGTGATGCGGACAACCCACGAGATCGACCAGATACGCTCCGATCCAGCCCGCACCGATATTCTTCCGGATTGACGGGCTGCCATGAAACGGCCCGCACATGACGATATGCGGCATTGAACAACCGGTTCCGGCCGGAACCCGAATCACCCGTCACCATCAACAGTGTTTGAATGGCAGACTGAAGGAGAGCAGCCATCCGCATGGTGGAAGAGGCACAGAACACGAGCGGTCCCCTGGCGGGGACCCGACCTGGCGCGCCGCGCCGGCGCGGTCGTCTGCGCCGGTTTCTCCGGCTCGGCGGGCTCGTTTTTGTTCTTGTGCTCGCTCTCTTTGTCGGTGGTTTCCTGTATTTCGCCAATATGGTCGGCTCGATGCTGCCGCCCGAAGGCATCAAGGCGGATGGCATCGTGGTGCTGACCGGCGGCTCGCAGCGGCTGAAACTCGCGCTTGATCTCCTCGGCAAGGGCATGGGCCAGCGCCTGCTGATATCGGGGGTGCACCAGAGCACCACACCGCAGCAGCTGCGCCGCCTGACCCGCAGTTCCAGCGCCATGTTCAATTGCTGCGTGGATATGGGGTACGAGGCGCTGGACACGATCGGCAATGCACAGGAAACCGTCGGCTGGATTTCGGAACACGGTTATCGGCGCGTGCTGGTCGTTACCAACAATTATCACATGCCGCGCAGCCTGATCGAGCTGCGCCGGGCCGATCCGCAGACCGAATTCATCGCCTATCCGGTGATCAACTCCAATTTAAAGACCCGCAACTGGCTTGCCGACCGGAACACGCTTCGGATCCTGATCAGCGAGTATGTGAAGATCATTGCAACGGGCCTGCGCGGCATGACGGGCCTGTCGAACTTTCCCGGCCCCTATCCGCACAGCGTGCGCGAAAAGGCGTCGATGGGGGGATAGGCCAAATACGATCAATCCACGGGAGGGTGCTTTTACCTCGCCTGAACTTCGTGTAGCAGGGAAGTGGGGACAGCGGAGCGGCACTCGAAATCCGGGGGAATGGTTGCAATGATCGTGGTGCGATCGATAGTTTTCAATCTGGTCTTTTACATCAACCTCATCGTACAGATGATCGCTTTCACTCCTTTCTATTTTCTCGCCCCGCGCAAGAATGCCTGGTTCGTGCCGAAATTCTGGGCGCGCACCAACAACTGGCTGATGGAAAGGATGGTCGGCACCACCTTCGAGGTGGAAGGCGTGGAGAACATACCGAAAGGCGGCTACATTTTCGCCCCGAAGCACCAGTCCTTCTGGGATGTGTTCGGCCTTTTGCCGCTGCTCGATGATCCGGTCTATATCCTGAAGCGCGAGCTCACCTGGATCCCGCTGTTCGGCTGGTATGTGATGAAGATGCGGATGATCCCGGTCAACCGGGCCGCCAAGGGCAAGGTGATGGTGGAGGTGATGGCCCGCACCAAGGCCGAAATGGATGCCGGCCGCCAGCTGATCATCTATCCGGAAGGCACGCGGCGTGCACCCGGCGCACCGCCGGATTACAAATATGGCATCGCCCGGCTCTACCGCGATCTCGATGTTCCCGTCGTACCGGTCGTGATGCATCCCGGCCTGTTCTGGCCGCGGCGCAAGTTCCTGCGCTTTCCGGGTCATTTCAAGGTGCAGATCCTGCCCCCGATCCCGCCGGGTCTGGAGCCGGATGTCTTTCATCAGCAGCTGATTTCGGTGATGGAAGCGGCAAGCGATGACCTGCTCATCGAAACCGTGCGGGCCAATCCGCACCTTCCCCTGCCTCCCACTGCCGAAAACCGGCTTCAGGAGCTTGGGGCCGCACTCTGAAGGGCACGCACCCGCGCGCCCACATCCTCGAGCCAGTGATCGAGAATGCCCATCTCGTTGAGATGGCTCAGCGTGTTGAGCACATATTCGTCATTGGGGCCGGAGACGCCCCGGGCCTGATGAACGGCTTCTGCGGCATGCTGCGTATCGAGTGATCCGGCATATTGCACATGCGCGCGGTCGATCACGTAGACGAGCGCCTCAACCCGCCTGCCATCGGCAAGACGTACGGGAAGCCGACGCTCCAGATAGACCATGGTGACCAGCTCCCGCTCCCGCAGATAGGCAAGCACCCGGTCTGCGTCTTCCGGGCGGGTGCGAAACGCGATGCCCCGGCATGAACCGCCGCGGTCGAGACCCAGCACCAGACCCGGCTTTTCCTTCGTGCCACGATGATGCCAGGAGCGCACGCAAAGCGATCGGCGATAGCCGTAAAGATGCGCATGGACCTGCTCCACCGCCTCAAACCCGGGATTCCACATCAGCGACCCGTAGCCAAAAACCCAAAAATCAGTCATCTCGTCCCAAGTCGACCTGCAATATCCCGAAGCGCGGCCTGCCCCATAGTTTGGCCATGATGGCCGCTCAAGGGAACGGTTATCACCAGAATTCACTTTGGAGAACATCATGGCCGTTTCAAGCCCGAAACAATCGAGCACCGTTTCGAAAAAAATGTGGACTCTGGGTATCGCGGTCGTCGTCGCCGTGGCGCTTTATACGGGCGGCTGGTTCTTCGCCGCCGACAAGATCAAGCAGGAACTCGCACTGCAGATGAAGGCACAGGGCGCGCGCGGGCTGACCGTCGAATGCGGCAACATGGATGTGCGCGGCTATCCCTTCCGCTTCGAACTGTTCTGCACCAAACCGGCACTTGCCGATCTTTCTGCAGGCGGAAGCGTGGATGTGGGTGCGCTGCGCACGGCAGCCCAGGTCTATGCCCCCTGGCATGTGGTCTGGGAAGCGGATGGGCCAATGGAGGCAACCCTGCCGACCGGCGAGAAAATCACCGCCAACTGGCAAAGCCTGCAATCCAGCCTGCAGCTGAAACTGGGTGGGCTTGAGCGCTCCTCCATCGCTTCCGACGGGCTCGATATTGTGTTGCCGACCGGAGAATTCGAAACGGCGACCATGAAGATTGCGCATGGCGAGGCGCATATCCGCCAGCAGGATGGCAATCTGGAAATGGCAGCACTCGCGAAGGACATGAACCTTGTCCTTCCCGGATCAAACGATCCGAAACTGCCAACCGTCTCCGCAAGCATCGAGGCAACGCTTGCGGGCAAGGCGGGTGCACTGGAGGGCAATATCCGCGGCAAGGATGTGATCCGTCCGGTCAAGGGCGAGCTGACGCGGCTGGTTGCCGATTTCGGCGAAGGCCGTGTCGCGACCGTCAACGGGCCGATCGAGGTGGATGAGGCGGGCCTGATTTCCGGCACGCTTTCCGTGGAAATCGAGAAATTCGCCGACTGGCAGCCCATGCTTCAGCAGGCTCTTCCCCAGAATGCGAGCCAGTTCGAAAGCGCGATGGGCGCCATCAAGGCCATGGCCGATCAGAAGGGCACGGTGCGGGTCAATCTGGTTCTGTCGAAGGGGCAGGTCATGCTCGGTTTCATCCCGCTCGGCATCACTTTGCCTCCGGTCTGAGGCACCCGTCAGGATTGTTTCGGATCGAGCGCGTGGCGACCGAAATCCGGTGCATCCACATCCTGCCCTGCCTGAACGATGGAGCGGCGGATGGCGCGGGTGCGGGTGAAAAGCTCGAACAGCTTGTCACCCTCGCCCCAGCGGATCGCCCGTTGCAAATAGGCGAGATCTTCCGAGAAACGCGACAGCATTTCCAGGATCGCATCCTTGTTGTGCAGGCAGACATCCCGCCACATGGTGGGATCGGAGGCCGCCAGTCGGGTGAAATCACGGAAGCCCGAAGCCGAATACTTGATCACTTCCGATTCGGTTACGGTTTCAAGGTCATCCGCCGTGCCAACGATGTTATAGGCGATGATATGTGGCAGGTGCGAGACGATGGCGAGCACCTTGTCATGGTGCTGCGGGTCCATCTCGTCGACCATGGAGCCCAGGCTCTGCCAGAAGGCCTTGAGCGCCGCAATCGCTGCCGGATCGGTCCCTTCAAGCGGGGTAAGGATACACCAGCGCCCCTTGAACAGGCCGACGAAACCCGCATCCGGACCGGATTTTTCCGTGCCCGCGATCGGATGGCCGGGAATGAAATGCACATTTGAAGGCATATGCGGCTGCATCTGTGCGATCACGGAAGCCTTTGTGGAACCGACATCGGTGACGATGGCGCCGGGTTTGAGATGCGCGGCGATTTCGGCAGCCACGGCCCCCGAGGCACCGACCGGCACGGAAATGATGACCAGATCGGCCCCCTTGACGGCTTCAGCCGCGGATCGCGTATAGCTGTCACCAAGATTGAGTTCCTCGGCCCGCCTCAGCGTTTCAGCACTGCGGGTGGAAATCGTCACATGACCAGCAAGCCCCTGTTCGCGGATTTCGTGGGCAATCGAAGAACCGATCAGACCGATGCCGATCAGGGTGATACGCTCGAATGCCAGACTGCCCATGGTGTCCCTCGAAACCCGCGTGTGTTGTGCGCAAGGATCTAAAGCGGATCAAGGCTTTTGTCGAGGTGTCCCCCGTCAGCCCGGTATGCGGCTTGCGGCACCCTGAGGGGCAAGCACCGGCATGAACACACGCCGGGAGGAGCGCACCGCTACCGGCAGGCCCTGATAGAGCCGCTTCTGCGCCTCGACCACGATGACCCCGGCAAAGGCAGGCCAGAGATAGGGGCCCGCCTTTTCAAACCCGTGGCGCAGGCGCAGCAGGCCGGACAGACGGGTTGGCGGAAAATGCAGCGCATCGGCACTGGCGCCGGGCGTGAAATTGGTTTCCCGTAACAAACGGGTAAGCTGTCCGCGTGAATAGGGCCTGCCCGCTCCGAACGGCGTATGATCAAGCTGCGCCCAGACACCGCGCCGGTTCGGCACGACAATGACGAGACGGCCGCCGGGAGCCAGCACGCGCCACATTTCCTTCAGCGATTCTCGCGGATTTTCCGCAAATTCCAGCGCATGCACCATCAGGATACGATCAACGGAACTGTCCGGCAGCGGAAGCTCTTCCTCAAAGACGAGGGCCGTTGCCGAGAGCTCGCCCGGCGGCCAGTTCACCGCCCCCTGCCCGGCCGGCATGAAGGCGAAGCTGCGCTCTGTTCCGGCCCGCACCCGCTCCAGATAAGGCGTGGCAAATCCGAAACCGAGAAGCCGCTCTTCCGGCAAGGGTGGCCAGATGCCCGACAGCGCATGCGCAATCGATTGCTCGGCCATACGACCAAGCTCGGAATGATAAAACTGGCGAAGATCGACAATATCGGCGTGCATCCCCTGAATGTTAGCAGTGGGCCGGTGGACTTCAAGGTCACAATCCCTACATTCGTGATTGATCCATGACGGGCAATGACTGCCCGGCCTTTCACGGAGCCTTTGATGGAAGCCCTACAAATCGAGTGTTTTCCCTGCCGGAGCGACAATTTCGGCGTGCTGCTGCATGATCCAGAAACGCTTCTGACCGCCTCAATCGACGCGCCGGAAGAGCTGGCCGTGGTGGCGGCTGCCGAGCGGCGCGGCTGGAAGATCAGCCATATCTTCACCACCCATCACCATCCGGACCATGTGGAGGCCAATCTCGCGCTGAAAGAGCGCTACGGCCTTTCGATCATCGGGCCCGCGGCGGAGGCGAAGAAAATTCCGGGCATCGATCGCACGGTCACCGATGGCAGCACATTCCTGTTCGGCTCCAATCCGGTGAAGGTGATCGAGACGCCCGGCCACACGGCGGGCCATGTCTGCTACCATCTTCCCGAGGCGAAGCTGCTCTTTGCCGCAGACACGCTGTTTGCGCTCGGCTGCGGGCGGCTGTTCGAACGCCCTGCCGCCGACATGTGGGCCTCGCTGCAGAAACTTGCGGCCCTGCCGGACGAGACAGTCGTCTATTTCGGCCATGAGTATACACTCGCTAATGCCCGGTTTGCGCTGACCGTTGACCCGGACAATCCACGCCTTCTGGCCCGTCACGCCGAGATTGAGGCGACGCGTGCGGCTGGTCGGTTCACCGTCCCGACCACGATTGGCCTCGAGAAGGAAACCAATCCGTTCCTGCGGGCAGGCGATCCCGGTATCCGGGCGGTTCTGGGGATGGAGGACGCGACCAACGAGGCGGTCTTTGCCGAAATCCGCCGCCGCAAGGATCATTTCTGAAAGGCCTGCCATGCAATCGAAGGACATTATCGCCGCGCTTGATCTCGAACCGCATCCGGAAGGCGGCTGGTATCGCCAGACCTTTCGCGATACGGAAGGCGGCGCGCGCGGCCATTCCACCGCGATCTACTATCTGCTCGAGGCGGGCGAACGCTCGCACTGGCACAAGGTCAAGGATGCGGCAGAAGTCTGGCTCTATCACGCAGGTGCGCCGCTTCTGCTGCGTTCTTCTGCCGATGGCGAGACGGTGGAAACGCAGGTGCTCGGCCCCGATATCCTGAAGGGCGAGCGCCCGCAGGGCATAATCCCGGCAGATGTGTGGCAATCGGCCGAGACGCTCGGCGCCTACACGCTCGTCAGCTGCACGGTCGCGCCCGGTTTCGATTTCTCTGCCTTCGTGATGGCTCGCCCCGGCTGGGAACCCGGCAAGGGCGAAGCCTTCGATCTCTGAACCCGGTTCAGTTGCTGATTTTCGATGCAGAAATCGTCAGCATGCCGATCTGGGTCGGGATGCTGACATAGACGGGTGCTACGAGGCCAAGTTCGCCGGCATTGCCGAACCAGATTTCC
>CAMFIE010000017.1 GCA_945952315.1 uncultured Rhizobium sp. | reverse complement strand
CGGGTGGTCGAACCTGGGTTCTGCCGCCCGCGAGTAGTGACCGTAGCGCTCCACTTCATCGCGGAACGGACGGATCATCTGGCTGTGGCAGACATAGCAGCCTTCGCGAATGTAGATGTTGCGACCGGCCAGCTCCAGCGGAGAGTAAGGCCGCATGCCATCCACCTTTTCGATGGTGTTCTGCAGGTAGAAGAGCGGTGCGATTTCCACGATGCCACCAACGGTGACAACGAGCAGCGAGCTGACCAGAAGGAGGGTCGCGTTCCGTTCGATATAGGCGTGTTTGTCGAGAATGGACATCGGTCCCCTCCTTATTCAGCGGGCTGCAGGGCCGGGACGGAGCCAGCGATCGGGGCTTCGTTCCGCTCGTAGCCGCGGATGGTCATGAAGACGTTGTAGGCCATGATCAGGCCGCCAACGAGGTAGAGGCCACCGCCAACCGCGCGCAGGACGTAGTAGGGGAACATAGCCTTCACGGATTCGGCGAAGGAGTAGACCAGGAAGCCCTGGCTATCATATTCGCGCCACATCAGGCCCTGCTGGATACCGGCAACCCACAGTACGGCGGCGTAGATCACGATGCCGAGCGTGGACAGCCAGAAGTGCCAGTTGACCATGCGCATGCTGTAGAGCCGCTCGCGGTTCCAGAGCTTCGGAACAAGATAGTAGACCATGCCGAAGGTGATCATGCCGACCCAGCCGAGTGCGCCGGAGTGAACGTGACCGATGGTCCATTCGGTATAGTGGCTGAGCGAGTTCACAGCCTTGATCGACATCATCGGACCTTCGAAGGTGGACATGCCGTAGAAGGCGATGGCGATTACCATCATGCGGATGATCGGGTCGGTACGGATCTTGTCCCATGCGCCGGAAAGCGTCATCAGACCGTTGATCATGCCACCCCAGGAGGGCATCCAAAGCATGACGGAGAAGACCATGCCGAGCGTCTGTGCCCAATCCGGCAGAGCCGTATAATGCAGGTGGTGCGGACCGGCCCAGATATACATGAAGATCAGAGCCCAGAAGTGGATGATCGACAGGCGATAGGAATAGACCGGACGGCCAGCCTGCTTCGGCACGAAATAGTACATCATGCCAAGGAAGCCTGCGGTCAGGAAGAAGCCCACGGCATTATGGCCATACCACCACTGCGTCAGGGCATCCTGCACGCCGGAGAAGGCCGAGTAGGACTTCACGCCGAGGAAGGAAACCGGGATGGCCATGTTGTTGACCAGGTGCAGCATGGCGATGGTGACGATCATCGACAGATAGAACCAGTTGGCCACATAGATGTGGGGTTCCTTCCGCTTGAAGATCGTGCCGAGGAAGGCGAGCAGATAGGCAACCCAGACCACGGTGATCCAGATATCCACATACCATTCCGGCTCGGCATATTCGCGGCCCTGAGTGATCCCCAGAACATAGCCGGTTGCGGCCATCACGATGAACAGCTGGTAGCCCCAGAACACGAACCAGCCGAGCGAACCGCCGAACAGGCGGGCGCGGGAGGTGCGCTGAACCACGTAGAAGGACGAGGCGATGAGGGCGTTACCACCGAATGCGAAGATCACAGCAGACGTGTGCAGCGGACGCAGGCGGCCGAAATTGAGGAACGGCTCGATGTTCAGGTCCGGGAAGGCAAGCTGCAGCGCAACCACCAGGCCGACCAGAAAGCCGACGACGCCCCAGAACACCGTGGCGATCACGCCATAGCGCACGACATCATCGAAATACTCCGATTCGGACGGGCGAGCCGCACCGGCGGGCGCGAACTTGATGCGGCGAAGCATCAGAACGAAGCCGATGGCAAGCACGGCAAACAGGACCCACATGTGGGCCTGGAAAAGGCTGTCCTGCGCGAAGGCAGCCCCCAGCACAGCCAGGAATGCTCCCAAGGCTATGAGTATGGTTTCTATTGTGTAGTTCATTGTTGGAATCCCCCAACGTCTTTGCTGATCACTCGCAAGAGCACACGCGCAGGAATCCTGCGAATCCGCTTTTACGTCGTGTGGACAATTTGCATTTGGGGCAGATGCGAGCCTTGATTCAGATCAAGGCGAGCCCATGTAAATTAACGGATAAGCAACCGTGCAGGCTGGGGAATTGCCAGCAATGCCGAGGGCGCGGCGGCCCTCCGGGAGACACGGATATGCATCACGGCGAACAGACTGACCACCAGACGGCATCTTCCGGCAGTGAGAGCAAGGAACAACCGTCGATTTCGCTGATGATGAGTGCGCAGGCCGAACAGCTGGCGCTTTGCCGCGAGCTGGAGGATATCGCCGACTCCCTCCCCTCGTCCGTCAATCGACAGAAATGCATTTTCGCGGCACAGGCGCTCGGGCCGCTGATCAAGATGGCCCATACTTACGAGGAAAATGTCTTCTTTCCCTGGCTGGAAACCCGATCCATTCCCGGCGAAGATCTGGACACCACTCTCACGCGACTGAAATTCGAGCATTTCGAAGATGAATGCTATGCCGAAGAGCTGGTGGATACGCTTTTGAAACTCGGACGCGGCGATCAGGTCAACATGGAAGCGACCGGCTATATGCTGCGCGGTTTCTTCGAGGCATTGCGCCGCCACATTGCCTTTGAGCGCGATCACCTGATGCGCGCCATGCGTGCCTGAGATATAATGTCAGGCTTCGAGCCGCGTCATGACCATCACGGCCGCGGAAATGCGTCGATCCATGTTGCGGAGCGGAGTAAGCCGCACCCGGAACCGGGGTGCGTCCCGTTGCTGGCTGAGGCTCGCAGCATTGAATTCCCGCAGGGCGCCGGCCAGACAGATATCCAGGTGATTTCGATATTCTCGATCAAACACCGCTCTGCTGCAGAAATCCAGAAGGGAACGCCCTGTCATCAAGCCCGGCTTGTAGCGAAAATCCTCTGCAAGTCGTGCGTTGCAATAGAGGAAGCGGTACTCGCCTGAAATCACGGCCACGCGGGCGATTTCACTTTGATACGGCGAGCGGGCATGGCTTTCGGTCGCCGGATCGAACGGAGGTGTCAGGTCGCTGGACTGCCCTTCATCGACCCGCAAAGGACCGGTCAGGAAGTAGTCCTGCATCAGTTCGTTGAGCCGTCTCGTCAACCGCAGGACGCGGGCCGGATCCTCTGGACTGCGCTGGATCAGCTCGGTGATGAACCTCATCTGCCGATGCAGTTCCGTCGCATCGCGCGCCCTGTATTGCAGGATTTCGGTCAGCAACGGATCCATTTCGCGGTCCAGAGCCTGAACCACGTTATCTTCCCCCCGCTGCACCGCTCCCTCGATCCGGGATTCGATGTTGGAGAAGATTTCCATCTGTGACAGCAAGACCACCCCCGTGCCTGCCCTCGAAAATCAATCACTATCCCGACTGCTAATCGTCTGCGTTGCGTCGCTAAAGCACATTTTTGTTAACATGATTTGCATTCACCTTCAATTCCAACTGTGACGTTGCAGGCGACATGCAAAGGCCCGGCTTTTGGCCGGGCCTCAATGGGTTCAGGCTGCGCTGGACTGGCGCCGGTCGGGAAGCTCTTCCATCACGACAAGAGCGCCGATCAGACCGGAATTCGCACCGTAATAGGGCGAAAGGCGGCTGCGGATGACGACGGTGCGCCCGCCGATCTGGTCCGCATAGGTGTAATCGGAAATCTCACCGGCAAAGCAGCGGTCAAGCTTCTCCTTGAAGCCCTGCACGAAGCGGTGCAGGCCGATGAATTCGCCGATATGACGGCCCAGAAGCTCCTGCGGAGAGCGGTTGAGCGCTGCAGCATTCGGCTCGTTGGTGAACACGAAGCGATAATCCGGTGCCACCACGCTGACGCGGTTGGACAGGCTTTCCAGCAGTGTCACGTCGATATGGCCGCTTGCGGCCGCATCAACGGCGCTGAGAACAGGAGCAACGGCCTCTTCCAGCTGATCCGGCGAAAATGCGCCGATCTGGCCCGGAATGATGTGACGTTCAACAACGCGGTGCAGGTTTTCCGCATGACGCAAGACGCAGCAGGAATCTTCCGATTCGCGCTTGATCAGTTCGATGGCTACAAGAAACTGCATCTGGATTTCGATCGCATTGGCAGCCTTGCGTTCGAAAATGGATTCGAGAAGGCTTTCCACCTCCCGGTCCAGGATCGCGATCGTATGTTCGTCCGCGTCCCCGATGGCTTTCTTGAGCAGGTTGTATTTGACCCAGAAAAGCTCGATCAGCTCTTTCAATTTATTTCTCCCCTGCGGCAGACCACAGCCGCGGCCAACTCGCCCGAGCCTCTGTAACCCGAGGGTTCCCGATGCCCTCGCGTCCATTCAGCCCATCCCAGATTCCAGAGCGCGGACCACCCGAAGGCAGCCGCGGATCCATCTCGCCGCAACCTTGCGTTACGTGCACCTTAAGCACACGCCGCTGAGCTGCGATTTTTCAGATGTCCTCCCGCGCCCTCATGGCTTGAAGGAAAGCTTGCGCTACACCCACAGCAATGCTTGCGCCGAACCGCGCCTGTTCAATGATTGCTATAGTTAATAATCTGACATGTGCTGAACCGTTATTCAATATTTGGGCCCAGTATGGACGGCGGGAGATTGGAACTTTTTTGGGTTAGTTCACAACCTGAACGATGCCTAAGATTGCATTCAAAATCGCTGCCGTAATTTTTGATTGTGCATTACGATAGAAAATATCGCGCAGGTTAGCGTTGATTATATAATATCAAAATTGATTCTTGATGTTCCAGCGGTCGTGATACCAGAGCCACTGCTCCGGATATTCCCGCACCCAGCTTTCCACCTTGTCATTGAGAAGCTGCGCGGTGGCATTCACGTCCAGCGCACCATCGGCCTTGCGCGGCAAGGCGAGTTGCGGCTCGATTTCCAGACGGTAGCGGTTGCCGGGCAAACGCACGCAACGGGCCGGATAGACCTCGCATTCGAATTGCCGGGCAAGCTTGGCCAGCAGCGGATTGGTGTTGACCGGATGACCAAAGAATGTGGTCTTCACGCCCTTGTGGAATTTCTGGTCGACCAGAACGCCCACGCCACCGCCCTCCTCCAGCATCTTGGCAAGCGCGAAAGACGAACCGGCATGGGAGGGCACGAGCTTGCCCATGCGGGCAGCGCGGAAGGAAAACACTTTCTCGCCGATATAGGGATTGTTCGGCGGGCGAAACAGCACCGTTACCGACAGGCCGAAGGAATTGCCCGCGACCGGCAACAATTCGAAACAGCCGCTATGGGCGGTGAATACGATGAAGGGCCGCGGATTTTCCCGAAGATCGAGAAAGATCGGAATGCCCGACACTTCCACCCTGCCCGGCTTGTCCGCTGCGGGATCAAAGTCGTACAAGCGGTCGAGGAACACATATTCCGCCACCATGCGCCCGAGGCTGCCCCAGCTGCCCAGCGCGATCGCGCGGATTTCCGCGTCGTTCTTTTCGGGAAAGGCGCGCTTCAGATTGTATATCACCAGCCGGTGACGCCCAGTCAGCGGGCCGATCCGCCGCATGATCCGGTCGGCAAGGCTGATCGCCCTGTCCGCCGGAAACAGCTTCAGCAGGTTCAGAAACCCGAAGGCGATCTGCGCGATCACCCATTGCCGGAAGTGATAGAGCGCCAGAACGATGCGGGTGATGACCATCTTCATCGACGGTCAGTCCATCTTCAGGACGATCTTGCCAAAGATCTGGCGGCTTTCCATCCGCTCCAGCGCCTTGCCGATCTCGTCGAAGGACACTTCCGTATCGATGACCGGATGCACCAGCCCGCGCGCCATCTTCTGCATGGCATTGGCCATGTTTTCCATACGGCAGCCGAAGGAGCCGAGCAGTTTCAGCTGCTGCTGGAACAGCATCATCAGGTTCACTTCGGTCGAAACACCGGAGGTCGAGCCGCAGGTCACGAGGCGGCCGCCACGCTTCAGCGAGAACATGGAACCAGCCCAGGTATCCTTGCCGACATGTTCGAACACCACGTCGACGCCCTTCTTTTTTGTGAGCTTGCGCACCACGCCTTCAAAGCGATCCGTGCGGTAGTTGATCACGTGATCGGCACCGAGCGCCTTGGCCTTCTCGATCTTGTCATCCGAACCAACCGTGGTGATCACCGTGCAGCCGATCTTCTTCGCCAGCTGGATCGCAGCCGTGCCGATGCCGGAACCGCCCGCCTGAACGAGAATGGTTTCACCGGGCTCCAGCTTCGCATTGTCGAACAGCATGTGCTCGACGGTGCCGAACGTCACCGGCGCAAGTGCTGCCGCCACCGCATCCACGCCCGGAGGGGCCGGAACAAGCTGGCGGGCCGGAATGTTGATCTTTTCCTGCGCAAAACCATCGAGATGGAAGCCGTGCACGCCCGCCACGTGTTCACAGAGATTGTCGCGCCCTTCACGGCAGGGCTTGCACAGGCCGCAAGTGCGCGCGCCATAGATCGAAACCAGCTGGCCGGGCAGCACATTCGAAACACCCGGGCCGATCTGGTCGACCACGCCGGAGGCTTCCGCACCGATCGTCAACGGCATCTTGCGCTTGGCAAAAGCCATGCCACGCCAGCCCCAGACATCGATATGGTTGAGCGCAACCGCCTTGACGCGCAGCGTGACTTCGCCCGGGCCCGGTGCATCCGGCTCCGGAACGTCCACGGCTTCAAGGCGGCGATCATCGATGAGTTGCAAGGCGCGCATGGCAATATCCTTCGCCCGGAGGCGTTCACTTTCTTTCCACTATGGTTCAGGAAATCCGATTAAGCCGGTTCCGCTGTCATGACAAGGCTTGCGTTCTGGCCGCCGAAGCCGAAGGAGTTGGAAAGCACGGCCGAAACCTTTGCCTCCCTCTTCGCATTCGGCACCACGTCCAGCTCGATGGCCGGGTCCGGATTGGTGTAGTTGATCGTCGGCGGCAGCGTGCCGGTGCGGATCGTCTGCAGCGAGAACACCGCCTCCACCGCGCCCGCCGCCGTCAGCGTATGGCCGATCATCGACTTGTTCGACGAGACAGGAATGGACGCCAGCCGGTCACCGAACACCGCCTTCATGGAATTGTATTCCATCTTGTCGTTTTCCGGTGTCGATGTGCCATGGGCATTGATGTAGCCGATGCCATCCTCGCCAAGGCCCGCATCCTCGAGCGCGGCGCGGATCGTCGCAATCGCCGGGCCGCCATCGGGCGACGAGCGCGTGCGATGGAAATGGTCGGCCTTTTCGCCGCAACCCTTCATGATGCCGAGGATCTTCGCGCCACGGGCAACCGCCGCTTCCAGCGATTCCAGCACCAGTGTCGCGGCCCCTTCGGCGATCACGAAACCATCGCGATCCTTGCTGAAGGGCTTGGATGCCTTTTCCGGCGGGTCGTTCTGGGTGGAAAGGGCCGAAAGCAGCGAGAAGCGGATCAGCGCTTCCGCACTCACCGAGCCATCGGTCGCAACCGTCAGCGCGCGGTCGGTGCGGCCCTGACGGATCGCCTCGACGCCGAGCTGGATCGCCGTTGCACCAGAGGCACAGGCGGTCGAGAGCGTCACCGGCAGGCCGCGCGTGCCGAACTTGTCAGCCAGCCGCTCGGAAATCGCACCGAACAGGATCGCTTCATGGAAAACCGGGTCCGGACGCTGGCGCATGGCCGCGAGGAAACGGTCATAGGCGTCATTGTCCCTTTCGGCCGGACCGGAGCGGTCGGCGAGATCGAAACGGGCCGTCCATTCCGGCTCGATCGGCGGCGCGGCAAGAAACAGCGGGCCATTGAAATCCCCGGAAAGGCCCGCCTGCGCCAAGGCCTCGATGGTGGTTTCGCGGGCAAAGGCATAAGAGCGCTCGACGGCATTGGCGGCCGGAATTTCGATGAAATCGATCATGCCGGAAATTTTCGTCGACAGACCTTCGGTCGGAAAACGGCTGATCTTGCGAATGCCGGATTTGCCCGAGGTGAGCGCTGCCCAGTTATCGGCAAGGCCTTGTCCCAGCGAGGTGACAACGCCCATGCCGGTGACGGCAACAATCGGGCGGCCAAGATGATCTCTGAAGGAAGAAGCGGTCATGGTTCTATTCCTCATGCATCGGCGGAGAGAAGGGCCATGCCCTCGCCCCGCGCATGACCGACGGTGGTGACAATGGCGCGCCGGGCAGGCGCGGCCATTGCGGCTTCATGGGCCGGATCGAAGGCCGGAACCTTTGCGCCCGCATCCAGCGCCAGCGCCGCAAACGCAAGACCCAGCGGAAAATGCGCTTCCACGCCATGGCCGGAAAGACCGCCATAACCGCGAAGCGGCGCGCCGGGAAGCGTCTTTTCCAGAACAACCTTCTCGCGAGCGGCAAGCTCGATCAGGCCGGAGGTTCCGGAGAAAACCACGGTTTCAGCGGCAGAGCCACCGGCGGCAGGCGCAAGCAGGCGCTCAAGGCGCGCTTCCAGCTTGCCTTCGGCCCGGCTGCCGCGATCCCCTTCAATCGCGTCCACGGTCGCATAGATATGCGCACCGCGCGCTTCGGCATGCGCCCGGCTTTCGAGCACAAGGAATGCGCCGACAGAGCCGAGGATCACACCGCCGCCATCTTTCTGGTCGCGCGACCAGAGCGGCTGCCAGTCACCGCGCGAATGCCCCTGGATCGCCTCGATCAGAAGCAGGATATCGATGCGCTCCGCCGAGAAGGCACCGCCCACCAGCGTGTGCGTGGACTGGCCGGCCTTGATGCGGGCAAAGGCGGTCTCGACGGCGGAAATGCCTGCGCCCTCTTCACCCATGAAGGTGCGCGACGAGCCGGTGACCTTGTGGACGATGGAAATATTGCCTGCGAGGAGATTGGAAAGCTGGGCAAGAAACAGCGTCGGACGCAGCTCCGTCGTCAGCTTCTCGTTCAGCAGGTTCTCGCGATCATTGCGCTTCAGGCCTTCGTTCACGATCAGGCTGTCGACGGCGATATCCCGCTCGCCACCACCGGCTGCGACGATCATGTCCATCGTGCCGACCGCATCCGCATTGTCCTTGAAACCGCTGTCATCGAGCGCGAGACCGGCTGCGAAAACGCCGAGGCGCTGCCAGTTTTCCATCTGGCGCTGGTCACCCTTCTTGGCGATCTGCTGCGACCAGTCGATTTCCGGAAGCGGATGCACCGGATAGGGGGCGAATTTTTCCGATTCCACGCGGCTTTCGGGGGCCTTGGCGGCCGTCAGCGCGGCAATATGCGCCTCCTTGCCCACGCCGAGGCAGGTGACGATGCCAATGCCCGTAATCACGACATCAGAAGCAGCTTTGCTCATGGTCTTTCCTTGATTAGCCAGCCGCGCCGCCGGAGGCAGCCTCGATGGCATGCATCAGGCCCACTTCCCGGGCCCGGTTCTTCACGATATCCGCCAGCGGGACCTGGTCAAAGGGCATGGTGCGCAGCTTCAGCTGGGCATCGCACACCTTCTTGCCGCCCGACGTGATGCGCGCCTTGGTGACGGCAAAGCCCGAGCCATCGTGTTCCAGCTCGGCTTCCACATCGAGAACCGCATTCGGCTCCACGAAAGTGCGCATCTTGGCGCCATCCACGCTCATCAGAAAGGGCATGGCGGCAAAACCGGAGGCAGCGAGCACCAGAAAGCCGGAGGCCTGCGCCATGGTTTCAATAAGCAAGACCCCGGGCACCAGCGGCATCCCGGGGAAATGACCTTCGAAAACAGGGCTCTTTTCAGGCACGACGGAACGCGCGCGAAGCACGCGTTTCTGGAGGTCGACCGCCTCCACATGATCGATCATCTGGAAATATTCCAGCAGCATGGAGGCCTCCGACCGAACAAATTGGCTGAAATCAGCCCTTGGCTGCGCGCAGTTCGTCGATCTTGGCGCAGAGGTTCTTCAGAACGAAATATTCATCCGTGGCAACCTTGCCCTCGTTGACTTCCTGAGTCCACTGCTCCAGCGGAATCTTGATGCCGAATTCCTTGTCGATCGCGAAAACGATGTCGAGGAAGTCGAGGCTGTCGATGCCGAGATCATCAATCGTGTGGCTTTCCGGCGTAATCGTCTCGCGATCGATTTCGCTCGTTTCCGCAATAATGTCAGCAACCTTGTCGAATGTAGCAGTCACGCCATAACCTCATGTCAAGTCAATTTGAGCACCGTCATAGGGAAAGATCGCCGAAAAGCCAATGCTTTCCTCCCCGATCCGCACGATTTTGACGGGGACCTGTTGCTCAAACAGCAATCGAATGGCGGCCTTTGCCGTTGCCCAGATAGGTATCGAACACCGAGGCGACAATGCGCGTGAAGGGCTTACCCGTTTCGGTGAGCCTGATTCCGGTCGAATCGAGCGTCACGATGCCGTCGCGATCTGCACGGGCAAAGGCCTGCGCCTCGGCAATCACCGCATCGGCAAGCGCCCCATGCGCGTCCCGCAGCGGGGCAAAGTCAAAGCCGAAATTGCACATGACCTGCTCGATTACGTCAGCACGCAGCCGGTCATCGGCGGAAAGCGCGATGCCGCGCACGGCGGCAAGCCCGGTTTCACCACCCGTCATCCGCTCATATTCTCCGGTCGCGGGCATGTTCTGCACATAGCCCTGCGGCAATTGCCCGATCGAGGAGGCACCGAAGCCGATCAGCGCATCGGCGGCATCATCGGTATAGCCCTGGAAATTGCGCCGCAGCCGCCCTGCCCGCGCGGCAACCGCCAGCGTGTCGCCCGGCTTGGCGAAATGATCGATGCCGATTGCCTGGTAGCCGGCCGCCAGCAGCATTTCCGCCGCCATCCGCATCTGCCGGTAGCGGGCCTCGCTATCTGGCAGCGCCGCTTCGGGAATCATCGTCTGATGCTTTTTCATCCACGGCACATGCGCATAGCCGAACAGCGCGATCCGATCCGGATCGAGCGACAGGATATCGCGCACGGTCGCGGCCAGCGTTTCCTCCGTCTGGTGCGGCAGGCCATAGAGAATATCGCAATTCACCGAATGCACGCCGCGCGCCCGCACCGCATCCACCACGGATTTCGTGTGCTCGAAGGTCTGGATACGGTTGATGGATTTCTGCACGACGGGGTTGAAATCCTGTACGCCGAGGCTGGCGCGGGTCATGCCGATATCGGCGAGCGCATCATAGCGGGCATCGTCCAGATCGTTCGGGTCTATCTCGACGCTGATCTCCGCCTTGTCATCGAAGGTGAAGAGGCGGCGCATCAGCGCCATCAGGTCGCGCATGTCATCCGGCTTCACCATCGTGGGCGAACCGCCGCCGAAATGCACCGCCGTCACCCGGCAGCCCTTGTCCACCCGCATCGCGACCGCCTCGATCTCCCGCTTCAGCGCCACGAGATAGGCGGCAATCGGCTCATATTTCAGGGTATGCTTGGTGTGGCAGGCGCAGAACCAGCAGAGCCGGTCACAATAGGGAATGTGCAGATAGAGCGACAGGGTCTGCCCGGCCGTGAGTGCCGAAAGCCACTGCGCATATTTGCCGCAGTCCACATCCGGGCCAAAATGCGGGGCTGTCGGGTAACTCGTGTAGCGCGGGACCGAGGCGGAATACTTGGCGAGCAGGGCCTCAGACATGGCCATTCCTTCCTGTGCGAAACTGCGAAATGCAATTTTTCATCAATCATTTCCTAGCTGGATGAACCAAAGGAGACTTTGACTTCGATCAAATTGCATCGTACGAAACGGAGGGCGGCTAAACCGTAGATTTTGAATTGTTGTCGCCGCTATCGATTTGACCTTTTCCTGAGGGGCAGGTCATGGCAGAAGCGCGGCAAAGGTGCCTGGTGAAACAGGCAGTGCCGGGGCACATGCGGGGTGCACTATGGATATGCAACGCAAGGACATACACAATTCCGACGTACCGGTGGTTTGCAGATCCTGCGAGGCGCGGCATGGCGGCGTATGTGGCGTGCTCACACCGCAGCAGCTGACGGAGCTTTCCAAGCATTCCACCCGTCGCTGGGTGGGCGCAGGCAGCGAAGTCGTGGGCCAGGGCGAGCGGGTGAATTCCTACTCGAACATCCTCAAGGGCGTTGTGAAGCTTTCCAAGATGATGTCCGATGGCCGCCAGCAGATCGTCGGGCTGCAATTCGCGCCCGATTTCATCGGCAGGCCTTTCCATGAGGAAAGCACGCTGACGGCGGAAACCGCCATCGATACGGAAGTGTGCATTTTCCCGAAACCGGTGATCGAGCGGCTGGTGAACGAATCGTCCACGCTTGGCCACCTCCTCCACAGCCAGGCGCTGAAAGAACTGGACGAAGCCCGCGACTGGATGCTGACCCTTGGCCGCAAGACCGCGCAGGAAAAGGTGGCAAGCTTTCTCTATCTGATCGCCACCCATCTCGACCCGGAAAAGGGCGAGACCATGACCTATGAGCTGCCGCTCTCGCGCGCCGATATCGCCGATTTCCTCGGTCTTACCATCGAAACCGTTAGCCGCCAGATGACCAAGCTGCGCAAGGACGGGATCATCCAGATTGAAAACAACCGCCACCTGACCGTGCCGGTCATGGACCGCCTGCGCCGCGCCGCCGGGATCGATTGAGTATTTCAGGCCGCCGAATTTATCACATTGAAATATGAAAAACCCCGCAGACATAAGCCTGCGGGGCGTGGTTAATCCTGTTGAGAGACAGGATCAGCCGAAGACGAAGTACAGGTCATAAGCCTTGTGATCCACAATGTCTCTGTAGGCGATGTCCGCATCGAAATAGTCATTGCCTTTGATGATGACAACGTCGGTATTGTAGGCATCAGACGCCTTATCATCCGTGGAAAGATGAATGACGAGGTTTTTGGGTCCGACTTCTTTGAAACCATCGCCATTCGCGATCATATTTTTTTCAACCGAAACATGAGTGCTCAGCCAATCACCATATTTCTGGTTTTGCAGCGCGGTATTGGAAATGCGATAGTCCGCAAAAACATCGCCGAGTTTGATCTTGTCGTTATACATTTCGAAGTCGGTGATGGTCGTCGTTGTCTTTTCGAGTGTTGCGATGGCATGACCGTCCTTGTCAAAAGTCAGACCCGAACCAGTAAAGAGGAAGATATCATTGCCCTCGCCACCCGTAAGGGTATTGCGACCGGTACCGCCCCAGAGCGTATCTTTACCAGCATCGCCATAGAGACGGTCATCTCCCGAACCGCCGGAGAGGTAATCATTGCCTGCCCCACCGCGCAATACATCGTTGCCAGCATCACCATAGACGCGGTCGTTGCCTTTGCCGCCATTGATGGTGTCAACGCCGTCACCACCGCCGAGATTGTCGTCCACGTCCGTGCCGGTAACCTTGTCGTTGCCAGCAAAACCATAGAAGTACGCACCCTTGCCACCCAGCGCAGTCTTGAAGACATCAGAACTCAGGTCGATGTCGTCGCCATTGGCAGCATCGTCCTTACCATGCACCAGCTTCGCGCCCTCACGGGTGAAAGAAGCAACGGCATTCAAATCATCTGCATTTTCGATGGTGATAGAGGCACCCTTGTCCGCGGAGTTATTGGAATTTGTGAATGTCAGCTTCATTGAGACATGGTTGGTTTGTTCGTCCCAATTCGCGGCAACTTTCAACTGGTACTTGCCACCATCCAGACCGTTAACATCATAGATGGTTTCGTTTGTTGCTCCTTTATCTACTTGCCCAAGGTTACCCTTTGTCACCGACTGCGACAGATAGGCATCATAATTGCCGTCACCGTCTTCATTCAGGGTTTCGGACTGGAAAACCTTACCATTTGCATCGGTAAACTTCCCATCAGAATTGACCTTCACGGCATTGTCGACCGCGTCGAGAATCTTCTTCACGTCCACATCGCTGAGGCGCATGAAGAAATCATCCATTTCGATCAGGTCGCCCTTCTTGTCAGTCGCATGAGCATGGAAATCGTGGATGGTGTCGTTGCCCCATTCGAGGCCGAGATTAACCTTGTTGTTCTTCAAGGTGCGGTCGAGGCGGTAGATGAAATTGTCGCGCTCGTTGTCGTCGACATTCGAGGCATCGTTGCCCCAAAGCTCATCATCGCCGCGGCTGCCTTCGAGATAGTCGCGGCCAGTGCCGCCGATCACGATATCATCGCCATCACCGGCGGAGAGATAATCGCTGCCCGAGCCGCCATCAATGGTGTCATTGCCTGCGCCGGCATAGGTCGTGTCATTGCCGTCGCCCAGGATGATGGTGTCGTTATAAGCGCTGCCATCGACCCAGTCCTTGCCGGTGCCGGTATTGACCGAAATCGCGGCCTTCGAGTTAGCGGCAAGCACGGTGTCGTTGCCTTCACCGGTGTTGATAGTGACCTGCATATCAGCAGATGCGTTAACCCTCACAATATCATCGGAAGTTGTGCCCGAAATATACAAGCCTTTCTTTAAAGGCTCTACCGGATCCTTCGTTGCCAGTGCGGCATCCAGGTCAAAAAGCTTCACATTTGCAACAACATCAATACCATTCGCAGCCATGTCTCTAACTCCCTGAGTTTGGCTTTGGTGATCAAAACAAACAAAATGACTTCCGGACTTAAAAAGTTTTGAGCACCAATATTTATACGATGAAAGTCATTTCTTAATTTCGAATTTACACATGTTAAAAATTGATTGCAACTGCTTTTTCGGGTTCTATCGCGCCGAGCGAAATTAACCCTAAAACAGATGCTTAATTTTGGAAAAGCCCTTGAAAAATCAGAGGAATTCTGCGGCAAAAACCAGCCCCAACAGCGCCGTCAGCGCGGTGCAGGCGGCGTAAAACAGGGTGACGGCCTCGGTTATATCCGTGGCGGTCAATCCTGCGCGACCGGAGCCGTTGAGCATGGGTTCGCTTACTTTCTCGCCGCCATAGATGCGCGGGCCTGCGAGCTGGATATCGAGCGCACCGGCCATGGCGCTTTCCGGCCAGCCGGAATTGGGCGACCGATGCAGGCCGGCATCGCGCAATGCCGTGCCCACCGCCTTTCGGGCGGCAGCCAGCCCCTGCCCTGCCCAAGCGCCTGTAGCAATCAGCAGCACGGAGAAGCGGGCGGGCAGCCAGTTTGCCCCGTCATCGCTGCGGGCGGCGGCCCAGCCGAAATGCAGATATTTTTCCGATTTGTGGCCGATCATGGAATCGGCCGTGTTCAGCATCTTGTAGGCAAACAGTCCCGGCAGGCCGAACAGTGCGAACCAGAAGGCAGGCGCCACCACACCATCGGAAAAGTTTTCCGCGAGGCTTTCGATCGCAGCGCGGCAGACGGCGGGTTCATCCAGCACATCCGGATCGCGTCCGACGATCATCGAAACCGCCCGCCTTCCACCCGGCAGCCCATCGCGGCGAAGACCATCGGCCACCGCCTGGACGTGATCGGCAAGGCTTTTCTGCGCGAGAAGCACGGAGGCAATCACCGCTTCGACAAGAAGACCAAGGGGCCCGAGCAGTCTCGCCGCGCCATGGATCACCAGTCCTGCCACAATGCTTGCGGCGAGAAGCAGCACGAGCGCGATCACGCCATTGCGCTTGCGTGCCTCGGGTGAAAAGTCGGCCCGGTTCAGTCGCTTGTCGGCGAACGAGATCGCCTTGCCGAACAGCACCACCGGATGCGGCAGCTTGCCGCGCCAGAGCCAGTCCGGATCGCCCACGATCCGGTCGAGCAGCAGGGCAAGAAAAAGAACAAGCAAATGGACCGTCACGATGAAAATCCCGCAAGCGCTGTGGCCAGACGTTGATCGGCCTCATCATTCGGCGCAAGGCCGATGCGCAGCCAGCGCGGATCATAATCGAATTTCCGCACCAGAATATGGTGGCGGCAAAGGTGCTCGTGCAAAGCGCCTGCCCGCGCGTGATCCACCAGCGTGAAGAGTTTCGTGCCGCCCAGAATGGTAAGCCCCGCCCCTTCCAGCACGGCCCGATGGGCAGCATGGCGGGCAGCGATTGTCTGGCGCAGCGGTGATAGATCGGACCGCATCAGGCTGGAGGCAAGGCTCAGCGCGGGGCCGGAAACCGGCCAGGGCCCTAGCCAGTCGGCAAAACGGGAAAGCACCGCCTCTTCCGCCAGCACGAAGCCGAGCCGCAGTCCGGCAAGGCCAAAGAACTTTCCGAAAGAGCGGAAGACAGTCAGCCCCGGCACACGTCCGGCATCGGCGGAGAGACTTTCGCCCGTCTCGCCATCGCCGAAGGCTTCATCCACATGCAGCCGCGCGGCCTTTGCATGCAGACGTTCGGCAAGGGCAAGCAGGTCAATGCGGGGCAAAACCCGACCGGTCGGGTTATTGGGGTTCACCACGACCACAAGGCCGTGCGCATCGCGAACCTCATCCGGCGTCGCGATTTCATCCACCTGAAGACCGGCGATCCGGAGCACCCGGGCATATTCGCCATAGGTCGGCCCCAACACGGCAACCGGGCGGGCGAGATCCGCAAGCTTCGGCAGATGCTGGATGACGGACTGCGTGCCAGGTGCGGCCAACGGCAGGCAGTGCCGTGCATTATAATAATGACGCGCGGCATCGCGGGCGGCTTCCACCAGTTCCCCTTCCGGCAGGCGGTGCCAGGCAGCGGCGGGAATATCCGGAAGCGCAGGCGGGCACGGGTTGATGCCGGTCGAAAGATCGAGCCAGTCCTGCGGTCGCCCTCCGTAGAGCCGGGCGGCAGCAGCGATGCCGCCGCCATGCAGGATCGGGCTTGCCGGAGCGGTCATCGGCGCACTCCGCGCCCCTCGCCTTCCACATCGATGAGATGCATGAAGGAACCGGCAACCGATCCGCGCATCAGCCCGACTTCGCCGAGATCATTGTCCGCCGCATCGCGTGCGGCAAACAGGCGGTCAGCCGCCCCTTCCTCGATGATCGAGGCATAGTGGAATTCATGGCCGCGCATCGGGGCGCCAAAGGGCGCGCCTGCAAGCGGCTTCAGATGCCGATAGCCGAGATGGCGCTTGCGCTTTTCAAAGCTGGTGACCAGCGGCAGAAGACCGAGCATCTCGTGGCGCTCGCCATTCACCCCGATCAGCCCATCGCCCAGCGTCATGTAGCCACCGCATTCGCCAAACACCTTCACGCCGCGCGCTGCCGCATCCCGCATGCCCGTCTTGAAAATCCGGTTTGCGGCAAGCGTGCCCGCATGCAGCTCCGGATATCCGCCGGGCAGATAGATGGCATCGGCATTGGCATCGGGCGCTTCATCGGCCAGCGGCGAAAAGAAAGTGAATTCCGCTCCCCGCCGCTTCCAGCCCAGCAGCATATGTTCGTAAACGAAGGCAAAGGCCGTATCGCGCGCAATCGCAATGCGCTGGCCAAGCGGCGGCAGGCGCGGAATATTGGCTTCCGAAGGCCGCTGCGGCACCTGCCTTGCAGCCGAAAGAATGCGGTCGAAATCCGCCTTTTCGGAAACGGCGGCTGCAGCCTTTTCTATAAAGGCATCAAGCTCGCCATGCTCACCCGCCTGCACCAGCCCCAGATGCCGCTCCGGCAGGGCCAGATCCTTGCGCGAGCGGATGACGGCCAGAACCGGCATGCGGATTGCCGAAAGCGCATCGCGCAGCATCTTTTCATGCCGGTCGGAATTCACCTTGTTCAGGATGACGCCTGCGATGCGCGTATCCACCCGGTGATTGGCAAAGCCGCCGACAAGGGCCGCGACCGAATGGGACATGCCCCGGCAATCGACCACAAGAATGACTGTAAGGCCGAGGATGGAGGCAAGATCAGCGGGCGAGCCGTTTCCATCCACCGCACTGTCATAAAGCCCCATCATCGCCTCGATCACCAGCGTCTTGCCGGAGGAGGCGTGCAGCGTGGCATTGGCCAGCAGCAATTCGGGCCGCATGCCCCAGGGATCGAAGTTCAGGCAGGGCTGACCGCTCGCGGCGGCGTGGAAGGCAGGATCGATGTAATCCGGCCCAGCCTTGCCGGGCGCAAGCATCACGCCGCGGTTTCTGAGGGCCCGCAAGAGACCAAGGGTCACGGTCGTCTTGCCGGAACCGGAAGACGGGGCTGCAATCAGAATTCCACTCATGCCGGCACTTTCTCCGC
The DNA here is from genome assembly GCA_945952315.1 of uncultured Rhizobium sp. Lineage (GTDB taxonomy): Bacteria > Pseudomonadota > Alphaproteobacteria > Rhizobiales > Rhizobiaceae > Gellertiella. Next base: position 66,419 of record CAMFIE010000017.1, on the reverse strand, counting down.
CGGCTGGTCGAAGGGATCGCAAACAAGCTTGCGGCCGGAAAGCGCCCCCAGCCAGTCCAGCGAGGGGCGAAGCCGCACCACTTCCCCGATCACCACAATCGCGGGCGGCTCGATGCGCGCACGGGCAACCGCCGCTTCCGCATCCGCAAGCGTGGTTTCGAGAACCGTCTGAGCGGGTGTCGCGGCATTGCAGACAAAGGCGACCGGCTCGTCCGGCTGGCGACCGGCAGCAATCAGATTGGCGCTGATCTGGCCGATATGCTTCATCGCCATATACATGACGATCACCGGCGAGCCGCGGCCAATCGCGTCCCAATCAATCCGGTCCGGGATGACGCCGGAACTGTCATGGCCGGTCAGGAAGGTCACCGCGTGATTGACTTCCCGGTGCGTCACTGGAATGCCTGCATAGGCAAGCCCGCCGATGCCAGCGGTAATGCCCGGGACGATGCGGAAGGAAATGCCATGTTCAACAAGCGTCAGCGCTTCCTCGCCACCCCGGCCAAACACGAAGGGATCGCCGCCCTTGAGGCGCAGGACCTTCAACCCCTGCCGGGCGAGTTCCACAAGACGCAGCGAGATATCGCGCTGCTTGGCGGAAGGCTTGCCGCCACGCTTTCCGGCAAATTCCAGTTTGGCGCCCTTGCGCGCCAGCTTCAGGCAATCGTCATTCACCAGCGCATCATGCACAATGACATCGGCTTCCTTCAGCGCCTTCACGGCAAGCAGCGTCAGCAGGCCGGGATCACCCGGTCCGCCGCCGACCAGCCAGACAGAGCCTGGCTGGAAATCCGGAAGATCAGAAAAGAGACTGTCACTCATGCCGTTTTCCTAGGGCCCAATTTGCCGGAATGCAATCTTTTCAATGCATTTCCGGCACATTCGGATCATGCGATGCTCAGATGTTCTTGCGGTACACAATGAACGAGGAACGGGGAACAATTGTGTCGTAAAGCGACCTCGCCGGGGCATTATACTCCTGCGTCTGCCAGTAGAGCCGGAAGGCACCCGCCTTTTTCGCCTCCTCCTCGCAGGCAAGGATCAGCTGCTTCGCAACGCCGCCACCCCGCTTGTCCGGATCAACGAAGAGATCCTGCAGATAGCAGATCGGCTGCGTGCTCCACGTGCTGTCATGGTAAAGATAGTTGCAGAGGCCAACGACCTCGCCGTCCACCTCCCCCACCAGCGCCTCGATATTGCTTTGCGGATCGAGAATGCGTGCCCAGGTACTGGCCGTCACCTCTTCGGAAACGGCGCCGCGATAGAACTTGATGTAGCCGGCCCAGAGTTCGCGCCAGCGGGTCTCGTCGCGGGCCTCGGCCTTGCGGATGACAATCTTTCCGGAACCCATGCTGCCCTCTTGCGTTTGATGTCCGATCAGGTCGCATCGTCTCATCCAAAGCCGCGGACAAATGGTTTGATTCCGACATTTGCCTTCGCAATCTGAACCCTCGAGAGCAAATGTCGGAATCTGGAAAACCACGATCAACTCTTTGATTACAATGGAATTTACGAATTCGACATTCGATCCCGCTGTCCCCGGCATAGGTATATCGAATGTCAATTTCATTCCGCTGACAAGTCGATGCCGCCGATTTTCGCCTTCTGGCGCTATCGACCAAGCCGATGGCGACGCCTCGCCGCTTGAATCAATCTGTGAGCGACATGAATCAAAATGCGAACCGAGGCCCGTAAATCCCTGAGCGGATTCGAATTTCAACGCCCAAACGGATAGATTCCAATAAAAACAGTTATTTATAAATACAGTTTGGCAAAGGCTTCGGAGCGTAAAGCTGCAAGGACCGGATGAAACCGGTTTTTGACCTTCCTATCACGGGGCTTCAGGATTGCCATGACGTCAACACCGATCAGCCAGCTTTTCATTCAGGCACTCAGAGATTATCAGGCCGGTCGCTACCAGCCTGCACTCGAGCAGATGACCGACCTCATCAAGCTTCAGCCGGAGGGTGGCCAGAACTGGTTTGCGCTTCTGGGCAACATCCACTTCAAGACCGGAAACCGGGAGCTTGCGGGCGATATGTTCCTGCGCGAGGCGGCGGACTGGCCGGAGCGCGCGCCGGAATTTCTCAAGCTCGCCATAGCTCTGTTTTCCCAATGTGGCGCGACGGCAAAGATCCATGTGCTGCATGACGAGGCGGTGCGCCTGCTTTCCGGCGATGCCAACACCATGCACCTGGTCGCGCTCGCGGCCATCGAAACCGGAGCCATGGAACGGGCACGTCCGCTCCTCGATCTGACCGATCCCAAAAAGCCACAGCATGTCACGACGAAATGCCAGTTCCTCCGCACCGTCGGGGATCAGCAGGCATTGTGGGAAACCCTGTCTCAGGCGGTACAGGATTGCCCGGACGATATCTTCCTCAAGGCGGCGCACTACGCACAGGCCCGCGTCGTGCTCGATCTGGAGTGCATGCGCGACTATGAAGCGATCATGACCTACCCGGACGAACCATTCGCGCATGCGCTGCTTTCTGCCGAGAAGGCGCTCGACCGGTTGTTCTGGTGCCGGTCCGAAGCGGTGATGGCCCGCCCCTCCTATGATTCCACTCTGCTTGGCATGCATACGGCAAGCCTTGCGCCGCTTCGCCATCCGCGTCGGGACCTGTCTGCCGAAGGTGAAAAGCTGAAGATCGGCTATGTTTCCGGTGATTTCAGCCAGCAGGCTGTGGCGGGCGGTCTTGGCGAAATGCTCGCCAGCCATGATGCGGATCTGGTGGAAATCACCCTCTTCTGCCTTGCCCCGCCACATGCACGCGGCTGGCAACGGGACTGGCCTTCGCATCTTCGCGAGCGGATCGTGCCGATCCACGATAAGGCGGTGGTGGAGGTCATCGATCTCATCCGGCAGATGGGCATCGACATTCTGGTCGATCTGATGGGGCATCGGGACGGTTCACGGCTGGAAATCATCAATCTGGCAGATTGCCCGATCAAGCTTTCCGCACCACTTTATTCTGCGGCACCCGTCGGAGCGGAGCTGGATTACCTTCTGTCCGACCATATCATTACACCGGATGCGAGCCGCATGTTCCATCCGGAAAAGCTGTGCCTGCTGCCGCATTCCAGCTTGCCCGGCAACCGGCTCGGTCATCTGCGCCCACGCCCGATGACCCGTCGCGCCGCAGGTCTTCCGGACGAGCGCTTCGTTTTCTGCGCGCTCGGCGACCCGGCAAAGATTTCGCCCTCCATGCTTTCACTTTGGCGGCATATCCTCTCCAGCGTTCCGGACAGCGTATTGTGGCTGCGTCTTGATGAACCGCTCGCGCGCCGCAATGTCATGAATTTCATGGGCGAGCTCTGGATCGGCGAGGACCGCATTGTCTTTGCCGAAAAAGCGGAAAGCTATCAGGAACATATCAACCGGCTGGCACTGGCCGATCTTGCCCTCGATACGGCGCCTTTCAACGGCGGCGAGATCACGGCGGACCTTTTGCGTGCAGGCGTTCCGGTCGTCACGCTCAGGGGCACGACGGCACAGGGCCGCACGACGGCAAGTCTTCTGGAAACAGTGGAGCTTGATTTTCTGGTGGCGGAAGACACCGATGGCTATTGCGCATTGGCAACGGCGCTTGCAACCGACACCGCCGTCTATCAGGCCTTGCGGCAGCGCCTCGCCGAAGCGCGGGAGCAGTCTCCGCTCTTCTCCCCGACCCTTTTCGCTCGGCACCTTGAACTTGCCTTCGGGCTGATGGCGGAGCGTGCGCGGGCAGGTCTTCCTCCAGAGCATATCCTCGTGCCCTCGCTCAGGGCCGAAATGCTGGCGGAAGAAGCAGCACTCGAAGACGCGATCAGCGATGCCATCGCCGAGGCCGCCTGAACAGAAATTGGCGGCGCAGTTTCCCGCGCCGCCAACGTTCCGGTTATTGGATTTCAGCCTGCGATCGTGCGGCTCAGGAGGTCCAGCACCTTGTCGGACTGGACATCGACCATCACCTGCTTGGGTGCCATGCCATCCCAGAGGCTCGCGCCAAACTGCATGTCATCCGGCTTCTGGATCGTCTGGCCATCGGCAATGCCGCCGCAGACAACGCGGATCGGGCCACTGCGCAGGGTGAAGAGCTCCGGTGCGACAACATAGACGCAAGCGCAGCTGTCATGCACCAGCATGCCATCTTCAACGGCATGGGCGTAGAACTTGATGTAGAAATCCGAAACCCGCTGCAGAAGCTCGACATCCTTGCCGCCGCGCACCGCCATGTCATCCAGAAAATGGCGCTTCATGTGGGTCTTCGTCGTCACATCGAGGCCCGCAACCACGATTGGCCATCCGGCCGTGAAGATAAAGTCAGCCGCTTCCGGATCGCCATGGATATTGGCTTCCGCCGCAGGCGTGATGTTGCCCGGGCAATAGAATGCGCCGCCCATGATCACCACCTGCTTCACCAGACCGGCAATATCGGGTGCCGCCTTGAGTGCATTGGCGAGATTGGTCATGCGGCCTACGGCGACGATGGTCACTTCCCCAGGATTGGCGCGGACCGTATCCACGATGAACTGGTGCGCCGGTCGCGGATCGGGATCGATGCCGATATCATCCGGCACGCCGATATTGCCGAGACCATCATCCCCATGCACAAACGTCGGCCAGCCGGCATGCGGTCGGGCCGGATCAAAGGTCTCGTTCGCTCCCTTGGCAACAGGCGCCGGAATATTCCACTCGCGCTTCAGAAACAGCGCGTTGCGGGTGGTAATCTCGATGGCCGCATTGCCAAAGACAGTGGTTATACCGAGGAGATCCACCTCCGGGTGGCGATGCAGGAAAAGCAGCGCCATTGCATCATCTACACCCGGATCGGTGTCAAAAATCACCTTGTGAGCCATTTATTGTCCTTCTTGTTGTCAATTCCCCGGCGAAAACACAAAAATCGACCGCCGGAATGGTGTGGAAGATAACGGCCCGGATGGCATTAGCAAGCGGGATTTTCCAAACGTCAAAAGTCAATATTAGGAAATGTCAATTTATTATTTCCTGCTTTTGTGAATGAATAAATCCGGCATCGCCGGTGTCGCCTCTTCAGCGCAGGCAGAGGCGGATGGCTCGGGCTCCGTCTCTGGCGCCCCGGCAAGAGGTCGCGTTTCTGCTAGCAACAGGAAAGCGAAATCCACCCTCGGATGCCGGAGAGGAGTTGTAAAGTGTCCAAGACAGACATCGCTGTCATTGTGCTGATGATTATTCAGATCATTATGATGGCTTACAAACCGTAAGCCATTCGCGTTGACAGGGTCAGGGCCATCAAACCGGGTTGGTGGTCCTGATCCCCATAAAACGAAAGCGGGCTCCGAGCTAGCAACATCGGAACCCGCAGGAGTTTCAAGTGTCAAAACTTGACATCGCCACCTGTATATAAGCCAATCTCGAATTACTGTCAATGTGCCTCATCATCAGCAGCGGCAAGCGCTGCCGTACAACCTTCGAAAACCTGTTTTTCAAGTATCAGCCTGGCCCCCTCGCCCGCAGCGGCAAGAGCGGACGATTCTGCCACGCCGTGGCAGCCGGTTTCGCGAAACACCACCTCCGATGGATTGGCAAGGCGCGGCGTCTCCTGTTCGAGGCGCGCGGCATTGAAGGTGATCACGGGAATAGAAAGAGCCGCCGCGAGCGTTGCAATCGCCGGTTCCTGTTCCTTGCCGTCGATGGTCGCGATCAACGATATGGCCTTGTCACCGCCGAGGATCGTTTCTACCAGTTGTCGCATGGCCTCCGGTGACGCGCCCTTGCGGCAGCCAAGGCCAAGCACCCTTTTTACCATTCGTCGTGACCTCCGCATTCTCCCATACTAGCAATCGCCCGGACTGACTTGAAGCGGGAACAGGATAATTGCGGGGGAACGATTGCAGAAAGGCGCGCAAGTCGCCATGGTCATCGCCTCCGTTCCGATTGTCCGCATTGCGAGTCCCGCTTGACCGATCTTGCCCCGCATATACTTGCCTTTCTGTTCGTCGCAGCATTCGTCGCCGGATTTATCGATTCCATCGCAGGCGGCGGTGGATTGATTACGGTTCCTGCCATGCTGATCGCGGGCGTCCCGCCGCTGCAGACGCTGGGTACGAACAAGCTCCAATCTTTGTTCGGCTCTTCCTCGGCCACGATTGCCTATGCGCGCAAAGGCCATGTGAAGGTAGAGGACCAGTGGCCGATGTTTCTGATGGCAGTGCTTGGCGGCGCGCTGGGTGCGATGCTGGCAACCGTGATGCCCGGCGATTTTCTGAAGGCGGTGATGCCGTTCCTGCTGATCGTTATCGGCCTCTATTTCGGCTTCAAGCCGAAGCTTTCGGATGATGATCGCCATGCCCGCATCACGCCCTTTCTGTTCGGGCTGACGGCGGTGCCTCTGGTCGCCTTTTACGATGGCGTCTTCGGCCCCGGCACCGGCTCCTTCTTCATGCTCGCCTTCGTGGCGCTTGCAGGCTACGGCATGCTGAAAGCGACAGCGCATACGAAAATGCTGAATTTCGGCTCGAATGTCGGCGCCTTTCTGATCTTCATGCTGAACGGCGTGATCCTCTGGAAAGCCGGACTGTTGATGGGGCTCGGGCAGTTCATCGGTGCACAGGCAGGCTCGCGGCTCGCCATGCGCACCGGCGCCAAACTGATCAAGCCACTGCTCCTGATCACCTGCTTCGGACTGGCCCTTCGCCTGATGCTGGACCCCGCAAATCCCGTGCGCGTGTGGCTTGGCGTGTAAGGGCAATTGCTTTTATGTAGAATTTCGAATATGATACGCCTGTTCGTGATAAGGGAGCGGATAATGGCCGAGCCGATAGAAAAGACGGATGAGGCATTTAAAGCCTTGCTGCAAGACACAGAGCTATTGCGGAAGCTCGTTCAGCAAGGGGTTGACAGCGGACCGCCGCAGGAGCTTGATTTTGTTGAGTTTATCCGCGAGGCACGCGCACGCCATGCCAAAGGGACAAGCGGCCAGTAACGATGCTGCTCTGGTCTCCCAAGGCACGCAAGGATTTGGAGGATATATACGCCTGGTATGCCGCGAGAAATGCGGCTGCTGCAGAAAGGCTTATACACGCGATTGAGCAAAAGGCCCTGCTTATCGCGAGGCATCCTGAAATCGGTGTCTCAAGGGCAGATATTCTGGATGACGTTCGAAGCGTTATCGTGTCGCCTTTTCTGATCTTCTACCGACTTGAAGCCATACCCTCAATTCAGACCACCTGCATCAATATCCTGCGCGTGCTCGACGGTCGCCGCGACGTCAGGGAGCTTCTCTGACCTTCAGAACTCCACGCCCAGTTGGCCCTTGATGCCGGAGCGGAAGGGGTGCTTGACCAGTTCCATTTCGGTCACGAGATCAGCGATTTCGATCAATTCATCTTTCGCGTTGCGGCCGGTCAGTACCACATGGGTCATGAACGGCTTTTCTTCTTGAAGGAAACGGACAACCTCGTTCACATCCAGATAGTCATAGCGTAGCGCGATATTGATCTCATCGAGCAACACCATGGAGTTTTCCGGGTTGCGGATCAGTTCCTTGGCCTTCTCCCACGCGGCCTCGGCCGTTGCCACATCGCGGGCGCGGTCCTGCGTTTCCCAGGTAAAGCCCTCGCCCATGGTGTAGAATTCGCAGAGATCGGCAAAATGTTCGTTGATCAGGTCGCGCTCGCCGGTGGCCCATGCGCCCTTGATGAACTGCACCACAGCGGATTTCTTTTTCGCGGCGATATGACGGAAAATCATCCCGAAGGCGGCGGAGGATTTGCCCTTGCCCTTGCCGGTATGCACGATGATCAGACCTTTTTCGCCGGTCTTGGTCGACATGATCTTCTCGCGGGCGGCCTTCTTCTTGGCCATCTTCTCGGCGTGACGGGCCAGTTCCGCTTCGGTCATGCCGGATGTGTCTTCCATTTCATCGGTCATTTCAGTCTCCTCGGCCGCAGGATGCGGGCCATTTGGGCATGTCTTTGAATGTCATTCCGCGGCAGGCTTTGCCCGGGCGCTCAGCATTTCCAGTTCGAAACGGGCAGAGTTGGAGCGCGGGTTCCAGAAGCCGCGATCCATGGCTTCCATGAACTTGTCGGCCATTTCCTTGAGCGCCTCCGGGTTTTTCTCCGCCATGAAGTCGCGCACCGCCTCGTCGATCAGATAGGCCTGGTAAAGCGTTTCGAAGTGATGCGGCTCCACCGCACCGGTCGTGGCAGCATAGGCGAACAGGAAATCCACCGTCGCGGCGATTTCAAACGCCCCCTTGTAGCCGTGACGCATGGCACCCGCGATCCATTTTGGATTGGCGGCCCGGCCGCGCACGACGCGACCGATCTCTTCCTCGAGTGTGCGGATCACCGGCTTTTCGGGGCGGGAATGGTCGGTGTGATAAAGGGTCGGACGGGCACCCGCCACCTGCTCCACCGCAGCCGAAAGACCACCCTGAAACTGGTAATATTCGTCGCTGTCGAGAATATCGTGCTCGCGGTTGTCCTGGTTCTGGATCACCGCCTGCAGGGATTTCAGCCGCTCCTCGAACAGGCCGCGTTCTGCCTGCCCTTCCTCGTCTGCCCCATAGGCATAGGAGCCCCAGAGCAGATAGGCTTCCGCGAGATCGGCGCGGCTTTCCCAGCCCTTTTCATCGATCAGCGCCTGAAGACCCGCACCATAGGCACCGGGCTTCGAGCCGAAGACGCGATAGCCCGCGCGGCGGGTGGCGCTTTTGAAATCCAGTCCTTCGGCGGCAAGCCGGGCCGCTTCCTTGCGCATGCGCGCCGCAATCGGATTGTCGGCCTCGTCTTCTTCAAGAGTGCCGACAGCGCGGATCGCCTTGTCAAACAGGGCGATCTGTTCCGGGAATGCATCGCGGAAGAAGCCGGAAATGCGCAAGGTCACATCCACGCGCGGACGCCTGAGCATCGCTGGCGGAATGATCTCATAGCCGGTGACGCGGCGCGAGGTCATGTCCCAGACCGGCTTGACGCCGATTAGCGCCAGCGCCTGCGCGATGTCATCGCCGCCCGTGCGCATGTTGGAGGTGCCCCAGGCCGTCAGGCCAAAGCTCACCGGCCATTCGCCATGATCCTGCACATAGCGGGTGATCAGCAGTTCAGCGCTCTTGCGTCCAAGTTCATAGGCGGCGGGCGTCGGCACCGCGCGACTGTCGACGGAGTAGAAATTTCGGCCGGTCGGCAGCACATCCGGGCGACCTCGGGTCGGCGCTCCGGAAGAGCCCGGCGGTACGAAACGCCCGTCGAGCCCGGAAAGAAGACCCTCGATTTCCGCCTGCCCGGAGGCCAGAACCGACGGCATCAACCGTTCGCGGATTTCCTCCATGACCAGTGCCGTCTCCTGCCAATTGGCAGGAATAGGCAACTCTCCTGCCACAAGGCAGGCCGCCAGAAGCTCGATCCGCTCCACCGTATCGCCCGCCGTGCGCCAGGGCGCATCTGTGAGCGTCTGCAGGATGTCCGGGCGCGGGCCGTTCCAGGGCGCGGACATGGTGCAATCGAGCGGATCGAAGGGACGTATGGTATCCTTGGTCCCCTCACCCCCTGCCGGACCCTCTCCCCGCAGGGGAGAGGGGGCCGAGAGGAAAGCTGCTGGCTCCCTCTTCTCCCCAGCGGGGAGAAGGTGGCCCGAAGGGTCGGATGAGGGGGCGTCAAGCAAAAGATCAGCCGCAATCGCCCGATGCAGGCTTTGATCCCGGCCCTCGCCCAGACCACGCGGCACGCGGGCGAGCGCGACCACGAGATCGGTCAGCATGCGGCCCGACGGCGAGACGCCGAAAATGTGGAGGCCATCGCGGATCTGCATTTCCTTGAGGTCGCAGAGATAGGCGTCGAGCTTCATCAGCGCGCTGTCCTCCGCCTCGCCCTTTTCGATGCCGGCATCCTTGTCGAGGCCGATATCATTGACGAGGTCAAGGATCTGCTTGCGCAGCAGGCGAATGCGGCGCGGATCACCGCCGGAAGCTTCGTAATACTCATCCACCAGCGCTTCGAGATCCTTCAGCGGGCCATAGCTTTCCGCCCGCGTCAGCGGCGGAGTGAGATGGCCGATGATGACGGCGGCAGCGCGGCGCTTGGCCTGTGTGCCCTCGCCCGGATCATTGACGATGAAGGGATAGAGATGCGGCGTCGGGCCGAAGACGGCTTCCGGATAGCAGGTCTCCGACAGCGCCAGCGACTTGCCCGGCAGCCATTCCATATTGCCATGCTTGCCCATGTGGATGATGGCATCGGCACCGAATTCGCGCCGCAAGAAAGCATAGAAGGCCAGATAGCCATGGGGCGGCACGAGGTCCGGCGAATGATAGGTTTCCTTCGGATCGATATTGTAACCGCGCGCGGGCTGGATGCCGAGCATCACCTTGCCGAAGCGCGCGAGCGGCAGGGCAAAGACGCCATCGATGAAGAAAGGGTCCTTCTCCGGATCACCCCAGCGGGCCGTGACTTCATCCTGAATCTGAACCGGAAGAGTTGCGAGGAAGTCCTTGTAGTGACTCAGCGAAAGGGTTTCGCGGATGAGCCGACCGGATGTGCGCGTGGCCCCCTCACCCCCTGCCGGACCCTCTCCCCGCCGGGGAGAGGAGGCCGAAACGCCAGCGCCCTGCTCCCTCTTCTCCCCAGCGGGGAGAAGGTGGTCCGAAGGACCGGATGAGGGGGCGGCTCGCACATTCGCTTGAAAAACAGCCCCCGCCGGAACCCCGTTTGTCGGCCCCTGCATGAGATAGTCGATCAGCGCATCGCCATTCTCCGGATATCCTGAAACATCGTAACCGGCGGCGCGCATCGCATTCAGCACTTCCACCGTGCCAGCAGGCGTATCGAGACCCACGCCATTGCCAAGCCGTCCGTCCCGGTTGGGATAATTGGCCATGATGATCGCCACCTTGCGCTCCCGGGCGGCAAGACGGCGAAGCCGCGCCCAGTTGGCGGCAAGCCTTGCCACATAGGCCATGCGGCCTGCATGCGGCTCGGAAGACACGATATTGGCCTCGACCAGATCATCGTAACGCTTGGCGGCCTTGAAGGAGACGGCGCGGGAAAGCACGCGGCCATCCACTTCCGGCAGCGATACATTCATGCCGAGATCGCGGGCGGAAAGCCCTTGCGCGGAACTCTCCCACGCCTCTTTCGACGAGGCGGAAAAGATCGCCTGCAGCACCACCGAGCCCTGCGATTCCAGCACGGTCGGCTTGCGGTTCGCGCCGGGGGCGGACACGGCAAAGGCGGTGGCATTGATCACCACTTCCGGCTGGCCCTTGCGGAAGATGCTGGTGAGCGTGCCGATGCAATCGGAATCCTTGAGCGAATAGGCAAAGACCGGAAGCGCGCGCAGCCCTTCCGCCGCCAGCGCCTCGATCATTGCCTCGACCGGCTTTGTTTCGCCGCTCTGCACCAGCGCACGGTAGAAGGAAATCGCGACCGTGCCCTTCGCTTCCTGACTGGGGCCGACCTTTTCCAGCCAGCGTGAGGGCTTGATCACGCCTTCACCCGGCCACCAGATGCCAGCCTTCGCAAGCGGTACGGCAGGCCCGGGCTTTTCCGCACCGGAGAGCATCGCGGCGGCATAGGTGAGGAAGGACCGCGTGTTGTCGTCGCCGCCCTCGATCAGGTAGGTCCAGAGCGCATTCAGATCATCGACGCCGATATTCGAATAGGGCACGAGGCCCGGATCAGGTTTTGAATCTCCTGGAATAACGGCGATCTTCGCGCCATGCCGGTTCGCCGCCGCATGCAGCGCCTCCAACGCATACTGGAAATAGCTCGCCCCACCCAGCGGCCGCACGATGATGATCTTCGCATGGCGTGCGGTCCGTTCCACATAGGTATCGACCGACATCGGATGCTTCAGCGAAATCAGGCTGGCGACGCGCAGGCTGTAGCCGGTCTGCAACTGCCGCTGCGCGGTCGCGACTGCGGCCAGTTCCGTATCGGCTGCCGAAAGAAACAGGATATCGCCCGGCGACTGGCCAAGATCGATGGCCTCGTCACCGTCGGAAATCGTTCCCTTCTGGGCAAGCAGCAGATGCATGGGATCAGAGCGCCTTCAGAGCCGAAAGCACGGCCATATCATCCATCTCGTCATGCAGACCGATGACGACGAGGCGCGTGGCGCGGGTTTCACCCGGTGCCCAGGCGCGGTCGAAATAGTGATCGATCCGGCTTCCGACCGCCTGAATGACCAGACGCATCGGCTTGCCGGGCACATCGGCAAAGCCCTTGAGGCGCAGAATGTCATGCGCGGCGATCACGCCCTTCAGCTTTTCGATGAAGGTTGCAGGATCGGCAACCGGGCCAAGCTCGGCCACGAAGCTTTCGAATTCGTCATGATCGTGGTCGTGATGGTGCTCGACGCCGTCTTCATGCAGGGCTTCGTGCTCAAGTTCATGATGCGACTTGCGGTTTTCGATGTCTGCTTCCGTGCCGATGCCGAGACCGAGCAGGACGGAGGCCGGAACCGAACCGTTCTTCGCCTCGATCATCGCGGGCTTGCGGGCAATGCGGGAAGTCACTTCGCTGCGCACGGTGGCAAGGCCAGCCGCATCGAGAAGGTCCGTCTTGTTCAGCACGATCAGATCGGCGCAGGTAAGCTGATCCTCGAACAGCTCTTCCAGCGGGCTTTCATGATCAAGCCCCTCATCCTCGGCGCGCATGGCATCGACCTTGTCATGGTCGTCGGCGAAACGGCCTGCGGCAACGGCAGCGCTGTCCACCACGGTCACGACGCCATCCACCGTCACCTGCGTGCGGATTTCCGGCCAGTTGAAGGCGGCGACCAGCGGCTGCGGCAGGGCAAGGCCGGAGGTTTCGATCACGATATGGTCCGGGCGGCTTTCGCGCTCCAGAAGCTTCATCATGGTCGGCACGAAATCATCGGCCACCGTGCAGCAGATGCAGCCATTGGTGAGTTCGATAATGTCGTCTTCGGTGCAGTTTTCCGCGCCGCACCCCTTCAGCACCTCGCCATCGACGCCGAGATCACCGAATTCGTTGATGATCAGGGCGATTTTCTTGCCACCGGTATCGGAAAGCAGGTTGCGGATCATCGTCGTCTTGCCCGCGCCGAGAAAGCCGGTGATCACGGTTGCGGGGATCTTTTCCTTGAACATGGGTTCAACCCTTCATCTTCAGCGGCAGGCCTGCCGCGATAAAATAGACTTCGCGCGCCACTTCGGCGATCAGCTGGTGCAGGCGGCCCGCGTGGTCGCGGAAATCCCGCGCCATCCTGTTTTCCGGCACGATACCCAGACCGACTTCATTGGAGACAAAAACGATGCGGGCCTTCGCCTGCGCCACGAATTGCGCCAGCATGCGGAATTCGGAGGCAAGGTCCCGGCCCTCGAGCATCAGGTTGGTGACCCAGAGCGTCAGGCAATCGACCAGCACCACCTCGCCCGGACGATCCAGCGTCTTCAGGGCAAAAGTGAGATCCAGCGGCTCTTCTATGGTGTTCCAGCCGGGGCCGCGATCTTCGCGATGCTTGGCGATGCGTGCCTGCATTTCCTCGTCCCAGGCGCGGCCCGTCGCCACATAGTGACGCCCCTGACCCGTGCCCAGCACATAGTTTTCAGCAAAACGGGATTTGCCCGAGCGCGCGCCACCCAGCACGAGCACGGCGCCGTGATCATGAGCGGTCATGGCAGACCACTCCCCATAAAAAAGGCTTCGCCCACCGGCGAAAAGCCGGTTTCGGCTGCGATCTTGCCATAACAACCTCCGTGCTGGCAGCGGGGACGCCGTCCCCTTCGGTTGGGCTTTTCGCCCGGCACGGGTGGCAGGTCTCCTGGCTCGCGGTTTCCGGCACACGATCAATGTGCCATCAGGGCCTTCTCACCTTCCCGGAGCAGATCGCGCGGAATGAGGCGGACGATTCGTAGAAAAAGAGGCGTCCCACCCCGGCTGTATTCCGCGCCACTCCAGTGGCTTTTTGCCTTCCGTCTCCGGTCGATATCCGCAGGCACCCCGCCCGCCGTCCATATCGGCCATCACGAAAGTCAATGAAGACCCCTCGCCGCTCTACAGTCGCGGGGTCGGCTGCGATCAAGGCGCCCGGATTGGGTCCACCCTTCGCATTCCCTATCGCTTTCCGATGCCGCTTGGTGACATCGGAAACCATCCGTATCTTGACGTTTTCTAAGGGCGCACCGCAGCCAAGTCAATGACCGGCAACGGCCTTCAATGTCGCAGAAAGCAATTGCGACGAAGGCTCAGACGGCCAGAAGATCATCGAGCCAGCGCTTGTCGAGCAGGCTTTCCAGTTCCGCGGCCAGTTCGTCCAATGCGCGGTCGACCCCTTCCCGATAGGAAAGGCGATCCCCTTCGATACCGAAGGTGGAGAGCAGCGCGCGCCGATAGGCATCATTGCCGAACAGGCCATGCAGATAAGTGCCCATCACCCTTCCGTCCGGAGACAGCGCGCCATCGGCTCGATTGCCAATCCGGACCGGCGGACGGGCGCAATCGGCGCCATCTGTCACACCCAGATGGATTTCGTAGCCGGAAAGCGGCACATCATGCTCCAGCGACCAGGCTTGCGAATTCCGCACGGTCTTTTCCGGCGCCATCTCCGTTTCGACGTCGAGCAGACCGAGGCCCTCCGTCTCGGTCACGCCGCCTTCGATCCCGAGCGGATCGCGCACCCGTTTTCCCAACATTTGATAGCCGCCGCAGATGCCGATCACACGGCCACCGCGCTTCACATGCAGACGGATGTCGCGATCCCAGCCCTGGGCCGTAAGGTCCATCAGGTCACCGATCGTGGACTTCGAACCGGGAATGACCACCAGCCCCGCATCGGCGGGCATTCGTTCGCCCGGCTTTACATAGACAAGATCCACTTCCGGCTCGGCCTTCAGCGGATCGAGATCGTCGAAATTGGCGATCCGCGACAGCATCGGCACGGCAACCTTGAGCGCCCGGCCTTCCGGCCGCGCCAGCCTTTCGAGCACGACGGAATCTTCCGCGGGCAGACGGGCCGCAGCCTTCAGCCAGGGCACGACACCGAAACAGGGCCAGCCCGTGAAGCCATGGATCGCCTTCAGGCCATCATCGAAAAGCGTCACATCGCCCCGGAACTTGTTGATGAGATAGCCCTTGATCATCGCCCGGTCCTCGGGCGGCAGGATTGCATGGGTGCCGACCAGAGAGGCGATCACCCCGCCCCGGTCGATATCGCCCACCAGAACCACAGGCACATCCGCCCGCGTCGCAAAGCCCATATTGGCGATATCGCCCGCGCGCAGATTGATTTCTGCAGGCGACCCCGCCCCTTCCACGATCACGATATCGGCCTCGGCGGAAAGACGCGCGTAGCTGTCCAGCACGGCATCCATCAGCTGCGGCTTGAGGCGCTGGTAATCGCGGCCCTTCGCCTGCCCCCAGACCTTGCCCTGCAGGATGATCTGGCTGCCGGTTTCCGATTGCGGCTTGAGCAGAACCGGGTTCATGTGAACCGAAGACGGCGTGCGGGAGGCCCAGGACTGCAGCCATTGCGCCCGGCCAATCTCGCCGCCGTCATCGGAAACCGCGGCATTGTTGGACATGTTCTGCGGCTTGAACGGGCGAACCTTCAGTCCGCGATTGGCGGCGATGCGACACAGGCCCGCGACCAGCACCGTCTTGCCGACATCCGAGCCGGTTCCCTGCAACATGATGCTGCGCGCCATCGCTATCTGCCTCCTGAAAAACGGCTCTGGATGTAGTTGCGAACCGTGAACGAGGCAATGGATATAGGGCGAATCAGTTGAAATCACTGTTCAAACCGCGCCAGACACGGGTCACTGCGCTTCTTGAGCATTTGCCCAACTTGGGAGCAACTCTCTGGTTTGAAATGCGAAAACCGTGCACGGCTTGCGCCACATGCACGGTTTGCCATATACACCAGCGTCCGGCAAAAACGCTGCCAGACCCGCTTGCAACCCGGTACGCACTACCTGATCCGGGCCGACGGCGCTTGTTGATGCCGTAGGAAAAGCTTTAGCTGCACATCGTTACCGGATGGTTAGCAAGGCGTAACAGGAAATCTTTTTTGAAAAAAATCGTCATCAGGTCGAAAAAAATGCCGCTCCGATTTTTGACGCGAACAGAATACAAAAGGTCTTATCCTCATATGAATTTTCCCCAGCCTTTGGTCCCGGGCACAGAAATATTCCTCATAAGTTGCTTTGTATATTTTTACTCAATTACTAGTTGAGTCGCAATCCATGAAATGCGACGCATTTTTTTTGTGCGCGCGAATGGGCATGGACGCGAACTCACTGAAGACAGTTGATTTCTTCGCTGGAACCCTTAGGCTAACATTCAAGCGCTGGATAAGGGTGGCAGCTGACAGGGTTCCACTGCCCGCAAAACAACAAGCCGCGCTACCGATGGGTCAGGGTCGACTTTCGGCCAGGGCCTTTCGATATCCGGTCCCTTTCGGGCAAAGCCTGCGCAAAGACAGGCTGCACGGCGGGAGCGGAAAAAAGTCAGACTGGGGGGTCTACCTGTATGAATGCGTTGTCCTCGAACCCAAGCCTTGGAGCGGTTGCCGCCGGGATTGTGTCAGAACGGACGTCAGGCTTTGCCACTGGCATGTCATCAGGAACCGGTCGGGTCGCCTCCTGCGCCCGAGCCGCAATAAAATCCACCCGATTTGACCTTTTGCAGTTTTCCGGCCCGTCCGGACCATGCATTCGCCCACGCCGTGGCTGAGGGCGATTATTCAACCACCAGAAGGAGAACGTTTTAATGACCGAATTTGAACACAAGCTGAAGGCTGCCGAGGACATGGCTTCGCGTGGGCAGTTGACCCGCCGCGAATTCGTACAGCTCGCCGCCGCTCTCGGCATCGCGCTTCCGGTTGCAAGCTCCATGTTCACGAAGGCTGCCAAGGCAGAAGACGTGAAGAAGGGCGGCGACCTGGTTATCGGCATGGAAGGCGGCTCTGCCTCCGACAGCCTTGACCCGCGCACCTACGCTGACTCGATCATGATCGCAGCCTCGCTGGCGCTCATGAACTGCCTGATCGAATTCGACGATGCCGGCAACCCGACCCCGGAACTCTTCGAGAGCTGGGAAGCAAAGCCGGGTGCCGCCGAGTGGACCTTCAATGTCCGCAAGGGCATCAAGTTCTCGAACGGCAAGGAACTCGACGCCGACGACATCATCTACTCCATCGGCCTGCACCGTGCGGCAGACACCAAGTCGCCGGCAAAGGGCATCCTCGAGCCGATCACCGAAATCAAGGCTGTTTCGCCGACCCAGATTTCGATGAAGCTCGCTGCCGGTAACGCCGACTTCCCGGTCATCCTGGCCGACTACCACCTGGTTGTTGTTCCGAAGGACTTCTCCGACTGGGCAAAGCCGATCGGTACCGGTGCCTATACGCTGGAAAGCTTCGAGCCGGGCGTTCGCATCGTGCTCAAGAACCGTGGCGATTACTGGAAGCCGAACCGCGGCAACTTCGACACCGTCGAAATCCGCTACATCCAGGACGCCGCTGCCCGTACCGCTGCCCTGCAGTCCGGCGAAGTGCACGCTGTCAACCGTCTCGACGCCCGTACCGTTGACCTGCTGATGCAGGACGAAAACGTGAAGGTTGTTCGGACGAAGGGCACCGGCAACCGCTACTGCTTCGTATCGCGCGTCACGATGGATCCTTACACCAACAAGGACCTGCGTACCGCTCTGAAGTACGGTATCGACCGCGAGCAGATCATCAAGTCGGTTTACTCCGGTTACGCCGTACCGGGCAACGACCACACGCTCGATGCGCTGAACCCCTTCTACAACACCGAAATGGCACAGCGCACCTACGATCCGGACAAGGCAGCCTTCTACTTCAAGAAGGCCGGCATCTCCGGCAAGATCGAGCTGCAGACCTCGGAAGGTGCATGGAGCTCGGCCGTGGACTGCGCTTCGATCTACCAGGAATCCATGAAGAAGGCAGGCATCGACCTGACCGTCAACAAGGTTTCCGGCGACGGTTACTGGGACAACGTCTGGCTGAAGGTTCCCTTCTGCGCCGTTTACTGGGGCCGCCGCATGTCGGCTGACGCCACCTTCTCGCAGGAATTCGGTCTCAAGTCGGACTGGAACGATAGCGACTGGCGCAACGAGGAATTCGAGAAGATCATCTCCGAAGCACGCGTCGAACTCGACAACGGCAAGCGCAAGGAGCTGTACTTCAAGGCTCAGGAAATGATCTCGGACGACGGCGGCATGATCTGCTTCGCGATCTCCGACTACCTCGACGGCTACTCGCCGAAGGTTGCAGGCGTAACCCCGCATTCGCGTTACGACCTCGCCGACCAGCGTCTGGCCGAAAAGGCCTGGTTCGCCTGATAAGACGCCCTTCGGGGCAAAGCTCAGGCCGCCTGCGGCCTGAGCCTTTCAACCGGTGGAATTGTGAAGTGCCGCTGCGCCATGATCGCGTGCGTTAAGCCTGTTGGCGCAGTCCACTCTCTTCTTTGAAAATTGGGGACGACTGCATGTTCCGTTTGCTAACAACCAGGGTCGTCCTTGGTTTATTGACCCTCTTTGCCATCAGCATCCTGATCTTCGCCGCGACCGAAATGCTTCCGGGCGACGTGGCGAGTGCCGTTCTCGGCCAGGGCGCGACGCCTGAAACGCTGGCGGCCTACCGTCTCGAACTCGGCCTCGACCGTCCTGCCTATGTGCGTTATCTCGAGTGGTTCTGGGGTGCGATCCGTGGAGATCTCGGCGTATCGCTGACCAACAAGCGCGACATTCTCGAAACCATCACGCCGCGCTTCAAGAACACGATGTTCCTTGCGGGCTTTGCAGCGCTGATCGCCGTTCCGCTCTCCGTCGGCCTCGGTATTCTCGCAGCCATCAACGAAGGCAAGTGGATCGACCGCGTCGCCAACATTGTATCGCTCGCCGCGATTTCCGTTCCGGAATTCTTCATTGCCTATGTGCTGATCCTGTTCTTCTCGGTGAAGCATCGCTGGTTCCCGTCGCTGGCAACGGTTTTTCCCGATATGCCGCTGTCCACGAAGCTCTACGTGACCGCCCTGCCCGCCGTAACACTGACGCTGCTGGTGACCGCCCACATGCTGCGCATGACCCGGTCTTCGGTTCTGGCGATCATGTCCCAGCCCTATATCGAAATGGCGTTCCTGAAGGGTCTGCCGCGTGCCCGCGTGATCCTGCGCCATGCGCTGCCGAACGCAGCCGCACCGATCATCGCCGTCATCGCGCTCAACCTTGCCTATCTGATCGTCGGTGTGGTCGTCATCGAGGTGGTCTTCGTCTATCCGGGCATGGGCCAATATATGGTGGACGGCGTGACCAAACGTGACCTGCCGGTCGTGCAGGCCTGCGGTCTGGTCTTCGCCAGCGCCTTCATCATTCTCAACACCGCCGCCGATATCCTTGGCATCCTTGTCAACCCGCGCCTGCGCAAGCGGAATTCGGGACACTGATCATGAAAATCTTTGGCTATAAACCTACCATTTCCGCCTGGGTCGGCATCGTCATTGTCACGAGCTTTCTCATCCTTGCAATCTTTGCCCCCTGGATCGCGCCCTATGGCGAAGCCGAAACCGTGGGCAAGACCTTCGGCCGCAGCTCCGCTGAATTCTGGCTCGGCAATGACAATATCGGCCGCGATATCCTGAGCCGTATCATCTACGGCGCCCGGACCACCATCGGTGTTGCGCTGGTCACCACGGTCCTGTCCTTCACCATCGGCACGACGGCAGGCCTCATGGCCGTTGTCGGCGGCCCGGTAATCGACCAGTTCCTCTCCCGTTTCGTCGATATCATGCTGTCGATCCCGCTTCTGGTCTTCGCGCTGATCGTGCTGTCGATGTTCGGCTCGTCGATCCCGACCCTGGTCATCACCATCGCCATTCTCGACAGCACCCGCGTGTTCCGTCTGGCGCGCGCCGTCTCCATGAACATCGCCGTGATGGAATTCGTGGAAGTCGCAAAGCTCCGCGGCGAAGGCCTGTGGTGGGTGATGCGCAAGGAAATCCTGCCGAATGCGCTGCCGCCGATGATTTCTGAATTCGGCCTGCGCTTCTGCTTCAACTTCCTGTTCGTCGCCGGTCTTTCGTTCCTCGGCCTCGGCATCCAGCCGCCGCTGGCAGACTGGGGTGGCATGGTGCGCGATAGCGGCAAGGCCATCTCCTTCGGTCTGGCAGCCCCGCTGTGGCCGGCCATGGCGATTGCCCTCATGACCATCGGCGTGAACCTGATCGTCGACTGGATCCTGTCCATCAATGCGCGTCCGTCCGGCGCCTCGGCGGAGATGTAAGAGTATGAGCGATCAAGTTCTGAAGATTAACAACCTGCGCGTGGAATCCGTCAGCGGTCTGGTGCTGGTGAATGATGTCTCGCTCGAACTGAAGAAGGGCGAAGTGCTCGGCCTGATCGGGGAATCCGGTGCCGGCAAGTCCACCATCGGCCTTTCTGCAATGTCCTATGCCCGTGCGGGCTGCCGCATCACCGGCGGCGAAGTGGTGATCAATGGCAAGGACATCCGCAAGCTGGATGCCGAAGGCCGTCGCGACATGCGCGGCAAGCACATTGCCTACATTGCCCAAAGCGCGGCTGCCTCGTTCAACCCCGCTCACACGATCATGGATCAGGTCTGCGAAATGCCGATCCAGCATGGTCTGATGAACAAGGAAGAGGCAAAGGCCTGGGCGATCGAGCTCTTCACCTCGCTCGGCCTGCCGAACCCGCAAACCTTCGGCGAGCGCTATCCGCACCAGGTGTCTGGTGGTCAGCTGCAGCGTGCGATGGCCGCGATGGCGATTTCCTGCCGTCCGGACATCCTTGTCTTCGACGAGCCGACAACCGCACTCGACGTGACGACCCAGATCGAAGTGCTCGCGCTCTTCAAGAAGGTCGTCAAGGAATACAACACTGCCGCCCTCTACATCACCCACGATCTCGCGGTCGTGGCGCAGATTTCCGACCGCATCATGGTGCTTCGCCACGGCAAGATGGTGGAACTCGGCACGACCGAGCAGATCCTGCAGCAGCCGAAAGAGGCCTATACGTCCGCACTCGTTTCCGAGCGCAAGGCGGCAGACCAGATTGCGGAAGATGTGAAGGTCGAGCACAACGAAGTCATGCTCGAGGTGAAGGATGTCCGCGCCTCCTAC
Organism: uncultured Rhizobium sp.; assembly: GCA_945952315.1. GTDB lineage: Bacteria > Pseudomonadota > Alphaproteobacteria > Rhizobiales > Rhizobiaceae > Gellertiella. Next base: position 45,333 of record CAMFIE010000017.1, on the reverse strand, counting down.
GGCAGCTTCGAAGTCATCAAGGGTGTGTCGATCACCGTTGCCAAGGGTGAAACCGTGGCCGTGGTGGGGGAATCGGGCTCCGGCAAGAGCTCCATGGCCCGCATGATTACCGGCCTGCTGGCCCGCACCTCCGGCACCGTGTCCTTCAAGGGCAAGGAACTGCAGGCGAATTACAAGCATCGCTCGCGGGAAGACCTGCAGCGCATCCAGCTGATCTATCAGCTGCCGGATGTGGCGCTGAACCCCCGTCAGACCATCGGCGAGATCATTGGCCGTCCGGCGCAGTTCTATTTCGGCCTGTCGCCCGCAAAGACTGCGGAGCGCGTTGCCGAACTGCTGACCCAGGTGGGCCTGCCGGTGGATTACGCCGGCCGTCTCTCCACCGCCCTTTCCGGTGGCCAGAAGCAGCGCGTGGCGATTGCCCGTGCCCTTGCCGCCAATCCGGAACTGATCATCTGCGACGAGCCCACCTCGGCGCTCGACCAGCTGGTGGCGGATGAAATCCTGAAGCTTCTCAAGAAGTTGCAGGACGAACTGGGGCTGGCCTATCTGTTCATCACCCACGATCTCGGCATCGTGCGCCGCATTGCGCACCGCACGGCCGTGATGCTGCGCGGGGAAATCATCGCACAGGGTCCGACGGCACAGATCTTCAATCCGCCGTTCCATCCCTATACGGAAAACCTGCTGGCCTCGGTTCCGGAAATGCGCACCGACTGGCTGACGGATGTTCTGGCGAAGCGTCAGGCAAAAGCGGGCTGAACCGCCCTCACCTTACCTTGAGGAAAACCCGCCCTTACGGCGGGTTTTCTGCTTTCAGGCATGATAATCCTGCAAGAAATGCCCGTTCCTGCGTTTTATCGTTGCAATCACATAAAGATATCTTTATATCCTTCTATGAAAGCGGAAAGGACAGGCTCATGACAAACGCATTGAAAGAACTTCTCGACAAGAAGGGCGTGCTGCTCGCCGATGGTGCGACGGGCACCAATCTGTTCGCCATGGGGTTGGAGGCCGGCGAAGCGCCGGAGCTGTGGCTTGAGAGCCATCCGGAGCGGATCGAAAAGCTGCATCAGGATTTCGTTGATGCGGGTGCCGATATCATCCTCACCAACTCCTTCGGTGGCACGCGCCATCGACTGAAGCTGCATCATGCACAGGATCGGGTGGTGAGCCTCAACCGCAAGGCTGCCGAAATTGCCCGCGCCGTGGCCAACAAGGCCGGGCGCCCGGTCATCGTTGCCGGTTCGGTCGGCCCGACCGGCGAATTGCTGGTGCCGCTCGGTGCGCTGACCTATGACGAGGCGGTTGCCGCCTTCAGCGAGCAGATGGAAGGCCTGAAGGCAGGCGGCGTGGATGTCGCCTGGATCGAGACCATGTCTTCGCCGGAAGAAATCCGCGCGGCGGCGGAAGCGGCGACCAGGGTGGGCCTGCCTTACGTCTATACCGGCTCCTTCGATACGGCTGGCAAGACCATGATGGGCCTTCACCCGCGCGATATCCTGAAGGCCGCAGGCGATGTGGGCGAAGGCCCGATTGCGGTTGGCGCCAATTGCGGCGTCGGCGCGTCCGACATTCTCTCGACACTGCTGGACATGACGGCGGCAAATCCGGAAGCGATCATTGTCGTCAAGGGCAATTGCGGTATCCCGGAATATCGCGGTGCGGAAATCTATTATTCCGGCACGCCGGAACTGATGGCGGATTACGTGCATCTCGCCCGCGACGGCGGTGCACGCATCATCGGCGGTTGCTGCGGCACGAGCTGCGAGCACCTGAAGGCGATGCGCCATGCGCTGGACAATCACACGCCCGGCCCGCGCCCGACGCTGGAAACCATCGTGGAAAAGATCGGCCCCTTCCGCAACAAGACGGCCAATGAGGGTGGCGATGCCCCGACCCGCGAACGCGGCCGCCGTCGCGGCTGATCCGGGACCATCAGGAAAGAGGCCCCGAGCGGGCCTCTTTTCAATTGAAGATTTTTTCAGGCCGAACCGCTCGCCACCTGGAAGAAGCGCAGATAGCCATCTTTGAGACCCGGACGCAGTTCATCCACCATGAGAAGACCGAGCTGGAAGCGGGCAAAGGCCTGCCCTTCGGCGCTGGCGAGTTCCACCAGATAGCGCATGCGCTCGGAATAATCCGTCGGGTCGCGCGTTACCTGATTGAGAAAACCATTCATGAGGTCACCGGCGACAATGGACGCGGCATCAAGCGCGCCCTCCCGGTCCAGCAAAGTGCCCGGGCGGCAGACAAAGCAGAAGACATCCAGAGCCATCAGCAGCGGCTGATAGATCGACGTATAGGGCGGCAGACCACAGGCCGCGAAGATTTCCTGATTCTTCTTGTCCGTAAGCTCGCCCGTTGCCCATTGATCCGCGTTGTAGCGGAAGATGATGCTCGGATCATAGATCATCCGGCCATAACCAAACAGCGCAAGGGCAAAGGCCCAGTCGATAAAGGCACCCTTGATCGGATGGTGCTCGAGAAAAAGCGTCAGCAGACCCACATAGGCATCGCGCCGGAAAATGCTGTAGAAAGCGCTGTTGTCACCGCCACTTTTGCGGGCATATTCGAGAATGCGCTGCGAGGGTCTTTCGCCCTCGATCCCGAATTCCTTGGCTCGCGTCACGCCAAGCCCGGTAACTTCAAGCAGCGTTTTCGGGCGTATGCCCATGTAATCGGGCGGAAGATCGGCAAGGTCGTAGGGAAGCACGGACGGGTCCACTCCCAGGCGGTCATCATCGCCCAGAAGCAGGATGAACGGCGTTTCCGCAAGCTTCGTGGCTGCGAGAATGTTTTCAAAGGCATTGGTGCCCGACGAGGTGTGATAGATCAGTCGCGGCGACTTGCCCCACCAATAGGCCGCCTTTTCCGCATCGCCGGAATTGTCGGAAACCAGCACCAGCGCATCCCGGTCCTCGGCGAATACCAGGGCGTCGGTAATGGTCGCCAATGAGCGTTCGAGGCTCCGGTTGCTGGGAATGCACAGGGTCAAAAGCGGCATGCGGTTCTCCGGGACGATGCAGAAACGGGCATCTCGGACGCAAAATGACGCCGCTCCAAAAACGGGCAACGCACGAATCGCGATCCGGCTGTCAAAGTAGAGCCCCAGCGCACGGGCCGGTGTCAATTAGCACTCCCTCATCGGCGCAAGCCTCGATCCTGCTCCAGTTCCTAGGGTCCGGATCGCAGGGGGCCAGCGACGAGTCGGCACCCGCATGTGATCATGTCATGACCCAGGAACATCCATGTCCGCGCAATTGCAGGAAGCCATCGATTTTTATCATGCCGGTAACTTTGCCATGGCGATGAGTACCTTCGGGCAAGTCCTGAAGGATGTGCGTCAACCGGATCCGGCCCATGCCCTGATGATGGCACAGGCCTGTTACCGGCTCGACCAGATGAACGAGGCGGCCAAATGGTATGAAAAGGCCTGCGTTCCGGGCCTGCCGAATGTGGAAGTGGTGCAGATGCTGGCCGCCAACATTCACGTGCGGCTGAAAAACTGGCAACGCGCCTATGAAATCACGCGCGAGGCGCTGCGGTTGAAGCCGGATTATGTCGGGCTGATCGAGCTCCACCGGCGCTGCGCGCGTTCGCTGCTTCTGTTTGACGATCTGGAAAAGAGCAACCGCATGGTGCGCGCCCGTCAGGAAGCCGGTGATCCCGCCTATCTCGGCATGGAAAAGCCGCTCGATCATCTCTTCTGGCTGGCCGACGAGGCGATCGAGGCCCGGCTGACAAATCTGGATGGAGCCACGGCCTTCACGACCGCAAACCGTATCCTCCGCCGCACCCGAAAGCATGAATTCGGGCCAAGAATCCGGATTGCCTATCTCTCCAACGATTTCAGTGACAGGCATGCGACCATGCGGCTGCTGCAAGGAGTGCTGGCAAGCCATGATCGTACGAAATTCGATGTGCTCACCCTTTGCCATACACCGCAGGACCTCCAGAAGACCGATCAGGGCGGGCGCCAGCGTCTGCCCAATCTGGTGGATGCGCGCCGGTTTTCAGACGATGTTCTGGTGAAGGATATCCGCCAGCAGGGCATCGATATTCTGGTCGACCTCAAGGGCCATACCAAGGATCCGCGACTGAACATCCTCAATCTCGGCGCCACCCCGATCCAGGTCGCCTGGCTCGGCTATCCGGGCATCAATATCGGCATCGATTGCGATTATGTGATTGGCGACCGGTTTGTGACCCCGCCGGAAAGCCAGACGCATTGGGACTCGCAATTCTGCCGGATGCCGGAAAGCTATCAGCCGAATGACGATCAGTTCCGCGTGCTGCCCCCGCCTGCCCTGCGCAAGGATCTGGGACTTCCCGAGGACAAGGTGATTTTCGCCTCGTTCAATTCCACGCTGAAGATTTCGCCCGAGACCTTCAAGCTCTGGATGCGGGTGCTGAAGCGGGCTCCGAATGCGGTGCTGTGGATGCTGTGCGAAGTGCCGGAAGCGCGGAAGAATTTCACCGAAGCGATGAAAAAGGCAGGAATTGCCAAAAACCGGGTGATCTTTGCAGATTTTGCCGACTACCCCGCGCATGTCGCCCGTTTGCAGGCAGCGGATCTCGGCATCGATACCTTCCCCTGCAATGGCCACACCACCACATCCGACAAGCTCTGGGCGGGTCTGCCGCTTGTCACCAAGCGGGGAACAAGTTTTGCCTCCCGTGTTTCGGAAAGCCTGCTCAATGCCATCGGCCTGTCGGAGCTCGTGGCGGAGGACGAGGCAAGCTATGTGGATCTCAATGTTCGCCTTGCGACCGATCATGAATGGCGCAGCAGCCTGAAACAGAGACTTGCGGAAAACCGGTTCCGGGCACCGCTCTTCGATACGGAACGGTTCACCCGCCATCTTGAAAGGGCCTATGAAATGATGGTGGAGCGGGCAAAGGCCGGGCTTCCGCCTGCCCCCATGGACGTTCCGGCGCTGCCGCCGCGCGACAAACCCTTCCGCACGTGACCTCAGGAGACTTGCAATGTTGACCAGCAGCACCAATCAGGAAAGCAATCGGGAGACGGGCATGGGACAGGCCACTTTTCCCGATCGGGCCTCGGTTGCAGACAAGCTTGCCGCACTTTCGGGCGAAGACAAGGCTGCCATCCTGCTTGTCATGGAAAATGCGCGGCAGGATGAAAATGTGTTTTCCGGCCTGGAAATGTATCTGGAGCGCGCCTCCCGCTCCCGTTTTCTGCATACGATAAAGCTTGAGGCGGCGGGCGAATGGCTGGGCACGCACGCCCCTGCCCGCCTGCAGATCCGGCTGGATGAAATCTCCCGCTCCAGCCAGCATCCGGCATTTCAGGCCTTCCGCGCCGGGCTTCGCCGCTCCGGTGGTCTGGAACGGGCCTATCCGAAAAGCCCGACCTGATTAGAGTGGCAGGCCGACCGTGACGGCAATGATCGGCCCCATGGGATAGAACCGGTCATACCGGGAAAGGCCCGGCGCATAGAGGCTGGAAATCGACCCATCGAGAAACAGCGCATTCGGGCATTTCAGCACGTCGCGATAAAGCGTTGCGAGATCATGAAAGCGCACCGCATCTTCCGAGATCACGAAATGCACCATGCCTGCGCGGTCCACGCCCACGGCATTGCGGATCTTGAGGCTGTCGCTATCGGCGCGAAAGGCGGGATGCAACCTGCCGCCGATCACCAGCATCGGGCCGGACTGGGTGGCAAACTCCACTTTCCTCGCGGCGTGTTTGAATGCCAGGGTTTCGCTCACCCCGGCCTTGCCCCCGGAAAGCCAGAAAACCCCGTTCGGCTTCAGGTGAAAATTGCCGAAGCCGGAGCGGGTGTTGAGCGGTTTCATCTCCTCACCCCGCTCCACATAATAGCCGGTCGGCGAGAAATCATCGTTGTACATGCCGCCATTCATCGCGAAGACAGGCAGTCGATGCTGGCCGAGCAGGTCGCGGAACAGGGCATCGAAACCCATGTAGGCCTTGCCCGTTCTATCCCGGTTATGCAGCGAAATCCGTGCCTTGGCCGGATCATAGGAGCAGATCACGTAGCGCGCGCCGCTGTGGCTCGTCTCGTAGCAGCCCGATGCCCGGGCAGTGGCGCAAAAGGCAAAGCTTGCAAGCAGGGTCAGCAGAATCAGGACTTTCGGCACGCGGGCTTCTCCGGTTGATCCGCCGCAGACTGTCACCGCTTCAAGGCAGCCATATGGAATCGCAGCTGATCGTGAGTGTAGCGATATTCGGCGCCGACGGGGCAGGCATTGCGCGCGAGACATCCCTGTTCCAGACAAGCGACACCCTCCGCACGTGCGAGATGGCTGCGGCAGGGCTGATACTGAAACCCCTCGGGCAGGATCGCGCTTGCCGGACAGGTGCGAAGGCACGGCTTGTCCTGACAGGCATCACAGGGAAAAGGCCCGACTTCCACGGCGCCCGCGCCGTCCAGAGGATCGGCAAAGGCCAGTGCCGCGCGATAGCCATGCCAGAGGCCGAGCCGGGGATGGATGAGAATGCCAAGCGGCGAGGCCTTCAGCCCTTCCGCCCGCATCGCCCATTGCTGGAAAGGCTGGAATGGCGGATCGGAGGGGAAAAACGCTGTCGCGTCAAACTGTTGTGCAATCGGCGTCAATGCCGCTTTGGACCAGCGATCGAGCGGATCAGGCAAGTCACCATCCGGTGATGTTGCTTGCCAATGGCGAAAGGCAGACCAGTGGGACGAGCCCTCGTGGCCGATCAGGAGAATGGTCCGCGCCCGCTGATCGGAGCCGATGTCCGGCCCGTCGCTGTCAAGATGCAGGCTGCCGCGCAAAAAAAGTCCGTGCGGCGAGAGCGCCGCACGGATGTCGTCGATCAGGGAGGGAGGGCCGCTCAACGCGGGCCCTTATATTCGTAGTGGGGGCGCCAGACCTCTTTCTGGATAAGGTTGGCCACCTGCCGTGCTCCGCCTTGCTCCCTGGCGGGGTCGGGCTCTCTTCAGGAGAACGCGTCCGGCATGGAGTCCTTGCGCTTGGCGATGAATTCGAGCAGCGCCTCGTCGATCGCCGGATCGAGATAGGGTGCTTCGTAGGATTCGAGCCAGCTGCGGCAAAGGGCGTTCGCACGCTCTTCGATCCGCTTTGCGCCTTCCACTTCCCACTGTTCGAAGGAATTGTTGTCGGCGAGCGGCGAGCGATAGAAGGCAGACTGGAAGTTTGCCTGCGTGTGCGCGCAGCCGAGATAGTGGCTGCCCGGACCCACTTCGCGGATCGCATCCATGGCCTGTGCTTCCACCGAAGTATCCACGCCCATCGCCATCTTCTGCATCATGCCGAGCTGGTCCTGGTCGATCATGAACTTCTCGTAGGACGAGACCAGACCGCCTTCCAGCCAGCCGGCGGAATGCAGCGCAAAGTTGGTGCCGGCGAGCAGCGTCATGTTCAGCGTTGCAGCCGATTCATGGGCGGCCTGCGCATCCGGAACCTTGGAGCCGCAGAGCGAACCACCGGTACGGAACGGAAGGCCGAGACGGCGGGCGAGCTGGGCTGCACCATAGGACACCAGCGACGGTTCCGGCGTGCCGAAGGTCGGCGCACCCGACTGCATCGAGATCGAAGCCGCAAAGGTGCCGAACAGCACCGGCGCGCCCTTGCGGATCAGCTGGGTGAAGGCCGCACCGGCGAGAACTTCAGCCAGGATCTGCGTCAGCGTGCCGACAATCGTCACCGGGCTCATCGCGCCGGAGAGAATGAAGGGCGAAAGCACGCAGGCCTGGTTGTGCCGGGCATAGACCTTGGCCGCACCCAGCATGGTTTCATCGAAAACCATCGGCGAGTTGGCGTTGATCAGGTTCACCGTCACGGTGTTGTTTTCGACAAAGTCGTCACCGAACAGGATCTTGCACATGGCGATCGTGTCTTCGGCGCGTTCCGGCGCGGTGACCGAACCCATGAACGGCTTGTCGGACAGCTTGATATGGCTGTAGACCATGTCGAGGTGACGCTTGTTCACCGGGATATCGACCGGCTCGCAGACCGTGCCGCCCGAGTGGTGCAGCGACGGCGCCATGTAGGCGAGCTTCACGAAATTGCGGAAGTCCTCGATGGTCGCATAGCGGCGGTTGCCTTCCAGGTCGCGCACGAAGGGCGGGCCGTAAACCGGTGCGAAAACGGTGGCATTGCCGCCGATCTGCACGTTGCGGGCCGGGTTGCGCGCATGCTGGGTGAAGACGGAGGGAGCGGTCTTGAGCAGTTCGCGGCACAGACCCTTCGGGAAATGCACGCGCTCGCCGCGCACATCCGCACCGGCCGCCTTCCACAGCGCCAGCGCTTCGGCGTCGTCGCGGAACTCGATGCCGATTTCTTCGAGAACGATATCCGCATTGCGCTCGATCAGCTGCAGCGCCTCTTCGTCCAGCACTTCGTAAACCGGGATCTTGCGCTGGATATAGGGCATCGAGGGGCCAGGACCGCCACCGGTGCGCGAGGCGCGACGTGCTGCGGCACCACGGCCTTCATTGCGGCCACGGCGGGGAGCGGCATCAGCGGCAGCGCCCGTGTTCTCAATCGTATCGTTCATCATGCTTCCTCAAAGCTTCGGCATCCTGCGTAGAAGAAAGCAGGATGCCCTGTTGATGACGCACATGCTATCGGAATTCGCATTTGGAACATTCCTTAATGCGCCACGGATTTCTCTAGTCCAGACATTACGTCGTTTCATGCCGCTTTCTGAATGCCCGGCGCAACAGGGCTTTTCGGCAAATTCAGGGGTGGTCGCTTTTTGCGGCCTGCAACGTCGCTATCGAAAAGAGTTTTTGCCCCCGGGCGTCCTAATCTCCTGCCATCGGAGGATTGAATTGAATCGCGTCGTGCGATTTCAGGCGCTTGCCAAGCACCACGGTTCATCTTAACCCTTCTTTGCTTGTATCGGTCTATCTGATATAGCCATTCGCATCGCTCTTAACTGGGAAGCCAAACATGTCCGACGATGAAATCATTCTCGCAGACCTTTCTGACGAAGAACTCGTGCAGCAGATGCACGACGACCTGTATGACGGTCTGAAGGAAGAAATCGAAGAAGCCACGCAGATCCTGCTGGATCGCGGCTGGGCTCCCTACGATGTCCTGACCCAGGCTCTCGTCGAAGGCATGCGCATCGTCGGCGTCGACTTCCGTGACGGCATCCTGTTCGTGCCGGAAGTTCTGCTTTCCGCAAACGCGATGAAGGCCGGCATGGCCATCCTGCGTCCGCTGCTCGCCGCAACCGGCGCTCCGAAGCTCGGCAAGATGGTGATCGGCACCGTGAAGGGCGACATCCACGACATCGGCAAGAACCTCGTTGGCATGATGATGGAAGGCGCTGGCTTCGACGTGGTCGACCTCGGCATCAACAACCCGGTTGAAAACTATCTCGACGCTCTCGAGCGCGAAAAGCCGGATATCCTCGGCATGTCGGCACTGCTGACCACCACCATGCCCTACATGAAGGTCGTTATCGACACCATGAAGGAAAAGGGCCTGCGCGATGACTTTATCGTGCTTGTCGGTGGCGCGCCGCTGAACGAGGAATTCGGCAAGGCCGTGGGCGCTGACGCTTACTGCCGTGACGCGGCCGTTGCCGTGGAAACCGCCAAGGAATACATCAAGCGTAAGCATAACCAGATGGCCGCTGGCGCCTGATTGCCTGACGCAAAGCTATGAAAAGCGGCCGTCACCCCTGGTGCGGCCGCTTTTTCGTTGCCATTTGATGATTAGCGGGCGGCGCGCTGCACCTTGTGCCCGGCGGACTGTGTCGCATCGACGGCATTGGCCGTATCCTGCCCTACCCCGCGGATGGTGTTGGCGCAGGCGGAAAGAAGCAGCATCGAAACCAGCGCTGCGGTGACTGAAACAAGCTTGGTTCTGTTCATGGCGGGAGCCCTTCGCGTGATGGAAAACGATAAGGAGAGGCAGGAAATGTCCGCTTCCATTGACCAACGCCCGGAGACGGAAAAGGTTCACGTGATCGCCTGCGGTGCGATTGCGCGCGAGATCATTGCCATCAACAAGATGAACGGGCTCGATCATATCGAGCTTTCCTGCCTGCCCGCCATCTGGCATGCGCATCCGGAGCGAATCGCGCCGGGCGTCAAGGCTGCCATTGCCGAGGCGCGGGAAAAGGGTGCCACGCGAATCTTCATTGCCTATGCGGATTGCGGCACCGGCGGCATGCTGGACAAGGTGATCGCCGAAGAAGGCGTGGAGCGCCTCTCCGGCCCGCATTGCTATTCCTTCTTTGCCGGAAACGAAGCCTTTGCCCGCACCTATGAAGACGACATTACCGCCTTTTTCCTCACGGATTTCCTCGCCCGCCAGTTCGAGGCTTTCGTGATCGAGCCGCTGGGGCTGGACCGGCATCCGCAGCTCAAGGACATGTATTTTTCGAACTACACGAAGGTCGTCTATCTCTCGCAGATGGAAGACGAGGCCCTGCAGGAAAAGGCAAAGGCTGCCGCCGATTATCTCGGCCTTGCCTACGAATACCGCTTCACCGGCTATGGCGATCTGGAAACCGAATTACTGGCTGCCGCTCGCGCATAACCGCCCTGACGCAATTTGACGATCAGCAACCCGCGCCTTGACGCCGGTTTGAGAACAATCGCGTCGCAATCCCTTTATTGCGACAAAAATTCGGACGGCGTCGTTTTTCGCGACGACTGACGTCGTCAAAAGCGAAGTCTGCAGGACCGCTCCGGTGCAATGTGCCTTCCACACGAGGAGAGAAAACCATGGCGGACCGCATTATCGTTTACTGGCGGGATATCCCGGCACAAGTGATCGTCAAGAAGGGCCGCGCCACGGCAAAGCGGGAGCTTTCGCTGCGCTTCACGGAGGCCATCGACATGTGTGCGATGCGCACCGGCGCGGCGGAAACCGATGACTATCTCGCCGAATGGCGCAAGGCCGACCCTGTAGCCGTTTCAGACGATCTGGAAGCGGAAGCAGACAAGGCCGCAGCGGAACTCGAAGCCGCCTATGACCGGGATCGCCTTGTGGCGCTGGTCAAGGCCGGTGGACGCGAACAGTAATAACTTCCCCAAGGAAACCCATAACCATGGCAAAGATTCCCGCTTCTATCGAAGTCGCGCCGAAGCAGGCGATTGAATCCGCTGATCTGCCCGGCCTCTTCCCCGCTGGCAGCCGCGTCTACATTACCGATATCGGCACCGATCCGACCGACATGCTGGTCGCCGCCGCAAAACGCGTGAAGAGCCTGGGCTACACACCGGTTCCGCATTTCGCCTCCCGCCGCCTGACCACGAAGGCCGCGCTCGAAGACCGCATCAAGCGCACCGTTTCCGAAGCTGGCGTTCATGACGTGCTCGTCATCGGCGGCGGTCTGGAAAAGCAGGCTGGCGAATTCGGCTCCACCATGGAAGTGCTGAAGACCGGCTTTTTCGAAGGCAATGGCATCACCCATATCGGCGTGGCAGGCCACCCGGAAGGCAGCCCGGATTTCTCCGATGCGACCGCCATCGAAGCGCTGAAGCAGAAGCAGGAATGGGCAAAGGCAACGGGCGTCAATGTGCGCATCGTCACCCAGTTCGGCTTTGACCCGAAGAAGTTCATCACCTGGGCTGAAGGCCTGAAGGCGCATGGCATCGAGCTGCCGGTTCACCTCGGCATTGCAGGCCCTGCCAAGATCACCACGCTGATCAAATATGCCGCCATGTGCGGCGTCGGCAACTCGATCTCCTTCCTGAAGAAGAACGCCATGTCGCTGACCGCTCTTGCCGTCGGCCATGATCCGGAAGAGATCGTCGGCCCGATCGAAAAGCAGTTTGCCGCCAATCCGGCTGGCCCGATCCAGCAGATTCATATTTTCCCGTTCGGCGGCCTGAAAAAATCGTCCGAATGGCTTGTGGAACGTGGCTCGTGGGGTAAGAACTCCATGCAGACGTCCGCAATGGCAGCCTCTCACTAAGGATAGACTTCACATGACGCGCACAATCGTTGCATCCGCCACTCGCGAAATCATCATCGGCTTTGACCAGCCGTTCTGCGTTATCGGCGAGCGCATCAACCCGACCGGCCGCAAGAAGCTTGCCGCCGAAATGATCGAAGGCAACTTCGAAACCGTCAAGAAGGACGCGCTCGAGCAGGTTGCTGCTGGCGCCACCATGCTGGACGTCAATGCCGGTGTGACCTCGGTGAACCCGAACGAAACCGAGCCGGGCCTGCTGGTCAAGACGCTCGAAATCGTTCAGGGCCTCGTCGACGTGCCGCTCGCGATCGACAGCTCGGTGACCGGCGCTATCGAAGCCGCGCTGAAGGTTGCCAAGGGCCGGCCGCTCGTCAACTCGGTGACCGGCGAAGAGGAAAAGCTCGAAGCCATCCTGCCGCTCTGCGCCAAGTACAATGTTCCGGTCGTTGCGATCTCGAACGACGAAACCGGCATTTCCATGGATCCGGACGTGCGTTTCGCCGTTGCCAAGAAGATCGTGGAACGCGCTGCCGATTACGGCATCAAGTCGCATGACATCGTGGTTGATCCGCTCGTGATGCCGATTGGCGCGCTGGGCGATGCAGGCCGTCAGGTTTTCGCGCTGCTGCGCCGTCTGCGTGAAGAGCTGAAGGTGAACACCACCTGCGGCCTCTCCAACATCTCCTTCGGCCTGCCGCACCGCCACGGCATCAATGCCGGCTTCATTCCGATGGTTATCGGCGCCGGCATGACCTCCGCCATCATGAACCCCTGCCGTCCGCAGGAAATGGAAGCGGTTCGCGCTGCTAACGTCCTGAACGGCACGGATGCGAACTGCACCAACTGGATCATGACCTATCGCGACCACAACCCGGCAGCCCATGCCGCCGGTGCTCCGGCTGCAACCGCCGCTCCCGCTCCGGCTGGTGGCCGTCGCGGCGGCCGCGCTGCCCGCGCTGGCGCTGGTGCCAAGGCCGAGTAAGGGTTGACGCGGGGGCTGTGTGCTGTGCCGCCCCCTCACCCGGCGCATTCGCGCCACCCTCTCCCCGCCGGGGAGAGGCGGGAGCAAGTGGTATCGCCTCTTGTCCCTTCTCCCCGTCGGGGAGAAGGTGCCGGCAGGCGGATGAGGGGGTAAAACCCGATCGATCCGCCCTACAGAACCAAAAATCCGGACCACCCTTTCGAGGGTGGTCTTTGCATGTCGGAAATTGGCAATTGTCAAAATTGCTCTTGTTGCACTATCGCAGAAACAATAGTTTCTTCAGAGACTTCGTTCCGCGACAAACACGGATGTGATGATGACCGAGACCGCAGAAAAAGACGCCCTTGTGCTGTTCATGCCTTCGGGCAAGCGTGGACGCTTCCCGGTGGGAACGCCGGTTCTGGATGCCGCGCGGCAGCTGGGTGTATATGTGGAAAGCGTGTGTGGCGGGCGCGCCACCTGTGGCCGCTGCCAGATTACCGTGCAGGAAGGCAATTTCGCCAAGCACCAGATTATCTCGTCCAACGACCATATTTCGCCCATCGGTCCGAAGGAAGAGCGCTATGACCGCGTGCGCGGTCTGCCCGAGGGGCGTCGTCTTTCCTGCTCGGCACAGATTCTCGGTGACCTCGTCGTCGACGTGCCGCAGGATACGGTGGTCAATGCCCAGGTGGTGCGCAAGGCCGCAACCGACCGGGTGATAGAGCGCAAGGCCGCCGTCCAGCTCTGCTTCGTCGAAGTGGAAGAGCCGGACATGCACAAGCCGCTCGGCGATCTCGACCGGCTGAAGGCCGTTCTGGAAAAGGACTGGGGTTTCAAGGACCTGCTGATCGCGCCGCATCTCATACCGCAGGTCCAATCCATCCTGCGCAAGGGCGAATGGGGTGTGACGGCCGCGATCCACAAGGACATGGACAGCTCCCGTCCCTTCATCGTCGGCCTGTGGCCGGGTCTCAAGAACGAGGCCTATGGTATTGCCTGCGATATCGGCTCCACCACGATTGCGATGCATCTCGTATCGCTGCTTTCGGGCCGCATCGTCGGTTCCTCGGGCACGTCGAACCCGCAGATCCGCTTCGGCGAAGACCTGATGAGCCGCGTTTCCTACGTGATGATGAACCCGGATGGCCGCGAGGCGATGACCAAGGCCGTGCGCGAGGCGATCAACGAGCTGATCGGCAAGGTCTGCGCCGAGGGCAACGTGAACCGCGACGACATTCTCGATTCGGTCTTCGTCGCCAATCCGATCATGCATCACCTGTTCCTCGGCATTGACCCGACGGAACTGGGCCAGGCCCCGTTTGCGCTCGCCGTTTCCGGTGCCCTGCAATACTGGGCACAGGATATCGGCATCGATGTCAACAAGGGCGCGCGCGTCTACATGCTCCCCTGCATCGCGGGCCATGTGGGCGCGGATGCCGCCGGTGCAACCCTTTCCGAAGGGCCGTATCGTCAGGACAAGATGATGCTGCTGGTGGATGTCGGCACCAATGCCGAAATCATCCTGGGCAATTCGAACCGCGTCGTTGCCGCCTCCTCGCCCACCGGCCCGGCCTTTGAAGGCGCGGAAATTTCCGCAGGCCAGCGTGCGGCCCCCGGCGCAATCGAGCGCGTGCGCATCAACCCCGAATCGCTGGAACCGCGCTTCCGGGTCATCGGCGTGGACATGTGGTCGGACGAGGAAGGCTTCGAGGAAGCCGCTGGCGCTGTCGGCGTCACCGGCATCTGCGGTTCGGCGATCATCGAAGTGGTCGCAGAAATGTATCTCTCCGGCATCATTTCCGAAGACGGCATGATCGATGGCGCGATGGCGGCAAAGAGCCACCGCATCCTTCCGAATGGCCGCACCTTCTCCTATCTGCTGCGCGATGGCGAGCCGCGGATCACGGTTACGCAGAATGACGTGCGCGCGATCCAGCTTGCGAAGGCTGCCCTTTATGCGGGCATCAAGCTGTTGATGGAAAAACAGGGCGTCGAAACGGTCGATACGATCCGCTTCGCAGGCGCCTTCGGTTCGTTCATCGATCCGAAATACGCGATGGTGCTCGGCCTGATCCCGGATTGCGACCTTGCCGAAGTGAAGGCGGTCGGCAATGCGGCAGGCACCGGTGCGTTGATGGCGCTTCTGAACCGCGACCACCGCCGCGAGATCGAGGAAACGGTGACCCGCATCGAGAAGATCGAAACCGCGCTGGAGCCGAATTTCCAGCAGCTCTTCGTCAATGCGATGGCCATGCCGAACAAGGTGGATGCCTTCCCGAACCTCGCCAGCGTCGTGACGCTGCCGGAACGCAAGGTGCTTTCCGATGAGTCAGGCGGAGACGGCGCAGGCCGTCGCCGCCGCCGCAGCCGCGACTGAAACCAGAAAAGCCGCCTCAAAGGGCGGCTTTTTTCATGCTCGGGAGGCAAAAGAGATCACGCCGCCTGCGGCAGCTCGCTGAAGAAGTGGCGGATGCTTTCGGCAACCGCGGCCACCGGGCCGGTCATGCGGCTTGAGGAAGTGATCAGGCGGATGTCGAAATAGCCGAGCTCCGGCAGGCCGTCTTTCTCGCCCAGCGCCTTCATGTCTTCCGTGATGTTCGAGCGCGGCAGCGGAGCGACCGCAAGATCGGACAATACGGCGGCGCGTTGCGCCATCGAGTGGCCGCTGAGATAGGCGATGCGGTAAGGCGTGCGCTGACGCTCCAGCGCCTGCAGCGCGTCTGCCCGCCAGATGCAGCCGTCTTCCCAGATCGAGATCGGCAGCGGGTCCTTGCGATGCGCCGTGCCGCATTTTGCACCGGCCCAGACCAGCTTTTCCCGCATCACCAGCTCGCCGCGTTCCTGATGGGCGGATTTCACGCAGTTGAACAGCGCCAGATCAAGCCGCTGCTCTTCCACACGGCTGATCAGCTTGGCGCTCATGTCCACCGTGACATCGACCGTGATGCCCGGATGGGTATCGGCAAAACGGCGCAGAACCATCGGCAGCAGGCGCTGGCCGATATCTTCCGGCGCGCCCAGCCGCACCACGCCGCGCATGTCCGGCATGATGAAACGGGACACGGCCTCATTCGACAGCGCAATCATCCGCCGCGCATAGCCAAGAAGCGTCTCGCCCCCTTCCGTGAGGCTGACAGAGCGCGCATCCCGCAGGAACAGTACCGTGCCCAGCTGCTCCTCCAGCTTCTTCACCTGCATCGATACCGCAGACGGTGTGCGGAACACCACTTCCGCAGCGGTCGAAAAATTGCCGGTCTCGGCAATCGCCACAAAGGTACGCAACACATCCAGATCAAGAAGCGGAAGGGGCTGTCTGAAGGAGACGGTCATGACGGGCTCTTTGGTCGGTTCAGTTTTTTTGAAGTAAGGACGGGCATCTTTCGATTTATCTGAATGCATAACAGCGGGCAGGTCAAGGATGGGAATTGTCTCTGTCGAAAAAAAATAGTATCGACTCTATTAAATCACTGAAATCACTCGGCAGCACATAAATCTCTCGACTCTCCCTATTTTATGGAGAGCCTCCGGCCGTAGAAATCTTCAACATCCGACCGGAAGCGCACGGAGACGCCCGGTCTCACTGTTTTTAGCAAAGATCGATTCATTTCAGCGCCGACAAGATTTGCCCTCACTCTTTCCCCGTTCATGACAAGTCGAGCGGCGGTTTCTCTTGGGGAGATGTATTTGCGGCGAAAAGCCCAGACTTCGTGTGCTGGGATGCGGCCCTGCGGCAAAAGCTGAGCCTTAACAAGATTTGATATCTGCGTACTGCTACAATTAAGAAGGAAGCCGACATCCTGACCAGTCAGGAAAACTCCCTCCATTGAATCGAAACCGGTGACCGCCGCTGCGAATTCCTTCCACGGACGGAATTCGCGGACATAAATGATGTCTAACAAAGTTCCTTTCTTTCCAAGCGTTACGACTGGCAGATTGCCGTTCGCTATACCCTTAAGAACCAATGGCCACGGGTTCCCGTCTGCGGTTCCTATTGCGGTCACGGCATCTCGCAAAGTGAGCACGTGTTTTGGCATAGTTTTCACATGGCCAGCCATATCTGTTACAGCTGAAAGCAAGCTCGGCGCTTCAGCGTTATTCTTTATCAAAAGACCATCAGGGCAGCGAAATGCATCCTCCTTATAACACAGCACAAGTGAGCTGACAGGTATGCCGACTTTGGCGCTCTCCGCTCGCACGGCTCTTGAAGCTTTTGCGTAATTCAGCATAGATTTAGCCACAGCAAACGACATGTTTGCTCTTGCGACTGGTTCTGAATCGTGACCGCCCATTTCCTGGTGTTCGGTAGATTTCTGTTTAACAAGCGAAAGTTTAGACGCTTGTTTGAGGCGCGTAATGACGGATTTTCTGAGTGTGTCGCCGTAAAATTTGTTCGCAATTCTAACCCTCAAAGGGTGATCGTAAAAATCCCGTGTTTTAGGAAAAAACCAGATTTCCGACAGATTGGCGGCTGTTTCGACAAATCCGTCAGGCCAATTCATGAATGCTCTTGCGGATCGGCAAAGGTTCAGTGGCGTAACTGGACCAACGGCGCTGAAGTTTCTTTTTAGCTGGGCACAATTTCCGTCGCTGAAATCAAGCGCCTTGGCAACTTGCGCGATGTATTCAAAAAGATGACCCGGATCACTCTCGCGAAGTTCTGGGTGTAGCCGATCAAGACCCAGATCACGAACGCTCACTTGAGGATCGACAAGCCCTGTTACGAACGCAGCCGCTTCATGATCATCAATTTCGGCCACCGGCTGCGGAAAATCTCTAAGGTCGACAAGAGGCATTCTCGGATTTGATTTATCTTTGCATGATTGGCAGAAAGGAATTCCGAAAGTTTCTCTGAAATTCAGCTCACAATCGCACATTGGGCATCGTTCGATCAAAAGCTCTAAAGTTTGCGGATCGAATACCAACGAGTTGATGTGCCATACTGCCTTTTGATAGCCGTGCGCCTTGACCACACCCGGTGCTATCCGCCTGTGCCCTATCAGCTGGTGCAAAGGCAGGTTGCGACCGAAAAACGATACGCCTTCGCGCGATACACTCGGGTAAAGCAAGTCTTCGAATTCGCTATCATGTTCGAAAGCACCAGTTAGATAGCTCAGACCTTTAAAATCAAGATTCCACTTAGCCGCTCCGAAATGCGAGAACCGCTGCTCCCGCCGTCCCCCAGTCAATTCCATGATTTCGAATGGACGAGCGAAGCCGTTCATACCCGTCGCCCTCAGCAACAAATCTGGCAATCCCTCACCGGGCATTAGTTTTACCGGCACAGATAATTTCGGTTTCTCAGCGCCAGCCGTTGGCTGCTGCGTACCAGCTTTCAAACGCGTAAATCCTTACACTTGTCTGAAACATCATCCAGAGATTGAGCGGCTATAGCGACTCGCCATGCTGTCGAGTCTAACATTATCGGCGAAAATTACGACTTAGCCCTTGTATCGGCATGAGGCTTTCTGTGTTCCGGTCAGGCAAGCATCCTGCTCTAACCGGTCACCGCCGCACACATCTTCTTATAATGATCCCTCGCTATTTCCTTGATGAAAATCATGCAAGCTTCAGCAGCGCGAATTGCTTCCTCAATTGTGAGTTCCGGCAAATTGCTGAGGCCGTCCATACTCCCGTGCGATTCGATCTGGACGAGGCGTTCCAAGGCGCGAACGTCGATTATGTCTTTTACCTTCTCATGATGGTCCATAAGCGCTCCTGCAAAACTCGACTGACCAGGCGAGCAGAAGGTCGAAAACATCTCCAGAAGCTTCCTAGTCGCATTCGGAAGCAGGAAATGATAGTCGGTCGTCTTCCTTTGTGCAGCGTCCTGCACAAGGCGGAACAGGTAATGATACTCACTGTCGTGGTGGACGAGCAACGATGACATGTGAGCCAGCGATGTGGACCGTTCGCGTCCCTCGCCCGCACTGCGGCAGTCGAGCGTCAGCAGTGCTACTGACCTGCCTTGATCGCGTTTCTGGCGATTTTGAAACTCACGCTTCACCATGTTCATGAAACTTGTATTATGAGTCAGAACGATGACTTGTGAGCATTTCTTCGTCATTCTCATCATCAGGCTGTAGGCGTGTGTCCTGGCAGAGGTATCGAGACTCGATATCGGGTCATCGATCACCAGCACCAAGTTTTCGAGCTTCCGGCCCTCCGCCCCCAATTGCGTCAGAAAATAGCAGAAAGAGACAGCGGTGCGCTCGCCTTCGCTCAACTCTGTTGCGGCATGTCCGCTCGGCCGCAGTATTCTGTAGCCACCGTCATCGGCAATGAGACGAAGCTCCCTGTGACCGAGATAGCTCCAGATAAGTTCGTTCAGCTTATCGGCTCCGACCCCATGGTCTTCCAGACTGTTGCGAAGCTCCGTTTGACGGGCCGCTAAGCGTGATACATCGGCACGCGCAGCTATTGAGTCCGACTCAGCGTCTCTGGCTCGCTCTTGTTGACGATCCCAATCAGTTTGGTTTGTCGCAAGAACATGCGACTCAATCCGTGAAAATGCTTCTCTTTGTCTAGAGGCGAATAGCGCCGAAGCTTCGTTTTGATCACTGAAAATCTTCACGAGGGCAGTTTGGATCAGCGAGTAGTCCATGAGCCAGTTCTCTAGGTCGAAATTCGCTACATCACCCGCGATGCCTATCTGGCGGCTTGGGCTGCCATGTTTTTCTTCAAGAGCGCTGACGAGTTGGCCGAGGCAGACACCGAGCCGCTTGATAGCGATCTCCATGCGTTCCCGTTCCTTTCTGAAAATCACTCGATGCTCCGCAGCAATCTCTAATTCCTTTGGAATCGACCGATATAAATCTCTCAGCGATTGCTGGTGTCCGCGCCCCTCCTTCAGTGCCTCCTCCAGCGCCTGTAACGCCACATTCCAGCTGTCATCAAACAGTAAACGGAGCTGGCTCTTGCGGTCATCCAGGAGCGGGTTTCCGCAAAGCAGGCAGTCCTTTAGCGAATGAGATTCGTGATAGCGAAGCCCTTCATCAACCCACCTTAGTGCATCAGCGTGAGCTTCGAATTCCTTGAGAGCGATGGCCGAGATTGTCTGGCCAAGGAGCGTGATGCTGGACCGGAACCATTGAGTAACACCATCTGGGAGTGCTGGAGAAAATGATATGGTTGGCAGCGGCTCACGTTGCTGCAACATGTTCTGGCAAGCCCGCAGATCGTCGCCGGACAGCAGCCTGTCGCTACTGAATTTCGTTTTGGAGTAATGGCCGTGAATTTTCCGCGCGTCGTATGACTGGGTATATGTATTCGACGACGCCACCTCACGGATACTGCGTGCAATGCGCGTTTTCAAATCCGCGATGTCTTTTTCAGCCTTTTCCTTTGCGCTTTCCTTTGCCTTCAGCAATTGCCTTGAGGCCGCCAGCTGGGGCACCAGCCGGTCGAACTCCTTGCGAGCGTCCACCTTTTTTTCACTGATGTAGGCAATGCCTTTGCTAGCGCTTGCATCCCACTCAAAATGACGTGCTACGAAGTCTGAGTTGAAGACTAGAAGATTATGCCCGAACGGGTTGGATTTCATCGATTGGGTGACGACTGAGCCATCGGACATTTCCACTTTGAATGTTGTCGCAGTTGGCAAGCGGCTATCGAGGCATCCCGCTTGGATAGATGCGAACACGCGCGATAAGGTTGTTTTTCCTGATCCGTTGAAGCCGTAAATCAATGTGTCGCGTGCGATAACCAGGTCAGGGCTGGCGGTGAAGTCTCTCCAGACGCCCGCATTTTTCAGTTCCGAAATTTTGCTGATGAACACGATGGCTGATCCCGCATGCGGTGCCGATTGGAGATACGTGATCAGCTCTTCCACAACATTCAGGGCAGTAGCCAGCACGCCTGCCCAGACAATCAACCTGTGAGATTGAAAGTGCAACGGCGCGAGGTGCGTTGTCGTAGGAAATAGCACTGAGGTCCCCATGCGCCTTGGCCTTACGTTTAGCGCGGGCCATTTTTTGGCTAAGTCAGAATGGTCTCGGAAGTGCCTTTCTTTCCGGATAGAGAAACTGTGCATAACGACAGGCCTTCGCGCCCGGTCGTCGGTCATGCAGCTACAATAATGACGTTCTGAAGCCGAGATACGTCTCAACATCGCACCTGGACCAAAGCCTGGTGTTTCCGACCATTATTGTTGCGGCGCAAGTCCTGCCCATAATGATGTCTGGCCGCTTTAGCGAGACCCCCGAAAGGGCTGCGGCTTGGGTGATCTCAGAGCAGAACATCCAGCTTGTGCGTATTTTTGTAATATCTGTCCAGCTCGGCTCGCGCGGAAGCATTCCATGGGTAACCAGGTCGCGTATGGCTTCGGGCGCTCTGCCCATGGCTTGGGCAGCTTCATGGAGACGGAGCGGCAAACGGTCCAGCGGCCAATCAGGCTCTGGCTCGCAGACACATTCCCGAAGGGCGCTGAGGTCATATATCCGTAACCTAAACACGAGCGGTGAATTAGCGGGAATCAGTGAAAAGGGAAGAACTCCGTCTCTGATTGCTTTCAACGCCCTCCACCATCTGTTCGCACTCATATGAGCCATCGCATTGGCCGCCCGAAAAAGAGAGAGAGATTGATCAAGGCGTGCTTCGACACGCCGGAGCCTGATACCTTCCAATAGTGGAGTATCGAGCATAGAGCCGCGCCTCGCTCCCTCTCCCTCACTCAAGGGCGAAAAATCACCGAGAAGACCGTCTTCAAATGCCGGTAGAAGCTGCGGAACAGGCAGCCCCACCACAGAGGCGATTGCCCGTGACTTCGGATTCGTTCGGAGGAGCGCCACAGCCGCCTCGGCCGGGTGCAGCCCCCCGGCTGTTGCGGCGGCACGGGCCAACTCTCCCATGAAATTCCTCCGTTTGGGATCAGTGGACCCGGGATGACTGTTGGCAGGCACCGGCTTGAGGCTATTGATCCGTGACAGAAGCCTCCGCCGAAGCGATATGCCCGAACGCTCCTTTACGAGAACGCGGACTGCGGGTGACAGTGTCTCGTCTGCTTTCAATGACATGATGCCCGTGGCGTCATGTCGGGATTCCTCATGTATTCCGGGCTTGTCAATGCTGAGAGCATCAAACTCGTCCGGCCACGCCAGAATTGCCTTGGAGGCCCTCTCAAGTGACATCGGCGACAACCTTGCACTTGAGTTACGACCGATCCCGTCGAGGCGGCCCGCAATTTGAATTATGAACTGAAAAATCTCTCCTCTTGAAAGTCCCGCGATCTGATCGTGCAGTTTGCGCTTTGAAAGATGACAGGTCTGCTCAGGGTCAACAACCTCTGCGAGGAAGGCCAATGCTTCCGCGTCACGCACCTCCACTTTCGCCTGCGGAAAGTCACGAAGGTCTACCAACCCCCTCCACGGGTGATCGGGATCAACGCAGTGATCACAGAAACATACCCCAAGGCAGCGCGACCATCCGAGCACCTTCCCGCATTCAGGGCACTTCTCCAGCAGCGTCTCCATGGTAGAGAGATCAAATGTCAAAGGACGCAGCGACCAGCTCCCTTTTAGAACGTTGCGTTGCCGCAGCGTTGAGGGAGCGACCCGACGCGCGGTTGCGAGATGACATCTGCGCAACGCAAGCCCAAAGAAGCTAATCTCGTTGCGGCCGCTATGGCATGAGGTATCTAGCGTAAGTGTCGTAGCGGCCGCGTGCTGTTCGATCCCGAGGACAGCGACCAATCGAGCTATTTCCTCTTTTGTACAGTCTCGAATTCCTGACAGGGTTTTGAAGGAACGCGTTTCAGCCAGCTTCAGAACGAAATCGGTATTGGTGAAGCCGTTCTGGGACATGGCGCGGTACGCTGCGTCGCGAAGGTGCTCTCCCGGCTCCGGTCTGACTGGCAGCGCCATCACTGGCTCCGACGCGCTGCCTTGTATATATGCGGCGCTAGGCATTGACCGCCATCCGATTATCGGTGCCATCATCCAACTCCAGGAAGGGATTGGAAGTGGCGAGCTTGTTGAAGAGCGTGTAGTCGTCTGCCGCATCAGACAGATGGCGGACCTCGACGCGCGGCGAATTTTCCTCAATGGCGTATACCGCAGCACGCTGGAAAAGATTGGCCGCATGCCCCAAATAGCCGCCGCAGGCGACATAGATGCAGGCGAGCGTTCGGTCGCCTATGAAGTTGCTGCGCTCGGGAAAGAGGCCGCAACGCTGCAGCATCAGCCCAAATAATCCGCAGTACTCTTTAAAAGCAGTATGATGCTCCTGCTTGCGAAAGTTGAGCGGCCCGAGAAACAACTCTTCGATGCACCGCGCCCTGATCTGGGGCTCACTCAGAATTTTGTCGCTGGCCTCGGTTGTGCCGACGAAGACGACAGGGCATCCGTCGAGCAAAAAATCCTTCAGCGTGTTATGAACCCTCCCGGCCTCCGCACGAGCGTTGATCGAGGGCGCTCCGACACGAAGATGGTTCATCTCATCGAAGATCAGGAGTTCCGTGCTAAATTGTCCGATGTAGTTCAAAACTCGGTGTTTCTTGCTACCCAGATTGCCGTATTCGGGGCGCGGGTCCTTATACGCCCTGAGTATGTCCTCAAGAAGAGACATGAGCGTGGAAGTTCCGGAGACGCGGACATACACGACAACGCGCTGCTGCTTGCTCACCACTGAGGCTGGTGTGTCGCGGTCGAACAGGCCTGAAGAATAGCAGTAATCGACAACGTTGCTCTCAAGGTAAGCCTTGACTATTGTAGACTTACCGCTTTGCGTTTCGGCGATCAGCGTGGCGCATTTGGCTTCGTCACGGACGCTGGTGCCGTTCAGAATCTGACGGCGCGTGTGTCGAAGCATGTCGAAGCGTCTGTGCGCCTTCTTCATGAAGGCGTGGTCGACGCGAAGGTTGCTGAAGATGTATTCGATGTCCTCGACCGCGACTGGCGCACACATGAGACGAACCCTATCAGTCAAGTGGAAAGATGGTTGCGCGGCAATACGCCGAGCCTATAGCCCATAGCGCCTTGCCAGCTCGTCCAGCTCGGCCTCGCTTTTCGACAAAGCCAGGTCCGGCTGGTAGCTAGCGGGCGTGATTGCCTCAGACTTCTCGAAGTCATTGGCCGCAAGCGCGGCGGGCGCTCCCTTGGGTCGAGAAGCTCTTCTTTTCGATGCGACTTTGCGACCCGGAGGCGCGACGACAGCGTCGATCCGGTCCATTACCTGCATGCGCGTCGGAATATCGACTGCCTTAGCCATGCCGCTGATCGTCGGACTGGTTTGGATATCGACGATCCGTCCACCAGGAGCGAGCTGAGCCTTCTCACCCCCATGAAGGACCCTGATCGTGCGCTGGCCTTGACGGTGATTGCCAGTTGCCAAATACCCCTCCAGCTCGCGCTGATAGGCCCGCCGCGCTACGGCCTTCTCTTCCCTAGTATGGAACGCTCGGTTCAGCCGTTGTTGGTAGTCTCTTTCCCCCTTGGCAAAAGCGAACGATACCGGGGCTTCACGATAAAACTCATCCGCGTTGGGAAGCTCGACGATCTCCTTAGTGAACTCGTTGAGCACGGAGATCGAGGAGCAGTCGCCCTCGTAATAGAAAAAATGCACCCTGAAGGAAGCCGATTGAAAGGGCTTGCGACCGCCACGTCTCTTGTGGAAGCGGGCGAGGTCATTCAGCAGCTTCGATGTCAGTGCCTGGTCATGAAAGTCGTGGCCGTCAAAGAGTATTCCCTCAGCCGTCAGTGTCCGGGTCTCGTAGCGGCCGAGTACCATCTTGAATGCCCGAGCGTCATCAACGGTTCGCCTGCCGTGTTCCATCACCCCCTCAGCCCATTTCCGCGCAGGGGCCATCCCGATACCGTCGTGGACAGTGAGATGATATTCGATGACTTTGTGGTCCGTGAGACTTTTGATCTCATTGAGCTTGAGCCTGGCGCTCTTGCGTGGATCAAGACCGTTTGCGCGAAGTGCCTCAGGTGAATCCGGAATACCGCCAGGCAGGGCGTGATGGACTGAGTTCATAGTGCGTATAAGGCGCTCGGCCCAAGGCTTGTACTCAGGAGTGCGAATAGGTGCGTAATCGACTTCGAAGCCTGCGAGATCGCCCACAAGCTGAACTGTGCGACCGATGTGAGCCATCGCGTTGTCGACAACCAAACAATTGAATTTCCCAAATCCGTCCGTAGCGCCTTTCGACTCCCCGAATCTTTTCACCAGGTCCGCTTTGGGCGAGATCACATCCCTCAGGCACATCATGAACGTGGAGATACATGGAGGCTCGAAAGTCATGTTGTAGCCCACAACCATTCGGGAATACAAATCCATCGCCCAGACGATCCAAGGTCTCTTCAGAACGATGGAAATGGTGCCATCGACATGGACTTCCTCACAGGCCCAGATGTCGCCGAGCGTCTGATCGAGCACGATAATCTCAAGAGGGGCAATCGCGTCCATGCTCGGGCCGCGCCCCCGAAGCTCCCGGTTCGCTTCCCGAGCGCCGAATTTTGTGGTCAAAGTGGCTAGGCATTTCGCGGCATCGATCCAGTTGGAAATGGTCTGGTGACAGGGAGGCTCAAAGTCAAAATCAGTGTGATCCGCATCCTCAATGCCATCGGCCTGCCGCTGTTTCAGCTCATTCAACGTTTGATAGAACCTGTCATCGAAGAAGATGTGCGCATCGCTACGTGAAACAATTCTGTTGCTCCAATAGTACGCCACTGCCTCCTGTCCCAAGTCGTAGACCCATCGAGGCCACTTCTGTCTCAATCTTGCAAGGTTCTTTTTCCGGAACAGCAGCGCAAGCGACCTGTTGCCCGGACCGCCCTTGGCCAGAGCCTTTCTCAGTGCGCTTGTCGAAGGCGTCCATTCGAAACCGGCCGCCTTCGCCGAAGCGGCCTTGGAGACAATAAACCTCTCAAGTGGTCCCTCCGTCGTGACGAGACCGGGATATTTGTCGAATTCCCGGATATAGTACAGCAGCGTGGAGGCCCGCTTGAAATCCTTTTGAAGATTGAGCCAGTCTCGTCTCTGTTTCGAAGATACGAACTCTCCGGGAGGCTCCTGGATAGCTCTGTAGTCAGAGGCCGGGAGCGTCTGGATAGGCTCTCCCTCACGGGCCGTGCGGACCGCAGCACCAGTTGCCTGAAGGATCGCGAGATCGAAGGCCGACATGCGCCTGGTCTGGCCATCTTCGAGCGACCTGAGCCCTACCGTCTCATCATCGCCTGTATCCTCGACCTCGAACGTGCCGGTTTGACCGCCGACTACAAAGACGTATCGATCTCGCGCATGGATATCGTAACGAGTCACGGCCTGCGGCCTCCGTCAGGAACAAGATGGACCATTTCGCAGCCGGGGCTTGATAAGAAATCGACCGATACGAACCCACGGTAATGCAATTCGACGAGCCGGGCAAAACCGATGGGATTTCCACCAAGTGCCTCTATCAAGGCGTTTGCGGACTGTGTACCCGCGCCGCCGAAACATGTGAGGCAAGCCTGGTAATCCCGGGCATCCAAGCTTGTGTTCTTGTGCAGATTGGCGTGTCTAGCGACCTCTGTGAGCTTCTTCGGAAGATGCGGTGTTTCCATTATGGTTAGGAACTCGAATCCCCGTCTCGCATATATCTCTCGCGCCAATTCAAGCTTTGCCGCATAGGTCGGATCATCATAGCGTCGATCCTTATCGGCCTTCACCTCCAAGATGAGCGTCCTTAGAAGGTGCGGACGCACCTGGTGCGAGCACGGGGTCAGCGCTGTCTCGGCAAACGACTTTTCTGACTTAAGATCGTGCAGGAAAGAGGGATGCACTTTGAGAAGCAGATCAGGGAAATAGACCAAGGGCTTTCCGCCATTGCCGCGCACGGAGATTTCCAGCCTGTGCGGCTGGGCGAGAAGGAACTGCACCCGGCTCGACAGATCGGCGAGCCGCATGGCGGCCCTTTCAAGCTTGGAGTCCCATGGCATGGACCGGCCGCCGCCTTTAACAGACAGGAATGTGCCTGTTGGTCGCGTCTTGCGGCCGTCGATTATCGTGCGGATCGGGCCTCCGTGTTCTGCCCAGTATAACTTAGCGACTGCGTGAGTTAACTCCGCAGGTTTGGCATCGCCCACTGTTACCCCCGCCACGCCGCCCAAGGTAGCAGACGGCACTGTCGAGGGGTCTGACCTGTGTCGACCACCATCAAGCTGTACAGAACCCATAACCCGCATAAATGATCTCCTCGGCGCGGTTTCTGTGAATTCGAACAGGAAGTCGCCCCCGGCGGTCGCTCTTAAGCGACTAGCGGATGACTGATTCCTGCTTCTGTGGTACTGATAACTGCTTCGCCGAACTGAACACGCGAGCGTTGCGTGATTTAGGTAACTAATGCGATTCTATCAGATACGGAAGAGGAAATGCGGACTGAAACGAAGGATACCCCCATCGGCCACATGAACAGTGTTATCACCGCCATCGAGCGCGATCTTGCGAACCTTACGAAGCGCAGGCAGCAGATCGACGCCGAACTGAAGCGATTGGATGGCGAAGCCCGCACAATAGACGAGAGCTTAAAGCATCTTGAGAGCGCGAGGGTGTCTCTGAGCCGTGTGTCGACGCAGCACGTCGCGCCCGAGAGCCCTGTTGACGTTCCCCTGGCGACAGCCCTGCCCGAGGTGCCGACAAGCTTCGCCAAGAGGCGCATGGAGCGGCCGAGCAGCCAAGCCTGGCAGATAAGAAAGCATGCGTACCAGGTGTTGAAGGCGCAAGGGCACCCGCTGAGCCGGGCCGAGATACTGGAAAAATTCCTGGCATTGGGATTTGTCGTCGAGCACCACTCTCCAGCGAAGCATCTGGGACGAATTCTGACTGACGCGCAGGAATTCGAATATCGGGAAAACGGCTACTGGATCGCTGGAGAACCCATAACGTCGACTTATCAGCGGGATAAAAGATTTCGGAGCCGCAAGAAGCGAGAGGCTGCGTCAACCTGAATTGGCCGGTTTTCCTTGCCGTCCGCCGTCATCGCTCAATGTTGACATCTTGATTTAAGGCACAATTCCTTTGGCGTCTTTATTTAAGTTACGATTCCTTTGCGTCAGATAAAAAGCGACGTCGTCAATTAAGGCGCGAAATCCTTGCGGCCAATCCTGTTCTAAGCTTTGTTTTACGTCGCGGGGACAGCTGAATTCGTTTCTCCCGCGAAACCTAATTCCTAGATCAAGTACCCGAAATGCTGCTTGGGAGACAGCATTTCGGGTACTTCGCGCGGCAGGTTGCCATAGCGGCGATGCTCGATGGCGAGCGAGCGGCTTATTGCTGAACGGATCGTCGCGAAGCGTCTGGTCATCGATCTTTGTTTCTCGCTCCCCGCCCCTCCATCAAGAAGCAGAGAATGCTGGCAGACCAGAGAGTGGCCACGCCGAGCAAAGCCCATTTGTAATCTGAAGCGATCATGAAGTTGACGGCTGCCATAAGCCCTATCGAACATGCGCCGCCGCCGAGCGCCGCGAACAGCGCCACACGGCTTCTACCGCGAAAGGAGGTTGCGGCGAGGCCGATTGAGAGAATGCCTGTCGCCATGGCGAACCCGCCCAGCACAGTGAATACGCGTCTTAGCCAGGACTGAAAAGCAGGCCCCAGCAAAGCCACCTGCTCAGGCGAGAGCCCTGTGTATTTTATATCTTCGGGAAGCAGCGCAGGTCGGAAGAAGATAAAAAAGATGCCGATACCGGCAACGAGAACCCCGGAAACCAACAGAAGCACGGACGAGGGTCGCCAAGGGTAGACCGCGCGGCTCATGTTCTTCACCTCCGATGATCGGGAACGCCGCGTTCGCCCTAAACCTTAGGCCTGACACTCATGTAGACTGAGGTGTTGCCCTGCTTGTCGACACTTATGACATCGTAAGAGGCGACCGCCGGATTATCGCCCATCCCGAGGGAGCCGTTTGGCATTCCCGGCACCGCAAGCCCTCGGATATCCGGCCGTTCGTTGAGCAGTCTCTCGACCGCTTCTAAGGGGACATGTCCTTCGATGAAGTAGCTGTCAGCCACTGCCGTATGGCAGCCCTCCACGGAGCTGGGCACCTGCATCCGGTCTTTGATCGAAGCGAGGTCGTCAGTGGGGCGCACATGCACTTCGAAATCTGCATCGACCATCGCATTCGCCCACGCCTCGCAGCACCCGCAGCTAGGGTCTTTGTAGACGGTCATGGATTTCTGGGATGCCTGTCCGCGAATACTACTTGCGGCCAAAGCAAAGGCCGCCGTGCACAAAAGCTGTCTCCTTCTCATGATTCCACTCCTTGCCTGTTTGGCGTTTCGATAGCGATAGCTGCAATAGGTTTTGAGGTTTCTGAGCCATCTGGCAGTCCCCAACCTTTGACCAAGCCGTAAACAGCCGGGATGACGATCAATGTGAGCAATGTCGATGATATCATTCCACCGATCATGGGCACAGCTATTCGCTGC
This sequence comes from uncultured Rhizobium sp., assembly GCA_945952315.1. Taxonomy (GTDB): domain Bacteria; phylum Pseudomonadota; class Alphaproteobacteria; order Rhizobiales; family Rhizobiaceae; genus Gellertiella. The sequence goes on along the minus strand of CAMFIE010000017.1, from coordinate 16,055 downwards.
ATGATTTCCGAACCGGTGCCATGGCTCCACAGGATTGGCAGTAGCCCTGCCATGATAGCGACAACTGTCATCATCTTTGGCCGGACGCGTTCCACCGCCCCTTTCATTATCGCGGCACTTAAATCCCGCTTGGTGAGCGGTTGGCCATCTGACTGGACGCGTTCCTTCTGCTCAAGCAGCGCATGATCAAGATAGATAAGCATGATGACGCCGGTCTCCGCCGCGACCCCGGCTAGCGCGATGAAGCCGACCGCCACGGCCACCGAAGCGTTGAATCCAAGCCACCACATCATCCAGATGCCGCCGACAAGTGCGAACGGGAGCGAAAGCATGACAATCAGCGTTTCGACCACTGACCTGAAGTTCAGGTAAAGCAGCAGGAAGATAAGGGCCAAAGTAAGCGGAACGACAATCGCAAGTCGCGACTTCGCCCGCTGAAGATACTCGTATTGACCGCTCCATGCCACCGAGTATCCCGGCGGCAGTTTTACGCTGGCCGCAACCGACGCCTGGGCGTCCGCCACATAGCCTCCGAGGTCGCGATTGGCGATATCTACGAATATGTAGACCGCCATCTGTCCGTTCTCCGTCCGGATTGATGTCGCGCCACGGGATAATTTGACCTCGGCCACATCGCCTAGCGGAACAGAACCGCCGCCCGGCAGAGCTATCAGCACGTCGCGGGAAATCGACTGTGGATCGCTTCTGTAGCTTCGGGGATATCTGATGGAAACTCCATAGCGCTCTCTGCCCTCGACGGTTGAGGTTACCACTTTCGATCCGAGCGCCATCTCCACCACGTCCTGAACATCTCCGACGGTAAGGCCGTATCTGCCGAGCGCGTTTCGGTCGGGAAGGATATCGAGGTAATAGCCGCCGATCACCCGCTCTGCGTAGGCGCTTGATGTGCCCGGAACGGACTTCAGAACGCCCTCAATCTGGCGGGCGATACCCTCCATTGTTTTAAGGTCGGTACCATAGACCTTCACGCCGACCGGGGTCCGGATACCTGTGGAGAGCATGTCGATGCGAGCGCGTATAGGCATGGTCCAGGCGTTGGAAACCCCTGGAAACTGCAACGCGGCGTCCATCTCGCTCTTGAGGCTTTCCACCGTCACGCCTGTGCGCCATTGCGACTTCGGCTTGAGGGTAATGATCGTCTCGAACATCTCAGTCGGCGCAGGGTCTGTTGCAGTCAAGGCACGACCCGCCTTCCCAAAGACGGTATCGACCTCGGGAAAAGTCTTGATGATCCGGTCTTGTGTTTGAAGAAGCTCGGCAGCCTTTGTCACAGAAAGCCCGGGAAGGGTTGTCGGCATATACATCAGCGTGCCCTCGTCCAGCGCAGGCATGAATTCGCTTCCGATTTCCCGCGCTGGCCATGCGGTGGCAACGAGTGCAGCAAGCGCCAGCAGAATTGTCAGGGTTTTCGCTCTTAGGACGATTGTTATGATCGGACGATAGAGCCAGATCAGCAGCCGGTTAACCGGGTTCGCGTGCTCGGGGACAATGCGGCCCCTTACGAAGAGGATCATGAGGACCGGTACAAGAGTAACAGACAATACTGCGGCGGCCGCCATGGAAAACGTCTTCGTGTAGGCGAGAGGCCCGAAGAGCCGTCCTTCCTGCGATTCCAGAGTGAAGATCGGAAGGAAGGACACGGTGATGATCAGGAGGCTGAAGAAGAGAGCGGGGCCGACTTCCGACGCGGCCTCGATCAGTACTTCGGCTCTCGGCTTGTCGGGCGGCGCTTTTTCCAGATGTTTGTGGGCATTCTCTATCATGACGATTGCCGCGTCGATCATCGCGCCGATGGCGATGGCTATACCGCCCAGGCTCATGATGTTCGCTCCCAGGCCGAGTGCACGCATCGCCACGAAAGAGATCAGGATACCCACCGGAAGCATCACGATGGCCACAAGGGCGCTGCGTACATGGAGCAGAAAGACAATTGTTACAAGCGCCACGACTATCGACTCTTCGATGAGCGTCCCTTTCAAAGTCTCGATAGCGGACTCGATCAGCTTGGAGCGGTCGTAGACCGGAATGATCTCCGTGCCTTCGGGCAACGCGGCTTTTGCCGTCACCAGTTTCTGCTTGACGCTTTCGATGACGCTCAGCGCGTTTGCTCCGAACCGCTGCAAAACTATGCCGCTTGCGACCTCGCCCTCGCCGTTGAGTTCGCTGATGCCGCGACGCTCGTCGGGAACCAGCTCGACCCGGGCGACGGAGGAGAGCTTCAGGGGTGCGCCATTGAAGGACTTGAGGACGATACTCTCGATGTCCCGGATGCCATTCAGATAGCCTTTGCTCCGCACCATGAATTCGAATTCGGAAAGCTCGACGGTGCGGCCGCCGACGTCACGGTTGCTGGTCTGCACCGCTTTCGCGATATCCGAGAGAGACACGTTTTGCGCTTTCATCAGTGTCGGATCGACAGTGATCGAATACTGCTTCACAAATCCGCCGACGCTGGCGACTTCAGCCACGCCCTCTCCTTTCGAGACGGCGAAGCGCACGGCGTAATCCTGAAGCGACCGCAGCTCGGCAAGCGTCAGTTCTTTGGCGACAACAGCGTATTGATAGACCCAGCCGACACCGGTGGCGTCAGGACCCAAAGCCGGTGAAACGCCCTCGGGCAAACGGCTGGACACCGCGTTCAGATACTCAAGAACCCGGCTGCGAGCCCAGTAAGGGTCCGTGTTGTCTTCGAAAATGACATACACAAAGGATACGCCGAAGAATGAGAAGCCGCGCACGACCTTGGATTTAGGCACGGTCAGCATTGCGGTCGTCAAAGGATATGTCACCTGATCCTCAACCACCTGTGGCGCTTGGCCGGGGTAGTCGGTGAAAACGATGACCTGGACATCAGACAAGTCTGGTATCGCGTCGAGAGGCATGGTCCGCACAGCGTAGATGCCAGCGGCGACCGACATCACTGCAAACACAAGCATCAGGACCAGATTGCGTGCCGACCAGGAGATGACAGAAGCAATCATCTCGCGGCCTCGTCTGCAGACATCGAGCTGAGCGCCGAATTGAGATTGCTTTCGGCGTCCAGCAGGAAATTGGCTGCCACGACGATCCGGTCCCCGACTTCGACACCGTCACGTATCTCTGCCAAGTCGTCTCCGATGGTGCCGGTCTTGACGTCCTTGGGCTCGAACCGTCCGTCGCCCCGATCTATGAAGATAATCTGGCGGTCACCCGTGTTGACGACGGCGCTTCTCGGCACGGCGACGACCGGCTGGGCTGCGCCCTCGTCAATGGAGACGAGCGCGTACATGTTTGGCAGAAGGAAGCCGTCCGGGTTCGGTAGACCGATTCGCACTTTGGCTGTTCGAGTCTGCATCTGCACTTCGGGATATACCGTGTCGATAGTCCCCCGGATCGTCAGGCCCGGCTTCTGCTTGAAGCTCACGGAGGCGGTCTCGCCAATCTTGATCATACCAAGCTCGGACTCAGGCAGGTCGGCTATCACCCACACTCGCGACAAATCCCCCAACCTGAACAGCGTAGCGCCCGGTTCAGCCATCATGCCGTCGACAACAGTTCGCTCCAGGACAATACCGTCTCTGGGCGAGCTGTATTTGAGGGTCGGCGGCACCCTCCGCTCAGCCGCGATCTCTTCAATGGCGGCGGAGGGTACTCCGAGGTTCTTCAAACGAAGAGCCGCACCGGACTGTGGCCGCTGCGGAACCGGAGAGGAAAGCTCGGTGATAAGCTGGGCTCCGGCGGCGGCTATCTCCTTGGAGTAATATTCAAAGAGCAGGTCGCCCTTCCTGACGCGCTGACCGGTTGTGACATCGGCGACCCGCTCGATGAACGCCTCGCTTCGCATGGACACAGTGCTTATAAGTCGCTCATCCATGACAACTACGCCCGGCACCGACAACGAGCGGCTGATTTTGGCTTTCTGCGCCAGCGCGGTCTTAACTCCGGTGCGCTGAAGCTTTCCGGATGACACTTTGACATCTGCGCTGTCCACAGCCTCTCCCTCGTAGACAGGCAGATAATCCATGCCCATCGAATCCTTCTTGGGCACTTTAGATGTATCTGGCAGACCCATAGGATTGCGATAGAAAAGCACCTTTCGCTCGCGTGAGCTGAAGTTCGGTGGCTCGGCCCGCGCTCTCGGCTTTTCGGGATCGAAGCTGACGTCCTCGCTCTCGCGAACCGCCACAAAGGGTCGCCCGTCAGGCGTGGTTCGGGGACCGTTCGAGAACTCGGCCAATCCGTCAGGATGCTTATAATAGATGACGGCACCAGTCGGTTCCGACTTGGAGCCAGTCTCAGCGGCAAGAGTCGCGGGCGCTTCTTCCAGGGCCAGGGATGGGATTCCCAGCCTGCCTATTCCATAGCTCGCCGCCCCCACAGCCGCAGCTGTGAGCATTGTGGTGATCAGACGAGGCATTGGTCAGGGTGTCGCCTTGAAAACCAGTTCGCCTTGAACAGTCTCTGGTTCTCCCTGGACTTTGGCAGCCAGCTTGAAACGCCAGCCGCCCTGCATCACCAGGTTGGTCTTGAAACTATAGACGCCAGGGGTACCTGATGGAGTCGCTTCCACCGACGTGGTCATGGTCTCCATGTCCTCGGGAGCCATGTCCATCCTTGTGGTGAAGATAACGGCGTCAGGAACGACCGCGCCCGTCCGTTTATCGACCAGCCGGACGGACACTATAGCGTCTGGTGACTGCTTGACAGCGGCGCTTACCGCCTGGAACTCATAATCATTAGCTCCGGCAAATGCACAAGGAGCGAGAAATGCGGTCGAGCAAAGCAACATGCCTGTTGCGTTTAGCAGGTTGAATCTTGTCATGGTAATCTCTGTCGCGGCCGCTCATACTGTCGACCAGGTTTTAAAGTAATAGTTCGCCGAGGCTCTGGAAGTCCCGGTGGCTTTCAAATTGCTGAAGATTATGATCTGGGAGGTCGGTGAGGAGGACGTCCGGCCAGAGACTGGAGAGCGGCCTCAAGATAGACTGCGAAAACTGCCGAAGGCCTGACGAAGCGCTCAAAGCCCATATCAGAGACATTTGCCTGCGCGGCTATGCTGGACATGCACTGGAAACCCAACGGGCATGCCTTTCCGCATTCTCTGGAGATCGGAGATGGTTTTGGACAGCAAGGCATCTGCTCGGACATGTCCGCTGCTGCCATGTGCGAGCCTGCTGATGGTACCTGCACCAAGGCGGCCTCGGCCACTGACGCGCTGATAGGGCCCAGAAGAAAGCCTAGCATGGCGACAAGATGCAAGAGACGGAAGAGAGATTGCCCGATCATGTTATGACGTTGCCACGCGTGAGGAGGCGTGTGAAGACACTCACGACAATTTTATTCCAGCCTCGAAATGGTGAAGCAATGTGCGCGACACAGGGAACGAGTAGTTTAGCCGTTACAAAAAATTAAAGCCTTGAGTCGCACCCTCTTATCAGTACCGCCTCAGCGCGTACTTGCGTGATAAGGCAGCTTACATGGATATCACCATACGTAACGAGACTGCCGACCAGCTGGATGCGGCGCTGACCTCCACACTGGCTCGCGAGGCATTCCAGAAGGATGGGCCAGAGCTGTCTGCGGATCGCTTCTCCTGGAGCTACCGCCAAGGCTATGACAGACTGACCATCATGTCGGCGTTCGCCGAGGGCCTGAAGGTCGGTCAGTTGGTCTGCCTCTTCAAGACTTTCGTGGTCGATGGGCGCGAGCACCTCGCTGCGGAGTTCATCGATCTTTTCGTGTCGCCGGAATTTAGAGGCTTCAAGGTCGCCAGCAGCCTCTACAAGGAAATGCAGAAGACGGTCGTCGAAGCGGGTGCGGATATCCTGTTCGCCTATGCCAATGAAGGAGCCTCGGTTCTTAACCGCCGCTTCTTCGGCATGGAGGAAGTAACACAGCTTCCGGCCCGCATCGGCTTTTGCCTGCCCTATCCAGCCTCCAGCTCCAGGACCGGGCTCGCTGTGCTCCAGAACATCAATGACATTGCGTCAGCGTGCGCGGCATGCTCCGGACCTGCAAACATCGGCGGCGTCCACCTGACGCGGGAAGAACTGCTGAAGCGGATCAGCTCGCCCGTTCACCAATACCTTTGCGCGACCGATGGCGAGATCGCCATCCTGGCGTCGCCCCGGATTATCCGGTCAGTTCCCCTCCTCCTCATCTGCGCCACCTTTTCCCGACGCAGAGGGGCCGCGAAAAAGCAAGCGACCGCCGAGATCATCGAGACCTTGTGTCGAGCGGCTGGCCGACGCGCTTTTCTCTATCTGGGCTGGAACGATGCGGTCGGATTTTCAAATGGCTTGAGAGTTTCAGAGAGGCTGCTCAAGGGCAAATTTCTCATTCAATCAAACTGTCTGAACAGTCGACGCGATGGCATCGGTCGTTTCGAGATATTGGATGTCGACTACGGTTAGAACCCCTTTTCCACGCTGTCAGTCACGCTCCCGGAACCTGGAATGGCAGGACGCGCAGGTCTGAAGCATGAGATGGAATGCATGTTCGGCGGACATTTTGGCAGGTGAACGGATCGCAGTGCCGAAAAGTCCGCCCTCCATCGGCTCGTTCGCCTTCATTCGCATATCCTGCGTCATCTGCCCGGGATGGGCGCGAGCGGCTTCCTCCAGCGCTGCCGCATAGCTCCGCAGGTTCTCGGCCAGTTCGGCAAAACGCGCTCTGTCCTTCGCGACGGCGTCGGTGGCCTTCGACCCGGTCGAGACAGTGACATCCTGAAACTCCGAGACAAGGTGTCCGCCCGCCCGCCGGACGATTTCACCGGCGGCGGCCTGGAACACTGATGATACGTAGGTATCCGGGGCGTTGAACATTCCAGCCATTGCTTTGGTCGATACCGCAATGCTTTTCATGTCGCTCTGCCTGGCTTTGACGATCTCAGTCGCAGAATCCGCATTTGCAGCGGAAACGCCGACAAAAACAAAGATAACGCTGAATGTTGCCTTGATATTCATTTCTCGTCCCTTGCCGTCGATATCGATGATAGCGCCGATAATGGCCGAATTGCATCGACGAAACCGGCGCTTGACCTTCCAGCCGCAGGAAGGTCCAATAATCCTTCGAACACGATCTGCGGGCGACGATTGACCGAAATCAATGCGATGGGTCACCAGGCCGCTAGGCTGTTTCGTGATGCAAGGAGTCAGTCATGTTAAGCCGGAAAATGACGATGTTGGGGGGACTGCTGGCGGCTTTCGTCGCCCTGTTCCTGTTCATCGGCGCATCCACCGGCCACGCAATGGCAGTTCGGTGCGACGGCGGCCAGGGAACAGCGGTCGAAACCTCGATGCATCTCCACAAAAACCACGCTCCGCAACATAGTCAGCGCGACGCCGCATGCTGCGCGGTCACGTGCGGGATTTGCCTGACGGTGTTGCCACATATCAGCGTTTCCTCCGACCCGATTTCCGCCAAATCCACTCCGGTCTTCGCCGTCGCCGCCTACATGGCCGGACAGGTTCCCTCTCCCGACCTCGGCCCGCCTCGCAAATCCGTCTGATGCAATACCGCCTTGTGGCGGAACCGTCATCAACCCGTCGGCCTGTCCGACGACAGATCAAGAGGCTCGTTATGAATCGCCGTCAATTCCTCATGTCGGTTGCCATGGGTGCAACCGCTGTCTCCACTATTTCAAGAGTTCGCCCCGCGAACGCCGCCACACCTTCTAAAAGGCTGTCGATCACGAAGAGAACGATCAGCGTCAACGGCAGGTCCGCCAGTGTCTTCGGACTGACCGATGCGTCCGGCAGGCCGGGGCTACATGCAGACGCGGGCTCGACAATCGAGCTGAAGCTTGCGAACCAGACGTCCGAAAGCACATTGATCCACTGGCATGGGCTCACCCCGCCCTGGAAGATGGACGGCGTTCCAGATAATCCGGCAGCCCTGCTGAAACCTGGAGAAGATCGCTCCTACAGCCTCCCTGCGGGCGAAGGTGGCACCCAGTGGATGCACGCTCACACGCTGCAGGAGCAGAACCTCCTGGCGGCACCCCTGATCGTGCGCACCGGTCAGGACAAGGCGGCTGACGAACAGGAAATCGTGATCCTGCTCCACGATTTCTCGTTCAAATCTCCCGAGGAATTGCTGACCGATCTGAAGAGCAAGGCGGGGTCGTCCTCCATGGGCATGACCATGGACCATTCCAAAATGATGGGGTCGATGCCAGGCATGCAGGCCATGCATCAGATGATGTCCAGTAATTCCGGCATGGATATGCCCATGTCGGGAATGAACATGGGAATGGATGTGAACGACATCGACTATGACGCATACCTCGCCAATGACCGGACGCTCGACGATCCGGAAGTGGTTACCGTGGAGAAAGGCGGCCGTGCGCGTCTGAGGATCATCAATGGCGCGACTGCGACAGGCTTCACCATCGACACCGGAACCTTGCCAGGCGAACTTGTCTCCGTAGACGGCAGGCCTGTCTTGTCGGTCAAGGGCAGTCGCTTCCCGATCAGCATGGGCCAGCGGCTCGACATCCGGCTTCAGCTGCCATCAGGAGCGGGGGCGTTTCCCATCCTGGCCCTGCGTGAAGGGGGCGTGGAAAGAACCGGTGTCATTCTCGCAACCCAAGGAGCGCAGGTATCAAAGCTGGCCGCAGAGGGTTCCGAGAACGGGCCTATTCTCGATCTCGGCCTTGAGCAGGCTCTCCGCGCTTCCTCACCCCTCGCCGAAAGGAAGCCGGACCGAAAATATTCCGCCATGCTCGGCGGCGACATGGCTTCCTACACCTGGGGCATCCAGACGGACCAGCCGATTGTCGCGAGGAAAGGCGAGCGAGTGCGCCTTGATCTGATGAACATGTCGATGATGGCGCACCCGATCCATCTGCATGGCCATCATTTCCAGGTCGTTGCCATCAACGGAGCGCGGATGTCCGGAGCGGTTCGGGATACGGTGCTCATGCCTCCCATGGCGGCGTTGACCATAGACTTCGACGCCGACAATCCTGGTCACTGGCCTCTCCACTGCCATCACCTTTACCATATGGCCTCCGGGATGATGACCTTCGTCACCTACGAAGACCTGACCTGATACGGAGAGCGTCATGGCGAACGAACACGAAAAGCATCAGCATCACGACCACAGCGCCCATTCACGTACTGACCACAGCGGACATCATGAGCACCATGCGCACGACCACGCGGGGCACGGAGCAATGAAGCAGGCGGCACCGCCGCCTGCGAGCGCCGAGGGCGTCATCTACACCTGCCCCATGCATCCGCAGATAAGGCAGCCGGGGCCGGGCAACTGCCCGATCTGCGGCATGGCGCTCGAACCCGAGACACCGGTCCTTCAGGAAGGCCCGAGCGCGGAACTCACGGACATGACCCGCCGCTTCTGGATCGGTCTCGCGCTGTCGATCCCCGTCCTGTTCCTGGAGATGGGCGGGCACCTCTTCGACCTTCACATGCTCGTCTCCCCCAAGACGTCGGACTGGGTGCAGATGGTGCTCGCGACCCCCGTCGTGCTCTGGGCAGGATGGCCGTTCTTCGAGCGCGGCTGGAAATCCATCCTCAGCCGACACCTCAACATGTTCACGCTGATCGCCATGGGCACGGGCGTCGCCTGGGCCTACAGCATGGTGGCGACGCTTCTGCCGGGCCTCTTCCCGGAGACGCTCCGCACGGCCGATGGCACGGTCGCCGTCTATTTCGAGGCGGCGGCCGTCATCACCGTGCTCGTCCTTCTCGGCCAGGTGCTGGAACTGAGGGCCCGCGAGCAGACGGGCGGCGCGATCCGCGCCCTCCTCGATCTCGCGCCGAAGACCGCCCGCCGCATCAGGGAAGACGGAACCGACGAGGACGTCGGTCTCGACGCCGTCAGCGTCGGCGACAGGCTGCGCGTGCGTCCGGGCGAGCAGGTTCCGGTCGACGGGGTTCTTCTCGACGGCCGAAGCTCGGTCGACGAATCCATGATCACGGGCGAATCCATGCCCGTCACCAAACAGGTGGGCTCGAAGCTCATCGGCGGCACGATGAACCAGACAGGCGGCTTCGTGATGGAGGCGGCCAAGGTCGGCCGCGACACCATGCTCTCGCAGATCGTCAGGATGGTGGCGGAAGCGCAGCGTTCGCGGGCTCCGATCCAGCGTCTCGCCGACGAGGTGTCGGGCTGGTTCGTGCCTGTCGTCATCGGTGTCGCCATCATCGCCTTCGCGGTGTGGATGATCATGGGCCCCGAGCCACGCTTCGCGCATGGTCTCGTTGCCTCCGTCGCCGTTCTCATTATCGCCTGCCCCTGCGCCCTCGGCCTCGCCACGCCGATGTCGATCATGGTCGGCGTCGGACGCGGTGCAAGGCTCGGCGTGCTGATCAAGAACGCCGAGGCCCTGGAGCGCTTCGAGAAGGTCGACACTCTGGTGGTCGACAAAACCGGAACGCTGACCGAGGGCCGCCCCAAGGTCACGGCAATCGTTCCCCGCGAGGGTCTCGCGGAGATTGAACTGCTTCGGCTCGCGGCAACGCTCGAACGCTCCAGCGAGCACCCGCTGGCGCTCGCCATCGTCAATGCCGCCAGCGAGCGGAACATTCCGCTCGCCACGGCTGATGATTTCGACAGCCCGGTCGGCAAGGGCGTGACGGGCACGGTCGAAGGCAGGCGGCTGATCCTCGGAAGCCACCGCATCATGGGCGAGAGCGGGATAGACGTCACCGCGCTGACCGCAAAGGCCGAGAACTTGCGCGGAGAAGGCGCGACGGTGATCTTCATGGCGAGCGACGGGGAAGTCGCCGGGCTCTTCGCCGTTGCCGATCCCGTCAAGGCCACGACCCCTAAGGCCGTCAAGGCGCTGGTCGAGGAGGGCGTGCGCGTCGTCATGCTGACCGGCGACAACAAAACGACGGCGCAGGCTGTTGCCAAACGTCTCGGCATCCAGGAAGTCGAGGCGGAGGTGCTGCCTGAGGACAAGAGCAAGATCGTCGCGAGGCTCCGCGACGAAGGCAAGATCGTCGCCATGGCGGGCGACGGGGTGAACGACGCGCCAGCGCTTGCGGCAGCCGATGTCGGCATTGCCATGGGTACGGGAACTGACGTTGCCATCGAGAGCGCGGGTGTGACCTTGCTGAAGGGCGATCTCGAAGGGATTGTCAGGGCACGCCAGCTCAGCCGCGCGACCATGGCGAACATCCGGCAGAACCTCTTCTTCGCCTTCATCTACAACGCGGCGGGCGTCCCCATTGCCGCAGGTGCGCTCTACCCCACCTTCGGCCTTCTTCTCTCACCCATCATTGCGGCTGCTGCCATGGCGCTCTCCTCCGTCAGCGTCATCGGCAACTCACTCAGGCTCAGGAGCATGGAACTATGATCACTTCCCTCACATGGATACTGATGGCCGTCTCCTTCGGTCTCATCGCCGCCTTCTTCGTCCTCAGGGAGCACTGGGCCCACGTGCTCGGGCTTGCCCCTTATCTTTTGCTTATGGCCTGCCCGCTGATGCATCTCTTCCACGGTCATGGCGGCCACGGCGGGCATCATCATCACGATCAAGAGGACGGAAAGTCATGAGATACGCCCGCTCCGCAGTGCGGACCGTCCGGACCCGCGCCTCGCCGGAGGACGTGTTTGAACGGCTCGACGATCCCACGGTTCTCGGATCGCACATGCAGAAGCCGTCCATGATGATGCTCGGCGGAACGATGCGCTACGAGCTTGACGAGGGGCGAGGACGGGCCGTTGGGTCCGTTATCCGGATGACGGGAAACATCCTTGGCCTTCGGCTCTTTCTGGAGGAGGTGGTGACCGAGAGGTCACCGCCGTTTTCGAAGACCTGGGAGACTCGGGCAAAAATCCGGCTTCTTGTGATGGGTCATTATCGCATAGGCTTCACGATCACGCCTCAGGATAATGGCAGTCATGTCGGCATGTTCATGGATTACGCTATGCCAGCCAGTCAGGGTTGGAGAATAGTCGCTGGCCTGTTTGCCAAATACTATGCAGGGTGGTGCCTGAGGAAAATGACAGAGGGACTCTGAAATAGAAGCGCATCGCAAGAACAGGTCTGGCGACCAATGCTATTGCGTACACACGCCCCGCCGAACGAGTGTTATGATTGAAGGGGCGCAGCAGCATGAACCCGAACTCAGTCTGCTTCGCTCGCCACCGTTGTTACCGATACATTTGCAACGCTTTCAGGAGGGACGATATCGGCCAATTCAGGTTTTCCCTCTGTGGGCGCAGCAACACCGAATTTTCTGTATTCGTCAACCAGTTTGGGAATGTCGCAGGATATCTTGACGAAGAATGGTGTCCGTTTAAGTACCACATGCTCGTAAAGCTTCGCAGCTCTCGAAAGAATTTCGGCGCGGTTCGCCTTTATGTATTCGTACTGCTTGTACAGCAGCCTCTTGTACGCGTCGGCCTGTGCTTCGATATCAAGTTCGGCTATTTCGCCCTCTGGAACAGGTATCATATTGTTCAAGGCAATCATGCCCAATTTGTTCAGGGGATTTGACCGCTCGTGCAGTTAAAAGCCGAACATGCCGAAGAGTGGATTTTATCCTGTGCGGGCTTGTATGACGTGAGTGGGGCGATGAATTTGTGCGAGTGAATTTCTAGCACGACACCGATGTAAGCCTTCTTGCTCTTATAGCCTGCACCACCGTTGTTGTAGACCCTCGGCTCGTGTTTCTGGAGAAACGCAATATAGTCGTCCGAAACCGTATAAAAGCGCATCGACTGCCTGTCCAAAGTTAAAAAAAAAGTGGCTTTCGCCACTTTTTCCCAGTTTCTGGCACTGAGAGCCATTTTTTCAAGCTCGCACTCAAGGTAGCGCATCACCTGATTTCAAGTTCGCACTCAAGGTAGCGTATCACCTGTGCGCAATAAGTTAATTGTTCAGTCCCGATATGTCAAGAGCATGCGTGTCCGCCTTGCCAGCAACGTACTGCGACGGGGACCTTGAAGCTACGATTCAAACACCACCGCCGTTACCAGGAATATCAGGCCCTACTCAGACACGAGCGATTGGGTCCGTCCTAAACCAACACCTATCGAAATGTAACCCCCGCCTTGAGGCAGCTTGGAGAGCCAAAAAGCCGCTTCCGTTGCCAGATGTCGACGTCAACAGCAGCCAGCGAGATTGTAATTGGTAAAAGCGCGTCGGCCGTGAGCACCCCTAGCAAACAGGCGCTACATCCGCTATCTTAATAGCTACACCTATTAAATCTAGGAAAGCGCCAATGCCGATAATCACCGCCGCTCAAGCGCAACCTATAGGTAAACGGAACCCTCAGAAGCTTCTTCAGTCCGAGAAAATGACGGCTTCGGCGGTGTCTGCAAAATCGGTGCAGGTCCAGGTGGTCGTTCAGGCAGACCAAGAGGACTATATTCGGTGGGCGAGCCTTGTCGAAGCAGTTCCCACCCCGACAGAAGTTCGCGCCGCTCGAAAAGATAAGCACTACAAGTCACCGGTCAGGGAGGCGATGAAGGCGGCATTCGTCACGCTCTTCAGAGATCGCCTTTCGGAAGAGATCGAGAAGGTCGTTGATGCTTATCGCCTCATGCTGCGGGAGAGCCTGGTCAAGGGCGACGACGAGAAGCTACAGGCCGCGCTCAATCGTGCGCGGCTCCAGGAACGGGTCCTTGCAAACACATCTATGGTAGATCAGGCGCAGGCATGCGAACTGCTAGGCCTTTCCGCCACGAACCCTTCCGCGACCCTGAAGCGCAGAGAGGACAAACGTGAGCTTCTTCGCTTCAATGTAGACGGCCGAGCCGCTTACCCGCTGTTTCAGTTCGATGTCGAAGGAAGGCGGTTGTTTCCTGTAGTGGCGACTTTGATAGCGCTCAAGCCTGAGGCCTGGAGTGACTTTCGCCTGCTGCATTGGCTCACCCGCCCCCATCTTGACTTCGGTGGTTCTCCGAGTGAGTTTCTCGGTTCGCAGGAGCAGGAAGTAGAAGATGCGTTCAAGCGTGAGATCGAGCCGCCGGTGCACGGATGATGCGGTTCGATCTCACGATTCCCGCTGTCACTGCGATGAGAGCGGGAAAGGAAGCATACATCGAGATCGCTGAAGGCACCGAGCTGCATCGCATACATCCCGCTGTTTTCAAAGCCGACGAGTTTAACCCGACAAGCTTTGGGAATGCCCGCTTCTCGCCAATTCATGACGCGACAGGCAACATCATACCGACCATCTACGCAGCCCAGTCCTTCGCGTGCGCCGCCTGCGAAATCATACTGCGGTGTCCCGACACGTCGCCCATTGATCCCGCCACCGGCATGCCAACCCTTCAGATTGTCAGTCCCTCGGACTTCAGTGCGTACGCCCACAGCACCATCCGCACCAGGCAAAGCCTCAAGCTGATTGATCTCACGACAGCAGGACAAAGGCGGATCGGGGTGAACCATAATGCTCTTCTTGCCGGGCCGCGCAGCACCTACCCGGCGACCCGAGCCTGGGCTGAGGCACTTCACGCCGCATGCCCGCTGGCACAGGGCATCTATTACAGCTCCGTGCAATACGGCCCCGAATTCGCCATTCTATTTTTCGGCGACCGTACCGGAGGCAACATTTTCGACCCTACCGGGACGCGTACCGTCGCTGATCCCGGTTGCCAATCCGACATTGTCGTCGTTGCCAGACAGCTATCCATCGAGTACCAGGACTTCTAAATAATCGGCAGTCAGCAACCAGCCATCCCAGCGGCTATCAGATTGTCGATTTGGCATGTCAGCATCACATTCATGACAGCGAAAAACTCTCCCTGCACAGACATCTGCCAATATGATCCACGAAAGAAGTGGTGCCTTGGTTGCGGGCGCACGGCCGAGGAAATCAAGTCTTGGAAAAAGCTTTCGCCCTATCAGAAAACGAAACTGCAAGCTGATTTGACCCGTCGAATGGCAAGGCTCCGCAGCTGATTGCGTCGCACTTGTAGCGGCTCATCGCTGCACAGTGTGAACCGGCAACGCTCAATCAAGCAATTCACAGCCAATACTGCGGATTGACCATCTGCGGCCATCCGAGGTGAGTCTGGTAACCGACAGATGTTCTATATCCAGACGCCAGAAGGAAGTTTCAGGCGCTTCCAGTGCGCCGATCACGAGAGCGCGGCATGCTGCTCTGCTGGCAATTACAAGATGATGTCCGCCCGAGAGCAGCTCCAAGTCAAGCCAACGCCGGGAACGAAGCAGAAGCTCGGATATCGATTCCCCGCCGTGCGGCTTGGCCGCCGGGTCAGACATCCACGCGGACAAGGCCTGCGGTTCGCTCGTGGCTACGTATGAAAGAGCGCGGCCGCTCCATCTGCCGAAGTCCAGGTCGGCGAGAAGCGGGTCTTGTTGAGCTGTGTCGGCCAGAAGAGCGGCTGTCGCAACAGCCGAGGCATCCGAGCCGCAACGCACGGACGCGAAGGGCTTCGCAAGGAGTTCCTTCAATCTCCCGAGCTGGTCCGCCTGCGGAACCGCGATCCCGTCGGCATCTCCGAACAGTGACTCCTGCGCACGCATACCTCTCGCCGAGCAGACAATCGTCAGCCTTGTAGCTTTTTCTGCCGCCATCGCTTTCCCGCCTGCAGAGGTCGCAATTCACAACGCCGGTCGCTAATTGCCGTGCCAGATTTATATTGCTATACGTCAACCC
This sequence comes from uncultured Rhizobium sp., assembly GCA_945952315.1. Taxonomy (GTDB): domain Bacteria; phylum Pseudomonadota; class Alphaproteobacteria; order Rhizobiales; family Rhizobiaceae; genus Gellertiella. The sequence goes on along the minus strand of CAMFIE010000017.1, from coordinate 450 downwards.
TTGCCGCTCGGGAAGCCAGTGAGATTCTGGCGCGGTCGCGCCACTGTTATCGCAAAGCGAGAGCCAGACCCCGAAACGTAAAGTCCAAGTTCGAACGCGTTATTCAGGAAGGACTATCATGTCTCACGCACTCGCTTCCCACGAAGTTCAGGTTCAATCCATCCCCGTTGCCCAGATCATGCCTTGGGCTTTCTTCGTCGGCCTGCTGGCGATGCTGGCTGTTTATTTCATAAGCACCGAACAGGGTGCTGTGCAGATGTTCGATGGAAGCGGTGTCCATGAGTTTGTGCACGACGGTCGCCATCTTCTTGGATTTCCCTGCCATTAAGGATCAGGCACATGATGGGTAAACTCCTGGTGAGGGGCATGATTGCTGGCCTCATTGCGGGACTGGTTGCCTATGGGGTGTCCAAAGCTGTCGGAGAACCTCAAGTCGACAAGGCAATCGCC
>CAMFIE010000016.1 GCA_945952315.1 uncultured Rhizobium sp. | reverse complement strand
TTAGCGCGAGCGAGGAGCCCAGGCCGTGAATCTGGGTCAAATCTGTCCCGGTGAGTGAACCGCACCGGATTTGCCGGAGACCGTTTGGTTTAAGTTATGCGGCTATGGCTGGCACGTCCAGCATGGCGTAATATCGTTCTTCGGCCTCGACAGGTGGAATGTTTCCTATGGGCTCCAGAAGACGCCTGTTGTTGAACCAGTCGACCCATTCGAGCGTTGCGAACTCCACGGCTTCGAAGTTGCGCCAGGGCCCACGTCTATGGATGACCTCGGCCTTGTAAAGACCATTGATCGTTTCGGCGAGAGCGTTGTCGTAGCTGTCGCCGACACTTCCGACGGACGGCTCGATGCCTGCCTCCGCCAGCCGCTCGGAATAGCGAATGGACACATATTGCGAGCCGCGGTCGGAATGATGGACCAGTCCGCCACGTTTGACGGGCCGCCGATCATGAAGTTGTTGAATTTCGCGAGAATTTGAACCATTTTTCCACATCCTGGAGAGCCATATCCAAGTGCGAGGAAGCCAGCCGTATTAAAACCTTACGTCGACTTCTGCCGGGTCAGCAGCAGATGGAAAAGTGGTTCAAATTCTCGCGGAATTCAACACGGAGCCCATTATCGCTGGCCTGGCTGGCTCAACAGGATTAGTCATGCGCAGCTCGTTCGTTCGATGTCCCGAAAGGGTTGCTCGCAAGACAACGCCGCGTGCGAAGGCTTCTTTGGCCGGTTGAAAACGGAACTCTTCTATCCACGAGACTGGAAGACGATCACAATCGAGCAGTTCGTGGCAGAGTTGGACGCCTATATCCGCTGGTACAATGAGAAGCGCATCAAGATATCGCTGGGATCGCTCAGCCCGGTCGAGTATCGTCAGAGCCTCGGCCAGAACTTATGAAACAGTCCAACTTTTTATCCGCACCCCCACCGGCTCAGTTCTGCGTGGAAACCAACAGCCATGCGACAGCTCCGGTCATCATAAATGTTTCAGAACGCGTAGCTCTTTCTGGTAATCTGGCAACTTTTCCTTATTGCCATCCCTTCGCGGTAACAAGCACACATCTGCAGCGAAGCAATTGTTTCGAAACTTATCCTCAACCGTCATCATGCCAAAAAGTGGGTCAACACTTGGATCTACGGATTTGTTCACGATGATGAATGCGTTTAAATAGTCAGACAGGCCCGAAAATATAATTCTTCCTCCTGTATAAAACACAAATCCATCGCATTTTTTGTCGTTGGCTCTCATTATGAAAACAGGAACGTTATTCTTAGAAATTCTGATGGAGAAATGCGTAACTTTGAATTCTAGCTCACCTATGACTATCAAAAAGTAGTAAATTCCCTCGTATTGATGCAATAAATCTTGAGAACCGATTGACATGCCCATTTCATTGAGCGAAAATCGGTAATTATCCAAGAACGCGCTACTCTCGTCAGCGTAAAGACGCCTAACAATTCGCTCCAACGCTCCGCTCCGAACCTTTGCCGCGTTTCGGGCCTTTTCCGGATCCCTAAGCCAGGCCCGCAAGCTATGCTGGGTACATTCTCCCCTAATTGCCTCCCATACCTCTTGCCGACGTCCACTCTCCAATCGCTCAGCGATTACTGAGAGAAGTTGATCTACTGTCGCAGTGGTTGAGACGGTACGTTTTGATAGAGACATCACCATCATCCTCTGGAGGCTTTTAGTGTCTACGTAATTCTTCTGTAGACGTCTAATTTGTCACAAGCGCTGACTAATATCAATTACGCCATTATTTTCATAATGATAGCGCAGCGAAATGCTCGAACCAGGAGCTACCTTTTACGGTTTTGGTAAAAAGTCTTATTACTGCCCACATTAACTTGACCGCCGGTGATCGATACATTAGAATGATTCCAAAATGCCGATGTAAAGCCTCCTACTCCGCTCCAGCTGAGGAGCCAAATATGGCACGAGCAAGGTCTTCAAGATACGCGACTTGGATAAGAAATCTGGTGGCCATGATATTGATTGCGCTTCACTTCTGGGTGGTTGGCGTATCTTGGGCTTTCTTAAAAGGTAGGATGTCCACTGAAGAGATAATGGGTACGATGGCTATTCTGTGCCCCGTGACAGCGGCAATCGCAATCAACATCTTAACTTTCTTCGCTTCAAGTCATCGTGCTGAAGGCGGCCCGACCCATTTTATATTTTTATTCACTGTGAGCATCGCAGCCCCAACCCTCGGCTACTGGGTTTACGATTTAGTAAAAACATACCACGACACGCCGGGCTCTGACGGCAATAGCCTTCGCATAGCCCTTGGGATTGCGGATTCGACCATCGCAGGTATCTTGACGCTGATCAGCAATATGTTCTCAAGAAACGGCGGCGGTCCACGTAAAGACGACCACGGAGGTGGCGGAGATGGTTCGCTCAGCACCTCCGGTTAAATCGCTAGTAGTGGCGCTTCTAGCTATTTCGCTTGTGTCAGGGTGTTCATCGACGATGCACGGGCAACTGGTGTCCTGGCGCGGTGAAGGCAATGTATCTGCGCCTGCGGCTTTCAATGGCCCTGACTGCAACGGACTTGTTTGCCTAGTCAGCCGTACCATGTCGAAAACGGTACCGTTCCTCCCATACGGCGAATATCCGGCTTTCACCCAAGCTTGTATCGATAAGTTTGTTGCTGAGCGAGACCCACACCTCATGAAACGATATTCCATTAGGGACGGGTCTGCCGATCGCATTACGCTGCTATTGCAAGGCGACAGCAAGTCGCTGGTGCAGAAGCAGCTTGGCAGAATCGAACGGCTCCAGCTCTTTTTAAACTACAATATGAACAGAGGCTCCAATGACATGGAGGTAACAATCACAGTTGAAAGGGCTGGGGAGCTTTATGGCGATGGCTGGACGAACGATGAAATTACTGAATCGATGCTAACCCCGATAGGCCCAAATGGAGAACAGGATATTGAGTCGTTTCTAGACGAGATCTCAAATTCGCTCCACAATTGCGATCTTCGTCCTTTAAGCTAAAACGTGATGACGTGCCCCGTGACCGGAACAGATTCGTCGGCGATTTGACGGCGAGTTAAGTTGATGCGGTTTTGGGCGATGGCTTGATCAACGCTGTTTATGAACGATCCAGTTTTTTCGGATGAGAGCTATCTTGCTTTCCAACGAGCTTCCTATCCAGCTGATGCCGATATCTCTAATACACGCTATAGCGATTGATTCGGCCGTTTCATAGGCCTTTGTTCGCAGAATGTTCTTTTTCCACATGTCGCAGTGGGCGAACCTCTGCACGGGGTGACGTCGCATTAACCGATTTATGCGGATCGGTAGGATAATCTGCCGATATGACTGAAGCCTCGCCGACCCGCTATAGACGTCACCGCTTTCCCGCCGAGATCATCGCCCATGCTGTGTGGCTCTAATACCGGTTTCCGCTCAGCTTTCGCGACGTTGAAGATCTGCTGGCCGAGCGCGGCATCAAGGTTTCGTTTCAGACGGTCTCGGAATGGACGGGAAAGTTCGGCATCAAGTTCGCGTACCAGCTCCGGCGACGTTCACGCGGGCACTTTGCCGACAAATGGCAGCTCGATGAGATGGTTGTGACGATCAAGGGAAAGAAATACTGGCTGTGGCGCGCCGTCGATGCCAATAGCTACGTCCTTGATGCGCTTCTACAAAGCCGAAGAAACAAGGGAGCAGCCCTTCGCATGATGCGCAAACTGCTTAAGGGTCACGGCACCACCCCACGGGTTATCGTCACCGACAAGCTGCGATCCTACTCTGCCGCCAAGTCAGAATTGATGCCAGGCGTCGAGCATCGGTCACATAAGAGTATCAACAACCGCGCCGAGAATTCACATTTTCCCGTGCGACGATGGGAGCGGCGCATGATGCGCTTCAAGTCGGCCCGGCAATGCCAGCGTTTCATCTCATCCCATGGCCAGATCGCCAATCTTTTCCTACTTCACCGGAAATACCTCACCGCCGCAGATCATCGCCAGCTTCGCTCCCACGCCATCAGCACATGGCGGGAAATCGCTTCGTCGATTGGCGAGTGAAATTAAGGCTGAGACGACTACCGCATCCCAAGCTCGATTAAGGCGACGCTACCCCTACACCGCCTCCGCGCATTTGTGATCCGCGCCGAGAAGACAGGGCAGCGCCAACGCTAACCCCAACGCAAACTGCCTCCTTCCGCGTCACCGCCACTCGATCTGCTCCGCTTACCGTCCCGGCGCCGGTCGGAATGACGATTCCAATCTACTATGCTATTGATATTATCGTCATTTAACCATCAAAAGAACTCTACGTTAATATTAATGTCATTAACATGACATATTGCTGGGATTTATTTCTTAATATCGATAATCTTCCAGTATCTATACGTATATTAATTCATATTATTCATATTTTTTACGTATTTTGCGACGATTTAGATTTACATTCCATTCTCCTTTCGCGATCTATACGCATTTCGATTGTTTTCAATTCTTCTTGTTATCATACTTTCCTGCCATCCCGCCCCCCAAATTTTTCCTCACCCTCCGTCATTTTCCTCTTGCGGGGGTTTCGGGATAGGGTAAATTAGTCATGTACAGATCCGATCGGGTCACAAGATTAATCGTTCAACAGACTGATACTGTTGGGTGGCAATCTCACGAGCATCACGGTGCCTCTTTCAGGGGGTATACGAGCAGAGCGTGGTACACAGATCTGATGGCACTCTTGAGGAGTGAACGGATATCTGTGTCATGGTTCTGCTCACGGTCTCGGTCTCCTCAAAAGGAGATCCGCCATGGATGCCACTATCCGCAAACGCACCCGTCCTTTGGTAGCTGACACGTCATGTGATCAGCAGAGCAGTTTACGTGCTAACCCTTTAGGGCAGTCGTCGACATCGACTTCGGTGCCGTCTCGCTCGACCGCCTCTGTTTCGCCGGATCTGCCCGAGGCGCTGCAGCTGAAGATCGAGATGATTGCCGTTGACGATCTTCGTGCGGCGGCGCGTCGGACGCGCAGCCATTCCGACAAGCAGATCAGCAAGATTGCCAGCAGCATCCGCCGCTTCGGGTTCTTGTGCCCGCTTCTGGTGGATGATGACGGCACGATCGTCGCCGGTCACGGCAGGCTTGAGGCCGCACGCCTGATTGGCATGACCACCGTGCCTGTTATCCGGATCAGCCATCTTGATGAGCCAGAGCGGCGTGCCTATGCGATTGCCGACAACCGGCTGGCAGAACTTGCCGGCTGGGACGAGGAACTGCTGCGGCTCGAAGTGATCGACCTTCAGGCACTCGATCTCGACCTCCTCGACTTTACCGGCTTTGAGACCCCCGAGCTTGATCTCATCATCGATGGCCCGGTGATCAAAAGGGAGAAGGCCGATCCTGCCGATCAGTTGCCGGATCTGGAGAAGGTTGCGGTCAGCCGGACCGGTGACATCTGGGCGCTTGGGGGCCATCGCATTCTCTGTGGCGATGCCCGCAGGCGCGAGGATTATCAGGCGCTGATGGGTGAGGAGAAGGCTGCAATCGTCTTTTCTGATCCCCCCTATAATGTCCGGATCGATGGGCATGTGAGCGGCCTTGGCAAGGTCAGGCATCGCGAGTTTGCCGTTGCAAGCGGCGAGATGTCGAAGCCGGAGTTCATCGCGTTCCTGACTGCGGTGTTCCAGTTGCAATATGACTTTGCAGCCGATGGCAGCCTGCACTTCACCTGTATCGACTGGGCCCATCTCCACGAGATGCTGGAGGCAGGCCATGCCGTCTATGATGCGCTCAAGAACATCATCGTCTGGTCGAAGACCAATGCCGGCATGGGAAGCCTCTATCGCTCCCAGCATGAGGTCATCCCTCTCTGGAAGAAGGGGACCTCCCCGCATGTGAACAATATCCAGCTCGGCAGCACCGGTCGTTATCGCACCAATGTGTGGACCTATGCCGGCGCAAACACATTCAGGCGCGGCAGGATGGAGGATCTTGCCGCACACCCGACGGTCAAGCCTACAGCACTCGTCGTGGACGCACTGAAGGATTGCTCGAAGATCGGGGATGTCGTGCTTGATCCGTTCGGTGGCAGCGGCACCACGCTGATTGCCGCGGAGAAGGCCCGTCGCCGGGCGCGCCTCATCGAGTTTGATCCGCTCTATGTGGATCTGACCATCCGCCGCTTTGCAAAGCTCACCCAGGCAAAGGTGTTTCTCGTCGAAACGGGCGAGAGCTTTGAAGAGGTTGCGGCCCGCAGGATCGGGGAGGCTTGCCATGCGTGATGATCAGCCCCCCGAGGTCGGCTATGGAAAGCCGCCTGTCAAGAACCGGTTCCAGAAGGGGCGCTCCGGCAATCCTTCCGGACGCCCGAAGAAGAAGCCTGCATCCGAGACCAGTGTCGCCGATACTATCCGTCAGGAGCTTGATGCGAAGATGGTCGTCCAGGTCAATGGCGGCAAAGTGCATCTGACCGTTCGCGAGATCATTGCAAAGAACGTTATCAACAAGGCGATCAGGGGCGATGTCACCGCCACGCGGATGGTCTTGAACCTTGATAGCGCCAATTCGAATGAACGCTCGAAGGCAGAAGCGGATTTGCGCGACTATGAGCTGCCGGAGGATCTGATCCAGGACGTCAGCGAGGACTACCTGACCAGACGCTCCCTTGCCAGGGGGCGCCAGGAGGCAGAGGCGCAGGAGAATGCGAGACGGGAAAGCAAGGAAGCGGAGAAAGCCCATGACGATCCATAGCCCTCATCACAATCCTGATCGTGGTCGGGCCGAGGTCTCAAGCCTTGATCTCTTTCATCGTATCCTGCGCCATGATCTCATGAGCTTTGTCCGCACGAGCTTCCATACACTGGAGCCCGGGACCAGCTTTGCCGACAATTGGCACATCCATGTGATCACCCATGCGCTGGAGCGGGTGGCAAGCGGTCAATGCAAACGGCTCATCATCAATGTCCCGCCGCGCTCGATGAAGTCAATCACGGTCACGGTGGCCTTCAGCGCATGGCTGCTTGGACGCAACCCGGCAAAGCGGATCATGGCGATCTCCCACGCCAATGATCTGTCCTTCAAGCTTGGAGCCGATACCCGCACCCTCATGGAAAGCCGCTGGTTTGCCGAGGCCTTCCCTGAATGCCGGATTGCTGGCGCAACCCGCTCGAAGATCAATACGTCCGGACGCGGCTATCGCATGGCCGGTTCCGTCAACAGTGGCATCCTCGGCCATGGCGCAGATCTCATCATCGTCGATGATCCGATCAATGGTCTGGATGCCGCGCTCTCGGAGGCCGAGCGCAGACGGACGAAGGAGTTCTGGGACGGCACACTCTCGACCCGCCTCAATGACAAACGCACCGGTCAGGTGGTGATGGTCATGCAACGCCTGCATGAAGACGATCTGGTCGGCCATGTCCTCAAGCAGGATGACTGGGAGGTGATTGCCATCCCGGCCATCGCCGAGGAAGACCAGTGCTTCGACATGGGGCTTTACGGCTCCTATCATCGCAAATGCGGTGATCTCCTTCACCCGGAGCGGGAGCCGCAGGAGGTCCTCGACCGCCTGCGCCGGACGCTCGGCTCCATGAACTTCTCCGCCCAGTATCAGCAGAAGCCGATCCCGGCCGGTGGCAATGTCATTCATCGCGAATGGCTTCGTTACTACGAGGAGGTTCCAGATGCCTTCGAACGGGTGATCACCTCCTGGGATACGGCATCAACGATCGGGGAAGCCTCAGACTGGTCTGTCGGCACGGTCTGGGGTGCAATCGGAACCGATTATTACCTGATCGATCTGATCCGCGGCCAGTGGGAAGCGCCTGACCTTCGTCGGAAGATCATCGAGACGAAGCAAAGACATGATGCCAATGCGACCCTGATCGAGGACACCGAGCTCGGCCGGTCCCTTGTTCAGGATATCAACCGTACCGGTGCCATGCGGGCGACCCTCAAACGCCCGCGCTTTGACAAGCTTGCACGACTGCTTGCCCAGGCTGCCCGCTTCGAGGCCGGTCAGGTTCATCTGCCCCGTCAGGCCCCCTGGCTTACCGCCTATCTGAACGAACTCCTGGCGTTTCCGTCAGGCAAGCATGACGACCAGGTCGACAGCACCAGCCAGGCCCTTCATTATCTCACCACGCGCACACCGGTTGTACGGACACGCCCTGTCGGTAAAATCGCCCGGCGGCGGTAGAGCCGGCAGGGGTCAGTGACGGGGGCGAGCTCCTCAATCGCTGACCCCTGTTGTTTTGGCCTTATGCCCCGCCGTCAGGAAAGCCCCTGATGAATGGCCTAAGTTCCACTGGACTTCGGGCACAGAGGAAGCATTGCTGTCACTCGAAGTTGAAGCAGACGAATGAAGAATTGGGGCAACACGGGGATGACCGGCGAACGGACAGGCGATCATGGCAAGATGTGGAAAGCGGGGTTCCCTCCCTCTACAGCCGATCTTCTCCACGACCACGCGGAAGAACTCCTTGCCATCGAGAAGTGCCTGATCGGGTTTGGTGAGATGATCGCCTGCTATATCGAGGCAGAGGTCGCCCCGAATGATCCGGTTGCCTTTGCAGCCGACCGCACCACTCGCCTTTATGCGGCCGGGATCAGGACCATCGCCGACAAGCTCAGGGAGCTCAGTGCAGCCATGAGGGAAGGAATACCGGCCACGACGGGATGACCAACACCTGCGGCACTCGCCTTCAATCCCCGCCTCCAGCGCCACCCCTTAAGCGCCTCGCCCCCTAAGCGCCTCGCCAATGCGGGGCTTTGCCCGGTGCAACGGGTTGCAATCATGTGGCCCGTCCCGAACAAGAGGTGAGGCTCCATGACCCCGTTCCTGCAAAAGCTGTTCCCAACCCGGTTCCATGCCGCAGACCAGAAGACGGAACCGACTGTGATCAAGGAGCAGATGGCTCCTCTTCCCATCCCACCGGAGCCAAAATCCCAAAAGATCCTCGCAAGCCTTGCCCGACCGGAAGGCGCAAGCCTTGATCAACTTGTCCTGCTGACCGGCTGGACCCGTCATGCGGTGCGCGCAAAACTCTGCCACCTACGCAAGGCGGGTCACAGGCTCGATTGCCTGACGCCGTCAGAGGATGGCCCGAGGCGCTTTCGTCTGGCCGACACATCCACAGACACATCGGACACGCCTTCTGCCGAGGCCAGCGCATGAGCGGGCGAGGTGCTTCTCAAAAAGGTCTTGCCACCCGCAACGCCGATATCGAGCGCCGGATCGAAAGCCTCGCCGATCTCACCCGCGAGCAGCTGGTCGAGGAATGGCGCCGCCTTTACCGCGCGTTTCCGCCGGAGCGTGTCCGGCGCGACCTTCTCGAACTCGCCATCGCCTGGAAATGGCAGGAACAGGTACTTGGCGGATTGAAGAAGAAGGATGCGACCGAACTCAGGCGCATGGCCCATGAGCTTGCAACATCGGGCGAGATCAGCCGCTCAAAGAGCCCCGTCATCAAACCCGGTGCCCGCCTGATCCGCGAATGGGCGGGCAGGACCCATGAGGTGATTGTGCAGGAGGACGGCTATCTCTTCCGCAACACTCACTTTGCCTCGCTGACCGCGATTGCCACCGAGATCACCGGCACCCATTGGTCCGGTCCTCGCTTCTTCGGCATCACAAGACGCACGACAAAGGTTCGAGACGGAGAGGAGGGCGCCATCGATGGCTGAGCGTATCCCTTCGGCACGACCTGCCACCCGCACAACCAGCCGCAACTCCTTGCGTAATCCCGGGCGTCCTCTCCAGCGCAATCCCGTGGGAAGCGCCATCCGCTGCGCCATCTACACCCGCAAATCCTCCGAGGAAGGTCTGGAGCAGGACTTCAACTCCCTCGACGCCCAGCGCGAGGCCTGCGAGGCCTATATCACCAGCCAGCGCTCCGAAGGCTGGATCGCTCTTCCCCGCCTCTACGATGACGGCGGCTTCTCCGGCGGCACCATGGAGCGCCCGGCGCTCAAAGCCCTGCTTGCCGATATCGCAGCCGGTCTCATCGATACCGTCGTGGTCTACAAGGTGGATCGCCTTACCCGATCGCTGACCGACTTTGCCCGGATTGTCGATGTCTTCGACCAGGCGAAGGTCTCCTTCGTCTCCGTCACCCAGTCCTTCAACACCACCACCTCCATGGGGCGCCTCACCCTCAACATGCTCCTCTCCTTTGCCCAGTTCGAACGCGAGGTCACAGGCGAGCGCATCCGTGACAAAATCGCCGCCTCCAAGGCCAAGGGCATGTGGATGGGCGGGCGTCCTCCCCTTGGCTATACAGTAGAAGACCGCAAGCTTGTGATTGTCCCTGAAGAGGCAGAGCAGGTTCGCGAGATCTTCCGTCGATATCTCGCACTCGGCTCCGTCTACGATCTCGTTCAAGACCTTGCCGCGCGCAATATCCGCGCCAAGCGCCATGTCTCCGTCACCGGCAATCAGACCGGCGGCGGCATTCTCGAGCGTGGTGCCCTCTATCATCTCCTGCAGAACCGTCTCTATCGCGGTGAGATCACCCACAAGCACCATGTCTATCCCGGACAGCATGACCCGATCGTCGACCAGACCCTCTGGGCTCAGGTGCAGGACAGGCTCAGCAAAAACAGGGTCGAGAGGGATATCCGTTCCTCTGCAGCAGAGCCAAGTCTGCTTACGGGTCTATTGATCGACGAGGACGCAATTGGATTTAGCCCGACACATGCGAAGAAGAACGGTCGGCGCTATCGCTACTATGTCAGTCATGACCTGATCGCCTATTGCACCCAGATAGAGCCACCCCAAATACGCTTTGCTCGAAGTGAGAATCAACAGGCTGCGGCTAGCCCTCAAGGGCTTTCCACACGGCCAGATAGTGCAAGCAATGCAAATGTCTCACGGCGCAATAGCCAACCACGAAGATTGCCGGCAGCGGACATCGAAGGGATCGTTGTAAATGGATTGCTTCAGTTCCTCAAAGATCCCGCAAAGATCGACACCTTATACTCACAACAATGCGTAGCCGCCCCGACGCGGATGGACGGCGTACGTGCGGTGACAGCATTTGCAACAGCCTGGCCAGGTCTTCAAACAGGTGAGAGAATCCTCGCCCTGCGCTCGCTCGTAGAAAACATATTGATAGGCGCCGCGACTGTCACAATACGCCTGCGCCCTAAAGCCATTCTTGCGATTGGTACATGTAAGAGGCTTGCCACATCCGATCAACAGCAGTTGGCTGTAGGCATGTTCATTTTGTCACATGATACAAACACAGTCAGCGACATTGAACCCGTCAGAACCATGCAGCCCATCGAAATTATAATCCCGGTCGCTTTGAAGCGGGTGGGAAAGGAAATCCGGCATATCATGACCGGACAACAACCAGACGTTACGCGAAAGCCGGACCAAAGTCTGATCAGGACGCTTGCGCTTGCCCATCGCTACAAAAACGCAATGGAGCAAAGCACAGGCAAAACCATCGCCGAAATTGCCGCCGATTGCGGGGTCACCTCGTCCTACTTCATCCGCATTCTGCGCCTAGCGTACCTCACGCCGTCAATCACGCAGACAATATTGTCCGGTGAGCAACCACTTGAGATCAGTTCATATAAGCTGACGCTCAAGACCGAGATCGCTCCATCCTGGAAAAAGCAGCGTCTAGTGCTCGGATTCCCGTCGGTGTAAACCTCATCACGTCGTCAACCCAAGAAAGCAGAAGTTTACAAGCGCTCACGATCAGGGGCGCTTTGCTTCTTGTTCCGCTCAATTGCTGCGTGATGGACAGGCGGGCGCACCGGGCTTGCCGCGACACTTGAGAAAACTTCCGTGTAAGCGCAAAGCGTATCGGTAAAACTACCCTCAGAGACAAATCCCAAAAAGCCCCCACCTTTCGTAAACCAAAAGCGTCTCTGATGGCACAACCAAATGGGCACCACCGCAACCCGCGGAATTTGCGGAGAGAATTCGGACAATCAAGAAATAGAATAAAATGATGGGGAAACAAATAGTTAGTGGCGGACAGAGAGGGATTCGAACCCTCGATACGCTTTCACGTATACACGCGTTCCAGGCGTGCGCCTTCAACCACTCGGCCACCTGTCCTTGCCAGTTCCGGGAGCCTTGGCAACGCCGGTCGACGGGCGGGATATATACCGAGGTTTTTCACGGGATCAACCGAATTCTTCCATAATTTTTGAAAGCCGTCACAAAACTGTGTCCGGCGCTTGCTTGTCAGCGAAAGGATGCGGCCCTATCTTCCTGCAGCAGGCCGGTTTCGGCCGCTCTGCATAGCATCGGGCGGAGCAGGGGCTGTCAATCATGCGCTTTCTTGTGCGGTTTTCAAGTTTCGTCGTTCTGGCTGCGGCCGTTGTTGCGGCAGCCTTCGATTCCATCCGCTCCGTGGCGCGTTCGGCCCCCGATCTCATGCCACTCGGCAAGGTTTGGGCGGATTTCAGCCCGCAAAGCTTTGACTGGCTGGCGCAGGCTGTTGCCCAGGGCCCGCAGGCGGAGCGCATGCAGAAGGCGCTGACATGGTTGCTCCTGCAACCCGCTTTCGCCGTGCTCGGGACGCTTGCCCTGTTGCTCTGGATGCTTGCCTGGCGCAGAAAACCGGCCGCCGGGCGCTTTGCCGCCTGAACCAGAATGCATGTGAAACCAGACCATTGATGACCCGTGACCGGAGGAAGCCATGTTTGCGCTGGATATGTTTTCGAAGAAGACCATGATGCCGTCCGAAGCGACGGCCTTGCCGGGGCGGCCAGATCCCATCCCCACGGCCGAACTGCATTTCGTCAATGGAAGGCCCCTGAAAGGCCTGGTTCCCGACGGTTATGAAACCATCTATCTCGGCATGGGCTGCTTCTGGGGTGCGGAGCGGCTGATCTGGAAACAGAAGGGTGTCTGGGTGACATCCGTCGGGTATGCGGGTGGCCTCACACCGAACCCGACCTATCACGAAACCACGACCGGGATGACCGGGCATGCAGAGGTGGTCAAGGTGGTCTTCGATCCGGCGGAGCTTCCCCTTGAGCGGCTGCTCGCGCTGTTTTTCGAAGAGCATGATCCGACACAGGGCATGCGCCAGGGCAATGATATCGGCACCACCTATCGCTCGGCAATCTATGTCACGACGCCGCAGCAGCATGTGGTTGCGGAAGAGATGCGGGAACGGTTCCAGGCCGCGTTGACGGCGGCGGGCGTGACCAGAAAGATCACCACGGAAATCGCCGCAGCCGGCCCCTATTACTATGCGGAGGACTATCATCAGCAGTATCTCGCAAAGAATCCGGGCGGCTATTGCGGTCTTAAGGGTACGGGTGTGACCTGCGCCAGATCGGTGTAATTTCTTATTTCGACACGGACTTATATAGGGGTGCCGGACTTCGCATCCGGCCCTTTTTCCTTTGTTTTCAGAAACATGGAGCAACTGCCGCCCGCTTCGCTGAATTTTTTACCAACTGAAAAATTTCAGGTGAATTTTTTCTAAAGCCATGCAAGGATACCTCTCAGCCAGGCTTTTCAAAAAGGGGCCGGCTGACCGCAGACAGGCCCGGAAACGGGTTGCGGGAGGACCCAACAAGATCAATAGAAAGAATAGGGCTGCAGAATGAAAAAAACCCTTTTGAATCTTCTTGCCATGGCCGCGCTGTCGTCCACGGCGCTGGCTGCCGACATCAAGCCGGCGCTCGTCTATGGCACCGGTGGCAAGTTCGACAAGTCTTTCAACGAAGCAGCTTTCAACGGCGCGGAAAAGTTCAAGGATGAGACCGGGATCGAATTCCGCGATTTCGAGCCGACCGGCGATACCCAGGGTGAGCAGGCGATCCGCAATTTCGCCTCCAAGGGGTATAACCCGGTTGTAGCCGTTTCCTTCGCTTGGACCTCTGCGATCGAAAAGGTCGCTGCCGAATTCCCGGATACCAAATTCGTGCTGGTTGACTCTGTTGTCGACAAGCCGAATGTTCGTTCGGTCGTCTACAACGAACATGAAGGCTCCTATCTGGTGGGCGTTCTCGCCGGCATGGCGTCGAAGACCGGCAAGGTCGGCTTCATCGGCGGCATGGATATTCCGCTGATCCGCAAGTTCGAATGCGGTTACGAGCAGGGCGCGCGCGCTGCAAACCCGAAGATCGAAGTGTTCCAGAACATGACCGGCACCACCGGTGCGGCCTGGAACGATCCGGTTCGCGGCGGTGAACTCACCAAGAACCAGATCGATCAGGGCGCGGATGTTATCTATGCGGCTGCTGGTGCAACCGGCCTCGGTGTGCTGCAGACGGCAGCCGACAATGGCAAGATGTCGATCGGCGTCGATTCCAACCAGAACTATCTGCATCCGGGCTCCGTCCTGACCTCGATGGTCAAGCGCGTGGATCTGGCTGTCTACAATGCCTTCTCCGACGCCCAGAACGACAAGTTCACTGCTGGTGTTCAGGCGCTGGGCGTGAAGGAAGATGGCGTGGGCTGGGCGCTCGACGACAACAACAAGTCGATGATCACCGCTGAAATGCAGGCCGCAGTCGACAAGGCGAAGGCTGACATCATTTCCGGCGCCGTGAAGGTACACGACTACATGAGCGACAACGCTTGCCCGAAGTGATCTGAAAGAGAACCGGACGGACGCCGGGCCCTATGCCCCGCGTCCGTTTCATTTTTCATTCGGGCAGTGCAGCAGGCGGCGGGCGAGGGGCCTGCGCGGCGTCATTCGTGGCTTCGCAAAGGGGGTGGCGTTGCCGTTCCGGATTTTCCGGAGATGTGGGCTAGTATTGGCCCCGTTATCCCATTTCCCAATCCCGTAATCCTCTGCAGCAAGCATGATGCCTTGCAACCCCAGCGCTTGCCGGGAAGCCTACCTGCGTTTGCAGGGTGGCGCTTCCATCGGGTGGCTGTGGCATGCCCCATCTGTGGAGCCATTTCGTGACCCAAGTTCCTGCGATCGAACTCATCGGCATCGACAAGAAATTCGGCCCTGTCCATGCCAACAAGAATATCAATCTGACCGTGGCCAAGGGCTCCATCCACGGCATCATCGGGGAGAACGGCGCGGGAAAGTCCACGCTGATGTCGATCCTCTACGGTTTCTATCAGGCTGACAGCGGCGAAATCCGCATCAATGGCAAGCCCGTACAGATCAAGGACAGCCAGACGGCCATCAGCGCCGGGATCGGCATGGTGCACCAGCACTTCATGCTCGTGGAAAATTTCACGGTTCTGGAAAACATCATTCTTGGAGCCGAAGGCGGTGCGCTGCTTGGCAAGGGCGTTGCCCATGCGCATGCGGAACTGAAGCGCCTCGAGGATGACTACGGTCTCGAAGTCGATCCGGATGCGGTGATCGAGGAGCTGCCGGTGGGCCTGCAGCAACGCGTGGAAATCCTGAAGGCCATGTATCGCGGCGCCGAAATCCTGATCCTCGACGAGCCTACCGGTGTTCTCACACCGTCCGAAGCCGATCATCTTTTCAAGATCCTCGGCGTGCTGCGTGACCAGGGCAAGACCGTCATTCTGATCACCCACAAGTTGCGCGAGATCATGGCGATCACCGATACGGTCTCTGTCATGCGCCGGGGCGAGATGGTTGCGACCCGAACCACCAAGGAAACCTCGGTGGAGGAACTTGCCGAATTGATGGTCGGCCGCCGCGTGCTTCTGCGGGTCGAAAAGGGTGAGGCGAAGCCCGGCGACGTGGTGCTTTCGGTGCGCAATCTTTCCGTGAAAGACAATCGCGGCGTGACGATGGTGGACAATGTCTCCTTCGATGTGCGCGCAGGCGAGATCGTCGGCATCGCAGGCGTTGCGGGCAACGGGCAGTCGGAGCTCCTGGAAGCGCTTTCCGGCATCCGCCAGCCTTCGGCCGGGGAAATCCTGATCGATGGCCAGCCGATCGGCAAGGCAAGTCCGGCACGTCTGCGCGAGCTCGGCCTTGCCCATATTCCGGAAGACCGGCACCATATGGGTCTGGTCCTCAAGTTTGAGGAATACGAGAATTCCGTGCTCGGCTATCACCGTGATCCGAAATACGGGCGCGGCATGATGCTGGATCTCGATGCGATGAAACGCGATGCGGTGGAGAAGATCGAGAAATACGATATCCGGCCACCCAATCCGCGGCTGAAGACCGCCAATTTCTCCGGTGGCAACCAGCAGAAGATCGTCGTTGCCCGCGAAATCGAGCGCGATCCGCGCATTCTTCTGATTGGCCAGCCCACCCGCGGTGTGGATATCGGTGCCATCGAATTCATCCACAAGCGCATCATCGACATGCGTGATCAGGGCAAGGCGCTTCTGCTTGTCTCGGTGGAGCTGGATGAAATCCGTGCCCTTTCCGACCGTATTCTCGTGATGTTTGCCGGTCATGTGGTGGGCGAAAAGTCCACCGATGCCAGTGAACAGACCCTCGGCCTGATGATGGCCGGCATTGCCGCATGACGAGGCCAAAATGAGCACAGCATCTGTTCCCCTACCCAACTGGATTACCTACGGGCTCATCCCGTTGATCAATCTCGCGCTCGCCTTCATCGTGTCCGGCTTTGTGGTCTGGATGATTGGCGAAAATCCGTTCGAGGCGATGAAACTGCTGCTGATCGGCGCGCTCGGGCGTGGCGAAGGCATCGGTTTCACCCTGTTCTTCGCGACCAACTTCATCTTCACCGGGCTATCGGTGGCGGTGGCAATCCATGCGGGCCTGTTCAATATCGGGTCCGAAGGTCAGGCCTATCTTGGCGGTCTTGGCGCTGCGCTTGTGGCGCTTGCGCTCGACCATTACCTGCCCTGGTATCTGACCATGCCTTTCGCGGTTGCCGGTGCTGCCCTGTTCGGTGCGGCCTGGGCCTTCATCCCGGCCTGGCTGCAGGCCTATCGCGGCAGCCATGTGGTCATCACCACCATCATGTTCAATTTCATTGGCGCAGCCCTGATGGTCTATCTGCTCGTCAATGTGCTGATCGTGCCGGGCAAGATGGCACCGGAAACCCGAACCTTTCTGGAAGGCGGGCAATTGCCGAAGCTGGACTGGCTGCTTGCAATCTTCGGTCTCAAGCTTGGGGCAGCACCATTCAACTTCTCTTTCATCATCGCGCTCGTCATGTGCCTGGCAGTGTGGTTTCTGATCTGGCGTACGAAGCTCGGCTACGAGATGCGCACCCTCGGCATAAGTCCGTCGGCCGCCGCTTATGCCGGCATCAACCAGAAGCGCATCATCATCATCACCATGCTGATTTCCGGCGGCCTCGCCGGGATGATGGCGCTGAACCCGGTGATGGGTGCATCCGCCCGCCTGCAGGTGGAATTCGTCGGCGGCGCAGGCTTTGTCGGTATCGCGGTTTCGCTGATGGGCCGCAATCATCCGCTCGGCATTCTGCTTGCAGCCCTTCTGTTCGGTGTCCTCTATCAGGGGGGCGGTGAGCTTTCCTTCGACATGCCGAACATCACCCGTGACATGATCGTGGTCATCCAGGGTCTTGTGATCCTGTTTGCAGGTGCGCTCGAATACATGTTCCGCCCGGCGCTTGTGCGTCTTTATCAGAATTTCGCCAAGGCTTGAGGAGGGGCATCCATGGATTTCATCGACATCCTCATTTCCATTCTGGGGTCCACCATCCGCCTTTCGATCCCGCTGATCTTCACGGCACTGGCGGGTCTGTTTTCGGAACGCTCCGGCATCTTCGACATCGGGCTAGAAGGCAAGATGCTGGCGTCTGCCTTCGCGTCGGCCTGTGTTGCCTATCTCACCGGCAATGCCTGGGCAGGCCTGATGGCGGGGATCGCGACCTCGGTTGCCCTCTCACTGGTGCATGGCTTTGCATCGATCACCAATCGCGGCAACCAGATCGTGTCCGGCGTGGCCATCAATTTCGTGACGGCAGGTCTCACCATCGTGCTCGGTCAGGCCTGGTTCGGTCAGGGCGGGCGCACACCACAGCTTTCGTCGGGCGGGCGCTTCGGGGAAATCGTCTTCCCCTATGCCAAGGAATTGCGCGACAGCGGCTATCTCGGCAAGTTCTATGCGGACGTGATTTCCGGTCATAATATCCTGACCTATCTCGCCTTCGCCGCCGTGCCGATCTCCTGGTGGATCCTCTATCGTACCCGTTTTGGCCTGCGGCTGCGGGCGGTGGGTGAAAATCCGGGCGCGGTGGATACGGCAGGGATTTCGGTCACCTGGCTGCGCTACCGTGCGGTTATCTGCGCGGGCGTACTCTGCGGCTTCTCCGGGACCTATCTTGCAATCGCGCAATCGGCGGCCTTCATCAAGGACATGTCCGCAGGCAAGGGCTATATCGCGCTTGCGGCTCTGATCTTTGCGAAGTGGAAGCCGGTGCCGGTGATGTTTGCCTGCCTGCTCTTCGGTTTCCTCGATGCCTTTGCAAACTTCATGCAGGGCAAGTCGGTGCCGGGTATCGGCGAAGTGCCGGTGCAGATTTTCCAGGCGCTGCCCTATATCCTCACCTGCGTTCTGCTGGCGGGCTTCATTGGTGTTGCCCATCCGCCAAAGGCCGGTGGCGTGCCCTATACGAAGGAGCGTTGAGAATGTCTCAGGACCTGTTCGAGGCGGCGCGTGCGGCCATGGCCCATGCGCATGCGCCCTATTCGAAATTTCCGGTCGGCGCGGCGATCCGCGCCGATGACGGCAAGATCTACAGCGGCGCGAATATCGAGAATATCTCGTTTCCGCAGGGCTGGTGTGCGGAGCCGACTGCGATTTCCTGCATGATCATGGGCGGAGGCAGGCGGATCGTCGAAATGGCGGTGATTGCAGAAAAGCTGCCGCTTTGCCCGCCCTGTGGCGGCTGCCGCCAGAAGATTTCGGAATTTGCCGACAAGAAGACGCCGATCTATCTTTGCGATGAAGCAGGTGTGCAGAAGACGGTGACAATGGAAGACATGCTGCCCGGCAGCTTTGAAACGGATTTGCTCGGATGAATGCGATTGCAGATACCCTATCCCGGAAACTGGGATCACTGAAGCCGCGCCACGCCGTCATTCTCGGGTCCGGTCTCGGCTCCATGGTTGAGGCAATCGAGGGCCCGGTGCATGTGCCCTATGGCGATCTCCCCGGCTTTCCGCAAAGTGGTGTTTCGGGCCATGCGGGGGAATTTGTCGCAGGCATGATCGGTGGCACACCGGTGCTGATGATGTCCGGTCGCATCCATTATTACGAAAAGGGCAATGCGGCGGCGATGCGGGTGCCGCTCGAGGTGCTGAAGGCCCTTGGCATCGAGGTTCTGCTGCTCACCAACGCGGCTGGCTCCGTGCGGGAGGACATGCCGCCGGGCTCGGTGATGCAGATCACCGATCACATCAATTTCTCCGGCGAGAATCCTTTGATCGGCGAGGAAAGCGATGCCCGCTTTACCGGTATGACGTCGGCTTATGATCCGGACCTCGCCGCCGACATGCAGGCTGCCGCCGAGCGCACAGGAACGCCGCTGCACAGGGGCGTCTATATGTGGTTTTCCGGCCCGAGCTTCGAAACGCCTGCAGAAATCCGCATGGCGCGGATCCTCGGTGCGGATGCGGTTGGAATGTCGACCGTGCCGGAAGTGATCCTTGCGCGTTTC
This sequence comes from uncultured Rhizobium sp., assembly GCA_945952315.1. Taxonomy (GTDB): domain Bacteria; phylum Pseudomonadota; class Alphaproteobacteria; order Rhizobiales; family Rhizobiaceae; genus Gellertiella. Next base: position 66,722 of record CAMFIE010000016.1, on the reverse strand, counting down.
CTCGGCCTTCGGGTTGCGGCGGCATCGGTCGTCACCAATTTCGGGGCCGGCATGACCGGTGGCGAGATCACCCATGCGGAAACCAAGGAAATGGCACCGGTCGGGGGCAAGCGGCTTGCCACCATCCTGACCGCGATGCTTTCTGCCAAAGGACATTGACAATGGATTTGAAGACGGCTGCAGCGCGTGCGCTTTCTGTGCTTGATCTGACCAATCTGAAGGATGATTGTGACAGTGGCCAGATTGTTTCGCTCGTGGCGCGGGCAAAGACCGCCCATGGACCGGTCGCGGCGATCTGCATCTGGCCGCGTTTCGTGGCAGAGGCCCGCGCCCTTCTTGGTCCGGAGCGCACCATCAAGCTCGCAACGGTCGTGAATTTTCCGAGCGGAAATCAACCGGTTGACGAAACCGTAGCCGAAACCCGCAAGGCGCTTGCCGACGGGGCCGACGAGATTGATCTGGTCATACCCTGGCAGGGCCTGCTGAAGGGCGACGAACAGGCTGCAACCACCGTCGTCGCAGCCGTCCGGTCGGCCATTCCGGCACCCGCCCGGCTGAAGGTCATTCTCGAAACCGGGGAAATCAAGGACGTGGCCCTGATCCGCAAGGCAAGCGATCTCGCGATTGCTGCCGGTGCCGATTTCATCAAGACCTCCACCGGCAAGACGGCAAACAGTGCTTCGCAAGAGGCGGCCGCCATCATGCTCGATGCGATCCTTGCGAGCGGCAAGCCGGTCGGGCTGAAGCCATCGGGTGGTATCGGCACTGTGGTTGCCGCTGCTACCTATCTGTCGCTGGCAGATGAAAAAATGGGGGAAGGCTGGGCTGTGCCGCATAACTTCCGCTTCGGCGCATCCGGCATTCTCGATGATATCCTGCGAGTTCTTGATGGCGGATCCTCTGCCGCGACCGGTACGGGATACTGAATCGACATGCTGCCGCAGGATATCATCCTCAGGAAGCGGAACGGACAGGCGCTGACGCCGGAGGACATCGCGGATTTCATCGGGCAGCTTGCCAAGGGCACACTTTCCGAAGGCCAGATCGGCGCTTTTGCCATGGCCGTCTGGTTTTCCGGCATGACCAGGGACGAGACCGTGGCGCTGACACTGGCCATGCGTGACAGCGGTGAGGTGCTTTCCTGGCCGGATATCGACCGGCCGATCGCCGACAAGCACTCGACGGGTGGCGTGGGCGACAATGTTTCGCTGATGCTGGCACCGATCGCTGCGGCCTGCGGTCTTGCCGTGCCGATGATTTCCGGTCGCGGGCTTGGCCATACGGGCGGTACGCTCGACAAGCTCGAATCCATTCCCGGCTACCGGATCATGCCGGATGCCGACCTTTTCCGCAAAACGGTGAAGGAAGCGGGTTGCGCGATCATCGGCCAGACATCGGCGCTCGCGCCTGCGGACAAGCGCCTTTATGCGGTACGGGATGTGACGGCTACGGTGGATAGCGTGCCGCTGATCACCGCTTCCATCCTGTCAAAGAAGCTTGCCGCTGGCCTTGAAACGCTGGTGCTCGATGTGAAGGTCGGAAACGGATCCTTCATGGACAATCGGGAAAAAGCCGAAGCGCTCGCCCGCTCGCTGGTCGAGGTGGCAAATGGCGCCGGAGTGAAAACCTCCGCCCTTCTCACCGACATGAACGAACCCCTGGCCGACGCGGCCGGCAATGTGGTGGAGATCGAAAACTGCATTGCCTTTCTCAAGGGCGAGAAGCGGGGCACCCGTCTGGAAACGGTCGTGCTCGCTTTTGCAGCTGATATGCTTCAGGCTTCTGGCCTTGTTCAGACCCGCGACGAGGGGGAGATCAAGGCGCGTGAGGCGCTTGTCTCCGGCAGGGCCGCAGATCATTTCGCGCGCATGGTCCATCTGCTTGGCGGCCCGGTGGATCTGCTTGAAAAGGCTGATCGCTATCTGGAAAAGGCACCGGCCATCGTCCCGATCCTTGCGCGAGAAGGCGGTCATCTTTCAACTGTAGACACACGCGGTCTCGGTATAGCTGTTATTGAACTGGGGGGAGGGCGTCTGCGTCCGGAAGACGGGATCGATCACCGGACCGGTTTTTCTGGCCTGAAGCCGCTCGGCAGCAAGGTAGAGAAGGGCGAGCCCCTGGGCTTTGTCCACGCGGCCAATCTGGATGACGCCCGCGCGATGGCGATGAAGGTGGCTGGTCTCTACACCGTGACCGTCGGGGCAGCTGAGAACCGTCCGGTCATACTCGGTCGGATCTGATCGCTACTGCTTCAGCACCATGCGATCATTTTCCACCGCGAAGGATTTCAGCTTCTTGAGAAAACTCATGCCGATCAGCGTTTCATTCAGCGACTGATCCTTGAGCACGAAGGCTTCGACCGACTGGGCTCTAACACCACCGATTTCCACCCGGTCCAGCAGCACATGGGCAGCTTCCGCCGGGCCATTGGCCGTGTTCACTGCATAACGGTAATCCAGCGAATTTCCGGTGAAGCCCAGCCTTTTTGCCGTCGTTTCGTTCATCGCGACAAAGGTTGCGCCGGTATCGATCATCCCGGGCACGGATTTGCCGTTCAGCACGAAATTGCCACCGAAATGACCGGAGCGGTTTGCTTCCAGAACATAGCTGCCGAGCGGTGCGGAGACATTTGGCTTCGGCTCCGGCTCGATGCTGGAGACGGTTTCCACCTGTCCGGCATTCATGGCATTCAGGCTCGGCATCAGTTGCGGCACCTGCGAGGCCGCCACCACGCCTATCGTCAACAGAACCAGATCCCGTGCATTCATGGAAGGTCGTCCTTCTTCTTGAGTAAGGCGAGCCTAATTGTTGCAAATCAAAATCTTGCTAAGCGGCAAAGTTAAGGCCGTGGAAACATCGCCTTTCCACGGCCTGTTTTATTATATTGGTAAATCAATCCTTTGGAGGCTACTTCGTGCCATACATGCGGTCGCCCGCATCGCCGAGACCGGGTACGATGTAGCCCTTTTCGTTGAGATGGCTGTCGATGGAAGCCGTATAGACCGGCACATCCGGATGCACTTCGCGGAAATTCCGGATGCCTTCGGGGGCCGCAAGCAGGCAGAGGAAGCGGATGTTCTTCGCTCCCCGTTCCTTCAGCTTGTCGATTGCCGCTATCGAGGAGTTCCCCGTCGCAAGCATCGGATCGACGACGATCACCAGCCGTTCATTCAGGCTTTCCGGAGCCTTGAAGTAATATTCCACCGGCTGCAGCGTCTCATGGTCGCGGTAAACACCGATATGGGACACGCGCGCGGAAGGCACGAGTTCGAGCATCCCTTCCAGAAGCCCGTTGCCGGCACGCAGGATCGACGCGAATACAAGCTTCTTACCCTCAAGAACCGGCATGTCCACCACCTGCAACGGGGTTTCGATGCTTTCCATGGTCAGTTCCAGGTCCCGCGTGACCTCGTAGCAAAGCAGCGTCGAGATTTCGCGCAGCAGCCGACGGAAACTGGCCGTCGAGGTTTCCTTGCGGCGCATCAGCGTGAGCTTGTGCTGAACCAGCGGGTGATTGATTACGGTAACGCCTTCCATGGGAGCCTGCCTTCCGGTCTTTTGTTCTTGCATTCTTCTGCCTTGGCCATTTTCTTCCATGGAATGCCGCAACATCGCAAGTGTGGAGCAGGTTTTTGCCTGCTCATCAACAGCCCTTCCGCGCAGTTTCCGGTCAGATCATGGCCAGAAGGCGGGCTCGGGTCGGTTCATCCACAAAGGCAGCCTGAAGAGCGGTGCGCGTCAGCGCGTTGATTTCCTGCTCGGAGAAACGGAAGGCTGTGGCCGCAAGCTCGTATTCGCGCTTCAGCGATGTATGGAAGAAGGGCGGATCGTCGGAACTGATCGTCACCTTCACGCCCGCCTCCTTCAGACGGCGCAAGGGATGGCTTTCGAAATCGGGAAAGACATTGAGCGCCACATTCGAGCCGGGGCAGACTTCGAGGACGGTTCCAAGGGACGCCAGACGGTCAACGAGTGCGGAATCCTCGATGGCGCGCACGCCATGGCCGATCCGTGACGGCCTGACCAGATCGAGCGCATCGGCGACCGAAAAAGCCCCGCAGACTTCCCCCGCATGGATCGTGATCCCGAGCCCCGCGTCACGGGCAATATCAAAGGCCGCCGCATAATCCGCAACGCGGCCCATGCGCTCCTCGCCTGCCATGTTGAAGCCGGTGATCAGCGGATTGTCTCGTCGCGCAGCATAGCGCGCGGCGGCAATGACCCGGTCTGGTCCGAAATGGCGCTCGCCGACCACCACCAGCCGGCATTCGATCCCGCTTGCGGCCTTCGCCCGGCGAATACCCTCGCAGACGCCCGCGATATAATTGTCCGCACCAAGTCCGATGCGGTCGCCATGATCCGGCGAGACAAACAGCTCGCTATAGATCGTGTTTATGGCAGAAAGTTCTGCGAGATAGGTCTCTGTGAGAAGCGCATAGTCTTCCTCCGTGCGAAAAACACCGGCGACTTCATCATAGCAGGCGATGAATTCTGCAAAGTCCTTCCAGACATAGCTCCCGTCCTTGAGAAAACGAGACGTATCAACGCCATAGCGGGCGGCCTGCTCAAGCACGAGGGCGGGGGGAGCTGCCCCTTCCAGGTGGCAGTGCAGCTCGGCCTTCTTGAGATGAAGGGTCAAAGGAAGCTCCTTCCATGCTTTCCGGCAGGAATGCCGAGATGATGGGCAATTGTTTCACCGATATCGGCAAAGGTGCTGCGCACCCCTATCAGCCGTGCCCGCAGGCCCGGACCGAAGGCCATGATCGGCACGCGTTCACGGGTATGGTCGCTGCCGCGCCAGGTGGGATCACAGCCGTGATCCGCCGTCAGCAATGCGATATCCCCCGGGCGCATGCGCCGATGCACCTCGGGCAGCCGCCTGTCGAAGGCTTCGAGCGCGGCCGCATAACCCGGCACATCCCGGCGATGACCATAGATCATGTCGAAATCGACAAAATTGGAAAAGACCAGATCGCCCTGCTCGGATGCTTCCATGGCCTTCAGAGTCGCCTCCATGATCGCACTATTGCCATTGGCCTTGATCACCTGCGACACGCCCTGATGGGCAAAGATATCGCCGATCTTGCCCACCGCATGCACCTTGTGGCCGGACGCGACGACCCGATCCAGAAGCGTCGGTTCGGGCGGCAGCACGGAGAAATCGCGGCGATTTCCGGTGCGTTCGAAATTCGAGGCATTGCTGCCAATGAAGGGCCGGGCGATGACCCGTCCGATATTGAGCGGATTGATGATTTCGCGGACGATCTGGCAGAAGGCGATCAGCCGGTCGAGTCCGAAATGCTGCTCGTGCGCGGCAATCTGGAAGACGGAGTCCGACGATGTATAGCAGATGGGCATGCCGGTGCGGATATGTTCCTCGCCGAGGCGGGCGATGATCTCTGTGCCGGAGGCATGGCAATTGCCGAGGATACCCGGCACATCACCCTTCTCGCAGATATCGCGCACGAGATCCGGCGCGAAGGCGTCACCATCGGCCGGAAAATAACCCCAGTCGAACGTAACCGGCGTTCCGGCTATTTCCCAGTGTCCCGAGGGTGTGTCCTTGCCGTTCGAGACCTCACTTGCCGCACCATGCAGGCCAAAGACCCGCTCCGGACGCGGCATTCCGGCGGGATAGTGCCCGGCGGCGAGATTGGCCGCTTCGAGCAGGCCAAGGGCCGACATGTTGGGCAGTTTCAGCGGGCCTTCCCGCAGGCCTGCACGGTCTGCAGCCCCCGAGGCGCAGAATTCGGCAATATGCCCGAGCGTGTCGGCGCCGCGGTCTCCATAACTTGCCGCATCCGGCGCGCCGCCAATACCGAAGGAATCGAGCACAAAAAGAAAAGCGCGCGCCATATCAACCGCCATGCCTTGCCTGAACGAAGAAGAGGCTCCGAAGCGGAGCCTCTTCAATCGTCAAAGATGTATCGTGACGATACAAGTATTGCAAATCAAAGCCCGCCTCAATGCAACCGACCAATAGAAATCAAGGTTACAAGGGACAGGAGTTCAGCAGTCGCCGCAAACCACTTCGTCGCCAACGCGCTGGCGGAAGTAGAAATCCCGGGCGATCTGGATCGTCTGGGTGTCATAAGACATGGTATTGGCAAGGAACAGCGCAAGCTTGTGATCGATCTGCAGTTCCGAATGGATCAGGAAGGAATTGGGGTTCTTCAGATCACTAGGCACCGTCACCACGGAATTTACCGTATAAGGCCGGGTGCCGTCCTGCTGCCAGGACCAGGCAATGCGTGGCGTATTGCCGGAGTCGATCCGGATTGCCGACACTTTCACCTTCAGATTGCTCGGCGTGTAGGGCGCAAAAACGGCCTGAGCCACACTCACCATGGATGTCAGCGTCGATTTGCTCATGGTCGACTGCTGGGTCACCAGATCGGCGATCATGCCCGAGGCGCGGCTCGCGCGCTTGGCCATGCTCATGCCCACCGTGATTTCAAAGGCGCTGATGTAAAGCATCAGCAGGATCGGAGCGAGAATGGCGAATTCCACAGCGCCTGCACCCTCCCGGTCGCCGCGGAAGCGCTTGAGCGCGCGAATGATGGGCAGAAGGATGCCTTTGCGGTTCATGATCTTGCTTTCCATCATGGATACCGCTCATTCTGATAGACATTCGAGGACACGATCAGGAAGTCGGTCGGCATGCCGCCGCCAGCGGGCCGGATCGTCGTGATGTAAGGACGCACCAGATCGGTCATGATCTGCCAGCGATAATAGGCGCGCAGCATGTTGATCGTGCCTGGTCCGCCCGGATTATACTTGAACTTGGTCGTGTCTATATCCGCATACTGATCGCTGGATACACGTGGAATCGTGGAAGGTACCGTGGCAAAGGAAGCGAAATTCTGGACGTCGATGTAAAGCTTGGCAGGCGTTGCCACTTCGGATGACGAGCAGCGGATGAGGATCGCGATTTCATCGCAGAAAGCCTGCCGGAACTGGGCTTCGGTCTTGTCCGTCGAGCGGCCGAGATTGTAGGTGATACGGCCGGTGCGAAAAGCGCGGCCGAACGTATCGGTCGCATTGGCGATCACCTGCTCGCCGGTAAAGGCGATGAAGGTTTCAAGAATGGCGATGACAATCAGAAAATAGGGAAGCGACAGCAAGGCGAATTCGATGGCTGCCGCGCCATCACGTGAACGAAAGAAGCGGACAAGGCTGTCTTTCCAGCCCCGCCTCGACACGCCATCATGACCTGCCTGTTCTTTTTCCATGCCCTTCAATCCGATCCAGAATAATTCTACATGCTACAGACTAATGACCATCTGTTGAGAAAGCGTTTCGAGATACAGATTTATTCAACTCAAATGCGTTCAGACCGCATCCCGACAACCGGACATCAGCCGCCGGCAGGGGCTGCAGTTGTCGACCCTCCGATAGTCTTTGATTCACAATTCGGCGCGCAAGACATGATCGCCCGATCTGTCTGACGGTAAACGCGGATGGTTTTTGCCTCATCGAGCGCCACAATGATGCGCTCGTCGACAATCGCATTGCCATCGCTGTCGAGAAGCACAAGATTTGTCGTTCCAAAACCTTTACCGGTCAAAACGATTGTGCGCGGATCGGCAACGGTAGCATCGGCAATCTGGTCATTGCCAATGATGACCTTGGATACGGAGCGATCGAGCTTGAGGATGCGCGCATGATCAAGTGAAATCTTCAGGTAATCCGCCTGGTCCTCCGCATAAGCCGCCGTTCCGCAACCCAGCCCGGCGGCAAGCGCGAGACGGATGGAGAAAGAAATGGCCTTACCAGAAAACATCGCCGCCACTTTCATTGTGTTTTGCTTGCGTGAAATTATACCTGACCTGCAAGATGACGCAGAATGGTAAATGATTACTTAAGCGCGTGGTCGATGGTCCTGCCGTGCCGGAGCCGTTACGGCATCCAGTCCGAAGAAGTCAAATATATGCAATGAAATCAATTAGATATGATGATTTGCAGTCGCCTTGTATTATAAAGTATACGCGAAGGCGCATCACGGTCGGTTTTGTGGCGCCGATAGTTGCATAAGCTAATTATATTCAACAATTATTCACCATCATTCGGGCATTTGCCTCTTTACCGGGAAGTAACCCTGTTCCTTAAGTCGATGGCAAGGGGCGCTCGCTAAGTTGAGCTCATCCGATCAACGGAAACAGTTGGCGGAAGTGCTGAACAAACAAAGAGTAGGAGAGTACCCCATGACCAAGCTTTTCGCACAGTTCATCAAGGACGAATCTGGTGCAACCGCAATCGAATACGGCCTGATCGCTGCCCTCATCTCGGTAGCCCTGATCGCCGGCGCCCAGTCCCTCGGCACCCAGCTCGGTGCGACCTTCAACTCGCTGAAGACCTCGATGAACACTGCAACGGCCGCTCGCTAATACGGCGGACCTTTCGGTTCAAGGCAAAGGCTGCATTCTCCGGAATGCAGCCTTTGCTGCGTTTGCGGCAATGCAGGAAGGTAATAAATAATGCATATTATAACGTGCGAAACCATAAAATAAAGAGCATACATATAAATAGATAAATTAATTTATGATTCACTCATGCGAACTAGTTTTGCTCCGTGAACGGAATGAACCGTTTCACAACAATCAAGGAGCTAACAATGATATCCATTTTCAAGCGTTTCAAAAATGAAGAATCCGGCGCCACGGCCATCGAATACGGCCTGATTGCAGCCCTGATTTCGGTTGCTCTGATCGCGGGTGCACAGTCGCTCGGCACACAGCTGAATACGGTCTTTACTGATCTTTCAAGCAGCCTGCAGAGCGCGCCGGCACCGGCCGCCCGCTAATCGGTAATTGCTCACAGCGGCAAATACCTCCAAACCGGTTTGTCTGAAACCGGTTTGGGGAATCTTTATAATTCTCCTCTAGTATGACCGCGATAACAGCATGAGGAGCTGAACCGTGGTAACCGCTGCGATCTTCGCCATATTCCCTTTCTGCCTGGCATTGGCGGCCTTCAACGATCTCTTTTCGATGACCATCCCGAACCGGATTTCACTGGCTCTGCTTGTGTCATTCGTGGTTCTTGCGCCGCTTTCCGGAATGCCGGTCATGGAAATCGGGCAGCATCTGCTGGCGGGCGTGCTTGTCCTTGCGGTTTGCCTCGTCTTTTTCGCCATGCGGGTGATGGGTGGCGGAGACGCCAAGCTCCTGACGGCGGCTGCCGTATGGTTCGGCTTCGGCCATGCGCTCACGGAATTTGCCGTCTATGTGTCCGTCTTCGGCGGCATGCTTACGCTTGTGATCCTGATCCTGCGCTCGCAGGCGGCAGCCATCCAGGCGCTTGGCATGCAATTGCCCGGTTCGCTGTTGCTGGAGAAGAAGATCCCCTACGGGATTGCCATCGCCATCGGTGGCTTTATCGCATATCCATCGTCACCGATGATGGTTTCCCTTATCGGACAGTGACTTATCGCGAATTAAGTCTGAATTAACCACACTTGTAAGCGTCTCGTTAACCATAAATAAACAGTTTGCTGGTCTTCTGCGGGGAAGAATAATTCCGATCCCAAGGAAGCATCATGAAGCCCGCTCGTTTGATCATTCTCGGTGTTGCTGTGGCAACCGCTGGGTTGGCCGGTGTTCTTGCCATGAACATGGCGTCCCGGCCGCCGCAGGTCAAAGAGACCGTGATCGCCAAGAAAGAGCCGACCGTCAATGTGCTGGTCGCGGCTGATAGTCTTCCGGTCGGTACCCGCATCCAGCCCGCCTCGCTGACCTGGGCCGCGTGGCCGAAAAACAGCATCGCGCAGGGATCCATCACGGATGACCAGCGGCCGAATGCCATAACCGAGCTCAAGGGGACCATCGTCCGCATTCCGATCTTTGCCGGCGAACCGGTCAGAGTGGAAAAGATCGTGGAAGGGCAGGGGCCGACCCTGTCCTCGCTTCTGCCTTCTGGAAAGCGGGCGGTTGCCACGGAAATCAGCGTTGCGACCGGGGCGGGCGGTTTCATTCTGCCCAATGACCGCGTTGACGTGATCATGGTGCGCAAAGGGGATGAAGGCAATTTCATCACCGAAACCGTGCTGACGAATATCCGCGTGCTTGCCATCGACCAGCAGATCGAAGAATCGAAAGACGATACGCGCTCGGTTGTCGGTGCCACTGCCACGCTCGAGCTCACCCCGGATCAGGCCAAGGTCATTGCCGTTGCCCAGCAGATGGCGCAGCGCCTGTCGCTTGCGCTTCGTTCGGTTGCAGATGCCCAGGAGGCCGATACGGCCGCCCCGGAATACCTCTTGAACGGCGGGTCCGGCGGCAATTCCGTGCAGGTGATCAAATCCGGCACGATCGTCAAATCCTCCTCATCGCCCGTCGCCCAGTAAGGAGAGCCTGGTATGAACGCTTTCACCAAAAAACTCCGCCTCTGTGTCGTCGCCAGCGTGACCTTTTCGCTTATGGTTTCCGGCGTGCCCGGCCTTTTCCTTCCTCATTCGGGTCTGTTGGCACAGGCGCAGGCCGGTGCTGATGCGGTCGTCCGGATCAGCCAGGTCGGCCCCGGCGCCCACAAGCGGCTGAAGCTTGGCCTCAACAAGGCAATCGTTGTCGACCTGCCCGCCGATGCGCATGATATTCTCGTGTCCGATCCGAGCCTGGCCGATGCGGTCACCCGTACGTCGCGCCGCATCTACCTGTTCGGCAAGACGGTGGGGCAGACGAATATCTTCATCTTTGGAGAGAACGGCCAGGAAATCGTGAGCCTCGATCTCGAAATCGAGCGCGACATTGCAGGTCTGGAAGACAACCTTCGCCGCTTCATTCCGGATTCCAATATCAAGGTGGAAATCGTATCGGACAACGTTGTGCTGACCGGCACGGTGCGCACGCCGCAGGATGCAGCCCAGGCAGAACGGCTGAGCAGCGCCTTCCTCAAGGGCGGTGAAGCCACGACCCGCAACCAGACTGCCAGCGGCGGCTCGCAGAATGGTGGTGTTGCCATCTTCGCCGAAGACCGCCAGCAGTCCCAGATCGTCAATCTGCTCACCATCGAGGGTGAGGATCAGGTGACGCTCAAGGTCACGGTCGCAGAAGTCCAGCGCTCGGTCCTGAAGCAGCTCGGTTTCAGCGGTCAGGTCACCGGAGCCAACGGGGGCATCGCCTTCCGCAACCCGGCCAATCTCGGCAGTGCGGTCAATGTTGCAGCGGCATCGCTAACCGGTAATGTCGGCGAATTCGGCATTTCGGAATATCTGAATGCCATGCAGCAGGCCGGTGTCATGCGCACACTGGCAGAGCCGAGCCTCACGGCAATTTCCGGGGAGGCTGCAACATTCAGCGTCGGTGGCGAATTCCGCCTGCCGTCCAAGCAGGATATTTCGCGGGATGCGACAACGGGTGGTCTGACGATCACCCGCGAAGCCGTGACGGCTGAATATGGTGTTGACCTCAATTTCACGCCGGTTGTGCTTTCCCCCGGCCGCATCAGCCTGAAAATCGAAACCAAGGTTTCCGAGCCGACTTTTGACGGCAGCTATGTCGCCGGCAACGTCAATCCGCAGGTGCCGGGTCTGACCTATCTTGGCCTGCGCAAGCGCGCTGCAAAGACCAGCGTCGAGCTTCCCTCCGGCGGCTCCATCGTGATCGCTGGCCTGATGCGGGATGACATCCGTCAGGCCATGTCCGGTCTCCCGGGCCTTGCCCAGTTGCCGATCATCGGGACACTGTTCCGCAGCAAGGATTTCGTGCGCAGCGAAACCGAACTGGTGATCATCGCAACGCCCTATCTGGTGCGCCCGGTTGCCCGCAACGAGCTGTCTCGCCCGGATGACAATTTCAATCCGGAAGGTGATGCCGCAACCTTTTTCATGGACCGTGTGAACAAGGTCTATGGCCGCCGTCAGGATGCGGCAGCGGGGCAATATAACGGCGCCATCGGCTACATTTACAAGTGAGGGCGCAAATCATGAAGACGACCATACAAGAAGCCGACCTCATCGCTCAGACCTCCAGGAAAACGCCCATGACAAACCGGTCCCTGCTCCAGATTGCCGCCCTCGGTCTTGCTGCAATGCTGCTGCAGGCCTGCGCAAACGGCAACCGCGATGATCTGAAGACCGGGTCCATCCCGGACGATTACCGTACCCGACATCCGATCGTGCTCGCTGAAGTGGAGCAGTCGATCGATATTCCGGTCGCCTCCGGGGATCGCACGCTCAGCATCGGCACGCAGGATGTGATCAACGGTTTCTTTGCCGAATATCACCGCACATCGTCTGGCACGATGCGCATTCAGTATCCGTCAGGTGCTTCGAACAGTGCGGCTGCGCAGACGCTGCGTCGCACGGTCCGTCAGCTTGCGCTCCAGAATGGCGTGCCCGGCGGGCGTATCCAGGAGACGAGCTATCAGGCTGATCCGAATGGCGGTCTTGCCCCGATCCGACTGAGCTACAATTCGATGAAGGCGACAACGGATCAGTGCGGCCAGTGGCCGACCGACATCCTGCACGACACAACCAATCGCAACTGGGAAAACTATGGTTGTGCCACGCAGAGCAATCTTGCCGCGCAGATCGCCAATCCGACCGATCTGGTCTCCCCGCGTGAGATGACACCGATTGATGCCAAGCGCCGGACCACGGTGATCGGCAACTATCGCGACGGCAAGGCGACGGCAAGCAACTGATTGTGCTGCGAAGCGCAAGACAAGACAGGACAAGATCATGAGTGCGATCGACTACGAGATCAAGAACAGCAGCACGGAAGACCTGCGCTTTGCAGACCCGGTCTCCCCGGCCGAGCTCGAATCGTTGCGCCCGCTTCCGCGCATCTCCATTCATGCCTTCTTCGAAACGGAAAACACCCAGCGGGTGATGGAGAGGATCCTGCAGGACCGACGGATGGCGAAGGTCAATCTCCGGATCACGGCAGGCGGCATCGATGCCGCCGCCAACATGTTTTCCTCCACGCCGACGCCGAATCTGCTGATCATCGAAACCGCCTCGCAACCGACAAACCTGATGGCCGATCTTGCGCCGCTGGCAGAGGTCTGCGATCCGAGCACCAAGGTGGTCATCATCGGCCGCTACAATGATATCGGGCTCTATCGGGAGCTGATGCGCAACGGGATTTCGGAATACATGGTCGCGCCCGTCGGCATGGCGGATGTGATGTCGGCGATTTCCGCGATCTTTGTCGATCCGGATGCCGAACCGCTTGGCCGCAGCATTGCCTTCATCGGCGCAAAGGGCGGCACCGGGTCTTCGACCATTGCCCATAACTGCGCCTTCGGGATCTCCAACCTTTTTTCGACGGAAGTCATCCTGGCCGATCTCGATCTGCCCTATGGCACGGCGAATATCGATTTCGACCAGGATCCTGCCCAGGGAATTTCCGAAGCGGTTTTTGCGCCGGAACGGCTTGACGAAGTCTTTCTCGACCGCCTGCTGACGAAGTGTTCAGAACATCTGTCGCTTCTGGCCGCCCCGTCGATGCTGGACCGCGCCTATGATTTTGATCGCAATGCGTTTCATCCGGTGATCGAGGTTCTGCAGCGCAGCGTGCCGGTGACGGTGCTCGATCTGCCGCACCAGTGGTCGGAATGGACCCGGGCAGTCATCAGCGAGGCCGATGAGGTGGTGATCACGGCGGTGCCGGATCTTGCCAATCTGCGCAACACGAAGAACCTGATCGATGCGCTGAAGAAGGTGCGTCCGAATGACAAGCCGCCCCATCTCATTCTCAACCAGGTGGGCATGCCGAAGCGTCCGGAAATCAGCCCGGCGGATTTCTGCGAGCCGCTGGAAATGGAAGCGGTTGCCATCATTCCCTTCGACGCCCCGCTTTTTGGTGGCGCATCGAACAGCGGACGCATGATTTCGGAAATGGATGCAAAAGCGCCGACGGCGGAAACCTTCTCGCAACTCTGCCATCTGCTGACCGGCAGGGCGACTGTGAAAAAGGGCCGCAAGAACGGTGGTCTGGGGCGCATGATGTCGCTTCTGAAGCGCAAGTAAGTCGCAAGATTCATCAGGAATTGGGAATAGAAACATGTTCGGCAAACGTGGAAATGAAGGCTTTGGAAAGGCTGGAAGTCAGGGTGGGGCAACGGCCACCGCTCCGGCACCTGTATCTGCCGCGCCTGCGGCCGCGGTTCCTGTCTACAAGGAACCGGTCAAGGACGACACGGTGCGCCAGCAGGTGACCCCGCCGCCGCTGCAGCCTGCCCAGGCCGCCCGCAAGCGCCCGGCGCGAAACGAAAACTACTATGACACCAAGGCGCAGGTCTTCTCGGCGCTGATCGACACGATTGACCTGTCGCAGCTCTCCAAGCTGGATGCGGAAAGCGCGCGCGAGGAAATCCGCGATATCGTCAACGATATCATCACCATCAAGAATTTCGCGATGTCGATTTCCGAGCAGGAAGAGCTGCTCGAGGACATCTGCAACGACGTGCTCGGCTATGGTCCGCTGGAACCGCTGCTCGCCCGCGACGATATCGCCGATATCATGGTCAACGGCTCAAAGCAGACCTTCATCGAAGTGGGCGGCAAGACCATCGAATCCGATATCCGCTTCCGCGACAATGCCCAGCTTCTGGCGATCTGCCAGCGCATCGTGAGCCAGGTTGGCCGCCGCGTCGATGAATCGAGCCCGATCTGCGACGCGCGTCTGCCAGACGGTTCGCGTGTCAACGTCATTGCGCCGCCGCTTGCCATCGATGGTGCGGCTCTCACCATTCGTAAGTTCAAAAAGGACAAGCTCACCCTTGATCAGCTGGTGAAATTTGGCGCGATCACGCCGGAGGGTGCGACCATCCTCCAGATCATCGGCCGCGTCCGCTGCAATGTGGTGATCTCGGGCGGTACCGGTTCGGGCAAGACGACGCTGCTCAACTGTCTCACCGGCTATATCGACGCGGACGAGCGCGTAATCACCTGCGAGGATACGGCCGAACTGCAGCTGCAGCAGCCGCATGTGGTGCGTCTTGAAACCCGCCCTCCGAACATTGAAGGCGAAGGTGAAATCACCATGCGTGATCTCATCAAGAACTGCCTTCGTATGAGACCGGAACGCATCATCGTGGGCGAAGTGCGTGGCGCGGAAGTATTCGACCTTCTGCAGGCGATGAACACGGGTCACGACGGCTCGATGGGCACGATCCACGCCAACACGCCGCGCGAATGCCTGAGCCGTATGGAATCCATGATCGCGATGGGCGGCTTTACCCTGCCGGCGAAGACGGTGCGCGAAATCATTTCCAACTCGGTCGATATCGTCGTGCAGGCACAGCGCCTGCGCGATGGTTCGCGCCGCATCACCTACATCACCGAAGTGGTGGCCATGGAAGGCGATGTCATCATCACCCAGGACCTGTTGCGCTACGAGATTCAGGGCGAAGACGAACGCGGGAAACTGATCGGCCGCCATGTCTCCACCGGTATCGGCAAGCCGCATTTCTGGGATCGGGCACGCTACTATAACGAAGAGCGCCGTCTGGCGGCCGCTCTTGAAGAGCTTGAAAAGAAGTCGAAGTAAAGCAAGGCGGTAACACTATGGATATCAACGTTTTGGCGATCGTGCTGCTGGCTGCCATTTCGGCGGCGGCGGTATCCTATGGTGTGCTGTTTTCCCGCATCGAGACCGAGCGCAAGACCGAAGGCCGTGTGGCGAAGGTCAAGGCAGCCGAAACCGACCGTGGCACGGTAAAGGCCGCGCGCGACCGCGTGCAGGATGTCGCCAAGAAGCGGAAGTCCATTCAGGAGGACCTGAAGGCACTCGAAAAGCGCCAGCAGGAAAATTCCAAGAAGAACATGTCGCTGAAGTCGCGGCTGGCGCAGGCCGGCTGGAAGACGACCACGTCGCAATTCCACATGTATAGCGGTATCGTCGGGGCAGCGGCTTTTGTCTTCACGCTGATCAGCGGCAAGCCGCTTCTGATTGCCGCTGGTGTCGCATTCGTTATCGGCTTTGGTCTTCCCCGCTGGATTCTCGGTTTCATGATCAAGCGCCGCAAGAACAAGTTTCTCGATGAATTGCCCAATGCGCTGGACGTGATGGTTCGCTCGATCAAGTCGGGCCTTCCGATGAACGATGCCATCCGCCTGATCGCCGCTGAAGGGCAGGAACCGGTCAAGGGCGAATTCCGCAAGGTGGTGGAGGCCCAGGCCGTCGGCCTCAGCATTCCGGATGCCTGCGCCCGCATGTATCAGAATTTTCCGCTGCAGGAGCTGAATTTCTTCTCGATCGTGATCGCGATCCAGTCGCAGGCGGGCGGCAACCTTTCCGAAGCGCTTGCCAACCTGTCGAAAGTTCTGCGTGAACGGCGCAAGATGAAGCAGAAGGTTGCGGCTGTCTCGATGGAAGCCAAATCCTCGGCCGCGATCATCGGCTCCTTGCCATTCATCGTGGCCATTCTCGTCTATCTGACATCGCCGGATTATCTTGCAATTCTCTATACTGATCCGCGCGGTCACGTGATCCTTGGGGCTGCGGCGGTATGGATGAGCCTCGGCATCTTCATCATGCGTAACATGATCAATTTCGACATCTGAGCAAAGGGCCAATCATGTCACAGGAACTCGCCCGTCGCCTTACAGATCCCACCGTGATCATGGCCGTGTTGGTGGCTATTTCCGTATTTGCCACACTCTACACGCTTGTCGGCCCGTATTTTGCCAGTGGCGATCTGGACAAGCGCATGAAGGCGGTGTCCAGCGAGCGCGAACAGATGCGCGCCCGGGAGCGTGCCCGTGTGAATGCAGAATTGAATGGCGGCAAGGTTTCCCTGCGCGGCCAGAACAACAAGTCTGTGCGCAGCATTGTGGAAAAATTCAATCTGCGGGCAGCGCTCGCGGATGAAAACACGATGAACAAGCTGAGGGCGGCCGGTTATCGCTCTCAAAACGCATTGAACACCTTCCTGGTCGCGCGTTTCCTTTTGCCCTTCCTGTTCCTGATGGTAGTCGGGCTTTACATCTTCGGTGGCGGTCATATGTCCACCTATCCGTTCATGGTGCGGATCTTTACCGTCGTCTGCGGCGGCTTTTTCGGCTTCTACCTTCCGAATATCATGATCAGCAACAAGACCAAGAAGCGGCAGCTTTCTATCAAGCGTGCCTGGCCGGACGCGCTTGACCTGATCCTGATCTGCGTGGAATCGGGTATCTCGATCGAGGCGGCGATGCGCCGCGTTTCAGAAGAGCTTGTGGAACAATCCCCCGAGCTGGCTGAAGAAATGGTGCTGACGACGGCCGAGCTCTCCTTCCTGCAGGAACGACGCATGGCCTATGAAAACCTCTGCAACCGAACCGGTCTCGACATGGTGAAGGCTGTGGCCCAGGCGCTCATCCAGGCTGAGCGCTACGGTACGCCCATTGCACAAGCCCTGCGCGTTCTTGCACAGGAAAGCCGCGATGACCGCATGGCGGAAGCGGAGAAGAAGGCCGCTTCCCTGGCGCCCAAACTGACCGTACCGATGATTGTTTTCTTCCTGCCTGTTCTGATGGCGGTGATCATGGGGCCGGCTGGCATCCAGGTGGCCGATACGTTCAAATAAGCGTTCAGGCTTGTGTCGATACGCACGAAAAAGCCGGGCCAAAAGCCCGGCTTTTCTGTTTCAGATGCAATCTCATTGGGACCCGCTCAATTCGTTCCGTTTGCACCCTTGGCGTCTCGCGCTGCCAGCTTCGACCAGGAATTCTGCTGCGCGAGCATCGAGCGCAGGTAGGCTACATTGGCATCGGCCTGTTCCGGGCGAAGCTCGCGCCGGGCAATCTGCTCGGCTTCGTCGAAGCGTCCCTGAAGGCCAATGACAAGCGCCAGATTCTGGCGCACACGGCTGTCGGCACCCGGTTGGGCCGCTGCAGTGCGCAGATAGGTTTCGGCGGTCTTGAGATCACCACCGAGAAGATAGGACATGCCGAGATTGGAGAGCACGCTTGGTTCATTCGGCTGGATGTCGAGAGCGCTGCGATAGGCCGCGCGGGCTTCGTCCGTGCGTCCGAGCTGGTCCAGCACCGCACCGCGGGCCGATTCCAGGCGCCAGTCGGGACGGTCCGGGGTCTGGGCGCGGGTAATCGTTCCGAGGGCCTGCTCCAGCTGGCCGGCACCTGCCTGCGCCTTGCCATAGGCAGCCAGCACTTCACGATCGGTCGGATTGTTGATGGCGACCTGCTGCATCACGGCCAGCGCCTGTCCGTTCTTGCCCGTCATGCGCAGGACGTTGGCATAGTTCAGGCCGATGTTGCGGTCCTTCGGATTCTTCTCGTATGCCTTGCCGATGGAGATCTCGGCCTGCGCCAGCTCCATCGCATTCATCGAATCAAGCGGGCGGGAGGCGCCGCCGGAAATGGAGCCGGTCGTCAGATTGGAGCGTCCGGTGGTCGAGCAACTGGCAACCAGCAGGGCACCGACCAGCAGGCAGGTTCCTTGCAGGAAAAGGCGCTTTCTGGAAGGTCTGGACGCCGAAAATGTCATCGCTTTGCCCCTGAAACTGGTTCGTGCGGCCGTCTTCGCAATGCAAATCGGCCAAGCATGTATAAGAGAAATAATCTGTTAACCTTAACGGAGCGTTAAAGGGCTGGAAGGATACTTCAGCCCCATGAACCCCCGGGGCGAATCGCCCCTGTTTCCAAACACCGGCGCCAGATGGCTGGCCCGCATCCGAGAGTGACCATGGCTCCCTTTCAACTCATCGACCGTCCCTTTCCCTTCGCCGACCCGGATGCGGAAGCCCTTGTTGTCCATGCCCTGTTCCAGGAGGAGCTGGAGGAGGCCGGTCTCGCCGGTCTGGCCTTTGCCCGCTCTGCCGGGTTCAAGGCGGAAGCCGGTTCCCTGATCTGTTACGGGGACAGGAATGGTGGGCTTGCCGGGGCCTTTTTCGGTCTCGGCAAGGAAGGCGCACCTGCGCCTTTTCTGACCGGCAAACTGCCCCGCGCGCTGCCGGAAGGCACGTTCCGGCTGGCAGGCAAGGGGGTTGACCGGATGCAGGCCGCACTTGGTTTCGGTCTCGGCAGCTATCGCTTTGACAGCTATCTTAAGCCAAAACCGCCAAGGGCTTATCTTGCGCTGCCGGAAGGCGTGGACCGGGCCGATCTTTACCGTCAGCTGGCCGGCGTGTTTCTCGCCCGTGACCTCATCAACACACCGACCAATGATATGGGCCCGAACCAGCTGGAGGCGGCCTTTCGCGCCCTTGCCACCCATTACGGCGCCGCCGTTTCGGTGATCGCGGGCGAAGACCTGCTCAAGGCCAATTTCCCGCTCATTCATGCCGTCGGTCGCGCAAGCGCCGATCAGCCACGGCTTCTGGATATGCGCTGGGGCCGAAAAGGGGCAAGACGCATTACCCTCGTCGGAAAGGGCGTCTGCTTCGATACCGGCGGTCTCGATATCAAGCCGTCCTCCTCGATGCTGCTGATGAAAAAGGATATGGGCGGGGCTGCCAATGTGATGGGCCTAGCACTGATGATCATGGATGCAGGGCTTGATGTCGATCTCCGCGTGCTCGTTCCCGCTGTGGAGAATTCCATTGCTGGCAATGCTTTCCGCCCCGGCGATATCTATCCAAGCCGCAAGGGCCTCTCCGTGCAGATCGACAATACGGACGCGGAAGGCCGGCTGATCCTTGCCGATACGTTGACATTTGCCGATGAGGAGATGCCGGATCTTCTGATTGATATGGCCACGCTGACGGGTGCCGCCCGTGTGGCGCTCGGGCCGGAACTGCCCCCCTATTTTACAGATAGCGAAGCACTTGCCGCAGCCATTGCGACCAGCGCGGTGCAAACGGATGATCCGCTCTGGCGGCTGCCGCTCTGGAAAGGGTACGAAAAGGATATCAATGCCCGGATTGCGGATCTCACCAATGCGCCATCGGGCGGCATGGCGGGCGCAATCACAGCGGCGCTTTTCCTGAAGCGTTTTGTCAGCAAGACGCCGAACTGGGTGCATTTCGACATTTTCGGCTGGGTTCCGAATGAAAAGCCGCATGCGCCGGTTGGCGGTGAGGCGCAGGCGATCCGCGCGCTTTACCACCATATCCGCAATCAGGCGACGGCGTGATTTTATACGCGACTTCGCGCTTGCCACGGGTTCCTGACAGGTGAATATTGGAACGGTAGTGAAATGACGGAGGGGCGGGCATGGCCGTCGAACTGACACCGTCGCAGGCGCTTGGGCTCTGGCATCGCGTCCACCTTGCGCAGGTGCGCGACGACATGCCGGATCTCACCGTGCGGCAGATGGCGATCCTGCTGCAGATCTATCTGGTGCCGCCGCCGCATACGGTGCGGGGGCTCGCGGCCCTTCTGGAGGTGACCAAACCGGTCATTACCCGCGCACTTGACAAGATGGGCGAGCTGAAGCTCGTCGACCGCGAGCGCGATCATCGCGACCTGCGCAATGTCGTCATCAAGCGCACCGTGGAAGGCGCGCTTTTTCTTGAAAAATTCGGCGACCGCGTGATTGCGGAAGCCCGTGCGCTCGACTAGTGCCCTTTATGCCGGAGAAAATCCATGCAGCCTGATCGCCGATTGAACGCCTATCGTCCGGACCTTGCCGATGTAAGGCTGAAGGGACGTGTTGAGGCGGGCCGCTTTGTGGAGGGTAAACCGGCGCATGTGGCGGTGCCGGTCACTGCCTTGCGCCCCCGGCCGACACTTGACTGCGGCATTGATACCGAACTCATGCTCAACGATAGCGTCGATGTCTTCGACCGTCATGAAGGCTGGGCCTTCGTACAGGCGCGGACGGACAATTATGTCGGCTATCTGCCGGAAAGCGTCCTGCATGAGGGGGACGCGGATGTCAGCCACCATGTGGTGGTGCCCCGCACCTTCGTCTATCCGGAAGCGGAACTGCGCAAGCCGCACACGACCGTGCTTTCGCTCGGCAGCCGGGTGAAGGTGGTGGGGGAAGGCGAAACGCGCGGAACGCGCTATCTGTTGCTCGACGGCGGGGGCGCCATCATTGCGCACCATCTTCTGCCCCTTGGCCATTTTCCGACGACTGATCCGGTCGAGCTTGCGGTGCGGCTGCTTGAAACACCCTATCTCTGGGGCGGCAGATCCGCCTTCGGGATTGATTGCTCCGGCCTCGTGCAGCTTTGCCACGCGATGACCGGGCGGCGGGCGCCGCGCGATTCCGACATGCAGCGGGATGGCTATGGTCGTGAAATTGCTCCCGATCAGCTGAGGCGCGGCGATCTCGTCTTCTGGAAGGGCCATGTGGGCCTCATGGAGGATGAGGCAACGCTTCTGCACGCAAGTGGCCATACCATGTCCGTTACGCGCGAATCCTACGCCGCAGCCGTCGAAAGGATCGGCTATCTTTACGGGCCGCCCACACTTTGCCGCAGACCGGATTGATTATCGGTGATCATCGATCAGGGAGTTGCAATCGTGCGGGGCAAATGGATCGGCCTGGTTTGCGCAGTCGGCCTTTTGGGCGCAATGCCCACTCTTGCCTCTGCGCAGGATTTCTCCCCGCAGGCGATCGAGAAGGCAAATCCTTACAAGGATTTGCCGGGCGTGAAGGATCCGCTGAAATCGAAGGCAGAGGATGCGGCGAAGGATGATCGCTGCTGGAGTGAGGTGCGCATGGCAGGCGAACGCCTGTTCGGCACCAGCGGCGACCGGGCACCGGTGCTTGTCTATATCTGCGAGCGCAACGGCGTGACCGTGGAAAGCACCAAGCCGCCGCGCAAGCCCCTCTGGGATGAGACGGACGAACCCTGATATCCCCACCGGGCGGCCGTTCCGCATAGCCCGCTTCAACGCGAAGATGATTTCGTGCGATTTGATCTATCGCAAGGATTGCCACCCCAGCGAGGCGCAAGCTCTTCCATCAGCAAAATTGTACATGGAGGAGCCCGCATGAGCGAAATCGAGACCATCACCGAAAAACTGCCCGAAGCCGAAGCACAGGAGCGAGCGGCAAGCGCGGAAAACCGGACCGACACCGCCCTTTCCGCACCCGCCGTCACGGGTGTTCAGGAAAGCGCACCGGCAGACGGTTTTCCCCTTGATCTCAGAACGCTGAGACGCGATCCCGAAGCGATCCGTCACACATTCGAAACCGGCGCCTATCCCTACAAGACGCGGCTCTCCAACAAGGTCTATATGGACCAGATCGCCGAATTGCAGGTGGAACTGCTGAAGGCCCAGACCTGGATAAAGGAAACTGGCCAGAAGGTGGTGGTGCTGTTTGAGGGGCGCGACGCAGCCGGAAAGGGCGGCACGATCAAGCGTTTCATGGAGCATCTCAATCCCCGCGGCGCCAAGGTCGTGGCGCTCGAGAAGCCGACCGACCGCGAACGGACGCAATGGTATTTCCAGCGCTACCTGCAGCACCTGCCCGCTGGCGGGGAAATCCTGTTTTTCGACCGCTCCTGGTATAACCGCGCCGGTGTCGAGCGCGTGATGGGCTTCTGTTCGCCCGCGGACTATCTGGAATTCATGCGTGAGGCACCGGAGCTGGAACGGATGATGGTGCGCTCGGGCATTCGCCTGTTCAAATACTGGTTCTCGGTTACCCGCGAGGAACAGGCCCGTCGCTTTGAAGCGCGCGAACATGATCCGTTGAAACAGTGGAAGCTCTCGCCGATCGACAAGGCATCGCTTGGCAAATGGGATGAATATACCGAGGCAAAGGAGGCGATGTTCTTCTTCAGCGATACGGCCGATGCACCCTGGACGATCATCAAATCCGATGACAAGAAGCGGGCGCGGCTGAATTGCATGCGTCATTTCCTCTCTTCGCTTCCCTATTCGGAAACCGTGCCGAAGCATGTCGCGCAGCCCGACCCGCTGATCGTTGGTTCGAGCGCCCATGTCATCGGGCGGGATGACAGCATTCTTGGCAAGACGCTGCATCCGCAAAGCCGCCGCAACAATCGCTGAAACAACCGGAAGCCCCTTTTTAGAAAGGGGCTTTTTCGTCGGGAATGAAGACTTTGCCTTTCGCGGAACGGGCAGGAACTTAATTTCTACCAATTCGGTCGATTTTAAACACCTGCGCCTCGGCAGCAGCCCTTTCCTCAGCGACACTTGCCTTATCTCAGGCGGGCGAATGAGGGGCAGAGTATGGACGGCAATACCAGCATTCAGACATTTGTGATCCCCGGCTTTGCCGGGTCACCGGAGGGCCACTGGCAGCATATCTGGGCCGAGGAACGTCCGCATGCGCGCATGATCCAGCAGGAAAACTGGTATTTTCCGCAGCTGGAGGCTTGGGCCGCAAGGCTGGAGCGGGAATTGCTGGCCGCGGGCGAAGGCGCCTATCTGGTCGCGCACAGTCTGGGCTGCATTTTGACCGCGCGGATCGGTGAGGGACCTGCGGCCCACAAGGTTCGCGGCGCGCTTTTGGTGGCGCCGGGTGATCTCGAGGTAACCGAGCAGCTCCATCCGGGGCTTATCCGTTTCGGTTCCATGCCCGAAAAGACGCTCCCCTTTCCCTCGGTCCTTCTGGGGAGCCGAAACGATACCTATATGAGCGAGCAACGTGCCCGGCATTTTGCCGCCTGCTGGGGCGCGCACTATGTCGACATGGGCTGTGTCGGCCATATCAATCTCGCGAGCGGATTCGGCCGCTTCGAGCGCGGCTATCGCCTGTTCGATGAACTGCTGTTGAAATCCGCCGACGGGAAGCGCCTGCCGCCTCCGGTCGCGACCGGCACCGGGCAGGCATCCTCCCGATCTCACTCTCAGGCGTTGCGGGCCATTTCGTAAGCCGTTGTGCAACGACCACCCGAGGCGCAATAGGCAAGGATTGGACCTTCGGTCTTCGTGATGATCTCCTTCACCCGCGCCGCAATGTCCGGCGTGATCGCGCCGGGACGGGCGGGCAGATAGTGGTAGGCAAGACCGGCAGCACTGGCTGCCTTCTGCATCTGGTCAGAAGCCGGTTGCATCGGACCGCCTTCGCCATCCGGGCGCATGCAGATCACCGCCGTATAACCGGCGCGTGCGATTTCAGCCATGTCTTCGGCCATGATCTGGCCGGTCACGTGGAATTTCGGGTCAAGCGGACGCACGCTCATGCTTTTCTCCATAATTGCGATATTATGTAGGTACGGATGTATACAGGCATGAGCGGCCTCCGGCAAGTCCCGGGTTAACCGATGGTCATCAGGCTGGCATTGCCACCGGCGGCTGCGGTGTTGATCGAGGTCGAGATTTCCTCCAGAAGCCAGTTCAGGCAGTAGGCCTCGGGATCGGCTTCGATGTCGGCGGTGCTTGCCGCCTGGACAAGCACGAGCGGGCCTTCAAGGGCTGCGATCTTCCGGTTGATCTCCGTCACCCGCGCGCCGTCCCCTTCTACCAGTGCTCCGGCAAAAGGTGCATCCGCCTGCCAGTCCTTCGTCCAGCCTACCCGGACAGAAACCGACGCCGGAAGGCCTGCAAGTGCGCCGTCGAGGCCCGATGCCGCATCGACCATCACCGAATTGCCGGTCGCAAGCGCGGCTGCAATCTGCCGGTAGAGGCCCTTGGCCGTCTGGGGCACGCAGAGAATGCGGCCGCGCGGATGCAGCGTGTAGATATTGCGTTCACCAACCGGGCCAGGCAATTCCTTGATCATGCCAAGGGCGGATGCGCCACCCATCTCGCGTGCGGCTTCCGCTTCGCCATTGTGTCCCTTCACGCCGAGCCAGCTTGCAAAGTCACGCAAGGCGGCATCGGAATGAACCGAGCTGTGCTGCGGCGGAACCGGCGCCTTCTGGACCAGACGACCGATATAAAGCGGTCCACCCGCCTTCGGGCCCGTGCCGGAAAGGCCACGGCCGCCAAAGGGCTGCACGCCGACAACGGCTCCGATCACGTTGCGGTTGACATAGATATTGCCTGCCTTCACCCGTTCCGTCACATGCGCGATGGTTTCATCAAGACGGGTATGCAGACCGAAGGTGAGGCCGTAGCCGGTGGCGTTGATCTCGTCGATCAGGCTATCCATCTGGTCGCGCCTGAAGCGCATCACATGCAGAACCGGACCGAAGACCTCGCGCTTCAGATCGGCAAGCGTCTTGATCTCGATGATGGTCGGAGCGACGAATGTGCCCTTGTCCGCTCCGTCGGGAAGCGGCAGCTGTTCCACCTTGCAGCCAAGGCCCCGCATGCGCTCCACATGCGCCTCAATGGTCTCCTTGGCTTCCGCCGTGATCACCGGGCCGATATCCACGTTCAGCTGATCGGTTGCGCCAAGCGAAAGCTCCTGAAGGGCACCCTTCAGCATCGAAAGCGTCCGGTCGGCCACATCTTCCTGCAGGCAGAGCACGCGCAGCGCCGAGCAGCGCTGGCCGGCACTGTCAAAGGCCGAGGCAATGACATCACCGACAACCTGTTCCGCAAGAGCGGAGGAATCCACGATCATCGCGTTCTGGCCACCGGTTTCTGCAATCAGCGGGATCGGTTTGCCAGAGGCAGAAACCCGGCCTGCGAGCTGCGCCTGAATGAGGCGGGCGACTTCCGTCGAGCCGGTAAACATCACGCCTGCGGTATCGGCGGCACCGACCAGTGCCGCACCCACACGGCCATCGCCGGGCACGAATTGCAGCGCGGCCTTCGGCACGCCCGCTTCATGCAGGATTTTCACACTTTCCTGCGCGATGATCGGCGTTTCGTCAGCGGGCTTGGCAATCACAGGATTGCCGGCGACAAGGGCTGCGGCGACCTGTCCGGTGAAGATCGCGAGCGGGAAATTCCATGGGCTGATGCAGACGACCGGGCCAAGCGGACGGTGATTGGCGCCCAGCGTGCGGCGTGCCTGATTGGCATAATAGCGCAGGAAGTCGATCGCCTCGCGCACTTCGCCGACCGCATTGGCGGCGGTCTTGCCCGCCTCGCGCATGGCGATTGCCATCAATGGCTCGAGCCGCGCCTGCATCAGGTCTGCGGCCCGCTCCAGACAGGCGGCGCGCTCCGCAGGCGCAACATTTGCCCATTCTGCGGCGTGAGCGGCAGCCAGCGCAACCACGCGGGCGGCGTCTTCGGCCTTGAGCTCGGTGACCTCACCGACGATATCGCTATGGTCTGCCGGGTTCTTCACGGCGCGGGTTTCTCCTGCTGCGGTTCCGTCTGCGAGGATGGGCTTTGCATGCCATGCGACATCGACTGTTGCAGAAAGCGCGGTAGAGAGGGCGGCCAGTGTCGTTTCATTGGAAAGGTCGAGGCCTGCGGAATTGACGCGTTCCTTGCCGAAAAGCCCGTCCGGCAGCGCAATCTGGTCATGCGGCATGCCGACTTCCGGCATGGCTTCCACCACATCGACCGGATCGGCAACCAGATCATCGACCGAAACATTCGGATCGGAAATGCGGTTCACGAACGAGGAATTTGCCCCGTTTTCCAGAAGGCGGCGCACCAGATAGGCAAGCAGCGTCTCATGGGTGCCGACCGGGGCATAGATGCGGGCCGGGCGGTCGAGCTTTTCCTTGCCGACCACTTCGTCATAAAGCGGTTCGCCCATGCCGTGCAGGCACTGGAACTCGTATTTGCCGGTCGCGAAATCCTGACCCGCAAGATGATAGATCGTCGCCAGCGTCTGGGCGTTGTGCGTGGCAAACTGCGGGAAGATCGCGTCCGGCGCTCCGAGCAGCTTGCGGGCGCAGGCGATATAGGCCACGTCCGTATGCACCTTTCGCGTGTAGACCGGGAACCCTTCCAGCCCGTCCAGTTGCGCGCGCTTGATCTCCGCGTCCCAGTAGGCGCCCTTCACCAGCCGCACCATGATGCGGCGGTTGGCCCGGCGGGCAAGATCGATGATGAAATCGAGCACGAATGGGCAGCGCTTGCCATAGGCTTGCACCACGAAGCCGAGGCCGTTCCAGCCGGCAAGATCGGCGTCAAGGCTCAGCGATTCCAGAAGATCGAGCGAGATTTCCAGCCGGTCTGCCTCTTCCGCATCGATATTGAGGCCGATATCATATCCCTTTGCAATCACGGCCAGCTGCTTGACGAGCGGCAAAAGCTCGCCCATCACCCGGCCCGCCTGCGCACGCGAATAACGTGGATGCAGCGCCGAAAGCTTGATCGAAATGCCGGGGCCTTCATAAACGCCGCGTCCGGCGGCAGCCTTGCCGATCGCATGGATGGCATTTTCATAGTCGCGGAAATAGCGCTTCGCATCGGCGGCAGTGGTCGCGGCCTCGCCGAGCATGTCATAGGAATAGCGGAAACCGCGCGCCTCGAGCGGACGGGCGCGCTTCAGCGCCTCGTCGATGGTTTCGCCGGTCACGAACTGCTCGCCCATCATCCGCATGGCCATGTCGACGCCGCGCCGGATCACCGGTTCGCCCGCCCGCGCGATCAGCCGGGTCAGCGAGGCGGCAAGGCTGCGGTCGGAGACGGTGGAGGTAAGCTTGCCGGTGACCACGAGGCCCCAGGTCGCGGCATTGACGAACAGCGACTTGGTTCCACCGAGATGGCTCTTCCAGTCACCCTCGGCAATCTTGTCGCGGATCAGCGCGTCGCGGGTGTCGGTATCGGGAATGCGCAGCAATGCTTCGGCAAGGCACATCAGCGCAATGCCTTCCTGGCTGGAGAGCGAATATTCATGCACGAGTCCCTCGACGCCCGTGCCCTTGTGCTTGGCACGCAGGGCTTCGATCAGCGTGCGGGCGGTTCTGGCGATTGCCGCCTTCAGCCCCGGCTCCATCCGTGCGGCTTCCGCCAGCGGCTTGAGGCATTCCGGCTCGGGCCGGCGATAGGCGGCAGTGATCGCCTGTCTCAGCGGGCCCTGCGGGCGGATCGGCGGGGCGAAGCGGGCAAAAGGACGGTTGGCCATGGGTTCGGTCTCGCAAGTGAAGCCGGAAGGTGCGGCATTGGTTCCGGGATGGATGCTGTCGGAAGCTATTCGCAACCGGCAAATCTGGGAAGGGAGCCTATCACCATCTTGAAAATCATTCAGACTTCAATCAGCATGAATTTGGGAAATATGGATTTAAAATTTGGCATTTCATAGGAAAAGTGATCATGAAAATGAGCCTTGATGGTGAATTGGATAGTTTCGACCGCAAGATTCTTGAATGTCTGGCGCAGGATGGCCGTATTTCCATCACCGATCTTGCTGCAAAGGTCGGCCTGTCGAAAACGCCTTGCCAGCAGCGTTTCAGAAGGCTGGTGGCGGATGGCTATATCGATGGCTTCCGCGCGGTGATCAATCCTGCCCGGATCGGGCTCGATCACATTGCCTTTGCCGAGGTAAAACTCACCAACACGCACGAAGATGCGCTGAAAGCCTTCAATGCGGCGGTGAAGAAGATCATCGAGGTGGAAGAATGCCACATGATCGCAGGCCGGTTCGATTATCTTCTGAAAATCCGCACGCCCGATATCAGGCGCTATCGCCATGTCCTGGGCGAGCGGATCTCCGAGCTGCCCTATGTGGCGAGCACCTCCACCAATGTCGCGATGGAAACCGTGATCGAAAGCTGGTCAAGCCCGAAGGGCACCTTTGGCTGACGGCAAATTCGCCTGCCCTCCCGTCACGCCTGGGGAATGCCTCCGGCCAGCACGGTGGAATAGGCCGCGGCATCAATATTACCGCCGGAAATCACGCAGACCACGTTTCCGGTCAGATCAGGTCTTGCCATGGCAGCGGCAAGCGAAGCGGCCCCCGCGCCTTCCGCAACGATCTTCGCCATGCGAAACAGCAGTCGCATCGCATCTGTGACCTCCAGAGGGCTGACGGCAACAGCGCCGTCTATCAGTTCCCTGGCAAGTGGCCATAGTTGCGGCACCACGGATGGTCCGCCGATGCTTTTGATGAAGGTTGGCCGGGTTTGAATGGTCACGATCTCGCCTGCCTCCAAGGCAGCCGTTACCGGGGCGGCGCTGTCATCCTCGACCGCAAGGACCCGCGCCCGCTCGCGGATCGCCTTTACGGCGCTGGCGACACCGGTCGTCATGCTGCCGCCGCCATAAGGCGTCAGAACCACATCGACATCCGGCAGATCGTCCATGATTTCGAGACCGATGCAGCCGTTTCCCTCCAGAACCGCCTGGTCGATGACCGGATTGATCAGCAGTTCCGGTGCATCGGGCCGATCCGCGCCGATGATGAAATTCCACCAGGTCTCCATGCTGACAAAGCGCACCTCACCGCCAAGAGCCCTGACATTGTCGATCTTTGTCTGCGGCGCGCCGCGATACATATAGGCGACCATCGGAACCCCGATCAGCCGTGCGGCCCAGGCCATGCCATAGGCCATATTGCCGGAACTGGTCACGGCAACGCCATTTGCAAGGTTCGCCGGATCGCGGGACAGAAGGGCATTCAGGGCAGGGCGCAGCTTGAAGGCACCGATGGGCGAGAATGTTTCGAGCTTCAGGAAAATCTGGCGGTCCGGATATCCGAGATCGAGCCTGACCAGAGGTGTCCGCTGGATATATGGGGCAAGGCGGTCACGGGCTCGACTGATACCGTCAAAGGTCGGGCGATGTGGCGTCTTCATTCGTGGTCCCCGGATGGTCGGCCGCGGGCAAAATGTTCCGCCCGCGGCAAGGATGTCAGGTCACGGCAGCACGCACGGCAAAGCGTGCATCCTTCCATGCACCGGTTGCGAGAATATCGGAGAGGATGTCGGCGGCCTTCCATACATCGGCATAGCCGATGTAAAGCGGTGTAAAGCCAAAGCGGATGGTCGATGGCGCCCGGAAGTCGCCGATCACACCGCGCGCGATCGCCGCCTGCATGATCTCGTAGGCGTGGGGATGACGGAACGACACCTGGCTGCCGCGCAAGGCGTGATCCCGGGGCGTCTCAAGCTCCAGCCCATGACCCGCACATTTTTCCTCGACCAGCGCGATGAAGAGGTCTGTGAGGCCGAGGCTCTTTTTGCGCAGGGCCACCAGATCCACGTCGTCCCAGACATCGAGCGCCCCTTTCAGCGCCCGCATCGAGAGGATGGGCTGTGTGCCGCAGAGGAAGCGGCGAATGCCGCCGCCTGCCGCATAGTGCTTCTCGAAGGCAAAAGGCCGGGCATGCCCCCACCATCCGCTGAGCGGCTGGTTGATCGCGCCGAGATGACGGGTGGCCGCATAGATGAAGGCCGGTGCACCCGGGCCACCATTCAGATATTTGTAGGTGCAGCCGACGGCCAGATCGACATTTGCACCGTCAAGATCGACCGGCATCGCACCTGCGGTATGGCACAGATCCCAGACCACAAGCGCACCGTGCTGATGGGCTTTCCTTGTCAGGGCCGCCATGTCGCGCAGTTCGCCTGACTTGTAGTTCACCTGATTGACGAGGATAACCGCTACCTTGTCATCGATCAGGTCTTGGATCGACGGTGCATCCACGCCTTCAAGACGGAGAGAAAGGCCGGGCCGGGTCGAAAGCACGCCTTCCGCCACATAGATATCGGTCGGAAAGCTGTCCCCTTCGGCAACGATCACCGAACGGTCTGGCCGCAATGCAAGGGCTGCATGCAGCGCCTTGTAGATGTTGATGGACGTCGTGTCGCAGACGACGGTCTGACCGGGGGCTGCACCGATCAGCCGTCCGATGCGATCCCCGAGCGTAACGGGCAGATCGAACCAGCCGGCGATATTCCAGCTGCGGATCAGGTCCTGCCCCCATTCCTGCGTGACCGCAGTCTCGAGATGGGTAAAGGCAGCCTTGGGCGCGACGCCCAGAGAGTTGCCGTTCAGATAGATCAACCCGTCGGGCAGCACAAAACGATCTCTATAGGCCCGCAGCACATCGGCTTCATCCATGGCCTGCACGGCCGAAAAATCAGGAATGGCAGTCATCAGAAAATCCTATTCACGAACGGTTTCGCGGGCGGGCGCAGGGCCACGGCTGCGTTTGATGTTCGGCAGCGCCAGCATGGCGAGCACGAAGAGACCAGTTGCCAGCTTCAGATCCGGTGGCGGCATACCGGCGGCAAGGCAGAACGAAACAAGCTGATAATAGACCACGGCACCGACAAAGGGCGCGGCAAGCTGGCGCAACACGTTCTGCTTGCCGACGATGGCCTCGCCGATCATCAGGGCGGCAAGCCCGTTGATGAGGATGCCAAGGCCCATGTTGACGTCGGCAAAGCCCTGCGACTGCACCATCAGCGCACCGCTTGCGGCGGAAAAGGCACCGGCAAGACCAACGCCGCCGATGGTCGCCAGCCAGACATTGATGCCCTGCGCCTCGGCCATGTCCGGATTTGCACCGACCGCGCGCACGGCGGTGCCCTTTTCGGTGCGGAAGTAATGCAGCAGGGCAGCGAAGATGACGAGCCCGAAAAGCCCTGCCATCACGATCTTGCTCGCCGGAAAGCCGGGTTGCAGCAAGGGCACCCAGTCGAACACCGTCGGCGCGCCGAAAACGGAAAGGTTCGAGCGGCCCATGATGCGCAGATTGACCGAATAAAGCATCGTCATCATCAAAATGCCCGCCAGCAATGTGTGGATGCGAAAGCGGAGATGGATGTAAGCGGTGCAGCAACCGGCGGCAAAGCCTGCCAAAAGAGCGATGAGGATTGCCGGAAGCGGGCCCATGCCAGCAGCCATCAGCACACCGCAGACGCAGCCGCCGAGCGGAAACGCGCCCTCGCTGGTCAGATCCGGGAAACTCAGCATGCGGAACGGGATCATGATCCCCATCACGACAAAAGCGAGGATGAGGCTCTGTGCCAGCGTGACGGGGATGAGCGAGATGAAGCTCGCAATGATGTTTTGCAGAAAATCCATGGTGATCAGCTCGCCAGCAACATGCGGTCGGTTTTGACGGAGAAATGCCCGATCAGGTCGGGAACCGTGACCGTCTTCTTCTCTTCGCCTGATATTTCAAGATGTACGCGGCCCGCATCAAGCATGATCACCCGGTGACCGAAATCCACGGCGTGCTGCATATTGTGCGTGACCATCAAGGTGGTGAGCTTCAGGCTTTCCACGGCCCGGACGGTCGCCTGCATCACGATATCGGCGGTGCGGGGATCAAGGGCCGCGGTATGCTCATCGAGCAAAAGCAACTCCGGCGCGCCGCCAACCGCCATGATCAGGGACAGGGATTGCCGCTGGCCGCCGGAAAGCAGTTCCACACGCGTATCGAGCCGGTTTTCGAGACCTAGACCAAGCAGTGAAAGCCGCTCCCTGTATGTCGCGAGTCGGGATGCATTGAGGCCCTGGCGCAGGGTGCGCTTTTTGGCGCGCAGTTCCGCAAGCAGCATGTTTTCGGCAACGGTCATCGAGGCCGCGGTGCCTTTCATCGGATCCTGGAACACCCGGGCCAGCCGCATGGCGCGCTTGTGAACGGGCATCGCCGTGACATCGTCACCGTTTATGATGATCTTGCCGCTGTCGAGTGCCAGCGCGCCGGAAATGGCGTTGAGCATGCTGCTCTTTCCGGCTCCGTTCGATCCGATGACAACGCCGAATTCTCCTGTTTCAAGGCGGAGATCGAGATTGTTGAGGGCGATCTTTTCGTCCGCCTGGCCTTTGTAGAATACTTTTCGCGCCGACTGGATTTCCAGCATGGGCTTCCCCTTTTTGCGGGGTGGCGGCAAATGCATGCCGCCACCGGTTAAAAGCGAGGTCGGATCAGTCGATGATGCAGCCACAATCGGCAAGCGAGGCCGGCACTTCGATGCCGAAAGCGGCAAGCGCCTTCTTCGAGACAACGGCGCGGTGGTCTGCGTAAGCCGGACGCCAGGGCGCAATGGTCTTCGGATCCTTGCCCTTCAGGATTTCGGCGGCGATCTTGCCTGCAGCGAGGCCGACCTGTTCATAGTTCACGGCAAGGCTTGCCGGAACGACACCGTCACGCACGGCACCATCGTCGGAATTGACGATCGGAATCTGTGCCTGGCGGGCGGCTGCCGAAACTGCGGCGATGGCCGGCTGCAGCAGGTTGGACGCAGGCGTATAAATCACATCTGCCTTGCCAGCGAAGGACGCGATGCGCTGCTGGATATCGTTGACATTGTCCACGCCAACAGCCTCGACCTCGAAACCGGCCGCGGGTGCTGCGGCCTTGATCTTGTCGAGCAGTGCAACGTCATTCGCCTCACCCGGATTATAGGGAATGCCGATGCGCTTGGCGTTCGGCAGAAGCTTGTGGGCAAATTCCATCACCGCCGCAACGTCCTGCAGGTCGGTTGCGCCTGTCATGCCTTCATCGCCAGCTTCCCAGGAGGGAACCAACTTCGCCGCAACCGGATCGGTCACGGCGGAGAAGACGATCGGAATGCCGGATCCGGCGAGCGCCTTCTTGGCAATCTGCGAAACGGGCGTGGTGATGGTGTAGATCAGCTTGGGCTGCTCGGCCTGCAATTTGGTGATCATCTGCGGCACGAGCGACGCGTCGAAATTGGTGTGGCTTTCGGAATAGATGACATCCTTGCCTTCGACGAAGCCGTTTTCGGCCATGGCCTTCTTGAACCCGGCAATCGAGGCTGCGAGCTGCGGATGTTCGCCGAAATTGGCAATGCCGATGCGGATCGGCTCCGCGAGCGCCTGCGCGGCGCCGAGCGCCAGTGCACCGGCAAGAACCAGACCTGAAACGAGTGATTTTGTAAGCCTGCTCATGAAATCCTCCCAGAGATGACAAGCGGCCGCCGTTCTCTCGGCGGCTTGTCGGTGAGTATGGGGGCAGGCCGGAGGCTTGTCAAATAATATATATATTTTGATTGAACGGATGAAACTATATATATTTGAAGGCCAAGACGCCGGGTGCTAAGGGATGCCGATGGAAGAGAAAGATCAAGCGACCAAGACTGAATCGGCCTATCGCCTGCTGCGTCGCGATAT
The DNA here is from genome assembly GCA_945952315.1 of uncultured Rhizobium sp. Taxonomy (GTDB): domain Bacteria; phylum Pseudomonadota; class Alphaproteobacteria; order Rhizobiales; family Rhizobiaceae; genus Gellertiella. The sequence continues at coordinate 33,022 of CAMFIE010000016.1, read as the reverse complement.
TCTTGCGACGCGACTTCGTCCCGGTGCGCCGATGAAGCTCGGCACGCTGCGCGACAGCTACGAGATTGGCTGGACGCCGCTACGTGAAGCGCTTTCGCGGCTCGAAGCGGAAGGGTTGGTCACCGCGATCAGCAATCGCGGTTTTGCGGTTGCTCCCGTTTCGCGGGAGGCGCTGGAAGACCTTACCCGCGCCCGTCTGGTGGTCGAAGTCCCGTTGCTCCTCGAATCGATGGCAAATGGTGACGCCGCCTGGGAATCCCGCGTGGTGACGGCCCATTACAGGCTCTCGCGCTGTCGTTTTGCGGTGGAAACCGCAACGGAAGCGCAAATCGACGAGTGGGATGATCGACATGCCGCCTTTCACGCAGCCCTGGTCAGTGCTGCCCGGTCGAAATGGCTCTTGCGTTTTCAGGCCACCCTGTCCGACCAGCTGCGCCGTCATCACCGGTTCTTGAGCCTCGGGTCGGCGGATCGAGCATCCGAGGGCAGGGCGGAGGGCAATGAAGCCGCCCTTGCGGCCCTTCATGACGCCATGTCGATCGAGCATCACACGGCCCTGATGGAGGCAGCCCTTGACCGGGATGCGGCCCGTGCCGAAGCCTTGATGACCGAGCATGTCGGCCTGACCGTCACTGTTTTTGCGAAATCCGAAGATGGCGACCATCCGGCCACCGCAATGGCTCGGGTTGAGTGATCCGCTTCGGGGTTTGGCGGCCTTTCCTTTTTGTCCTTCAGCGCCGCACCTTCAGAAGAGGTCCCTGCGCGATTTGCCGGAAGGTGTTCGTCTCTCCCTGACCAGCGTCTCGACAGTCAGTCCTTCGCAAAATTCGTGCGGATCGGCAGATTGTGCTCCAGCCCGAGCCAGGGCGGATTTTCGGCATACATGTCCTGAATGAGCTGCTTCACCAGTTCGATATGGGGAGAATTGTCACCGGCGCGGTGGCTGAGCACGACTGGCGACGTGGTGCGTTCACCGGCGAGCAACCGGTAATGCACGTGTGTTTCGGCGTGGAATAAGGGCTCTGACTCAATCTTGATGATGTTTGGGATTCTATTTGCGTGGTTTTCTCTGGAGAATCAGCGCCATGCGGACCCGATTTCGACTTTCTGATCTGATCCCCGCCGAATTTAACGTTGAAGCAGTGCATGATGCGGCCGGCACGATTGTTGTCGTGGCATCTGGCCGGTCAGAACAATCTAGATGCCCCCACTGTGGAACCGTCTCCTGGCGTGTTCATAGTCGCTATCCTCGGATGCTTGTCGATCTGCCGTGCGCAGGGCGGCGGATCGAGTTGCACCTGACCGTCAGACGCTTCGTTTGTAGTGTCAGCAATTGCCGCCGAAAGATTTTCGCCGAGCGCTTCGGCGACGATGTAGTTCGCCCCATGGCTCGTAGGACAGCCCGTCTGGACTGCTTGGTTCATCATCTCGCTCTTGCACTGGGTGGTCGCCCGGCGGCGCGATTTGCAGATCGTCTCGGATTACCGATGAGCAATGATACACTGCTGCGAACCGTTCGCCGATACGGCCGCCCTGCGCCTATACCACCGAGCGTCATCGGTATTGATGACTGGGCCTGGCGACGCAATCATCGATACGGCACCATCATTTGCGATCTTGAACGCCGAAGGACAATCGGATTGTTGCCCGACAGGGAGCAGGCGACCGCCGAGGCTTGGCTGGTCGAGCAGCCCCAGATCGAAATCGTCGCACGAGACCGCGGTGGTGGATATGCGCAGGCCGTCGCACGAGCCCTGCCACATGCCGACCAGGTCGCTGACCGCTGGCATCTGATGGAAAACGCCAGTCATGCCTTTCTCGACGTTGTTCGCAAATCGATGCGGCAGGTCCGGATGGCAATTGGTACTGCAACCGTAAATCCAAAACTGCTGACCGCCGCTGAGCGGCTGCAATACGAGGGGTATCTGCGGCGCGAAGAGGCAAATGCCGTTATCCGCGGGTTCGTCGGCGAGGGGTTGTCCATTAAGGAAATCGTGCGCCGAACCGGGCATAGCCGAAAACTGGTCCGCAGTGTCGTTCGTGGTCAACGGACTGACATCTTCCGGGTCCGCCAGACCTCTCTCGAACCGCACCTGCCTTGGCTTGAAGCGCAATGGGATGCTGGATTACGTAATGGTGCCGAACTGTGGCGGCAACTTCGGTTGGCTGGTTTTGGTGGTGGTCTCCGTGTTGTCACCGAATGGGCAACGCGACGAAGGCGTGCCGAAAAAGCGGAGAACGGACTCGGACATGCACCGGCCGCACGAACTATTGTCCGCCTGATGACGCTTGAACGCAACAATCTAACCAAGGCGCAAACGATGACGGTTGCCGCCATAGAAGAGAGCCTGCCGGACCTTGTGGAGGCCAGGGATGTCGTCGAGAGCTTCCATGATCTGTTGCGCCGCAAGTCCTCCGGTGATCTGGAGGCCTGGATCGAACGCGCGACGAAAAGCTTGGTCGCATCATTCGCAAATGGCGTTATCCGAGACCGAGCCGCAATCCAGAATGCGATAACCTCCCTATGGTCGAACGGCCAGACGGAAGGCCAGATCACAAAGCTCAAGCTCATCAAACGGCAAATGTACGGCCGCGGGAAACTTGATCTGCTTGAGGCACGCATCGTCGGAGTGCCGTGATCTCATCGAGATTGCGTCAGAGCCGAATAAGGACCCCGTTAGCGGGGTGATCGGCTTCCAAAAGGGGCTCTGACTCAATCTTGATGATGTTTGGGATTCTATTTGCGTGGTTTTCTCTGGAGAATCAGCGCCATGCGGACCCGATTTCGACTTTCTGATCTGATCCCCGCCGAATTTAACGTTGAAGCAGTGCATGATGCGGCCGGCACGATTGTTGTCGTGGCATCTGGCCGGTCAGAACAATCTAGATGCCCCCACTGTGGAACCGTCTCCTGGCGTGTTCATAGTCGCTATCCTCGGATGCTTGTCGATCTGCCGTGCGCAGGGCGGCGGATCGAGTTGCACCTGACCGTCAGACGCTTCGTTTGTAGTGTCAGCAATTGCCGCCGAAAGATTTTCGCCGAGCGCTTCGGCGACGATGTAGTTCGCCCCATGGCTCGTAGGACAGCCCGTCTGGACTGCTTGGTTCATCATCTCGCTCTTGCACTGGGTGGTCGCCCGGCGGCGCGATTTGCAGATCGTCTCGGATTACCGATGAGCAATGATACACTGCTGCGAACCGTTCGCCGATACGGCCGCCCTGCGCCTATACCACCGAGCGTCATCGGTATTGATGACTGGGCCTGGCGACGCAATCATCGATACGGCACCATCATTTGCGATCTTGAACGCCGAAGGACAATCGGATTGTTGCCCGACAGGGAGCAGGCGACCGCCGAGGCTTGGCTGGTCGAGCAGCCCCAGATCGAAATCGTCGCACGAGACCGCGGTGGTGGATATGCGCAGGCCGTCGCACGAGCCCTGCCACATGCCGACCAGGTCGCTGACCGCTGGCATCTGATGGAAAACGCCAGTCATGCCTTTCTCGACGTTGTTCGCAAATCGATGCGGCAGGTCCGGATGGCAATTGGTACTGCAACCGTAAATCCAAAACTGCTGACCGCCGCTGAGCGGCTGCAATACGAGGGGTATCTGCGGCGCGAAGAGGCAAATGCCGTTATCCGCGGGTTCGTCGGCGAGGGGTTGTCCATTAAGGAAATCGTGCGCCGAACCGGGCATAGCCGAAAACTGGTCCGCAGTGTCGTTCGTGGTCAACGGACTGACATCTTCCGGGTCCGCCAGACCTCTCTCGAACCGCACCTGCCTTGGCTTGAAGCGCAATGGGATGCTGGATTACGTAATGGTGCCGAACTGTGGCGGCAACTTCGGTTGGCTGGTTTTGGTGGTGGTCTCCGTGTTGTCACCGAATGGGCAACGCGACGAAGGCGTGCCGAAAAAGCGGAGAACGGACTCGGACATGCACCGGCCGCACGAACTATTGTCCGCCTGATGACGCTTGAACGCAACAATCTAACCAAGGCGCAAACGATGACGGTTGCCGCCATAGAAGAGAGCCTGCCGGACCTTGTGGAGGCCAGGGATGTCGTCGAGAGCTTCCATGATCTGTTGCGCCGCAAGTCCTCCGGTGATCTGGAGGCCTGGATCGAACGCGCGACGAAAAGCTTGGTCGCATCATTCGCAAATGGCGTTATCCGAGACCGAGCCGCAATCCAGAATGCGATAACCTCCCTATGGTCGAACGGCCAGACGGAAGGCCAGATCACAAAGCTCAAGCTCATCAAACGGCAAATGTACGGCCGCGGGAAACTTGATCTGCTTGAGGCACGCATCGTCGGAGTGCCGTGATCTCATCGAGATTGCGTCAGAGCCCCTTTTGGACGCCCAAAGGGTGTCCCGTTACAAAGCCGATTGACAGTCGGTCGGCGGATTGTCCGAAACGCACTGTCAAAAGCCGTTCCGTAACAGTTGCAAATTGTCACGATATTATTCATGATAGAAATCATGACAAAATGGCTTCCTGATCAGACTAAGCTATCCCGCCCTGCCTACCTCTCGCTGGCAGAACAGATGTCCGAGGCTATCCGCAACGGCCTGCTGCCATCCGGCGAGCAGCTGCCGACCCACAGGAACCTGGCCGATGCTTTAGGCCTTTCAGTGCAGACCGTGAGCCGCGCCTACGAGGAGCTCATTCGACGTGGGCTTATAAGCGGAGAAGTCGGACGCGGGACCTTCGTGCAGGCGATCCATTCGGAGCCTTCGCCACCTTACCTGCCCGAGCGCCTCGGCGAACTGATCGACCTGTCGATCCTCAAGCCCGTGTGCGAGAGCATGCATCTGGAGAAGATGCGCGATGCGTTCCTGTGGCTGTCGCAGCACCTGTCGCCGAGCGCGGCGCTGTCGTTTCGGCCGAACGTTGTTTTCCCCCATCACAGGAAGGTCGCGGCCCAGTGGCTCGCGCTATGCGGCGTCGAGGCTTCGCCGATTAACATTTCCCTGACCAATGGCGCAACGTCCGCCATGACGACGGCGATCATGAGCGTCGTTCCGCCTGGTTCGACCTTGGGAATTGAAAAGATCAGCCATCACACGCTACTGCCATTGAGCTCGTATCTCGGCATACACCTCGAAAGCCTTGCGATGGATCGGGAAGGGCTTCTCCCGGAGGCCTTGGAGGCCGCATGCCGGAAGGGGCACATGCGTGCACTGTTTCTTCAACCTACCGTGATCAATCCGAGGGCAGGCATGATGTCGCTGGCAAGGCGACGGTCGCTTGCGGAAATTGCACAGCGCCACGACCTTGCGATTATAGAGAACGACATTCTCGGGCCGATGGTGGAGCACCGCCTCGAACCGATTGCGGCACTCGCACCCGAGCGGACGCTGTTTATAACCTCGTTCACCAAGACGACTGTCCCAGGGCTCCGGATAGGCTACATATCCGTCCCGGACCGCTACGCGGCGGCGGTTGCCAACCGACATCTCGTATCCAGTTGGATGGCGACGCCCGCCATGGCTGAAATAGCGACCGAATGGGTTGGCAACGGCACCGCGCTCGAGCTCGTCCGATGGCAGCGTGCCGCCCTTGCCGAGCGGCACGCCATTGCCGCTGACGTTCTGTCCGGTCTCGACTACATGAGCCATCCGCAGTCGCTTCACGTTTGGCTGCCGTTGACCGGTGACCATGCGGAAGATGCGTTCGTCGCACAGGCCAGGCTTCGCGGCGTGGCTATCGCCCCTGGGCGGTCGTTCCATACGGGCGAGGGGGACTGGAAGCCTGCAGTGCGCATCTCCGTCGGGTCGACGTCGGCGGAGGACTTCCGCGCCGGCCTGAATACCGTGGCCGCTCTGCTCATTGCAAAGCCCGAACCGCTTCTGCTTGCAATCTAGGCAAATTGTCCAGAAAAAGGGCATCTTTAGAAAACATTGTCATGATATTATTTTGCTAATTGACATGATATTAAGTCGAGTTAATTTGGTCTCCGCAACGGCACAGGAGTTTCAGCCGCATGTCGGAACCAATCATTCGGATGGACAGCATCTCCAAGCGCTTCGGTGCGCTCACCGTCCTTGATGGACTATCGCTTCAGGTCCGTCCTGGCGAAAAGCTTGCACTGATTGGGCCGTCCGGATCGGGCAAGACGACCATTCTGCGAATCCTCATGACGCTTGAATCGATCAGCGGCGGTCACGTCGAAGTTGACGGTGAGCAGCTCTTTCACATGCCCGGCCAGGGCGGGCTGGTTCCGGCCAACGAGGCGCACCTGCACCACATGCGTACACGCATTGGCATGGTGTTCCAGCACTTCAATCTGTTCCCGCACAAGTCGGTTCTCGACAACATCACGCTCGCTCCGATCCTTACAAAGGGCGTGTCGCGCCGCGATGCCGAGGTCAAGGCGCGAGAGCTGCTGGAGATGGTCGGTCTGGCCGACAAGGCTTCGTCGATGCCGTCGCAGCTCTCCGGCGGTCAGAAGCAGCGGGTGGCCATTGCGCGCGCCCTGGCGCTCTCGCCAAAAATTATGCTGTTCGACGAAGTCACGTCTGCACTGGATCCGGAACTGGTCGAGGAAGTTCTGAATGTCATGCGCCGGCTCGCCGCAGAAACGGACATGACCATGCTTCTGGTCACGCACGAGATGGGTTTTGCCCATGACTTTGCGGACCGCGTCCTGTTCTTCGATCGTGGACGGATCGTGGAAGAAGGTGCTCCGGACGAGATTTTCCGACATCCGAAGCAGGAGCGGACCCAGACTTTCCTACGCAAGATCATCGCGGCAGGGCACCGCGTGTGACGGCTTCGTGCCGCGCTACCGCCCCACTGTAACCATAACGAACCAGAGGGAATGAAATCATGAATTTATCAAATGCGCTTCGCATGACTGCCGGTCTTGGTCTGGTTGCCGCTGCCCTTTCCGCAGCGCCTGCGCTGGCCGAGGATGCGCTTGCAAAACTGAAGGCGCAGGGGTTTGCGCGTGTCGCGATTGCGAACGAGCCGCCGTTCACCGCAGTGGCTGCAGACGGCAAGGTTTCAGGCGCCGCCCCGGACGTAGCGCGCGAGATCTTCAAGAAGCTGGGCGTTGGTGACATCGTCGCATCCATTTCCGAGTACGGCGCGATGATTCCGGGTCTCAAGGCCGGCCGTCACGACGTGATCACTGCAGGTCTCTTTATGAAGCCGGAGCGCTGTGCGGCGGTGTCCTACTCCGAACCGATCCTTTGCGATGCGGAAGCGATGCTGGTGAAGAAGGGAAATCCCAAAGGATTTAAGTCTTACGGCGACATTGCTAAGGACAGCGAAGCCAAGGTCGGCGCGCCGGGTGGCGGAACTGAGGAAAAGCTAGCACTCGAGGCTGGGGTGCCGCGTGATCGCGTCATCGTGGTTCCCGATGGCCAGAGCGGTTTGAAGATGCTGCAGGACGGCCGTATCGACGCCTATTCGCTGCCCGTCCTCTCGCTTAACGCTCTGGCGATGAAGGCGAACGACCCTTCGCTCGAAATCATCGCTCCGGTCGAGAACACGCCGGTCTATTGCGACGGCGCGGCGTTCCGGAAGGAAGACGTTGCTCTTCGTGACGCCTTCGACGTCGAGTTGAAGAAGATGAAGGAAAACGGCGAGTTCGCCAAGTTGATTGAGCCATATGGCTTCTCAGCCAAGGCCGCGATGTCAACCAGCCGTGACAAGCTGTGCGGCGGACCGAACTGATCCGGTCGACGGAGGTCCGGCATCGCCGGACCCCCGTTTTTGGCAACTTCACGACAAGGCAAGGCGATGTGGTCAGGCTACCTTTGGCAGATATTTGAAGGCGCGGTTGTGACCGCGCAGCTTACCTTGCTCGGTTCCGCACTGGCGCTCGCGGTGGCGTTCGCGGCAGGACTTGCGCGACTGTCGCGCTTTTCCGCGCTACGAGCCCTGTCCATCATTTACGTCGAATTCTTTCGCGGTACCTCGATCTTCGTCCAGCTTTTCTGGGTCTATTTCGTCCTTCCGTTCGCAGGAATTTCTCTGGAGCCGCTTCAGGCTGGCGTACTGGCTCTCGGGCTTAACGTCGGCGCGTACGGTGCGGAGGTAGTGCGCGGGGGGATCCAGGCCGTGCCTCGCGAACAGTACGAAGCGTGCACGGCGCTTAACCTGGGCCGGTTTCAAAAGATGCGCCATGTCATCTTGCCACAAGCTCTCCCCCTGATGTTGCCGACGTTCGGCAACAATGCCATCGAACTTCTCAAGGGTACCGCAGTCGTTTCGCTGATCTCGCTCAACGACATGACTTTTCAGGCGCAGATCGTGCGTTCACAGACGGGCAGCACGCTCATTCCCTTCGGAACGATCCTAATTCTTTATTTCGCCATGGCGCTGGTCATTTCACGTGGCGTCAGGCTGATCGAGAGACGCGTGACGCGCGGCCTCGACGGAACGCGGAGCTGAAGCTATGGAATGGGACTGGACTTTCGTTCGCGATATCATGCCGCTGCTGCTCGACGGGCTCAGGCTGACGCTGGTGGCCACCGTTCTAGGTGCCGCACTCGCAGCCGTTGTGGGACTTGTCTTCGCCGTCCTTCGGCGTTCGCCGATCAAGGCCGTCAGCCTATCGACCGCCGCGGTCGTCGAATTCATCCGCGGCACGCCACTTCTTGTGCAGCTCTATTTCATCTTCTTCGTTCTGCCCGACGTCGGCATCAGCCTGCCTGCCATGACCTGCGGGGTCATTGGTCTGGGTCTTCACTATGGAACCTATGCGGCGGAAGTTTACCGAGGTGGTATCGACAACGTCGCGAAGGGCCAGTGGGAGGCGGCAAAGGCCGTCAATCTCACAAAGAGGCAGACCTGGGTTCATGTAATCCTGCCACAGGCGATCCCTCCGATGATCCCTGCGCTGGCGAACTATCTGGTCGCGATGTTCAAGGAAACGCCCCTTCTCTCCGCCATCACGGTGCTCGAACTGATGAACCAGGCGAAAAGCATCGCCAACTCGAACTACCGTTATATCGAGCCCATGACCTTGGTCGGCGTCTTCTTCTTGATCATGAGCCTGATTTCGGTTGCCTTTCTCCGCGTCCTGGAAAACCGCTTCAAGGAAAGGACTTGAATAATGGAACCTGTTCTCAGCTCGCGACCGACGCAGCTCGAGGAGCGTCCTCTAGCCGCACGGATCGGGCTCATCATTCTGGCGACAGACCACACCACGGAACCCGATTTTCGTGCACTGGTGGCCAATGATGCAACCGGCGTCTACGTTTCGCGGATCCACTACGCTAATCCGGTCACGCCGGAGAATCTTGCCGCGATGCATCCCGAGCTGACGAGGGCCGCAGGCCTGATCCTGCCGGACGAGCCAGTCGACGCCATCATGTATTCCTGCATGTCTGCCTCGGTCGTGATCGGCGACACCGCGGTCACGGCCGCGATTCAGGCGGGAAAGCCCGGCGTTCGGGTGGTGACGCCCGCGGCTGCGTCGGTAGAGGGACTAATGGCCCTGGGTGCCCGGCGGATCAGCCTGTTGACGCCCTATTCCGTCCAGACGACGAGACCGGTCGGCGCTTATTTCGAACGCGCCGGCTTCGATCTCGACAGGTTGGTTTGCCTCGGCCTTCAGGATGATCGCGAGATGGCCCGTATCTCGACAGAAGAGATCATCGAACAGGCGCGCGTCGCGACGGATCCACGATCCGATGCCCTATTCATCTCCTGCACTGCAGTGCGCGCTGCCAGAATCGCACCGGCGATCGAGGCGGCGATCGGCAAGCCTGTTGTCAGCAGCAACCTGGCTACCGCCTGGGCCTGCAGAGGAATTGCGCGACGGCATCCAGATGATCCCTCTTTAGGCCAGCTACTGGCGCAGCCGTATCCGGGAGGCTGAAATGGTCCTGAAATTGCCTGTCTCGCTGCCGATGGTAGAGGCAGCACGGTCTCGCATTGCCAAAATTGCAATTGAAACGCCGCTGCTGCTATCGGAAAGCCTCTCGGCGCGGTGCGGCAACCGTGTCTACCTTAAGCCCGACCACCGTCAGCCGGGTGGCGCCTTCAAGCTTCGCGGCGCAGCCAATGCCGTGCTTTCGCTCTCCAGAGACCAAGCTTCAAGAGGCGTGGTGACTGCATCGACGGGCAACCACGGCAGGGCCCTCGCGCTGGCGGCGTCGTGCCAGGGAATTCCCGTGACGGTTTGCCTCTCGGAGCTCGTTCCGCAGAACAAGGTGGACGCAGTCCGAGACAGTGGTGCGCGAGTTGTCATCGTCGGCAAGTCCCAGGATGATGCCGAGGCAGAAGCGATCCGCCTCGGGGAGATGGAACGGCTTCATTACGTGCCGCCTTTCGATGCCCCCGAAGTCGTCGCGGGCCAGGGGACCATCGGGCTCGAGATTGCCGATGATCTGCCGGACGTAGATACTGTACTCGTTCCGCTTTCAGGCGGCGGACTAGCCGCCGGGGTTGCCCTTGCGCTTAAAGCCAGATCGCCCCGCGTCCGTGTCATCGGTATATCGATGCGACGTGGAGCGGCCATGCAGGCAAGCCTTGCCGCAAGACATCCTGTGCAGGTGGAGGAAATGCCGACGCTGGCCGACAGCCTCGGCGGGGGCATCGGCCCTGCCAACCGCGTCACCTTCGGCCTCTGCCAAGCGTTGCTCGACGACGTGGTTCTGCTCGACGAAGCCGAAATCGCCCAAGGAATACGTCATGCCTATGCGAGCGAGCGCGAGATCATCGAGGGCGCGGCCGCCGTCGGCATCGCCGCCCTTATCACGGGGATTGTGCAGCCAAGGGGCCCCGCTGTCGTTCTGCTCACCGGTCGGAACATCGACATGACGTTGCATCGCGCCGTTATCAATGGGGCGGACGGCCTTCCCGAAAGAGGACTTTGACATGGCGCCCATCCGGATACTGACAGAAAATGACTTGCGCCGAGTGCTGAAGCTGGACCGTAGTGCCGTTGACTGCATCCGTGGGGCTTTCAGAGCCTTGTCGGAGGAGAAGGTAGTCATGCCGCCGATCCTCAGGCTCGACATTCCGGAATATCGCGGGGAGATCGACGTCAAGACAGCATATGTTCCGGGCCTTGACGGCTTTGCCATCAAAATTTCTCCCGGTTTCTTCAACAATCCGAGCCTGGGCATTCCGTCTACGAACGGTCTGATGGTGCTCTTGTCCGCCAGGACCGGGCTTGTGCAGGCCCTGCTGCTCGACAATGGCTACCTTACCGACGTGCGTACAGCCGCGGCCGGCGCAGTGGCCGCAGACTGTCTCGCCCGGCCCGACGCCCGTATTGCCACGATATTTGGGGCTGGAATGCAGGCTCGAATGCAGCTCGAGGCCCTGACGCTCGTGAGGCCTATCCGGGAAGCAAGGATCTGGGCTCGCGATTTCAATAAGGCTGCAAGTCTTGCTGATTTCCTGACCAAGGAGTTAGGCATTGCGGTACTTCCGATAGCCGAAGCCCGCTCTGCGGTTGAGGGCTCCGACATAATCGTGACGACAACACCGTCCACAGAGCCCTTGCTCATGGCCGACTGGATCGTGCCCGGCCAGCATGTGACGGCCATGGGGTCGGATGCGGAACATAAAAACGAGGTCGATCCGGCGCTCGTTGGCCGCGCCGATCTCTACGTCGCGGATCGCCTTTCGCAGACGGCGGTACTTGGCGAACTGCACCACGCAATCGCTGCCGGCCTAGTGGCCCAAAGTCAGCTTCTCACCGAAATCGGCGACGTCATCTCCGGCAAGGCAGGGGGGAGGGCATCTCCAAAGTGCATCACCTATGCCGATCTTACAGGCACCGGCATCCAGGATACAGCCATCGCCACGCTTGCCTTCTCCCGTGCCTCGGCGGCGCGGGCGGGAACCGCCTTTGACAGTTGAACAGTTCGAAACCTTTCTGGAAGGAAGAGGCCATGACAGAACCAACCCTTAAATTTACGCGCGAGGAGTTCGCGGCGCGCCTCGCCAGGACGCGCGCCGCCATGGAGGCGAAAGGGATCGATCTACTGATCGTCAGCGATCCGTCGAACATGGCCTGGCTGACCGGCTACGACGGCTGGTCGTTCTACGTCCATCAGGCGGTCGTCGTCCCGCCGACGGGCGAACCGATCTGGTTCGGGCGTGGCCAGGACTCGGTCGGCGCAAAATTCACGTGCTACCTGAAGCACGAGAATATCATCGGCTACCCGGACCATTACGTGCAGTCGACAGAACGGCACCCGATGGACTATCTGGCTGCAAAACTGTCGGATCGTGGACTGGATGGCCTTCGAACCGGCGTCGAGATGGATAACTACTGGTTCTCGGCGGCCGCGTTTGCCTCGCTCGTCAAGCATATGCCGAATGCCCGCTTCTCCGATGCGACCGCACTCGTCAACTGGCAGCGTGCAGTGAAGAGTCCGCAGGAAATCGACTACATGCGCAAGGCAGCACGCATTGTCGAAGGCATGCATCAGCGGATCTTCGACAAGATCGAAGTAGGAATGCGCAAATGTGATCTCGTGGCGGAAATCTACGATGCGGGCATTCGCGGCACCGACGGGATCGGCGGTGATTATCCGGCCATCGTTCCCCTGCTGCCGTCGGGCGTCGAAGCATCAGCGCCGCATCTGACCTGGGACGAGCGCCCGATGAAGGCCGGCGAAGGCACATTCTTTGAAATTGCCGGATGCTACAATCGCTATCATCTGCCGCTGTCGCGCACCGTCTTTCTTGGCAAGCCGACCCAGGCATTCATTGATGCCGAAAATGCAACGCTTGAGGGCATGGAAGCCGGGCTTGAAAAGGCGCGCGCCGGGAATACCTGCGAGGACATCGCCAAGGCGTTCTTCTCGGTTCTGAACAAGTACGGTATCGTCAAGGACAACCGCACGGGCTACGCCATTGGTCTTTCGTATCCGCCGGACTGGGGCGAGCGCACCATGAGCCTGCGCTCCGGAGACCGTTCGGAACTGAAGCCCGGAATGACCTTCCACTTCATGACCGGCCTGTGGCTCGAAGACATGGGTTTCGAGACAACCGAGAGTATCCTCATAACGGACGCGGGCGTGGAGTGCCTTGCCGACGTGCCTCGTCGTCTGTTCGTGAAGGACTAGTACTATGAATGGATCAGAACTGCGACCGTCGCCGATTTCGGCGACGGTGGACTTCGAAGCTCCCGGAAAGCGTCACGGCTTCCTCAGGCTTCCATACAGCCGCGATGATTCAGCGTGGGGTTCGGTAATGATTCCGGTGACTGTCGTGTGCAACGGGAAGGGCCCGACCGCCCTTCTAACGGGCGGAAACCACGGCGACGAGTATGAAGGGCCGATCGCGCTCTTCGACCTCGCACGGACCCTCGAACCGCAGGACGTAACCGGGCGCGTGATCATTGTTCCGGCAATGAACTATCCGGCCTTTCTTGCGGGAACGCGGACGTCGCCCGTCGACAAGGGCAACATGAACCGGTCATTTCCTGGCAGGCCGGACGGGACGGTGACGCAGAAGATTGCCGACTATTTCCAGCGCGTCCTGCTCCCGATGGCGGACGTGGTGCTTGATTTCCACTCCGGTGGGCGGACCCTTGATTTCGTGCCATTCTGCGCCGCGCATATAGTGCCCGACAAGGTGCAGGAAGCTCGGGCGTTCGAGCTTGTCCGTGCCTTCGGCGCTCCCTATTCGATGAAGATGCTCGAGATCGACGCGGTCGGCATGTACGACACGGCAGCCGAGGAGATGGGCAAAGTCTTCGTCACCACGGAGCTTTCCGGCGGTGGCACGTCGAGCGCGCTGACAGCAGGGATCGCGAAGCGCGGCCTCGTCAATCTCCTGAAAGCCGCAGGGGTCATGAGGGGCGAGCCTATTCACTCGGATACCGTCTGGCTGGACATGCCGGATGGGCGCTGCTTCTCTTTCTCGGAAGACGCCGGTCTTGCGGAATTCCTCGTCGATCTCGGGCAGCCGGTCAGGCAGGGCGATATAATCATGCGGATTCATCCGGTAGATCGGACCGGTCTCGACCCGGTGGAAATCCGGGCGCAGATGGATGGAATGCTGTGTGCTCGGCATTTTCCCGGTCTTATAAAGGCAGGAGACTGCGCGGCCGTTCTGGCTGTGTACGTAGATTAGAAATAACTGTCATAGCTCATGTTGGCATGGCATTCGAAAGCGGAAGGGTGCCATGCCGACAGGTGAGAGCAACGGATCAGATTCCTCCAAGAATCGAATAGCGCTGCCAGCGCTCGTCACCGGAGCCATCGCGATCGGCGCTTCGCCAATTTTCGTGAGGGTTTCCGAGATTGGTCCCATGGCGACGGCGTTCTGGCGGGTAGCGCTCGCGTGTCTCGCCCTCGTAGTGATTTCGTTGGCCTCGGGCGCTCGTTCTAAGAGCGTGCCGAAAGGAATCAGTGATGCACTCCTGCTTGCGTTGCCAGGGTTCTTCCTTGCTGCCGACCTTCTTGCATGGCATGCCTCCATCTTTCTGACTACCGTCACCAACGCCACGCTGCTGGCCAATCTTGCTCCTGTCTTCGTGGTGGCAATCGGCGTCGCGTTCATGGGCGCACACGTCAGCCGACAGTTCGTTCTGGGGCTTATCGTTGCTGTTGTCGGCATCGTGGTTCTGAAGGGCGGACCGGCATCGCTCCTTGACGGAGGGCTGGAAGGCGATCTTCTGGCAGTCATGGCAGCTGCGTTCTATGCGGGTTACATGCTGAGCATAGCTCGCCTTCGATCCCGGTTCGACACGCTAGCGGTCATGATCTGGAGTTCCGCGTCAGCGGCTTTTATCGTTTTGCCAGTTGCTGTCGTTATGGAACCAAATCTGATTCCGCTAACCCTCAAAGGATGGATAGTCGTTGCGGGCTTGGCACTTTTCTGCCACGCGGGCGGGCAGATGGCAATCAGCTATGCACTCGCGTATCTGCCACCGACGTTCTCGTCGCTTACCCTTCTGCTCCAGCCCGTGGTTGCGACGGTCCTCGGCCTGATGGTACTTGGAGAAAAAGTCGAACCTTTTGGACTCGTTGGGGGTACGCTGGTGCTTGCAGGAATCTGGTCGGCACGCAGAACTTGACTCCGCTACGCGGGTAAAGGCGCCGGTTCACACGGAAGACGATGAATATATTCGCCTACTGCAGCTCTTGAGGGAAAAGAGGCCCGACCGCAGTCGGGCCAAGGAGTATGCGGCTATCGCACACAGGGAGTAACGTTGTGCCTGGCGCTAGTCGGGGGCATATTTCCACTTTGCACGCCTTGCACCTATTGATGAATGGTTATTTCAGGCCAATGTCGAAATAGGTGTACTTTCCATCGTCACCTTTGCGCCATTCGTACATCGTGTAGTCAGGCCTCGTGATGTCGCCCTTTGAATCGTAGCTGATGTCGCCGATTACAGTCTTGAACGGCCCCTTGGATTTCGCCGCTTCAGCGGCCTTGACCGGGTCCGCTTCACCGGCGGCAGTTATAGCCCCGGCGATCACCTGTACCGCGGCATATGAGTAGAGGGTATATGCTTCAGGTTCGAATCCTGATGCGCGAAACTTTTTTACAGCATCGGCAGCGCTCGGATTCTTCCGCGGATCCGGCGGAAACGTCATCAGCGTGCCCGATACGGCCTCACCTGCGATCGAGGACAGCTCGTTTGATGTGATGCCGTCGCCCGACATGAACTTCACCTTAAGCCCCTGATCGGCCATTTGGCGCATGATCAGCCCGGCTTCGGTGTGAAGGCCGCCAAAGTAGATAAGATCTACCTTATTCTCTTTCAGTTTCCCGATCAGTGCCGAGTAGTCTTTTTCACCGGGCGTGATGCCCTCGTAGACAACTTCGTCGACGCCAAGTCCGTTCATGGTTTTTTTGGTCTCGTCGGCCAGTCCTTGGCCATAAGGCGTCTTGTCATGCACGATGGCGATCTTTGAAGCCTTGAACTTTTCGGAGATGTACTTTCCTGCGATGGCACCCTGCTGATCGTCGCGTCCGCAGGTACGGAAGGTATTCCAAAGCCCTCGCTCCGTAAATTGTGGGTTGGTCGATGCGGGCGTGATCTGGAAAACGCCGTTTTCTGCATAGACTTCGGATGTGGGGATCGAGACCCCGGAAGAGAAATGGCCGACGACGAATTTCACGCCATCCGCAACGAACTTGTTGGCAACCGACATGCCCTGCTTGGGGTCGGTGACGTCGTCGCCCAGCACGAGGCGCAGCTTCTCGCCGTTCACGCCGCCCTTCTCGTTGATGTCCGCTACTGCCTGCTCGGCTCCTTTGCGTTCCTGATCGCCAAACACGGCGTTCGCACCGGTCAGAGGACCGCCCAGACCAATCAGGATTTCAGCTCTGGCCAGACCGCCATACGAAAGCGCCAGCGCTACCATTGATGTCGAAATTAGAAGTCTCTTCATTCTCATGTTCCCCTTTTTCTGAACGAGGCTCCCACCCCGAGCACGAGCATCCGCTCGCAAACAATATTAGGGAAACAGACTGCTTGGCGAAAAGAGCAGCTTTGTTGGCTATATGTGCAATTTTATAACATTTTGCGGTGCATGATTAGGCACATTGCTCGACCGCTCCCATGTTATCGTTGTGCATCCAAGTCTTGCGGCTATTGAATTGCATCAATCGACTGAGAATTGACGTCGCATATGTGCGGAGTAAGTGTACGGCCGACGCGAAACCCAAATGTCGGGTCGATCCGTCACTCCTGTAGGGGGAAGGCGAAGCTCGCTTTTACGCGATCCATGACAACCATCGTCTTGAAGCCCTTGATGTCGTGGTTCTCGTAAAAGAAACGCCTGGTGAACTGTTCATAGTCCTCCATGTCCTTCGCGGTTATCACGAGGATGAAGTCGGCGTCCCCGGTCACGTAATAGCCGATCATCACCTCACGCGTGTTCCTTATGGCGGTCTTGAATCGGTCGACAATGTCCGCACGCTCTCGCTCTAGGGAAACGAGTACGATCATCGTGATGTAGCGGCCAACCGCTTTGGGTGAGACGATTGCCACGTCTGCTTCGATCACACCATCTGCACGGAGCCGCTTCAGGCGCCGCTGGCATGCGGTGGGGGATAGATTAACGATTTCGGCAAGTTCGTCAGCCGTGAGACGGTTGTTCTTCTGGACCGCTTCAAGAAGGGCCAGATCAATGCGATCAAGGTCAGTCATGCCGGAATACCGCAGTTAATGTTTAAATTGGCCGAAAACATGCATCAAATCACCTGATGTCGCAAGAAAAGGGCGCCCCCGAGAATGCAAAATGTTCGCGAGATGGCGTGGTGCCCGGCCGCGTGCAACAGGAAATCAAACCGAAGGAGCCTCACCGTGACGATCAATATCAAGGATATCAGCGAGAAGGACCGCGGCTCGGTGCTTCATCCGTTCACCCAGCTGAAGGATTTCGCATCCGGAAAGCTTGGCGATCCGACGATCGTCGAAACGGGGAAGGGGATACGGATCCAGGACGCCCACGGCAATCAACTGATCGACGGCTTTGCCGGCCTCTACTGCGTGAACGTCGGCTATGGCCGCACCGAGATCGCCGATGCAATCTCGCGACAGGCCTATCGGCTTGCCTACTACCATTCCTACGCTGCTCATACGACCGACGAGCTTGCGATCCTCTCGGACCGTCTCGTTCGCATGGCGCCCGGTAGGATGAGCAAGGTCTTCTACGGCATGTCCGGCTCCGACGCCAATGAGACTAACGCCAAGCTGGTCTGGTATTACAACAATCTCAGGGGTAAGCCTTCCAAGAAGAAGATCATCTCCCGCGAGCGGGGCTATCATGGCTGCAGTGTCATCTCCGGTTCAATGACCGGCATGAGCTTCTACCATGACCACATGGACTTGCCGCTGCCGCAGGTTGTTCATACCGGTGTCCCGCACCATTACTGGGGAGCAAATCCGGGCGAGACCGAAGCAGAATTTTCGGCTCGACGCGCTGCCGAACTTGACCAGCTCATCGAAACGCTCGGCCCGGACAACGTCGGTGGCTTCATAGCGGAACCGGTACTTGGCACGGGCGGCATCACGCCTCCGCCTGAGGGATACTGGGCGGCGATTCAGGCTGTCCTGAAAAAGTATGACGTGCTGCTTATTGCAGACGAAGTCATTACCGGGTTCGGCAGGACCGGATCCATGTTCGGCTCCCAGCATTATGGGATCGAACCGGATCTGATCACCATCGCCAAGGGCTTGACCTCGGCCTATTTTCCGCTCTCGGCGTCCATCGTCGGCGAAAAGGTGTATCAGGTTCTCGAAGATGGAGCGGACAGGGTCGGTGCTTTCTCGCATGGCTACACCTATTCCGGACATCCGATCGGAGCCGCCGCCGCGAATGCCGTCCTTGATCTCGTCGAGAAGGAAGATCTGCCGGGCAATGCGAGGGACGTTGGCGCATTCTTCCAGGCACAGATCAAGGAGAAGTTTGCCCAGCTGCCGATAGTCGGCGAAGTACGCGGCGTCGGCCTTATGGGAGCTATAGAGTTCGTCGGAGACCGTGAAAACAAGAAGCGCTTCGATGCGTCGCTCAAGGTAGGCGCGAGAGTCTCAAAGGCTGCTCGAGAACGAGGACTGATCGCGCGGGCCATGCCGCACGGCGATATCTTGGGCTTCGCTCCTCCTCTTGTCGTCACGAAGTCGGAAATCGAAGAGATAGTCGCTATAGCGGAAAGCGCCGTACGAAGCGTAATGGACGAACTGGTGGCCGAAGGCCACAAGATCTGATCGATCTGCGGGCGGTCCTTTCGGCCGCCCGCCCGGCCTTCACGGAGGCCGTTGCCGCGTTCCTGTCGGAGTGCGGTGTCACACCTCAACAGAATCTGTCAGGGAGGGAGCTGCCCATGGCCGCTGCAGAACTTCGCGTGTCCGCCATTCAAGACGAGATAAAGGTATTCAATCCGTACGACGGATCCCACGTGGGCAGCATCGCTGCTACTGAGGCCCAGCAAGTCGCCGCCCTCGTGGATCGTGCCCGTCGGGGTGCAGCCAGATCCCGCGCTATGCCGCGCCACCAGCGGGCGGACATTCTCGAGAAGGCGGCCGCCATCGTTCAGGAGCAGTCTGGCGCATTCGCGCGTACCATCGTGCTGGAGGCGGGCAAGACGATCAGACAGGCGCGCAAGGAAGTTTCGCGCTGCGTCAACACCCTGAAACTTTCTGCGGAAGAAGCCAAGCGAAATGCCGGAGAGGTGGTGCCGTTCGATGCCTATGCCGGATCCGAAATCCGGCAGGGCTGGTTCACACGAGAGCCCCTCGGCATCATCACTGCCATTACTCCTTACAACGACCCACTTAATCTGGTCGCTCACAAGCTCGGACCTGCGATCGCCGGTGGAAACGCCGTGCTGTTGAAGCCGTCGGAGCTGACGCCCCTGTCTGCCGCCAACCTTGTCTCCGCATTCGTGAAGGCGGGACTGCCGGAGGACGTAATCATCCTGGCGGCCGGCAACGCGGATCTGAGCAGAGCCCTGGTCGCCGCGCGGGACGTTCGCATGGTTTCCTTCACCGGCGGTTTCGCGACTGGCGAAGCGATCACGCGTATCGCCGGATTGAAGAAGGTGGCGATGGAACTCGGCGGCAACGCGCCTGTTATCGTCATGCCCGACTGCGACTTCCACAAGACCGTGGAAAGCTGCGTATCCGGCGCCTTCTGGGCCGCCGGTCAGAACTGTATCGGCGCCCAGCGTATTCTGGTCCACCAGTCGATCTACGAGCGCTTCCGTAGCGAGTTCGTCGCGCAGACTCTGGCATTGAAATCTGGGGATCCTCTCCTTGAAGATACCGACGTCGGACCGATGATATCTACGAAAGCCGCGCTGCATATCGAGGCGGTGGTTGAGGATGCCATCGCGAACGGCGCGACGCTGCTTTGCGGTCATCGTCGCGAAGGTTCCCTCTATCGCCCCACAGTGCTAGAGGGCCGGGCCTTCGGATGCCGGCTGTGGAAGGAAGAAGCTTTTGCACCGGTGGTAATGCTGGTCCCATTCATGTCGTTCGAAGATGCTATCGATCTTGCCAATGACACTGACTACAGCCTGCATGCGGGTATCTTCACCAACGACTTGAACCTAGCTGTGGAAGCTGCCCGTAGGATCGATGCCGGTGGCGTAATGATCAATGATTCTTCCGACTACCGCTTCGATGCCATGCCCTTCGGCGGGTCCAAGTATGGCAGCATGGGACGCGAAGGCGTTCGCTTCGCCTTCGAGGAAATGACCCAGCCCAAAGTCGTCTGCATAAACCGGGGATGACACCTCTTCTAGCGCTCTGAACAACGGGAGGCGGCGTACTAGTCGCCTCTATGGGCTGCGGACATGCTTGGGGAATGCGCGAGTGCACACACGGACCGAACACGATCAGCTTGGCGACCTCGCCGTTCCCGCAGACGCCCTTTTCGGCATCCACACAATGAGGGCGGCAGTCAATTTTGACGTGTCGCAGCTGCAGCTCCATGACTTTCCGGAATTCGTCGTATCGCTCGCAATGGTAAAGCAGGCCGCCGCTCGGTCAAACGTTGAGCTTGGACTGCTGGATGCCGAATTAGGCGCTGCAATCGACAGGGCATGCGAGAGGCTTATCGAGGGCGATATTCTCAGGCCTCACTTCCCGGTGGACATGATGCAGGGCGGGGCCGGAACGTCGACCAACATGAACGTTAACGAAGTCATTGCCAACCTGGCCCTTCTGGATCTTGGCTTCAGTCCGGGCACCTATTCCAGGATTCACCCGAACGATCATGTCAATCTTTCACAGTCGACGAACGACGTCTATCCTACCGCTATCCGCCTTGCGGTTGTAAGCGGGTGCGAAAGGGTTATGGCCGCACAGCGCTCGCTCGTCGCCGAGCTGAGGCGGAAAGGCGTGTCCTTCGCCGACGTTGTGAAGGTTGCAAGGACGCAGCTGCAAGATGCGGTACCCATGACTCTGGGACAGGAGTTTGACGCTTTTGCGGAAACGATCGACGAGGACATCCTCCAGCTGCATCAATCAACTAATCTAATGACAGAGGTGAACCTCGGGGGCACCGCGATCGGCACCGGATTGAACGCTCCGGTAGGCTTCTCCGATATTGCTTGCAGGCACCTCTCCGACATCTCCGGCGTGAGTATCAGGCCCGCCCGGAATTTGATCGAGGCCACATCAGATACCGGCGCCTTCGTTTCGGTTTCCGGAGTGCTAAAGCGGATTTCGGTGAAGTTGTCGAAGCTATGTAACGATCTGCGACTGCTGGCGAGTGGCCCGAGAGCAGGGCTTGGTGAAATATCACTTCCTGCAATGTAGGCCGGATCTTCGATCATGCCCGGCAAGGTCAATCCCGTCATACCTGAGATGATGAATCAAATCGGATTTCAAGTGATTGGAAACGACTTGGTGGTGACGCTTGCGGCGAGCGCTGGTCAGCTACAGCTCAACGCCATGGAACCCGTCATCGTTCTGAATATTCTCCAGTCAATGCGGCTGTCAGGCGGCGAAGCCTCAAGAAGAGATGCTGCTGTCCGACATCAGCGCCCCCGAGACAGAATTGGCTTAATTGAGAAGAGAGGATTTTCGGCTCATCGTAGCTCTATCGAAGGAAGCGAAGATGAGACAGAAATCCGGGCCGCAGACATCTGCGGCAGAGAAGACGATCAAGGACATCCGCCGCGCGACGCGCAAGCACCATTCTTCTAAAGCCCAAAAAGTCTCAAATCATTCGACGACGGACAGGGTCTGGTGAAGATGTGGCGGATGCCCAGAAGCCGCAGCGCCTTGGCAAAGCGGCGGGAACGATAGGCCGACGTTGTCGGTCATCACGCGCTCGGCGCGGATGCCACGCGCACGGAACCAGCGCAGGGCGCGCAGCAGGAAAGCGGTGGTGGTGTCGCGGCGCTCGTCGCCCAGCACCTCGACATAGGCCAGCCGCGTCGTGTCATCGACCGCGACATGGACGAAATCCCAGCCCGCGCCACGGTTGCGGCAGCCCCTCCGCGTTCCGGTGACGCGGTGGCCGTGCCGGTCGAAGCGGCCCAGTTTCTTGATGTCCAGATGGATGAGTTCGCCCGGCCGGGCGCGCTGGTAGCGCCGCACGGGTTCGGGCGGGTCGAGCCGGGCCAGCCGCCCCATCCCCGCCCGCGCCAGCCAGCGCGCCACGGTCGAGCGGGCAAGGCCCAGCTTGCGCGCGATCTCCGCCCCTGCCAGCCGCAGGTGCAGGGCCAGCGCGACCAGGCGATCCGGCAGGCGTCGCGCCACGCGGGCGGGCGCGCTTGCGCGGTTGGAGAGCGCCGCTTGCCCGCCCGCACGGAACCGCGCCAGCCACTTGCGCACCGTGCGGAGGGAAACACCGAAGGCGGCGGCCACCTCGGCGCTCTTCGTGCCAGCCTGAATACGGGCGACGATCTGCTCTCGACTGTAGACGGTAAGACGGGCACCTTTGTGTGGGTTGTTCATCCTGCGGAGTCCTCGGCTGGAGTTTGGCGATTGCAGCCTAACCCCGCTTCGGGTGAACAACCTCCTGAGAACTCACACCTAGCGGATACGCTGACCCGACTTGTCAAAAACCATGATCTGCGCGGGGTTGAACCGCGCGGCGATCCGTTGACCGGGCTGCAGGCTGCGGCCGTTCTCGGTCGCAAGCGTCAGCATCTGGCCACCGGATTGGCGCGCATAGGCAAAGCTTTCATTGCCCAGATGTTCGACAATCTCGATGGTCAGTTCCAACCCGGCATCGCCGCCTCGTTTGAAGCTTTCAGGTCGGATGCCCACTGTCACCTCGCTGCCCTGCGCCGGTGGGTGGGTCAGGTGACCCAAAGGGATCGACTGGTTGCCAAACTCGGGCAGACGCACCGTGTCCTGCTCGACCACACCAGCCAGAAAGTTCATCTTCGGGCTGCCGATAAAGCCCGCCACAAACAGGTTGTCGGGATCATCATACAGCGCCAAAGGCGAGCCGACCTGTTCAACCACACCCGCCCGCATCACCACGATCTTGTCGGCCAGTGTCATCGCCTCGACCTGATCATGGGTCACATAGATGATGGTCGTGGCCAGCTCCTTGTGCAGCCGCGCCACTTCGATCCGCATATGGACGCGCAATTCGGCGTCCAGATTGGACAGGGGTTCATCGAACAGGAACACATCGGGATGACGCACAAACGCGCGGCCAATGGCCACACGCTGGCGTTGTCCGCCAGACAGATCCTTGGGGCGGCGGTCCAGCAGCGGCCCCAATTCCAGAATCCGCGCCGCCTCGTTCACCGCCTGCGCGATTTCATCCTTTGGCTTTTTGGCAAAGCGCAGCGCAAACCCCATGTTTTCGCGCACCGTCATATGCGGGTAAAGCGCATAGCTTTGGAACACCATGGCAATGCCACGCTGCGCGGGGTCCACGTCATTCATCCGTTTGTCACCGATGAACAGATCGCCACCGCTGATTTCTTCCAGCCCGGCAATCATCCGCAGCAACGTTGATTTGCCGCAACCCGAAGGCCCGACAAAGACCACGAATTCTCCGGGTGCTATGTCCAGGTCAACGCCCTTGATCACCTCGACAGCGTTGTAAGACTTCCGCACCCCACGCAGTTTCAACCCGGTCATCCGATGCCCCCTATTCGGCTGTCAGGTGGATGGACGTCACACCCAGACGGTCACAATGTACCTTCACCTCGATCGGCCCCGCGCCCGTGGCCTGCACCCAGAACCCGGTGGACCCCGCCCGCAATGGCACACAAGCCGGACCCAGACGGCTGGCCGGGCCTGATACCTCGATCGTCACCGGTTCAGGATAGAAGGGCAGCTTGTGCCCGGCCTGATCCAGCATCCGGACCATCACCCGCACCGCATCGTTGCGACCGATCCGCGTCGCATCGGCCACCACTTGCAGCGTCGTCGGCACCGCATCGCAGACGAACTGCGTCTCGGCCACCGGCTTGCCATTGATATAGCCGGTGATCGTTACCGGTTCCCATGTCATGCCCCAGTGACCCAGCTCTTCTTTGGTGAAGTTGCTCGAATCAACGATCACCGGCGCATAGGGCAGATGCGGGAACCGGTCGCGGGCGGCAGGGATGCGTTTGGGGGCAAACTGACCATAGCGCAGCTCCACCTCGTCACAGTTGGTCAGCACGATCAGCGGCAGCACCCCGCCGATGTTGCGCTCACCGCGCGCCCAGAAGGTTACAGGGGTCAGCACCACGCCCTCGGCCGGATCGCCTTGGCTGGCATAGACCGATGCCGCAAACTTTGGCTCGCGGAACATGTCCATCACACCATGGTGGCACAGCCGGTCCCCCGAGCCAAAGTCCTTGTGGGTGTTGTAGTCAAAGGCGCACCAGCCGATGGCCCCGGCAATCTGCGGGTCGCCGTACATCGCATTCAGCACCTCAAGGTGGCGCAAGACATGCTCGGCCTGCCGCTGTTCCTGATCGTGGCTTTTGGTCGGGTACATATGGCCGCCGAATTCGGTGATCATATAGGGCACCACGCGGTCAAGCCCGGTGACTTCCTGCTGCGGTCGCAAGGGCGTGCGCGGGCGGTTTCCGCCCAGCTCTTCGTTGCCAAGGATGAAATCATTCATCGTATAGACGTCTTCCAGCAGCTCGCTTTCGCTGATGTAGCGCACGCCGCCCGTCGGCCGCGTCGCATCCAGCGCCCGCGCAACCCGGTTGGTTTCAGCATAGAAATCGTGATCATCCTGCGACTCGTTGATCCGCACACCCCAGATGAAAATCGACGGATGGTTCCAGTCGCGCCGGATCATCCGGCGCACGTTTTCCACCGATTCCGCCTTCCACTTTTCACCGCCGATGTGCTGCCAGCCGGGAATTTCCTCAAAAACCAACAGGCCAATTTCATCGCACCGATCCAGAAAATAGCCGGACTGCGGATAATGCGATGTGCGCACCGTGTTCAGCCGCAGACCATATTTCAGAATATCCGCATCGCGTTCTTGCGCCGCACGGCCCAGGGCATAGCCGACATAAGGAAACGACTGATGCCGGTTCAACCCGCGCAGCTTCAAAGGCTTGCCGTTCAGCGCAAAGCCTTCGGCGGTAAAGGCCACATGGCGAAAGCCAAAGCGGGTCGCGGTGGCATCGCGCCCGTGGGGCGTTTCAAGATCAAGATGCAGATGGTAAAGTGCGGGGTTCTGAATATCCCACAGCGCGATGCCTGTCAGTCCGGCCAACTCAATCCGCAGCCCGTCACCCGTCACCGTCGCACGGGTGCTGGCCACATCCTGCCCTGCCGCATCGCGCAGGGTCGCGGTCAGGGAACCCGACAGGGGCAGCCCCTGCGGGTTGTCCAACGCCACATCCACCGTCACCGATTTCTGCGCCGCCAGCACATAGGGGGTTTCGATCTTGTGCAGGCCAATGGAAACCGGGGCCTTCACGATCAGCCAGACTTCACGGTACAGGCCCGCATAGGTCAGGTAATCAATCACGCCGCCAAAGGGCGGAATCTCGGGGTTCTCGCTGCCGTCGATTTCCACCGTCACCGTGTTGTCACCGGCCAGCACCTGCCCGGTCAGTCGGGCCTCGAACGGGGTATAGCCATCGGCATGGGTGATCAGTTCCACCCCATTCAACAGCACCCGCGCGTTCGCCATTGCGGCATCAAAGCGCAACAACACCTCTTGGCCGGCCCAAGCAGGATCGGCGGCAAAGGTCTTTTGATAGGTAAAGCGGCGCTGATAGGCCTTTTCGTCGAAATACGAAAACGGCAGGTCCACCGCGTTGTGTGGCAGGCGCACGGTATCGCGGCCCTGAAACAGCCAGTTGTCATTGAAGTCAGTGCAGAGGCGCATAGCAGGTCAACCTTATTTGACAGACCCTGTCAGCCCTTCGACAAAGCGACGCTGAAGCAGGAAGAAAACAATGATGGTGGGCAGGGTCGCCAGAACGGTTGCCACCATGACAACGCCGTAATCCGGGTAGTAGGACGAGGCGAGCGATGAGACGACCAGCGTCAGCGTCTTGTTGTCGTTGGTCTGCAAGACGATCAGTGGCCACAGGTAGTTGTTCCAGTTCGCCATGAACACGATGATGATGGCAGCGGCATAAGTGGACCGCATCACCGGCAGGTAGATGTAAAGAAAGATCTGCCATTCCTTCAGCCCGTCAATCTTGGCCGCATCGCGCAATTCATGCGGAAAGGCTTTGGTGGCCTGACGGAAGTAGAAGATGATGAAGACCGACGCGATGCTGGGCAGCAGGATGGCGGTGAAGGTGTTGATCAGCGTCAGCTTGGCCATCATCACGAACAGCGGCACCATGATCGCTGCAAACGGGATCGACAGCGTCAGCAGCAGCACCGCGAACACGCGCTCGCGGGTTTTGGACGGAAACATCTCGAACGCATAGCCCGCCAGCGATGATATGGCCAAGGTCAGGATGGTGCCCACAATCGCCAGAAAGGCCGAATTCCAGAACACCTGCAGCATATCCACCTGCGCGAACAGATTGGCGATGTTGTCAAACAGCGCACTGCCAAAAGTCACCTTGCCCTTGATGATGTCGTTGGCGGTGTTGGTGGTGCCGACCAGCATCCAGAAGAACGGAAAGATCGACACGAACGCCGCCAGTGAAAGCGCGCCATAAACCAGCCCCAAGCGCAGCTGTGCAAAAATCCGGGTCATGCCTTGCGATCCCTTGCGACCAGAAACTGCAGGAAAGACAGCACCGCAACCAGAATGACGATCACATAAGACACCGTCGCGGCATAACCGAGACTGGGCATGAACTTGAAGGTCAGGTTGTAGATGTACAGCGACAGCGTCAGCGTCGAATCCGACGGCCCCCCCATGGTGATGTTGTTCACCTCATCAAACAGTTGCAGCGTGCCGATGGTGGAAATCACCGTCGTGAACAGGATCACCGGTTTCAACATCGGCAAGGTGATGTAGACAAACCGCGCCCAGGCCGGAACGCCATCAATCCGCGCCGCCTCGTAGATCGACTTGTCGACGTTCTGCATCGCGGCCAGATAAAAGATCATGTTGTACCCGATCCAACGCCAGGTGATGGCCAGAATGATCACGGTGCGGGCCCAGAACGGATCGCCCAGCCATGAAATCGGCGCATCCATCAGATGCAATGCGATGGCCAGATCATTGATGACGCCATCGCTGGCGAACATCGACTTGAACAGGATCGAATACGCCACCAGCGAGGTGACACAGGGCAGGAAGATCGCCGTGCGGAAAAAGCCACGGAACCGCAGCTTGGGGTTATTCAGCGCCGCCGCGAACAGCAGGGCCAACACGATCATGATGGGCACCTGCACCACCAGAAAGATTCCGGTATTGGTCAGCGCCCGCAGAAACACCGGATCTTGCGTCAGCCGGATGATATTGGTCAGGCCGCCAAAGCTGTGGCTCATCCCACGTCCGGTCTGAAAGCTCATCCACAGTGACCAGATGATCGGATATACCATGAACAGGCCCAACAGCACCAAAGTGGGCGCGATGAACAGCCAGCCGCTGCGTTGCTCGGCGCGACCGATGCGCGATTTTGCCATAGCTCCCCCCAAAGTTCGGTCAAGGACCACAGCACCGCCCCCCCGTGTCCCGGTGGCGCTGTGGTCTTGCATACACCTGACCGGGGCGCGGTTGCCCCGGTCAGGCTTGGGTTACTGGATCTGCGCGCGCACTTGCGCGTCAATCGCAGCGATGGCGTCATCAATCGAGCCGCCTTCGGCCAGTGCGGGCAATTGCGCCGTAACGGCTGCGTCCACTTCATTGGTGAAGATGCCGTAGTTCACAGCAGGAACCGCCGCCAACCAGTCCGAGAAGCTTTGCCACACGGCCTGCCCGCCAAAATAGGCATCGTTGGCCTTGTAGGCTTCGCCCTCACGCGCGGCCAGAAGCGAGCCAAGCGCACCCTGATCGACCAGGATTTTCTGATAGAAATCAACGTCCTTGCCCCAGACTTCGGCCAGGAAATCCACAGCCTCATCCTTTTCCGCCGACGACGACAGCACGTACCAGCTGGAACCACCAAGGTTCGAAGCATGGGTCGCACCTTCGACACCCGGCATTTTCGGCAACGGGGCCACGCCCCACTGGCCCGACATGTTGGCGGCCTTGATCGTGGCCGTCATCCAGACGCCGGTAAAGACAGAGGCCACTTCGCCACTGACAAAACCGCCGGTGTATTCCGTCCAGCCAGACACCGGCTTGTAGATTTCCTTGGTCTGCAACAGCTTGGCATAGGTGGACAGCGCCGCCTTGAACTTGGCATCACCCGCAATCGCCGGCTGGCCATCGGCGGTGAAATACCAGCCGCCCATGGATTGCAGCAAAATCCGAAGCGCCCCGGCGTCGTTCAGATCCACGCCCAACATCGGATGGCCGGTCTTTTCCTTCACCACTTTGGCGATTTCAATAAACTGGTCCCAGTCAATGTCTTGCAGATCGGCGGCGGAATAACCCGCTTCGGCCAGAATGTCGGTGCGATAGAACAGGCCGGTCACGCCGGAATCGAAGGGCATCGAATAGGTGTTGCCGTCTACGGTGGCCAGCTCAACCTTGTAGGGGGCAAAGCCGCTGTAGTCGATCTTGCCATTCAGCGGCTCAAACGCGCCGGGGAAGGACAGCAGGTATTTCTGGGCGCCATAATCTTCGATCAGCACGATGTCCGGCAGGCCCTCGGTGGTGCCGGATGCCAATTGCGCCTGCAGCTTCTGTTCAAGGTCTGTCTTGGCGAAATCAACCAGATTGATCGTCATATCGGGGTGCGAAGCTGAATAACGGGCCGCCGCCTCTTTCATCGTCGCGCCGTTGAAATTCGGGTCCCAGCTCCAGACTGTGACTTCTCCTGCCAAGGCCGACGTCATCGCCAGCAGGCTGATGCCGGTGGCCAAGAAGACCGACTTTCGCGCGCGGATAAGCATTTGATTCATGTTTTCCTCCCATGACCGAGACTCATTTTCTGGTCTCGCAACTGGAAGGCTAGCGCGTTCCGATACGTCGCGCAAGTAAATTTAGTAAAATTTTACTTCACGCCCGACTTCCCCTTGCCGCGCGTGCTTGCCCGCAGGATCACACGCGACGACAGCAGGATGCATTTGGGCGTGCTGCGCCCCGACAACCGCTCAAACAGCAGATCCACCGCATTCTGCCCAATCTCTTCGGCAGGCAACCGCACGGTGGTCAACGGCGGATTAAGAAACTGCGCCACAGGAATGTCGTTAAAGCTGGCCACGGCAATATCACCCGGAATTTTCAGGCCGGATTCGTGAATGGCGCGATAGGCCCCCACCGCCATATTGTCGTTGCCTGTAATCAGGGCATCAGGCCGCGCGCCGCTTTGCAGCAGGTTCAGCGTCAACTCGTAACCGCTTTGTTCGGTGTTATCGCCAATGCAGCACAGGTCAGGCTCGTACCGACCCTTGGCGCGCATCCAATCCTGATAGGCGGGCAGACGACGATCAAAAATGCTGGTGGTGCTGCGGGAACTGGTATTATCCCAGCCGATGAACGCCATCCGCCGATAGCCCTGATCATCCAGGGCCTGCAACAATTTGCGCATCGCCAGATCCAGATCGCTGCGAACACTGTCATGTTCATCACCAACCGGAGAGAAATCCGCAAACACGACATTGGGGTTATGCGACATGACCCAGTCGATTTCCGCACCGCTGTGCAGGCCGATGACAATCACCCCGGCTGCGGCTTTCAACAGCGCGGGGTCTGGCACGGAATCGGTATGATAGACCTGCATCGCCTCAAGTTTCAGCTCATTGCAGCGGCTTTCGATGCCCAGCCGGATGCCGACATAATAGGGGTCCACCAACTCTTGGTCCGGGCGCAGAAAATGCACCAGCGCGATCTTTTGTCCAAGCCTTGTCTGGTCGGACTTGCGATTGCGGTTGCGGGGCGTGGCATAGTTCAGCGCCTCGGCCGTCTCGACGATGGACTTGCGGGTCTGGGCACTGACCGACAACGTGCTGTCAAAATTCAGCACGCGCGACACAGTGGCCGAAGACACCCCTACGGCGTCTGCAATTTGTTTGATGGTAACCATGGACAATCCGTTCGGCCGACCGGCGCGGTTGCGTGGGAATGCACGGTGGATGGCATGCAATCGGGGTGTAGGCAATCCCGAAATGCACCCTGCCTGCGCTGATCCGGCCCAAGCCGCCCGGATGACGCCCGATTGACGACCTTCAAGCCGCCGCGACTATCCCCAAGCGCGTGGGCAACCCGCAGCCATGCCAGGACAGGTCACGCCATGCGTCATGGGGAAAGCATTTTGTGCATCGCGGCGGCCCCGTGCATGACACCGCGCAGTTCTGCCATGCCTTTCAGACGGCCAATCAGGGAATAGCCGGGATTGATCCGCGCCTTGCCAATATCATCGGATCCCGCAAGACGGTGATCCTGATCACCCATTCCATCGCCGAGGCCGTCTATCTCGCCGACAAGGTCTACATCATGTCGGCGCGACCGGGGCAGATTTCGCGCGTCGTGGATGCGCCCTTCGCACGGCCCCGATCGCTTGATCTGATGGAAACGCGCGAGTTCTTCGACCTCGTCAACCTCATCAAGCACGACATCCAGCATCAGCCAAAAGCGCCGAACGCGGCGAAGGGGGCAGCATGAGCGCGTCCAGCATCGCAACACCAACAGGGCTGGCCAGCGGGCTGGGCGGTCAGGGTCTGCGCGAGGTCATCGCCATCATCGCGGTGGCAGTGACCGTGATCGGTGGGGGCGAGTTCCTGTTGCGGTTCTTCGAGGTGCCGCAATACGTGCTGCCCACGCCCTCGGCCATAGGTAGCGTCTTTGCCTCGGCCGAAATGCCGACGATCCTGCAGCACTACGGCTATACGCTGGTCGAGCTGTTCGCGGGCTATGCCATCGGTGCGTCAGTGGGGCTAGTCCTGGCAGCTGTCATCACACAGTTCCCCTTCGTGGAAAAGGTGATCACGCCCTACATCCTGCTTCTGGTCACCACGCCCATGCTGGCGCTGGTTCCGCTGTTGATCCTCAACTTCGGCTTCGGCTACACGCCCCGCATCATTGCAGTGGCCCTGGCATCTAGCCCGATGTTGATGATCAACGCGGCCACGGGTTTCCGCCGCGTGGACACGATGAAAATCTCGCTCGCCCGTTCCTATGGCGCATCGACCCTACAGATCTTCACCAAGATCCGCATCCCCATGGCGATGCCCATGGTGATCGTGGGCCTGATGATCGGCGCGATTTTCGGGATGATCACTGCGGTGGGGGCCGAGATGTCGGGCGGCGGTTTTGGCCTTGGCAGCCGGTTGACCACCTATTCCTCGACCTTGCGAATGCCGGAATTCTTTGCCTGCATCCTGATCCTCGCCGTTACAGGCATCACGATCTACGCCTTCTTCTTCTGGGTGGGCAAGAAACTGGCCGGCTGGGAAAGCTGACCCGGGCCAATCGGGGGGCGGGCTGCCGCGTCCGTCCCTAAGTCACCAACAGCGGCACAATCAAGAAAAGGGAGGAAGATCCAATGGATCACCATATGATGACGCGCAGACGTCTGCTGCAGGTCAGCGCAAGCGGCCTTGTGACCACGACGATCCTTGGCGGCGCACTGACCGCGCCCACGGCGGCCGAGGCGAAGCCTTATGCCTCACCCTTCACCTGGATCAGCCCGCGCGGCACGATCGAGGTGATGGACGATTACCCCTACTGGGTGGCAAAGGAGATGGGCTATTTCGGCGACCTTGGCGTGGAAACCGCCATGGAGCCGGGGCCATCCGACGGGACGGCCGTGGTGAAGTTCCTGGCCGTCGAACAGGCCGACATCGGTTTCCCTTCGCCCGGCGTGCTGTCGTTCGCCATCAACAACGGCATGGACCTCGTCTCGGTCTTCGGCAGCGGGTTCCTCGACCTCTTCAACATCGCCTTCCGCAAGGGCGAAGGGATGGCCGACCTCAAGGGGCTGGAGGGCAAGACGGTGCTTCTGGGCTCGGCCGCCTGGCAGGCCATCGCCGACCCGATGTTCGCCGCCGTGGGTGTGGACCCCAAGAAGATCACCTATGTCGAGGCTGGCTGGCCCACCTGGACGATGGCGCTGGCGGGCGGGCAGGGCGATGCCTGCCTGGCATGGGAGGGACTGCGTGCCGATCTGGGGGCCAAGGGGCTGGACTTCGACTACTGGCTCGGGATGCGCGGCTCGCCCCTGCCGTCCAATTCGCTGGTGGTGCGACGGGCGGATCTGGAAGACCCGGAACGGCTGGAGTTCCTGAAGAAATATCTGCGTGGCTGGGCCATGGGCAGCGAATTCGCCGACCGCAACCCGCGCGCAGCCGCCGAGATCGTGTTCAAGGCGCTACCGACCACCCGGGCCAACTATGGCGCGCGGGCGGGCACCGAAAGCCTGATGCAGATCCACCGCACCTTCAGGGGCGACATGGCAAGCCGCGCCGGCTGGGGTGAGCACGATATTCCGGCATGGGACGCGTTCTTCAAGATCCTCAAGGACATCGGGATGTCGGGAATCGACATCGAGACCACCCGCCATGTGACCAATGACTACATCGCCGGGGCGAATGACTTCGACAAGACAAAGGTCCATGCCGACGCCGACGCCTATGTCTTGCCCGAGGATCTGGCGGCCATCGACATGGCCGATGTTGAAGCGAAGTTCTACGCCAACGTTATCAACTGAACCGGCAGGCACCGATCACGGTGCCTCAGCAAGAAGAACAAGGGGGCGCGGGCGGATGCCACCTGGGCCGGCCTCTGACCGCCGCCTTGTCCCCTCGCCGGATGCGGACTCCCAGCATCCGGCGAGGGTCTTCCACCCCTCACATCAGAGAAAATCCGCATGACCCATTTCATCAATTCGAGAGAGACCATCGTCACCGAGGCGATCGAGGGGCTGGTGGCCTCCTCGGGCGGGTCATTGGCGCGGCTGGACGGCGGTCCGTTCATCCGGGTCGTCGTCCGGGCGGATTGGGACAAATCCCGCGTCGCGGTGATATCGGGCGGCGGGGCCGGACATGAACCGGCCCATGCAGGATTTGTCGGCCCTGGCCTTCTGACCGCCGCCATCTGTGGCGACGTCTTCGCAAGCCCGTCGGTCGATGCTTGTCCGACATCAGCGCCCCCGAGACAGAATTGGCTTAATTGAGAAGAGAGGATTT